>DIUY01000029.1 GCA_002422395.1 Methylococcaceae bacterium UBA6146 | reverse complement strand
TTACACAAAATTCTGGACACCCTCACTTTCCGTCGTTATTTTAAACCCACCCGCTTTTAGCGGGTGGTTGTTTAGTCACTGTTCTGGTCAAGAATGGCTTGACCGGCTGCTTTCACCGACCCATCACCATTCACATACATATAAAGCGTTGTTGTAATCCCAAGCCTCTTGGCCACATCAGTGGCATTTAAATTTGTGTCCGTCAGGGCTGTCATTGCCATTTTCAATGTGGATCGATCCATTTTTCTAGGGTGCCCGCCTTTTCGACCCCGTGCCCTTGCCGCAGCAAGTCTGGCCTGGGTGCGCTCAACAATCAATTCCCGTTCAAATTCAGCCAGCACTGCAAAAATCCCAAAGAACAACCGCTCGTTTGAAGTGGTTGTATCGATTTGGGCGCCAGCGACTGCCAATACTTTCAATCCGACGTTACCGGTACGCAGATCCTCTAGCGGCTTTACCAAATGTTTCAAATCGCGGCCTAGCCTATCCAATTTCCATACGACTAGCGTGTTGCCAGGTTGAAGCGCTTTGAGGCAGGCATTCAATCCCGGCCTGTCATCCTTACGGCCTGATGCCAAGTCTTCGTAAATCCGGTCTGACTCAACACCTGCGGCTATCATTGCGTCGCGCTGCGGCGCGAGCGTTTGACCACCATCGTTTTTGGAAACACGGACATAACCCACCCGCATGACGGCTTTCAATATGCAAGAAAAGATAAATACCAATGTACAATGTTGCTTTGTTTTTCTCAACGGGTTTTCTTGTGGATATTTCGCCTTGTTTGGGCGATTTTAAGCGTACAAGATAAACGGACGTTTTTCTTGTACTAAATCACTTTTCGGTTTTTAAAATTGCAACCCAGCGATACAGCCTATCCCCGATTCAAAAGCCGACTTGTGCAATCAGAGTTGGAACGATTCTACACGGTGACCGATGTCGAGCTGGCATGTTGCGATACTGCCACTCGATCAAGCACCACGCGATTGGGATTTGCCTTGCTTTTAAAAACCTATCAACGGCTGGGCTATTTTGTAACCTCCGAGCAAGTACCGAATGCCATTGCCGAACATGTTGCTACCAGCATGGGCGAACCCTATGATTTGGATATTTTGCGGCAGTACGATGTCTCCCAGGCCAGACGTAAACACTTGTCGGCGGTGCAGGAGTTTTTGGCGGTCAAACCCATTCGGCGATGATGGCAAGGCGCTGATGCGACAAACTTTTGCCGAAGCGGCGTTAACCAAGGAAGATGTCATTGATATTATCAATATCGGTATCGAAACCTTGGTGCGTCATCGTTATGAGTTGCCGGCATTCGATACCTTGCTGCGGGAAGCTCGCGTCGAGCGGATTGCAACGAATCAGGCGCTGCACACGCAAATTCACGATGCACTTGCAGATGCAGGCCGCGTTTTTCTCGACAAGCTCTTTGTCGTGGGTGATGATCCGCGCCGCGTGAGTTCTTGGAACGATATCAAGCAAGATGCCGCCAAACCGACGATAGACGGCATGCGTGATTTGGTCGAACGCTATGACCGATTGACCGAGTTGGCTTGTCACGCAGACTTGTTAAAAACCATATCACTCATCAAAATCAAACAATGGGCGCTGGAAGGCAACAGTCTCGATGCCTCCAGCATGGTGGATATGGCTGCTGCCAAACGCTACGCCGTTGCCTTGGCCTTGATCCGGCAACGTCTGGCAATAGTGATCGATGATCTCTGCACTATCTTTTGCAGGCAGATGAAGAAAGCGTTACACAGCGCCGAAGAAGCCCTTGAAAAATATCTGGAGGACAACCAAGACAAGACCGATGAGATTTTGCGTCGGTTTGCGATGCTGGAAACGCTCTTGAACTCCACCCAGTCGGCAGACGAACAATTGAAAGGCGTTCGCCAAGCGGAGATGCTACGGATTTTGAGCAAATTAAAGCTAGAATCCACTAGCCAGGACGCCAGTTTTGAGCGGTCATTGGCTTTTATATTGGAGAACAGCCATCGGCAGAGCCAAGTGGCTAACGCTCAAGGGCAAAGGTTAAATAATATTAACTGAGGATGATCTGGACTAATGCTTATCTTTATACGAATTTGATTACTAGCCTGTTTTAGATACCCACACATAAGTTTTCGGTTTTGCTCATATCAGACTGAGGAGCGGTAGAGACGTTGCATTGCAACGTCTCTACCAAAAAACCGAAAATTTGATATTTCATTATTTGGTTAGGCTAAAAGGGGTTATGTCGCAAATATTTATAAGAGCCGAGCCCGTCTGATTGGCGGGCAAAACTAGCCTGCCAAATGGATAAATTGCTGGTAAGCGGGAAGTATCTTCCCGGAGAGTTGCCCCTTGCGAATCATATGGGCGGTTTCGATCCCATCGAGGGTGGCTTGGGCGGAACGGAAAGTTTTGAACCCTAGCATTGGTCCAGTGATCTTTTTGATAAATCGGTGATCCTGTTCCACCAAGTTATGGAGGTATTTGACTTGGCAAATTTCAATGGTCAAGCACACCAGGCCTGCCAGCACCAGCAAGACGTTGATGTTTTCCAATCCGGCCAGGTTGACGCCACTTTTGTCCATGACCACTTTTTCGGGCAGGCCATTGCCATCAATGGCTTGCTTGAAGAAGGCGGTGGCCGCCGCTTCGTCGCGGCGTTCTGACAGCATAAAGTCAACGGTATCGCCAAACTTGTCGACCGCGCGATACAGGTAAACCCATTCGCCTTTGATTTTGATTTACGTCCCGTCCATGCGCCAAGGGCTGGCCACTGTCCGTTTGCGGCTTTTTGCCGCCAAGGCGATCAGTGGAGAATAGCGGACAACCCAGCGGTTCAGGGTCGCACGATCCACGGTGACTCCCCGCTCTGCTAAAATATCTTCCAGATCGCGGTAGGAAACGCCATACCGGACATAGAAAAAAACCGCGTAGAGGAGAATCTATTCATTCAGCACTTGCTTAAGACCAGCACTCAATCATCATTGCCGCACCGCCCAAATGACTCGGCCCGATGCGCAACCTTCCCTGATAGGCCTCAACGATGTCGGCGACGACACTGAGGCCTATGCCATGACCGGGTATGGATTCATCCACCCGCCCACCGCGTTGCAGAATATGCTCAATGTCTTTGGCACTGATACCAGGGCCGTCATCATGGATACTGAGCGTTAAACGACGGCCTGTTTTATGGCCTTGTATCTCGATATTTCCGTGACACCATTTAAACGCATTATCCAGCAGATTGCCCAACACTTCGATAAGGTCGGCTTCATCCCAACGCAATTCCAGACCTGTGTCTATCTTATTAAGGATCAGTACGTCTTTATTGCGGTAAACCTTGCACAGCGAGGCATTGAGCCTGTCAGCGACTTGATGGATGGTAACGGGGGGAATGGAGGCTGAATTTGTTGCGGCACCGGCCCGCTGTAATTGCCGCTCGACAATACGGAGCATCCGGTGGCTTTGCTCCGATACGGTATCAGACAGGGATTCGGGTTGGTCGATCGCGTTCAATAACACAGCCAACGGTGTTTTAAGGCTATGCGCCAAATCAGCCAGGGCATTGCGGTATCGGGCCTGACGCGCCCGTTCTTGGGCCAATAAGGTATTGATATTATCGGTAAGCTGCCTGACTTCCCTAGGATAGCTGCCATTGATTTGGTGGCGTTCGCCAGTTTCAATGGCGTTTAGTTCCTGCCCGACTTTACGCAGGGGTTTTAAACCCCAATAAAGCACCCAAAGCTGGGTGGCCAGTAACAAAATGGCCGCAATTGCTAATCCGCCCCACAAACGTTGCCGATATAGGGTGACTTGTTTATGGAGTGGGACCAGTTCGCTCAACAAATAAAAATTAAACGAATAAATGCCGCTTTTGAGGGTGCGCTGGAAACCAAAACCTAGCAGGCAATAGTCTTCGCCATCTTCTAACGTGATGTCCAGCCACTGTTTTTCGCCGACGTGCAAGTTAAAAAGTCCGGGCAATTGCCGGTTCAGTAGAGAAGGGGAACGCCAGATGGGTTTGTCGCTACCATTACTGCCGACAAACGCATATAAGCCAGAACTAGGCAAAGCCAGTCGGGGATTGGGTAAATGGGTAGGCAGCGGCATGACCAATTGCCCGGCTTCATCAATTTGGGACGCGCTGAGCAGTTGGTAAACTTCGCCTGACATCCGTTCGCGCAAAGAGAGGCGGGCACTTTCCAAAAAGGCATTGTCCAGCACAGCCCCGGTGGCGGCCAAAAAGATGACAAACACCAAAATGGCGGTGAAGTTAAGCCTGAAATAAAGCGAATTGATCACGCGGTGAATGTCAAACCAAACGATAGCCGCGGCCCCGTAGGGTCTCGATAGGGTTGCGGATACCTTCCGGGTCAAGCTTTCGGCGCAAACGCCCGACCAAAACCCTCAGGACATTGCTCTCCGGGTCGGCATCGTGGGGATATAGGTAATCACTTAAGTCATCTTTGGAAACAATTTTGCCGTGGTTTTGCGCCAAATATTCAAGCATCCGGTATTCAAAACTGGTCAGTTCGATTTCAACACCGTCCACCGTTGCCCGTTGAGTTTCTAAATTCAAAATCAGATAGCCGCAATTTAATAAGGATTGGGGAGCGCCGACAACCCGCCGCAACAAGGCTTTGATGCGGGCGGAAAGCTCTTCCATTTGAAAAGGTTTGGCTAGGTAATCATCAGCCCCGGCTTCCAAGCCTTCAACCCGTTCTTGCCAGCGGCCACGAGCCGTCAGTATCAGGACAGGCAATGAGCTGCCCTGTTGCCGTAAACGCTTGATAATTTCCAGCCCAGGCAAGCCGGGCAAACCCAAATCGACAATCGCCGCATCTACCGGATATTCAGTGGCGTAATAAAAGCCTTCTTTGCCATCTCCGGTTTCGTCAACATGGTAGCCTTCTTTTTCCAGTTGCCGCCGGATTTGGGCGCGAATATCGGCTTCATCCTCAATAATTAAAATGCGCATGGGTTTTCAATAGCAGGAAATAAATAAGGAGGCCCTATAGTATTCCATAAGGGGCCATTCCAGATAGGAAATGCCCCGTGATCTAGGCAAGACAACAACCCATTTCACGGAGCAATGCCACTAAGCCTATATCCGCCAGACAAATTTATTTGCCAGGGCAGGCGACAAATTCGCAGGAAGGCGGCACCCGTCCGACAAACGAACCATCAGGGCATTCGTTCACTTCCAAGGTGCAGGCCGTTATGATTTCACCACAGGCTTCAACTTTTTTTACGGAATAGGCTGTTGTTTTGCGGTTTGGTGAAATGGCCCGCAATTGCTTGACGAAAAGGCCAAAACCCTCAGACCTTGGCGAGGCTTGCGCACATGCCGAAAAACCACCTTCATGGCCATAACCGCTGACCATAAATTTATCAATCACGCCATTGGTGACGGCACTGCCAATCACTTGTTGGACGGTTTGGAAGGCGGCGGCATCAACGGCAGGGCCAATACCTCCGATACTGATTTCAACAGCTTTATTGTCTGCTAATGCGTTTGTGCTTGATAACACCAAGCCTAATAAAAGGCCATGCAAATATGTTTTTCTCATAGGTTTCTCCAAAATCAAGATAGTCAGGTGTAACCACTTAGCCCTTTATTAAAAAATAATTTAAAATCAAATCCTTACAAAAGTTAAAAATATCGCTTCAAAAAAACTACTGTGAAGCGACCTATTAAGCAATTGATTATTATTTTAGGGGCTGGGCCGTTAGGGCTAGGCAATAAATTCAATCGTTTCGGGCAGGCCCAGTAAGGTTATTTCAGTTGCTGCACCTGCATCAATGTCTGTAAACCCCTTATCAGCGACTGGTTCTTCAGTTGAAAACACAATGTCTTCCGATGGGAAAGTACACATGATCCAGGTAGAAACCAAAGTTTGCTCCGGTGCCTGAATATCCAAGTTGTCTAAGGAAATATCGCCATTTCCTTCATCACCGCGATCACGTGACCAATCTAGGATAAAAGGTTTTTCCATGACTAAAAGGTCAAGCGGATCAGTATCGGCAACCAAATCAATGACTTCTTCGTAGAACCCAGAGTCTTCCGGGATCGTTTCCATATCGTCAATAAAGATATAGTCATCTACCGGCATGATGGTGAGAATGGGGTCAACCAACACTAAGTCCATGATGTCTTCGGGCGGGGTTTCAATAACCTTACCATCAACCGTTTCATCAAGAATCACTTCGTCAATAATAATGCCTTCATCGACAGGCATGATGGTGAAAATAGGGTCAACCAGCACCAAGTCGGTCATGTCTTCAGGTGAAGTTTCAAGATCACCTTCCCCGGTTCCATCAATGATTTCGCCATCAGAGCCATTAGCGGTATCCCAAGACCAATCCCAAATCAAGGGTTTTGCCATGACCAGGGAATCCATATCCGTGTCAGGTGGCAATTCGGTTTCAGGATCGGCAACCACATCAATGACTTCTTCGTAGAACCCGGGGTCTTCCGGGATCGTTTCCATATCGTCAAGAAAGATATAGTCATCTACCGGCATAATGGTGAGAATGGGGTCAACCAGCACTAAGTCCATGATGTCTTCAGGCGGGGTTTCAATAACCTCACCGTCACCTTCACCGCCAACCGTTTCATCAAGTAGCGCTTCGTCAATAATAATGCCTTCATCGACAGGCATGATGGTGAAAATGGGGTCAATCAGCTCATCAACCAAGACATCTTCGTAAACCTCACCATCAGCGTAAGCTTCTTCAGACGGCATTATCCAGATCAAATCTGCTGGGGCTTCTTCAATGAATGAGTTATCAGCCGCAATGGCTTCTGGCACCTCAATGATAATAGCTTCGCCGACAGGCATGATGGTCATGAGCGGGTCAACGGGGGTTTCCGGTTCAGCAGCAACAGCTTCATCAGCCTTATCCACATCGCCTAAGGCATAAACATACTGTAAAGCCGCTTCGTTGATGGTTTCAGGCGTTACAGTATTTAACCCATCGACTGACGGAATGTCAGTTTGGGATTTACTTGGGGTTGTCATCTTTTTTCCTCATAATTTAAGTTCAAGAAACCCTTTTAACGCGGCGGTTATTTTATCGGCCAATATAACGGCCCGATTTTTAAGGTTAAGGAGGATGTTCTACAGGACGGCCAAATTTTCATTGCCTGATACAAAATCTACAGGAAGAGGGCGGTCTAAAATCAGTCAAAATAGCTGCCATTCCCATAGATGTTGACAGCATAAGGCACTGACAGTTAACCCAATGTTAACCAAAAATTGCACTCGCAGAACCTAAATTTGTCGGGTATGATGATAAAAAACAATAATTTAACGGAACCAAACCATGAGTATTTTTTATCACTTTCCTTTTGTTTTTAAGCGGCCTAGGGTACGGGATGTGATATTAATGGCCGCTTTGATGCCATTTCCAGCTTTTGCGGCAGACTTAAACCTGCAAGTTTTTGATAACCAAGGCGGCGAAATTAGGGCGCTACCTGGAAAAATCAATTGTACCTCCGAGTGCTGGGTACAAGTGTCATCGCAAGCGCTGGTAAGCCTGTTCGCCGTACCCAATCAAGGCTATCGGTTCAAAAATTGGGAAGGGGCCTGCGCCAAAACCTTAGGCCCTTTGTGTACCCTTAAAAGCGAAAGCAATAACGCTGTGACAGCGCGTTTTGTCAAAGCCAAAGTCCCGCAAACTCCCACTAGAGCCTTGTTGCTCCTGCACGATGACGGCATGAAGCCCACTGTCTGGAATGACTTTGTCGGACAACGCTTTAATGACCGTTGCCCCGTCATTTATGGCGGCGTATTTTTGGAAGAAGAGGCAGTGGCGTCCAAAAACAAAGTCCATTGTTATCGGATTTCTTTTGGTTATTACGACATGCTTAAGCCCGCATCCGTAACACAAGACACACAAGCCAGTATCATTAAGAAAAAAATCCGCCGTAGGCACTTGGCCCAAGAAGTGCAAGCGGCGGTATTGGGCATTTTAGACCGCCACCCTAATCTTAGCCTGACCTTGGTGGGACAGGGGCAGGGGTCTTTAGCCGCCCGGACGTTTTTAAAATCCGGTTCAGATTTGGCCAAGCCAATTGTCGGTTTACTGGATTTGCAAACCAACACGCTGACGGATGCCGAAAAACAATCGGCTGATCTGTTCCAACCCATGCTTTCACTTAAGGCGGAACCCGACCAAAACATGAAAATCAGCGCCGCACTCGCCCAATTGACCCAATCTAGGTGGATGGCTAGGTGATAAACCGTTTTATACCCATCACAGTTTGCCTATTGCTCACCCTCATGCCCAGATTGGGCGGGTGGTATGGTAATCACGCGCCTGTAAAACTGTATGGCTTGAACAATGAAAATTGGGATGCCAGCATCCCCACTGCGTCTATCTTAAATATCCCAGACCAGTCCAAACCTCATGAAAACGCCGCGATAACCCCAATCCCAACGTATAAACCACAGCACAGCGTGTTAAAAACCTGGGCTGAATTCAAAACATTGCTTGAAACAGCCGAATTGCAGCAAATCCCCATCTTATCGGCGCAACTGGCGAAAAACTTGCGCAAGAGAAGCGAACAGACGCTCTACCAGCAAATCAATGATTTATTGGCAAACCCTGACATATCTTTGGAAACCAAAGCCATCCTGCTGGATTTATTGGCCGAAATCGCCACGCCCGATTCATTGGCACAACTCATCAATTTGGCAAAAAACAACAGCCAATCTTCTTCCTTGTATATCCTTATTTTACAAGCCATATCCCGGATTGGTGACAACCGTTGGGAGGGCCAATTCCATGAAGAACTCTCCCCTATTTTGGAAGAGGCTTGGATGAACGTGGAAATAGCTGACCCAGAATTTTTGGGGGCTGTCGGCAAGGCGATTGCGACGGTCGGATCATCGGAAGGCGTTGAACAATTATTAAAAACCGTCTCAGGAAGCACAAAAGGCACGGAGCCTGAAGAAATCACCCGCATCAAACAAGAAGTGGCCTTTGAATCCATCCCCAAAGTGCGCAATCCCGATGCCGTTGACGTGTTAAGCACATGGTTAAATAAAGAACCATTGCAAACGCCAGCATTTGAAGTCAGTGGCAATGCCTTGGCAGAAATTGGCTCTGCCCAAGCGACCCAAAAAATCGTCGATTGGGCCAAAGATGCCCCCGCAGAAGGAGCCAGAAATCTGCAATACTGGGTTTCTAAAATTGACAATGAAAGCGCTTTGGCAACGATTACCGCAACCCAAACCCAAGACATCAAAAGCCTCGAAATTGCCGATGTGCTGAATACAGCGGCCACAAACATTGAATCCAGCATGGCTTTCTCAAGCACCAGCGCGTTCGGGCCAACCAACACAGAAACATCGTTACTGCCGCTATCAGACAAATTTGTTAACGCTCGTACAACGAACTAAATTTAGAACAAAAGATAATTTAGTACAATCATATAAATCATTAGGTTGGCGTTGGCATTAGCTAAATTAGGAACACCCCACGGTGTTGAATTGTTGTTGACGGCTGTTGAGAAAACGGGCGTCTTTTCGCCATCAACACAGAAAAAAACGTGAGTTATCAAGAACAGCAAGCAATGGCGGCATTCATGGCAATGGATGGGATCATCAACCCTGAAGTGAAGCGGTGTTAAATACCGCCTTTATGACTCATCGCGCTATGGAAGCGGTGTTTATAGCAGCAGGTAATGGTTTGGTAAATTTAGGCCGTGATGATGCGGCGCAACGAGTGCTACAACACCTGAATGAACTACCCGATAATGCCGTGTCGGTCGGCCAACACTGGTTGACAAGCTTGTCAGGCAAAATTGACAAAAGCGCCTTGTGTAACATTAATAAATCGATAGGGAATGCCGAGACAAGGCTTGTTAAGGCGACAAATGGAAGAAATGGTCAAATAAGCCGATGCTTGAATGATTGCTATCCCAAACGTTTTGAAGATGTCGTTATCTTTAAATCATCCGAGAAACCCTGCTGACTGGGCAACATGCCTAGTCCTGCTTGAGTTTTTTTATTCCCGTACTTTTAATTTTGTTGAAAACACTATGAATTGGCAGAAATTATCTAGCACATCACATTACAAAACTGCGATAGCCGTTAAAAATGAAATCGCTACCGGTAATTTGCCTGAAGCCATTATCGGCATAGAGGAGTTAATACTAGCCTTGTCACGCTCTGAAAGACGCGCCTTAAAAAGCCAACTGGTTAGACTGATGCTGCATATCATTAAATGGCAATCACAAGCTGAAAGACGCTCATTAAGTTGGGTTGCCAGCATCAAGGATGCCCGCGAGGAAATCGCCGATATTCAGGAAGAAACGCCCAGCTTAACTAGCTCTGTCATTGAAGACCTGTGGGATAAAGCATTCATCATCGCTAACCGTGATGCACAGGCTGAAATGGGCAAAAAATCGACCGTGACTGCATTATCATGGCAACAAGTGTTTGAGGACGACTATGATTTATAAGGGTTTATCAAACTGCTCCGAATTCTCTTGAAACAGCTTGGCTTGTGGAAACAGGGGCTGGGGAGGTAGTGGAACAGCCAACCCACTTAGCTTACAAACCAGCTCAAAATCCGCTACGGCAAAGGCTTCGCCGTAGCTATTCCCAATACGATCATTTGTGACAGTGACAATATTTGCGGTTTTAATCCCGATCTATAGGCATTTTGGGTGACCGTAAGGATTCGTGCGAAGTGCGACGTGAAGTCGTATAAGTAATTGTTTAGCTCGAGCAATCCTAACTAAATCTGCCGTTCCTCTGGCAGTAGCCTTAGAGTTCAGGCATTAACAGTCATGTGATGCGTGAAGCTATTCTGACAATGTAACTTAATCAAAAGATGAAGTCGAACCCGTGAGGGTAAAACGGAACTGCGAGCATGACGCGGTAGGGTGCTAAGCTTAGAAGGTAAAATGTAACACAGGTGAACCAACGATAAATCTCGTTATAGGACTTCACATCGCCCTACATAAGAATCCTTACGCCTAGCCAGCTTGAATTGGCGGGAGCATGACGGGCTTTGATCAGATATTTTGACAACCCATTTCCCTTCCTTTCTGGAAGTGACGCTTGTGGTAGGTCTCGCGCAAAGTTATACTAGAATATAACTTTTCTTGTAGAGATTCACAATGTACTCAACTAACCTCCGTAAAGTCGGCGGCTCTGTCATGCTGGCCGTGCCGCCAGCGCTTTTGGAACAACTGCATCTGCAAGCCGGTGTGACAGTAGGCTTAGCGGTTGAACAAGGCTGTCTGGTCGTCAAGCCTAATCCCCAACCACGTTATACTCTGGAAACGCTATTGGCAGCTTCGGATTACTCGCAACCTCCTACTGCCGAAGAACGCGAATGGCTTGATGCCCCCGCAACTGGGGCTGAACTGCTGTGAAGCGCGGCGATATTTATCGGGTGTCGCTTGATCCAACTGCCGGGCACGAACAAAGCGGTAGCCGTCCGGTCTTGGTCGTGTCAGCGACGGCATTCAACCTGGCAACTAAATTGCCGATAGTTTTGCCCATTACTAACGGCGGTGATTTCGTCCGCCGTTTAGGGTTTGCCGTGCCCTTGTCGGGTATCCAAACCACGGGCGTGGTGCGTTGCGACCAGCCACGGGTACTCGATTTAGCCGCACGCCATGCCAGTTTGATCGAAGCCTTGCCCGCACCGATCTTGGACGAAGTTTTGGCAAAAGTTATTACGTTGTTTGAGTAACTACCGCCATGCAGGGTACGCTGTGCGTACCTTCTTCCGGCAATATGGTGTTACGAATCAATGCTTGAGAGGGACGGGGTTTTGTAACCTGTCTTTTGATCACAATTTGACCTGACTAAGCCGATAACCCTGGAGCCGTTCTTGTAACCGGAACCAACCGTGCCACAGGGCGTCCCAACCGACGTGGCCTGTGCGCTTGGTGTCGGAAAAGCCACCCAATTTTGCAATGGCGTCATACGCCCGGCGTATGGGTGGCGCGGTTTCGGGCAAGGGCTTGTCGGGTTCGGTTGATAGCCATAGGACTTTCCATTCGTCCTCTGCCAATACTTTGCCGCAGGTGGTTTCTTTTGCATCCAGCAGTTCCCGCAATTGCAATAGCCTCACCGCCAAGAATGCCGTGATGGCCAGCATCCGTTCCAGGTTGCCTACGCTCTGGAAGCGTTGCCGCTCGACACCCACGCCGCTTTACCAAGCTTTGTGGTAGTACCGACTTGTGAAGAAATGTCGGCATCTAGGCGGAATGCAGGCAGGCGATCCCCTTGCTGGAAAACCTCAACGCCCGCGCCGTTTTGGCGGACAAGGGCTACGACACCAATGCCTTGCGGGAGTGGCTGGAAACACGGGGCATCAAAGCCGTTATCCCGCCTAAATCGAACCAGAAAGGACAAATTGACTGCGATTATTGCCATTATAAGGAGCGGCACGTCATCGAATGTCTGTTCGGCAAGCTCAAACACTACCGCAGGATTGCCACCCGAGATGAGAGAAAGGCCATTAATTACACGGGGATGTTGTCATTTGCCTCCGCGCTCTTATGGCTACGATGAAATGTCAACAGAACCTAGCAAAGTATCAGCAAAAAAGACCGCATGGGGTGTTTTATAATTGAGCGTTTTTCGGAGCCGATGATTGGATTTTTCCATGACCTCGCCAATGTCCCCATCGGTTAGCCTCGCTTGCCTGTGTTCCGTTTCAGTTCACGGCATATCGTGCCGGGTGATACATTGACCAGCTCCGCTATGGCTTTTTGAGTCTTGCCTGCTTTTAATAATACCCCAATCTGGTGTCTTGTTTCTTGCGTTAGCTGATGGTAGCCTTTCAAGTGCTTTCTCGTCTTTGGTCGGATTGAAAAAGCTTGAAACTATATCAGCTAACCTTCTTCACTTCCTATTAGGGGCGATTGCACTTCGGCGTTGAATCCGCCTAACAATTTGAATGGGTAAACTTGTTTTATATATATAGCGTTTTGCCAATTTTGGTTTGTCGTTGCTAGTGTCAAATCATCTAGTAAATTCAATAAGGTTGGATAGCCTATTGTTGGAAGATCATTTGTTAATTGCGTTTTTTGACAAAAAGCTTTCACGTCTCGATTCCAGTCAACTAGGCGATTTCGTATTGTTTGGATAGCAGGCTCGTCCTCGAGCGGCTGAGGATACAAAACAGGAAGGAAATAACAGGCTTCCACCCAATAATTTTCCTTCTGCAATTCCTCGAACACTTCTAGCAAAGCATATTTATCGATCAGGCCAACGTTAAATCTAGCCATAGCAATCACTGCTTTGGGCAATGCTTTAACGCCATGCAATTGTGTTATCGCTTCGCCATATTTTTTCCACAACTCAGCCAAGTTATCGCGTTTCTTATTTCGGGAAAATAACGCCGCCCGCCCCATGCACAAATAAGGATTAAACCCGGAGTTTTCGTTTATTTCAGCTTGTTGATACCAGCTTTCCGCCTCAGTGAAATCGTTTAATAAAACATGTATATGTCCCATGTAAACAAGTGTTTGGGCATCTAAATCATCTTCATTACCGGTGATCTGTCGTTGTAAAACCCAAGAATGCTCATAAGCGGTTTTAGCTTCATCGTATTTGCCTTTCCTGGCAAGAATTTCAGCTAATCGCCCGTAGGTCTTATAACGTTCAGGCTCGCCGTCGTTATCTTGTGCCCGGCAGGCTTTACGCACTAAGCCTTCGGCTTCATTAAGAAAACCCATGTCAGTCAAAACATTGGCGCAAGACCGGTAGAGACGGGAGCTATTGGTGACATCGAGCCGATCATGAAACTGCCATTCTTCACCAAATAATTTAAGGGCATCGCTCATATCACCGCGATAATAGGCTAAACGCCCCAAATGGTGGCACCACATACCGGCCATGAGATCGCTTTCCCTCAATCCCGGCAACAGCTCGACTAACGCCCTTAATGCTTGTGACTGTTTTGCCAGGCATTGCCGGGCACTATCCATTTCACCGTATTCGCTTAAGGTATAGACGGCGGCGTCCCAAAACACTATGGCACAAGCAACTGGCAAAGTATGGCCGTGAGTAGCCTCAAAGTTTTGCCATTGTGTTTCTATGTCATTCAAAGTCCGGCTGGATTCGCGCAGTTCATGGACTTGTTCCAATAATTCGAAACCCAGACTGATTAAAGTCGATCCGGTTTTTCGTTTGTTGACTAATTGTCCGCGTTCATAGACGACATCCCTAATGGCTTTAAGCCAATGATCCATCCCACCTTTGCCGGAAAACAAGGCCTGCTTATCAAAGAACGCAAAAAACAAAGCCTCCCTCAGCCGATTATTCTGATCCGGCTGCTGCGCAAATTGGTTTAGCAGCGTTTCGGGCAGATAGGGTTGATGGCCTAGGTCATCGGCGCTCAACAAACGGAGTTCGAAGAGAATATGGGCTTTTAGCACCTGTTCTACGCATACGTTATCAACCTTCCAGCGCAAATCGTGCCAAGGTGGTGGTAATTGTTCAGGGAACCAGCGCAGTCTATCAACCTTAATAGCCAGGGTGTTGTCGTCCGATAAAGTCCGCAACCACTGAATAACCGCATCGTCTTCTTGGCTTGTGATGTCACTCGTTAGCGTCAGACGGGTCTCCAATTCGCTTGGATAGGGTATGGTTCGGCGAGGTAAGCCCGGTAAGGGGGAGATCAACTCCCGTGAACATTGCCACTTCATGATAATAACTCCGGCAATTTCGAAAAATGCACATTGGGCGTTTCGGCAAACGTAAAATGCCGGTTCAACCCATCGTTTTGCTGGGCCTGCAAAATAGACGCGCCCAAGTCGGCCAGTCCCTTCCACGCGCTGTTGGGTAGGGTGGCCAAAGGACAAAGCCTATTTAAATCGGGAGCTGTGAGCAATTGATTTAAGGGGGCCCAATCGAAACGCTGTTCCCAATTTTTGGTTTCTGGCCAACCTTTGTTTAAATGATGGAGCAACGCATCCCGAAACGTAGTCGAAAAGCCCCGCATATCCATGTCTATTCGTTTACCTTCCTTATTTAAGGATCCTTTAAAATTGCTGCGGACTACTGCGATTGTGTCCGCATTCTCGCTACGGGTTTCAAAGCCCAGCAACAACACATCTTCCTTGTCCAGAAAGGGCATCATATAAGCCAGCAAGATAGCATAGCTTTTAGCTAAGGTATGTGAAGCGTCCTGACCAAAGGTGAAATGGTGGTAAAGCTCAGAATGCGTAGCGTTAAACCCTAAAGTGATCAGTTCGGGATGTTGCGCCAACCAGCCCAGGTTTTGTTGTAGCTCATTAATCAAGGCGGGTGACCAGTCATTAGTTTGTTCTAATTTAAAAGCATCCATAGCATGATGAAAATGGCTTTTTTCACAGCCGTGTGGCAAGTGCTGTAAAGGTCGCCGCATACGTTCAGCCACCGTCTGGCCGTCAATTAGCTCATTAAAGGCGCGTTGCCAAACATCCAGGCGGCCAATAACCAGAACCAGCCCGCGCTTGCTCTTGGTTTTTTTCTCATAATCCCAATTGCCCGTTTCATCACCGATGGCTAGCCAAATATGGGTGGGATCGGACGGCAATTTAATGTTAATAGCCTGTGGTTGTGTTGTTGTGCTGTTTTGGTACTTGGACGATTGCGAATAGGTTTTTTTGGGGTGGTTTGCATCCGCGTTAAACTGAGGTGCAACGATAGGCTGCGGGCCGGTGCCGATGTCGGCGTTATCAATAAACGGCGATAAACCCTGTTTCAGTTGTGGCCAAGGAAAATCCATTGCGGCCCAAGCATCCGCAAGCGTGGTGATGGCATCGGGCCAATTTTTACCTGAATTGGGGTTGCGCAACAGAACAATGGCTTTTTTAATAGTCTGCAAAATCAGTAATTCCGCCGCCTGCGGCTGCCAATCCGTCCATTGCGCCGCGTGATCCTTATCCAGCAAATTACCGGCTAACGATGCCGTTTTGACATCACTGATACCCTTAGCGGCATTAATTTTAAGCTCGACTAAACGATACCAATCTTTGGCTTTTTCTATTTCTGTCATCTTTTTAACCTAAAGAGGCAATAATCCATGACGCGCCAAACTCGCGGCGGTAACGTCATCGGCCAATAAAATAGCCTTCTCTACTGCTTGCTGTTCCGCTTCGGCGGTCAGCCAGTCAATGCCATAAAGGGTTTGATTGGCTAACGGTTGCAACGAACCATCACGCAGGGTATGAAATTTATCTAAAGCCCGGCGGGTTTCCCTGGGCTGGCCTGCCAAGGCATGAAAAGCAGCCAGTTCCAACCAATAGCGCCCTTGCTCAAGTCCGGCAATAGCTTGCTGCCAGTTATCATAACAGCCGGTTGCCAAACACTGATAAGCCAAAATATAAGCATGAGGCCCAGGGTCTTGCCCAATTAGCTGCTCTTTGCAAGCGGGCAAAAAGGCCGCTAAAAAGTCTGCTGCGGGTTGTTGCCGCCATTGCCATACCGCCAACGCGCGGAGCAAATAAGCCCCAGTGTCATTACCGCCACCAAAATCAGGGACAGACGGTAATATTTTTAATGCGGCTTCGGCCAACTCGTTGACATCCGGACGATCAAACCAAGCCGACACATAAAGTAGGCTGGCCAATTCTCTAGTGTCCTCGTTGCCCTGCACAACTACCTGTTGGCGTTTTGTCTGCAAACTCAACACTGCGGCATCCATATTACCTTGGCGCAAAGCCAAACGGGCGCGGCGGTCAAGTAAGTGAAAAGCTTGCCGCCCATCATCAACATTGGCAAGACAATTATCCAAACGGTCAAATATGATTTGCCCGCATTCAGGCACATTAAGGTCAATCAAATTATTCAACAACGAGCCTAACAAATTGATTTCCTGTTGCGGCTTGAGCGTGCCGCATTGTAAACCTTCGGCCAATTGCGCCACAGCCAGAGGATAACTTCCCTGACGGCGATACATGGCGGCTAGGCCATAAGCCCGTTCCGGCACCAATTCATCGCAACACACCGTGAATGAATCAAACTGTTTTTTTATCGGTGCAAAAAGTGCGTGCTTGTTTTTCTCGGCCCAGTATAAAACCACAGACAACAGCCAAAATTGCGTCAACGGCCAATACGTTGTAGCCGAGTCTTTCATAGCCTGCAAAAAGGCTATAACAGTGCCCTGCTTTTCATCATTGACCGATTTTGATAATTCGGTGACCGGATTTTTCTTGGGATCTTCGGGATGCTGGAAAAAACCCAAAGTAAGGCGATCATAAGCCGTCACAGGCGCATCGCCGTAATAACGTAGCCAATGGACGCCGCCGGGTTCAGACGGCTGCTGTGCTTGCAGCGCCCATAAGGTTTCATGCGCCGCACTATCTGCATCCAGCCAAAAAGCCAGTGCCGAAGCCATTAACGCCGCATTCAACCGCCCATGACCGCAAATCACCGCCCGTGCCCCGCGCTCAAGGCAGGCGACTGCCAAACCGTGAAAATTTCCCTGATAAGGCGCACAAGCCAAAATTAACACCTCATAAGGCACGGTGGCCGGCCAGCGAATGTCCCACGCTTGTTTGGTGGATTTGTCCAACAACAGCTTTGCCTCGCTTTCTCCGCCGTGGGCAATAATCACCAAGCGGGCAAAATGGCCCAAGTCCCTGCCGCTTTGTATATCCCGCTCGATTTGCTCGCGTTTAAAACGGCGTTCGATACCCTGCCGCTGATGGATGACCTCCTTAAATTTATTGTCCGGCCACTGATCCCATATCAATGTTTCGCCAGAGCGATGTGGCTGTTCAGTGGCCGGTTGCGCATAGCGGATCACTTTTAGGAACGAACCTAATTTAGCGCCCCGCCAATTCAACTGTTCCCAAGCCAGCGTATGCCAAGGGCGGGGAAGGGACTTGTCCAACATCAAAATCAGTGGGTGTTCTTCGGCATGAGGCGGTGCTAATAACTCCCATAACAATTCCGGTAAAAAGCCAGCGGCATCAATCCCGTTAGTGCGGGTTTGATCGTTTTGGGGCGGGCTATCAGGCACTTCCAGCAACCCCAATTCCACATGCCGTTCAGGGGATAGGGCGTGAATAGCGTTTTGACTGTCCGCCCATAGATAAAGATTGCCAGGCATCAAAAATCCAATCTCACTGGCAAATTAATTTTATGGCCACTGGCCAGTTCGATCAGCAAGTGGTTGTCGGCATTAACCGCTAGGCCACGGTAATCCAAAGGCGGCAAACCCGCCTTCAAAATTGCAGAACGGGCTTGCTCGCCGTCGTCAATAACGATAACGTTCAAATGCTCGTTACCCTGATAAACCAAGGTAAGGTCAATGTGCCCATCGGCGTGCATTAACGTTAAATGCAGATCTTCCTGTAACTCCAGTATCACGATATTTTCGTCGGACTGGCCGCTCATCGCATGGGCCACTGGCTCCAGAGGCCGGACTACATTACCTGTCGTCTTAAACCAGGCCGCTGCAAGCACATCGTACAAAGCAGATAAAACATCAGCCATTGTTGGCAGGGTGTCCGCCTGCCAAGCCAGTACCGGTTCATTCAGCAGCGTCGCCACCTGGTGATAGCATTGCTGGTAAGCGTGGCGTGGGTCATCGCCATTACCCAAAGGGGTGCCAGTCACCGCTGCCCAGCCATCACCCACCGAACGCAAGGCGATAAAGCCGGGCCGTGGGTGCGGTAAAACAGAATCGTCCAATACATAATCCACTGCCAGCGCATTCACTGCCCGCATTCTGGCCTGGCTCAAGCGGCCTATGGCTTTCGCCTTAACATCGCCCGACAAATAAAGTTGAACGGGATTCCAAATCTGCACCAAACCGCATAAAGGGTCAAACGGCTCGTCTTCCGGCTGTAACAGAAAATCCCAGTAACTGGCATATTGCACTTCCTGTGCCACCAACCAACCATGCCACACTTGTGTGGCAGGATTTTGGTTAGCCAACAACACCACTAAGGGCGCGGCAAATTGCAAATCAGAGCCCATGCCCGGCGGGGTCGGGGGTTGCGATAACTGCACAAGCTGTCCCGCCTCAGGAAATGGCCCAAAATCCGCTAAAGAAGCGGCCACCTTATGTTCAATCAATAACTTAATGAACGCGGGCGGCTCCGCCCCATCAATTTCAGTTTCGGCATCAATAGGCCAGACCTCAGCCGCAGCTTCGCGCAAGGCGGCAATTTGTTGCAAAACTTCCTGATCCGCCAACGCCGCCTGGCGTAACGGTTCAGGCACAGCAAGGTCATCTGTTGCCAGACGTAGCAACAAATCGTCTGGCACGGCAAACAAGCGCTGCTCGATTTGTGCCAAAGGTGGAAAAAGGGTAACGGTAGACATGGTGCTATTCCTTAAAAATCATTATTTACGGACGGGTTAAGCGTCCAAAGCCTGCAACGCCACCGCACACAACACCTGCAAGGCAATCAGCAACAGGGCGTAATTATCCAAATCCAGCTTCAGATTTAACTGCTTAGTAAACCAGCGGCCAATTTCGGTTTTTTCGTAATCTTCCGGCAACGTCCGTAAAGAGTGGATGATGCCTAATTGCTTCACTTTGTAATAAGTTGCGGTTTTAGGATAGCGTTCCTGTAATTGCGACAACGGCAGCGCGTATTCACCTTCGCTGCACAAATGGTGGCTTAACACCTGCTGCTGCCACTCCTGTAAACGGTCAAAAAAATTCCGTGCCGAATCCGTCAACTGGCCACGGGTCAAATGATGGTGCGCCAAGGTTTCCTCAACCTCATCCGGCGAAAAATTAAATTCCCGGCCATCTCCAAAATGCTGGGGAGACTCTGCATCATCCTCATCTAATGATGGATTGGCTTCATTTTTAAGATGGTCAGGTTGCCGTTTTTCTTTTTTTAGTTGATCTTTTAGATGGTTATTAAAAAAACCCACTAAATTATTACGCGACACCTCCCGGTCTTCGAGGGCATTTCCAGCGGTCCGCATCACCTTGTCCATAAAAAAAACCTGTACATAATCATCCAACTCATCAGAGAGCATTTTAAAAGGCGGTTTTTTATAACGCTGGTGCAATATTTCCCAAACGATCCCGTACAACTCTGTCCATTCCGCCGCGTTCAACTCACTGCGACGGTTCCATAGCGCCGTTAAACGCGCATCAGAAATAATTGTTTTAGTCATGATCTATCCTTTAGCCGTTAACACGGTGTAGCCAACGGGCGATATTCATTCGGGCATCTTGGGCAACTACGCCAATCTTTTCACCTAATGCCGTAAGCGCAACCGTTTCGTACCGGTAATATAAAAAAGTCGCCCGCGATTCGGGTTTTACCCAACGCACATCCTCCTTGCTAAGTGCGAAAAATTGCCCAGAGTCATGGCTTGTAGCTTTGCTGGTGGCGGGCAGTACGGCCACAAATCCGTCCCGACGTTTGACCGACAAGGCGGGGCGGCGGCTGACCGGCACCGCACGATTGGCCCCAAATGCCAACGCCTGCTGCTGTGGGGCAAAAAAGAAGCCATCAATAGGCTCAAGCGGTGGCGTGATGCCCGTAACAGGACGTGGTTTGTGTCTGAACATGGAAAGGCTCCCTCATGGAAAAGCCGCCAAGCCTAGTGCATGGTTCGGGCTTACGTCAAATTAAATGCCTTATTAACCTTACGCACCGTGCCGGGGTGTTTTAAAAAACTAATTTTCAGGCAAGGGGAAATGCGGCTATTTTTTGTTGGCATCCTGTGCAACAAAGCGTGAAAACATGATAATCGTAAATAAAACAGAGACCGCAAAACAAAACGCGGCTAACGTCCAGTGCCATCCCCAGACATTTATCGCACCATAGAAATAACTGATGGTGATGATGGGCAACAGAAAACGAAGCCCCACGCAGGCTATCACCACCACCCATGCCCAAAATGGGCCAAACGCCTGGGCAATACCGGCAAAACCAGCGGTTAACTGGACAATAGCAAAGCTAAAAATTACCAGAATGCTGATTATCATAATGAGTTTGTCCGTTAGTGACTCCGGCACTGCATTTGCGTTTGCACCTGCCGGTAACCCAAGTGATTTTTTCAGGCTCCGATAAACAACCGTTTCAAGTTCACGCCAAAACGCCATAATGTTAATCCCCCGTTATTGATCCGTATCGCTGGCCAAAAAGCCTTTTTAGCACATTAAATGCCTTATTAACCTTACGCACAATGCAGGGGAGTTTTAAAAAATTAATTTTCAGGCAAGGGAATTTATCGGACTGTGGCGGCCAACAGCCAAGAGATTTGGCAGGTTTCAAAAACCTGCCAGAAATTATGTAATTTAGTCACAAAGCCCTTTTAGCGGGCGGTGTTATCCGGCCATTTATCGTTACGGCAGGCGCGCCGCCTCTGCGGGTTTTAGCGAAGCCGCCGAACCTTGATAAAAACCAAACCTTCAAAACCGCCAACGGGCGGCGCGTCCCTTTGACCGACTTGTTGGGCTAAGCCATGACCACAAATGCTTAACTATTGCTGGACAAAACGATTTAGCAAACAAGATGACAGCTTAGACTTGTGCATGAAAAACATGCTCGATAACTTGAGCAGGAAGGGTAATACGATCAAATAAAGATGCCGGATACAAATAATCCTCGCCAGATTCATCAATCACTCGGATTTGGTGGTGTTTTTCCGCATCAGCATCCGCCAAAATTTCATAGAGCTTGCGGGTTTCCAGTGAAACCTCATAACCACGGTTATTGATACAGATTGCGAATTCGTGTTTGTTCATGGTTGTATGTCAATATAACGTTTGATTTTAAATTCCCGTTTGCCAATAGCCGATGCTTCATACCAATGAATTTCTGCTTCGCGGAGCGTTCCATCTTGCAAACGTACTGTGGCAAAGCCCTTACGCTTACGCCACAAACCCTGCCCATGAATTTTACGAAGCCTCGGTAACTCCCTAATGCCTGAGCCACGAGCAAAAGTTTCGGGATGCCTGATGTCGCCAATAATTTCAAATTCCATTTTCGGATTGTAGCGCAATACACCAGAAACACCCAACGTTACGGTAATCCGCAGGTTGCACAAGGGCAACAAAACCAACACTCAAGAAAAACAGGCTGAATCAACTGCGGCCTTTCCGCCGCCACTGGCTTACGACCCGGACAACCCAAGCCCAACAGACCCGTGACCAGACCGCCTAACATACGATAAGCTGTCACAAAGCCCTTTTAGCGGGCGGTGTTATCCGGCTGTATTGGGAGGACATGAAAAAAGCAACAAATTGGGGTCACAAAGCCCTTTTAGCGGGCGGTGTTATCCGGCCGCGGCGATTAAGACGATTCAGGACATGAAGATGATTGTCACAAAGCCCTTTTAGCGGGCGGTGTTATCCGGCTTCAGTTCGGAAGTTTCAAAAGAACTTAGAAATCTTGTCACAAAGCCCTTTTAGCGGGCGGTGTTATCCGGCCATAACGCGTCCTGGCGTCGAGGCGGGGGAGTCGTTGTCACAAAGCCCTTTTAGCGGGCGGTGTTATCCGGCCACCGAGATCGAATTTATCCGCGAAGAGGCTTCACAGTCACAAAGCCCTTTTAGCGGGCGGTGTTATCCGGCTTAACAGCGGGTGAGCAAAAGGGTTTACTCAAACTTTGTCACAAAGCCCTTTTAGCGGGCGGTGTTATCCGGCCCAAAAAGGTCCCCACCATTGGCAGATGGGTGTGTAGTCACAAAGCCCTTTTAGCGGGCGGTGTTATCCGGCACGCTTGCGTTAGAGCGTTACGGGCAACCGATAGAAGTCACAAAGCCCTTTTAGCGGGCGGTGTTATCCGGCATCACTGCGACGGCCCAATGACCCCGATTGTCGCTGTCACAAAGCCCTTTTAGCGGGCGGTGTTATCCGGCTATTTTTGGCAATTATGGCAAGGAGGCGGCAAGCGGGTCACAAAGCCCTTTTAGCGGGCGGTGTTATCCGGCAGCTAATTAATTCTAACATGAGTTCTTATATAACAGAGTCACAAAGCCCTTTTAGCGGGCGGTGTTATCCGGCGATAATTGAGATGGGGTTGGAGTTATGAAGCATATAGGTCACAAAGCCCTTTTAGCGGGCGGTGTTATCCGGCAGCTACCAGCTTTGGCAGGATACCAGAAGCTGGGATGTCACAAAGCCCTTTTAGCGGGCGGTGTTATCCGGCAGCGTTACTTGCCAGTATGTATGTAGGTGACTTCGTGGTCACAAAGCCCTTTTAGCGGGCGGTGTTATCCGGCCTGGACTTCATACGGCAGGTATAGCCTTACTTCAGAGTCACAAAGCCCTTTTAGCGGGCGGTGTTATCCGGCCCTCCTACCAGTTTTCTTTAAAAGATTTTCATTGTAGTCACAAAGCCCTTTTAGCGGGCGGTGTTATCCGGCGAAGCTGACGACACCATCATGACACTAGGCGGCCAAAGTCACAAAGCCCTTTTAGCGGGCGGTGTTATCCGGCTAGAACAAGAATGTAACGACCGTTCAGCTAGATATACGTCACAAAGCCCTTTTAGCGGGCGGTGTTATCCGGCAGGCATAGGGCTGCATTGTTGTTATGCGATGTTTGAGGTCACAAAGCCCTTTTAGCGGGCGGTGTTATCCGGCTCCCAGACCGCACTACTGAAAGATTTATCGCTGTCACAAAGCCCTTTTAGCGGGCGGTGTTATCCGGCCTGGATTATCAATTACCCATCAATCCTCGGAGTTCGGTCACAAAGCCCTTTTAGCGGGCGGTGTTATCCGGCTATTCATCCCCCTCAAAATCATGCTGACGAATTGTTGTCACAAAGCCCTTTTAGCGGGCGGTGTTATCCGGCTGAGCTAGTCGATTCCGGGAGCCGCGACAATCTGGGGTCACAAAGCCCTTTTAGCGGGCGGTGTTATCCGGCCTACCTTCGTCGGTTCTTTCTGTAACTTTTCCAGCAAGTCACAAAGCCCTTTTAGCGGGCGGTGTTATCCGGCATGGTCTCTGCATGGGATGAGTTGACCGAGCTTTATAGTCACAAAGCCCTTTTAGCGGGCGGTGTTATCCGGCGATAGAGGAGGAGTGGCACTTGGAAAATTTTTCAAGGAGTCACAAAGCCCTTTTAGCGGGCGGTGTTATCCGGCATAAAGTATCACCTTCAGCTGTCCAACTGCATTTAGTCACAAAGCCCTTTTAGCGGGCGGTGTTATCCGGCAGGTGGAGGCGAACGAACAGGAACAGGAGTACGGAAGTCACAAAGCCCTTTTAGCGGGCGGTGTTATCCGGCATTTAAACTAGCGCTTAATGCCACCGGCGCGGGCAAGTCACAAAGCCCTTTTAGCGGGCGGTGTTATCCGGCTGTCTTAGCTCAAGACAGCAGCTTAGTACCTATCGACGTCACAAAGCCCTTTTAGCGGGCGGTGTTATCCGGCATCAAGTCAAACACAAGCCGGCAGCTCGCTAAGAGCGTCACAAAGCCCTTTTAGCGGGCGGTGTTATCCGGCAAAACTTGGGCTGCACCACATCAACGGGGCGTTATCGTCACAAAGCCCTTTTAGCGGGCGGTGTTATCCGGCCATTCACCTGCATCAGAGAAGCAGACGATTATTGGGGTCACAAAGCCCTTTTAGCGGGCGGTGTTATCCGGCAATACGCCTGGATAAACTTGAAGGTGGGAGTGGTAGTCACAAAGCCCTTTTAGCGGGCGGTGTTATCCGGCTCTTACGATGAATGGCGGCACGGTGTTTACTTTCAGGTCACAAAGCCCTTTTAGCGGGCGGTGTTATCCGGCATCAAGACGCAAAAAAAGCCGCTTTTGAATCGGCTGGTCACAAAGCCCTTTTAGCGGGCGGTGTTATCCGGCCACAATCACCCGTCCGGCGACCCAACCCCATCTGAGTCACAAAGCCCTTTTAGCGGGCGGTGTTATCCGGCACCCCCCGCCGCAGACCAAGCCCGTTAAGGGATGGGGAGAAGCCTTTGAGGAGAAGCCGGATAGGGTGCCGGATAAGTGCTATTTTGTCATGTAAAACGCCGGTAAACAACTCCAAAGCCGCGCGGCAGTAGGCTGAGGAAGACAAGGTTAATTTTTCTGGCTTAATGTCAGGCCGCTAACCTACGGCGTTAGCTTCCTCAGCTAGCCGCTTAACCGCCACCAACGGGGTTCGGCGGCGTGGCCATCCAGATACTGGGCCCATTGTCCGGTATGCCGGCCAATCAAGTGCCGATAACTGCTTTGCTCACCGCCCCATAGTTTAACCTGTTGCATCAACTGTTCCCACGCTTTCAGGTAGTGGCCTCGGGAGCCGTCTTGCAGACGGCATTGGCCATTGTTCAGGACAAAATCCGTGGGCTTTAATTGGGTGCTTAGCAGGCGCACGGCCAAGCGGTCGGCGAGCGGGCGGAACGGTTCCATCAAGTCCAAGATCAAGGCGGGTTGGCTACCGTCACTGGCATGGAAAAACCCGGCAAAGCGGTCCATGCCGTAATGGTCAACGGCGCTCGCAAATTCACTTTGTAACAGGGCGTAACCGAATGACAGCACGGCGTTGACGGGGTCGGTGGCAGGCCGTTGGCGGCCTGGAAACGCAAAAGGCGTAGCCGTCAACTTGGCTGCCAAGCCGGCAAAATAATGTTTGGCGGCCTGCCCTTCATAGCCGCGTAAGGTTTCCAGCGAGCGGGCCCGTGCGGCCTTTTCGGCATAGATCGCCATGCCGTCCGCCTGGGGGAGTTCCCAATCGCCCAGCACCCGCTGTTGGTTGCGGATTTTTGCCACCACCAAGCCTTTGGCCATCAGTGGTTCTGTGGCGACTTGCTGCATCAAGTGATATTGTGCCGCCCGCCGCTGTACTTGGCCATGCCCGTTGCTGGCCGGTTGCAGATGCCCGCGCAAATAACCGCTGGCACTACAAAAGGCGGTGGGAATGCCTTGGTGAAAGAGCGCGTTGATGGCGGCGCCGCTGAAGTGCGCCTGGGTGGTGACGGTGACGCGTTGCACTTGTTGGAGCGGGTAACACAGCTCTTGCCCGTCGGTTTTGCGGACGACCAGTTGGTTGTGGCGCACGCCAATTTGGCTGCCCGGATGATCAATGTATAAGTGGTTCATCATTTTTACTCGGCAACCCATTGCTGGGTAGTTAAGGGGGAAGGTGACAGCAAGGCGGTCTGGTCCGCATCAATTAAAAAACAATGCAGGCGGTCATTGGCCTCCAGCGGCAACTGGTTTAATTCACGGCTGAGTTTCCGCCGTTGTTTGGCACTGCTGAGTTGGCAATAGAACAATGATTCTTGTAACGGCATCCCATAACCGGAAAGATGGTTGAACAAATTGCGGCGTTTGCGGTTATCGCTGATGTCATAGGCCACTAAGAGTGCCGATGCGTTGGTTGGGGACATTGTGCTTCTCCTTGAGGAACGGGCAAGAAATAACTTGCTGGATTAAGCGCTTTCGTAGTTATTCAGTCCCCGCTTTGAAAAAGAGGGGTTAGGGGAGATTTTTTAAATAAATCCCCTTCAATCCCCTTTTCAAAGGGGGAGGTGAATAATTACGCTTTCAGGTTTTTAAAACCTGCAAGCTCTAGCGGGTCATTGCCTCACTTATTTTATGCCCGTTCCTTAGTTAAACCACATATCCAGCCGTTCTTGGGTTTTGCGCTTGATGTCAGGGGTGATGTACATGATGACGCTGGCCACAGCGACTGTCAGCACGCCCAAATCATCACTGTAACCCACCACGGGGATGGTGTCCGGGATCGCGTCCATAGGCAAAATTAAGTAGCCCAAGGCGCTGTATATCTTTGTTTTGACCCTCATTGGCACATCTGGGTCTTGGACTACGTAGTACAGCCACAAGGCTTTTTCCATGAGTTCCTTGCCCAATTTGACGGCATACTTTTTGAGTTTGCCCCAAAAGGCGTTTTCAGAGTAGAGATTGTCAGGAATAATGCGTTCGGACATGGTTTGTTCCCAAAAAAGGTGGAGGTACGTTTAAAAGTAGGTGGTTATTCAGTCCCCTCTTTGAAAAAGAGAGGTTAGGGGAGATTTTTTAAATAAATCCCCCTCAATCCCCCTTTTTCAAAGGGGGAGGTGAATAATTACAAAAGTAGGTGGTTTGACAGAGATACTCTGGGTGTCGCCAGCCATTCTTGGCTGGCTTGAGCCATAATGAGCCCGTCAGGCGGATTGGGCGTATTGTGGGGTGCGCCGCGCCGCCACCCGCTGTTGCAGGTTACAGTGCCAGATCTGGCCTTTGGCCCCGCAGCGTTCACCGATAGTCTTCTTGAGTGCTTCAGTTTGTTGGTTGAGGCGGTTGACTTCGTCGTAAAGCACCCATTTTTGTTCTAACATGTGGCCAAAGTCTTTCATGACCGCCAATTTGAACTGGGTAAGGTTGCGCAACTCAGCGATCTTTTCTGCTTTGCAAGCGTCAGGCAATTTTTGTTGCAATTCGGCTTTGAGTTCGTAGCGTTTTTGGTCGGTGGCGGCGAGCATTTTTTTCATCGCCCACAAGCTGGTTTTACACTGCCTGAGTAAGCTGTAGGCAGTGTCAGCGGCCCGGAACGAAGCATAATAGGCTTCATTGAGGGTGTGGAAGTCGTAAGTCTGCCTGTTTTGGGACAAATGGTTTTCGATGTCTTGCCGATGGCGGCGCACTTCGTCTTCGACTTGGCTATGTTTGTCCTCCCAGTTGTTGCGGGCTTCAGTTTCTTCATTGGAAACCAGCGCGGCAATGCCTGCGACAACCAATCCAGCAATGGGCAGTAATATCCACATAAAATAGCTCCGGTGTTTAACGGGTTAATAGGGCTTGGTTGGGCGCTGGCGCTTGCGACAGGATATCCAGCAGCCCTTTTAGGTTTTGGTTGCCCTGGTTACCTAGTGCTGACAGTTGTGCGGTCAAGACGGTGACGAATTCCCGGCACAATTGGCGCTCTTCCAAGGAAATGCCAGGGGAAAGCATGTGCGCGGTGGCGTCTCTAGCCATGCTGAGCAGTTCTAGCCGTTCAATACGACGCTCTCCTAGTTCTTTTTGCAGCGTATCCACATAGCAGTCGATGACCGCCCTCTTTTCCAACAATTTCCCCATGTGTTCACGGAAGGTTTTGTCGATACGGTCATGCGCCAAGTCGGCTTGATGGCGCATTTGTGCCAGTTCGGCATCCAGCCGTTTGGTTTCGAGCCGGTAAGCCAATGTCCGGCTATACGCTTCGGACAATGAGCCTAGCGGGTTGAAGTTTGCCAACAGGCCGCCTAAGCCTTGGCTTATAGGTAAATAAGCCGAGCTTAAGCCCATCGTTTCAACACTCATCAATGCAGTTTTTAACATGTCAGTCTCTTGTTTGAATCAGAATAGAACGGGGAAAATTTACAGCCGCCCCGACCACTTTTATTAAATGAATTAGTCTCGTCTTATCAATACTTACGGCGGTATAGGGCGGGTTTTAAAAAACTTTCTGGTACCGCGACAGCCTTTTTTTTTCGTGTTGCCCCACTTAATGCCAGGGTCAGAGGAGCGACATGTTTTTGGTGTATTTCAATGGGTGGGTTAATATTGCCGCTTTTTTTCCGCCCTTACCTATCCTTTTACGGCGGCCAAAGAGCAGTTTGAAAAGTTATTTCGGCGGCGTGGCGTTTCCGTATCCCTTTATATCCAACACGGCCACGCCCCCGGCCTTTTGAAATTTAGTTTGATTTGGCCGGATTAAAACGCGGGCCAAACGCCAACAGCCGCCCGGTTGGGCCGCCCAGGCAAAGGGAGGGATAGAATTTTTTTCAAATAATTTTTAAAACGGCCCGATAACCGCCGTCAACAAGAGGGAAGGGCACTGCTTTGGGCTTTGACGGTTGTTGCCCAATCAGCGAGGCCCATCATGGGAATTTATCAACAAGGTAACCATCGGGAGAATGTGATGCCACTGGGGACGATACAAACACCGGAAGCTGCGGTTTTTAATTTGACGACACTTACCCCACTGTACACGGGGGGCATCGGCCAACACGGCGAGCAACTGCACCCTTCGGGCTTGCTGGGCAGTATCCGCCATTGGTCCGGTTTGGTCGCTAGGGCGTTAGGCGATAGGGCGTTTGAAGAGCGGGTGTGGGGTAACGTGAACAGAGATGACACCCATGCCAAGCAGGTGGCGGTGCGGTGGGATGGCGGCGGTTTAAAACCAATCAGATTACCACCCACAATTGAAATCGCTCGAGAGGACAATAAAAAAAGCGCTTGGTATTTCAATCAAGCCCTCATTGGCAATTGCCAATTGACCTTAACTCGTCAGGGCATAAGCGATGCCGATTGGCTGTTGTTATTGTTGGCGTTGCGGATTCAAGTCCGATGGGCTACGTTTGGTGCTAAAGATCAATTCGGATTAGGTGTGTTAGCTTGTGAACATCTTCCTCAAATGGATATGGAATATATGCCACCCCCTCCCCATGCTGCTATTGCTGACTCATCTGGGTTGCACCACGCATTTCTTGCCCGTCTGCATTTCAATGGCTGTGCCGATGATATGAAAACACGTTTGGAACAGGGACTGATATGGCGCCCTTATTTACGTAATCAATTTAGAAAAAACGGCGAACAAGATTTACGCCATTATTTATTTGGCAAATTAGGGAAATTTGGCAGCGCTATCAACATCTCAGCAGCTTACCCAATTGATAGTCAGTCCAGCGAAATACGCATTTGGGGAATAATTCCTCATACTGATCCGATTAAGTTTTTAGAACAATACGACATGATTATGCAACGCTTGCAAGCCGCATTAGAAAATACGCCAGATGGTTTTACTAACGTCATTCATACTCGTTTCATTGAAATTAGTCCGCCCAGTGGGAGTGCATTACTACCTTGGTTGGCGCATTTGGCAGGAGTCAATCATGCCTAGTTTTGATTATATGGCTGATGAAACAATCCGTCCGGATAGTGGTAATTGGCAGGAGCAACTGGCGTTAGCTCGAAAATCTGTCACCAATAACGATCAATTGACAGAAAAACGCCGCGAATATATACAAGGTCATGCTATTCAAAGTCCTATGAAAGAAAAAGGCGAGCATAGTGTTTTAGAAACACGGCAATTTATCAGCAGTTTTGATCTTAACACCAGTAAACACGACAAGCAGGACGCACTGGGAGGGTTTCCCCGTTACAGCGCACGCTTATTGTTGGAATTTAAACTGACCAGCCCTTTGCTGACCAGAGATGATGAGCCTTTTTATTTAATTGATAATCCAGTACGTAAAGATCATATCTTTGGCAGCCCCTATTTGTCGGCTGCTGGGCTGAAAGGTTTGGCGGCTGATGCCTATCAGCGTGCGTTCCCCATGTCGTATGATTTAGCTGAAAACGAAGCTAATCGCACCGATCATTATCGGCAGCAAGACGCTTCAGCACGGCGCTTATTTGGTTTGGCTGATGATGGTGCCGAATATGCTCCTGGTTGCCAAAAGCATCAAGCTGGACGGCTGCACTTTTCTCCTGCTTGGTTTCAAAAAATACAATTTTTGGTGATCAATAAACGTAACCCTGAAACAGGCACAGGTGAAAAGCCTATACAAATGGAAGCCATTGCTCCTGATCAATCAACTATTCTGGAGGTCGTTTATTTTAACCCATTGGGTACAGTGGAGAGTTCAGAGGCTATTGTCCGCCAGGACTTGGCACGGTGGCTTGCCGCTGTCGCCCATTGGTGGCCTGCGCTTGGATTAGGCGCAAAACGTTTAGCCGGTTATGGGCAAATCCAAATTGAAAAAGTTACCCTGCAAACGGTCGGCTGGTCAGGTATGGCCAATTCAAGTGCTGTGCAATCAAAGCCAACGGCATCAAAACCATTGCCAATGGCTGCCAAATTACCTCCAGCCCATTATGAGAAATTCCTTGATGCTCAAGAGCAATTAATTGATGAAGCCGCGCTGGAAAAACTATTGCAGCACATGACACAAGACTTGGATGAAAAAATCCAACAATTGGATAATGAATATCGGGATAGCCAAGGCAAAGCGAAAAGTAAGGTGTTCAAAATGTTAGAGAAAGCTAAGAACAGTAAAGCCAGCCAAATCCAACAGATGCAAAATAGTTATGCAAAAGCATTGGCTTATTGGCAAACAGAGGGATGCAAACAGGTTAAACAAAATCAGAGTGCGCCTGAACTGGAGACACCTCAATGGCCCATTGATGAAAAAGTAGAAACGGGTATTGGTAGTTGGTTAGGCTTGGCTGAATGGATTGCAGGAGGTATAGATGGACGATAAGGCACGGGATTTGATTTTAGCGGCAGAAATTTCTGGATTGCTGCATGATTTGGGCAAGCTACGTCCAGAGTTTGCAAAAGAAGGCATGGATGGTGATGGTTGTGTCAATTTAACTGATAGTGTTAAGGCTTATGGTATTGGTGCAGCTCACGGTGCTATTTTGGAAGACTGGCGGGCTTACCCTGAAAGCAATACCGAAGCTTGGCTACAAGATATTAAATATCATGCTGGCTGGGCTAAATGCTTAGAAATTCCTTCATCATGGATTGCTGATAAGACTGTTCAGGCACATGGCTTAGGGGATGCGTTACGTCAACATCATGCTAACCCTAAGTTAGACGAAGGGCGCTTTACACTATTAGGTGATTTATATTCGTTTGGCGCCGACACGCGTGATTCTGCGCTGGACAAAGGTTCTGGCAAGACAAAATCAAGTAAACAAGACGTTAAAAAAGGCTTCATAGCAGACAGTTTTGGACATGAATTAGAAAGCTACGGCCCTGAGCAATTGGCGGCTATTTGGCAGCGCATTGCCGAGTGTTTGCCTGGCCTCTTATTTAAGAATAAGGCGTGGCAAAATGTCACTAAAACGCGTGCTAGAGTGGTCAACGCGATTGAATCAGAATTCCAATTTGCGCTAGGCGAAACTAGGCGACCTACTAATGATGTTAGCCTTTGGCATCACAGCTTTTCCGCCGCCAGTTTATTTAAGGCGGCGGTCGCCGAATGTGTCTTGCGTGAAGACTTTAGCCATTTACAATCGACATCGGAAACAGACTGTGGTTTATTCGATGAGGCGCAGTTAGGTAGAGTCCGTTTTCGTTTATTGGGTATCCGTTGGGACTGGTTATCACTGACGCAAGGGGCACTTAAACCCATCTTGTTTTCATCGCTGTCATTACAAAAAGACAAAGTGCTTGCTGGCTTGCGATGTCTCTTGGAAATTGACTATCCCATCGGCAATATCATTTACCAAGACGATTATGGCGTGGTGTTAGCCGTCCCTGCTTTTTATGAGGGGGAAAATGACGGGCACAATTCAGATCAGCTTTTTCAACAGCATATTATTCAGATGCTACAAGATAAGGTGTTGCAGGAAGTTGCCCCGTTAGGTATTGGCACAGCAGTGCGCGTCGCCTGGACACAACCTGCCTTGTATTTGACCGATTACCATCAAGTGCTTGCCCATGAAGCGCAAGGCCAAAATGAATTGCTATTACAGGCCGGTCTAAGCGAGTTAAAAGCAATTTGGCAGAAGAAAAACACCCAAGGCGAACAGGTGCAAATATGTCCGCAATGCGGTTTACGTCCTGGTGTCGCCCGTGAATTAGAGATCTATCAGTCTGGTTTAGACGATGATGACACTAAGTTACCGCAAGGCTGGTGCGACTTTTGCGTTAACTTGGTACAACAAGATCAACAAAATCACCGTTGGCGACAAGCCTACCAGGGTCATTTTGGCTTTGTCCCGCAAACATTTAACATACAAAATCTTCGCCAGGCCCGTAATGGGAAGGGCAATGCCCGTGTAGTGCTCCTATCAGTCCGGGTTGATGCCGAAAAATTCGCCAGTGGTGAAGCGTTTATTACTCAGCTTGCGCGTCCGCTTGCAGACATAACAGACATCAAAGACAACCTTAAAACCGCTGCATCAGCAGGCGATTTTTTGCAAAGCATTTGGCAAAGGTTATTGCCGGAAGCGAGTGAGGATACGCTTAAAAAAACCATCACTAAAAAGGAAGCCGCCGCTGCACGAACTTTGCTCGGTGACAATTACTGGTTAGATTTTCATCCACATGAAGGCAAAAATGACAACAAAGACAGCCGTTCATTGAATCCGCACTCTGGCGGAAAGTGTATTGAAGTTGCTGAAAATTTCTTTCTTAAGGAATATGTGCCGGAAAACTTATCCCGTCATGTGGGGGATAGTTTACTGCTGTTTGGCATGCGTAAACATGCTTCGCCGGGACGATTGGCACGCACTTGGGACGACCTGCGAACACTCTGGTCTGATCTGTTAAGTATCATCGCCGCGGATACCGAAGGCTATGCCATTCCGCTTTCGCTAGATGCCCAAGGCTTTCGGGTCATTGTTGCCGCAAAAGATGCACGTGGAGTTTTGCTTAAACTGCAAAAAACGTTAAGCAGTCGCTTAGCTAAGGTGCGAGGGGGCATTGCGCCACAATTATCCGCGCTGATCTTCAAGGAAAAGTTTCCACTATATGTGGCGATTGATGCCTTACGCCGGATGGAACAACGATGTTTGCCTGCACAAGAATGGACTTTGCTTAATACTCAGACCAACGGGCAGGATCGGAATTTACATTGGCAAACCCCTCAAGGCAAGGTGGTTTGGAACGTCAATACAGGTACAGGCGACTCTAAACGGCCTGATATATGGCATCCACATGTAATAAGCACGTCCCGCCCAATAGGTGTTGAACAGCTTGTACATTTTAACCATTTAAAGAGCGGCGATAAGGTAAAAATGCCCGTGGCCACTTTTGATTTTGCGGTGTTGGATGGCACTGCCCGGCGATATGAAATCAGTTATGACGATCAGGGAGAACGTTCGCACTTTATTTTAGGTGAACACGGTTATAAACCGCATTTAATGGAACACATGCCTTGGATTTTAGAAGAACTGCCAAAGCAAATTGCCGACTGGAATCCAAGCCAAAGCAAGGCGATTTTAGGGCAAATCGTCGAGTGCTATGAAAAATGGGTGCGTGATGTTCCCTACGATTTAAAAGCCCAAGGACGCGAGGCGTGGCATTTACACACAGAAGCCATACTGAGGCAAGCCAAGTTCAATGTCGTTGACGGAATCGATCTGATCAGTCTGTTGGATAACGGCTGTCTGTTTGATGCCTTCGAGTGGTCTGGCTTTATAGAAAAAACGTCTTAATCCTTATCTTATTCCAACAAAATATTTTTCAATTTAGGTTAATTCCATATTATGAAAGAGCATAGTTTATTTTTATACGCACTCGACCCTACTCATATTGGCGCTGGTGGCTACCGCTTAGGGCGGGTTGATAACACTGTCATGCGTGATGCTGCAACAAATCTTCCAAAAATCCCCGGCAGTTCTATCAATGGCGCCTGTCGGGCTGCCGCCATTTATTCATTAAACGATGAGCAGCGTACTAAGGCGATGGATTACGCACGGGCTACTCTTAAATCACAAAAAGAGCCGCGACCGCATGCAGGTAAAGAGGATCCTGTGGCGCAATTTTTTGGTTATGCCGAAGGTGACGAACAAGGCGCGTCGCAAATTGGTATGGTCAGTTTTCGTGATGCGCATATTTTGGCGTTTCCTGTGCCAACCATGAATGGCCCGCGTTGGGTAACAACTAAACAACGCTTGCAGGATGCCAGATGTGAAAATGTGCCAGAACCAGAAAATGTAACCCAGATTTTGGCTCAGCCGCAAGCGAACACAGCCGCCCGCCTCAATTTGGGTTGGCTATTACTAAACACACGCAGTATATCTTTGCCATTCCCGACTACATTGATTGAAAAAAGCCCGATGACTATGTCGCAAATTAAAAAAAACTTGCTAATCGTAGACGAGGATTTATTTCCTTCCATAGTCAATTCTAATCTAGAAGTCAGAACGTCAGTTTCGATTGACTTCGAGACAGGAGCAGCTACCTCGGGCGCTTTATTTACTTACGAAGCCGTGCCTAGGGGTACCCTGTATCAAACCACTGTCAATTTCGACGATGACCGTTTTTCCGGTCATTATGGCACTGCAAATCAACTGATTGATAAGGCTATGTCTTTAGCCTGCCAACTTGGTTTGGGAGGCATGACAACACGCGGTTTTGGCCGAATGCAAGCCTTATGGGGAGAGGTGCAATGATTAATTTGGAGCCTATGGCAGCAATGGCTGCTGTCAAAATGGTTGGCAATAATGTTGATATCGAAAACATGATTAACAAATCGTTGATGGTGCTTGCTGAACAAGGTGTTTGTGCCTTCGGTTTGTTTTTAGCTAGCCGCCATCGTGCTCAAGACATAACAGCTGCAGAAGCTATTCATACCGCTCTGAATGGTCTGTTGCTAAGTGCAGCTTTGGTCGAAATAGAAGACGCTAGGCCGAATGCTGATTTTTATAAGCGCATTACGTTAGCTCAACAGGACGAGGGCGATATTGCGGCGTTACAACGACTATTGCTGACCAAGCAACTCTTGGAAACGGCGCTAACCTATGGCCGTTATCAAGCAAAAGCGGTGGGCGAACTGAGATGACACGGCAATTTGCACAAATTACCTTTAAATTATCCAGTGCGCTACATATTGGCAGCGGTCGCTCGGGCATGTTGGCTAAGTGCCACGGTTTTGTTCCAGGTCATATTTTGACCTATGCATTGGCGGCAGCTATCGGTAAGGCAAATGGCGGCCAATATGAAGACTTTACCCAAGCCTTGGACGAAGTTAAAAATCGGATTAGTTGTGGCCCGTTGTTTATTGAAAACCCGCAACAAGCGGGTTCAGTGCTATTTCCTAGACGGGATCGTACATCCATTGAACGACAGTTTTTAACCGCCAGCAATCATGTGACATTAATGCCCGATTCCAGGGCAAGCGTTGAAGGTGCTTTGTTTGAAGTGGAAAGAATTTCGGCGCAGATCGTCCGCGGCACTTATCGAAGACAGGTAACTCGACTGATTGGCGGACTATGGCACACCGACAGTCACTTGGCAGGGAAGCCTTTAAGTGACTGGTTAAGTGTCTGTCTGCTGGGTGGTGAAACAAAAAGCGGTTGTGGTCTAGTCATATTAGATGAATGGTCGGAGAATGCTTCAACATATGCTGGATTAGAAAAATCTACCGTGGATGGACAAGGCCTCAGTCTAACCGCTGGTGAACGCTTGCCAGGCCCCGCCTTATCCGGTGTCGGCCAAGCCCCTCAACAGCCTTGGTTAGGCCGTCTCTATGATAAGCAACAAGGGTTTGGACGGCGTTTAAGCGAAGCAGCGCTTATTTACATGGATGGGATTTGTGAACAAGACGCCATATTTTTGCCTCATGCCAGCGAGCTTGGTTTAGGCTGTTGGGCCACGGTATGAGCAATGGCTGGGGCATTGCCGTCAGCGGCTTTACTGCCCATTGGAAAATACCTGATGTGCCTGCAACGGATTATTATATCGGTAGTCGTATTCGCGGTATTTTGGGGCATGCGCTGTTCTCTCAAGTCTGTCCTTACGCTGAAGCACGTTGCGCAGAGTGTGCTATTGCCCCCTATTGCGACTACCCGCGTGTCTTTAAGCCACAAGATCCAGAAGCATTACCCGCCTATGTTTTACATGACTGGCAGATCGATAAAAACGCTATTGCTGTGACCGTGCTATTGCTGGGAATGGCTTCCCAAGCTGCCGAAAATTGGATCAGAGGACTTTTTTTACAGTTACCGCATTTGGATTGGTGGGGACAAGAGGGTATGCAGCTGCTACGGGTAACCGATTGGCAATCGCGAGCAATTTTGTTTACCCGCGGCCGTTTCACCGCCAAATCAAAATTAACTTATGCTCAGTATTGGCCATCTGTCGCTGCTGATGTTGAGGTTCATTTTATTACCCCGTTAGTCAGTAAGCATCAACATGAGGATCCGCTTTTGGCTGCTTTGAAGACTCGCATCCAGAGACTACGCAACCACTTTGGGGATGCGGAAAGTTTTGCAAAAGCTGATCATTACTGGTATTGCCGAATTCACACACAGCATAGTACGAGTTTGTTTTTAGGTAAGAATCAGAGAAAAATCACTGGCTGCTATTATGTCTTGAAGTTAACCCAGGTGAGTCGAACAGGGGCCGAATTGCTAGGGGCCGGTTTATGGTTGCATGCCGGTGGGCAAACAGGGTTGGGTTTGGGTCGTTATCGTTTAGAAATAAAATAAGTTAAGGCAACTTCAGCGTAACTTTATGGCAGACAGGCTTAATTGTTTTATAGAGGCGGATATTGTTTCTGTGGACAATCGAGAACGGAGTTGGTGATGGGTGTGCTTGGGTCTTATTACAACCTTACGGCCCGAAAATGAAGGGATCGTTGTCGTACCCCAGCGAAACCAAAATCTTAGGATCGGCAATAAAATGTGGGGGGTAAACCGAATTTGTGTGGATTTAGGATAAAATGCCAGACCCCTTCTAAACCTTACACCGTTATCCCATTGAAAATTCCAGCCTATCTTGATTACGCGGCAACAACACCTATGGCGCCAGAAGCTGTCGATGCAATGCTGCCCTACCTGACAAGTTCTGGCAATTTTGCGAATGCAGCATCAGGCCAGCATAGTTATGGCCAGAACGCCGCTTCGGCAATTGAAAACGCCCGCTCAGCAATGGCGCATGGCTTACGGTGCAACCCCAAAGACATCCTATTCACCTCCGGTGCAACCGAATCCAACAACCTAGCCATCAGCGGTTTCATGTTAGGCTACCGAAACCTAGGTAACCACATTGTCACGTCAGCCTATGAACATAAATCCGTGCTGGATTGCTGCCGCCATCTTGAATCACAAGGCATAAGGGTCACTTACCTGCGTCCCGGCAGTGATGGCGTGTTGGCCTTGGACAGCATCCTCAATGCCCTTACTGACGAAACGGCGTTGGTTTCCCTGATGCACGTCAATAACGAAACAGGGGTTATGCAAGACATTGGTTGTATAGCCCATGCGCTGGAAGCAAAAGGCATCGCGTTCCATGTTGATGCCGCCCAAAGTGCAGGTAAAGTGCCGATTGATCTATCAGCACTGCCGATTACTTTTTTATCGTTGTCCGCCCACAAGTTCTACGGCCCAAAAGGTATCGGTTGTTTGTATGTCAGCAACCGTAAAAACACGCGCTTGAAACCACTTGTTTATGGTGGCGGGCAAGAATTTGGTTTGCGTCCTGGCACATTGCCGACCCACCAAATAGCCGGTATGGCGGCGGCTCTTGCCTTGGCCTGTGCAAGGCAAGAAGCAGATGCGGGACATTGCAGGCAATTACGGCAAACGTTGCGTGTCGCCTTAAGTAAGCTCGAAGGCGTCCATTGGCATGGTAACCAACAACAAGCCGTACCTCATATCGTGAATATCAGTTTTGATGGGGTCGGTGCCGATGCTCTGCTGATTGCCCTACGTGACAGTGTAGCTATTTCTAGCGGATCGGCCTGTAATAGCGGGGCTATCGAACCTTCCCATGTGCTCAGGGCAATGGGCATTGAAGGGGATAGCTTGTATGGTGCAGTCAGAATCAGCTTTGGCCGATACACGACCGCAACCGACATCGAGCAAGCTGGCCTAGCCATTTGCGAAGCCGTTATCCGGTTACGTAAATTAGCATCGGAATAACCATGCAGGGCAAGAAAGTCCTCAACCATTATTACTGGCATTGTAGCCTGACCACATCACAAGATAGCGTGGTCAGGGAACGGGTTGCCCAAGCCGAAGCCCTCGCTAATGTGCAAGCCGACAAAGATTACAATGTCATCAAATATCCAAGCAATGGCCAATACGTGTCGCTGTTGTCCTATATCGACTTTCTGGATTCCCCCTTCCCAGCCTTGGCTTATAGTTACCGGATTGATTTAACAACCGAGCGGGTCGAAAAGCGTAATTACCAACACTCATTTAACCCGCCGATCCTCCACCGCAAAGAGTTGTTACTTAGTGCCGACCATCCGCGTCAGGCTGAATTTCATGAATTGACCCAAACTGCCGAACAATTGGGATTGTTCGACAATCCCGTGACCATTGGTTTTCAAAAAAACTGGGAAACGCTGATTGCCGCGAGTGGTTTTCAACTGATAAACGGCCAATTTGTGGCTATAGGCAACCAAGAGGGCGACAGTACCGCGCTTGCCAAAGTGGAAACCACAACGGTCTCTCGGCATCTGACCGCTTTGTCCCGCAACAACCTGTCAGCACCCATGCAGTGCCTAGCCAGGCATGGTTATTTGGACGGCACTTTGTCCGTTTTCGATTATGGTTGTGGACGTGGTGACGACATCCGCAATTTGACTGCCAACCAGATCGATGTGTCCGGTTGGGACCCGCACTATGCGCCGGAAAACCCGAAACATCCGGCTGACATCGTCAATTTGGGTTTTGTCATCAATGTCATCGAAGATGTACAAGAACGCATCGAAGCCCTGGCGGGTGCATACCAATTAAGCCAACGCCTGTTAGTGGTTTCGGCGATGCTGATTAACCAAAACGCCTTCAAAGGGATCACCTTTAATGATGGTGTGTTGACGCAGCGTGGCACGTTCCAAAAGTATTTCAGCCAAACGGAATTGAAAGGTTTTTTGGAAGATGTGCTGGACAGGGAAGCCATCCCGGTTGCCCCCGGCATTTTCTATGTGTTTAAAGATGCCGATGCCGAACAAGGTTTTTTATTGGGGCGGCAATGTAGCACACGGAATCATTTACGCCTATCCGCCCGCCCCATAAGGCCAGAAGCCCAAAAAATATCACGCTCCACCCAGCGGCACCAGCTCCATCAAACCCTAATCGAACCGCTTTGGCAGCAGGCCTTGATGTTAGGCCGTTTGCCCGAAAAAAACGAAATTGCCAATCCCTTGGCACTCACTGAAGGCTTTGGTTCAGTCAATAAAGCCTTGCGTTATCTGCTCGAACACACCGAGCCGCCGCTACTGGAACAAACACGGAAAACCCGCATTAACGACTTGTTGACCTATTTTGCGTTGCAAACGTTTTCCAGACGCAAGCCTTACAAGCACTTAGACAATACTTTGCAAAACGACATCAAAGTCTTTTTCGGTGATTACCCGCAAGCCATCAGCCAAGCCCAAACCGAACTGTTCCAACTCGGCAAGCCCGAACGTATCGCCGCCGCCTGTCAACAAGCCGCCGAACAAGGCTTGGGCTATCTTGATACCGAAGCGGCCTTACACGTCCACAGCAGCCAAGTCAACGAATTGCCTGTGCCGCTTAGAATTTATGTTGGCTGCGGGACGGTGCTTTATGGCGATATTGAACAGGCCGATTTAATCAAAATCCACAGCCAATCCGGCAAACTCAGCCTAATGCGCTACGATGATTTTATCGGCCAGCCACTACCGCGCTTGTTGGAACGGGTCAAAATCAACTTGCGGGAACAGACTTTTGACCTTTACCAATATGGCGAAGACTATGAGCCTTCTTATTTGTACTTGAAATCCCGTTTCATCAACGAAGAATTCCCCAACTACGCGGAACAAGCACATTTTGACGAACAACTCCAAGCCTTAGGGTTGTTCGACTTGTCCGGCTACGGCCCTAAACCGAATGACTTTCAGGAAACCTTGGCCAACGCCCGTTGGGCCATTGACGGCTTCCAACTGGTACGCAGCCATACTATTCCTGACATAGACAGCCTATGCGGACGTTACCTCAGCTACCGACAATTGCTGGAATGCGGCGAAACCCAACACGCCACGGGACTCCCAAACCTGCCCAAACAGCCGGACAGCTACACCGCCTTGTATGACCTAGCAACGCACATACTCGATCCGGTCATTGACTACTTCGGCATGATCCGCCTGACCTATGGCTTTTGCTCCCACGAACTCGGCAAACACATCAAGCACCGCGTCGCTCCCAAACTCGACCAACACGCCGCCCATGAACGCAACAGCAAAGGCAACCTAATCTGCCCACGCTTAGGAGCAGCCGTTGATTTTATCGTCGAAGATGAAAACATGCGTGAAGTTGCCAATTGGATAGCGGCAAACACATCGTTTGACAGGTTGTATTTTTATGGTGAAAACCGGCCTGTGCATATTAGCTTTGGGCCGGAGTTGAAGGGGGGTTATATTGATATGGTAATGGGCAGGAGTGGGAGGCTCTTACCAAGAAAAAAGGTGTTTGATTTAATTTAAAACCCTTGCAAAATTTATGTTGAAGGTTTTAGTAAATTTCCACTCATACCAAAAGCCGAGTACTGAACAATACACTTTGCTGTAAAAATATTATTAGTGGAGATAATTTCCAACGTAGGAACCTTGAGAGGAAAATCACCTAAACGAGTACTCGATAAATATGTGAACTTTGAAGCATTTTGTTGCGCTGCATTTGAGCGTCTATTAAAAGTAAGCTCCATTACTTCTGCTGATTTCACATTGTAAAAGCAGTTTGAACCGTGATCTAAAAAAAGCTTTAATGCAGATTCATCATTTACGCCTGCGCTACTGTAGTATTCATGCGGCAATATATATTCAAATTCTAAAAATCGAGGACGTATTTCCTGATAGAGATTTGCAGCATTTTTAAGCACATGTCTTGTAAGATATTCAAATTTTCTGGAAACAAAAGAGTCAATTGCTAGTAGTCTAATCCCACGCGCACGAGTAAAGTTCGAAATGGGGGATGTAGAGTCAAACAATTCACTGGCAATTGATCGGAGGATATCTGAACGAGATTCCGCACTTAATAAAAAAGATCTTTTCATTCCTTCCATCAGTGGAATTAATATATCAGGATCACGATTTTCCGCGTGCAAATTATATAGATAATTGATTCTCTCGCGAGAACTCTTACTTTTCTCAGTTAGACATTGATCTAGGTAACAATCAAATAATATCTTATTTGGTTTTAACTGATACGCATTTTCTTCTATATACTCCCTTATATTTTTTTTCAATTCATTCCATACGAGCTTTTTTTCACTTCTAAATCTATCACTCAAAAAACGCTGTTGGTCTTTGTCAACAACTTTTAAAGCCTCCCAAAATGTTGCAAATTTACTAGCTGTAAGCTCAACTATTTTTGCTTCACAATCCAAAGAGTTGCTATGAATTGTATTTAATTGAAAATTTATGAAATCAATATGAGTAACGTAAGCATGTTCAGTTTGATAAGACCTTAATTGCTTACTTAATTCAAATTTTTCAACTGCTCGCTCATAACATCCTTTTGCTAATTCTGGATTTTTATCATGGCATATTTGGTATTGTTTATATTCAATATTTCCTAACGTGTGATAAATACTAGAGCGATTGCTATCATCAACAGCTAAAGAAAGGGCTTTATCACAATAACGTCTAGCTTCTTGATAATACGAAAGATCATAAGAATCTCGAGCAAGATAAGCAGCGTATTTATGGTGCAAGTCCCATTCACTATTGAAAACAGTGTTTTGTTCAGTCGCTTCCTTAATAGCTTCAATATCGGAAACAGTAAAACTAGGATTGCCTAAATTGAATAAATAATCGAGAAAATCTTTAAAAAATCGAACATCCGAGGCACTGCCTTTTTTTATACAAGAGATTATGGCTTTTAGTTGGTCTAGCGTTGTTACTCCCATTTCAGCCAATAATCTACTAGAAATAAGTGAGTGTCTATATAAAACCATTGCATCAGAAGAAAGACGAAGACCAAAATCTCCGTTTTTTAGAGAAGTTAAAACGTTATCGGCGGGATAATCGGCGGCACGTATTATCAAAGATAATGATGGTTTGTATCCAGCGACATGAAAAGTTGCAATCAAAATATAAACTTGCCTTAGAAGATTCGATTTTGAAATCTGGCTAGCTGTATCAGATATAATCCGTGTGAATGGTCTAAAATTTTCGTCCAACCATTCGTACATGATTATAAGAATGTCTTTTTCTTGTTTAGCACTATACAAAAGAATATCTCGTTTTTCTAATATAGCAGGGCGATCAACTGATAATTTATCAAACAGCCTATCGATCTCGGTGTTTGATAATAGAGATGGAATATTTATTTGCTTATTACTTAAATCAATATTTTCAGATGAACCATGCTCAGAAATAATTAGTAAGCATGGCTTGCCATGATTACTCAAGTATCCAGCGAGTTGTATAGCTTTTAACTTTCGATGAGGTTGATTGTCAGCTATTAGTATTGGGACTACTGACTCAGCCCTATCAAAGAAAGGCGAAAGTATCGTATCAAGTGATTTTGCTTCCCAGCCTTGTATGCTAAGAGAATTTTCATTTTTTGACTGCACTTCAAGAAACGCATCCTCTTTTAGAAAGATAATAGGTTGCTTAAGTGTTTCGTAACAATATTTAGCAAGTTGCAATAAAATGACACTTTTACCTGTTCCCCTCTCTCCAGTTATAGAGATTACATAATTTCTCTTGTGTTTCGATATTTCTTTGATTGCTTTGATAGATTCGCTAATAACCTTGCTTAAAATATCGCGTTCGATATAGCGATTATTCGTTAGCATTTTTATTGAAGGTGGTTCATGCCAATTATCTAGGCTGCATTTTTCTTTAATCGTCTCGGCTAATGTTTGACCGTGCCAAATAAAGAAACTATCTGAAATCTCATCCCAAAAATCCTTCGTAAATGTTTCAGTACAGTTGAGAACAGAAAGGCATATTTGTGATGTGTTGTCATTAATGACAAATTCATTTTTTTCCAACGACTTACAAGCCGCCTCAAGTTCAGAAACAAACGTGGAAAAATCCCCGTGAATTACTTCGCAAGAGTAGTCCTCCCTGTAATTTTTTTTATCATCTTCTGATGGGTTAATCACTAGTGCATAACAGGAATTTGACTGCCAATGATCTGATCTCAATACATCCCCGTTACCTTCGAATACGGCTCTGGCTATATCAGAGTTATCACCATTTGATAAATTGAATCCTGCAAAGATGACAACACACCCGCTATTAACTTTTGTTGTTAATTCTTTAAGAATTTCTTTTCTATTCTCCGTTGCTATTTGCCAATCTTTTCGAGATAGAACAAGCGGATGTGCATGTTGAGGGGATTTAGTTACATAATCAGCACAACCATGCAGTTTATAGCAGTTTATAGTGTCTTTTGGCGTTTGAGCAGTTGCTCCTGAAACTGTATCTAATGCTCTTACCCGAATATCTAGCATAGCTCGCGCTGTCGCTTGTTCAAAGGCTATGTCGTAATTTGTGGTAAAAATTGAATCCAAGCAGTTGAGCATTAAAAGTTTAGTGTGGCATTCTAAATTCGTATAACTTGCTGGTTTACAAAAGTATTCGCTTACTGTGCGAGTTAACCACTCACGACCAAATGCTGGATTATTTTGTAAATCGGCAGCTAATCTTTCAAAAGATTGATCTGAAGATCCTTGGTAATTAAGATTATTAGCTTTTTCATATATGTAATCACGCAATTGTGCTGTACCAAATAACCCTGCTGCTTGCCCAACACCTGCACCAGAAAATAATATCAGTTTTTTACTTTTTAACGCTTCCAGTAGTCGACCTTGAATTACCATATTTTCACCAATATATAAATTAAAGATTCTGTTGAGAGTAGCTTTAATAAACCCTCAACTCCGCCGAGAACTCATGCGGGTCAAGTTCAGCCAATTGCGTCCTGACTCTTGCCCTCAAATCCTTCGCCGGATTCAACACATAAGCTTCATAATCAGGATGGTCAGGATTGAGTAGTAATAGTTTTGACAAGGCAGTAGCAAGGCGGGAAACAGCTTTGACATCGCGGCTGTCGCCTGTCAGGTTGGGTGGTTTGCCGAACGGAAATTCGGCAAAACTGACTGTCCGCAATTGATGCAGGTATTCACCAAACACATCGGCTTTTATGCCAAAACCTTGGGCGGCGTTTTGGGTTTCAAAACGCGGGATTTTCCAACCAGGGATAATGACGTGAAAACGATCCATTAAGGCGCTTTCATGAAACATGTCCGGCAAATGGCGGATATAGTTGCTTTGCCGAGGCAGGCCTTGATACAACTCAATATTCGCCAATACAATCAACCCGCATTCACTGGTGATTTTATCGTTGCCAATACTGAAATGACCGGATTCCAAATAGTCTTTAAACTTGGCCTGTATGTCGTCCTCGCCCTTAAAGCTAATCGACTGGCCTTCATCGAGCACCAATAAATCATGGCGGCCCAATAAGCCCACTTCCTTAGTATTTAAGTTTTTAAACAATTGCGCTTGGGTTAATGCGCCGCCGCTGTTTAGCCAAACATAACGGCTTAAGTTTGAATAAATGAACGATTTGCCCGTGCCTTTGGGGGCTAATTCCATTAAATTCAGGTTGTTTTGCAAGAGCGGTAACAGGCGCAGAATGACATGGTTTTGCTGGTCTTCATTATAAGCGGCGGGTTCGTAGCCCATCGTCCTCAGTAACAGAGCTATCCATTCCCGTGTGGTAAATTCTTCACGCGCTTTTACCAGCTGTTCAAGCCGAACTTTGCCTGATTGCATAGGATGGAATTCGGTCAGCTCAATAACGTTTATTTTGCCTTCAGGCCGTACAAACAAACGCCCCGCGCCCCATTGCCCGCCTTCTAACAGGATTTGGTTAGAATTTAATACGTCATCAGAAACACGGGCGTTACGTTCATCCAGACAAGGAATGGTCAATAATTTTTCGCTTTTTTTAATGTCTATGCGGACATCAAAGCGATCCAGCAAAACAATGGATTCACCAGACTGTAAGCGGTATTTGATTTTTTCTTTTTCATTTTTGGCGGGCAAATGCCGACTCATAAAGTCGGTGATGGCCTGATAAATTTCTGCATCACTTTGATCTGGCTTTTTAAAGCGAGAAATCAACCATTCCTCAACGAAACTAGGAATGGTGCGTTTTTCACGGATTTTCAGTTGCCGGACTAATGCCTTATCAATGGTCAATTCACCGAAAGCGGCGGCAATTTTTGCGTCGAGTTGTTGCGGGTCTATAGCTGTCAAAACATATCCTCAAAACTTTGCGTGCCTGCATCTTTTTCTATCAAGGAAGCGGGGAATTTAACCGTTAATATTTTATGATCTTGTTCATGAAAGCTCGCATAGTGATAAGACAGTAAGACTTCGATTTCAGTAAAGCCTTCTTGTTCTTGCGTGGAGCTAAAGCGTAGCGTTAAGTTTTGGGTTTTATACGCCCTTAGGCTATCGATATTTCCCGTGCCTGAAAAAGGTGGGGCCAGACTGATTTCAATAGCGGTCAAATCCCTATCATGATTGATAAGTTGTATTTCTATTTGCCAGCGCCTATCTGCCACCCGCACACAGTAGTTATCCGGCAATTTAATCTCTAAAGGTGTTGCCCCCATTGGAGGCGGCTTTGAAGCCAGGGTGATGCAGGGTATCAGAACTTCTTCCGGGGTGAGGCCACCGTGTGCCAATAAACCGCTAGGGGTCAACCTATATCGTTTTTTAAGTGCCGCGTATTCATCGAGCACCGCAAAATCATCGGGCAAAGAAGTTGCGCCTTTTAATTTAACCGCCCTGTCCTTGCATTCAGTGATAGCTTGGTTTTGGTAAAGGCTTTGGGTGACGGTCATGCCATGATCGGCAGTGATAAAAAACACAATGTCTTTGTTCAGCAAGCCCGCATCTTTTTGCCAGCCGTTCAACATACGTTTGATTTGGTTCATGATCGGCTGAATATCGTCGCGGTGCTTACTGAAACTGGGGCAATCATGCAGACGTTCATCCAAACGGTTTTCAAAATACACTAACAATTGTGTCGCGTCTTCGATACGTTCTAAGCGTTGATTACTTTCTTCCCAACTTTTTAGCACCTTAAGCGCGTCCGGTGTCGGCAAATAAGCTTGATAAACGTGGCGTAGGATAGCCTCTTGATTTCCAGACGGGTGTTGGTTAACAGGCAAACCCGTCAGTACCGCCATTTTTCCCACCTCGGTCAAGGTTGGCAGCGGTGCAAACAATGTTTCTGGATGTAAACCTAAATTGTCCATCCCTTGCAATACCTGCAACACTTTATCCTGATTCAGTGCCGATAAGGCATCGACCATCACAATGACAGCTACATAGCCCTTGTGTAAATAGCTTTTGACGTTAGCGGAAAATTGCCGCCAATCGTATTTTGATCGGGGCACTCGTGCAGATTGTGCAGCCAGCAACCAATCGCTAAAACTGCTATTGATAGCCTCGTCTAATGGATGGTTGTCCAAAAAGGCTAGCCGGCAATACTCAAAATAGCCTTCACTCCATTGGACAGCTTCATCAACCGTAGCGGAAATATTTAATAGCGGATAACCATCGAGCAACTTCTGAAATGCCAACGTTAATGCTTGGGCTTTTTCGCTACGCAAGGTTTGCAATTTAGCAAATAAAGCAGGGGTCAGCCAATCACGTTGGCTAGCAACACGCTCTGCAATGACATCAAGCAGACTAGGCCAATCGATCAACCAATCCGCTAAAACATCGGGCGGAATTTCCCGTGCATGGATTTTCCGGTCAATGGCGGCTAAAGCCAATAAATATTTGTTAGCCAAACCATTGGCTTGATGTTCAGGCAATGACAGCTCAGGTAATGCTTGCAAGAAACTGGCATCATAGGTTTTCGGCGGCAAAGCCATATTAAGTTGATAGGTGCTGATAAACACCCGTAATTGCTCCAAATGCTGTTGATAGGCCAGGTTATTAAAGAATGTGCTTGGATGTTGCGCGTTCAGCCATTCACGCACAAACCCTTGTGCGGCTTTAGCTTCAAACCCTAAGCTTGACATCAAATAGCGGCCAAATGCCTCATTTAGAGGAGCGACTTCCAACAGGATATGCAAAGTCATGCCTTGGCGGCTTAATAGCTCAATAAAGTTTTCAGCATTCATATCCGGCAATTCAGGAAGACATGCTTGCAATACACTTTCTGCAAACGCTTCCGCAGTGTTCGTGGCGAGGAAGGGCTTTTCCAACAAACCCAATCTGACAATTAACGCATTACCCAACCAATCAGGAATGACCCTATTCCAGTTTTGCGCTAACACAACCCTAGGGATTAGTTCCAAAGTCGGCAAGACACCGTTATAACCTTCATAGTGCCTAAAACGCTGCCATAACGCCTGATTGCCCAAACGCACCCTCAACAGGGTTTCCGCCTTTGCTATTAAATGCTGGTCAATCTGACACATTACGGGCAAAACTTCGTCAGCCGTTTTAATCACCACGGCATCATGGTTATCTATATTGAATTCATCACGGATCAGCTGTACAGGCATGGTATTACTCGTAGTCAGCTAAAACCGTGCGTAAGGCAGTGGCTATGTCGCCATTGGCTAACCCGCAAGCCTGAATATGCCTTTGCAGAGAAATGATTAACTGCTCTTTAGTGGAAATGGGTTCGGCAACTTGAGCTGCAGGCGGATAGACAAGGGGAGACTGTTGATGATGTGCAACTAAAGCCTCTAATTTGCCTTGGCATCGTCCAATTTCAGTTTCAGTACAATCTTCAATGGGTTTATTCAACAACGCCTGAGTAATTTTATCAGGACATATTTCGTCAGCGTGTCCATGCCCTTCAAGTAAGCGGGCAAAAGATTTTGCTTCATTACTGGCAGAATGGTGGTTCAAATTGGCAATTAGGCGGTTCTTGGTTTCCGGGTTGCCCGGCAAAACGGTTTGCACGGTTTGCTTTAACTCGTGTTGCTTGGCGTGACTAATTCGTTCAAAATCATCAAGCAGTTCTTTTACTTTTCCGTGTCCGTCCGTAGCAATGACATGTTCAGTTGCTTTATCTAAAACCAATAACCTCAGCAAACATTCGGCGACCTCTTGTGGGCTTTTGCCGACTTGCTGTAAGAATTTAACCAATTCTTTAGTTTGCCCATTGAGTTGCCCTGAGCTTTTTACTGCTTCCGTTTGTTCGTTTACGAATCTGCGTAGCGATTGCACCGATTGGCTGGCAAATTCTTCATCAGATTGCTGATTATCTTTGCTTAGCCTGAAATACTGGCTGAGCGCGGACAATATTTTCAATTGCTTGTTACTAAATTCAAATAACCGGATAGTCAGTTTACTGTCCTGATTAAAAGCCTCTGTCAGATTCGTGGCAGGGTCGGTTTCGTTGGTACTACCCCAACGCAAACGTTTAACCTCATCGCGTACCGCAACCGCTGCAAATAAAGACAACGTACAAGCAGGCAAGCCGAATGGCGGGGCAACCAGCTTGTCGCGCAATTCTTTGACTAAATAGGGCTGTTCGCGCTTACGCAACAAGTTATCGTGCAACAGTTTTAAAACCTCTTTCACCTTCCCGTCGGATTCTTCTATTTTTTTAATATCCCAGCCGCTAGACCGCAGGATAAACAACTGATTAACGCCTAACACACCATCAATCAATGCCGATGGTTCACTCGTTTCCTTGTCTTCACCCAGCAAATCGGTTTGATACTTCTCGTGAGTGGCAAAGTTCAGGATGCGCTCTACGATTTTTTGTACCTTGCTGCTGCCGGTATATTTTTCATCGTTGAGCCTGTTCATATTATTGGCGCGGATTGGGATTTCCTGGTCATACAGTCCTTGTATCTTCTTCGCAAGAACACTACGGAATTCATGCCAGCTATTGCAGGGCAGGTTATTTGTTGTGCCTGCCTGAACAATTTGGCTTTTGCCGCTCGTTAATCCGTCGCGTCCATAGAGTACCCGCAAAATTTTCACCAAATCCTGGCGATTTTTTTCCCATTTCGCCGTCAATTGGCGGCGCAAATCATCGCTGGCGGTTTTTTCTTTCAGCAGCACTTGTAACGCCAAATAACGGCATAACAAACCGCTTAATTTAAAATCCTTGCCTTCAATATTAACGGATTCAGAACGGATTCCGGCGACCGGCAACCAAAAGTAAATGGGCGCTACTTTCATCTCCGAAATTCTGTTCTTAACCACATCTATTTCTTCGGCATCTTTTGCCAACACCAGAAAAACCTGTGCGCTTACTGTGAGCTTTTCCAGTTTAAGCGAGTTACTAATCGGTGGTGTCAACAAACTGACCTGATATGATCGGACAATGCCGCAAACTGATGGCTCCAAATCATGCACGCCGACCATTGGCAATAAATCGGTCATCATGTCGGCATGATCCTTCAACAGTGTTTCAGGATTACGCCCGGCAAACAGGTTTAACTTATCTGCAATCAACGCTTCCACATTGACACCGGAATCGCCTAGCAATAGCCACTCTCCGGTCACGTCGTTTTTCCAGACTAACTCCGCCGCTTTCAGCCAGGCTAAATCCTTGGACAATTCCATAGCGTCGGACGTGTTTGGCTTGGCATCATAAAGCGCACATGCTAAAAACAATTCTGTCGCTTGGAAGTTCTCACCCAGCAATTTGGGCAGTTGCGCCAAAAATAATAATTTTAAAATATTTTGTTTGGCCTGAAACTCAGTGGCGGGTAAATCAGCAGAAATTCGGTCAGATGCACGTTGATAACGATTCCAATCATTAGCTGCTTTTTCTTTTAGGCTATTGGCATAATAATCCGTCAATTCCGGTAACCGGATCAACTCATCTGCTAACAAGCCTTCTGCATTGAGTTCCCTTGTCAATAATTTGTCAGCATTATCTCGAAAGAAGGTTAAAGCCGTCCGAGTTGACTGGGCAAAATCGGACAGCGCGAACAAGCCAGCCGCCATAACAGGATGTAGCGGGTACACTTCTTTCAGAATATCGGCAAGATGGAAACCTAAAATTTTAAATAGCGGTAAGGCAGCACAACTTTCCAACAGGGTTTGACGCACTGTAACCGCCTGTTGCCAACATTGTTCTCCTTGTGGTGTCCACGTTTTTTGCATCGCCAATAAATGATAACCTTCGCTTTCGGCAGCATTCAATTCAATCTTAAAAGGTTTGTAAAAACGACCTGCAATTTTTTCCAAACTTTCTTTTTCTGTCGCGGCATTGCCATCCCTGGCCGCATATTCGACAAATGAGACATGAGTTAAACTGATAAACGCTGTATGCCCTTGTCTAGGAGCGCAAACTATTTCCACGAACCGTTGCAAATCCATAATTTCATTTCGAGCATGACGATAGGGATTACGAACCAAATCTGCTAAGACATCTCCAAATTCGTCCCACACCACCAAAATGCCGCCAAAACCGTGTTGGTCGGCTAGGTTTTTGCCCGCTTCTTGATAAGCCTCAATAAAGTTTTTGCCGCCGTGGCTCGCCGGATTAAAAGCCGCTCCTAAACAAACTTTCTCATGCCAACGCTTAAATACATCTAAGGCCTGTGGTTGATGATTTTTCAAACCAGTCCGCATTTCCGCCGTCGTCAAATAGTGTTCAGCCATTTGCCACTGTGACAAATCTATATTGGCAAGTGATAGGTTCTCCGCTGTAATTTCTTCAAACCGCTGAATACAAACGTCATATTCCGTGGTGGGTAAAATGGTTTTTGGGTCAAATCTAGAATGCCGGTTTAACGCATCGTACAAACCTTCATACAGTTTTTCTGCCAAAGAGGGCGTTTCCGAACCATACAACGTCACCAGCAAATACGGTCTAGCATCCGGGTCGCTTGGCAGTAGAAACGTGTGCCGCAGTTTCTCCGCCAACTCTGTGTGACCGGCATTACTTAAGCGTTGGAAAAACCCGGCAAACTCGGCACTACCAGCACCATCACGAAATAATTGCGCGATCAGCACGGCAAGATGGCTTTTGCCCGAACCGTAATTGCCGAAACAGCAGCCGTAAGATGTCTGGACTGGCCTTAAGTCCGCGTTGGGCACCGATCAGGTTCAACAGGCCAATGGTTTTCAGCACAGACACGGCGGCATCATCGGGCGCGGCATCAAAACGCTCCAGAGCCGTGACCACTTCTAGCCACCGTCGATAGGTCAGCGGGTCAGAAAATCCGCCCATTTGCTGGGCAATGAAATAATCATAGAGTTCAGCGGGGAAAACCCATGATCCTATTTCCAATTGTCCCAGTCTGGTTTTAAGCCCGAAGGGTTCGGTGCTGCCCAAATAAGAAAACAATGTCCTTTCGTTTTGGGCAATTTTTTGGCACAGCACCGGCAAAATCAAGAGGGACAATGGATGCAGCGGATAGCATTGTTGAAAAATGCCCCGTGTCTGGGAGTCGGGAAAGTTTTGCGGCAACGCCCCCATTGTGGACAGTTGCTTAGTCCACTCATTAAGCTGTGTATGCAGGTAAGCGGTCAGCTCATGCTGTTGATCAAACGCCGCCGCGACTATTTTTAGAGTCTGTTCGGCAGGTTCCAAAAAAGCAATGGCGTTATAACGCCCCTGGACTTTTTGCCATTCATCGCGCAAATGCTTGCCTAACCGATGGGTGTAATATTCAAACGCCTGATGTAACAAGACAACAACATGTAAGGGTGCATCATGGCTTTGCCTTGCATGTTCCGCCAAAAGTTGCAACAAATGGATTTCGCGGTGCTGTGGGTGGTATGACTCGTATTCGAGGAACTTACCCAGCTCATCAACGGTAAGCAACACCCCTGAACCGCCCATTTTAGCCCAACAGTCTTGGGTTGCTTGCAGATGGGCTAACACTTCGTCCATTGGGGTGGACGGAACGGCGGCTGCTTTAATGGTGGCTACCCTAGATTGATCAAATCCCGCTTGCGCCATGCTGTCCGCTAAAGCCAGCAGGAGTTGTCTAATTAATGAATCAGGTGTGCCGTTGACGCTGACCCTTAAAAAGCCGCTGCCGCCAGCAACGGCTTTATCAAAGGCTGCCGAAGTAACCGGGGCAATCGCCTTAAATTTGTCAGAGGCGATGTGCCTTGCTTGGCTTTCTTCAGTAGCGAGTAAGGACGAAAGGAATAATGCGAACGCTGATTTTCCAGAACCGTAGGGGCCGATGAGCGCATAAGCCCGTTCTGCCGGATGCTTAGTAAAACCTGATTTGAACTGTTCGAGCGTTTGCAGGGTTTTTGCTGTCGGCAAATAGGCTTGTAATAGACCTAAGTCATTACCGTCGCGCAACAAATTAACTGAGCGGGCATACACCCCTCGTATTGAAACGAAGTTGTCCAATGGTTTCATGCCGATCTTCCTTGATAATAGGCTGTCAACAAATCCGTTTCTTTGAGTAGAGGGCTTCTCCGGTACAGTTGGTGCAATCCGGCAGTTTCGCGTAGTTCGTAACAATTCGGATAGGTTTCCATCACATTGGTCAACGCGCCCATTAACCCTTCCTCGTTCAAACGGAAAACGGCACCCGGAGCAGGATAGCCGTCCCCGCCATACAGCAAGATATTGATTGGCAACGCGGCTTGCTGGGATTGCTCTGAAAAGCGGCTTTGTAACGCAAAATGCAAGGCCATAGGTGGCAAGAAGGGGCGTACCGTGCGCTGGCTCAGATAGCCGCCAGACACATCACTAGAGAGCAAACCCAATGAGGACATGGGGGAATCCAAATGCTCATCGTTGCGTCCGGCAGTGGGTGAATACATCCGCAATAGCGTTGAAACATCGGATTTTAAGGTGCTTTCAGAACGGCTTTTCAGCTCTTGGCCAACAAAATCCACTAACGAATGTAGCACGTCGCTGCTTTTAAACCGTGGCATTGAAAAGTGGTTGAAAAACCAGAAAAATCCGGTGGCCAGTTCAGGATTGGAGGCTATGCGCCAATGTATGATCCAAATGGTCGTCTCATCTTCCAAATAAGTGTCGCCGTTATCTCCAAGCAACACATGGCCAAACTCGGTAATGTTCGCCACCCCATCGTTAAAATCTACCACCCCGGTCACCTGTAACCAATATTGCAGGGCATTGACCATGTTTTTGCCAAGCCCCAATTCAATCATGGCCGCTTCGGGTTGCTTGAAGATGTCTGTAAGCCCTGGTTTATTGACCGCCTGAATGGCTTTGGTCAGCCACCCATAACGGAGCGGGAATGTTTCATGGCGGCCAAATGTGCTTTTTTGGGGATTAAATTTCATCGAAACGTTTAGATATTAATGTTATGGAACGCCATCAAGCGATTACGCTACGTTCAAAGGCGCAACATAACTTAACAGTCTATCAATTATTCCAAACGAATAAAATGAAGCATTACCTAATAAATAGTGAAATTTTCACTCATTTTTATGAACAACTTAAAATATTGGCTGCTTCCAATCGTCATATTAAGGTGAAGCCAATCAATATCGATGTCTGATGACCGCCACATTTTTAAAAACGAATGGCAATTGTGTTATTTTTACATGAGAAAACCGTGTTTTTAACCAAAAAATAAAAATAGTTGCCTCTAGTCCAATTTTTGCTGCACTCGTTACCATTTTTTCTGCTTGTAATATTGGCATAATTCGAACGCCGTTTGATAGGGTCAACTTCTCTGTACATGATGTGACCGGACAAAACTGAAAGCGGCACTGGCTTATGTGCGGGCAGGGAGTGAATTCGACTCATCTATTTTTGCCGGAACAGCCAATTTTTTCACCGCAGATTGCATTTTCTTTTCAACATAAGGTGCGACATCTTCATAGGTGGTGTTGGCTTCTTGTGCAATAGTGCTAATAAGAGATTCCTTTTGGTATGTAGCTGTTTGGAGTCCTGCCAAGGTTCTTTGCACATAAACAAAATTGTGGGCGACCTCTTGATAACCCACACGGGAGGCTTTTTCAAATTCTCGCCCATCAATATGCGTTTCTACCAAAGCCAATGATTCCCTGAGTTTATCCAACGCCATAGCAACCCCAACCACTTCCATCATAATATCGTCATCAAGCGTTTCGATGTCGGCTGATTTGCTGTCAATAATGGAGATAATTTTTTGCGGATCAAATTTTTCTGTCATTGGCACCACCTCACAAAAGCTGGGGCGTTGTAACCACGCTGTTCCGGCGAGACAGGAAGGTGACGTTGACTTCAACTTCTTCATCGAGCTTACCGAGGATCGTAATCATCCGGTCAAGCGTGAAGCGGCGAAGCTGTGCATTACGGATGCGCGAGAATTCAGAATGGGAAACCCCCGTTTGCTTTTCGGCATCGCGTGTTGAGAGTTTGCGGTCATCGAGAATGCCAATAATTTTCGCGGCTACAATGGCGCGGGCTTGCTCCAGCCCTGCATTGGGGCGGTCAAAATCGCGGTAAACATTGCCGCTGCCGCGCACCAGTTCCATATCATCGTTGTTCATGTTAAAGCCTCCTTCAATCTCTTGAGCCGTTCGTTGATAAGATCAACTTCCATTTGCGGTGTTTTGATCCCTGATTTCGATTTCTTCTGAAAAGCATGGAGCACCCAAATATCCGTATCAATCTTGATGGCGTAGAGGGTGCGGAAAGCATCGCCGCGATGCTTAAGCGCAATCTCGAACACGCCACCATCAACACCCTTGATGGCTTTGCCTTGTCAGACTTGCCGCCCTCGGCGGCAATCGTGAGTGCGTCGAGCATGTCGCTTTGCACGGCTTCGGGAAATTCCTCGAAGTCCTTACGCGCTGCTTTCAGCCATGATATGGGTCTGGTGTTTCTCATGTAATAGATGTTGGCAAATATGACACCGTATTGCAAGTGAAAAATATAACCTTATCCATCTATAGCACAAAAATAGTTTTGTTTAACGGACCATCGACAATGAAAATCCCCGGTCACTGTAGATTAGAAATCTGTTCAATTGGGTGGGAATATCCATTTTAGCCAGATCAGCCCAAAGCCATTTCAGGCAGGATGTCCGTAACCGAAGCAAAGTGACGTGGTTATTGCAAACACCGTTCATCATCATGCCGGGGATTGTTCACCCAATCGCTGACCGGGGTTGCCGCCATTTGGGCATAAGCATCATTGTCAAGCAGTTGCCTTGCGTGTTGCCCGTCCGTGGCCTTATCCAACCATTGCGGGTAGCCGTCCGGTGAGATAATCACGGGCATCCGTTCATGGATGGGTTGCATGAGGCTGGTGGCTTGGGTCGTGATGATGGTGCAGGAATAGAGCGTGCCTTGGTCGTGATCCCAATGCTCCCACAATCCGGCAAAGGCAAAAAGTTGCTGGTCTTGGCGGTGGATATTAAAGGCTTGCTTGCCGGAGTCGGTGGTTGCCCACTCGTAAAAGCCGCTGGCGACAATTAGACAACGCCGTTTATGGAACGCCGCCCGGAACGAGGGCTTTTCGCTGACGGTTTCGGCACGGGCGTTAATCAGGTGGTGGCTGTTTTTGCTGTCTTTCGACCAGGACGGCACCAAGCCCCAGAACAAGTTCACCGCTTTTAAGGGTTTGTTGTCCAATCCGACAACGGTGAGGATTTTTTGGCCGGGGGCAATGTTATAGCTAGGCTGGTAGCGCGGCAGTTTCTGCAACTGGAAATGCCCGATGATCTTATCCGCTTTGGCTATCAGGTTAAAACGCCCGCACATGCTGGTGTTCCTACGGTTGGTTTTTGGGTTGGGGGTTGTCTGGCGATGTTGGGTGGTGATAAGGGCTTTAGGCACACTAATCATCGCGTAATTCTACATGGCCGCATTTAGCACAATACCAACCATCACCGGCTATATGACTTAATTTAAACTTATGGTTTTTGCATTTAATTCTTGGCGAATTGGGCAGTTCACGCCAATGTGTAAAATTCCAATTTAATTTTATCCCCAAATGATCTACAAATTTCTCATCAAGAAATTCATCTTTTGGGATATGGCACACAACCATTCCGCCGTTTGTTTCAAATGCCGCGCCTTCTGTTTTATGTGCTTCTGGGCAATACGCCCAAACAAACTTAAACCCAGGTATGGTTTCTATGGGTTTCCAGGCGTGTTGTCCATCCCACAACTCTGATGCAACGGCTTCGTGCTGTTTGCTGCATTGGGATAACTCGCATCGTAACCTTATATTTTCTGCATTTAATTTTTCTAATTCATCAGCTGCTAACGCGTATTCGATCGTTGGTATTTCTCCAGCTAGTTTCCCGCTTGCCAAATCACGCAACCTAGCGCACCAGTCAATTTTCATGTCTAAATCTCCAAGCCTAACAAGTCAGTCAAAGCGACAGGCCGCCAGTGGCGGTTGTCTCGGTTAAGGGTTTTTCAAAGCTCAAGGCTTCGTCAATCGTCATCAAGCGGCCTGCGCCTTACCGTGGCGTTATACGAAGTGATCGTCGAGGGAATACGCGACGCAACAATTCATACAACACAAGAGTTTAAAGGCTATATATAGCCGTGCTGACCCGCAATGTTTGCAGTAATATATTTCATCGCATAACTGTACATTTAACGCAGACCCGCCGACCTGGGGCGGTTGCTGTGTTTCGGAATGGTTCATAATTCAGTGCCTCGTTTAAGTTTCGTGTCCGGCGGGCTGGTTAATGTGGCGCTAACGGGCAAGCCGCCCACGCAAGATTGAAAAATACGAAACGTTCAAATGGCGGCTTGTCCCGGTGAGCTATTAGTTAGACGCTGGGATTTAACGGATGGTTTTTCGCAAATTAACCGGTTATTTTTCGCAAATTATATGGTGCGCTACACATAGGACCAGCCTTCAAGCGTCCGGACGTAAGTCATGTCAGCCGTCCAGACCTTGTTGGGCACAGTGACGTCAAATTTCCTATCCGACAGGTTAGGGGAAATTGCATCATTATGGCCGCTGTCCGTGGTGACTTTGAACCGTTTTGGGTGGCGCGGTTCAGCCCCATCTTATTCATCAATTGCCCGGCTTTATAGCGCCCGACTTGGAAGCCTTCATAAAAGAAGGCTTCGGATAAACGGCGGGAACCATAAGTTTTTCTATTTTCCTCAAATAGCTGGACAGCCTTGGCTTCGAGCTGTTTTTGCAGTAACTTTTTGTCGGTATCTTCAGACGTTTTAGCCCACGCATAAAATGCACTGGTGACCAGCATCACTTTACACAGCACGGTAACAGGAAATCTCTTCTGTTGCCCTCTAATAAATCCGTATCTTATTGGAGTTCTTGCGCAAAGATACCCTCTGGGGCATAAAAGACTGCGGCCTTTTTTAATGTTTCGCGCTCCATCCGCAATTGTTCAACTTCTTTACGTAAGCGGATTAATTCATCTTGGCCAGTCAAATTTAAAACCTTTTTCTTGGTTGAAGATGCGACTGTTGAGCCTTTCTCGGCTCTTACCCAACGTCCATAGCGCCTAACGAGACACCTAAATTATCTGCTGCTTGCTTGTGCGTATAGCCCTTTTCATTAACCGGCTTTGCCGCATCTTGTTTAAATTCAAAAGTGCATTTGGGACGCTTACACTTAATTTGTCCGCTCATTGTTCACCTCTGTTGACATTATAAATCGGTCTTTAGAAGTGTCCGGTTTTATTAAACCATTACAAATGGTGATGTAAGCAAAAGCGATAAACCTCCCAATATTTGGTTTATTATATTTCGCGGGCTTTTGATGAGATGATCGAATGTAGACGCCAACTTTAGAAAAACCTTATAAGTATAGGGGGTGAAGTGCAAAAAAATGTTTTGATTACGGGCGCGGCAAAGCGTATAGGTGCAACTTGCGCCAGGCTATTGCATGACGAAGGCTGCAATATATTTTTGCATTACCGGTCATCACAAGCGGAGGCATTGGCACTTTGTGGTGAGTTAAACCAGACCCGGCCTGATTCGGCAAAAATCATGCAGGCCGATTTGCAGGATATGGATGCGCTGAAAGCCCTCGCAGAAACGGCTCAAGCGGCGTGGGGTGGTATTGATGTGCTGGTCAATAATGCGTCAACTTTTTACCCCGGTGCCGTTGCCCAAGTCACACAAGCCCAGTGGGATGAGTTATTGGGGACTAACCTGAAAGCGCCTTTTTTTCTGGCGCAGGCGTTGTCTGGCACATTGATCGAAAACCAAGGCTGTATTGTCAATATTGTTGATATTCACGCCGAGCGGGGCTTAAAAGGTTATCCAGTCTACAGTATCGCCAAAGCAGGCTTGGCGGCGATGACCAAGGTGTTGGCAAAAGAGTTTGGCGGGGCGGTCAGGGTCAATGGCGTTGCACCAGGCGCCATACTATGGCCGGAGCATGCGCTATCTGGGCTGGATAAGCAGGAGATTTTGCAGCGGGTCGCGCTAAAACGTAGCGGCGACCCTTCCGATATTGCCAAGGCGGTGGTGTTTTTAATTAAAGACGCCGATTATGTGACTGGGCAAATTATCACGGTAGACGGCGGCCGTACTTTATTCTGCTGATGCCCAAGCAGGCGTGATGCGGTGCTGTTGAAGCCCGTTCTTGTCGAACTTTTCCCATAGTTCGGCGTAGCTCAAGTGCTTGATGGGGTGTTTTAAAGTCGGCGCTATTTCTGCTAAAGGTTCAAGGACAAAGGCGTAGCGTTCAATTTCATCGCGGGGTATGCGCAACCGTCCATCATTGATAATAAGATCACCATATAAAATAAGGTCAAGGTCCAGCGTGCGGGCGGAGAATTTTTGACTGTCATGGGTGCGGCCATTATCCAGCTCAATTTGCCGCAGTTTTTTGGCGACTTGTTTAACGTCCAAAGCGGAATTAAAACCTACGATAAGGTTGTAAAAGCTGTCGCCTGCAAAACCGACGGCTGCCGATTCATAAATGCTAGAGATAGACAGTTTGCCAAAACACCGGTCAAGTGCCTGCAAACCGGCAGGGATATATTTGTTCTGGTCGATATTGCTGCCTATGCTGATGTAGCCTTGGGTCATGGTAGTTTTTGCCCTCGCTCAATGATGATGCCAACATCACTAGCGTCACTGATGGCGCCTTTTTTGTTCAGGGTTATTTTTACCCAAGGAACGGCAAATTCAGCACGGATAATATTGGCTATTTCCACAATCAGTTTTTCAACCAGAAAAAACTGGCTGTCCTCAACAAAGGAAATGATCCGTTTGGACACTGTTTTGTAATCTAGGGTGTATTGGATGTCATCGGTTGCAGCGGCTTTTTCTATATCAAAAGCCATTTCAATATCCAAAACCACCGTCTGTTTGGTCTCCCGTTCCCAGTCATAAATGCCGATGATGGTGTCTATTTTAAGGCCGCCTAAAAAAATGATGTCCATAATTATTTTCCGTTATGATGTGCATTTTAAAAAAACGGTAAGTATCAGCGAAACACGCCAGGCTTACAAGTTCTGAGTGATGAAGGTTTATATAATGATTGAATGGTTGTTTATTCCGGCGGCTTATCTGATAGGTTCAATTTCCAGTGCGATTATAGTCTGCCGGTTGATGGGATTGCCGGATCCCCGTGAACAAGGTTCCGGCAATCCCGGTGCCACCAATGTGTTGCGCATAGGCGGCAAAAAAGCGGCCGCCATCACCCTGTTGGGGGATCTGTTGAAAGGCTTATTGCCGGTCTATGCCGCGAATGTAGTGGGCGGGTCTGTTGATGTGTTGGCCTTGACGGGTCTGGCCGCGTTTTTTGGACATTTGTATCCGGTTTTCTTTGGCTTTCAAGGCGGTAAGGGCGTGGCGACATCTGTTGGCGTCATGCTTGGTTTTTCATGGCTTTTGGGGTTTTCTGCCATGGGTACATGGATACTGGTTTATAAGGCCGGTAAAATTTCATCGTTAGCTGCGTTGATTGCATCAATTTTGTCGCCTATTTATGCTTGGTTTATTGTTGGTGATATGGCTATCGTGATGGCCTCTGGTGTCATGACAGTAGTTTTATTGTGGCGGCATAAAAGCAATATCCAACGGTTGATTAAAGGTGAAGAAGGCTAGTTTCAGAATTGATGCGGCATTGTTTTTATGGGGAATACCTTAAAAGTGGCCGATGTATTATGTTTAGGTCATGCAAGTTATGATCTGGTGTTTTCGCTGGCGCATCACCCACAGGCTGATGAAAAAACAGTTGCCGACGGCCTTTTCGGTTGTGGTGGCGGGCCAGCGGCAAATGCGGCTGTAACTGTTACTAGATTAGGCTATGCTTCGGCTTTTTCTGGCTACTTAGGCAATGATGTTTATGGTGATAGCCATCTTAAAGAATTACAAGCAGAGGGTGTTGACACTCGGTTAGTCATAAGAGGTGGTTCACCTACGCCATTATCGGTGGTTTTGGTGAAACCGGATGGACAACGGGCGCTGATTAGCTATAAAGGCGAAGCTAAAGCGTTGTCCGCCGACAGTGTTGGTTTTTCAGGGGTTGCACCCAAGGTCGTGTTGTTCGATGGCCATGAGCCGCATCTTTCATTGCGCTTTTTGGAGGAAAATCAAGGCAATATCCCCAGTGTTCTTGATGCGGGTTCTTTGCATGATGGCACGTTAGCGTTGATGGACAAGGTTGATTATTTGGTTTGTTCGGAAAAATTTGCCGTCCAGTATGCGGGTGATGAACAAAGCGCCTTGTCCCGTCTGGCTGCGTTAGCGCCTGCCGTAGTGATTACGTTAGGCGAACGGGGGCTGATTTGGCGGCGCGGTGCGGATAGCGGCATTTTGTCTGCACCACCGGTTGAGGCTATCGATAGCACCGGTGCTGGTGATGCTTTTCATGGTGCGTTTGCGGCGGCATTGTCCGCCGCAATGGCATGGCCTGATGTGTTGCGTTATGCCAGTGTTGCCGGGGCTTTTTGCTGTACGCAAATGGGGGCTCGGTTAGGATTGCCTAGCCGTAAACAGCACCATGACTTGTTAAGGCAATGGGAATCCCGCCGTGTTTTGGCACATCAGATTAAAAACTAAGGCATCATTTGATGCTGGCGCCTGTAAATCCCTTCCCCAAAAGCCTTCAAAATAACTATCAATACCTTAAAGTGTGATGCTGTTTCCGTGCCCCCCCTGATTTATAGATTTAACCGGCTTTATGATTGGTGGTTACATCACTTATTTTTTGATAGCTTTCAGCTTATGTTCAGCAGATAAAGCCTAACCTTTGACGTAGGTTGTTTTTTCTCCCAAAGAAAGGCAGTTTGCCGAGTCTGAATTGCTCATGAAAAATGGAAGGTGTACAAATGATTAACCAAAATACCAATAGAGCTTATAGTGATATTATCGAATCTATGAACCAGGCATTTGATAATGGTAGTTTTTATGGCTTGGAATACGTGCTTGACGAGTGGGCAGAAAAAGCGCCCGTGATTTCAGCCAATCAAGATCCGGTGGACTGGTTTGGTTTCCGTGATTTCCTTAGCTAAATTTCAGCAGGGCCTGAAACAGGGCGGCAATCTGATAATTCTGTCATCGGCCAGCGTGGTCTGGCGAAAATGGCCAAGTCTTGTTGCTGTCCGGCCAATAAGCGCTGACATCCGGCATAAGCAATCATTGCGCCATTATCAGTGCAAAATTGTAGGCGTGGGAAATGGACTTGGGCCTCTTCTTTAGCGGCCATTTCGGTTAAAGCCTGTCGGATTTGTTTGTTGGCGCTGACACCTCCCGCAACGACCAGCCTTTTTAGCCCAGTGTGTTGTAATGCACGCTTGCATTTGATGACGAGTGTCTCCGACACGGCGCTTTGAAAAGCCAAAGCAATATCCGCTTTGTTTTGTTGGGTTTTTTCAGACCCATTGAAGGTGTTTAGGGCAAACGTTTTTAAGCCGCTAAAGCTAAAATCTAGGCCAGGACGGTCAGTCATCGGACATGGGAATTTAAAATTCGGCTTGCCTTGCCCAGCAAGTGCCGATAGTTTTGGGCCGCCGGGATAGCCCAAGCCCAGAAGTTTAGCTGTTTTGTCAAACGCCTCACCGACAGCATCATCGAGTGATTCGCCTAGAAGCTGATAATTGCCAACGCCTTCCACCCGCACCAGCAAGGTATGGCCGCCGGAAATCAATAGGGCGACAAAAGGAAATTTCGGCGGATTTTCTTCTAACATGGGCGCGAGTAAATGGCCTTCCATATGATGCACGGCAACCGCTGGAATTTGCCAAGTCCATGCCAAGCTTCTGGCAGTAGCCGCGCCGACCAGTAAAGCGCCCATCAGCCCCGGCCCTGCTGTGTAGGCAATGCCGTTGATGTCACTATGACGCAAGTGACTCTCTTGCAAAACCTGCTTGATGAGCGGCACTAATTTACGGATGTGGTCGCGTGAGGCGAGTTCAGGCACAACTCCGCCGTATTCGCTGTGCAGGTCTACTTGACTGTATAAAAAATGGTTTATCAAGCCTTGTTTGGCATGGTAAATGGCAACACCGGTTTCATCGCAGGAGGTTTCTATGCCTAAAACGTACATTGAGTTTTTGAAAATTAGCAAAGTAAAGGTATAATTCAGGGTTTTTTAAACTCAGCTAGATACTGAGTCCTCTTAAATATTAACATAGTTGGAACAATCATAATGCCGTCAGTAAAAATTAAAGAAAACGAACCTTTTGATATCGCAATTCGCCGTTTTAAACGCGCCTGTGAAAAAGCGGGTGTATTAGCAGAAGTCCGTCGGCGTGAGTTCTACGAAAAACCAACGGCTGAACGTAAGCGTAAAGGTGCGGCGGCTGTTAAACGACATTTGAAAAAGCTGGCTAGAGAGCGTTATGCGTTGAAAAATCTACGCCGTGGCCGCCCTGCAATTTAGTCATGAGTGACTTAATGACGGGCCGTATCAAGGAAGATATGAAAGCCGCGATGAAAAGTGGTGACAAGGCCAGGTTAGGCGTTATCCGTTTAATTTTGGCTGCCATAAAACAGGTCGAGGTTGACGAGCGGATTGTGCTTGATGATGGCCGTGTTATTCAGGTGCTTGATAAAATGCTTAAGCAACGTCGCGAGTCCATCAGGCAATTTTCCGATGCTGGGCGCGATGACTTAGTGGTAATAGAAGAAGCCGAAGTGTTGGTCATTCAGGATTTTATGCCGCAGGCGCTTAACGAAGCGGAAATTGATGCTATGGTCAGTGAGGCGGTCTTAAAATCGGGTGCGGAATCTGTAAAAGATATGGGTAAGGTCATGGCTTTGCTGAAACCTAACATGCAGGGCCGTGCAGATATGTCAATGGTAAGCCTTAAAATTAAAGCGGCCTTAGCTGAGTAAGCGTATTCCTATCCGGGTGAAGAATGTCCGGCGGTAGAATTCCTCGTGAGTTTATAGATGAGCTCTTGGTGCGGGTTGATATAGTCGACCTGATTGATTCGCACGTCCCATTAAAAAAAACGGGTGGCAATTATGTGGCCCGTTGTCCTTTCCATACCGAAAAAACCCCTAGTTTTTCAGTTAACCGCAACAAGCAGTTTTTTCATTGCTTCGGTTGTGGTGTCAGCGGTAATGCGATTAGTTTTTTGATGAATTTCAACCACCTTGATTTTGTCGAGGCGGTTGAAGATTTGGCGGCTTTCGTAGGCCTCGATGTGCCAAGGGAATCCTTCGCCTATCAGGCGGGGGAGAACAAAACGGACTTGGCTGCCCTCTACGCGGTGATGGAGCAGGTGGCCGCTTTTTATGTTGAACAATTACGAACTGACGGGCAAGGGAAAAAAGCGGTTGCTTATTTAACAAAACGGGGTATTACAAGTAAAGTCGCAGACGATTTTATGCTGGGTTATGCGCCGGATCAGTGGCAAGGTTTGGCAAGCCGTTTCAAGCAAGACCTGTTAGTTGGCACGGGGATGTTGGTTAGTAAGGAAGATGGTCATGCCTATGATCGTTTTCGTGGGCGCATTATGTTCCCTATTCGTGATAAGCGGGGGCGAGTTGTCGGGTTTGGCGGGCGGGTGCTTGATGATACCTTGCCTAAGTACTTGAATTCGCCAGAAACGCCCCTATTTCACAAAGGTCAGGAAGTCTATGGTTTATACGAATTGTTGAAAAAAAATCCAAAGCCACAAAGGATCTTGTTGGTTGAGGGGTATATGGATGTAATCGCATTGGCCCAGTTTGGACTTGATTATGCGGTTGCGGCTTTAGGGACGGCAATTTCACAAGCCCATCTCGATTTATTGTTCAGGTTTTCGTCGGAGCTGGTGTTTTGTTTTGATGGGGATAGGGCGGGAAGGGATGCGGCGTGGCGGGCGATAGCGGCAGTTTTTCCATCCTTAAAAGGGGGGCGAAAAATCTGCGTCATGTTGTTGCCGCAACACCATGACCCTGACTCACTGGTGCGCGAGGAAGGGCTTGAAAAGTTCACGGGGCGCATAGAAAAGGCTCAAGCCTTATCGGATTATTTTTTTGGGCATTTTTCCCAAGGCTTGAAGTTGTCTGAAATGGAGGGACGTTCCAAATTGAGGGACGAGGCTGAGACCTATTTAAAGCAATTACCAATCGGAACGTTTAGGGAGATGATGTTTGAGAGGTTGTCTGGTTTGGCTAAACAGCACATCTTGGATAATGAAGCTATACTGGAATGCAAAAAACAAGAAAAAAAACACCGGCAAAAAACTGGGCGGCCTTCATTGCCTAGCTTCGTGGCGGCTTTATTGCTAAAAAATCCCGAATTAATCGAGATAGTTGAGCAAAAAGAGATTGATTGGGGGCAATTGGAATTTGAAGGTGTTGAAAAATTCAAAAACATTTTGCAAGTGATTACTAATAAAAAACCGGCAAACTATGGCCTGTTGTTAGAAGCTTTTCGTGGCCATGCTGACGAAGTGGTTGTTAAAAAATTGGCTTCGTTGGATTTGTTAATCCCAGAAAGTGGCGTGGAGGCGGAGTTTTGTGATGCGCTGGATAGATTGTTGATGCAGGCCAAGTTAGCCAGCCTAGAAAAATTGCTTGCCAAGGAAAAATCCCAAGGATTGGATGCGCAGGAAAAGGAGGTGCTGCGTAAAATGATTGCAAAAAAATAATCTAGTGCTAGGTGATAAAAATTTGTAGTATAATTTTCGGTTCAGTAGAATCATGCTGGATCGAGTTACTCAGTGGGAACGTGATGAATCAAGAGCAAGAACAATTCCAGCTTAAACAACTAATAGCTAAAGGCAAAATCCAAGGATATTTGACCTATGCTGAGGTAAATGACCATTTGCCGGGCGATATTGTTGATCCTGAGCAAATCGAAGATTTTATTGGCATGATTAACGACATGGGGATTCAAGTCCATGAGGTTGTCCCTGATGAGGATTCTCTGATCACTGATTCGGCTGCTGTCACTACTGACGACGAAGACGCTGAAGAGGTCGCAGCCTTGGCATCGGTCGACAGTGAGTTTGGCAGGACTACTGACCCAGTGCGTATGTACATGCGTGAGATGGGTTCGGTCGAATTGCTCACGCGTACGGATGAATTAAAAATTGCCAAACGTATCGAGGAAGGCCAGCAACAGTTAGTTAAGGCAATATCGCGTTCTTGTGTTGTCGTTGAAGATTTTTTGCACTCGTTTGAGAGCATTTCCGGTGAAGAAGGGAGCATTCGCCTGACGGATTTGATTTCTGGCTTTGTTGACTTAAGTGAACCCGAAGACTTTGCCGGTGTCCAGATAGGCGCTGAAGTTGTCGTCGAAGAAGCGGGTGCCGAAGAGGAATTGAAAGGGATCAATTATGAAGAAGTTCAAGAAAAAGTTGATGCCCTCGGAAAGCAGTTGAAGGTAGCTTCGGCGGCGATTAAGAAACATGGATATACCAGTGAGAAGACAGAACAAGCCTTTGACGCTTTGGCTGATCTGTTTATGGAGTTTAAATGGACGCCTCAATATTTGAAGAAATTGACAGCCATTATCCCTAATGGTGTTGCTTTGGTTCGTGAACAGGAAAAGTTGATTCTGGATATTTTTGTTAAATATGCAAAAATGCCACGTAAGGATTTTGTTGCCTCATTTACTGATCATGAGTCCGATACGGCATGGTTAGATCAGTTCTTAGAGATTGGGCATGAGTATTACGAAGACCTGAAACCGCTTGAAAAAGAGCTAAGAAAAGCCCAAAAAATACTGGCGGATATTGAATCCGAATACGGATTGACAATTAACGGGTTAAAAGACATCAACCGCCGCATGTCGATTGGTGAAGCAAAAGCACGGCGTGCAAAGAAAGAGATGATCGAGGCTAACTTAAGGCTAGTCATTTCCATTGCAAAAAAATATACCAATCGCGGTTTGCAGTTTCTGGACTTGATTCAGGAAGGCAATATTGGTTTAATGAAAGCAGTCGATAAATTTGAATATCGTCGCGGTTATAAGTTTTCCACCTATGCAACGTGGTGGATCAGGCAGGCAATAACCCGCTCTATTGCCGATCAAGCAAGGACTATACGTATTCCGGTGCATATGATCGAGACGATCAATAAACTCAACCGTATTTCTAGGCAGATTCTGCAAGAAATGGGTCGTGAAGCGACACCGGAAGAATTGGCTGAGCGTATGGAAATGCCTGAAGACAAAGTGCGTAAAGTTTTGAAAATAGCTAAAGAACCTATCTCTATGGAAACACCGATAGGCGATGATGAAGATTCCCATTTAGGGGATTTCATCGAGGATGGTAAGGTATTATCACCTGTAGAAGCGGCTACCATTGCCGGTTTGCGTGAATCAACACAGCATGTGCTGGCGGGACTGACGGCACGGGAAGCCAAAGTTCTGCGCATGCGTTTTGGCATTAATATGAATACCGACCATACCTTGGAAGAAGTCGGCAAGCAGTTTGATGTTACACGCGAGCGCATTCGCCAGATTGAAGCGAAAGCATTAAGAAAATTAAGGCATCCGTCCAGATCAGAACAGTTAAGATGTTTTCTGGATGGCGAATAAAAACATAAGGGCCATTAGCTCAGTTGGTTAGAGCGTCCGACTCATAATCGGCAGGTCGTAGGTTCAAGTCCTACATGGCCCACCATAAAACTAAAAGGCTGCGTTTGCAGCCTTTTGCCTATCTGGATTTTATATTTACGAGGTTAATGGCATGAGCAACAATTTCATTTTCACTTCAGAGTCAGTGTCAGAAGGGCATCCCGACAAGGTGGCCGATCAAATTTCTGATGCCGTGCTTGACGCTTTATTGGCACAAGACCCAAGATCACGAGTTGCTTGTGAAACGTTGGTGAAAACCGGTATGGTTATTTTGGCGGGTGAAATTACTACGGATGCCTGGGTTGATACTGAAGCCTTGGTCAGAAAAGTGGTTTGCGAGATTGGTTATGATCACGGTGATATAGGCTTTGACGGACAAAGCTGCGCAGTGCTGAACGCTATCGGCAAACAGTCAGCCGATATTGCCATGGGTGTCGATGAAGATGAAAATCATGAACAGGGCGCTGGCGACCAAGGATTGATGTTCGGTTATGCCAGTAACGAAACCGATGTGTTCATGCCTGCCCCGATTACTTACTCACATTTGCTGGTCAAACGCCAGGCCGAAGTGCGTAAGAACAAGACGTTACCTTGGTTGCGCCCCGATGCAAAAAGCCAGATTACTTTCCGTTACGAAAATAATAAGCCCGTAGCGATTGATGCTGTTGTGTTATCTACCCAGCATTCGCCTGAAATCAGCGCCAAAGCCCTGCACGAAGCGGTGATGGATGAAATTATATTGCATGTTTTGCCTAAAGAATGGCTACACAAAGACACCAAATATTTTATTAACCCAACCGGACAGTTCATTATTGGTGGCCCTGTAGGTGATTGCGGCCTAACTGGCCGTAAAATTATTGTGGACACTTACGGCGGCATGGCAAGACATGGTGGCGGTGCATTCTCCGGCAAAGACCCCTCAAAAGTTGACCGCTCAGCCGCCTATATGGCGCGTTATGTTGCGAAGAATATCGTTGCCGCAGGTTTGGCGGAACGTTGTGAAATCCAAGTTTCTTATGCGATTGGCGTCGCCGAACCGACTTCTATCAGTGTTGAAACTTTTGGCACAAGCAAATTGAGCGAAGACCGTTTAGTGCAAATTGTCCGCGATCATTTTGATTTGAGGCCCAAAGGCTTGATAGCCCAGCTTGGCTTGTTAAAACCAATTTATCAAGCCACTGCATCGTATGGCCATTTCGGGCGCACTGAAGACTCTTTTAGCTGGGAAAAAATTGACAAAGTAGACGCTCTGAAAGATGCCGCAGGCCTTTAATTTTAACTAGAGGATATACCATGAGTTTTCAAGATTATAAAGTTGCCGATTTAGCATTGGCTGATTGGGGACGTAAAGAAATTAATATCGCCGAAACTGAAATGCCAGGCTTGATGGCTTTGCGTCAGGAGTATGCGGTGGAACAACCGTTGAAAGGTGCACGTATTGCCGGTTGCCTTCATATGACCATTCAAACAGCGGTGTTGATTGAGACATTGACGGCGCTAGGTGCCGAAGTGCGCTGGTCTTCCTGCAATATTTTCTCCACCCAAGACCATGCCGCCGCTGCAATGGCTGCGGTAAATATTCCAGTGTTTGCCTGGAAAGGCGAGACTGAACAAGAAGCCGAATGGTGTATTGAACAAACAATTATAGGGGCTAACGATTGGCGTCCTAACATGATTTTGGATGATGGCGGCGACCTCACCAATATGATGCACGACAAATTTCCTGAATTGATGAGTGATGTCAAAGGCCTTTCAGAAGAAACCACCACAGGTGTATTGCGTCTGTATGAGCGGGTTGCAAAAGGCACATTAAAAGTGCCCGCTTTCAATGTCAACGATTCGGTCACCAAATCAAAATTTGATAATCTGTACGGCTGCCGCGAATCGCTTGTTGACGGCATAAAGCGAGCGACAGATGTCATGATCGCCGGCAAAATAGCAGTCGTTTGCGGTTATGGCGATGTTGGCAAAGGCTGCGCCCAATCGTTGCGCGGTTTAGGCGCTACCGTATGGATCACCGAAATTGACCCGATTTGCGCTCTGCAAGCCGCGATGGAAGGTTACCGTGTCGTGACAATGGAAGATGCCGCGCCGATTGCCAATATTTTCGTGACAGCGACAGGTAACTTTAATGTCATCCGTCATCAACATCTGCAAGCGATGAGAGATCAGGCGATAGTCTGTAATATTGGTCATTTTGATTCTGAAATTGATATTGCTTCGTTGCGCCAATATCAATGGGAAAACATCAAGCCTCAAGTTGACCACGTTATTTTTCCAGACGGCAAGCGCTTGATTATTTTGGCAGAAGGCCGGTTAGTCAATTTGGGTTGTGCGACCGGACACCCAAGTTTTGTAATGTCCAACTCATTCTGTAATCAAGTGTTGGCACAAATCGAGCTGTGGAAAAATTCTGCAAATTACGGAAATAAAGTTTATGTGCTGCCTAAAAAACTGGATGAAAAAGTCGCCAGATCACATTTGCAGCAGTTAGGTGTGAAGCTGACCACATTGACTGGAGAGCAAGCCAGTTACATTAATGTTCCGGTTGAAGGGCCCTATAAATCTGACCATTACCGGTATTAAATTAGCCCCCCCCAAATTGTCTGTAGATTGTCGGGTTTATCTTAAAATACATAAGAGCATTTGTGGCGTATAGCCCGACATTTTCAAATACGGCTGTTTTTGGGGTTACGCTAGGCTCTGCAATTGCCCCTACAACCCGTCTAGAGCAACACCTATCAAAATGCAATCACAACCGCTATCCGCCCAGTTATTCAGCTTTGAGTTTTATCCACCCAAAACAGAAGAAGGGGCGGCCAGTTTGCAAGTAGTGCATAGCAAACTGGCAAAACTTAACCCCGACTTTTTTTCTGTCACTTTTGGTGCGGGTGGCTCAACGCGTGACAAAACTTTTGATACGGTTGTCGATATTCAAACTAAGGGTGTCGCCGCTGCGCCGCATTTATCTTGTGTTGCGTCAACTAAAACCAATATTCGTGCCATTCTTAACGATTATCAGGCCAATGGTATCAGTAAAATTGTTGCACTAAGGGGTGATTTGCCATCTGGCATGATGTCCGCAGGCGAGTTCCGCTATGCTAACGAACTGGTCGAATTTATCCGTCAAGAAACCGGTGATCATTTTCAGATTCATGTGGCCGCTTATCCTGAAGTGCATCCCCAAGCAGCCAGTGCGGCTGAAGACTTCAAAAATTTTAAGCGTAAAGTTGCAGCGGGGGCTAGTGCGGCAATCACCCAGTATTTTTACAATGCGGAAGCTTATTTTTATTTTGTTGATTTATGCGAAAAAGATGGCATCGATATCCCTATCGTGCCGGGCATTATGCCGATTACCCAATATGCGCAACTATACCGATTCTCAGAAATGTGCGGTGCTGACATCCCGCGCTGGTTAAGAAAACGGCTGGAAGGTTTTGGCGATGACCGTGATGCGATACAGGCATTCGGGCGCGATGTGGTGACAAAACTTTGTCAGCGGCTATTGGATAATGGTGCGCCGGGTTTGCATTTTTATACTATGAATCAGGCCGCCCCTACCTTGGCGATTTTGGAAAACCTTAAGTAGATTTTTTCTTAATAACAGGGATTCTTCTTTCAATTTTTCCTGAAATATTGTTGCGTGCCACTAATCTGCGTGCAAAGACAATATGCTGGCAATTTCTTTGCCCGTTTGTTGGGAATCAACAAACGTATCGAGAATATAAACCCGTTCCTGCGGCACATTACCCTGCTGGATAATATATTTTGCAACCGCTTGGGCACGGGCTGCGGCCAGCTCCTTAAGCCGTTCCTGTTCGGGTTTAATAATCTCCATCAGCTTGTGTTTGGCAATGTCATAAAAGTTTCCGGTTAAGGTTTTTTTTAACTGAGGAACACCTAAAAAAGACCGTTCTGCCAGCAAAGGGAATTTTTCGATGAACATGTCGGCCACTAAACGTTGGTAATCCGCTCTGGAAAGTTCGACATATTCAGCCCGGATTTTTGTAATGGCTTGTTTGTTAAGCTCAGCGGCTCGGCGTATTTTTAGTTGGTCGTACAATGCATCATCCCTAATTGCCGGCCAGTCTTGAGGTTGAAAAGAAACGCCTTTGATCTCTAATGTTAATTTAGGGCGCTCCAGCAACGCTTTCGCTAATCCATCAAGTTTTATTTTTTGCTGTTGATCTAAGCTTGCACTGCCTGCACTAAAGGTAATCACGCTAAAATCGTCGGAGTGCCCTGTTAACGAGGCCAGCGCATGAAAAGGGGAGGTGATCACTTTACTGATGGCGTTGACCAAAGCATCTACAATGATTTCACCCATATTAAACTTGGGATCTTCCAAACTGCCGGTGATGGGCACATCAAATTTAATTTTTCCATTGGAATCTTTTAGCAATGCGATAGCGAGCTTCATGGGTATTGACACTGCGTTTGGGTTATCAACTTTTTCCCCTAACTCGAATTGGTCTATTAATAAGCTGTTAGTCGCCGTCAGTTGCCGATTGGAGACTTTATAATTCAGCGCTAGCGACAGTTTTCCTTTTTCAACTTTATAACCGGCAAATTGCACCATATAAGGGGAAACTAGTGGCATAGGCAACCCCTTAAAATTAATGCCGACTGTGTAATCGGCCAGATGGGGGCTAATTTTGCCGACTACATCGACAGGCGCCAAATCATAAGCATTGCCTTTTAATGTCGCATTGACTATTGAGCTTTTTTCTGACGACACGCCGTTAGCACCGCCATTGAGATGCTGGATATGAGCGGAAAATGGCAGAATTAATGACAGGTCGGTAAAGTCAGAAACCCCTTCGTTTATTTGAATTTTACCCAGCCTAAAGTAAGGCGGACGGGCGGCTTTTTTGGCGCGTTCGGATTCAGCTCGGCCACCACCTTTAATCAAAATGTCAGAAAAATTGACCGACTTGTCTTTTCTGATAGTCACCCGCGCATAGGGTTTGTCAATGATGAGCCCGGTTGCTGTATAGCGGTTAGCTGTTAAATCAATAGCGATATCTTTTAATGTCAGTTTATGCCATTTCACAAAGTCTTTGTGCACCCGCCGGTCACGGGTCAATAAATCAGTAATCCCTGTATTGCCGTTAAATTTAACATCTAGCCTATCGCCCTCTTGTCTGGCAACAGAAAGCTGGCCATCCACCGCCAACATGCCGTCAACGACATCCAACTGAATGAATTTATCAAAATAGGGTTGAAATTTTTCCAGGTGGATGCTGTTGGCCTCGATGGTGATTTGTGTGCTGGGCGGGGAAATTACGGCACTGCCGTTCAGGGCGATTGAGCCGCTTTGATTAATGCCGGCGGCCAATTTAAACGGTAAATTAGCGCCCGCTTGGTTGCTGAATTGGGTTAGCTTGATATTAATAGGTTTAATGTCAAATGTGACAGGTTTTGCTAGAGTTTGGTCTTCGAAATCCAATGCCCCATTATTCAGGGCAATTTCCTCTGCTTTAATGCCCCACGGTGTTTTATTTTGCCCGTTTTCTGGAATATCGCCGCCGTTGCTGTCAATAGATGCAGCAGACGACATTAGTTGCTGATAATTGAGTGTGCCATCAGCATTAAGCCACGCTTTAATGGCCGCATCATCTACGGAAACTGATTCTAGGTTTAATTTTTTGTCTTTAAGGTTAAATTCAATGCCGCGTAGCACGATGGTAGGAATTTTGATGAGTTGCTTTTCTTCCTTTGGCATTGTTAACTCAAGCGCTTTACCATCGGCTTTGCCTTGGGTAAGCGCGAGGTTTAATTTATTGGCGGCATAGCTTAGCTTATAGCGGGCGTCAGCATTTATAGCGGATGCATTTACGGACAATGGAGTTTGCACTTTAACATTTCGGGCGTCAATTTTTGCCTTACTTGCCGCTAGTCCCCAATTATCATCGGCGTATTTAAAATTTGCTTCCGTTTCATGGACAAAGTCAGCAACTTTAATTATATTTCCGGCGTCTTGGTAGTGAAAGTTGTGTATTTCAAGCCGCGCTTTATTGATGCCCAGGGTAAAACCCTTATCACCATAATCAATCTGAAAACCAGTGTCGATTAGCGCAACGCCCTTTATGTTATCGGGCAATCCAAGCGCGGTAAATTTTTGCAGATCAATTTGTTCAAGTTTCAACTGGCCTTCTGCATGGATAGGGTTAATGGCAAAAGTGCCTGACCAATCTAAGCGGCCACCTGACTCAAGGCCTAGGGATAGCTTTATTTGTGATGGTGCATTGGTCACTGTCGAGAAACCGTCAACCTCAAGTTGCAGAGGATAAACTGTCTCATTAAATGGCTGTGGGAGATGCCCATCATTCCATGCCAATTTGCCTTCCGATATGGACAATTTGGCAATTGTTACCGGAAATAGCTTGTTGGTAGCTTGTTTTTCAGGTGCTTTTGGGGCAAAAATGTCGCTAACATTCAGCTCCCCATTCTTTTGCCTGGCAAGATGCACAAAAGGTTTGACCAATTCTGCCTTGTCAATAATTAGCGTGGCTTGTTTCAGGGATTGTAAGGCATTAACTTGGATGTTAAGGCTATCAAATGTAGCCAGATTTTTATTGATGTCGTCTTTAATTTCAAAGCCTTGCAAGCTAATAGACAGCGATGCCCAGTTAATCGCGACATTGGCAATTGAAGATTTCCTGCCTGTTTCTTGCTCAATTATTGTTGGCAACTTCGATTTTAGCAAGGATGGCAGGCTATACAACATTATGGTGGCAGTGATTGCCAACAGACTGGCGGCAATAATCAACGCTTTTGCACAAACTGGCATTATGTGGCGAATTTTCATAAAACTTTATGGATTCCAGGCTGAGCTAAGAAGTCATTATAAACACAAAAATGGCCTGATAAGCCGCCTATTTGGGTAGGAAGCGCCCAGCTTATAAGAGGTGGGCGCACTTGATTAGATTCACTGTCTTTTCTACAAAAGAGTATTATAAAAGCATCCTAATTAGCGATAAGTAGGTTAAAATCAGCGCATTTATCGGTTACCAACACGCTATTCGTATAGTACATATAGGTATTTGGTGTAGGGACATCCGCTACGGTGTTTTCAACACTTATCCCAATCATATCTCAACCAGGTGATCCGTTATGAACGACCAGAAATTACAAAACCAAAGTAAGACAACAAAAAACGCCGGGGTGGACAAGAAACGCCGCATTATGTTAGGGGCGGGGGCTATTTCCCCCGTAGTTCTAACGCTAGTCAGTCCGTCGGTGTTTGGCGTCGCCTCGCAGTGTCTGTCACAGCAGTTGTCGGGTAATCTTTCCCAAACGGTAAACCCCGGCTGTACCACAGGAAATAACCCTGATTATTGGGCATTAAATACTGATTGGTCGGCAACCCCTTATATTCATCATGATAGTGATGGCTCAAGTTGCGCACCCGGCCCTGACCAAAGTTCAGGGGGGACCGCTTTTGCCACTGCATTTCCAGGCGATGGCGTGACAAGCACAATGGCGGAAATTTTATGTTCCAGTACAACTTCGACTGAGGCGTATTTTGTTGCGGCTATATTGAATGCATACGCCCTGTCTCCGAATTATGTCCTGACCCCAACCCAGGTTAGGGAGTTACGGAATGGTGCCGTTTATCCGCTCATCAATGGGCCTTCGACGACAGTGGAGGAGTTTTTAGCTTCAACATGGGCTTAAAGGTTCACCGATAGTGATTAGCTTTTCTTATGGTAACAGCATTTGTTGCCGCTTTTGGGAAGACGAATGTGTTGTCTATAATCAGCTGACCGGAAGCACACATCTTATCGATGGTTTAGGCGTGGAAGTGTTTAAAGCCGTTTCAGAAAAAAAATCCAGTCGAAGTGAATTCTTAAAAAATCTGCAAAGCGTTTTTGATTTGCCGGTTGATTTTGATTTAGAGACGGGGCTTGATAATTTGCTGCTGGAATATCAAAAATTAGGTTTATTGCAAGTTATGGAAAACAGCCCTGCGTGAAACTGGCAACGTTGTCAAAAAAAGGTCTCATCCGCTCGCTAAATAGCGGAGGGCTGAGGTTTAAAATAGGTGCGTTTACCATCTGCTTATCATCGCCTATTGCAGAAGTTGCCGACCATTTGTTGGCGCTTTACGGCGCTTTCGAGCTTATCGATGATGAAGCGTTCATTGATTTTTATACTTTATTAGCGCCACCCTCTAAAGTGCGCCGCTATTTTCGCCCACAGGTGAATTTTTCATTCGACGGATTTATCCCTTTCAAGCCATTGCCATACAATCAGGCTTCCGCCATGTTTGAATGGGGCTTAAACTGGTGCATAGCCAACCATTCCCACCAACACTTGATCATCCATGCGGCTGTGGTCGAACGGAATGGACGGGCATTCATTTTCCCCGGTACGCCTGGCAGCGGAAAAAGTACGCTATGCGCGGCTCTGGTTTGCAGCGGTTGGCGACTGCTCTCCGATGAAATGACCTTGTTGTCATTAGCCGATGGTTTGGTTTATCCCGTCCCTCGCCCCATCAGCTTAAAAAACCGATCTATTGACGTCATTCGCAGCCTTCATCCTGATGCGGTTATGGGGCAGGTGGTCAACGATACTTTGAAAGGCACAGTAGGCCATCTACGCCCGCCTGACAGCAGTGTTGAGTCAGGTGCTATCCCCGCCCAACCCGCTAAATTGATTTTTCCTAAATATCAAGACGCCTCGAAAACTGAATTAACCCCTTTAAGCAAAGCACGCGCGTTTTTGAAAGTTGCTGAAAATAGCTTTAATTATAACGTGTTAGGCGTTGTTGGTTTTAATAGCTTGGGTGCGTTGATTGATGCCAGCGACTGTTATGAATTCAAGTACAGCCGTCTTGATGAGGCGCTGGCATTATTTGCGGAATTAGCCCGTTGAAACACCCTCTTTTATGTGCCGCTTTTATCGATCCCCGCACGACGCTTGAGTTGGATTTGCCGAAGTGGGATTTACTCATCAGACAGGCGCGGAGTGCCAATGTCCTGGCAAGGCTCGGATTTTTGCTGGATGAGGCGGGAATTTCAGCGCAAACGCCCCCACAACCTTTAATGCACCTTAAATCCGCACAACTATTTTTTGAACGCTTTACACTGTCTTTGCAATGGGAAATAAGTTGTATCCAGGAAGCATTAAGAGCAGTCGATGTGCCGCTGGTTTTTTTAAAAGGGTCGGCTTATGCAATTGCCGGCAATAACGCCGCTAAAGGGCGTAGTTTCGCCGATGTCGATATTCTTGTGCCAGAAGACAAATTGCAGGAAGTCGAAATCGCCCTGATAAAAGCGGGCTGGATGACCAATATCTTGGATTCTTACGACCAAAAATATTACCGGCAATGGATGCACGAAATCCCGCCCATGAGACATTTAAAACGGCAAACATCTATTGATGTACATCATAATATCTTGCCAAAAACCAGTAAATTTTGCCCTGATGCCAAGAAATTACTGGCGGCTATCGTTAGCGTCTCCAAGGAAAATATCTGGGTATTGGCACCTGAAGACAGGGTTCTGCACAGCGCAACGCATTTGTTTCACGAGGGGGAATGGGCGCATGGTTTTCGGGATTTGTCTGATCTGGATTTGTTGCTTAAAGAATTTTCGGAAGATGATAATTTCTGGGAAAAATTGCTGCAACGGGCAGGGCAACTGAACCAGCAAATTCCGCTCTATTATGCACTTCGCTATACCTCCAGAATTTTTCAGACGCCAATTCCTCAAGACATTCTTAAGGCTACAGAACAACAATCGCCAAACAAAATAAAACAAAAATTCATGGATTTGTTGTTTTTAAGGGCCTTAATGCCGGATCACGAAAGCTGCAATGATCGTTGGACTGGCTTTGCCCGCTGGATATTGTTTGTCAGATCACATTGGCTGAAAATGCCCCTTTATTTGATCGTCCCGCATTTATTACGCAAAACATTTAGGCAGCTACAAGGAAAAGATAGGCATTAACGCTTTTAAGCAAGCTATAATCCCGCCCTGCACAATACACCATAAATATTCACATGAAAATTTTGCATATTCTTGACCACTCGATACCGTTACACAGCGGTTATACCTTTCGCACCAAAGCTATTTTAGAGCAACAGCAAAGGCTGGGTTGGGAGACCTATCATGTAACCTCTGCCAAACAGGGGGCCGCCTCAGGGGCCATTGAAAAAGTGGATGGTTTGACTTTCTACCGGTCAGAGATCCCCAAAACTTTGTTGGCAAAGCTGCCTATTTTAAATCAATGGGTTATTGTCCAGTCACTGGCCAAACGTCTGGATGAGATTATCCCTGAAATAAAGCCAGACATACTCCATGCCCATTCCTCTGCGTTAAATGGTTTGGCAGCACTTAAAGCGGCCCGGAAACATAATCTTCCTTTGGTTTACGAATGCCGTGCTTTCTGGGAAGATGCGGCAGTCGATCATGGCACAACGGAGGAAGGAAGTTTACGTTACAGATTGACTAAAATGCTGGAAACCCATGTCTTTAAACAAGCCAATGCAATCACAACGATCTGCGAAGGTTTACGTTCAGACATAGCATCACGCGGTATTCCTGCTGAAAAAATTACCGTAATTCCCAATGCAGTCGATACAGAAAAATTTAGTTTCGGTGCAGCCCCAGATCAAACTTTACAAACCCAATTAGGCTTGCAGGATAAAGTGGTCCTAGGTTTTATTGGTTCTTTTTATGCGTACGAAGGTCTGCCGTTATTATTGGATGCCTTGCCAACGATATTGCAAAAACAGCCGGAAACCCGATTGCTTCTGGTAGGCGGGGGGCCGCAAGAAGCGCTTATAAAACAAAAGACTCAAGCGTTGGGATTACAACAGCAGGTTATTTTTACCGGTCGCGTACCCCATGACCAGGTACAAGATTACTATAACCAGGTTGATATTTTTGTTTATCCGCGCTTGTCCATGCGCTTAACTGATTTGGTGACGCCTTTAAAACCCTTGGAGGCTATGGCGCAAGGCCGGTTAGTGATAGCTTCTGATGTCGGTGGGCATAAAGAGTTGATTGAACATCAACACAATGGTTATCTATTTAAAGCCAATGATGCCGATGCTTTGGCTGCAACGGTGCTCAGTTTGTTAGCTCAACCGCAGCAGTGGATAAAATTACGGGAAGCGGGGCGGTCATACGTAGAAGAGACAAGAAATTGGACAAAAAGTGTTGAAAATTATAAAAACGTCTATTCTCACTTAATTTAAGATATTTCTTTATTTAAATCAATCTATTACATACATTAGGAAGAAAAATGAAAGTGACCGTGTTTGGTTCGGGCTATGTCGGCCTAGTGACCGGCGTTTGTCTGGCGGAAGTTGGTAATGAGGTTGTGTGCATCGATGTTGACCAAATAAAAATAACTAACCTGAAAAAAGGCATCATTCCAATTTATGAGCCAGGACTCGAAGAGCTGGTCAAAGATAATCAACAAGCAGGCCGGATAAAATTCACCACGGACATACAAGAAGCGGTCAATCATGGGATTTTTCAGTTTATTGCCGTAGGTACGCCACCGGATGAAGACGGCGCCGCAGATTTGCAATATGTGCTGGCGGTGGCCAAATCCATTGCCGAAACGATGACCGAATACCGCATTATTGTTGATAAATCAACCGTACCGGTTGGCACCGCCGATAAGGTCAAGGAGGTCATTTTGCAGGTACAGGCGGAACGGGGCATGGCGGTGGATTTTGATGTGGTGTCAAACCCCGAATTTTTAAAAGAAGGCGCCGCGATTAACGATTTCATGAAGCCTGACCGGATCATTGTTGGCACCGATAATCCAAGGACGGCTGAACTGTTAAAAGCATTGTACGCGCCTTTTAACCGCAGCCATGACCGTATCATCACGATGGACGTGCGTTCGGCAGAACTGACCAAATATGCGGCGAACGCGATGCTCGCCACCAAAATCAGCTTTATGAATGAACTGGCGAATCTGGCTGAATTGCTGGGTGCAGACATTGAGCAGGTGCGTAACGGCATAGGTTCAGATTCGCGTATCGGTTATTCCTTCATCTATCCTGGTTGCGGTTATGGCGGTTCGTGTTTCCCTAAAGATGTTAAAGCCTTGGAGCGCACTGCAAAACAAATGGGTTATAAGGCGGAATTGCTTAGCGCTGTCGAAAATGTCAATGACCGGCAAAAACAGGTGTTGTTTAATAAAATCATGCAGCACTATCAAGGCGATTTACAAGGTAAAACCTTTGCCCTATGGGGTCTGGCGTTTAAACCAAAAACCGATGATATGCGGGAAGCGCCAAGCCGCGTTCTACTTGAAGCGTTAATTAATGCGGGCGCTTCGGTCAGAGCTTTTGACCCTGAAGCCATGGACGAAGCCAAACGGATTTATGGCGATAATCCTGGCTTAACGTTAGTTGAAACGGCTGAAGAGGCACTGGAAGGCGCAAATGCCTTATGTGTGGTCACCGAGTGGAAAAATTTCTGGAGCCCTGATTTTGAGCTTATAAAAAATACCTTGAAAGATGCGGTTATTTTTGATGGGCGGAACTTATATCAACCTGCGCTGCTTAAAAAACAAGGCATTGTTTATTATGGTATGGGTAGGTTGCAGTAGCTAATAAGGTAAAGGTTTGTGGGTATTGTTCCGGTATTTAAAAAACACAAAATCAGATGTGGCGCTATGGTTTTTTCTGATTCTTCCTATTTTCCGCTTTCCACCATAATCACCATGGATATAAGCTAATGCGCGTTCTTCATGTTGTTCACGGGTTGCCCCGCGGTGGATTGGAACGTGGTGTTGTCAATTTGACTAACCATTTGCCTACTGAAGAGTTTGTCCAAGCAGTCTGTTGCTTAGATCAGCGTGGTGAACTCGCCGACCAAGCTAGCACCAACACTGATATATTCGAGCTGCACCGTGGTCGCCACGATGTTAAGCTGCCCTTTCGCCTAGCACAATTAATCTGCCAATGGCGCCCGGAAATAGTTCATTGCCGCAACTGGAATGCTTGGCTGGACACCGTTTTGGCGGTGTGGCTGGCAAGGCTGGGCGGCGCTCCACGCCTGCGTTTAGTGTGGAGTTTCCATGGTTTTGCCGAGGGACAGGAATTACCGCCGCGCCGTCGGCTGATTTCACGTTTACTTAACCCAGTCACCGACCAGTTGCTTGCGGTTTGCCATGACAGCGCAACCCGCTATGCGGCGCAGGCAGGATTTCCGTCTCAACGGTTTAAAGTGGTTTACAACGGTGTGGATTGTCGGCGATTTATGCCGACTGACCGTCAGGAAGCACGCCGACGTCTGGGGGTTGCAGAAGACGGGCTGATTGCGTTGACGGTGGCTAGCTTAACGCCGATCAAAAATCACCTTGGCTTGTTGGAAGCGGTCGCTTTGTTACTACGTGACAGGCAGCCTAAGCTCCGGTTTCTGTTTCTCGGCGAAGGGCCTATGAGGGGCCAGATTGAAGCGGCAATCGGCAGCCTAAACCTGACCGGTTATGTCATATTGCCGGGTGCCAGCGACCAGGTTCTTGATTATCTTCAGGCTGCTGACCTGTTTATTTTGCCTAGCTCGCTTGAAGGGATGAGCAACGCCATTTTAGAAGCAATGGCGGTAGGCCTACCGGTCATTGCCAACCGTGTTGGCGGTAATTGCGAAATTGTCGTTGACGGGGAAACCGGCTTGCTTTGTTCGGCGGATGATCTGGGCGGATGGGCTGAATCTATTGCCCGTTTGGCCGATAACGGCGTGTTGCGCGAACGCATGGGTGCTGCGGGCCGTTCGCGGGCGCTAGAGGTTTTTTCAATTCAGCAGATGATGGCTAATTATGCCGATTTTTATCGGCGCACCTTGCCACGCTAGCGACTTTATATAAAATCGGGAGTTTGTATGCCTATAGTTGTAGTTGATGATGCCAAGCCGCAGAACGTCCCCAAGCGTTTACGGGCGCTGCATATAGGCCCGTTGCCACCGCCGGTGGGCGGGATGTCAACGGTGTTGCTGGAACTCAGCACCGCGCTACAACGCTATTGCGAAACACAAGTGTTCAGCAATGCAAAAACGACCTCCCTTGGCCGTAGCTTTATTCAAGCTATAACGGCGCAATTACGCCTGCTTTGGCGGTTAGCCCGAACCCTTCGTCAGGAGCGGCCTCACATCGTCCATATCCATACATGTAGCAATTTCACTTTTTGGCGTAACGGTTTGGATTTGATGCTCGCCCGCAGTTTCGGTTGCAAAACAGTCTTACATATACACGGGGGACGCTTCCACCTGTTTCTCGATGGATTGGGCGTTGTCCGCGCCGGGTTGGCCAGAACCGTGTTGGGCAAAGCTGACCGGGTTATCGTGCTAGGTCAAGTCTGGCAGGAACGTTTGGTGCCTTGGTGCCAACCAGAATCAATCGCAGTGATTGCCAATGGTGTCACAGTCCCAGATGACGCTTTAGGGCCTTGCGATGACGTGGTGGCGCATATTGTCTGTCTCGCCAATTACGAATCCGGCAAGGGTTTGCATGACTTGATTGGGGCGGCCGCCAAGCTACCCTCTGGCGGACGGGCTTGGCGGATCACTTTTTTGGGTGCGGAACTGGATTTGGCTTATAAGCAAAGCTTGTTACAATTGGCCAATGAGTTGGGGGTCGAGGACAGGATTAGCTTGCCTGGACCAGTCAGCGCAGGACGAGTTGCCGATTATCTGCGTTCAGCCTACCTGTTTTGCCTGCCTTCTTATGATGAGGGTTTACCGATGTCGATGTTGGAGGCGATGGCCTACGCCTTACCGGTTGTGGTGACCCCAGTAGGGGCGATTTCTGAAGCCGTTGATGACGGCGTGGAAGCGCTCCTTTACCCGGTCGGGGACGTTAAGGCATTGGCCGATGCGTTAGGCCGTTTGTTGGAGTCCCCAGAGCTGGCGCGGCATATAGGGCAAAATGCCCATCGGCGGCTTGTCCAAAATTATAGTGTGGAAGTCATGAGCCAACGAATTTTTGAGGTTTACCAACAGTTGCCGATCTAATTGATCAGTTAGGTAATGGTTGTCATTTAACCATTGATGGTTAAGCGGCCATTCCGGTTCCGGCTCAACCATTGCCAGTAATTAAACGGCTAATTGATAAGAAATTGTCTTTCAGCGCCCACCAAGCCCACCAATAAGTTATAAGGAAACCTTTAAGGTCAAATTTACTCATATAAGCTTGTACAATGTCATTAACCAAATAAGGTAAAAATCCGATGAAAAATGTATATAAATTAACTGCCGCCATTTTATTGATATTTCCTCTAAGTAACTTGAGCTATGCCGCTGAGCCGGAAAAAACCTCAGAGCCTACGCCAAAACCCGCCGAACCTATGCAAAAAGGGATGGGAATGCAGCATAAGGGTATAGGCAGGATGGGCGGTATGACTGAAGAAGAACAAGATCAGCATTTGCGTGCCCAACAAGAACATAGTTTATTGATGCACGATTTGTCCAACCAAATTTTGGCGGAAAAAGATTCGGCTAAAAAAGAACAGCTTAAAAACCAACAACTCCAACTCATGAAAGCGCATCGTGCCAAGATGATGGCGGCGCATCACCCAAAGAAGTGATTTTTTCGGCGCACTTTTAAATTATCATTTTCTCATTTTCTGTAGGTGCGCCCGTTGGCCGCGATTATCGCGGCCAACGGGCGCACCTACGCTGTTAAAAATCTGGTAGTGGCAAACATTCAAATGCTTAAGTGACAGCGGAGTCAAAAAACATGTTTTTTGATTCCAAAATATCATTACCATTTTTATCTCCACCAAAAATCTTATGAACGCCCCGCTTATTTTTGTTTAATGCCATTCATAATTCACTGGATAGACCCTATAGACCATTGTGCAGCGACTGAGGCTGTTGCCGCTGTCAACACCCCTGCGGGAAAGCTGATCTTGTCTGTTTGCCAGAATGTGATCTGCAATGCCGATTGGGCGCAGGGCGATAGTTTGTCGGGTCAGATTGACGAATACCATTGGCCAGAACTAAGCCGATATTGGCTAAATTCTGATGCGCCAGTCACCATTAACTTGCTAAGGCAAGGCAGCGCTTACAGACAGCAGGTTTGGGCGGCGCTGGCGCAGATTCCTCTTGGCGAAACCTTGACATATTCGGCACTAGCCAAAAAGATTGGCTCGGCAGCGCGGGCGGTGGGCAATGCCTGCCGCGATAACCCCTATCCCTTGTTTATCCCTTGCCATCGCGTGGTTTCTGTGTCAGGCATGGGGGGCTATTGCGGACAAACCGACGGCCATTTTATGACTATAAAACACCAGTTATTGGCATTTGAAGCCGCTTTTAAACCATGACCACCGATGATTTGATAGACCAATTTCTCGATGCGGCATGGGTGGAGCAAGGACTGAGTGAAAACACGCTGTCGGCATACCGTAGCGATTTGCGCATATTTGCTAAGTGGTTGGCAAATAAGCCTATGCTGGCTGTTGATAACGGCCAATTATCGTCATTCCTTGCCAGCCGCTATGAAGCCGGTATAGGTAGCCGCTCTTCAGCGCGTATTTTGTCCAGCCTGCGCCGTTTTTATGGTTATTACATTAGGGAAAACTATGTTTCCGTCGATCCGACCGCGTTAATCTCATCCCCACATATTGGCAAACCCTTACCTATTTTCCTCTCTGAGCATGATGTCGAATTATTGTTGGATGCGCCAGAAGTCACCAATGCTTTGGGATACCGCGATAAAACCATGCTGGAAATGCTTTATGCCACAGGGCTTAGGGTGTCGGAACTGGTCAATTTAAAATTTGAGCAGGTTAGCTTTAGGCAGGGTGTGGTCAGAATCATCGGCAAAGGCAATAAAGAGCGCCTCGTGCCGGTTGGGGAGGAAGCCATGAGCTGGCTGGAGGGGTACATGGGACAGACAAGAAAAACCATCCTTGGGGAACGGCAATGTGATTATCTGTTCGTCACTAATCGGGGTGGCAGCATGACACGCCAGGCGTTTTGGCATATTATCAAACGCCACGCCAAAACGGCCGGGATCAATAAAACCTTGTCGCCGCACACGTTACGCCATGCCTTCGCCACGCATTTGTTAAACCACGGCGCGGATCTGCGGGTGGTGCAATTGCTGCTGGGTCACGCGGATTTGTCAACGACACAAATTTACACGCATATCGCCCGCGAACGTTTAAAAGACTTACATTCCAAATATCATCCTAGAGGATAGACAACATGACTCAAACGATTCACCCGACGGCCTACATAGCCCCTGGCGCACTGTTAGACGACAATGTGACGGTAGGGCCTTTCGCGGTTATTGAAGCAGGCGTTGAAATAGGGGCTGACTGCCAAATTGGCGCCCATGCCGTTGTTCAGCCCTATGTCAAAATGGGCGTTGGCAATAAGCTGCATCCCCATGCGGTGCTAGGTGATTTGCCCCAGGATACAAGCTTTAAAGCGGAAACAGTTTCTTGGTTGATAGTTGGCGATAACAATGTGTTTAGGGAAGGCTTCACTGCACACCGGTCTGCTAAAGAACAAGGTGAAACACACATCGGCTCAGGCTGTTTTTTTATGAACAACAGCCATGTTGCGCACGATTGCCACGTCGGCGATAGTGTTATTTTTGCCAATAATGTCGCGATAGGCGGGCATGTCGATGTGGGCAACAATGTGTTCATGGGCGGTGGCGTGGTTGCGCACCAGTTTTGCAGGATTGGCGCTTATGCGATAGTGCAGGGCACCACTGGCCTGAATATGGATGTGATCCCTTTCACGCTCATCGGCGGGCGGCCGGCACGGCATTATAAGTTGAATACGGTCGGTTTAAGGCGTGCAGGCATCACCGGCGAACGTTATAAGGCCTTGTCGGCTGCGTTCCGTCTGTTAAGGAACAAGCAAAGCCTAGATACCTTGGAAGAAACCGAAGAGCTGAAACTTTTGAAAGCTTGGCTGGCTGTCAAATCCAAACGGGGCGTGCATGGATTTGTTGATATTTCCGCCTAATCGTGGCGTTTCTTAATCACTATTTTTTTAACTGTTATCAAGGGGGTCTTTTATGTACAAAGCGATAGGTTATGCCGCGCATGCCCACAATGCGCCGCTAGTCCCTTTTAAGTTTGAGCGGCGCGCGCTGTTGCCGACCGATGTCCAGATTGAAATCCTTTATTGCGGAATTTGCCATTCCGATATTCATCAAGTGCGTGATGAATGGGGCGGCTCGACCTTTCCGATGGTGCCGGGTCATGAAATTGTCGGCAAGGTTATCCAAATCGGCGGCGCGGTCACGGAGTTTGCGGTCGGTGATAGCGTCGGTGTCGGGTGCATGGTTGATTCTTGCCGGATTTGCCCGGATTGCCAAGAGGATCTGGAGCAATATTGCAATAACGCGGTGTTCACCTACAACAGCTTCGACAAGCATACCGGTGGCAGTAATTACGGTGGTTATTCCAACCATATTGTTGTCGATAAGCATTTTGTCCTGAAAGTTTCCGAACGCTTGGATTTGGCGGCTGTGGCACCCTTGTTATGTGCCGGAATCACCACTTATTCGCCGTTAATGCACTGGCAGGTCGGTAAAGGCGATAAAGTCGGGGTGGTTGGTTTGGGTGGGCTAGGGCACATGGCAGTCAAATTCGCCCATGCGCTGGGCGCCCATGTCGTCATGTTTACGACCACGCCCAGCAAAGCAAACGATGCTAAACGTCTGGGGGCGGATGAAGTCGTAATATCGAAGAATGCTGAAGAAATGGAGCAGCATCTTGCCAGTTTTGATTTTATCCTGAACACCGTCGCCGCCCCGCATAATCTGGATGCTTATACGGCCTTGCTAAAACGCGATGGCACCTTATGCCTGGTCGGTGTGCCTGACCAGCCGCATCCGTCGCCTTCGGTAGGCCATTTGATCTTTAAACGCCGGACTATTGCCGGATCCTTGATCGGTGGCATCAAAGAAACCCAAGAAATGCTGGATTTTTGCGCTGAACATAACATCACGTCCGATATTGAAATTATCCCGATACAACAAGTTAACGAAGCGTATGGACGGGTGTTGAAAAGTGACGTCAAGTATCGCTTTGTGATTGACATGGCAAGCTTGAAGGATGCCGCCGAAAACTGATTAAAATGGTAAATCCCCAGCCATGCTGGGGGGACTCCCAATGTGCATCGACATCAGAAAACTTCTGGGTACGGGGCTATTTCGTGTCCACAGTGGGGCTGATGAAGAGATTGTCAGGGCGTATATCAGGGGAGCAGGAACAAGAAGAAGGGCGTTATGGGCAACTCAGTTTGTTGAAATGAGGGTATCGCCTTTAAGCGATTCATGCCGTTAAGGTTCGATAGTGCCGCTGCCACTGCCAATCTTGGGATTGGCAGTGGCTTATCTTTCAATCTAAATCTTTATTATGTAAATCGCTACAAGACTGGTCAATGCCATGGGTGTCGATGTCGCACACCGATTCCAGCCACATTGCGTTGATGATGGCAAATGCCGACGCAAAGCCGACGCCCAATATCCAAGTGAAATACCACATGCCGTTGCTCCTAATAAAGTGTGTGAGAATCTTTTAAAACTGATGCTTCGGTGACGCTGCCCCATAGTATTTTGTACACCCAGCGGGTATATAACAACACGATAGGCAGAAACACCACGGTGATCCAAAACGCCCATAATAAAGTGGTGTGGCTGGAGCTGGCATCCCATAAGGTCAGGCTAGAGCGTGGATCAGTTGAGGAAATCAGCAAGAAAGGGAACAAGCCAAACCCCACGGTCAACAAAATGCCGGTAAGCCCCAGGCTACTGAACAGGAAAGCCGCCATTGTTGAAGTGCCTTTACCAAGCAGCCAAGCCAAAATCAAGCCAAGAAAACCTAACAGCGGCGCCAACAGCATCAATGGATGTGCCATAAAATGTTGTGACCAGCTGGCACCGGCTGCAATCACGGTTTTATTGAGCGGATTGGAAGGCGCGTCGGTGGCGGCCATCTGGGTGATTTCCGGGCGGTCTATCAAGGCAAACACCCAAACTACCGCCACTGCCATTCCGGCTAACAGGAGCGGGCCTAGAATGGCCACCGCTTGGGTGGCACGCTCATGGATAACGTCTTCAGTACGCCATTTTAAAAACAACGCGCCGTGAAAACTGCTGGCTAACAAACTGACGGCACCGCATAACAAAGCGAATGGGCTCAATAACCCCCAGAATGAACCGTCGTAAAAAGCCCGTAAATCCTGATCGAGATGGAAGGGCAGGCCAAGGATCAGATTGCCGACCAAAACGCCCAGTAAAACTGGCGGTAAAGTGCCGCCAATAAACAACCCCCAATCCCACGCATTACGCCAGCGTGGGTCATTGACTTTGCTGCGGTAATCAAAGCCCACGGGCCGAAAAAACAAGGCAAACAGCACTAACAACATCGCCACATATAAGCCTGAAAATAACGTGGCATAAACGGCGGGCCACACGGCAAAAATCGCACCGCCCAAGAGCACCAGCCAGACTTGGTTGCCTTCCCATGTTGCGCCCACGGTATTGATAATAACGCGCCGCTCGACATCGCTTTTGCCGATAAAGGGCAGCAAAGTGCTGACACCAAAATCAAAGCCTTCCGTCAAGGCAAAGGCAATCGCGACCACGCCGATGAACAGCCACCAGATCACGCGCATAGTTTCATAATCAAACATGAAGTATTCCTCTCTTAAAAATGGTTAGAACGCTGGTGGTGGATTAAATCTGGTGGCTGGAGTACAAGCCTAGGCTTGTACAGGCGCAAACCTAGGTTTGCACTCCACATTACGAACTAAAATTACAGATTTAACCCACTACCAGAACGCTTATCGCTGGGGCTTGTGATGCAAAGCATGGTCGCCCGATATGGCATGGCGGGCATGATCGCTAAGCTGCGCATCGAAATAACGATGGATAGCGGCTATCAGTTCGGGGGCGTCCGTCACATAATCAATTTGCCCCCCATCCGGCAAGTCCTGGTAGTTGAACCGCACCCGCCCTGCCGCTGAAGCCAATTCCTTAACGCCCGGCATGTCATTGCCGTGGATACGCTGCGGGCCGGAAAAATCCCCTTGGGCAAAATGGGCGGCGATTCCTGCAAGATGTTGGCGGATCAAGCCAATTTGTCCGCTATCCCCGGTATTTTTAGCAATCACCTGCTGTATGCCGCCGCTATCGGTTTTATTAAAAATATGCAGGGTTTTTTCCAAATCAAACGGCATCACATGGACGCCACGTCCGGCAACTTCATTTATCCGCTCGGCAGTTGCAGCAGGCTCGGCGGCGGCTGTGGAGCAAAATGCACAAGCTAACAGAAAATAGATAATTGATTTTTTCATGACATTTTCCTTATTAATGTCCAATAATCGTGGCTTGTTCATGGCAATAACGCCCCGTGTGCAAACTGCTGGGGCCGATACGCACATATTTCTGCATCAGATACAGTTCGATGATGAGTAGTATTGTATAGAACAAGGCAAAGCCGCCGATACTGAACCACAATTGCCCGCTACTGACGCTCGATACGCTCAGATGGGTGGGGAGGATGCCGGAAATGGTCCACGGCTGGCGGCCAAATTCGGCGACAAACCAGCCGGTTTCGGCGGCAATCCACGGCAACGGTATACACCACACCGCTAGGCGCAACAGCCAGCGTTTTTGATCGGCAACGCGGGTGGCGCAGAAATAAAATGCCAGCGCAAACACCACCAGCATGGTGAAGCCACAAGCCACCATCACGCGGAATGTCCAGAACAGCGGCGCGACTTTAGGCACAGTGTCATTAGCGGCCTTTTCTATGGTTGCCGCATCGGCATCGACCACGTTTTCAGTATATTTTTTCAGCAACAGCCCATAACCCAAGTCGGCTTTATGTTCGGCAAAAGCTTGCTTGGTCGCGTCGCTACGGTCACCGCTACGCAGTTTTTGCAACTCGCCGTATGCCACCATGCCGCTTTTAACCCGTTCGGTGCTTTCCGTGCGTAACTCCTTTAGACCTTTGACTTCTTCATCAATCGAACGGGTGGCTATCAAGCCCAAAACATAGGGGATTTTGATGGCGTAATCAGTGCGTTGCTCCGCTTGATTGGGCAAACCGATGACCGTAAAACTGGCCGGCGCCGATTCGGTTTCCCATTCGGCCTCAATCGCCGCCAACTTCATTTTTTGTGTTTCGCCTTCGGTGTAGCCGCTTTCGTCGCCTAACACAATGACCGACAAAATCGACGCCAAGCCAAAGGCCGAAGCAATCGAAAATGACCGCCGCGCAAAGCCGATGTCACGTTTGTTCAGCAAATACCACGAGCTGATGCCCAGCACGAACATCGAACCCGTGACATACCCCGCCGCCACGGTATGCACAAATTTAACCTGCGCGACCGGATTTAAAATCACGGCGGCGAAGCTGGTCATTTCCATACGCAGTGTTTCGTAATTGAATTCCGCGCCGACCGGATGCTGCATCCAGCCGTTGGCAATTAAAATCCACAATGCCGACAAGCTGGTGCCAACGGCTAATAGCCAAGTCACGGTGAGATGTTGCACCTTGGTCAATTTATCCCAGCCAAAAAAGAACAGCCCGACGAAGGTTGATTCCAAAAAGAACGCCATCCAGCCTTCACTGGCAAGGAGCGGGCCAAAAATGTCACCGACATAGTGCGAGTAATAGGCCCAATTGGTGCCGAACTGGAATTCCAGCGTTAGGCCCGTGGTCACGCCCATTGCGAAATTGATGCCGAACAGCTTGCCCCAGAACTTCGTCATGTCTTTGTAAACGGTTTTACCCGTCATCACATAGACCGATTCCATAATGCCGAGGATAAACGTCATGCCCAAAGTGAGCGGCACAAACAGAAAATGGTACAGCGCGGTCAGGCCAAATTGCAGCCGCGAGAGCATAACAACATCGTCACCGAACATGGTGGGGCTCCTTTTGAGGTTGGGAAGAATAATCGGCTTGCACGGCAGGCAAGGCAAAATGGGCGGCAATATCGGGCTTGGTGGACGGCTTGTCTTGCCAGCGAAAAATTAAGAACCAAAGCCCAACCAGCAAGACAATCTTGATGAGCAGGGCGATGCCTATTTCCCAGCGTAACAAGCCAGGTTTGGTGATGGAACTGTTCAGCATAATAATGGCTCTCCAAGCAAATAAGTGGCCGGTCATAAATTCTCCTGATTAGCAAGATGTTTCAGCTAACCCAGAAACGTCATTCCGGCAGGGATTGCCGGAATCCAGAAGCCACGGACGGCAATGCAAAATCACCTCCCTGTGAACTGGATATCGACAATCCCTGCCGATATGACAGCGTAGCTGAAGCATCTTGCTAATCAGGTAAATTCTTTGGTAGTGGTAAAAATAGTAATGATATTTTGGAATCAAAAAACATGTTTTTTGACGCTGTTGTCATTTAAACATAATCATCGTAGGGCTGGCCATTGCCTTATCCGTAGTTAAAATGGCACTTAAACAGATTCTGATGACGTGTTTTTAGGTTTTCCTATGACTAATGTTGCTAAGCCCAACAATAAAATTGAGCCGGAAATCAACAAAATGCCCATGCCCGCCTGGTGATGAGCTTGGATGTCGGCAATCAACAACCGGGATAGCGCAGTTATGGCGATAAAAATCAGGCAACGCACGGGCATGGCATTAGTTTGAAAATAGATGCCCACCATAGCGCCTAGTTCCAGATAAATGAATAACAACAAAATGTCGCCTATTGTGGCGTGCCCGTTGGTTATCATGCCGGCAAACGCGCTGACTGCTGACCAGACAATGCTGGCGCCAATCACAAAAAGCGCCAGATAATGAAACACTTCGATCAATAAATTGCCCAGCTGGTCAATCCAGGCTTTATGGGTTTCGCGAAGCTCGCTTAGTTGTTGCGGTTTCATAGTGGTATCGGTTTTGGATATAAGCGTTAAAGGAAAGCCTAATATGCCTGTAAGTGGCGTTTGAAATAAAAGGCAAATATCGAGCCATTTTTTTTATTGTCCGTTTAGGCCATTCAAGCTTCACTAAAAAATGGTGGCAGGCGAAAAGGGGGGATGTCGCTTCAGCTTAAAAGGTTTGAACGGGTTCGGACACTTTGTTTCACTATGAAACATTGCAACGTCCCTGTTTTATTTGAAACGTTATTGAAACATAACAGACAGCCAGTGATTGTCGGTAAATTGTCACCTAGACCTCTTCTACGATGACCGGAAGAATTGGGTGGTGGGTTAAATGTGGTTGGGGTACAAGCCTGGGCTTGTACTAAGGCAAACCCAGGTTTGCACTCCCGCTTATCAACGTGCAGCTACAGATTTAACCCACCACCAAGAATTGATATGGACAGTTTGCCCGCCCGCGTTCAGGATAGTTGTTTTTGACGGAATCCTTCTGAATCACTTCCCGTTTATTTTTAACCGGCTTTGCTGCGTTACCTCAACACCCCGGCAGGATGTGAATAATTGTCCAGCACCTGCACGTAATTGGCGCGTTCATAAGCGCTGGGGTCGATGGCGTGTTGTTGGCTGACGCTGCCTTTTAGCTGTTCGATTGAGCTGTATTCATGCTCGTCCAACCAATTTTCAAGCCCGTCCAAAAGAGTGCCCAGATACGCGCTGCCGTGCTCCAGCAAAACACTGCAAAGGTGAACCACATCAGCGCCTGCCAACAAGGCTTTTAGCACGTCCGGCACCTGATGGAAGCCACCGGTGACCGCCAGCGACAGCTTGACGCGGCCATACAGCAACGCAGTCCAACGGATGCGCAAAAGGGCTTCAGAAGACGTTGATAACTCCAGCTTAGGCACGACTTGCAAGGTTTCCAGATCAATATCCGGTTGATAAAAGCGGTTAAACAAGACAATCCCGTCAGCGCCCGCTGTTTCCAGACGTTTGGCAAAATGGATTGGCGAGCTGAATTGTGACGATAATTTCAGGGTGAGCGGAATGCTCAGCCGCGTTTTCAATTCCCGCACGATTTCCAGGTAGTGGTTTTCGACGGTTTCGCTGCTGTCATGACCGTTGGCGGCTAATTGGTAAATGTTCAGCTCCAATGCGTCAGCGCCCGCTTGTTGTAGCGCCACGCCGTAATCTAGCCAGCCGCTCAACGACGTGCCGTTTAAACTGGCGATAACGGGAATTGCCAGCACTGATTTCAGTTCTTGCAAATGTTCCAGATATTGTTCCTGATAGGTCAGTACCTTATCAGGCACTGGATGAAAGGAATCGGCTTCACCATGACCTATTGCTTGTTGATAAAAAAACCGTTCCAATTGTTGCGCTTCGGATTCAATTTTTTCCTCAAACAATGACGCCATCACTAACGCCGATGCGCCGGCATCTTCCAGTTTACGCGCCGTGTCCAGGCTTTTGCTGAGCGGCGATGCGGAGGGCACTAAAGGATTTGCCAGCTTTAGGCCTAAATAATGTGTTGTTAAATCAACCATGGTTCACCTCTTTAGTGGTATCGGTTTTTAGCTGGGCTTTGACTGCCGAGACACTGGTGTTTTCATTCCACTCCAGTTCTGACAGTTGTTTGTAATAGTGATAGCGGTTTTTTACATCCTGTTGCGCCTGCTTTAGAAAAGACTCGGCGGCATCTGGGTGGCTTTGCCATAACATACTGAACCGGGTTTCGGTCATGACAAAATCGCGGTACGGGATGGACGGTTCAGCCGAATCCAAGTGCATGGGATTTTTGCCTTGTTTGGCTTTGCTAGGGTCAAAGCGGAACAATGGCCAATGCCCGCTTTTTACCGCCAAATTTTGTTGGCGGTGGTTGTTGGACAAATCGACGCCGTGCGCGATACAGGGTGCGTAAGCAATGATGATGGACGGGCCGTCATGCGCTTCGGCTTCCAAAAATGCGTTGAGTGTCTGGGTGTCCTTGCCGGCATAAGCGACATGGGCGACATAAACATTGCTGTAATCCATCGCCAATAAGGCCAAATCTTTTTTGGCGGTGGCCTTGCCGCTTGCCGAGAATTTGGCGACGGCGCCCAGCGGGGTTGATTTTGACGTTTGTCCGCCGGTGTTGGAATAAACTTCAGTGTCCAGCACCAGAATGTTGACATTACGCCCGCTTGCCAGGACATGATCGACACCGCCGAAACCAATGTCATACGCCCAGCCGTCGCCGCCGATAATCCAGACGCTTTTTTTGCACAGGCTATCGGCCAGTTCGATTAATGTTTTTGCGGTGGGGTTGTCCAGTTTACTGAGTTGTTGTTTAAGCTCAGCCACGCGTTCACGTTGTTCATAAATGCCCGCTTCATCGGATTGGTCGGCGTTTAAAATGGCCTCCACCAAATTGTCACCCTTTGTGCCCGATAGGGTGCAACCTTCGTCCCTTAATGACGCTAACAGCTCAGCCGCATAGCAGGCTTGTTGATCCAACGCGACCCGCATCCCTAAGCCAAATTCGGCGTTGTCTTCAAACAATGAATTGTTCCATGCAGGCCCTCGCCCTTCGGCATTCTTCGTCCACGGCGTGGTCGGCAGATTGCCGCCATAAATGGATGAGCAGCCCGTTGCGTTGGCGATCACCATGCGGTCGCCAAACAACTGCGAGGCCAGTTTTAGATACGGTGTTTCGCCGCAACCGACACACGCGCCGGAAAATTCAAACAGTGGTTGCATCACCATTGAGCCTTTAATGGTGTTGGTTTTCAGCAAGCGGCGGTCATATTCAGGCAGGGCTAAAAAGAACTCCCAATTGTCGCGCTCAGCCTCGCGCAACGGCGGTTGCGGGTGCATGTTCAAAGCCTTGCGGCTGGCGTTGGATTTGTCACGGATGGGGCAAATGTCAACGCACAGCGTGCAACCCGTGCAGTCTTCCGGCGACACTTGATAGCTCATGGACAAACCTTCCGGAAAATCCTTGCCCAACATGGGCGCGTGTTTAAACGTTTCTGGCGCGTCGCTTAACAGTCCGTCCGCGTAAATTTTGCTGCGTATCACCCCATGCGGGCAGACCATGACGCATTTGCCGCATTGGGTGCACAAGTCGGTTTCCCAAACCGGAATTTCCAGTGCCAGATTACGTTTTTCATAAGCCGCCGTGCCGACCGGGAAAGTGCCGTCGACCGGCATGGCGCTGACCGGCAGCAGGTCGCCACGTCCGGCGATAATCTCGCCGGTCACGCGCTTGACAAAATCAGGGGCGGAATCGGGGATGCGCGATGGAATGGCCAGATTGCCGATAGTATCGGTACGCGGTGCGTACTCTACGGCTTGTAAATTCGCCAGCGTTTCATCAATCGCTTTAAAATTCAACTCGACAATGCGCTGGCCTTTTTTGCTGTAGGTTTTTTCGACGGCGTGTTTAATCGCCGTGATGGCTTGCTCTTGCGGCAACACGCCGGAAATCGCAAAAAAACAGGTCTGCATGATGGTGTTGATATGCTTGCCCATGCCGCTTTTTTCGGCGACGGCATAGCCGTCGATGACATAAAAACGGATGTTTTTAGCCAGCATTTGCTGTTGCATTTTTATCGGCAACGACTCCCAGACTTGCTCCGCAGGCGTAGGTGAATTCAGCAAAAACACGGCGTTGTCGGCGGCGTTGGCCAGCAGGTCATAACGTTCCAGAAAAACGCTCTGATGACAGCCGATAAACAGCGCGTCGTTATCGCTGATCAGATAGGTCGAATGGATGGGCTTGGCGCCAAAACGCAGATGCGATACGGTAATCGCGCCGGATTTTTTAGAGTCGTAGACAAAATAGCCTTGTGCATACAAATCAGTGGCTTCACCGATGATTTTAATCGTGTTTTTATTGGCGCTGACCGTGCCATCACTGCCTAGGCCGTAAAATAGGGCCTTAAACGTGTCGGCGTTTGCATCGGTGCGAAACCCGGTGTCCCAGGCTAGGCTAGTGTGCGTGACATCATCGTGGATGCCAATCGTGAAATTATTTTTGGGTTGCTCTTTTGCCAGCTCGTCATAAACCGCCTTAATCATCGCCGGCGTAAATTCTTTGGATGACAAGCCATAACGCCCGCCGACAATTTTGGGCAATCCCGAAAATTTGCTGTGGTTCTGTGCAATCGCTGTCAGCACGTCTTTATATAACGGTTCGCCATCTGAGCCGGGCTCTTTGGTGCGGTCGAGCACGGCAATTTTTCGGCAGGTCGCGGGCAGGGCGGCGATCAGGCTGTCGGCATCAAATGGGCGGTATAAACGCACTTTCAGCAAGCCTACGTTTTCACCTTGGCGGTTTAGGGTGTCCAGAGTTTCTTCCGCCGCTTCCGCGCCCGACCCCATTAACACAATGACGCGTTCGGCGTGCTCGGAACCTAGGTAATCAAACAGGTGATAAGACCGGCCTGTCAGCGTTGCAAAACGCGCCATCGCGTTTTGTACAATGGCAGGCAGAGCTTGATAATAGCGGTTGACCGATTCGCGGCCTTGAAAATACACGTCGGGGTTTTGTGCGGTGCCGCGCAACACGGGATTATCGGGCGTCATGCCCCGGCCCCGATGCGCCGTGACCCATTCATCATCAATCATTGCGCGTAACACATCATCGTCTAGCGTATAGATTTTTGCTACTTCATGCGAGGTGCGGAAACCGTCAAAAAAATGCAGCACCGGTACGCGCCCTTCCAACGCCACCGCATGTGAAATCAGCGCAAAATCCATGACTTCTTGTGGCGAATTGGAGCACAGCATGGCGAAGCCGGTCATGCGCACGGACATGACGTCGCTGTGGTCGCCAAAAATGGATAAGCCTTGGCAAGCCAGCGAACGGGCGGCGATATGGAACACCGTAGAGGTCAGTTCACCGGCGATTTTGTACATATTCGGGATCATCAGCAGCAAGCCTTGCGAAGCCGTGAACGTCGTCGCCAGCGCACCGGCCTGTAACGCGCCGTGTATCGCGCCCGCCGCGCCCGCCTCGCTCTGCATCTCGATGACATGCGGGACCGTTCCCCACAAGTTGAGCTGGCCGCGTGCCGACCATTCATCCGACCATTCACCCATCGGCGATGCTGGGGTGATGGGATAAATGGCGATCACTTCATTAAGCTTATGCGCTATGGTAGCCGCCGCTTGGTTTCCATCGATGGTAAGTGTTTTTTGATTTTTCATAAAACAAGCCTTGAGATGAACAGAAAAGAAATGGGGTTGGTTGGTGCGGCATTAGACCACGCCGTTAATCATGTGGTTTGTAGTTTGCATCCTCTGGGGCATAAATAGGGTGCGCAACCTTAGAACACTATCTATTCCGTGGACAACTTGTCTATAAAAGGGGCATCCAAGGGTTTAGATTCCACCAAATTATGGCTCATTACCATGGCTATTAGCTTGGTGATATTGTCGGCTTGCATTTTTTCCATGACGCGGGCGCGGTGGGCGTCTATCGTGCGGTGGCTGATGTCCAGTATCCTTGCGGCTTCTTTGTTGGAATGGCTATTGACGATAAGCTGCAAGACTTGTTTTTCCCGTTCGGTCAAGCGTTCAAAACGTTCCTGTATCTTGTTTTTTTCGGCGAGTTGGTAGCGGGCGTCGAGGTCTTTTTTTATCGCCTCATCAACACGTGCGAGCAATAGGTCATTGTCAAAAGGCTTTTCGAGAAAATCCACCGCACCGGCCCTAAAGGCTCTGGCCGAATCGGGAATGTCGGCATTGCCGCTGATGAAGATGATGGGGATGGTGATGCTTCTGGCGGTCAGTTCTTCCTGTAGTTCATGCCCTGTCATTGACGGCATTTTTACATCAAGGATCAGGCAGCCCGGTTGTTTGGTGTCATAGTCGTTTAAAAAAGCTTGGGCAGAATCAAAGCTTTTAATTTGCCGTCCCGTTGACTCAATAAAAAGCGTGAGCGAATCGCGCACTGCAAATTCGTCATCCACCAAGTAGATCAAAGGTGTTGGGCTATTTAGTTCCATTATTTTCTTTTCCTGCAGGTAAAGTGAAATAAAAAGTGGTGCCTTTTCCAGGCTGGCTGTTAAAGCGTAACACGCCATCATGGGATTCAATAATCGAGCGGCATATGGACAAGCCCATACCCATACCTTCCGGTTTTGTGCTGTAAAAAGGGGTCAAGATGTTTTTTTGTTCTTCGGGGTCAATGCCCAGGCCATTGTCTTTTACCCTGATTTCGATTTCTTTAGGGTTGTTCATTACGGTATGGATGCTTAAGTTGCGTGCGGTTGGCGGCGGTAAATGGTTGAGCGCGTCAATGCTGTTTCTGGCTAAATTTAAGATGACCTGCTCGATTTGGATATGATCAATAAAGATTGGGGGCAGGTTCTCTGTCAGTTGCAGATCGGGAATGATATTGCTTTGTTTAAGATAAGATTCACATAACCCTAGAGCCTCATGTATCAGTTGGTTGACATCAACCAGTGAACGATGGATTTTTTTAGATTTAACAAATTCCCGCATGCGGTGGATTATCTGGCCTGCTTTAAGTGCTTGTTGATAGGTTTTTTGCAGGATGTCATTGAGTTGCGCCGGATTGGCGGCTTCATTTTCAACCAGGTTCAAACAGGCTTTGGCATAGGCGGTGATGGCGGTTAGGGGTTGGTTCACTTCATGGGCAATGCCTGAGGCCATTTCCCCCATTAAACCCAGGCGGGTGACATGCGCGAGTTCGTCGAGATGTTCTTGGTCACGCTGTTCCTGGTGTTTACGCTCAGTCACATCGCGGACAATTTTGGTCAAATAAGGTGTTCCTTCAACATTAAATTGTGCGGTGGAAAGGTCTAATGGCACGGTTTGGCCGTCTTTCCGTAAGCCATCAATTTCTTTTATATTGCCCACGGCACAGGACACTTTAGCCCTTAAGTCGTTAGGGGCATAGTTGGCGTGCTGCGATAAAGGGATGATCTGGCTAATATTGCCACCGATCAGTTCATTTTTGGGGTAGCCAAAGATTTTTTCCACGGCATTGTTGACAGAAATGATGGTCCCCGACAAATCAATAGTGATGATGCCTTCCACGGCCGCGTTAAAAATGGCGTTAAGTTTTTTTTCCCGCTCGTTTAACTTTTTTTCGTAACTTTTGAGCTGTTCGGTCCGGTCTGTTAAAGCATGATGCGCTTCCAGCAGCGATTGGGTTTGCTGACAAATCTTTGCCTCCAATTTTGTATTGAGGCAGGCGATTGCTTCATGAGCCATTTTGGCGTCGGTTATGTCAGTCATTGACAGGTTTATTTGTGGGTCGCCGTTTTCGTCAATGTCATAACTGCCCCCGCATTCCAAATAGATAAAATTGACATTGTACGGGCAATCCTCCAGTGAACAGCCGCAATACATAAAGCCTTTGCAATTTAAAGAAGGTTGCCTGTGGTTGCCGCAGCTGCTGAGCCGGACGGTGAGCGTTTGCAGTGTGCATTTGTTTAAAAGGTCATTAATAAATAAATAATAACGGTCTTGGTCCGCAGGGTGGATAAATTTCCCTAATTTTTTGCGCGACACCAAGCTGGCAAGGCTAGCCCCCAGCAACTTTGCGGCGGCGAGGTTGGCTTTTTGGATGATGCCAGACGCATTTAATGTCACATGCGCTATCGGGGATGAATTGTAAAGGTTTGCGTAGCGGTTATGTGATAGCGTCAATTCATGTTGCGAGCGCTTAAGCTCTTCGTTCTGTAATTCCAACTCTATTTGATGGGTCTGAAATTCATAGAGCAGGATTTTTAGTGGCTCGGTGGGCGGTAGCGCCAATCCTGCGCCGGATTGGCCAAGTAGGGCTTCGGCTTTTTTGCGCAGGCCGGTTAGGGGGGTGCTGCTTGTCATGGGTGTTGCCCATCGGCGGCAGTGTCAATCCCCAGCAAGATCAGTACGGGGCTGCCGGGCGATTGTTTTAACATGCGGCCATTGATAACCAGATGTTTTTTACCGATACCGGGGAACTCAGTTTCATAATCAAACCCGTCAAAAGCAATGGCGTTGGAAAAAGTGCTGTGCAAATGCCCACGCAACACTTGTGAATCCCAAGCTGCGGCATGGATGCTGTCAAAATAAGGCCCTTTCCTATATTCAACTAGTTGTTGCCCCATTTTTTCGGGGGACAATACAAAATCGACATCACTTAGCAGGATTGCACTGCTGGGCATGCCGTCAAATTTCGCGGTTTGCGGGTCTTGGGCCATTGTCATGCCCGATTCCCCTTTAATGGTCTTCAGACCTAAAGAGCCGTCGGTGCCGGTGCCTGACAGGATAATGCCAACGCTCAGTTCCTGGATATCTTCTGCGAGAGAGCGTAAAAAAAAGTCGATGGGCTGATTGGCGGTGTTATGTTTTTCCGGCTTCACCAGCTTTAATTTTTGATTGCTCAGGGCTAAGTTCTGCCCTGGTGGACAGACAAAAACCTGGTCTGCCATTAGCGCCATACCGTCTTCCGCGCTAACGACCGGCATTTGCGTGTAATGTTTGAGCAGCTCAGGCAGCAGGCTAACATGCCCGGGTTGTTGGTGGGTGACGACAATAAAAGCAAAACCGGTGTTGGTGGCTAAGTTGGAAAAAAAAGCTTCCAAAGCCTCCAGACCGCCCGCTGATGAACCGATGCCAACAACGGGCAATACACTGCCGGTTGTTTTGGTGGGCGCCTGTTGCCCCGTTGTTTTTGTACCGCTCACGTTCACAGGAGGGTTCCTTGTGCAGATTGATAATTAATTGATTATAAATAAGTTTTTCTGTGCAAAATGGCTGTATGCCCTTCGCCCACTGGGGCGCAAGTAAGGACGGGCAGCCGTAGCCCTAAAACTTTTGAGTATGTGCTCATGGACAATTGAGGTATTGACGGTAGCGTATGGTTTTTAACAAAACAATAGAAAATCTGGCCCCATAAGTCAATTTCTCATTATGGCCTGTTTTTAAAGCAATGTCTTAAGTTTTCCTACGGGGACAGAAGGGGCTGGTACGTTGCGCTATTGTGGTGTCTGGTGGCGGGCGAGTTGTTTAGGGTTTTGTCAAGAGTAACTTCCCTGAACGCGCCCATCCGCCCATGCTTCGGCAAGCTCAGCACGAACGGGGTGCGCGTCATCCGAGAATTGGTAGTGGTTGATTAGCAAGATGCTTCAGCTAAGTTGTCATACCGGCATACCCTTATGGGTTATGTGGCCAAAACTTGCCCGATGGGACGGTGTTTTAACCACAATTGAAATTTTGGGTAGTGGGTTAAATCTGTAATTTTAGTTCGTAATGTGGAGTGCAAACCTGGGTTTGCGCCTGTACAAGCCTAGGCTTGTACTCCAGCCACCAGATTTAACCCACTACCAAATTTTGCGCCTAGAGCAAGAGGTTTATGTTGGATGTTAAATGCTGTTAAGTGATTATGAATAAGCTTTTCGGCATAAAACGACTGCGCGTCCTTTGAGGACGGGCAGTCGTAGCCCTAAAATTTTTGCGTATGTGCTTATGGCCTTTCAGACGCCATTTTGCATCCATTTAAGGCCTTTAGAAAGGTTTTGTCGGTATTTGAATGTTCAACTTCGGTCATCAGCACAATATCCGCATGCACACCGATGGAGATGAACCAATCACGCAGCATTTCCGCTTCGCGGTCAAATTCACACGGTTGGTCTTTGTGGCGGTTTGAGTAGGGTGGCCACCAGCGCACTACCATTCTGGTCATAGTTAACTCCCGCGCCTGTTCCGGCGCTTATTGTGGGCTTTTTGCCCGTTAGTTTTATTGCCCACAATAAGCTATTTTGACTGGAGTCCAACGGCTTTAGACGTTGCTGTATCAGCTTTTCGCCAGAAACAAAACGTCGGTAGTGGGTTAAATGTAAATGTAGTGGTTGAGGCAAACCAAGATTTGCACTCTTGCTTAGCTGTGGGCCGTGCTGAACGGCTCCCATCTAAAACATGGGGCTGATTCTTTCCAATGCGGCGATCCGCTCTTTTAATGGCGGGTGGCCGATGAACCATTTTTTGGCGCCACTGCGGCCATTAATGCCGAAAGCCGTCAGTTGCCCTGGCAGGCTTTTGGTTTTTTGTCCGCCATACAAGGCACAAAGGGCGCTGATCATTTTCCATCGGCCCGCTAGATGGGCGCCACCTGCATCCGCCTTAAATTCGCGGTAACGGGAAAACCATATAATTAACAGGGATGCTAAGAAGCCCAAGGTGATTTGTGCAAGCAATTGGACGATGAAATAGCCTATGCCATGAGTGTGCCCGTTTTGCAGGATAAGATGGTCAACAGCAAGGCCGCTGAGGCTGGCAATAAAATACACGAAGGTGTTCAGCACACCTTGTATTAGAGCCATAGTAACCATGTCGTCATTGGCAATATGGGTGATTTCGTGGCCTATGAGGGCTTCAATTTCACCCTTGTTCAGGGTTTGCAGCAAGCCGGTGCTGACGGCAATCAATGCGCTGTTTTTGTTCATTCCGGTAGTGAAAGCATTGGCTTCAGAGGCGTGAAAAATGCCCACTTCAGGTGTGCGGATACCGAAATAGCGTGCCTGTTCGGCGACGGTGTTGATTAGCCATTGGGTAAACTCGTTTTGTGGTTGGCTGATAACGGTGACCCTCATACGCTTTTTTGCAGACCATTTTGATAGGCCCAGGGAAACTGCCGAACCGGTTGCCCCGATGAGGGCCGACGCCAGCAGCAATGTGTTAAGGTCAAGCGGCAAGCCTTGCGCGTTTAACGCGCCTGTTAAGTCAAAAAGGCTAAAAACAATGCCGATTGCCAGTAGTATCGTGAAATTAGTCGCCAGAAAAAGAAAAATTTGCATCATAACTAACGTACAGTAAAAGTAGGGTTTAAATTAAAAATTAAAAATTAAAAATTAAAAATTAAAAATTAAAAATTAAAAATTAAAAATTAAAAATTAAAAAATGGTTTGCGGCTACGCTTTTGGGACGGTAACCGTCAACACGCCGTTGCGGTATTCGGTGGTCATTTTGGTGGCGTCCGCAGGCCCTGGTAATGTCAACACGCGTTGGAATTCACCCACAAAACGTTCGCGGTACTGGTATTTGCCCTGTTTTTCATCGCTTTCATCCTTGGCATGCTCTGTTTTAATGGCGATGTGTAAGGTTTGGCCCTCCAGTTTTACGGCCAGTGAGGATTCATCGGCGCCGGGTGTGTTCACCGTCACAACGTAGTTGTCCGGTTTTTCTTGGAGATTCATTTCCGGGGTTTTGCCCAAATGGGATAATGACTTGTTAAAAATCCTTCCCATTTTATTTTGAGTGTTTTGCATTTCTTCATAAGGATGCCATGAATCGCCTTTTGACGGGCCGTCATCCTTATCCGCTTTAGGCCATAGGGTTTTTGACATGTCTGGCAGCGTGATTTCAAAGCTACCGGATGGGTGCTGGCCGCTAAAATGGTTGAGCCTTTTATGTAGTTGAAACGTCATATAAGCCTGTATTCCCAGAACGATGACCAGTACTGTGGTTATCACAATAAGGGTTTGGTTTTTCATTGATGTTCCCCAAGGCGGTTTGGGCGGGCACAGGCAATCGACCGGTTAAGGTATTAACCATCCCTGATTAATACCTAAGCGATTGGGTAGTGGGTTAAATCTGTAATTTTAGTTCGTAATGTGGAGTGCAAACCTGGGTTTGCGCCTGTACAAGCCTAGGCTTGTACTCCAGCCACCAGATTTAACCCACTACCAGCGATTGCTATTTTTTGGATGCCGCCATTGATTCATGGCTCTCCGCTGTTTTTGTATGCTCATCAGCGGTGGCTTCATGGTGTTTTGCCAATTCTTCGTGGTGCTTTTGTATTTCTTTATGGCCGGCTTTTTCATGTTCTTTTGCCAGGGAGTTATGGTGCTCCGCCATGGCTTTATGATGCGCCGCGAGATTTTTATGGACAGTCGCGGCTGCTTTGTGTTCTTCGGGGGTTGTTGCCAGTGCGCTGATGTTGGCAGGATATTCGGGGGCGGGTATCACTTCCGCCCATAGGGGGGCTGAAATGACGCCGATAAAAAAGATTGCTAAGGTTAAGCCGTAAGTGTGTTTCATAAATAATTCCTTATTAAAGTTGACGGTGGTTTTAAAACCCAAATGCGTGTTTGCTGGGTTATCGGATGGAAATGGTTTTACGTTCTCGCAGACCTTAGGGTGAAAAGGTGTAATGTCTTGTTTTACAAGTTCAATTCGCGTTCTGCTTCAAGCCAGTCGTCCATTTCATGGCCCACTTCAAAACCTCTTTCTTCCGCCTTGTAATAGGCACGCTCGGCAATTTTGGCGGCAGGGTCAAGCAAGCCCGTGACTTCATCACGCTCTGAAATTTGTTCTGGTTTGGTCGTTTTAATTGCAGCGCTCATTTTTTCACCTCTTTAAATCGTTAAGATATTTAAATAACAAGCATTACTCCGCTGTTGGCGAACATTGTTCATCAATTGTGCTTATCAGGGCAATTAGTACAAATACCTATAAGTAAGACGCTTTTAAAAGTGGCTGATTAAAAATACATTTAAAAATCGGTGGTGGGTTAAATCTGTGCCTGCATGTTGATAAGCTGGAGTGCAAACCTTGGTTTGCCTCAGTACAAGCCAAGGCTTGTACTCCGACCACCACATTTAACCCACTACCTAAAAATCAATTTTTATGTAAAAAATACGGGGTAAGTTGGGTGCGGGGCACACAGGCCTGGGCTGGTGTTCGGGTAAACCATTTGGTGGTGGTAAAAATGGTAATGATATTTTGGAATCAAAAAACATGTTTTTTGACTTCGCTGTCACTTAAGCATTTGAATGTTTACCACTACCAATCATTTTTGGGTAATGGTTAAGCCCGCCCCCTTGGCAAACGGCATGGCCGCCAGTTTGTGGGCGAGCTGGCGTACAATCACTGCCAAATCTAACCAATGACCCAAAATAGGGTGTGGGGGAAAGCCAGGGGCAGAAAGTTTAAGTTTGGCATCTGATGTCAGGGAAGCTTGCCCATTAATTAGCCGTCTGTGTTTTTCGCTTTGTCCATTGCGTGGGTGGCTGATGTTTCCTGGCATTTTTTATTGGCCTCACTGCCAATGTCATAAAGGTCTTTTGCATAGGTCGCTGGCATGTTCCAGTCTAGCTGGCGATACCATTTACGGGTGATTAGGTCATCGAAAAACCTATCAAAGTCGTCAATTGAAAATAGGCTCTCTGCTGAGGGGCGGGGAACCACGTCAAGTTTTTTTTTGATTTTGTTCATAATATCCTCTCAATGGTAGTGGGTTAAATCTGTAGCTGCCGTTGATAAGCTGGAGTGCAAACCTTGGTTTGCCTCAGTACAAGCCAAGGCTTGAACTCCAACCACCACATTTAACCCATTACCCTCTCAATAAAGGGTAGTGGCCTGCTAATTGTCAGCCGGATGCTTCGTTATAGGTTCGATTTCCATTCCGCTTCAAGCCAATCATCATCCATGTCATGGCTAAAAACCTTAGTCTGCCCCCACGGCTCTTAATTTTAGAATGGGCTTAGGCCAGCCATTACCAAATAACCGGCTTGATAAGGATTGTCGCTTGGGTTCCCCGGTCAGGACAATTAGTACAATTACCTAACGGGTGGATTTGGTGATGCCCGATAAGAGTGCCGGGCGGATGGTTTGGGCTTACGGCTATTCCCCAGCCAGTGTTTCAAGCCGGAAATTCCCTGTCCCGTTAGCCAGTATGCTAGCCAGCCAAGGCAAGGTTTGCCGCATCTGCGCCATTAGTGTCCAAGGTGGATTAATGACAATCATGCCGCTGGCGGTCATGCCGTCTTCATGGCTGTCTGCCCGCAGGCCCAGCTCAAACAGCTGGATGTTTTTTATGCCGCTGTTTTGTAGGGCGCGTTCCAGTTCGTGGTTGCGGCTACGGTCGATAACCGGATACCACAGCGCATAAGTGCCGGTCGCAAAACGCTTGGTCATTTTAATTAAGGTTTCGGTCACTTGCCGGTAATCTGTTTTTATTTCATACGACGGGTCGATTAACACGAGACCGCGCCGCTCGAAAGGCGGCAATAAGTCAGGGGCGCCGGTTAAGCCGTCGGCGTGGATCACGGTGATCCGTTTGTCTTTGCTGACGGCGGCATTCAGTAGCTTTATTTCGGTCGAATGCAATTCATACAAAACTAGCCTGTCCTGCTTACGTAGCAGTTGACGGGCAATAAGCGGCGAGCCGGGATAGCGCTCTAAGCGACCGGAGCCATTAAAATGCTTGACCAAAGCGACATATGCAGCAACGCAGGCGGGCAAATCATTGCGGTGCCATAATTTGGCGATGCCGTTGTCAAATTCGCGGTTTTTTAAGGCAAAATCGCTGCCCAGTAGATAACCGCCCGCACCGGCGTGGGTGTCAACACAGCAAAAGCCTTTGTCTTTCTTGCGTAAGTGTTCAAGAAGCTGTAGTTGGATGAGATGTTTTAACACATCGGCGAAATTGCCTGCATGGAAGGCGTGTCGGTAACTGAGCATGGCGGGGTTAGCGGCTGTTATTAAATTTTGCGAGCATAGCACACGGCGGCTAGTTGTTGTATTCCATAAACCACCTCCTTATACTTTAAATAGTTAAGGGTAAAAGTGCCGGTTTGGTATCAACAATCCCCAATAATTACAAACGGGAATAACCGATGGAAATATATCTTGTTGGTGGTGCGGTACGCGATAAGTTGTTGGGTCTGCCGGTGACAGAACAGGATTGGGTTGTTATCGGGGCAACGCCTGAAGCTATGCTTAAGCAGGGTTTTCGGTCTGTAGGTAAGGACTTTCCGGTGTTTTTGCATCCGCAAACTTATGAAGAATATGCCCTGGCCAGAACTGAGCGGAAAACGGCGCATGGCTACAAAGGGTTTAGTGTCCACGCCACGCCCGATGTCAGTTTGGAACAGGATTTGCTGCGCCGTGACTTGACTATTAATGCGATGGCTATGACGCCTGAAGGTCAGGTTATTGACCCTTATCATGGCCAGCATGATTTGGAACAGCGTATTTTTCGCCATGTTTCCCCCGCGTTTGCTGAAGACCCCGTGCGGATTCTGCGGGTCGCCCGTTTTGCCGCCCGCTACGCTACGCTGGGGTTTAAATTGGCCGAGGAAACCCGTGCATTAATGCAGGCTATGGTGACCGCCGGTGAAGTTGATTATTTGGTGCCGGAGCGGGTGTGGGCCGAACTGTATAAAGCCCTTAACGAACCTTCGCCGTCAGCTTTTTTCTATACTTTAAGAAGTTGTGGCGCGTTAGCCAAAATTTTCCCTGAACTTGAGCGGTTATTTGGTGTGCCCCAGCCGGAACGTTACCATCCTGAAATTGACACTGGGCTACACAGTTTGATGAGTTTGGATCAGGCGGCATTGTTATCATCTAGCCCCGAAGTGCGCTTTGCTGCGTTGGTCCATGATTTGGGCAAGGCCGTTTCACCTAAAGATAATCTGCCCCACCATTACGGCCATGAAACTGCCGGTTTGCCGATTTTGGATGTGCTGTGTGTTCGGTTGCGAGTGCCAAATGCCTTTAAGGTGCTGGCCCAGCATGTCATGCAATATCACACGCACTGCCATAGCGCGGCACAATTGCGGGCCGCAACGATAGTGGATACGCTGGTGGCCTTGGGGGCATTTAAATCAGCTAATGCCTTGAATGCGTTTTTGCTCGCTTGCGAGGCGGATGCGCGCGGCCGGACTGGTTTTGAAGACGCGCCTTATCCCCAGGCCGATATTTTTAGAGTGGCAGCCCAAGCTGCGTCGGCAATTGACACGTCAATTATCCTAGAGAGCGGCCTGCAAGGCGCCAAAATCGGCGAGGCTATACGTGGTTTACGCATTAAAGCCGTTGCGGAAGCCGTCAATATCAATGCGATGGTTGCAATTCAGCTATAAAACGGTTATAGAATTATTCTTTAATTTAACCCAAGCCCGAACGCCTATGCCTTCCTTTGATATTGTCTCTGAATTTGATAAACACGAGGCTAAAAATGCCATCGACCAAGCCAACAAAGAAGTTGATACCCGTTTTGATTTTAAAGGCACGAATTCGTCTTTTGAAATGACGGATGAAAAATTGGTCATGATTTCCGAGTCCGTTTTTCAGCTGCAACAAATGTTCAGCATTATTTGTTCAAAGCTAAGTCGGCGCGGCATTGATATTGCCTGTTTGGATGTGGGTGAAGCGAAAGGCAGCGGCAAAATGATGCGTCAGGAAATCACCTTGAAACAAGGTTTGGACACCGCGCTCGCCAAGAAAATAATCAAATTGATTAAGGACAAAAAAATGAAAGTCCAGGCGGCTATTCAAGGTGACCAAGTGCGCGTGACTGGCAAGAAACGCGATGACCTGCAAGAAGTGATACACATGTTGCGCGAAGAAAAAATTGAAATGCCGCTGCAATTCACCAATTTTAGGGATTGAGCGGGTTAGCTTCTAGGTTTTGTTTCCCGGTCATAATTATGATTTGTCAAATGTTACGGAAAAAGAGTGTCTGACGATGGGCGTTTTGGATCAGTTAAGAAATGAAGCGACGCGCAAGCAGGAAAGCGAGTTTTCATCGAGCATTGAGGGGCAGCGCTTAGAGCATGAGTACCAAACTGCCATTTTGCCAAAAATGCAAAAGACCTATCACTTCCTTAAGGAAATTGTGGATCATCTGAATTATCTTGAAAAAGCGGTTGAGGTTAAGGGTTATAGCAATAGCTACCGGCAATTCGGGACATTATTCCAAACCAAATATCAGATCAACACCGATGGTTATAGCGGGGTGGGGGATTTTAACCGGATCATGCAAATCAACGTCACCTTTGTTTGCCAAGGTTTGGGCGAGTTCCGATACAGTGTGGAAGGCAATGCGCAAGTTGAACAGGAAGTGGCTTTTTTGCATTCCAAACACATCCCTTTTACTTGGAGGAGGGGGGTTGAAAAGGCGTCATTTACCGTCACCCGTAGGATACCTGTCCGTTTTAAATTTGAAGTCGACTTTAACAATTCAAAAATTAACTTGTTTATAAATAACCATGAGAACTTTAACGCCTACAGCAAAACCTTTGAGCCTGAGGCGGTTAATGATGCGTTGTTAGATGAGATTGTCCGTTTTATGCTAAGGCAAGACAGTGATTTTATCCGGCTTGAAATAACCAGCCACGATAAGCATCGGATTCAAAAAAGGGTTGAGGAGGAGCGGCGGCTACGCGATAAATTGCTGGAAGAAATAAAAAGGCAAGAAGCCAAGGCGGCCGATAGCCGGGCCGAATATGTTCTTTTTAAGAAAATCAAATTATTGGCTTGGAAGAAAAAGAAATAACCCTTGTGGCACTTACTTAAAGCGCCCTAAAACGGGGTTAAATTGACGCCCCAAACCATTGACGATATTCTAGTGCCAGAAAATACGCGGGTTTGTCAGGGGGGGCTACGATTTTTTCGGGCTAATTTCGGATCTTGAAGCGGCGTATTTTAAATGGTGTGCGTTACGGGCGCACACCCAATTTTAATTTAAACGGACACCCCATCATGAGCGAAAACTTATCAAACAATGCCCTTATCTATGCGACACTGGCACTTAACAGTGAAATAGCTTTGCAAAAAGAATACCTGGATTCATCTGATGTGCCTGAAGATGAACGCGACAATGAGGAAGAAATTCTTGACGATCTGGAGCAGGCTTTTATGGAGTTTGTTGACCTTTACAAGTCCCGTTGTAAAGCGGATAAAGAATTGCCCAGCATTGAAGAGTTGTTAAACAGCCAGTTATAAGCCGCATGTATAGACTTTACGGTATAAAAAACTGCGATACCGTTAAAAAAGCACGAAAATATCTGGATGAAAACGGGGTGGCCTATCAGTTCCATGATTTTAGGGCGGATGGGCTTACTTTCGAATTGCTGGAGTATTTTGAAGCCGGTTTAGGCTGGAACACATTGCTTAACCGCTCTAGCACCAGTTGGCGGCAACTGACTAGCGAGCAGCGGGACGGCATCACCCGAACAACTGCATTGCAACTGATGCTGGACATCCCAACGCTGATTAAGCGCCCCGTTTTAGATACCGGTGACCAACTCATCATAGGTTTTAAAGCCGATTTGTATAAGCAATTATGAGCACAACCCTAGACATTGCCATAGACCTCATCAGACGCGAGTCTGTCACCCCCGAAGACGCCGGTTGCCAGGATTTGCTGGCTGCCCGTTTGACGCCTTTGGGGTTCAGCGAAGAACGGCTAAATTTTGCCGACACCCAAAACATTTGGCTACGGCGTGGCAGTGTGCGGCCTTTGTTTGTGTTTCTAGGCCATACCGATGTTGTCCCGTCCGGATCTTTGTTGGCTTGGGAGTCGCCGCCGTTTGAGCCAGTGATCCGTGACGGCAAACTGTATGGCCGTGGGGCGGCGGATATGAAAGGCGGCATTGCGGCTTTTATCACTGCGGTCGGGCGTTTTGTTGCCAACCATCCCGACCACCAAGGCTCCATCGCCGTGATGATGACCAGCGACGAAGAAGGCATAGCTAGCCACGGCGTGGTAAAAGTGGTTGAAGTGTTGGAGCGGCGCAATGAAAAAATCGACTGGTGCCTAGTTTGCGAACCCTCCAGCAATAAAAGGATTGGCGATGTGATCCGTGTTGGCCGACGCGGTTCTTTGTGCGCCAAGCTGGTTGTCGCGGGTATCCAAGGCCATGTCGCTTACCCTGAATTGGCGGAAAACCCGATACACAGGTTTGCACCGGCGTTAAAAGAACTGACAGAAGAAGTCTGGGACAACGGCAACGCGTTTTTTCCGCCCACCAGTTTGCAGGTGTCCAATATAAACGCAGGGACTGGGGCGGAAAATATTATTCCCGGTTTTGTGGACATCCAGTTTAACCTGCGTTTTTGCACCGAACTGGATGAAGACACCATTAAACGGCGTGTGCACGCCATTCTGGACAAATACGGTTTCCGCTATGAATTGCACTGGCGCTTGTCCGGCAATCCTTTTTTAACCGCAAAAGGCGCGTTAATTGATGCCGTCCATGCCGCGATCCAATCAGAGACTGGTTTTGAAACAGTCGATGATACCGGTGGCGGCACGTCAGACGGACGCTTTATCGCCCCGACAGGTGCACAAGTTGTTGAACTTGGCCCGTTAAATGAGAGTATCCATAAAGTGAACGAAAATGTCGGCGTCGAAGATTTGGAAACTTTATCCGGAATTTATGAGCAAGTGCTGGTTAATCTGTTGGGTTAATGCGGCTGCTTGGTGCTAAATCGCCAACTTTCTATGACGGCTGATTTAAACAGCTTCATTAACCTGTCATACGAACCCCCGATAATTTAAAGCTATGAAGAGATTATTTACTTATGAATAGCTTGGTTTTGGTCATCAATGCCGGTAGCACGACCGTGAAAACGCGGTTATTCGATGCAAAACTACATGTCCAAGCCGTGTTAAATGCCGATTATGGCCTTGCTTCAGGTCTTGTGATTGAAGGGTACGATGTCAATAGCAAGGTTATTAGCGAAACCATAACGTCCTCCCATGATGCCAAATCGGCATTGGCTGTTGTTTTGAACCGATGGCGGGAGATTTTTACTACGGGCAATCTGGCGCCGGCTGCTATAGGGCACCGTATTGTTCATGGCGCTAGCTGGTTTGATGCGTTAACGCCAATCACCCCGGAAGTGCTTGACCGTCTGGCGCAGCTTGATAGCTACGCGCCGCTGCATAATCCGCTTAATCGCCTTGGTGTGGCAATGGCGGCTAAGGCGTTTCCTGAGGTTGCCCAATTTGCGGCGTTTGACACGGCATTTCACCGCCATATTCCTGACTATGCAGGCCGTTATGCCATTCCCCAAGGCTTATCCCAACAGGTTGATTTTTATCGTTATGGCTTTCATGGCATTTCTTGCCAGCACAGCTTATGGGCGGCGGCGGCATTGCTCGACACGGCCCCTGAAAGGTTGAACTTAATTGTTTTGCATCTCGGTGGAGGCGCGAGCATCACCGCGATTCGTGAGGGTGTGGGCATTGATACGTCGATGGGTTTTTCACCGACCGAAGGTCTGATTATGGCGGGACGTTGTGGCGATTTGGACCCAATAATCCCGCTGACGCTGCAACGGGAAGGGTGGACGCTAGAACAACTCGACCACTTGCTTAACCATGACAGCGGTTTGCGCGGTATTTGCGGCCATGCTGATATGCGCACGGTTTTGCAGAAAGCCGAACAAGGCGATGCCGATGCCATGCTTGCGATTGATATGTTTTGTTATCGGATCAAAAAATACATTGGCGCTTATTATGCCGTGCTGGGCGACATTTCAGCGTTGATATTTACCGGTGGTGTCGGCGAACATGCGCCGGCCATCCGGACTAAAATAATCGCCGGTCTGGATAAATTGGGGTTTTTAATGGACGAGCAGCTGAATCAACAGCCTGTTCGGCAAAATAGGGACATCGGTAGTGATGCAAGTGATGCCCGTATTCTGGTCATTCACGCCGAGGAAGAACGTGTTTGCGCAAGACAGATTTTAAATTTCCTGGGTGACGGCGCCCAATTATGATTAACTGGTTATAAACAAGAGGATATTGGTGTGGAACAAAATAATCAAGGTTTTCAATTACCTGGCGAGCTTCTCGAACGGATGGATGCTTATTGGCGGGCGGCAAATTACCTTTCGGTCGGGCAGATTTATCTGCTGGATAATCCTTTGTTAAAAGAACCGCTTAAGCTGGAACATATCAAACCACGCTTATTAGGGCATTGGGGGACGACACCGGGTTTAAATTTTATCAATGTCCATTTAAACCGTTTGATAAACGCGCATGACCTCGACATGATTTTTATCTGCGGCCCCGGCCATGGCGGCCCTGCAATGCTTGCCAATTGCTGGCTGGAGGGAACTTACAGCGAATATTATCCAAGCATTTCCATGGACAAGGAGGGTATGAAGGCATTGTTCAAGCAGTTTTCGTTTCCCGGTGGCGTGCCCAGCCATGTCGCACCGGAAACGCCAGGCTCCATCCATGAAGGTGGGGAGTTAGGTTATGCCTTATCCCATGCTTATGGTGCAGTGTTTGATAATCCTGAGTTGATAGCCTGTTGTGTGGTCGGTGATGGTGAGGCCGAAACTGGCCCGATGGCCGCAGCCTGGCATTCGAACAAGTTTCTTAGTCCAATCCATGATGGTGCAGTGTTGCCAATATTGCATCTCAATGGCTATAAAATCGCCAACCCCACGTTGCTTAGCCGTATTGACGAAGATGAGCTGTTGAAGTTATTCGAAGGTTATGGTTACCGGCCTTATCTGGTGGAAGGCAGTGATCCGGAAATTGTCCATGCCCGCATGGCCAGTGTGCTCGACCAGTGTCTGGAGGAAATCAAAGCGATCCAGCGGCTGGCGCGTAGTGGCGAACTTGACGAGATAAAACGCCCCGTTTGGCCGATGGTGATTTTGCGCACACCCAAAGGCTGGACTGGGCCTGCCAGTGTGGATGGCAAGAAAACTGAAGGTTTTTGGCGTTCCCACCAAGTGCCATTAGCTAATCTGGCGGAAAATCCGGAGCATGTCAGTCTGCTTGAACGCTGGCTCAAAAGTTACCGGCCCGACGAATTGTTCGATGAAAACGGTATGCCGTTGCCAGAATTGCTTGAGCTTGCGCCCCGTGGCAATCGGCGCATGAGCGATAATCCACATGCCAATGGCGGCATTCTGTTAAGCGATTTGCGGATGCCTGATTTTCAAAATTATGCCGTTGATGTGCCTGCCCCTGGCGCCGTTAATGCCGAAGCCACCCGTGTGATGGGGCGTTTTTTACGCGACGTCATGAAAAATAATATGGATCAGGGCAATTTCCGTATTTTCGGGCCGGATGAAACCTCGTCGAACCGTTGGGACGATGTGTTCGACGTGACTCAGCGTGCTTGGATGGAAAAAATATTACCTGAAGACACAAATCTTTCCCAAGATGGGCGGGTTATGGAGATTCTGAGCGAACACACCTGTCAAGGTTGGCTGGAAGGCTACCTTTTGACTGGCCGGCATGGTTTCTTTTCTTGTTATGAAGCCTTTATCCATATTGTCGATTCAATGTTTAACCAACACGCGAAGTGGCTGAAAACCTGCAATCGGATTCCTTGGCGCAGGCCGGTCGCTTCATTGAATTATCTGCTGACGTCCCACGTTTGGCGGCAGGACCACAACGGTTTTTCGCATCAGGACCCCGGTTTTATCGACCATGTTGTCAATAAAAAAGCCGAAGTCATCCGCGTCTATTTGCCGCCTGATGCCAATACCTTATTGGCAGTGACTGACCATGTGCTGCGCAGCCGTAACTATGTCAACGTTATTGTCGCCGGCAAACAACCGGCGCCGCAGTGGTTGAATATGGATGCGGCAATGAAGCATTGCGAAGCGGGTATTGGCGTCTGGGAATGGGCAAGTAACGACCACGGTGATGAACCGGATGTGGTTATGGCTTGTGCAGGTGATGTGCCTACCTTGGAAACTTTAGCTGCGGTGGACATTTTGCGCACCAAAGTGCCTGATTTGAAAATCCGCGTGGTTAACGTCATTAACCTAATGAGGCTGCAACCTAACACGGAACACCCTAACGGGTTGTCGGACAAGGATTTTGACGAGCTGTTCACTAAGAACAAACCGATAGTATTTGCTTATCACGGTTACCCTTGGCTGATACACCGCTTGGCATACCGGCGCAGCAACCATTGTAATTTGCATGTCCGTGGTTATAAAGAAGAGGGCACAACGTCCACACCGTTTGATATGGTGGTCATGAACGACATGGACCGTTTCCATCTGGCGGCTGACGTTATTGACAGGGTGCCGAGATTGCGTAACCAAGCGGTTTATCTTAAACAATACATCCGTGACAAACTCATCGACCATAAACAGTACATTTATAAGTACGGTGAAGACATGCCGGAAATTCAGAACTGGCAATGGCCTTATGGCACGGTAAGCGAAATAGTTAGGGAAGGCTGATTCCAAAAGCATGTTTTATCTGTAACTAATAAGTCGGACGGTATATAATCCAAGACTTTGATTCAATCATTTACTAAATTCACACCGGAAAAAAACATGCTGGGTAAGCTGGTTAGATTTGCTGTAGGTAGCCGTAACGACAGGCTGATAAGTAAAAAAAGGAAGCTGGTCAAAAAGATCAACGCGCTCGCTACAGAATATGAAAAATTGTCTGATGAAGAACTAAAGGCAAAAACACAGCTGTTCCGTGATCGCTTGGCAGACGGCGAAAAACTGGACAGTTTGGCTCCGGAAGCCTTTGCAGCCGTTAGGGAGGCTTCCACGCGCGTTTTTGGCATGCGCCATTTTGACGTCCAGCTGATTGGCGGGATGATCCTCCATGACGGCAAAATTGCTGAGATGAAAACCGGTGAGGGTAAAACCCTGATGGCAACTCTGGCAGCTTACTTAAACGCCTTGCCGGGACGTGGCGTACATATTGTCACGGTCAATGACTACTTGGCTAAGCGCGACTCTGATTATATGGGCAGGCTTTATGGTTATCTAGGCTTAACAACGGGCGTTATTCTCAGCCAACTTGATCATGCGGCAAGGCGTGAGGCGTATGCGGCCGACATCACTTATGGCACCAATAACGAATTTGGTTTCGACTATTTGCGCGATAACATGGCGTTTAACCTGAATCAAAAAGTTCAGCGGGACTTGAGTTTTGCCATCGTTGACGAAGTCGATTCCATCCTTATCGACGAAGCTAGGACGCCGTTAATTATTTCTGGGCCGACTGAGGAAAGCACTGAGTTCTATATCAAAGTCAATGCCATTGTGCCTTTGCTGACCAAGCAGGAAAAAGAAGACGAACCCGGCGACTTCACGGTTGATGAAAAAACACGGCAGGTTTTTTTGACCGAAGAAGGTCATGAGAATGTTGAACGTTTAATGGTTGAGCATGGCTTAATGGTGGAAGGCACTAGCCTTTATGATGCAACCAACATTCGTCTGATGCACTATTTAAATGCGTCATTGCGCGGCCATACCTTATTTAAAAAAGATGTTGATTACATTGTCGCCAATAACGAAGTGAGCATTGTCGACGAGTTCACAGGCCGTATTATGGTCGGGCGCCGCTGGTCTGAAGGTTTGCACCAAGCGATTGAAGCGAAAGAGGGTGTTAAGATTCAAAACGAAAACCAAACGCTGGCTTCAATTACGTTCCAGAACTATTTTCGATTGTACAACAAACTGTCCGGTATGACCGGCACGGCCGATACGGAAGCATTTGAGCTTAACAAGATTTATGGTCTTGAAGTCGTCGTTATTCCCACCCATAGGCCCATGATCCGTAGGGATTTGTGTGATGTGGTGTTTTTGACCACTGATGAGAAATATATCGCGGTTGCCGATGACATTAAAGAATGTGTCAGCCGTGGACAACCCGTTCTAGTTGGCACGACGTCCATTGAAAACTCCGAACGGCTGTCTCTGCTATTGAAAAAAATGGGCATCAAACATGAAGTGCTGAATGCCAAACAACATGAACGCGAAGCCCATATCATCGAACAGGCGGGTATGCCCGGTGCAGTCACCATTGCCACTAATATGGCGGGACGCGGAACTGATATTGTTTTAGGCGGCAATCTTGAAGCGGAATTGAAGACTTTAGGCCCTGATGCGACTGAGGCTGAAAAAGATAAAGTGCGCGGCGCATGGCTAGACCGGCATAACCAGGTTATAGGCACCGGTGGCTTGCATGTGATTGGTTCCGAGCGTCATGAATCGCGGCGTATCGATAACCAGTTAAGAGGCCGTTCCGGACGTCAGGGCGACCCGGGGTCCAGCCGTTTTTACTTATCGTTGCAGGATGACTTGATGCGGATTTTCGCATCAGAGCGTGTGGCAGGGCTGATGCAAAAATTGGGTATGGGTAACGGTGAGGCGATTGAACACCCTTGGGTGACGCGTTCTATCGAAAATGCCCAGCGTAAGGTTGAAGGGCGCAACTTTGACATCCGTAAAGAAATCCTCGCTTACGATGATGTTGCTAACGACCAGCGTAAAGTCATTTATGCACAACGTAATGAACTGATGGCGGCCAGCGATATTTCCGAGATTATTACGGCTATCCGCGAAGATGTTGTCAGTAATATCATTACCCAGTATATCCCGCCAAAAACCATGGTCGAGCAATGGGCTGTCGATGAGCTTGAAGAGCATCTTACGCACGAGTTTAATGTGCATATTCCCGTGCGTAAGATGCTTGATGAAGACCATTCCCTCAAAGAGGAGGGGTTGCGGGCGCGTATCATTAGTATCTTGGAACAGAACCATCAAGAAAAAGAGCAACAGATCACTAAAGAAGTGTTGCAGCATTTTGAAAAGTCGGTGATGTTGCAGGTGTTGGATAACAGTTGGAAAGAGCATCTGGCGGCAATGGATTATTTGCGCCAAGGCATCCATTTCAGAGGTTATGCACAAAAAGACCCTAAACAAGAATATAAGCGTGAAGCGTTTGAAATGTTTACCGGATTGCTTGAGGATATTAAGCATGAAGTCATTAGCATCCTGGCCAAAGTCCAGGTGCAAAAAGAAGAAGATGTCCAAGCGCTTGACCAACAAATGCAGACGCCTAAGGAAATGCACTTTGAACATCCCGAAGCATCTGCTTTAGATGAGAACGGCCAAGCTTTGGAGGCTTCTGAGGAAACAGCGGCTCAGCCGTTTGTTAGGGAAGGCGGTAAAGTAGGGCGTAACGATCCTTGCCCATGTGGTTCAGGCCAAAAATTTAAGCAGTGCCATGGCAAGTTAAGTTAATCTGCATACATCAAAGTTTGGACAATACCGCCCTCATCTGGACATGTGTCAGGTGAGGGTTTTTTTTGGGTTAAAAATAGACTCGACGATTACCATTTTTGAGCAATTTTGGAGTAGTGATGAACGAAATATATGGCCCTCAACATTTTGCGATGCAAGATACGTTTGACACCAGGGGTATGGCCGGAAGAGTAAGCCAACTTATTGTCCAGCCAGAGCTTGACCAGAACCATAGCGGATTTATAGCATCCCGAGATATGTTCTTTTTGACGACGATTGATCACCGTGGGTATCCAACTTGCTCATACAAAGGCGGCACCCCCGGTTTTGTTAACGTGCTGGATAGCAAGACGATTGTTTTTCCCAGCTACGACGGCAACGGCATGTTTCTTTCTATGGGCAATATTACCGCCAATGACAAGGTCGGTTTGTTATTTATTGATTTTGAAACGCCGCATCGTGTACGCGTCCATGGCATCGCTACCGTTGACCGTAACGACCCGTTGCTAGAGAGCTTTTATGGGGCTGAGTTGATAGTGCGCGTTACGGTGACGGAAGTGTTCGTTAATTGTCCACGTTATATCCATAAATACCAGCGGGTGCAAACCTCAAAATATGTGCCTCAAGCGGGTGGCCAGACGCCATTGCCGCAATGGAAACGCATTGACGGAATACAGGATGTGTTGCCGGAGCGTGATAAAAACACTGCCGACAAATTAGGCGGGACTATTACGCCTGAGGAATATGGCATTATGGTGATGAAGGGCGAAGCTTAGGATCTATTGTGCTTATTTAGGGGCGGTGCACTGAATAGCGTCTCTTGGATGTGAACACTTTTAGTGCAACCCGCTTCAATAAGGTGCGTTTAATCGCTGACTGGCGCTGTTTAGTTGATGCCTGTGTGGATTTATTGGGCAATTAAAAAATGAGAATTTGGCAAGCATAGATGTGTGTACGGTTTGGTCTGCTATTTTGAAATTACAGCCTGTTTTTACAACAAAACATAAGCACTGGCATGTTACCTGCTGTAAAAAACTTGGTTACGGCAGCCTATCGACTAAAATCAATACGCTATTTCTAAAAAGCACTTGCCATTAAATTGGGGAGGCGGCATCAGATATGGGTTCAACAGTGTTGCTTGATAAATTAGAAACCTTTTATCAACAGGTCCAGCGCATTATTCTCAACCGGCAGGATTGCATCAGCGGCTTGCTGCCAGCCAGTACGGCTGTTAATGTCCATGGCAATTATACGGATGCGTGGGTCAGGGATAATGTGTATAGCATTATGGCGGCGTGGGGACTGGCGCTAGCTTATCGGCGTGCTGGCGAAACGGAAGGGCGCACGTATATCCTTGAGCAAAGCGTCGTCAAACTCATGCGCGGCCTGTTGACGGCTATGATGCGCCAAGCGCCAAAGCTTGAAAAATTCAAGCACACCCAGAACCCGCTGGATGCCTTACATGCCAAATACGACACCAAAACAGGCGGCGTGGTGGTTGGCGATCATGAATGGGGGCATTTGCAACTGGATGCCACGTCATTATTTTTATTGATGTTGGCGCAAATGACGGCATCCGGTTTGCGGATTGTTTTTACGATAGATGAAGTCAATTTTGTCCAAAACCTGGTGCATTATATCAGCCGGACTTACCGCACCCCTGATTACGGTATTTGGGAACGTGGCAATAAAATTAATCATGGCATTGCCGAACTTAACGCAAGTTCTATCGGTATGGCAAAAGCGGCTCTGGAAGCGATGTCCGGTTTCAATTTGTTCGGCAAAGATGGCGGGCAGTCTTCCGTAGTCCATGTGATTAGCGATGACATTGCCCGCACCCGGATTACGCTGGAATCCCTGTTGCCTAGGGAATCTGTTTCTAAAGAAGTCGATGCGGCTGTGTTAAGCGTTATCGGGTTTCCGGCTTTTGCAGTTGAAAAAAAGCCCCTTTGGGAAAACACAGCAAGTCTTATGTGTGAAAAACTCGAAGGCCGCTATGGATGTAAACGGTTTTTGCTGGATGGCCACCAAACGGTAATCGAAGATAGCCACCGTCAATATTACGATCCGCATGAATTAAAGCAATTTATGGCGATTGAATGTGAATGGCCGTTGTTTTTCTGTTATCTGCTGCTAAATAATTTATTTGCGGGCGATACTGAAAAGGCATCCGGCTACCGCAAAAAACTCGAAGATTTGCTGGTTGAACAAGACGGGCAACAGTTGCTGCCTGAGCTTTACGTTGTTCCGGCAGAATTGATCAGTTCAGAGAAAGCCAATCCCCATTCCCAGATGCGCGTGCCAAATGAAAATATTCCGCTGGTCTGGGCGCAAAGTTTGTTCATATTAGGCAGCCTCATTCAGGATGGCTTGCTGGAGTGTGATGATATTGACCCGATAGGTCGGCATAAGACCCGCGAAGCACATGAGTGCCGCTTACAATGCGCTTTGATTGCCCAAGATGAGGTCGTGCAAAACACTTTGCGGGGTTATGGGATTGAGATGCAAACCTTAGCCGACGTGTCGCCCATCCAGATCAGAGAGGCCAGTGAGCTGGCGGAGGCCTATACCCAGGTTGGCAGAAATGACCGCATGGGTTTGGCGGGTCGGCCATTACGGCAGCTGCGGACACTGGCAACTTCCAAGCTGTATATCTTATCTGGCGAAAAGTTGATATTCCTACCCCAATGCCTCAACCAAAAAGGTTTTTATCTGGCAATGGACAACCGTTTGCTGATTCAGCGGTTGCGTTCCGAATTTAAATATATCAGCCGGCATTGGCATAGTCCGGGTAACCCTTTGTTGGTGATGGTGATTAAACCGAACATGTTGCTCAGCCATAACCGCGAGATACTGGTTGAATTTATCAGGGAGCTGCAAGCGGGTATCAACCTTGATGTGCCTTTGCAATTGGGCAATTTGGCCGAGTTTACCGAAACTTCCAGCCAAGAAAAAATCAATTACCTGCATGATTTTCAATTCTCCAAAGCCTCTTGGCAGGAACCGGAGCGGCCTTGGGCGCAAGTTTTGCCTATGGATATGGCGGCTTCCGTGCCATTGTCCACATTTTTACTGACGCAATGGGAAATCAGCGAAGACAGCCTGCTGGTTGGACAGCTGATGACTAACGCAAATATTTTTGCCCATCTTGAGGCTTTAAGCCTGCTAGGGCAACGTCATGGCCTAGATTACGATATTGGCTTGGTAAATGCCGATGGTAAGCATGCCTATGTATGCGATTTGCTCGAAGAGGTCTATGAGCGTGCGGGCGACCAGCACCTTTGGTATGTCGTCAGGCGCTGTGCCGGATTGCTAGGGAAATACGACATTAACTTGGAACAGGCGGCCACCGACATACTGGTGCGCCAGCATCAACTGACCGTCGGGCGTGCGTATAGCGGCAAGGCCACTTTGACAAGGCCGGTGGACTCTTCAGTGATTTTGGCGACTATCCGCGCCTACAATAATAATGATGCCAGCGAAATCATCATCATCCAAGAGCTGATTTTGTACTTGGGCATGTTAATCAAATCCAGGCCTGATTTGTTTACCGATATACAGACGGTCAGGGTAGGGCACATCTTGCAATTAATTTTGGTCAGGCACAAGCGTGGGTTGAACAGTACGCTGGATCAGGCATTTACCGACATTTTGTCGTTACCGCCGCATCAATTGGCCCGAAAAGTCGAAGAAACCCTCGAAGATTACAGTAATACTGAACATCAGTTAGAAGCGGTTGAAACACTGCAATATGACGGCATATGCCAGGATTTGGGCAGTGCACGGTTTTCTGAGGCGATGAATCCAAGCAACCGGGCTGAAGGCGAAGATTGGTACGATTGGCGGGAGCGCCAAGGCAGTTTGGGCCGTGAAAAAGATGCGTTTTTTGCAGGCGTCTGGGATATTTTGCAGCACTGCCAGGGCTTGATGATCGGAGAAAAGCTTAATAGTAAAAGGCGGCTGGATAGTGCAATCATACTGTCGCAAATGACACCGGGCGAGCAAAGTTTCAAGTTGCATGTCAATCATTTGCTTAATAAAATCCAAGCGCCTATTTATCGGCAATTGACGGTGGAGGCATTAAAGGCAATGGCTTCTATTTTTCGTAATAACCCCCTACAGATTGATGATACCCTAGTCACGGATGTCATCATTGGCCATGCGGTAAGAATTAGTTGGTTGCAGATACATCCTGAACATCAGCATAATTACGAAGAGCAGGCCGTATTGGCTTGGCAGACTTTTTACCAGTTGCCGCCGCATCAGGTTGCCAATAGCATACTCGATGCCCTGTCACACCTGCTCAATAATAACAATCAGCTTTAACCACAAGGTGGCCGTGATGATTTTAGCAGGCGATATAGGCGGGACAAAAACAGTGTTGTCGTTACTTGAAAAAGCGCCCGATGGCACACTGGACTGCCTTCAAGAATACACGTTTTCGAGCGCTGATTTTTTGCAGTTTGATGCAGTTTTGGCGGCGTTTTTACCAGTCGGCATAACTATTACCGCTGTCTGTTTGGGTATTGCAGGCCCGGTGGTCAACCAATGTTGCCAGACGACTAATCTACCGTGGGTGATCGATGCGAACAAGCTGAAAAAACAGCTGAATACCGGACAGGTCAAATTGCTCAATGATTTGGAAGCGATGGCGCTAGGTATGTTGCATTTACCGGCGGAAGACCTTTTGGAACTGAACCCCGATGCCAAAAACCAGACAGGCAATATAGCCGTTATTGCCGCTGGCACAGGGTTGGGGGAAGCTATCTTATATTCGGAGGGTGGCAAATATTATCCGATTGCCACTGAAGGCGGACACTGTGATTTTGCCGCGCAAAATCCCCAGCAGGACTTGCTGCTTGCGTACCTTAGAAAAAAATATCCCGGCCATGTCAGTTATGAACGCATTTTGTCTGGCATTGGTTTTAGCCATTTGTATGATTTTCTTTGTGAAATGGGTTTTGCGCCTCCGTGCCCGGCGGTTTCCGCCATTAGCGAGGATAGCGATAGGAACGCGATCATTTCAAGATTAGGGATTAATGGCGAAGATGCTTTATGTGTGGAAGCGGTCAGGTTGTTTGTGGAGATTTACGGCGCTGAAGCCAGTAATCTGGTTTTAAAATCATTTGCTATCGGCGGCGTTTTTATCGGCGGCGGCATAGCCCCTAAAATTTTATCGGCCATGCAGGCGGGTGGGTTTATAGATGCCTTTAAAGCTAAAGGCCGGTTCCATTCTTTGCTTGACACGGTTTCGGTAAAAGTGTCATTAAATCAACGGACACCTTTGATTGGCGCGATTCATTATTGGGATAACAACGGGCTTTAGTGGACGCTGCCCTTTGCCGTTAAACATTAATTGCGGACACTGGGCGGAACAATCTGTGTTCCGCCCAGTTTTTTGGAGAAGAAACGTTTAGTTTCCTGGGACAATCATTGGTTGGAAGGTGAACACGTTTGGATTGGTAGTGCTCGCAGTCACTTTAATCCAATGCAAGTTTGGGCTGCCGAAAGTTTCAACGCGAGTGAAATTTTTAATTAAGTTGGCCTGATCTACCAATGGCTTATCAACTTTGTAAAAATGCGTGTCACCATGAGCCAATACGACTTGACCGTTAAACGCATTGGTTTCTTCGGTCAATGCGGCCAAAAACGCATTGTAACCGTCAACGCCAGGTTGGGTCCTTTCATTGACGCCATCTGTTTCAGCCAGATCAAAGCTTGGGTCAGCTTGGATGGCGACCATCAGGCCGATTGCGTTACGTTTTTTAGCAACTTCAAATGATTTGCGCAAAAATTCAATGTTTGCGGCATCACGTGCTGCATATTCTGCATTGTCAGCATCACACTCGGCTTGGGTGCGGACACTTTTAGCGTCAATACAAGTGCCGTCGTTTACTTTGTTGTTGTTGCTGCCAGGTATGTTTAAGGTTACAAAAACCACTTTGCCCCGCATCCAACGCGAGTTTTCTGAATAAAGCCCTTGTGCCGGTCCTTGGCGGTGCAACTTCATCTTCGTTTGGCCAAAACTGTAGTCATCAACAAACATGGTTTGGCGCAGGTAATTAAGGCGTTCTAAGTTGTTATAACCGCCATTGTTGATACGGTGGCAGTCAGTCCACTCGTTATCGCCCAATACATAGACAGTCGGTGCTTTAACGCTATTAAACATGCTAATGGCTTCCGGCCCGATGCTGCTGTCTGTACATGCTGAACTGCCATCTTTAGTGTCGCCGTCAAAGATGGTGAAGGCAAGGTTTGCCGCGTTCATGTCATTGACCAAACGGGTCATCTTGTCGCCGTCTTTAGCGCCGTCACCATTTTTGGCATAAGGCATATCTCCCCACAGACCAAATGAGAATGAACCGGCATGTACAATAGTTGATGCCGATAAGTTCACAAGTAAGCCAAGCGTTGCACAGCCTATTAATTTTATTTTTTTATTCATAAATAACCTTTAGAGTAAGTAGATGACGCGGTGATTGAGCCAATTAGACTAACAATTATTAGTTACATTAAAATGACATATTAGCCATTTGGCTCTTTTTAACAGCAAACCCCCTTATAAGTTGATTAAACTGTGACCACTTATTACCACGCAGAAATTTCCGCTGGTTCTCTCATGCCCTTAGAGAGTCGCCGTGTCGCGGAATTTTTATTGACTCATCCTGATGGTAAGGCGTGGAAGCGGGCCATAAGCCAAGTAGGGTGGGCAACGTTGTTCTGCCCACCGTTTACTGATGAAAAGATGGGCAAAAAAACCTGCCCACCCTACACGTCTCCAAATATCTCGCGCCGCCTCACAATGGCTGCCATGTTCAATTGCCGAATCTTGGCGTATAACCGGTCAGGGCCGCTCTCCGCATTGACCCGTTTCGCCCCTCGCTTGCTTTCAAACAGGCTGCCCGCGTTATCCATCAACTCCTTTTTCCATTGGCTCACCTGATTCGGGTGTACGCCGTGTTCTTGCGCAATCTCATTAATTGTCTTCGTTCTTTTGACGGCTTCTATGCAACTTTCGCTTTTTGTGCCCCGGTAAAAACCTTGAGTTTGCTTTCACTCATTTTCGGTCTCTAATTTAACTCAGAACATAGCTTAAACTATATGGCCCGAATTTCGGGATCCACTATCTGTGCCGGTGTATGTATTGGAATATTTGCTTGGCATGTATTGCGCCAGTGCGGCAAACGGATATTATTGCCGATGGCCAGTGTCAGCGATATTCCAACCGGCAGAGGCGAACTGTTCGCCAAATTTCAGCGGCAAAGGGTGTCTTTATTGGATCCCTCAGCTGAACTTAGGCGGGTAAATGACCATCAGATTTTGCATTATTGAATTGCCACGCTAATTTAATCGGGGGTGTGCCATGACCTTTTATTTGTTGCTGATTTCCTTGCTCTTGAACGCCTGCTCAAATTTACCGCCTGCTATCAAAGACGTGCCAATGTATGACATTTCTTATAGCCAGGCTAACCAGGGGATAAGTTCTTACAAAAACGCACCGGTGCGGTGGGGCGGGGTGATTGTTGATGTCGAAAATGAACAAAACCACACCTTTTTGCAAGTCCTGTATTATCCGCTGGCAAGTTACGGCAAACCACGGTTGGATAAAGCCTATGCCGGGCGCTTTGTCATCAAAAGCGAGGAGTTTTTAGACCCTGCCATTTATGCCAAAAATACGGCAATTACTGTTGCCGGTATTCTTGCTGGCGATATTGAACGCAAAATAGGCAACAAAACCATGCGCCTGCCGCTCGTGTTGCCGACAACTCTATATCTGTGGCCTAATTATGATTCTGACAGTTATTACCAGGGTGGGTTTGGAATGGGCTATGGCACCTATGGGCCTTATGCTTACCCGTATTATTTGCGCGGCTATTACCGGCCTTATCCATTTTTGCCTTTTCGGCATTGGTGATGGTTTTTAGGGGATTTGTTTTCTTAAAGGAAACAATTTTATCCCTGAATATAGATTCCATCCACTACCCACTGTTCATCTGGTACAATTCCAGCCTGAAATAGGCTCTGCAAAGAGTTGGGCTTATGCCTTTTTTAATTTTAAATATAAGAATAACCGTCTGCTGTCACGCCAATAATCAAAAAGTGGTAGGGGTAAATATTCAGCGGAATCAAAAAACATGTTTTTTGATTCCAAAATATCATTACCATTTTTACCACCACCCAAAAAGTAACCCAGACTAAAGCGCGGATGAAGGCGGCGGTTAAATTTTAATAACACCGATAAGATCGGAAAATCAGACCAGCAAGGTATTTTGATGACGAGATCTGAGAATATATATTTAGTTGGCCTCATGGGCGCGGGCAAGACCACAATAGGCAGGCAACTTGCCAGAACGCTTAAATTGCCTTTTTATGATAGCGATAAGGCTATTGAGGAAAGGACGGGTGTTGATATTCCAACTATTTTTGAATTTGAAGGCGAAGAGGGGTTTAGGGATAGGGAGCAGAAAATGATTCAGCAATTGACCCAAATGAAGGGCATTGTGCTGGCGACCGGCGGCGGTGCAATCTTGCGTGAAGATAATCGTAAGGTGTTGAAAGAAAATGGTTTCATTGTCTATTTGCAATGTTCGGTGGAAAGGATACTGGAGCGCACACGCAGGGATACACAGCGGCCCTTGTTACAGACGGAAAATCCTAAAGAGCGTATAGAGCAGTTATTTTTACAGCGCGAACCGCTATATTTGTCCTGTGCCGATTTTAAAATCAATACGGGCATCATGCCCAGCAAAGACGTTGTTGAACATATCCTCGAAGAATACCGGTTCGTTAACCGCTAGCACTCAAATGAAAACATTACTCGTAGAACTAGGTGGCCGTAGTTACCCTATTTATATAGGTTCCGGTTTATTAAACCATACTGATCTGTTTGCGCGGCACATCAAATCCAAACAGGTTATCGTGGTCTCTAACACCACAGTCGCGCCTTTATATCTGGATGCTGTAGTAAAAAATCTGCAAGCGTTTACTGTCGAGCAGGTGATATTGCCTGATGGCGAGCAATTTAAAACCCTCGACGTTATGATGCGGATTTTTGATAAATTGCTGGCCAGTAAGTTTAGCCGCAATGCCACGCTAATCGCTTTAGGCGGCGGCGTCATTGGGGATATGGGTGGTTTTGCTGCCGCCTGTTACCAGCGCGGCATCACTTTTTTGCAAATCCCGACCACCTTGTTGGCGCAGGTGGATTCTTCGGTGGGCGGAAAAACCGGCGTTAATCATCCGCTGGGCAAAAACATGATCGGTGCATTTTACCAGCCACAATGTGTGATTGCCGATGCCGATGTCCTAGATACCCTCGATGACCGCCAGTTGTCAGCTGGGTTGGCTGAAGTGATTAAATACGGGCTGATTAGGGACTCCGGATTCTTTGCCTGGCTGGAGCAAAATATTGTCTTGTTGCTGGCTAGGGATAAGCCGGCATTAGCTTATGCCATCGAACAATCTTGCCTAAACAAAGCGCAAATTGTTGCGGAAGATGAAACAGAGACGGGCATTAGGGCAACTTTAAATCTAGGCCATACGTTTGGCCATGCGATTGAGACTGGTGCGGGTTATGGCGAATATCTCCATGGTGAAGCCGTTGCGATTGGCACTTGCCAAGCCGCCGACCTTTCTAGAAGTAAAGGTTGGCTGACGGATGCCGATGTCGATAGGATTATCGCATTATTTAAAAAAGCCAAGTTGCCGGTCACGCCACCGCAACAGCTTAATGCGGACAGGTTTTTAGAGCTGATGGCGGTTGACAAGAAAAATGTGGATGGCGAAATACGCTTGATTCTATTGGAAAAAATAGGCTTGGCAACATTACCCGTCAATATTGATGCCGCGTTATTAAAACAGACTCTGACCCGCTATGGCCGCTCAATATAACGGTGCCACTGGCGATGTGTCCACACTGAACGGCCAGCTAGGCAGCCTGGGTGATTATTCTTTAATCACGCAGGAACGTGCGCAGAAGCTTGATTTGGTGATGCACTTAATCGCCAATTCAAACCAATCATTAGTGGTTTGTGGGCCAAAAGGCATTGGTAAGACGACGCTCATTAAAATTTTGCTCGAACGCAAAAATGATGCCTGGCAATACTGCGCCCTACAGGGTGTTCTTGATTTAAGTTTTGAAAATATACTGGGGCAGGCCGCCGTTGCCGTTAAAAAAGCCGATAAGACGGACGCACACGCGCTGGATCCGGCTAGGCTACTGGAACAACTGGAAAGCCAGCGTAACAAGCTGGTTTTGATAATTGATGATGCCGGACAGCTCGCGCCGGGCTTGATAACGGCACTTATTGACTATGCGGCGGCAAACACGGCATTAAGGCTGGTGTTTGCCTTGACGCCTGATGAAGTTTACATAAAAATCCGCTCAGACAGAGTGCTTGACGATTGTTATTTTGTGGAAATTCCACCGCTATCCGAAAAACAATGCGGCGAATTTTTACAACAGCTATCGGCTAAGTCCTGGATACGGTTGCCAGTCAACACGATTAGCGAGAGCATCATAGAATCTGTCTATCGCGAAACACAGGGTATCCCAGAACGCATTATCGCCCAGAGACCCAGCCTGGCGATTGCCAAAAAAAGCGACAGGGCGTTATGGTTGTTGATAGCCGCTGTTGTGGCGCTAGTCGCTATAGCGCTTGGTGTCCAGTGGCTCAGCGCTTCAGGCCATCTCCAGCGCGGCTGACAGTTGCTGTCTTATCATTAGTTACGATAACGCCCCCATTCTTGCACGATCACGAACTTCCATACCCTAAGCCGATGACATCATTAAAAAACGACATTTTTATTAAAGCCCTGTTAAAACAACCGGTAGACCGGACACCTGTCTGGATGATGCGGCAAGCAGGGCGGTATTTGCCTGAATACCGGCAAGTTAGGGAACAAGCGGGCAGTTTTTTGAAGCTATGCACCAATCCTGAACTTGCGTGTGAAGTCACTTTGCAGCCGTTACGGCGTTTTGATTTTGATGCGGCAATCTTGTTTTCGGACATATTGACCATTCCCGACGCAATGGGTTTGGGTTTGTATTTTACCGAAGGTGAAGGGCCTAAATTTAAATATCCGGTGCGGACGGCGGCTGATATTGACAAACTGCCGGTGCCTGACCCTGAAGTGGGATTGCGTTATGTGGTCGATGCCGTGCGTTTGATTAGAAAAAACCTGCAAGGCAGTGTGCCGCTGATCGGCTTTTCTGGTAGTCCTTGGACGTTAGCAACCTATATGGTTGAAGGCGGCAGCAGCAAAAGTTTTCAAAATGTCAAAGGGCTGATGTACGAACAGCCTGGCTTGATGCACATCATGCTCGATAAGCTTGCGCAATCGGTGGCGGCGTATCTGAATGCACAAATAGCCGCAGGCGCCCAAGCTGTCATGCTGTTTGACACATGGGGCGGCATGTTGAACAGCGAAGATTATCTGGAGTTTTCCTTGCACTACGCCAAGCAAGTCAGGGCGCTGCTGAAAACTGAGGTGGATGGCTTGCGGGTTCCGACCATTTTGTTCACTAAAGGTGGCGGACTGTGGTTGGAATCTATGGCCGATGCCGGCTATGACGCCTTAGGTTTGGACTGGCAGACAGACATACGGCAGGCGCGGGCCAGAGTGGGTGGCAAGGTTGCTTTGCAAGGCAATATGGATCCGGTCGCACTTTATGCGAAACCGGAAATTATTGCCGAAAAAGTAAAATCCATTCTGGATAAATACGGTGCGGGTTCTGGTCATGTGTTCAACTTGGGGCATGGCATTTTGCCGGACATTAACCCTGAGCATGTCAAGGCGATGGTTGATACCGTCCGTCAATACAGCCCTATTTATCATCAAAGCATTTAAGGAGGGACATCATGAATTTATTAAAAATTGTATTGGCAGTTGGTTTGGCTGTTGTCAGCGTCGCCGTTAAGGCCGAAGAGATTGTCGTCTATAGAAGCCCGACCTGCGGTTGCTGCGAAAAATGGCTGGCCCATTTGCAAACCGATGGCTTCACCATTAAAGATAATGTCACTAATGATGTTAACGCTATCAAGACAAAACATGGGGTCACGCCCAAGCTGGCCTCTTGCCATACCGCCACCATCAACGGCTATGTCGTGGAAGGGCATGTGCCTGTGGACGATATTAAAAAAATGCTGAAAACTAAACCTGAGATTGTAGGGATAGCAGTCCCCGGTATGCCGGTCGGCACACCGGGTATGGAGATGGGTGGTAAAAAAGAGCAGTATGATGTCGTTAGTTTTGACAGCAAAGGCAACACCCAACTGTTTAACAGTTATAAAGGCAATTGATTTGTAACGGCTTTGGTTTTTATAAATCACATCACAACTAAAAAACTTTTACTTATCACAGCACAAAAAAGGCTCAAGAATGACCAAAGAAATCATCCAGACCGATAAGGCGCCGCAAGCTATAGGGACTTATTCACAAGCGGTTAAAGTTGACCATACGGTTTATCTTTCCGGACAAATCCCGCTAGTTCCTGAAACAATGGTTTTGGTGGACGGCGAGATTGGCGTGCAAATTACCCAAGTGTTTGAGAATTTAAAAGCCGTCGCCATTGCCGCAGGCGGGGATTTGTCAGATGTTGTCAAACTGAATGTTTTTTTAACAGATTTGACGCATTTTCCGATAGTCAACGAAATTATGGGGAATTATTTTTCGCCGCCTTATCCGGCGCGTGCCGCCATTGGGGTGGCTGCCTTGCCTAAAGGTGCGCAAGTGGAAATGGATGCGGTCATGTATTTGCCGGTCCAAGAATATCCGGCTTGTTAAAGATGGGCGGCAAACGCTGGTAATGGTTAAATTTAAACTGTTTCTTGAATCGCCTAAAATGCATGAAACAGCACGGCCGCCAGTCCTTGAAGAATCTGCGGCCGTTAAGCCAAAACAGTTACACCTGTGAACATCCTAAAACAACCGGTCACTACGTTAACGGGCATCGGTGCGCAAACTGCAAACCGCCTGGAAAAATTAGGTGTCCGCCAACTTCAGGATTTGCTTTTTCATTTGCCGCACCGCTACGAAGACCGCACCCGCGTTTACCCGATAGGCTCATTGACGGTGGGCATGACGGTATTGGTTTGTGGCAAGGTTGAGTTCACCGACATTTTGCCTAGAGGCCGGAAAAGCTTGGTTTGTAAAATCAGCGACGATACCGGTTCTGTTTCGTTAAAGTTTTTCCATTTTACGGCCAACCAGAACAACACCCTGAAACCTGGCGTCTGGCTGAGCGTGTTTGCCGAAGTGCGGTACGGTTTTGCTGGTCTGGAGATGGTGCATCCTGAGTATAAAGTGATTGCCAATCCAGATGCCGCTATGACCGAAAACCGCTTGACGCCAGTTTATCCGCTTACCGAAGGGCTTAACCAGACGGTCATCCGCAAAGCGGTAAGACAGGTGTTACAGCTTTGCAGCCATGATGCCAACGTATTGGCTGACTGGATACCTGAAGCAATTTTGCAGCAATATCAGTACCCTACCTTGGTGGATGCGATACAAACCTTACATGCGCCGGAAGAATCGGTGTCAATTGACGCGCTACAAAATGGCAGTGTCCCCGCTTTAAAACGCCTGGCATTTGAAGAACTGCTCGCACATCATCTCAGTCTCCGCACGATAAAAAATAAAGCCCGTGCGTGGCAAGCGCCGGTGTTCCAAGGCGCAATCCCGGAAACCGGCCACTTTTTGCGTGCGTTGCCCTTTAAGTTGACGGGCGCACAACAACGGGTCATTGCCGAGATCGAGGCGGATTGCCAAAAGGCTCAGCCAATGATGCGGCTGGTGCAAGGCGATGTCGGTTCGGGTAAAACCATTGTTGCCGCATATGCGGCGTTGTTGGCATTGGCGGCGGGTTATCAAGTCGCGGTGATGGCGCCGACAGAATTGTTGGCGGAACAGCACTTGCGCAATTTCAGCGCTTGGTTTGCCGGTTTTGAAACTAACGTCGTGTTTTTGACCGGGCAACTTAAAGGTAGCCAGCGCAAGCAGGCTTTACAGGCACTGGCAGATGGTGTGGCAGGCATTGTCATCGGCACCCATGCGTTGTTTCAGGACAGCGTACAATTTCATCGCCTAGGCTTGGTGATTATTGATGAACAGCACCGTTTTGGTGTGCATCAACGGCTAGCGCTACGCGAAAAAGCCCAGCAGACCGAGCTTAGGCCGCATCAGTTAGTGATGACAGCGACACCTATCCCACGCACACTGGCGATGTTGCAGTATGCTGATCTGGATATTTCCATTATTGATGAACTGCCGCCAGGCAGAAAGCCTATCGTCACCAGCGTGATTCCCGGCGAGCGCCGCGCCGATGTGATAGATCGGATTAATGGCTGGGTCAGCAAAAAAAGGCAGGTTTACTGGGTTTGTACATTGATTGAAGAATCCGAGGCGTTGCAATGCCAAGCGGCGGAAAAAACTGCCGAATTTTTAACAACAGCCTTGCCCTCCGTGCGGGTTGCCCTGATCCACGGGCGTATGAAAGCCGCCGATAAAGACGCCGTTATGCAGGCTTTTAAAAATCACCTGATTGATTTGCTGGTCGCCACCACAGTCATTGAAGTGGGCGTTGACGTGCCCAATGCGGGTTTGATGGTTATTGAAAACCCTGAGCGCTTAGGGCTTTCCCAGTTGCATCAATTGCGTGGGCGGGTCGGGCGGGGTGAGGGCGACAGTTATTGCCTGTTGCTTTATCAGGCCCCCTTGTCAGACACCGCCCGCCAGCGCCTAGGCATTTTGAGGGACAGTAACGATGGTTTTGTCATTGCTGAAAAAGATTTGCAGTTGCGTGGCGCGGGCGATGTCATGGGCACACGCCAGACCGGGCACATGCAGTTTAAAATTGCCGATTTAGCCAGGGATGCCGATTTGCTCGAGGCCGTCCAGCAAATCAGCGACACATTTTTCACCGAATCACCCCACGCCATCCAGCCCTTATGTGACCGCTGGCTGGGCACATCTACCGTGTATGCCGAGGTTTAGTTTAGATTGGCCACTAAGAGTCTATTGTTTAATCAAGAGCCCGTCTGGCATGAAAATCGCCAAGGCACACGCCATAAGCTTCCGGTTGCCGTGCAGTCATGGGCTTATGAGTCGGGTTCGCTAACGCAGCGGTTGCGGAATGTGTACGGCGGCTCAGTTGCCGTTAGTGTGCTGCTACAAAAGTGGCACAGCCCTTTTTTATCCGAACAAAAATTACTTAAACAGCCCGATTCACGCTACAGCTTGATCCGTGAAGTGTTGCTGCACACTGAAGGCCGCCCATTAATCCTTGCCAGGACGATTATTCCTGCCGAAACTATAAAAATTGCGCACAGCAATTTATCTCAGCTGGGGACACGTCCTTTAGGCGAGGTCATTTTTTCGTATCCTAAATTGGAGCGCGTAGAAATGGATGTGACTTTAATCAAGCCCTGTTTATGGGCATCAATTACGCTCGATAAGGTGGCTATTGACCAACCAATCTGGGGTAGAAGGACGGTTTATGGCATCAGGCACAGGTACATGCTGGTCAGCGAGTTTTTTTTGCCAGAGGTTTTGCGGTGGGGTGAATAAGATAAGGGGGGGGTAAGGCATTAATCAAACCCTCGTATCAGACTGGCCCCCTGTTCTTTCAGCCAGCGTCTATGTTGTTGATAATATGGCAAATGTTCGGCCACCAACGCCCAAAAACGGGCGGAATGGTTTCTGACCTGAATATGGCAAAGCTCATGCACTACCACGTATTCCAGTATTTCAGGCGGTGCCAGAATTAACAGCCAGTTGATACTGATGTCATTATGGATGCCACAACTTCCCCAACGGCTTTTTTGCTGTTTAATGACAATGGTGCGCGGAAGCAGTTGTTTTTTATGTGCATGTTGTTGGACTAGTTGTTGCACATGCAGTTTGGCCTGCATTTTCATCCAGCTTATCAGCGCCATTTTAATGGCGTCGTTATGTTCATTAACCGGCAATGTCTTAGGGACATGGGCAACCAGCCCATCAACTAAGGTAATTTTTAAGCGTTTTAATGTTGATGGTTTGATGGTCAGTTCCACCAATTCGCCACGATAAGGTATTTTTGCGCCTTCGCCATAAAAAAGGGGGGTAAATGGGTTATAGGTATGGTTTTTTTCGGCAACTTTAGCCAATGCCGAGATAATCCAATGCTGTTTTTCGTGTACAAACTGCACGAGTTTTTGTTCGGCCACTTTAGCCGGCGCAATGACTTCCACCTTATCGTGCGTGACAGTAATCCTTACCTTAACTGAACGGGCACTGCGGCGGATTGTGTAAGGGAATGGCAGGTTAGGCATGGGCGCTTTTAAATGGTTTGGGCATCGGGTTTCAGGTTATGACGCTAAGCGTTAGAGCCGACAAAAGACAAGCGGATTTTAAAAATTTTTACTAAGCAGATGAAATTCTAGTAAGATTCAATAGTCATAATTATCGTTCATCATACTTTTAAGGGTACAAAAATGAAATCAAATACCGCAGTATCACGTCCAGAAACAGGGGTTCTGGCCGCTAATAAAATGCTGAAAAACACTTACCTGCTATTGTCTATGACACTGCTGTTCAGTGCATTGACGGCAGGCTTGTCAATGGCTTTAAATTTGCCCCATCCAGGTATGGTTCTCACCTTAGTGGGTTATTTCGGTTTGCTGTTCTTGACTACAAAATTTAGCAACAGTGCGTTAGGATTGGTTTTTATCTTTGCTCTGACGGGTTTTATGGGGTTGACGCTAGGGCCGGTCTTAACCATGTACATTAATGTCTTTAGCAATGGTCATGAACTTATCATGATGGCGTTGGGCGGCACTGGGGTGATTTTCCTCGGCTTGTCAGCTTATGCGTTGACTACACGCAAGGATTTCAGCTTTCTTGGCGGGTTTTTGATGGTTGGCATACTGGTCGCATTTTTGGCGGGGATTGGGGCAATCGTATTTGCTATGCCTGGTTTATCGTTGGCGGTTTCAGCCATGTTTATCCTGTTGATGTCCGGCATGATTCTGTTCCAGACCAGCGCCATGATCAATGGTGGTGAAACCAATTATATTTTGGCGACCATTTCTTTATATGTGTCGATTTACAATTTATTTCTGAGCCTGCTGCAATTGCTTGGCGTGTTTAACGGTAGGGAGTAAAAATCGGGGTTATCGAGCGCAGACCAAACGGGATGTGCTCGATGATTTTTGCGTATTAGCGTAATTGCCAGGTTGAGCGGTAACTGGTTTCTTTATCGAAATCTTGCCAAACGTAATCAGGCGTTACAATGGGTTTGGTAGGTATCATAAATGTTGCCATATCATAAGCGCCGCTTAGGGTGCGCCCCATCATGTGCACAATCCCCGTCACCAGGCCAGCAGTCGCCGCATAAGCGGGGCCTTCTGCACGGTTGGATATCATGATGGCTTTAGGGATTTCCGCAAGCCCCGTGGTTGCATTGACAATCGCATTGCCAAGCTTTGCGCTCACCCTAGCCGGATAAGTCGATGCGGCCGCATCGTAAGACGTAAATAAAGATAATGTGGAAAGCATCAACACGGTTTTCAATAATTGTTTCATTAATAACTCCATAAATTAAAATCAAAATAGGTTTTGATTCTGCCAATATTAGCATACGGCAAATACGATGTACAAAGCAGGGAAAACGCATCGTTGGGCTTGCTGTGGCGCAAACTTGTGATGATAAGCGTGGCATCGCCCTAGAAACATTTTTTGACGATTTTAAATGCAGCCACCAGCATCTTCGACATAATCATTTAAAATTAGTTGCCACGCCTCTCCGGCGGTTTCTGCATATTGGATGATTTCCCTCTCACATTGTGTTATGACACCTTCATCGACCAGTATGTCAAAATTGATGATGTTGTCCCAATACGGTTTACCAAACAGAATAACGGGGATACGCCTGATTTTGTTGGTTTGGATTAAGGTAAGCGCTTCAAACAGTTCATCAAGTGTGCCGAATCCGCCTGGAAAAGCGACGAGTGCGATTGCCCGCATTAAAAAGTGCATTTTGCGTATGGCAAAGTAGTGGAACTGAAAACACAACTCAGGGGTGATATAGCTATTGGGTTTTTGCTCGCCGGGCAGCACGATATTAAGTCCTATGCTTTTGCCGTTGACATCGGCGGCGCCGCGATTAGCCGCTTCCATAATGCCTGGGCCACCGCCAGTGACCACAACTAAGTTGTGTTTGAGGCCTTTAGCGCCTTGGGTGATAAGAGCGCCTAGTTCCCGTGCTTCATCATAGTAGCGGCTTTTAGCCAATAACCGCTTCGCTATGGTAACTTTTTTTGCAAGTGCAGCATCATCTCGGCTGGCATCTAATGCGAGCTCGGCGCTTCGCAAAACCTGTCCGGCTGTTTGGCTTTCACTGATACGGGCGCTACCGAAGATGACCACAGTGGCCTGAATGTCATGCTCAAGTTGGGCGAGTTCAGGTTTGAGCAATTCAAGTTGCAAGCGCACTGGCCTTAATTCATCACGCATAATGAAGTCAAAATCATCATACGCTAACCGATAAGAGGCAGAACAGCTTTGTGGCGAGCCATAATCGTAACAAACTTGGGCGGCGTCTTGTTTGGCGCTAGGAAAAAGGGGAGGGCAGGGTTGTTGTGGTTTTTTTGCCATGGGCATTCCTAATGGGTTGGGTAAAATGGCCGTTTTTTGGCCACCGCTAAAAATTAGCTGTCCGGTAGAAAAATGGGTGATGGTAAAGGGTAATGATATTTTCGAATCAAAAAACATGTTTTTTGGCTCCGCTGTCACTTAAGCATTTGAATGTTTACCACTACCGAAAAATTTAATGGCTTTTTGACTGAATCGACATTCTGCCGATTTATCACTATCAAACAGTCTGTTAGTGGTAGTATTGCCTCATTATCGGCAGTTGTATCAAATAAATTTTCAAAATAGGCGTGTGTTGTATGGAGCTGAGTGTATTTGCAAAAGGTGGTGATGCAGGGGAAATAGTTAATCCCCGCGCATTAGTTTTTTTACAAAATAGTACTTCCTATGGTGCGTACTTAAGAAACCGTGCAGGTTGCTATGTATTGCGGTTGCTGGTGTTTTTTTGCCTGGCTCTGTCCGCATGCGACTTGCTGGCTGAAGGGGTCGAGGTTGTTCAGGAACCGTCGGTAGCCAAAGAAATTACTGCGATTATTGCCGCTAAACAGCATCCTTATCTGAAGCCGGAAAGTTTCGCTAATCGCAGCGACGACCTTGATGCGCTTTATAAATTGTCCAATTATCAATTGCTCTGGTTGGGCAATAGCGACAGTGGTAAAAATATCACACAACTGCTCGCTCTTCTAAGAGCTGCTGGGGATAACGGATTAAATGCCGCGCATTACGATACTGGAATGTTGCAACAAAAGTCATCGGCAGCATTGCTCCTTAGGCCAGATGCGTATAAGGAGTTGGCACATTATGACACGGCATTAAGCCTGTCATTGTTGCGTTTTCTCCATGATTTGCACTACGGTCGGGTTAATCCTCAGGGCATTAATTTTAATCTTAAACTTCGGGATAAGAAGTTGATTGATTTGCCTTCACTTATTAAGTCCGGTCTTGAACAACATTCCCTTGCGCAATTGCCGATGTTGGTCGAGCCTAAATTAAAGCAGTATCAAAAGTTAAAAGCAGTGCTGGCAAATTACCGGCAATTTGCCGATAAGCCTTGGCATGTCCGGTTGGTTTTTGATAAGACTATCAATCCCGGCGATAATCTCTACCAGCTTGATGAATTGAAGAGATTTTTAATGACAACAGGTGATTTGTCTGAAGACAATTTATCGGAATACACCGCCGACCCAGCTAATGCCCCCCCGTCCAGCTTTTATTCGGAAAAAATTGTCGCGGCGGTGAAAAAATTCCAGCGTCGTCATGGCTTGGCCGCTGACGGTATTATTGGTAAATCCACTCTTACTGAGTTAAACGCTTCGCCATCACAACGGGTGACACAAATTGAACTGGCGATGGAAAGGCTTCGGTGGTTGCCGGAATTGGCTAGCGGTCCTTCTATCATTGTCAACATTCCCGCCTTTCAGCTCTGGGCATTTGATAATGTCAATGCGTTAGAACCTGAGGTCATTAATATAAAAGTGGTTGTGGGCAAGGCGATGAAAAACCAAACGCCTGTGTTAATGGCGGATATGCGCTATATTGATTTTATGCCGTATTGGAATGTGCCTTATAGCATCGTTAAAGACGAGTTTGTTCCTAAGCTGATGCGTAATCCTGGCTTCCTTCAAAAGGAAAACATGGAATTGGTCTCCAGCTCCGGCGTTGTCGGGTTCTCTCAAGGGACTATCGCCCAGCTTAAGCAGGGGACGGTAAGAATAAGGCAGCGGCCTGGTAAAAAGAATGCCTTAGGTAAGGTAAAATTTTTGTTTCCTAACAAAGAAGATGTGTATTTGCATGATACGCCGGCCAACACATTGTTCAGCCGGTCACGCAGGGATTTTAGCCACGGTTGTGTACGGGTTGAAAATCCACAGAAACTGGCGGAATTTGTCCTAAAAAATCAGGCGGGCTGGAACACGGAGCGCATCGAGAAGGCTATGCAAGCACAGAAAATGCAACGGGTTGTCCTGAATCAGCCTGTCCCGGTGTTGTTCTTTTATACGACAGCGTTTTTCGATCAGCAAAACCAGCTGGTTTTCTATCCTGACATTTACGGTCAGGATGCAATATTGCTGGAAGCACTAAAAAGTGAGGAAGACCTTGATGACCAGATGTTGTTTGTTAAGCCCGCCGTACCGCCTACAAGCATTATGAACACGGCGAAAGCGATCAATTAGGGGTGTTTACCAAACCCTAATTTTTCCGGTGTCCAAATGGACAAAATTCGATCTGGGGTAATAACCGACCCCACCGCGCTGCATAGCAATCGCGGCATTTCTGATGTGTTTGGTGCTCACGCCTTCAATGCGTATATCAATTGCCCGGCCTTCCATGTGCAGGCTATGTCTGGCGACTTTGTGGCTTTGTTTGCGCAACTGGGCATTGGTGAAAGGTGAACGATAGCCCGAGATGATATGGACTGGCCTGGTAACGCCTAAATTCTGTTTTAAATCATATAATTGATCTAGTAATGTAGGGTCAATGGGATGTACATCGCCGGAGTGGAAATCCCGAAACAAATAATTGATTTCTTGCAATGCTTCTTTAACATATCTGCCCTGCTCAAAATAAGCGAGCTTTAGCTTATCGCCGGTATTAATATTTTCCAAGGCGATTATCTTATGCGTTGGGGGATGGGGGCGAGTCGGACTGTAAAGATGCCTGACGGCCGCCGATGCCATTTCTGGGCCACCTAAAGCAAGCAATGCAGCCCCCCCGGCTATTTGCCTTAAAAAATGCCGCCTTGAAGCGACCAGATGATGTGTGTCAATCAATGTTTTTTTCAATTTATATTCACTGTAGTTTATCAATGTATCTCTGTATGTTTTATTTTGCACACCCTAATCTTAACTGAATCTTAAGTGGCACAAGCACGTACATGATTTTGTTCCGCCGATATACATGATGGTGTCCAAGTTGGCTCCAGTTGCTGACTGTGCAGATTAGTTGTCGGATAATTAGATAAAACAAAAGCAGCACGATGCTTATTGCTGCCCCATCACGTGCGCTATTAACGCGGCTAATCTATTGATATACTGAATTGCAGGCCGATATTTTTAAGTGGCCACACTGTTAAAGGATGCTACTTAAATGCAAAAAAAAACACTTAAACCTTCGACTTATTTGACTGAAGTCAAGGCGCTTTCAGACCGGATTGTCAAAGCCCAGCAGCCCATACGGGTGCTTGATGCCGTAAAATGGGATGACAGCATCAAGGCGGCGTTTTTAAATGGCGGTTGTAAAAAATTGCCCGCTGTTGATACTGATTATTATCTTTCACGCTCGCTAGGATTTGATCCGACTGAAAAAAAACGGGAATTTCACGAGATTGAGCGTGATTTAGTCCGTAAGCTTGGGCAACTTAACCCGCTTAGCGTCATTATGCGCCGTATCTGCCGTGAATATCAGGATGTGGTTTATATGTTGGAAGCCAGGGGGACTGATACATTTGCCAATATTTCCCAAGAGTTGTATGGCTCTTCTCTGGATGTTTTTCATGTGGGTGACCCGACCATAGCCGATTTGGGCAGTATGATGGAAGAGACGCTAACCCAGTTGTTACAGCTGGATTCCTTGTGTGAAGAACCAAAAACTATTAAAGCCATTGATGCAGTGGATATTCTCAACCAAAAAATAGAAAGCCTGTTTCCAGGTGATGGTTTGAGGGCCATGCTCAGCGACGGGATTATTTCAGATGCTGCGGCCGGCACTGATTACGTTAAACTGCGTGCCGATGCGCTATTTAATATGCGTGACCTGCAGGTGCTTGAAGTTCATGAAATATGGGTGCACCTTGGCACGACGCTAAATGGCATGGCGCAACCTTACTGTACTTTTTTAGGCAAAGGCCCCCCTTCAGCGACTATTACCCAAGAGGGGTTAGCCGTATTGATGGAAATACTGACCTTCAGCTCCACCCCACATCGCCTCATGACGCTGATTAACCGCGTGCGGGCAATAACCTTGGCGGAAAATGGAGCTGATTTTATGGATATTTTTGAGTTTTTCAGAAATAAAGGCATGAATGAAGAAGATAGCTACACGCTAAGTAGCCGGGTATTTAGAGGTAGTAGTTCGACGGGGATGCCGTTCACCAAAGACCTGACCTACATCAAAGGTTTTGTGCTCACTTACAATTTTATCCGTTTGGCAGTGAGCAAAGGCAAGCCAGACCGCATCCCCTTATTATTCTGTGGCAAGACTATGATTGAAGACATGAAGGTGCTTAACGATTTGGTTGAAGAAGGCACTGTTAGCCCGCCACACTTTTTACCGCCACAGTTTAGGGATATGATGGGACTGTCCGCTTGGATGAGCTTTAGCCGTTTTATGACGTCGTTGAATTTCCAACAATTGGAGCTGGACTATGCCAATATTCTATAGTGTTTTAAGGTCTATCATTGCAGGGTTTATTAGATTGCCGCTGTGTATGGGCATTAAATATTAGCCTTGACATTGCAAGGCTGCAAGCTTAAGCCGATGTGGGCTATAATGGCAAAAATTAATTCAGGCAGTGATAGAATGGCGCAGTTTTTTGCAATACACCCAGAGACCCCTCAGTTGAGGTTAATCCATCGTACTGTGGAAATAATCCACAATGGCGGTGTTATTGTCTACCCTACGGATTCATCTTACGCGATTGCCTGCCATATCGGTGATAAGCAGGCATTAGATAAGGTTCGCCGTATTCGGCAACTGGACGATAAACACAATTTTACGTTGGTATGCAAAGACTTGGCTCAGGTGTCAAACTTTACTAAAATAAGTAATGACGCATTCCGCTTGATTAAAACATTAACGCCAGGCCCTTTCACCTTCATATTGGACGCGACACGCGAAGTGCCACGCCGACTGCAACATCCTAAGAAAAAAACCATCGGTATACGCATCCCCTCCCATCCCGTTGTCCAATTACTTGTCAATCAATTGGATGAGCCGTTATTTAGTTCCACTTTGATACTACCAGGCGACAGTGAAGCACTCACAGACCCTTATGAAATAAGAGTCCGGTTGGAGCATGAGCTGGACTTGATTATAGACGCCGGGATAATTGAGTTTGAACCGACCACTGTGATCGGGTTTTCCAGTAATGGCCCGGAGATAATCAGACAAGGCAAAGGGATTGCCACAATGTTGAACAACTGAAGGAAGTATTGCCATGATGAATGAATTGACACTAATCCAACGCATCGTTGTATGGATCTTACCGGTGGTTTTTGCCATTACTGTACATGAGGTTGCGCATGGATGGGTGGCCAAAAAATACGGCGATAATACGGCCTCAATGCTGGGTAGATTAACGCTAAACCCGATTAAGCATATTGACCTTTTCGGGACCATCATTTTGCCAGGGTTGTTGCTGATAACCGGCACAGGGTTTATTTTCGGCTGGGCCAAACCTGTTCCTGTTGATGGCAGAAATTTTAAAAAACCGCTACACGACATGGCGATTGTTGCCTTGGCAGGCCCTGTCGCTAATTTTTTAATGGCTTTGGCTTGGGCGTTATTGGCCCGCTTAGGGGTGGTTATCGGTAGTGAAGCCATTTCATTGCCACTTATTTATATGGGAATGGCGGGCATTTCTATTAATCTGGTTTTGGCATTAATCAACTTATTGCCTATTCCGCCGCTTGATGGCAGCCGTATTTTAACGGGTTTGCTACCGCCCCGTTTGGCCGCGCAATATAACCAATTGGAACGTTACGGGTTTATTATCTTAATAGTCTTGCTGTACAGCGGGGTGTTAAATACAGTTCTTGCTTACCCGTTGTTTGTTGTTCAGAAGGTCTTTTTTTCCATAGCAGGGATATAATCTTATCCGCAACCCTTTGTTTTTAACCTTTGTTGATGAGCCAAAATCCCCCCGAAAATCTGATTGAGCCACTCACCTTCGCTATAGTTAACGGCACCCCCTTTAATCAATTACCTGAAGACCTTTACATACCGCCCGATGCCCTGGAAGTTTTTCTGGAGTTATTCGAAGGGCCGCTGGATTTGTTGTTGTATTTAATCAGACGACAGAATCTGGATATTTTAAATATACCGATAGCCCAGATCACCCGCCAGTACATCACTTATATTCAGCTGATGGACGGGCTTAATCTGGAACTGGCTGCAGAATATCTGGTGATGGCGGCACTCTTGGCAGAAATAAAATCCAGAATGCTGCTGCCTCGCCAATCTGAAGTCGAAGATGAGGAAGATGATCCGAGAGCAACATTAATCCGTAGGCTACAGGAATATGAATGTATTAAACAGGCGGCTGATGAGCTGGATCAGTTGCCAAGAATGGAACGCGAATTGTTTCCAGTCGATATTGATGTATCGGCGCTCAATGTTGCGCAACTTTTGCCGGATGTCCAGCTAAAGGATATTTTATTGGCTTTTCGGGATGTTTTAACACGGGTCGAACAGCTAAGCCACCATCAAATTACCAAAGAAGCATTATCAGTTCGTGAACGCATGGCAACCATTTTGGCAAACCTTAAAGGAGAAAATAGTCTCCTTTTCTCGCAATTATTTATCCGAAAAGAAGGGCGGCACGGCGTCGTCGTCTCATTCCTCGCCATCCTCGAACTCAGCAAAGAAGGGCTTATCGAAATTGTCGAATGCGGCATCCTCGCCGAGCTTAGGATCAGAACTTTCAGGGCAGCCCCAGCCAGTTTTGAAGGTGGCTAAGCCTAAGAAGGCTAAAGAAACAGCTCAGCCGCCCGTTGAGCAACCGGCTGTCAGCATGGAAATAAAACACATTGTCGAGGCCATTTTATTTGCCGCCAAACGGCCTATGAGTTGCAAACAGATACAGCAGGTCTTTCCTGAGCTGGAACAGCCTGAAACCGCCGATATACAGGCCGCACTGACAGCCATAACCGAAGAATACAATGCCCGCCCAGTCGAACTAAAACTGGTTGCCAGTGGTTACCGTTTCCAAGTTAAGCCAGAATTGTCGCATTGGGTCTCCCGGTTGTTTGAAGAAAAACCGCCCAAATATTCTAGGGCATTGCTTGAGACATTAGCTATTATTGCCTACCGTCAGCCAGTCACGCGTGGTGATATTGAAGATATACGCGGCGTCAGCGTCAGTTCAAGCATTATCCAAACCTTGTTGGAACGTGAATGGGTGAAGGTCATCGGGCATAAGGAAGTTCCAGGACGGCCCGCTTTGTTGGGCACAACGCGGCAGTTTCTGGATTACTTCAATATCACAACATTAAATGACCTACCGACCTTGCAGGAGATTAAAACTCTTGATGTGCCGGTAGACAAGCTACAGCAACAAATGCAGGTAACCAGTGAAAAACAGAACATCGAAGAACAGCGCACCGAAACAGCTGACAGAACATAACGTATCGGAAAATAATGGGCAACAACCGTCAGAGAGCGGCGAGCGCATCCAAAAGGTCTTGGCCCGTGGCGGAGTAGGGTCCAGACGGGAAATTGAACGCTGGATAGCGGAAGGCCGCTTAAAGCTTAACGGACATTTGGTCACTTTAGGCGACCGTCTGAAATTGGGGGATCATCTTCAACTCAATGACCGCGTCCTGAATTGGCAAAAATTTTCCGAGCAACCGACGCAGGTGCTGATTTATCACAAAGCGACAGGCGAAGTCGTCACCCGCAATGATCCTGAAGGACGCCCTACGGTGTTTTCCCGATTGCCAAAATTACCCACAGGCCGTTGGATCAATGTAGGTCGTTTGGACATCAACACGTCTGGATTGTTGCTGTTCACCAATAACGGCGAACTGGCCAATCGGCTGATGCATCCTTCCTCTGAAGTCGAGCGTGAATATGCCGTGCGTATTTTGGGCGATGTCGCTGACGCAACGTTGGAAAAACTCAAGCACGGTGTGGAACTTGAAGATGGCAAAGCAAAATTTGATGAAATTAGTTTTTCGGGCGGGGAGGGGGCTAATAAATGGTATTACGTGATTGTCAGAGAAGGCCGTAACCGGTTAGTAAGGCGCTTATGGGAATCCCAACAAGTGGTTGTCAGCCGCTTGATGCGTGTGCGTTATGGGCCAGTGGTGCTACCGGATGGTTTAAAAGCGCAGGCTTGTTATGAAATGAATGATAAGGAACTGGATTTGTTGTTTGAATTTGCCGGACTGACGAGAACGAAGCCGGACGTGCAGGAATTTAAAAAAATGCCTAAAAAGCATCCGATTAAAATTAAAAGAAATTGATAGCCCATGTTGCCATGATCACTATAATCCAGCGCGTAACCAGCGCTTCCGTCACCGTTAATAATCAAATGATAGGTAGTATTGCGGCCGGTATTATGGCGCTGGTTGCCGTCGAAAAATCGGATACTGAAAAAGACGCCCACCGCCTGCTGGAGCGCGTGCTTAATTACCGGATTTTTGCCGATGGACAGGAGCGGATGAATCTTAGCTTAAGGGATATAAACGGGGGGTTATTGCTAGTGCCGCAATTTACACTAGCGGCTGACACCCAAAAAGGCAACCGCCCCAGTTTTGTGTCCGCCGCGCCCCCTGAGCAGGCACGGCTGATGTTTGATTATTTACAACAATTGGCTAACAGCACTTATCCATTGGTACAGTTTGGTGAGTTCGGTGCTGATATGCAAGTGGCTTTGGTTAATAATGGCCCAGTGACGTTTATGCTGAAAACCTAAGGACACCGGACAGCGATTACGCCCGCATTAAAAATACCGCAAGTTGGTTCTATCAGCCCAGTTTAGAAACAGCGGTTTTGGCAAGCTCACTTAAACCAGCGCCATTTTCTTTGTAATAAGCAATAATCGCTTGACGCATTCTAGGTTCCCAAGCCCGTAATATATGGTTTTTAATGCCTTCTACGGCAACTTCTTTATCGCTTTCAGCATTAAAAAAATCGCTAATATCGTTGGCCATTTTAATGAGTCTTTCAATTTTCATAGGGTTATCTAAACATTATGTATTAAACGTTGCGGATGGGTGTAGACCACATGTTGGTCGGTACGGGCAAAACCGATTAAAGTCAGCCCGCATTCATTGGCAAGTCGGATTGCCAAGCCAGTTGGGGCAGAAATGGCGGCGAGTATCGAAATCCCTACAAATGCAGTTTTTTGCACCATTTCGTAACTTGCGCGGCTAGTCACTAACGCAAAGCCTGTGCCAGGGTCTTTACCAGTACGCAGCAATGCGCCAATCAATTTGTCCAGGGCATTATGCCGCCCGACATCTTCACGGACGGCCACGATGCCCGAACTTGGAATTGCCCAAGCGGCAGCATGTACAGCCCCCGTTAGTTTGTTTATGCGTTGCTGGCCTTTTATTTCAGCCAGGGCGGTCATAAGTTCGTCAGCATCCACGACTAAGGCGTTTTGCACGGGGGCAGGGGACCGGATGGCTTGCTTTAGTGTGCTTGCACCGCATAAACCACACCCCGTCCGCCCCGTCATGTTGCGGCCTTTGTCAGGCAGGCATTGGAAACGGTGTTCAGGGATTTTTATTTGCACCTCTATGCCGTTGGCACGGTTATAAATCCGTGTTGCCAGCAGTTCTTGAGGACTGCCAATAATGCCTTCGGTAATGCTGAAACCTAGCGCAAAATCTTCCAAGTTAGTCGGTGTCGCCAGCATCACTACATGGGGAGTGCCGTTGTACACCAAGGCCACAGGGACTTCTTCGGCGACATAGTCCTGTTCAATGGAACGTAGGCCTTGCCGCCACCGTTCCACTGGCAGTTGTTGGTAACTCGGCCAGCCCAGATCAAGAGCCAAGGACTCTGCGACCGGATTGGCATTAGCCATTACTCAGGCCTTGCTCCAAAAGTTCCAATTGTTGCTCGGAGAAGGCCGAGTAGTCTTGTTGCCATTGTGATTGCTGGTTGACTTTGGTCACTTGCACGGCGGTCACTTTGTACTCAGGGCAGTTAGTGGCCCAATCTGAGTTGTCAGTGGTGATGACATTGGCGCCTGATTCCGGAAAATGGAACGTGGTGTAGACTACGCCCGGCTGCACACGGTCAGTAATCAGCGCACGTAACACGGTTTCACCCGCCCGGCTTTTAATGCCCACCCAGTCATCATTTTTAATGCCACGGTCTTCGGCATCATGTGGATGGATTTCCAAGCGGTCTTCGCCGTGCCAAGCGACATTTTCGGTGCGGCGTGTTTGCGCACCGACGTTGTATTGCGACAAGATGCGCCCCGTGGTCAAAATCAACGGGAACATTGGCGTGATCTTCTCTTGTGTCGCGACATAGTCAGTCAGCATGAACAAACCTTTGCCATTATCGCGCATAAACTCGTTGGTGTGCATGATTGGGGTGCCTTGTGGCGCATCGTCATTGCACGGCCATTGGATACTGCCAAGCTCATCAATTTTTGCGTAACTGACACCACTGAAAGAAGGGGTCAGGGCGGCGATTTCCTCCATGATTTCCGATGGATGGTTATAGCTCATCGGATAGCCCATTGCATTGGATAGCAGTTGGGTCACTTCCCAGTCCTGATAACCGGCTAATGGCTTCATGACCTTACGTACCGGAGAGATACGGCGTTCGGCATTGGTGAACGTGCCGTCTTTTTCCAAGAAAGATGCGCCAGGCAAGAACACATGGGCGAACTTGGCGGTTTCGTTTAGAAAAATGTCTTGGACAATCACGCATTCCATAGCCCTTAATGCGGCATGGACGTGTTTGATGTCAGGATCGGATTGGGCAATGTCCTCGCCTTCAACATAAAGCCCCATAAAACTGTTGTCCAACGCGGCTTCAAACATATTGGGGATACGTAGGCCAGGTTCGGTGCTTAATCGTGTTTGCCAAGCGGATTCAAACAAGCTGTGTGTTTCGGGGTCGGAAACATGGCGGTAGCCAGGGAATTCATGTGGGAATGAACCCATGTCACAAGAACCTTGCACATTGTTTTGACCGCGTAGCGGATTAACGCCGACACCAATACGGCCTAAGTTGCCGGTTGCCATGGCGATATTGGCGATGCCGATAACCATTGTCGAACCTTGGCTATGCTCGGTTACACCAAGGCCGTAATAAATCGCGCCGTTATCTGCGGCGGCATACAATCTTGCTGCTGCCCTAATATCTGCGGCCGGTACGCCGGTGATGGCCTCCGTTACTTCAGGCGCGTGGCGTGGGTCGGCAATGAAGGTTTTCCATTTATTGAACGAAGCGACATCACAGCGTTGATTGACGAAAGCTTCGTCGGTCAGGTTTTCAGTGACAATCACATGGCCTAGGGCGTTGATTAATGCCACGTTGGTGCTAGGACGTAATTTTAGATGAAAGTCGGCCTGAACGTGTGGGCTGTTCTTAACTAAGTCAATTTCACGCGGATCGACAACAATCAGTTTTGCACCTTGCCGCAAACGTTTTTTCATTTGCGAACCAAACACCGGATGGCCGTCGGTCGGATTGGCGCCGATCACCATGATGACATCGGCTTTCATGACCGAATCAAAATCTTGTGTGCCCGAAGATTCGCCGAAGGTTTGTTTTAGTCCATAACCCGTTGGTGAATGGCAAACGCGGGCGCAGGTGTCGACGTTATTGTTGCCGAATCCGGCGCGGATCAGTTTTTGCACCAGATAAGTCTCTTCGTTGGTGCAACGTGATGAGGTGATGCCACCAATGGAGTCTTTGCCATATTTGGTTTGGATGCGCTTCATTTCGGAAGCGGCATGGTTTATTGCTTCTTCCCAACTGACTTCTTGCCAAGCATCTTTGATGCTGGCCCGGATCATCGGTTTGGTGATGCGGTCTTTGTGGGTGGCGTATCCGAACGCGAAACGGCCTTTAACACAGGAATGCCCGTGGTTAGCCTTGCCGTCTTTAGCAGGCACCATGCGGATGACTTGTTCGCCTTTCATTTCGGCGCGGAACGAGCAACCGACGCCACAATAAGCGCAGGTGGTGACGATAGCATGTTCCGGTGTGCCGTTGTCGATAACCGATTTTTCCATCAGAGTTGCCGTCGGGCAGGCTTGCACACAGGCGCCGCAAGAGACACATTCGGAATCCATGAACGGTTGGTTCTGGCTGGGCGAAACTTTGGAATCAAAACCACGACCGTCAATAGTCAAGGCAAAAGTGCCTTGGGTTTCTTCACACGCCCTGACGCAACGCGAGCAAACGATACATTTGCTGGGGTCGAACGTAAAATACGGGTTGCTCTCGTCTTTAATAGCATTCAGATGGGTTTCAATTGGGTTGTAGCGCACTTGCCGCAAACCAACCGCACCGGCCATGTCCTGCAATTCGCAATCGCCGTTGGCGGAGCACGTCAAACAATCTAAGGGATGGTCGGATATGTATAATTCCATGACGCCACGGCGGACTTCGGCTAGGCGCGGGTTTTGGGTAGTGATTTTTTGGCCTTCGGCAACCGGCGTGGTGCAGGAGGCGGGCATGCCGCGTCCGCCTTCAATTTGTACCAGGCACAAACGGCACGAGCCAAAGGGTTCAAGGCTGTCGGTGGCACATAATTTTGGGATTTCAATGCCGATGCTGGCGGCCGCCCGCATGATGGAGGTTCCGGCGGGCGCCGTCACCTTAAAACCATCGATTTCAAGGTTTACGTGGGTGCTGGCTGTACTGGCCGGGGTGCCAAAATCTTGTTCTTTGTTCATGGACATAGTCGTTACCTCGTAGGGTTTATCAAGCTACGTTGGCTTTTTCATTAACACCGAAGTCTTCGGGAAAATGGTTCAAAGCGCTTAGCACAGGGTAGGGTGTCATGCCGCCTAATGCACAAAGCGAGCCGTTTAGCAAAGTGTCGCATAATGAGCGCAACAGCGGGATGTTTTTGTCCAAGTCTTGGCCTTGCATAATTTCATCCATCAATTCGTAGCCACGGGTTGAACCGATGCGGCACGGTGTGCATTTGCCGCAGGATTCAATCGCACAAAATTCCATGCTGTATTTAGCCATTGCCGCCATGTCGGCGGTATCGTCGAACGCGACCACACCACCATGACCCAAAACCGCCCAAATTGCCGCAAAGGCTTCGTAATCGAGCGGTGTGTCAAATTGTGATTCCGGCAGGTATGCGCCTAGGGGACCGCCGACTTGTACGGCCTTGATCGGTTTGCCGGATGCTGATCCGCCGCCGAAGTCATACAGTAATTCGCGTAAGGTCAAGCCAAAAGCAATTTCCACTAGGCCTGTGTGTTTGAGGTTGCCTGCCAATTGCAAAGGCAAAGTGCCGCGTGAGCGCCCCATGCCGAAATCACGGTAATAATCGCCGCCTTTATCCAAAATGATAGGCACTGATGCGAGCGAAATGACATTGTTGACTACGGTCGGCTGTCCAAACAGGCCTTTGATCGCAGGCAGTGGCGGCTTAAAGCGGACTAAGCCACGTTTGCCTTCCAAGCTTTCCATCAACGATGTTTCTTCCCCGCAGACATAAGCCCCAGCACCTAAGCGCACTTCCAAGTGGAAGGCTTTGCCGCTGCCTAAGAGGTTGTCGCCAAGATAACCGGCTTGATAAGCTTTTTCAATCGCCGCGTTGAGGGCTTTGTGGGCGTGTGGATATTCGACACGCAGATAAATGTAACCTTGGGTCGCGCCAACCGCCAAACCGGCAATAGTCATGCCTTCAATTAACACGAACGGATCGCCTTCCATAACCATACGGTCTGAGAAAGTGCCGGAATCGCCCTCGTCGGCATTGCAAATAATGTATTTTTGCGCTGATGGCGTGTTAAGCACGGTGTTCCATTTGATGCCAGTAGGGAACGCCGCACCACCACGGCCACGCAGGCCGGAATCGGTGACGGCTTTGACAATATCCGCTTGTGCCATAGCGAGCGCGTTGTTCAAGCCACGATAACCGTCATTGGCAAGATAATCGTCCAAGTTGATTGGGTCGGTGATGCCGACACGGGCAAACGTCAGGCGTTGTTGTTTTTTGAAATAATCGAGTTCTTCAGTCAGGCCTAAATTTAAAGGATGGCTGCCGCCGCTGATAAAATCGGCATCGAACAATCCGGCGACGTCACCCGCTTGCACAGGGCCGAACGCGACCCTGCCTTGTTCAGTGGCGACTTCCACCATCGGCTCAAGCCAATACATGCCGCGTGAGCCGTTGCGGACGAGGGTGATTTCCAAACCGCGTTGTTGGGCTTGTTGGGCAATGGTGGCGGCAATACGGTCAGCGCCTAAAGAAATGGCACCTGAATCGCAGGGGACATAGACGGTGATGCTCATGCTGATTGCTCCAATTCGTTGATTATTTGGTCAAATGTGTCGGCAGAGACACGCCCATAAATGTCATGGCCGATTTGCATGGCGGGCGAGCAAGCGCAGTTGCCCAAGCAATAGACCGGTTCTAAAGAAAATTGGCCGTCTGTAGTGGTTTCATGGAAATCAATGCCCAGTTTGGTCTTGACATGGGCTTCTAGTTTGCTGGCCCCCATAGCTTGGCAAGACTCGGCGCGGCACAAATGTAGCGTGTGCTTTCCGGGCGGCGTTTCGCGAAAATAGTGGTAGAAGCTGATGACACCATGCACTTCGGCACGCGACAGGTTAAGGGCTTTGGCAATAACGGGCACACTATCGCTAGGGATATAGCCCATTGCATCTTGAATGCCGTGCAATATAGGCAAAAGTGCGCCGGGTTTGTCCTTAAGGGCAGCGATTATATCCTGCACCGTGGGCTGTGTAGTGCTTGGTTGGGTCATATTTTTCTCACAGTTGTGATTCCTTAGCTTTGGAATGCGGCAAGCAGTCCGTGTGCCGTGTATAAAAGTGTCGGCTAGAATAGCACAAGAAGTTTTATGTGTAAAAATGCTAAAACCCTAGCTGTCATCCGCTTTTTCGGCGAGTCTGTTCAAGTTTTCAATGGCAACCGATAGTTGTTTGGCGCTTTCAGCCCGAACTGTGGCATGGGCCACTTTACGGCCTTTACGCGGCGACTTGTCATACAAATGTAAATGTGCGCCGGAAATAGTCAAGACTTGTTTTGCGCTTGGCAGGCCGCCAATAAAGTTGACCATTGCGGTTTTGCCGACGGCGGCTGTCGGGCCTAGCGGCAAGTCTAAAATGGCGCGCAGATGATTTTCAAATTGGCTGGTTTCAGCGCCTTCAATAGTCCAGTGGCCTGAGTTGTGTACCCTAGGCGCGAATTCGTTGGCAATCAGTTCGCCGCCAACATCAAACAATTCCAATGTCAAGACGCCGACGTAATTTAGCGCGGACATTAGGCGTGAGATGTAAGCTTCCGCCTGCTGTTGTGAGGGGTCGTCAGTTTTACTTTCGGCAACCCGCAAGATGCCGCCACGATGCGTATTCTCGGACAAGGGATAGAAAACCAGCTCGCCTGAGACATTGCGTGCGGCAATGATGGAGACTTCACGGTTAAATGGCACGAAGGCTTCAACGATGGCTGGAACGCCTTCCAACAGCTGCCAAGCAGCCGCTAAGTCAGCGGCAGATTTTAAAACCGATTGCCCTTTGCCGTCATAACCTTGAGTGCGGCTTTTTAATACCGCAGGATAACCGATGGTCGGCATCACTTGCTTAAGTTGATCGAGGGTGTCGATAGCCGCGTAAGCCGGTGTCGGTATGGCGAGGTTGTTCAGAAAGTTTTTCTCGACCAACCTGTCCTGGGCAACCGCCAGTGCCAGCGTCGGCGGATAAACTTGCGTATGTGCGGCCAAAAACTCGGCAACATTGGCCGGGACATTCTCAAATTCGTAAGTGACCACATCGGCGCGTTCGGCAAGCTCGGCAAGCAACCGTGGGTCGTCATAGTCGCCATGCAAATGTTCGCCTAGTTTGTTGGCACACGCATCCACCGATGGGTCAAGGAAGATAAAATCCAGCCCCAAAGGATAGCCTGCCAAAGCAAGCATACGGGCGAGTTGCCCTGCGCCCAGCACCCCAATTTTCATAACGCCTCCCTGCGTGGGTCAGCGTTGGCCAGTACGCTTTCAGTTTGCTCACGTCTAAAATCATGGATGGCTTGGCGGTATTGCGGGTGTTTGTTGCTGATGATGGCTGCCGCCAATAGCGCCGCATTGATTGCACCGGCTTTGCCTATCGCCAATGTGCCGACCGGAATGCCGGCCGGCATTTGCACAATCGATAACAAAGAATCCATGCCGTTTAAGGCTTTTGACTGCACTGGCACGCCCAGCACTGGGATGGCTGTTTTTGCCGCTGTCATGCCCGGTAAATGTGCCGCGCCACCGGCGCCCGCGATAATCACTTCCAGCCCTTTGCGTTCAGCGGATTCGGCATAATGGAACAGTTTGTCGGGGGTGCGGTGGGCCGAGACTATTTCCACTTCATGGGGGATGCCTAGCCGGTCCAGTATTTCTGCTGCAAAACACATGGTTTCCCAGTCAGAAGTCGAACCCATTATGATGCCAGCGAGTGCTGTCATTATGTTGCTCCTTCTCAATCAAATCATTCGGACAAAATTAAACCGTCTAGTATCGCATAAATAGTGGCCGAACGACTCATTAAAATTATGCTCCAGATTGGCTTAATGGCGTATAAATCACATATAAAACAGCTAGATATTGGTCGGTAAAGAGTTATGTGCGGCTTTGAAGGAGAATGGGATAGTTATTTTGTCACCTAGGCTTATCGCTTAACTTGATAATAAACCGGCCAACTTTGGAATTTATTTAGAATAAATCGGCGAATTTCTATAAAATCTTCGGTTTACCCTAAAATTGTCAAAGCAAATCTCCATGGATTTAAAATTTCTCGATTTCGAACAACCCATTGCTGAATTAGAAGCAAAAATTCAAGAACTCCGGCATGTGGAGTTTGATAATGACATTAACATTTCCGATGCCATCAAGCAGTTGGAAGAACGAAGCCAAGCGCTGACCGAGAGTATTTTTGCGGAGCTTTCCGATTGGCAGATTTCCCAGTTATCAAGGCATCCTGGACGGCCTTACACACTCGATTACGTCGAGCATTTGTTCACCGATTTTCATGAGCTTCATGGCGACCGGGCTTATGCTGACGACCCTGCGATTGTTTGTGGCCTGGCCCGTCTGAGCGGGCATCCGGTCATGGTGATTGGCCACCAAAAGGGGCGCGACACTAAAGAAAAGATTTACCGTAATTTTGGGATGCCACGCCCTGAAGGTTACCGTAAAGCGCTACGGGTTATGAAAATGGCCGAGCGCTTTAACATGCCCATCATTTGTCTGATTGACACCCCGGGGGCTTATCCTGGTATCGGCGCGGAAGAACGTGGCCAGAGCGAGGCGATAGCGCGTAATCTGTTTGAGATGGCCAAGTTAAGGACGCCCATTATCTGTACGATTATCGGCGAAGGCGGATCCGGTGGCGCTTTGGCGATTGGTGTCGGCGATCGCTTAATTATGTTGGAATACAGCACTTATTCGGTCATTTCACCGGAAGGGTGCGCATCTATTTTATGGAAAAGTGCGGATAAGGCGCAATTGGCGGCAGAGTCGATGGGGATAACCTCCGACCGTATCCGTGAGCAGGGTTTTCTTGATGAAGTGGTCAGGGAGCCTTTAGGTGGCAGCCATAGGAACTTCAAAGTGACCGCATTGAATTTAAAGGACGCGTTGCTTCGGCATTTGGCAGAACTTAAGCGGGAATCGATGGATGATATGTTGGAAAAACGTTATCAGCGGATTATGAGTTTCGGGGTTTTTACCGAATAACGCATTCCGCTATTCCCTTAAAAGCGCAGCCATTGTTTATCCATTGCTGAGCTAGTCACTCACGTGAAGCTAAAAAATACTTAAAAATCAATGTGATATTGTTGTAATATGTGTACGGTCGCGTGTCTGTAAATACCGCATTGCTTTGCAAATAGAGGTAATTCGGCCATCACTAACACCTTAAGTTAAGGGCGCGTAACTGTATAATTTGGATCTACCGCTGCGCCCCCTTTTGTGCCGGATGGGATTTAGTGTCGCCACCCGTATGCTAAGGCATGGGAATAATAATATTGTCGCCATCGATTTTAGTGTTGGCTGGCAACTAGGTGTTTACACCAATAGCATTCCCTTCATTTTCTCTCTCTAATACCCCACCCAGAACTCCGTTATTGTTTCTACCCAAACGGGCAAAGGTTAAAATCCAAAAACAGACATAACCTTATGATTTTAAGGTGTTGAAGACCTGTTTTAAGCGTTGATTAAGCATAGCTTGGGCAAACTGGCGAGCTTTTTCTTGATATTTTGTGAATTATCTTTAATTAGTGAAAAAGGATTTGACAAATAAAAGATGTTGTATTGCAGAGTTAATTAATATGAAAACAATAGCTAATATTGCCGTATTTGATAATGACAAATGTTTTTTAGCTATGTTGGAAGGCTACTGTTACGCAAACAATATTGTCGTGGCAGAGTATGGCTTTAGTGTGGATGGGATCAATGAAGCAGGAAAACGCCAACCCGTTTTAATCGTCGTCCCACTTAATTGGGTCAATACGCAAAAAAAGAAAATTGAAACAGATTTATTGCGGCAAGTGCGTGCCAGTGGCCTAGTCAAAATTTGTGGTTTAATTAAAAGCCCTAATGGCGGTGTTTCAGCGGGGTTGCTAGAGTGGGTTGATTTAGTCATTAAAAAACCATTCGATATTCGCGAAATTGACGGCTACCTTAAAAAAAAATTTGTATTGAATGATTGTCTGGTTAAGGAAAGAAGGTGTGAGGAAAGGCGCATCTTCGCGGATAGAAGGCATTTTGGGGCCAATAAAACAAACCTTGATGGCGAGGATGAAACAGGGCGGTTGGTGGCTAAAAAATTTCAAATGGATCACCGCAATAAGTGCGCGGTTATAGAAGGCCAGCAAGTCAATCTGACGCCTAGGGAATTTGAGCTGATTGACTTGCTGTCAACTAACATTGGCCGCATCTTTACCGCAGATGAAATCATTAACCAGCTTTGGCCGCAAAATAAGCGGGCGACAAAATCTGATCTTTATCAATACATGCATTTATTAAGAAAAAAAATTGAAAAAGACCCCAATAATCCGCAATGGATAATGAATGTCAAAGGTTTTGGTTACAAGCTGAATGTGGCACAAGAAGATGGCATGGATTCACTCCCTCCTCTGGTACAGAAAATTGGCGGACAGGGGCAAGACGGCTTGGTTGAAGCAACCCCCGTTAGCGTAAGCGATATCCCCCTGGTCGTGGACGACAGAAAAATGCTTTACCGTACATTTGCCAACGCGTTGGCGGTTGCTGGGGTGGGGACTGCTAAAGCTGTCACCTCTGGCCGGACAAGATAAAAGCCCCGCTGATAAAACAATCCTGCGCCGTGACTTGGGAACAGGCCAAAAATCTGTAGAATAGCGGCTTTATTTTTTATTTTTCTAGGCACACATGCGCACAACTCAATTCCCCCTCAACACCGTTAAAGAAACACCTGCCGACGCAGAAATTGCCAGCCATCAATTGATGATACGCGCCGGCCTCATCCGCAAACTGGCGGCGGGCCTATATAGTTGGTTGCCGTTAGGCCTTAAGGTATTGCGCAAAGTCGAAAAAATAACCCGCGAAGAAATGGAAAAGGCAGGTGCTTTTGAAGTGCTGATGCCCGCGTTGCAGCCTGCCGAATTATGGCAAGAAACCGGACGTTGGCAACACTACGGCCCGGAATTGGCGCGTTTGAAAGACCGTCATGACCGTGATTTTTGCTTAGGCCCCACGCATGAAGAAATTATCACTGATCTGGCGCGTAATGAGCTGAAAAGCTACAAGCAACTGCCGATCACTTATTACCAGATCCAGACTAAATTTCGTGATGAAATCCGCCCCCGTTTTGGCGTGATGCGTTGCCGCGAATTCATCATGAAAGACGCCTATTCCTTTCATTTGGATCAGGATTCGCTACAGGAAACCTACGATGTCATGTACCAAGCTTATACTAATATTTTTAACAAGTTGGGCTTGGAATTCCGTGCCGTGATTGCCGATTCGGGTTCTATCGGTGGCGCGGTGTCGCATGAATTCCATGTGCTGGCTGATTCCGGCGAAGATGCGATTGCCTTTTCAACGGGTAGCGATTATGCGGCTAATGTTGAAAGCGCTACGGCGTTGGTGCAGGAACAAACACTCGCCGAGCCTGCCGAAGCGTTTGAAAAAGTCGCCACGCCCACGCAAAAAACCATTGCTGAAGTCGGCGGGTTTTTAACCGTGCCGCCGCAAAAAATCCTGAAAACGTTGGCTATCATGAGAAAGGCAGTTGATGCTGAGGGTGTGGAAACGGAAGAATTTTATAACCTGTTTTTACGCGGCGACCACGAACTTAACGAAATCAAAACACGCAAAATCATCGGCGATTTCCGTTTGGCGACAGACGATGAAATTCAAAGCCATCACGGTTGCCGCCCAGGGTTTATCGGCCCTAAAATCCATGCTGGACATGGCGTTATTTTTGATAATTCTGTCAAATATCTAAGTGATTTTGTCTGCGGCGCAAACGAGGAAGGTTTTCACCTGCGCGACTGCAACTGGAGGGCCGACAGCGATACTCAAGCGTTTTATGAGAAAGCTTTGGCATCGGACGCCTTTCATGACATCCGCAATGTCATCGCGGGTGATTTAAGCCCAGACGGCAAAGGCGAAATAACGCTGGCGCGCGGCATTGAAGTCGGGCACATCTTTCAGCTTGGCACCAAATACAGCGCTGCCATGAAAGCCGGCATCATCAACGAGGAGGGCAAAAACCAAATCATGCTCATGGGCTGTTACGGCATCGGCATCTCTCGTGTGGTAGCCGCCGCCATTGAACAAAACCATGACAGCCGTGGCATTATCTGGCCAGCCAATCTGGCGCCGTTCCAGGTGGCAATCTGCCCGATGAACATGCACAAGTCAGAACGCCTGAAAAACGCCGCCGAACAGCTATATCAGGACTTGCGGGCGGCGGGTATTGACGTGTTGTTTGATGACCGTAAAGTGCGTGCCGGTTTTATGTTCTCTGACATGGAGTTGATCGGCATCCCGCATTGCATCATCCTCAGTGACCGTGGCCTTGATGCCGGGACTTTTGAATATAAAGCCAGAACGACTAAAGATAATATTGAAATTGCCCTTGCCGATGTGCTGGATTTTATGAAAGAAAAATTGGCTTAAGTACATACTCAAAAGTTTTAGGGCTACGACTGCCCGTCCTCAAAGGACGCGCAGTCGTTTTGTACCGAAAAGCTTATTCATAAATCACTTAAGAAGCAGCTCAAATGCTGTGATGTTTTATTGGGGTAAATTTTTGCAAAGTACGGAGTGCAAAAACATGTTGTTGCACTCCGTTATTAAGCATATTAAGTGAAGCGGTTGTTGCTTTTTTAGAAAGTTTAAACAGTGTCTTAACAACCCAAAATTAAAGTTGTTGTGCGCCATGTTGCCCGTAATTAAGCTATAGCCACTACGGGCAACTGGCTATAGCGGGCCAGGCTTAGGCGAGATGGATTGCCGTGCTGGAAAAACTGCCGGTTGAGAGGCTAGATGCGGTGGTTACGCCAATTAACGCAACCAACGTATCGCTGGCGCCGTTATCTTGGAACACCCAGGTGCTAGTGGTTTGGGCGCTAGTGCTTGAGTCAGGATTAGGCGCCTGACCTTGGAACGCAACCGCGAGGCCATTGGTGATGTTCGCTCTTAAATAATCGATGGCGCCATTGATGTTGGTCGCAGTGATTGGCACCGAGGTGTTGTAAGTATCATCGGCATCAAATTTGATGATGCCATTGGTGATGCTATGGCTGCCAAAGCCGCCCTTATCTGTTCCGTCTGTAGTCCCAGAGGTGGCGATCTTAATAACCCCACCGAGATCCAACGTATCGGAAGACATGGCAAATTTAATGATCCTATCGGCTTCGCTGGCGGCGGCACTGCTGTCGCTGACGTTGCTATCGCCAACTGCAATGCGGACAATATCATTTTTTGCTAAAGATTCAGTCAGATCCAGCACATCTGCGCCCAAGCCACCGATTAAAGTATCAGCGTTTTCACCGCCTATAAGCCTATCATCGCCGGCTAAACCGGTCAGGGTATTGGCGTTATTGTTGCCAGTGATGACATTGTGGTCATTTGTTCCACTACCTGTAGTGGCAGTGCTTACTAAGGTCAAGTTCTCTATATGGCTGTAATCTGACAAATTTAATGACTTAGGTGATTCGATGGTGTCAGTGCCTTCGCTTACCAGCTCAACCACCACGTCATTATCAATGCCCAATTTATAATAATCATTACCGGTACCGCCTTTCAAGGTGTCTGTGCCAGCTCCCCCATCCAGGATGTCATCACCGCCAAGCCCCACTAAGGTATTGGCTTTGTCATTGCCTAGCAGATAATTGTCATTTGCGTTACCTGTTGCGGTTGTTGCTACTGTACCCAATAACGTCAGGTTCTCAAAATAGGCATATAAACCTGCATCAAGGCTGAAATCAAACGTGCTCTGGACAGTGTCTATAAAGCCTGATTTTATTTTGCCTGAGGTTTCGTACTGGTTGGCAACCTCAATCATGTTGTCAACTACGTTGTTGTCAATCACATAGGTGTCATTGCCTAAGCCGCCTTGTAACGTGTCTTTGCCTTCGCGCCCATCAAGGATATTGTCGCCATCATTACCAATAAGTATATTGTTATCCGCGCTACCGAACAAATTAAGCCCTGAACTTTTACCTGTGAGCCTACCGTTCTCAATGCTGCCGCCCCAGTTACTGGTGTTTAAATCCAAGCTGATTTTATCGGATTGAACCCAATCATTGCCTTGACCATCTTTTTCAGTAATGCCTTCGTTGACATTGTCGACAACATAAGTGTCGTCGCCATAGCCACCAGCAAAACTGTCTGTGCCAGTGCCGCCGTCGAGATAATCATCGCCATACAAGCCTATTAGGTTATTGGCGGCTGAATCGCCAATAATTCGATTGTTGAGGTTATTGCCAACGCCTTCTTTTAGGTTGCCCAGGATTTTTAAATTTTCCACGCCATTAAGCAAGGTGTAGGAGGTCGTCGAGACGGCACCCCTAAATTCAACAGTGTCAATACCGCCCCGAGTGGTTGCCAATTCCTTTGTTATGTCGCTGCCGGAATCGATAAGGTAAGTGTCATTGCCCGAACCGCCATTTAAGATGTCATCACCCGTGCTTACGAGTGAGGCAATAACAGCGGCGGGTAAGGTTTTAATGTCCGGTATCTTTAGCGAGCCGTCTAACACGTCATCACCGGCGCCGCCGTTTAAGACGTTGTTAAAGCTATTGCCCCTTATCCAGTTGTTGCCACTATCTCCGGTGGCGTTAAGGGCGGCGGGGACATCAATCAGGGCAATGTTTTCAATGTTTTTGCTTTTTGAATCGATGTTAAAATTAACGCTGCTAATGACCCAATCCTTTCCCGATCCGCCATCAATTGTATCAACGCCATTGCCAACGAAAATAATATCATTGCCATCGCCGGCACTGATCGTATCGTCACCGGCGCCACCATCAATAATGTCGTATAGGCTACTGCCTTTTAGGTTGTTTTTTAGGCCGTTCCCATTTAGCGTGGCGATAAAATACGTCAGTTTGTCTGGGTTGGTGACATAAATTTGGTCATCCAATACACCGTTTTCGATGCCATTTGGCAATGTGACGTAATAATCGTTGCTTTTTAAGACGGGATCCAATTCCTTGCCATCCGTACCAAGATCATCATCGCGGCCATCCGCGTCCGTACCGCTAAAATCGCGGATATAGTAAACCGTATCAATACCGCCCGTATCAGTGATTATGTCAGCGCCTACGCCTACAGTGCCATCGTCATTGAAAAAATCATCAAAGGTGATGACATAGTTGTCATTGCCTTTTCCGCCTTTTAACGTGTCGCTGCCGTAACCGGAAAACAGCGTGTCATTACCTGCGCCGGCAGTGATAATATCATTGCCTAGCCCGCCTTCCAGCCAAGAACCAAGGTTTGCATCAGTGTTGTTGACAGTAATGACATCATTGCCTGTGCCACCATAAACGATACCCTGGTTGTTTATAGTAAAGGTGTCGTTACCGTCGTTACCCCACATAGTGTCATAGCCACCATAAAACTTGTCGTTACCTGCACCGCCGATCATTTCATCATTTTCTGTGCTTAACGCCCCGTATGTCGTGGCGTTATTGGTATCGTATAAGGTGTCACTACCGTCACCGCCGTCCAGTGCATCAGAACCTGCGCCGCCATAAAGCTTGTCATTACCAGCGCCGCCAGCCAGATAGTCGGCGCCAGTACCCCCATATAAGTTGTCAAGCCCTGTGCCGCCATAAATAATATCATTGCCGTTATCGCCGTAAAGGTTGTCATTTTCGGTGCCGCCATCCAATACATCATTGCCGTCACCGCCTCTAAGGATGTCGGCGCCACCGCCACCGGCGATAAGGTCATTACCAAAACCACCTAATAGCGTATCGTTGCCGAGGCCGCCATCCATAATGTCGTTGCCTTTTGACCCGTCAACATAATCAATGCCATCAGTGCCGAACCAATCGTCATCGCCGTTTGTAAGTATAATTTTAGTTGCCATTGTTTTTGCCTTGTGTGCTTAACATTGAAAAGTGGTGGTGGTAAACATTCAAATGCTTAAGTGACAGCGGAATCAAAAAACATGTTTTTTGATTCCAAAATATCATTACCATTTTGACCACCACCGAAAAGTTAACTGCTGATTTTTGTAGGGCCGGACATTTATGTTGCATACCAGCAGGCCTGCCCACCTTTTTTATTATAGCCTAGTTTATTTTTGATTAGTAAGCCAACTAAGCGGCTATGAAATTGGGAAGAGGGATATGGCTCGAACGTTATGTTTGAAAAAGTGAGGGCATATCAACAAACACACCCTAATTCATTACCTGATTTTGGGCAGGCATCTAAACCTATCTATAGGTCAATAACCTTTAGCACCATAAGGGTTGTAATTAATCTGTCATTTTTTTAACTTACCATACATTAAGGTATCAAGCCGATTCCCGGCTTTTTAAGCAGTTCATTTTTCAGGTCATTTATGATTGATAACCCAATACTCCCCCGTTCTATCGGTTCTTTGGAATTTTCCGCCCCCTGTGTGCGCGAACTGACCCAAGCAGTAAAACCCGTCTCGTTAAGCAGCCCTATTCTGGAAGTTCTTGAATTATTTCAAAGCAATGCCAATTTATCAGCCTTGCCGGTCATGGATGATGACAATAAATATTTCGGCATCATTTCCCGCCGTAACTACCTTAACCTAATGACGCGTGCTTTTGCCCGTGAGCTATACGCGCGTAAAGATTTATATACGCTATTGGAAAGCAACGCCGATATTTTTATTGCACCATTAATTGCTGACGCAGAAGATCGGATTGACCAGATCATGGTTGATTTTTTAAACCGCGATCCGGGCATCAAGTACGAAGCGCTACCGGTCATTGGTAAAAGTGGCATCATGGGAGTGGTGAAAGTCGCCGACATGATGCTTAAAATGTCTGAATCACAAGGCAACCTTATTGAAACAATGCAACGGCTAAGCACCCGGCTCAACGATGAAGTGGCCAATGCCGCCACGTTGCAACAGAATTTGCTACGGCCTGCCCGTGTTGAGTTGCCGGGCTTGAGCGGTTTGTCAACGATGATAACCTCTAGCGAAGTGGGCGGTGACTTTTATGATTACTATGCCATAGATGGTCGTTGGATGGTGCTGCTGGTAGGCGACGTGAGCGGGCATGGTATTGCCGCAGGGACTATTGTCTGCGCCGCTAAAGCTGGGGTTAACTTTCTCGAAGCTGAAAAAGAAAGGGAGCCCCATAAGATTCTCTCGCGCCTTAGCAATATCATTTTCAATACGGCGCACCAATCTTTACTGATGACTATGTTTGCAATTTGCCTTGACACACAGACGGGCGAAATACGCTACGCCAATGCCGGCCATCAGTTTGCTTATCTTTACCGCGCTATGATCGGCCGTTTAGATGCCTTGGAGCTGGGTGGTTTGCCGCTGGGCAAAGACGAACACACCGAATATGAACAAGCAAGCACGGAAATGGATATAGGCGACCGCCTATTCCTTTACACCGATAGCATTGTTGAAGAAGAAAATATGGCGGGGGAATGTTTTGGTTATGAACGCCTTGAAGAGCTATTGGTCAACCATGCCGACAGTGATATTGAGACGCTCAGCAACAGCTTGCTGGCAAGTTTGACAGCGCACTTAGGCCGCCATACTTTTGAAGATGATGTGACTATTTTTTGTGTTGAACATACCGAAAAAACCTATGATGTCAGCATTAAAACAAACCATGTTGTAGAACCGGATGCGGAAATATTACAGCAAATACACGTTATTGAAGCTTTTTACCGTGACAATCCTGAGTCGATTTCACCGCATATCAAGCGCCAAGACTTAATATTTTTGGCGGAAAACAATTTTTCTGATTTGATCCCTAGCTTGTCAGCACAAGGTGTCCGGCGGGTGCTCTTGCAGGATCATCCAATCAATAAACAGCTTGGATGGGGCGTTTTGCTCAATCAGCATTTGCACCAAGGTAATGATGACTTGGCGATGTTGCTGCGTTACCCTGAACAGCGCAGGGAGTTTTTCTTTACCCACAGCGAAGACAAGTATTTCATCATCGATGAGGTGGATGCTTGGCTAAAAGAGTTGTCAATCACTTCTTCCGAACGTCTCGACACCGCCGTTTTTCTGCTTGATGAAATAATAGAAAATGGGCTTTATGCCGCACCGCGTGATGGCAAAGGCCGTGCCTTATTTGCTAAAGGCACTTCCCGCGAATTAGGGCACGGAGAAGTGTTACGTTTAGACGTTTCTGTCCAAGACGGTTTGCTGGGCATTTCCTTGACTGATAACTGGGGGACATTGACTCCTAATGTGTTTTTAAACCGCTTGTCACGCCATGTGCAAGGGCAAGGTATGGAATCCGGAGTGGGCGGGGGCGGGCTCTATTTAATGTGGCGGCTCTCTGATTATTTGCAAGTGCGTGTTTTACCCCACCAGCAAACACAAGTCTGTGTATTTTTGGATTTAAAAAACAACTTTGACCCCGAAGCAGATAAAGGCTTTCAATTCCTCTATCACACCGAAGTATACGAGGCCACTACCAATGAATAACGCTAAGTTGAAAATTGACCCCAAACCCTGTGCTGAAAAATTGTCACAACGCTTTGCCTTCATTGGTACTATAGACGTTGATGCGGTTGACGTGCTTGAAGCGCTTTACATACTGCCGCCTAATTGTGCGGTGGAGATAAATTTTGCCCAAGTGGAAAGGGTTAACTCAATGGGATTGGCCCAATTGCTCAAACTTTTTGAGCTTTGGCAAAACCGCAACAACAGCATTTATATCACTAATGTCAACCGGATGATTGGCATACTATTCAAAATGACGGGTTTGACCCGCTTTTTATCGGACGCGCCTGCACCTGTTGCAGAGCAACCGGTTGCCGCCACATCGTCAACGCTACAACAAACAGCCGACACAAACATAGATCCTGGATCGGAAGTCAATTCGGCAACTTTATGTATCCGTCCCAAACCGGTTGCCGCCTCACTGTCCCAACGTTTTACATTCATTGGCGCAGTCGATGTGGATGCCATTCCTGCCTTGGAAGCGCTCTATGTGCTACCGCCGATGTGCCAGGTAGAACTGGATTTTGCCCAGCTGCTACGGGTCAATTCAATGGGGTTGGCTCAGCTGCTCAAACTTTTTGAACACTGGCAAAAACAAGAGATAACTATCCGTATCTTCAATGTCAACCGCATGATTGGCGTATTGTTCAAAATGACCGGTCTGACCCGCTTTTTGGCTGATGGTCAGGCCGCCGCCGCACCATCAAAAAGCCCAGTTGAACAGCCTCGGCAACCAGTATCGGAGAAAAAAATAGCCGAACCAACCGCTAAGCCATTAGTACCCCCTCATGTGCTAGCCGATGCCCAAGTCACATCAACGCGTCACGCCAGCGCTACCGTCACCGATAAAACCGGGAAGCTTAATCTTTGGGTAAGTGCGCAGAGCAGCCAACAGATGAATGGTTGGTATTTTTTCAACACTTATCTGCAACGGCATTTAGACCGGGAAATTCATTTGGAATTAAGTCATGGCGCAATGACTGAGCAGCGTATCACCCCCGATCAAATGGATATTGTTTTCACCAAACCTTTTGAAGCCACGCGCTTGCTTCTAGAAAACAATTTTCAGCCCATATTGAGGCCGATAGACCAGACCGACGAAGTCACCTTGCTGGTCCGTGCAGAAGACACGCGCCAGGATTTGGTTGATTTTCAAGGCGGTAAAGTGGTGACTGCGGCGCGGGACAACTTTGTCTATTTGCTGGGCCGATTTTTGCTGGAACAGAATGAATCCGCTTTGGAGGACATGGAATACCTGTTTTCTGGCCATGATATTAAGGCGTTGCAAATGCTGCTTAAAGGTAATGCGGACATTCTGTTTATGTTAAGCGAAACCTATCAGGGATTATCCGGATTGACCCGAAAAATGTTACGCCAAATAGATCAAAGTGAAACGGCTTTTGCTTTCCATTTATTCAGTGTTGCGCCCCGTTGTGCGGAACTCGGTGGCCCATTAGCCGAGGTGTTGCTAGACATGAATAAAGATAGCCAAGGTCGGCAAGTTTTGGCGGACTTAGGTGTGGAAGGCTGGATTAAACCCACGTCGGATGAAATCGACATGTTAGCCATGCTTTTCAAACGCTATGCTGAACCTAATTGATCCCTAGGCGTCGCTTGCATCGTCAATAGGTTGGCCGTCAACGTCCCCGTTAAAGCCTTTGTTCAGAATCTGTCGAGCGCTAACCTGTCTGCGTAGCCGTTTTTAAGGCATGTTTCCGGACTTTAAATGATCTGACCTGCTTACTGAATTGCTTTAGGTCATCCGCTGTCGGCATTCTGCTATAGCGAAGATTTACAAAAGAATCCGTAATTTCGGCTATAGCATATGCCTGCTCAGGCAACTGCGTTTTGGCCCTTTGCGCAAAATCGTTCGCACCTTCAGACAGCCCTTTCGATAATCCTTGTTTTGCAAGTTTTTTACAAAATCGCTGGTAAACCCGCAAAACCTGGTCATTGGTTTTTGCTTTTTGACGTAACAGAAGCGTACTGAGCACAGCGGTTATCAGCGAAATAGCCCCAATCATCCAATAAACCATGGTTTTCATGTCAGCAATGCCTAGCGATGACAAAAATTTTGCCTGGTTTTTGTTATCGTAATTGATAACCCAACGCTGCCAGTTATAGTCAACATTACGCCAAAGTTGCCCGGCTTGTTTTAGCCAACTGAAAGCGGCTTGCGCATTTTCGTCAGTGGACGCAAAACTGATAAGGCCGCCTGGCATCAATTCCGCCACATTGACACCCCGCTCAATTCTTTCTGCGGCAATTGCCGCCGTTGGGTCAACCCGAACCCAACCTTTATTTTCCAGCCACACCTCCGCCCACGCATGGGCCGTGTATTGTCTAATTTCCAGGAAATTGCCGACTTTGTTGTAATCGCCGCCTTGGTATCCTGTGACTATCCGTGCCGGAATATGGGCGACACGCATCAAATACACAAAAGCGGTGGCGTAATGGCTGCAAAAACCATAACGAGTTTCAAACAAAAAAGTCTCAATCGGATTATCCTCCATCCTCGGCGGGGTCAGCGTGTAATGAAAGTCTTCTCGCCGAAAATGATTTAAAAGCTGGCTAATAAATTGTTGCGGGGAGTTGTCAAAACCATGCAGTTGCATGACCAGTTGCTTGATTTTTGCCGAGGGTGGGGCTGGTAACTGGGTTGTCTCTTTATATTCGGTACGGGTAATAAATCCGGTGTTGTAGCTAGGATAAGAGGTTATTTTGTATTCCGCACGCTTATTTGGGTTGGCCGAAGAAACGAGCTGGTAATTGCTGTTTTGGTTTAATGGTGCGGAAAAAACGGCTGGCATATCCAGCGCAAACACCCAGTTTTTATTTTGTGGCTCCATCAATAATGTGTATTGATAAGGTGTGCCGCTAAACTTAGGTTTGTCCATAAAAGGTTGGAACGTCCTGGTTTCAGTTTGGGTCCAAAGCTTCCCGTCAGTATGGGTCAATACGGGCCCGCGCCAGTAACGTTGTGCGGGGGAGGGCAGTTTGCCCGCAAATTGCACACGAAAAGCCAGCTCATCAGACATGCTTAGCTCACTGATGGAGCCAGGTTCCATGCTGTCACTTAAACCTGAGCGGGCTTGCGTTTTGTCCTCGAACAACATCCATCGTGGCGCCTCGATACGGGGGAATAAAATAAATAAGGCAATGGCGATTGGCAGCGCTTGGAGGATTAGTACCCCCGCTGTTTTCATGGCTGCAAAAGGACGTGGTTGCCGACTGTTAATGCCAACCAGTGTCGCTAACAGCAGGCAGCAAACCAGTAGGCTATAACCGCCCATCAGCAAGCTTTGTTCGTATAAGAACTGCGAGGCGGCAACAATAAAAGCCAGGTAAGTGACTAGATACAAGTCCCGTTCGCCTTTAATCTCCATTAACTTAAGCCCTAACGCTATCAAAAACAAACGGGTTCCGGCATCTCGACCGAATAGGCCTTGGTGCTGGCTATATAACAAGCCAATGCCCAGCAGCATCAGCAGGAACACCAGCAATTTGTTAGGCAACCAGCCCGGCTTCCATACACCAATAAAACGCCAGCTTAGTAGCAGGTAAAAAAAACTAAAAATACTGATTGGGATGTTGTAAACATGCGGTAAAGCAATTAATCCAATAGCGGATAATAATAAGGTGAGTATTGATTTGTTAGGGGCAAAATTCATGGGGGTAATTGAAACCTAAGCTAATTTATACAGTGATGATAATTTGAATTTTTCAGGGGCGCCTAAAATTCTGCGATAGCTCTTGCATCAGCAATTGCCGCTAAAAGATAAAACTTTTCTAGGCAACTATATCAGTCTGAGGTGCTACAATAAACCGCTTAAGAGACACCCATCCCCACCTATTCCCGTGCAAGCAAAACAAGCCATTTCTATTTACAACTGGAACAGCCTTTACAAAATAGCCCTGGAACACAAAAAACAGCTGGTTTATTCACATTTGCTTGCCATTTTAGCGACTGTAGCCAGCGTGCCGGTGCCATTGTTAATGCCGTTGCTGGTTGATGAGGTGCTGCTTAACAACCCCGGAACTGTCACCACCGCGATCAATCTGGTGGTGCCTGTTGAATGGCGGCATCCTGCACTTTATATTTCGGTCGTGCTGGTTGCCAGCTTGCTGCTAAGGCTCATCGCCATTATTTTTAATATTATCCAGTTGCGGCAGTTTTCTTATATTGCCAAAGATATTGTTTTCCGGCTCCGTAAAAATCTCCTTGGGCATTTGCAAAACATTTCCATGTCTGAATACGAGAGCTTGGGCACCGGAACAGTGGTGACGCATCTGGTCACCGATCTTGACACGATTGACAATTTTATTGGCAACACCATCAGCAAGTTACTGGTGGCAGGCCTTACTGTGATTGGTACGGCAGTTATTTTGCTATGGATGCACTGGCAGCTGGGTTTGTTTATTTTATTGCTCAATCCCGTCGTCATCTATTTTACCCGCGTGGTCGGGTCACGGGTCAAAGATTTAAAAGCCAAAGAAAACTCGGCCTACGAAGTGTTCCAGCAAGCCTTGACCGAAACGCTCGAAGCAATACATCAGATCCGTGCCAGCAACCGCGAACAGCATTATTGCCAACGCCTAATAGATTCTGCCCACGCCGTCAAAACCCACTCCATTGCGTTTGCCTGGAAAAGTGATGCGGCAAGCCGGCTAAGCTTTCTGGTATTTTTGTTCGGTTTTGATGTGTTCCGTGCCTGTGCGATGCTGATGGTGTTTTATTCTGATTTGAGCATCGGGCAGATGCTGGCGGTGTTCGGCTATCTTTGGTTTATGATGGCGCCGGTACAGGAAATCCTTAATATCCAATATGCGTTTTATGCCGCCAAAGCGGCGTTGGCGCGTATCAACCGGTTGAATGCGTTAAAACAAGAACCCCAATACCCACATCTGCAAAATCCTTTTGTGGATAAAAAAACCGTCGGCATACGTGTCAAAGATTTGCATTTTAGCTATGGTGAAGAACAAATTCTCGATGGCATCAATTTGCACATCAAAGCAGGTGATAAAGTGGCTCTGGTTGGTGCCAGCGGCGGTGGCAAGTCAACCCTGATACAAACGTTGATAGGGCTTTATCCGACTGCCGCCGGGCATATTTATTTTGATGGCGTGGCGATTGAGCAGATTGGGCTGGATGTGGTCAGGGAGCATGTCGTGACCGTGCTGCAACACCCCGTGCTGTTTAATGACACGATTCGGGCCAATCTCACGCTGGGCAAGCCCGCTGCCGACCAAACATTATGGGACGCGCTGGCGATAGCCCAATTGACAGACGCGGTGCAGGATTTGGCAAACGGACTTGACACTATCGTTGGCAGGCAGGGGATGCGGTTGTCCGGCGGTCAGCGGCAACGCATGGCGATTGCCCGGATGGTGGTTGCGGACCCTAAAGTGGTGATCTTGGATGAGGCCACCTCGGCCCTCGATAGCGAAACTGAGTATAAACTGCACCAGGCGCTTAGCGTGTTTTTAAAAGACCGGACAACTATCATTATCGCCCATCGCTTAAGTGCCGTTAAACAAGCGGATCATGTTTATGTTTTTGAACAAGGCAAAATCTGTGAACAGGGGCGGCATGAAACCTTAATCAACCAGAACGGGCTTTATGCAAAACTGTATGGCGAATACCAATAACCATGATTGACGTATACGATTTACACTGCCATTCCACCGCTTCTGACGGGACATTGTCGCCAACTGCCGTGGTTCAACGTGCGCACCAACAGGGCGTGACCGCATTGGCCTTAACAGACCACGACACCACTGACGGCCTCGTTGAGGCCCAGCGCTGTGCGGCAACAATAGGCATTAGGCTAATAACAGGCATTGAATTGTCAACCGACTGGCAAAACAAATGTTTCCATATCGTTGGCCTAGGAATTGATCCTGCTTACCCGCCTTTGCTTGCGGCAACGCGCAATCTGCAAAGTGTGCGCCTAGAGCGGGCTGAAAAAATTGCCGATAAGCTAGCAAAAAAATCTATTGTCGGTGCCTTCGATGCTGTCAAACAAGCAGCGGGCGACGGTATGATCACCCGCACCCATTTCGCTGATTTTTTGGTTTCGCAGAATCATGTCAACACCCAACAGGAAGCATTTGACCGTTATTTGGGTAAAGGTAAGCCAGCTTATGTTGCCACGGTCTGGGCTGATCTGGCCTTAGCGGTAAGCTGGATTGTTGGTTCGGGGGGCGTTGCGGTATTGGCGCACCCGTTGCGTTACCAACTGACCGCCAACTGGATGCGGCGTTTGCTGACCGCATTTAAAGAGGCCGGTGGTCAAGGCATTGAGGTCATCACCGGGCGCACTAACCCCGACGAAATAAGAACGGCGGCAAATTATGCCTTACGTTTTCAGCTAGCCGGATCCACAGGTTCTGACTTCCATGGTCCGGCTAACCCATGGGTGGAGCTGGGCCGTTTGGCGCCGTTGCCCAGCACAGTCACGCCGGTTTGGGAATTGCTCCATTAGCTGACAATCCAATAGATAAGTAATTTTGAATAAGTTTTTCGGTACAAAACGACTGCGCGTCCTTTGAGGACGGGCAGTCGTAGCCCTAAAGCTTTTGAGTGTGTACTTAGCCAATCTACAATCTCAATAGGAACGTGCGCAAAACAACGTAGTCAAGTACGTTTTTTTACAATGGGCAAGATCCTACGACTGCCAGTCCTTCAAGGACTGGCAGTCGTTATGTCACTAAAATTATTCATGCCCGTACCGTTCGTGGCGGGCCTGTCGGACTATGATTGGCCTATTGGCCTACAACCCTGGAGATTTTTGCATGACAACGTTCACCACCGCCCGTCTTTGCGACGCACATTCAAGCGAAAATCACTTTCAGGTTGCCGAACCGCTGTTTAAATTTTATGGCGCCACTCAGGTTTTTTCAGGACAGGTCACGACCTTAAAAGTGTTTGAAGATGATGTGCTTATTAGCAACACGCTGGCAGAAAAAGTCGCTGGCCGGGTTTTGGTCATTGACGGCGGAGGCTCGCACCGTTGTGCGCTGGTCGATAATGAACTTGCCACCTTAGCGCTCGATAATGGCTGGCAAGGGTTGGTCATTTATGGCTGTGTCCGCGATTCTGCGTTAATTGACCAACTGCCGCTAGGTATTCGGGCATTGCATACGCAACCGTTAAAAAGCCACCAGAAAGGTCTCGGCGACCGCGATCAATTAGTCACGTTTGCGGGCGTCAATTTTAAAAAAGATTATTTTTTATATGCCGATGCCGATGGAATTATCGTATCAGCCACACGATTGAGTTAAAATAAATTCACATTAACCTAGTAAAGAAGTCAAGATATGCAAATCGTACTCGCTAATCCCCGTGGATTTTGTGCCGGCGTAGACCGTGCCATTGAAATTGTCGACCAGGCCATAGAAACGTTCGGCGCACCCATTTATGTCCGTCATGAAGTGGTCCATAACCGCACCGTAGTTGACGGGCTTAAAGCTAAAGGCGCCGTTTTCATTGAAGATTTAACTGATGTTCCGGTTGGCTCTTACCTTATTTTCAGCGCCCACGGCGTATCCAAACAAGTGCAAAAAGAAGCTAAAGAACGTGATTTGACCGTTTTTGACGCAACTTGTCCGCTCGTCACCAAGGTGCATTTACAGGTTGCCAAACATGCCAAACTAGACCGCGAAGTTATCCTTATCGGTCATGCCGGGCATCCGGAAGTGGAAGGCACAATGGGTCAATATGAAAAATGCACCGAAAATGGCGGCATTTATCTGGTCGAAACGCCAGCCGATGTTGAAAAACTTAAAGTGAACAACCCAGAAAACTTGGCTTATGTGACCCAAACCACGTTATCCATGACTGACACTAAAATCATGGTTGACGCGCTGAAGGAACGGTTCACCGCCATCCAGGAACAGAAAAAAGACGATATTTGTTACGCCACGCAAAATCGCCAGGATGCCGTTAATGAACTGGCAAAAAAATCTGACCTCATCCTAGTTGTCGGCTCCCCCAACAGCTCTAACTCCAACCGCTTGCGCGAAATTGCCGAGCAACTGGGCAAGCCTGCGTATTTGATTGACACCGCAAAAGACATGCAGCAGCATTGGTTTGAAAACGTCAGTGTGGTTGGTGTGACCGCAGGCGCGTCGGCTCCGGAAGTTTTGGTGCAAGAAGTCATCAATCAGTTGAAAGCGTGGGGGGGGCAATCTACTGTGGAAATCCAAGGCATAGAAGAAAAAGTGGTGTTTTCTTTGCCCAAAGGCCTGAAGAAATAAACCCATTTCCGTGCCGTCCGAACAAGAAAGTATCCGTCTTGATAAATGGCTATGGGCAGCGCGTTTTTTTAAGACGCGCAAGCTTGCCGCCGATGCGGTCTCAGGTGGTAAAGTCCATGTCAATAACCAACGCACCAAGCCCGCTAAAGAAATCAGGCCTGGGACGGTGCTGGCCATCAGCAAAGACCATTATCGTTGGGAAATCACTATTGTTGCGTTGAGTGGCCAGCGGCGTTCTGCGAAAGACGCCGTTTTACTCTATGAAGAATCTGCCGAGAGCCTGGAAAAACGCCGACAGCTAATGGCGCAACAGCGCGAACAAAAGGAATTGTTTCCTTTTAGCGGACAAGAGCATAAACCTAATAAAAAAGACCGGCGGCTAATACACCGTTTTAAGCAAGGTTCTTAGCGTTAACGCCGTTTAACCCCTAACTGCCAATAACAAACCGGACAAGGAATGGCAGGCGTTTATATTTTTGTTTGATGCCGTCTAGCCCATAACCGGCGGCGACCATAACCGCGATGACAATGAGATAGGTCAGGATAAAGGTGGGCAGTGGTTGATTATTTAGGTTTTCAATAGGGGTTAAGATAAACACCAGGACGATTTGATGGAACAAATACATGAATAAACTGGCATGCCCCAGTTTTAAAAAAACGTTATGGACAGCGAGTTGGTTGGTGGTTTCAACCCCATAAAAACCGAGCAAAACAAGCCCGGTTGCGGTGAGCAAATAGCCTGTCGTTGGCGGGTAGAATAATTCCGAATAGCCTTCGCGCATCACTAAGTTAGGGTTTTGTGCTAGCCACAAGGCAATGCCGATGGTTAACAGGGCGGCACTGATGGCTAAGAACCGTTGGCTGGCAAATGAACACCCTTGCAGGTAAAGCGAGCCTAAGATGCTGCCGATTAAGGCAAAACTTAACCAAGGCATGATTGGAAACCAGCCATCAAGCAGAAAACGTTGCAGGGTTGCTTTAGAAAACAACAGCGCCAGATAAGCGTCGAACGGTAACGCCGCAATATCCACGCTGGTCAATTCGGTGCGGTAACTGAACAGGGTTTGTAAAAACGGGGTTGCGGCGATTAATAAAGCAACGATGATAATTCGGGCGGGTAGGCCGCAATATTTTGTTACCAGATAAACCGCAGGGATACAGATGCCTGTCAAGTACAGTATGTCGTAGCCTAATAACGGGTAAATTTGCCATACCACAATATCCAGCAAACACCCGCAAGCGACAATCAATAAGCCACGGTTGACATAATGCCAGGCATTGGCATGTTTGGTGCTGGTGACGACGACCATCATGCCCGCCAAGATAACAAACAACGGCGCGGCAAAGGTGCCGTAGAGCCGAAACAGCAGAATCTTATCATCAAGCCTGAGCAATGGGGCGCTGAGATTGGCGGCCACCATGGTGAAAATGGCAATGCCGCGCAGGATGTCGATGGTGGGGTTTCTGGAAGCTCGCATTTTGTAATATTCAGTTAGTTAGAGCGACTGTATTGGTCAAAAATCAAGATAAGCAATGTTGTGCAAAACAATTTAGTAAAATACGTTTTTTACAATGGGTAAGATTCCGACTGCCCGTCCTCAAAGGACGCGCAGTCGTTAAATCGCCAAAATTATTTCATGCCCGTTCCTATGCTGGGCATCACGCACAGGGTTTTGATGTTACTTTGTTAAATTACTGGCGTGCAAACCGCATTCTTTTTTAGTCTCCGCTTCCCACCACCAGCGTCCGGCCCGTTCGTGCTCGTTAGGGCGTATAGGCCGTGTGCAGGGCTCGCAGCCGATACTGGTGTAGCCTTTGTTATGCAATTCGTTATAAGGCACATGATAGGCCTCAATATAATCCCAGACTTGCGCCGAGCTCCAATTGAGCAAAGGGTTAAATTTAATCAGGGTATGTCCGGCTGTTGAAAAAGTGCCGTCCAACTGCACTTCAGGGATATGCTGCCGCGTGTCCACGCTTTGGTCTTTACGTTGGCCGGTTATCCAAGCATCCAGGTGCGCCAGTTTGCGTGATAATGGCTCAACTTTGCGGATGCCGCAGCATTCATGGTGGCCGTCTTCGTAAAAGCTGAACAGGCCTTTGCGCTTGACAAACTCATCCAATACGTTGCGGTCTGGCGTCAACAATTCAATGTCCAGTTGGTAATGTTCCCTTACTTTTTCGATATAACGGTAAGTTTCAGGGTGCAGGCGTCCCGTGTCCAGGCAAAAGACCGTGATATTTTTCTTAATGGCCAAGGCCATATCAATCAGCACCACATCCTCGGCGCCACTAAAAGAAATGGCGATGTTGTCGAATAATGCCAGCGCTTTTTTAAGGATGATACGGGGGCTTTTGTGGCTCAGTTCGCTTTGTAAGGCGTCAATATCAATGGTAGTCATGATGTTAAGTGCAAGTTTGTGAAAAGTAACGGTTCAAAAATTCGTCAAAAGGCCGTTGCGGTTGGCTTTCGATTTCACGTTGTTTGTTGTGGGATTGCTGCGCCATTTCACTAAACTGCAAGGTTTGGGTGTCGTCCAGTTTATGGTTGTTAAAATAACGGGCATGTTCTGCGGATTTGTTCAAGGCAAAGCTGGCAAAAGGTTGTGATAGCTCGCGCATACTCGCCAGCATCCGCGCTGATGCTGTCAGGTCGGGATTATCGACCAGTGCTTGCTGTTTTTGCAGAGCCATGCTGTAGGGTTTGTTGCCGTCATCCTGATCGAGCACTGCACAAACTGGCGACATTGAGGCAAGGATGTCATTGGCCCATTCTTGCAAGCGGATTGTTTGCGTGTTTTTTTGTAGCTCCAGCTGTGGTTTTCGTCCGGCATGGGCAACTGTCAACTGGTTCGCGTTGTTGATCTGATGGTCGTGCCCAGAAATTTCCGGGCTATCGTTGAGCAGGCACGTCAGCAGGAGGGCTTCAATAAAGCGGGCTTTGTCCAGGTCAATACCGAGCGGGTTGAATAAATCCAGATCCAGCGAACGCATTTCTATGTAGCGGACACCCCTGAGTTTTAGGGCGCGGGTGGGTTTCTCGCAAGACTCGGTGATTTGTTTTGGGCGGATAGTGCTGTAAAACTCGTTTTCAATTTGTAGGATGTTGGCATTAAGCTGTTGGTATTGCCCGTTGACCACCACACCGATTTTTTCATACTCAGGGTAGGGCGTGGTGACCGCTTTGCAGAGGCTGTTGACATAGCCCTCCAAAGAATTGTAATCAATGTTCAGGCTTGCCTGATTTTTGCTTTTATAGCCGATGTCGCTCATCCGCAATGAGGTTGCGTAAGGATGGTACAGCGTGTGCCCGTCAAATTCTTCAAATTGCGCCCGCAATTCGGGGCGGCTGTTAAAAAAACTCTTGCAGATTGCAGGCGATGTGCCGAACAAATATAAAATTAGCCAACCGATGCGCTGGAAATTCCTGACTAAACCAAAATAGCTGGACGAGGTGAATTCTTCCAGTGACAAGGGGCTATTTGTCAGGCTGTGCAGCACCGGCCACAACCCTTCGGGCACTGAGTAATTGAAATGGATACCGGCGATTGCCTGCATTGTCCGGCCATAGCGATGCCATAAGCCATGGCGGTAGACGTGTTTCATGCGGCCAATGTTGGAAGTGCCGTATTCGGCAATGCGTATGCTTTCATCGCCGCTGATACCGCAGGGCATACTGGTGCCCAGCAGCATTTCATCATTGAGGTGTTGATAAACGAATAAATGGATGTTTTGCAAATAGTCCAGCGTGTCGGCAATATCGGCAAACGGTGGCGTGATCAGCTCAATTAAGGCTTCGGAATAATCAGTGGTGATAAAAGGATGCGTCAATGCCGAACCCAAACCGTAAGGGTGGTCGGTCTGGGCAATCAGGCCTGCTTTATTGATACGCAAGCTTTCTTTTTCTATGCCTTTTAAGCCGCCGCAAATCAGCTGTTGATGTCCGCTGTCTTGAAGTTTGGATAGGGCGTTGTTAAATTGGTTCATGATGTGGGATGCCCTGTTGTTAGGTAAAATCCTGACTATTATAAAAGGTAATGTTAAGTTGAAGAAACAATATCGGTGTTAGGCGGGGGTATGCCGGAAGCGCCGGTTTCCGTTTGCGCCCGAACTTGGAAGGGTATCGGCTAGTCTCTACAGAGGAAAGTGGGGGAGAGACTATGTCGCTGACCTAAAACTCATCCAGGTCATAGCTCCTCGCACACCTTTAAGAAGCTTAGTGGTGGTAAAAAGGGTCATGATATTTTGGAATCAAAAAACATGTTTTTTTGACTCCGCTGTCACTTAAGCATTTGAATGTTTACCACTACCAGAAGCTTAAGCGCATGATTACCATCAATTTTACGTCTTAATTGGCGGATATGGGTATCGACGATATTGGCCAACGGGCTGGTGTGCTTTGTGTTCCAGGATGCGGGTGGCGGTTTCTGTTATCATGCCGCCAGTTTACATAATAGTTAGGCTTCAGGCCCGACCCGCTATTTTTATCTCCCGGTCTGAGAACTAGGGGCGTGTTGTTTAGCGAACAAAAGCGATGAAGGCCTGACCCATTGGATTTTACAAAATGACACTACAAAAACCTTTTAAAATCCACAGCAAATATCAGCCCGCAGGCGATCAGCCTACCGCTATACGGCAATTGGTGGAAGGATTGAATGATGGTGAGGTGCATCAGACTTTGCTGGGGGTGACCGGTTCCGGGAAAACTTTCACCATTGCTAATGTGATTGAACAGGTGCAGCGTCCGGCCATGATCATGGCTCCTAACAAGACGCTGGCGGCGCAGCTATATGGGGAGATGAAGGAGTTTTTTCCGGAAAACAGCGTCGAGTATTTTGTCTCTTATTATGATTATTATCAGCCGGAAGCCTATGTGCCAGCTTCGGACACGTTTATCGACAAGGATGCGTCGCTGAATGAGCATATTGAACAGATGCGTTTGTCGGCAACCAAGGCTTTGATTGAACGCCCTGACACCATTGTTGTGGCGACAGTCTCGGCAATTTACGGCTTGGGTGAGCCGGAATCGTATTTTGAGATGGTGTTGCATCTGGTCAAAGGCGACTTGATCGGGCAGCGGGACATTTTGCGCCGTTTGGCGGAGATGCAATATATCCGTAATGATGTGGAGCTGCGGCGGGCGACTTACCGCGTACGCGGTGAAGTGATTGATATTTTTCCGGCGGAATCCGATAGCGAGGCGTTGCGGGTGGAATTATTCGACAACGAAGTGGAGCGCTTGTCGTTGTTTGATCCATTGACCGGCGAAATTTTGCACCGCATCGCCCGTTATACGGTATATCCGAAAAACCATTATGTCACGCCGCGCGAGCAGCTGTTATCGGCGGTCGAGGCCATTAAAATTGAATTGAAGGAGCGGCTGGAACAATTTTATGCATTAAACAAGCTGGTTGAGGCGCAGCGGCTTGAGCAGCGGACTTTGTTCGATATCGAGATGATTTTGGAAATCGGCTATTGTTCTGGGATAGAAAATTACTCGCGGTATTTGTCAGGTGGCGTTGCAGGGGAGCCGCCCCCGACGATGTTTGATTATTTGCCTGACGACGCGTTGGTGATTATTGATGAAAGCCATGTGACGGTGCCGCAAATCGGGGCCATGTACAAGGGCGACCGTTCGCGTAAAGAAACTTTGGTGGAATACGGCTTCCGTTTGCCATCTGCGTTGGATAACCGGCCACTGACTTTTGCCGAATTTGAGCTAAAAGCCCGGCAACGCATTTATGTGTCGGCAACCCCTGGGGGTTACGAAAAAGAACATTCCAGCGTGTTTGTCGAGCAGGTGGTTAGGCCGACCGGCTTGCTTGACCCGCTTGTGGAAGTGCGCCCCGCCAGCACTCAAGTGGATGATTTGCTGTCGGAAATAAATCTGCGGGTAGGCGTTAAAGAGCGGGTGTTGGTGACCACGTTGACCAAGCGTATGTCTGAGGATTTGACGGAATATCTGTCGGAACATGGCGTTAAGGTCCGTTATCTGCATTCGGATATTGACACGGTGGAACGGGTGGAGATTATCCGCGATTTGCGGCTGGGGCAATTTGACGTGCTGGTGGGCATTAACCTGTTACGTGAGGGGCTGGACATTCCTGAAGTGTCGTTGGTGGCGATTTTAGACGCCGATAAGGAAGGTTTTTTACGTTCGGTGGTGTCGTTGGTGCAAACCATAGGCCGTGCCGCCCGTAACGCCCACGGCAAGGCTATTTTGTATGGGGACAAAATCACCCGGTCGATGCAGCAGGCGATAGAGGAAACCGAACGTCGCCGCGAAAAACAACATCATTTTAATTGCGAGCATCATATCCAACCGACCACAGTTTACAAATCGGTGACGGATATTTTGCAGCTTGCGGTGCCCGGTTCGGGCGTGTCCGGTAAAACCTTGGGCAAGGTGGCCGAGGCCGCTGCCGATTACAAAGCGATGACGCCCAAACAATTGAGCAAGGCCCTGAAACAGTTGGAAGAAAGCATGTATCAACATGCCAAAAATTTGGAATTTGAGCAGGCGGCAAAACTCAGGGACGAGATTAAGACATTACAGGACTTTATGTTGGTTTAGAATGTGGTCAATATTACTTGGTGGTGGTAAAAAGGGTGATGCTATTTTGGAATCAAAAAAAACAGGTTTTTTTTGATTCCACTGTCACTTAAGCATCTGAATATTTAACACTAACCAATACTTTTCCGGTTTAAGACTTGGCCGGTTGGGAATCTTCTTTTGGGAAGTTATTTTTAGCCAAACCCTTAGGGACGAAGGACGGCCTGCTGAGGGCCGTGGAGTAAAAAAACATGTTTTTTACTCCAAATTTGGCCAATTAAGGAAAATTGATGAGCTTAAGCCTCAACTCTGCTTGCGATGCGTCAGATACCATTCCGCCGCTATGATGGCAATGACGGCAAGCACGATTAAAATGACCCCATGCTCGACATCTTTAATGGTTTGGATCACCTGATCCGCCAAGTCGCCAAAATAATAGACAGCCCCGACTATTGTCGGCACGCTGATTAAGGCCGCTAGGCCGTCGTAATATAAAAATTCCCGGAAAGGCAAATGTAAGGTGCCGGCGGCAAAATAAGTGGGCGCCCGTAGCAGCGGCATAAAACGCGCTGTAAATATGAGTTTATCGCCGTTTTTATGCAGCTTTACCTTAACGGCCTCAATCCGTTCCGGTGGTAAAAACCGGCTTAAATAAGGATGTTTGGCAAGCTCGCCGCCATATTTTGCCCCCAAGAAAAAAATGCTGCTGTCGCCAATCAAGACCCCGGCCAGACAGACAATAATGACCAGCCACACATTAACAATGCCGTAATAGGCAAGCATGCCGGCGACAAATAAAGTGATGTCTTCAGGAATTGGCAAGCCCAGCCCACATGCCAACAAAATTGAAAATATTAAAAAATAGGCGGTAAAACCATTAAAATTAAGTGCGAAACTTAATAAATCCTCCATCGTCTGAACCCTTTATTTTATTTATTAGTGTGTGTGCCGTCATGACCCGTCCGGAGGTCGGGGCGGCGATTAATTACTTTACCTTGAGTTTTAAATTTATCTACAGAATTACTTAGGTCAAGTTTGCTTGCCGTCTTTCCGGTGCGTTAAGTCGCGGCATTATAACAATCTTTGTGTGCCGCACTCGCGCATTTGCACGGCATCCCTTTTTAAACGTATTATGAGACCGTTTTCTTAAGCGGATTTTTTGATGGATACGATTAGCCTACGCGGTGCCAGAACGCATAACCTAAAAAATATTGATCTTGATTTGCCCAGGGATAAGCTAATTATCATCACCGGGCTTTCCGGTTCCGGTAAGTCGTCGTTGGCCTTTGACACCATTTATGCCGAAGGCCAGCGGCGTTATGTCGAATCGCTCTCTGCCTACGCACGGCAGTTTTTGTCGATGATGGAAAAACCGGATGTTGACCATATCGAAGGCTTGTCGCCTGCCATTTCCATTGAGCAAAAGTCCACCTCGCACAATCCCCGCTCGACAGTCGGCACAATCACCGAAATCTATGATTATCTGCGCTTGTTGTATGCCCGTGCCGGTTCGCCGCGATGCCCTGAGCATCAGGTTTCTTTAGAGGCGCAAACGGTCAGCCAAATGGTTGACCAGGTGCTTGAGCGGCCGCAAGACCAGCGCTGGATGCTGCTTGCGCCCGTTGTTAACCAGCGCAAGGGCGAATATTTGCAATTGCTTGATGATTTAAAGGCGCAGGGTTTTATTAGGGCGCGCATAGACGGGGTTGTTTATGATCTGGACGAGTCGCCGACGCTGGATGTCAAAAAGAAACATACTATTGAGGTGGTTGTCGACCGGTTTAAAATCCGTGATGACATTGCTTTGCGCTTAGCGGAATCCTTTGAGACGGCATTGCGTATTGCTGACGGCATTGCCATTGCGGCAAGCCTTGAAGAAGATGGCGCCGAGCTATTGTTTTCCGAACATTACGCGTGCCCCCATTGCGGTTATAGTTTGCCTGAATTGGAGCCGCGCATCTTTTCGTTCAACAACCCTAAAGGCGCGTGCAGCAGTTGTGATGGTTTGGGTGTGCGGCAGCATTTTGATCCGGCCTTGATTATCCATAACCCCGACATCAGTCTGGCGGGCGGCGCGGTGCGCGGTTGGGACAGGCGCAACGGCTACTATTACCAAATCATCTGTTCTTTGGCGGCGCATTATGGCTTTGATCCGGAAGCGCCGTTTTCAGAGCTGCCCAAAGCAATTCAGGCGGTGGTATTGTATGGTAGTGGTGAGGAAACCATTGCCTTCAAATACGCGAATGGTGCGGGGGCGGCCAAAACCCAGCGGCATCCTTTTGAGGGGATTATTGCCAACATGGAAAGGCGTTACCATGAGACGGATTCTGCGCTGGTGCGTGACGAACTGTCGAAATACCTGTCCCAAAAAGTCTGTGCTGTTTGTGACGGGGCACGGTTGAACACGGCGGCAAGGAATGTCTTTGTTGCTGACGTGCCGATCCATCAGTTGACCCGCTTGCCTATCCGCAAAACGTTGGCGTTTTTTTCAGGGCTTAGCTTGACCGGCAAGCGCGGCGAAATTGCGGTAAAAATAGTGAAGGAAATCCAGGAGCGGCTAGAGTTTTTGGTTAATGTCGGCTTGGATTACCTGACGTTAGACCGTAGCGCCGACACCCTGTCGGGCGGTGAAGCCCAGCGCATACGCCTTGCCAGCCAAATCGGCGCGGGTTTGGTGGGGGTCATGTATGTGTTGGATGAGCCGTCGATAGGCCTGCACCAACGCGATAACCAACGCTTGCTGAGCACGCTCTTCCGGTTGCGTGATCTGGGCAACACGGTGATTGTTGTCGAGCATGACGAAGATGCGATACGCGCCGCCGACCATATCGTTGACATTGGGCCAGGGGCCGGCGTACACGGCGGGCGGGTTGTCGCGCAAGGCACACTGGCTGATATTGTCGCCAATGAAGATTCGCTGACCGGACAATATTTGTCGGGCAAAATTGGCATCGCAGTCCCAGAATCGGTAAGGCCGGTTGATAAAAGCCGACAAATCATCATCCGTAACGCGCATGGCAATAATTTGAAGAATGTTGACATTGCCTTTCCGGTGGGTTTGTTCACTTGCGTCACCGGCGTGTCCGGTTCCGGCAAATCCACATTGGTCAACGACACGTTATATTGCCATGCGGCACGGCTAATCAATCGCGCTTCATTGGTTCCGGCGCCTTGCGATAGCATCGAGGGGTTGGCGCATTTTGATAAGGTGGTGGACATAGACCAAAGCCCAATAGGGCGCACCCCGCGTTCCAATCCTGCGACATACACCGGATTGTTTACCCCGATCCGCGAGCTTTTTGCCGCGACCCCCGAAGCGCGGTCACGCGGTTATACGCCCGGCCGTTTCAGCTTTAACGTCAAAGGCGGGCGTTGTGAAGCCTGCGCCGGAGACGGGGTGATTAAAGTGGAAATGCACTTTTTGCCCGATATTTTTGTGCATTGCGAACAATGCAACGGCAAGCGTTATAACCGCGAAACGTTGGAAATCCGCTACAAAGGAAAAACCATTGACCAAATACTGGCGATGACTGTTGAAGACGCGGCGGAGTTTTTTAGCGCCGTGCCGAGCTTGGCAAAAAAATTACACACTTTGATAGAAGTTGGCTTAAGTTACATCACCTTAGGGCAGAATGCGACGACGTTGTCAGGCGGCGAAGCACAACGGGTCAAGCTTGCTAAAGAGCTTTCCAAACGAGATACCGGCAACACGCTGTATATTCTTGACGAGCCGACTACCGGTTTGCATTTCCATGACATCAAACAATTGCTGACGGTATTGCACACCTTGCGTGACCATGGCAATACGGTAATTGTCATAGAACACAATTTGGATGTGATCAAAACCGCCGACTGGCTTATTGACATGGGCCCTGAAGGCGGGGAGGGCGGTGGCATGTTAGTGGCCGAGGGGACGCCGAAACAGGTTTCTGAATTGGGCGCATCACATACGGGCACATACCTAAAACGGTTTTTTGCGTGAACAGTTTAATAATAAGAGGTTGTCTATTAATGTTCGGATAGGCTTTATAATTTGCTTGCATTAAGTGGCGGCTGGAAGGTGTGGTTAAGGGCGTGTAGCATAGGGTGCGGCGGCGCAAATCTTCATGTGCGCCAGCACACCACAGTTTCTGCACTTCGTGCGCCTTGCCCCGAACCCTACGCGCCGCTTTCAGAACACATTCTAAGTTTGCCGCACAACCGGCGCTGCATTTGGTTTGTATTTGGCATGGATTACTCGTTATGAAATATATGATATCGATTTTTTTGGTTTTTCTAGCAGCTATCAATTTTTTTTATATGACTGCCGCCCGCTTTTTCACACCCTACATTCCCGTTGACGTTTTATTGGCGCTCAATGGCTTGTCCGCAGTTATTTTGGCGCTCTTTGTTTATCGCCAGCAGGAAGCCATCAAGCAAAAGGAAGCCATGGCCCTGTTGGCTGAAGCCGTAGCCGCCCCCGCTGAATTGCCTGTCGATTTTGTTGGGGGGGGCGATAAGTCCTTGCTTGAACACATGCTCAATTTTTTATGCCTAAAAGACGCCGAAGGGCGTTGGTTGCGTGCGAGTCCTGCCTATATGGAAATATTTAATTTGCAACATATTGATTATAAAGGTAAAACTGATTTTGAGCTTGCCCAATATCCGCAAAGTGATGCGGCTGCGTTGGAGTTAAGCGCTATAACCGACAAGAGTGTTTGGCATTTAAAAAAGCAGGACAAAGAAACGAAAAGAATAGCCCACGGAGATAAAAAAAATCAAATTTTAGTAATAACAAGGACGCCCGTTTTTGATGCCCAAAAAAGACCGTTAGAAATGATTATCACCGGATATTTTGTCGCTGTGGGTGAAGATGGCCCACCGGCTCTTGTGGAAAAAGAGTCGGGCATGCCGGATGTGAGCGATGTCTGTCATTTCAGCCTGCTATTTTTAGATGCTAATTTTAATATTGTTAATATTAACAATGCCTTTTCAAAGGTGACTGGCTACAATTTCGAACAAATAAAAAACAAACCGTTATCCTGTCTTTTTGAAGGCGAGTTTAATCCAGTGCATAATGAGCTGTTTAAAACCGAGGATAAATCTTTTTGGTCTGGCGAGCTGATATGCCGCCATAAGGACGGCTATTTTTTTCCGATCCAGTTGGATATTACGGCATTGAAAAAAGACCAGCGGCAGGCCAAGTACTTCGCCAGTTTGGTTGATATTAGCCGCCAGAAACAGACAGAAAAACGCATCTTGCAGGTTGCGCATTATGATGACCTGACCGGACTGGTCAACCGCGTGATGTTCTTTGGTCGGTTGAACCGTTTTTTAGCGGGCGCTAAGAGTAAAAAAAATGGCGTTGTTTTTCTTGTCGATCTTGATAGGTTCAAAGCGGTGAATGATTCGCTCGGCCATGATGCCGGTGACGAACTTTTAAAAGAAGTGGCGGTCAGGCTGCTTTCAGTGGTCAGAAAACACGATATTGTCGCCCGTTTGAGCGGTGATGAGTTTGCCTTATTGGTTTTAAATGAGCCCTCCCATGAGGAGGCTGTCTATACGGCCTCAATGATGGCTGAAAAAATACTTCAGAAAATAAGCGAGCCTTTTTACATCCAGCGCAGTGAGGTTTTTATTGGCGCCAGCATCGGCATTTCCGTGTACCCTGAAGACGGCTTGGCGGCTGAAGATTTAATGAAGCATGCAGATGTGTCAATGTATGAAGCCAAAAGGTTAGGGCGTAATAATTACCAATTCTATAAGCAAGATTATAAGGCCGCATCACAAGACCGGCTTGACCTTGAAATGAAGTTACGCAAGGCGCTGGAAAGAGATGAATTGCAGCTTTATTACCAGCCCCAATATTATGCTATCGACAGGAAGCTGTCTGGGGCAGAGGTGTTGATCCGCTGGCGTAATGGGCCAATAGGCGAATCCAAGATGATTTCGCCCGACCAATTTATCCCTATCGCTGAAGATACGGGGTTAATTGTTGAAATTGGTGCATGGATTTTAAAGACGGCCTGTGTGCAAATGACCCGTTGGTTGGAGGAGGGGTATCCGTTGCAACAGATTTCTGTCAATGTTTCGGCACGGCAGTTTTCCGATAATAATTTCCTAAAAAGCGTAGAAGATGTGCTTGCCGCAACAGGGCTTGACGCCAAGCATCTGGAGCTTGAAATTACAGAATCCATGTTGATTGGTGATATTAAGAAAATTGAGCTGCAATTGCACCGGCTAAAAAAAATGGGCCTTACCATTGTGCTTGATGATTTTGGCACGGGTTACTCATCATTATCCTACCTGAAAAATTTCCCTATAGATGTGTTGAAAATTGACCAATCCTTTATAAAAGGGACGGCGCTGTATTCAAAAAACGCCCGGATTGCCTGCGCCATTATCAACATGGGGCATTCATTAGGCCAAAAAATTGTTGCCGAAGGCGTTGAAACAGAACATCAGCTGATGTTTTTGACGCACAGGGGCTGTGACATAATCCAAGGTTATTTTTTCAGTAAACCTTTACCGGTTAATGAGATGACGGCGCTGTTACGCATTGAAGGGGAAGGTAAAGGCCCTTCCGGTAAAAAATCTAGTGCGCTGTTTGCTGACTAATAACGCCCTCCATCAATAGCTTAGCCGCACTGGCCAGAATTGGCAGGTAGGTGTTAAAACGGGTGCATTGCCGCCCTTCATTTGTATATACTATGCGGCATTGTCAGCCTGTGGCTGGCTTGCCGATGATGAGTGTGGGCTTTTTAGTCAACACCTAAATCATTGCATACATGCTAAATTTTTAAGCCATGCACAACGTTCCAACAGGACCAATCAATGAAAAATAGTTTAATTTCAGAAAGCAACAGCCAGCAAGACATTGACCCGGCCGAAACCAGGGAATGGATTGAAGCGCTGCAAGCCGTATTGGAGCAAGACGGCAGTGAGCGGGCACATTTTCTGATTGAGCAATTAGTCGCAGAAACAAGGCACGCGGGATTTGACATACCCTTTAGCGCCAACACGGCCTACCTCAACACCATTCCTGTTGCCAGACAAGCCCAGTTTCCAGGGGATGCCACAATAGAGCAACGCATCCGTTCGTACGTGCGCTGGAATGCCATGATGATGGTGTTAAGGGCCAATAAGCACACGAATGTTGGCGGGCATATCGCCAGTTTTGCTTCCGCAGCGACTTTATACGATGTCGGCTATAACCATTTTTGGCATGCACCTTCTGATAGCCATGACGGCGATTTGGTTTTTACCCAAGGACATTTGACTCCGGGCGATTATGCGCGGGCTTTTTTGCTGGGGCGATTTACCTTCGAGCAAATGGATAACTTCCGTCAAGAAGTGCATGGCAACGGCCTGTCATCGTATCCCCATCCTTGGCTGATGCAAGATTTCTGGCAGTTCCCGACTGTTTCTATGGGTCTTGGCCCCATTATGGCGATTTATCAGGCGCGGTTCATGCGCTATTTGCAAGACCGTGGGCTGGCACACACTTCAGGCCGCAAAGTATGGAGTTTCTTAGGTGATGGCGAGACCGATGAGCCGGAATCATTGGGTGCTATCGGCATGGCTGGGCGAGAAAAATTGGATAACCTTATTTTTGTCGTTAACTGCAATTTGCAACGTCTTGATGGCCCTGTGCGGGGTAACGGCAAAATAATCCAAGAGCTGGAAAGTGAATTTCGTGGTGCCGGCTGGAATGTTATTAAGCTGGTTTGGGGGCAACGCTGGGACGCACTGCTGGCACGTGACAAAAACGGCGTACTGGCTGCCCGTATGATGGAATGTGTCGATGGCGATTATCAGACCTTCAAAGCTAAAGATGGTGGGTATGTCCGCGAATATTTCTTCAACACCCCCGAATTAAAGGCGATGGTTGCCGACTGGTCTGACCGTGATATTTGGGAATTGAACCGTGGCGGACATGATCCTGCCAAAGTGTTTGCCGCATTCCATGCGGCTATCAACCATCAGGGGCAACCTACGGTCATTCTCGCCAAAACCATTAAGGGTTATGGGATGGGGACTTCGGGGCAAGCCCAGAATATCACCCATCAACAGAAAAAAATGAGCCCAAGCTCGCTAAGCCATTTCCGTGACCGCTATGAGTTGCCTGTCACCGATGACGAGTTGCATGAATTGCCTTATTTGACCTTTCCTGAAGGTTCTAAAGAACTTGACTACATGCATAAACGTCGTGCTGAGCTCGGCGGGCATTTACCTGCCAGACGCGCAAAATCATACGCACTGGATGTCCCCGTTTTAAGCGATTTTAAAGCTTTGCTGGAAGCTAGCGGCGAAGGCCGGGAAATTTCCACGACAATGGCTTTTGTAAGGTTGCTTAATATTCTCGTCAAAGATAAAAATATCGGCAAACGCATTGTGCCGATAGTGCCTGACGAATCCCGTACTTTCGGTATGGAAGGCATGTTCAGGCAACTGGGTATCTGGTCACAAGTTGGACAGTTGTATACGCCGCAAGATGCCGATCAGCTGATGTTTTACAAAGAAGACAAACACGGCCAGGTGTTGCAGGAAGGCATCAACGAAGCCGGTGGCTTGTGCGATTGGATAGCCGCAGGCACCTCCTATTCCACGCATAACGTGCCGATGATCCCATTCTTTATATATTACTCAATGTTTGGTTTCCAACGGGTCGGTGATTTGATTTGGGCTGCCGCCGACCAGCGCACACGCGGTTTCTTGATGGGAGGTACGGCGGGTCGCACGACACTTAACGGCGAAGGGTTGCAACATGAAGATGGGCATAGCCATTTAATGGCGGCAACAGTGCCTAACTGTGTGTCTTACGACCCTACCTATTCCTATGAGCTTGCCGTGATCATTCAGGATGGTTTACGGCGCATGTACGTTGAGCAGGAGGATATTTTTTATTACATCACCGTGATGAATGAAAATTATGCCCACCCTGCCATGCCAAAAGGCATTGAGCTGGATATACTTAAAGGTATGTATTGCTTCCGGCAGGGCGCTGACGCTGCACTTGTTCCCGACAAGTCAGCGGCATACACACCATCCTTGGCGATAAGCGAAGCACCTAGAGTGCAGTTATTAGGGTCAGGAACGATTTTCCGCGAAGTTGAAGCGGCTGCCGAATTGCTCCGTGATGATTGGGGTGTTGAGGCCGATTTATGGAGCTGTCCGAGCTTTACAGAATTGGCTAGAGACGGTCAGGCTTGTGAGCGTTGGAACCGCCTACACCCTACTGAATCTCCTAAACAGCCGCATGTCACCAGCTGTTTGGCTAATGCCGTAGGGCCGGTCATTGCCGCGACTGACTATACCCGCGCTTTTGCCGAGCAAATCCGTGCGTATATTTCAGCGCCTTATACGGTATTGGGCACGGATGGCTTTGGCCGTTCCGACACCCGCGAAAACCTGCGCCGGTTCTTTGAAGTGGACCGTCACCATATAACCGTTGCCGCATTAAAAAGTTTGGCTGACATGGGGCAATTTGACTTATCTAAAGTCGATGTTGCCATCGCTAAATATGACATAGCGGCTGATGTAAAAGCGCCTTGGCTAATCTAATGGAAAGATGAATATGACTAGTTTGTGTGAAATTAAAGTTCCTGATGTCGGTAATGTCGCTGAAATTGATGTTGTTGAAGTGTTGATTAAGCCCGGTGATATTGTTGCATTGGAACAGACGGTGGCGACACTGGAAACTGACAAGGCCAGCATGGAGCTGCCGTCCAGCGCCACGGGCACAGTCCAGCAGGTGTACATAAAGCCTGGCGATAAGGTTTCCGAAGGCTCGTTGATTGCGACGGTGCTGGCAAATACAACCGAGGAGGGTGGCGAAAAGGCTAAAGAGGCAATCCAGCCACCAGCGACAAGTCCGGCCGAAACATCTGCGGTTGAACAAAAAGTGAGGCCCCCTGTTGTTCATGAGCCGCCTGTTGCGGTCATTCCTGAACTGGGCAAAGCGACCGATGCGGCTTCTGCTCCCCATGCGTCCCCATCCGTCAGGTTATTTGCCCGTGGACTCGGTGTTGACATAGCTAAAGTTATGGGGGGTAGTGGCCGCAAAGGGCGTATTTTAAAAGACGATGTCAAGAATTATGTCAAAAAGGTAATGGCTGAAGGCGTCGCCAGTAGTGGCGGGGGCATCCCCAGCATACCCACTGTTGATTTTTCGCTATTTGGTGATACTGAAACTTTGAAGCTCAGCAAAATAAAACGGTTGACAGGTCAAAACCTGACCCGTGTTTGGCTCAACCTGCCTATGGTGACTTACCATGAGGAGGCAGACATCACTGATATGGAAGCTTTCCGCAATGCGTTAAACGCAGAAAAAGGCAAGGATGAAGTTAAAATCACTGGCCTGATGTTTATAATCAAAGCCTTGGTTGCCGCGATGCAGCAATTCCCTAACTTTAACGCATCATTGTCAAGTGATGGCGAAAGCCTGATCCTGAAAAAATATTTTAATATTGGTATCGCGGTCGATACGCCTAATGGTTTGGTTGTGCCGGTGCTGCGTGATGTCAACACCAAGAGCGTTAACCAGTTGGCGGTCGAATTGGCGGAAAAAAGCGCTAAAGCCAGACAAGGGAAGCTATTGCCTGCCGACATGCAGGGCGGTTGTATCACCATCTCCAGTTTGGGCGGTATCGGAGGCACGGCTTTCACGCCGATAGTCAACGCCCCCGAAGTGGCTATTTTAGGCGTCACCCGTGCCAAGACGCAGCCCGTTTGGGATGGCATAGAGTTTGTCCCGCGTTTGATGTTGCCTTTAGATTTGACTTATGACCACCGCGTGATTGACGGCGCCGAAGTGGCGCGTTTTATGGCGGTTGTTAAGCAAAACTTAAGCGATATTCGCCGTTTGTTACTTTAAAAAGGAAGAATGCAATGAATGACACAGTGTTACATGCAGAAGTCTTAGTATTGGGCGGCGGCCCTGGCGGTTATAGCGCGGCGTTTCGTGCAGCAGATTTAGGGAAACAAGTGGTTTTGGTCGAACGCGAAGCCGTGCTGGGCGGCGTCTGTTTGAATGTTGGCTGTATTCCTTCCAAAGCCTTATTGCACACTGCGCTTATCATCCATGAAGCTGATGAAATCGCTGAGCATGGCATTAGTTTTAATAAGCCCACGCTGGATTTGGATAAAATTAGGGCGTGGAAACAAAGCGTGACCAAGACATTAAATGACGGTTTGGCCGGGCTTGCCAAACAGCGCAAAGTCGAAGTCATACAAGGCACAGGCCAATTTACCTCGTCTGAGACATTGGTCGTGCAAGCCGAAAGCGGGGCGACCACTATCCGTTTCGACCATGCCATTATTGCCGCAGGTTCACATCCTACACAAATCCCTATTTTCCCGCATGACGACCCGCGCTTATGGAATTCGACCGATGCCTTGGCATTAAAAGAAATCCCCAAGAAATTGCTGATTGTCGGCGGTGGCATAATTGGTTTGGAAATGGCGACGGTTTACCATGCGTATGGTTCAGAAATCAGCGTGGTTGAATTGATGGATCAAATTATTCCTGGCTGCGACAAAGACTTGGTTACGCCATTGTTCAGACGCATCAAAAAACAATACCGTAACGTCTGGCTGGATACCCGCGTCACGTCGATTGAATCACATGACGAAGGTTTGAAGGTGTTCTTTGAAGGCAAAGGCGCACCGGAATTTGAATTCTTTGATGCGGTGCTGGTGGCGGTAGGCCGCAGGCCTAACGGTAAGCTGATTGATGCCGGACAAGCGGGCGTCAACGTCGATGAACAAGGCTTTATCACGGTTGATAAACAACAACGCACCAATGTCGGTCATATTTTTGCCATAGGTGACATTGTAGGCAATCCGATGCTTGCCCACAAAGCCGTCCATGAAGGAAAAGTTGCCGCCGAGGTGATAGCAGGGCATAAGGCTGGGTTTGATGCGTTGACCATCCCATCGGTCGCCTATACTGATCCTGAAATTGCCTGGATGGGGTTGACTGAAAATCAAGCCAAACAGCAAGGCTTAGAATACGATAAAGCCGCGTTCCCGTGGGCGGCAAGTGGCCGTTCATTAAGTATGGGACGCAAGGAAGGCTTGACTAAAATACTTTGTGATAAAGAAACCGGTAGAATTTTAGGCGCTGGTATGGTCGGCCCTAATGCCGGTGAGTTGATTGCCGAAGCGGTGCTGGCGTTGGAGATGGGATCCGATGCCGAAGACATCAGCTTAACCATCCATCCGCATCCGACTTTATCTGAAACCTTCGGGTTTGCCGCCGAGATGATTACCGGCACAATCACTGACCTTTATATCAAGAAGCAGTGATGTTTTAAGTGCGGACAAACCCACCATAAAGTGCGTAGTGGGCGGCCAAAACTCTGCCCACTACGGTGATTGAAAAAATCACGGCCCGCTAGCGTTAAACCCCTGTTCCGCCTACCGTCAACCCGTCAATCTTCAAGGTAGGCTGGCCGACGCCAACCGGCACACTTTGCCCGTCCTTTCCACAAGTCCCCACGCCACTGTCCAGTTCCAGGTCATTGCCGACCATAGACACCTTGGTCAACACGTCAGGCCCGTTGCCTATCAAAGTCGCGCCCTTAACTGGGCGGGTTATTTTGCCGTCCTCGATCAGATAAGCTTCGCTAGCTGAAAAAACAAATTTACCGGAGGTGATGTCAACCTGGCCACCGGCAAAATTTTTGGCGTACAAGCCTTTTTTGACCGATTTGATGATTTCTTCCGGGTCATGTGAACCAGGCAGCATGTAAGTGTTAGTCATGCGCGGCATCGGCAAACTGGCGTAAGATTCGCGCCTCCCATTGCCAGTCGATTTGACGCCCATTAACCGGGCGTTGAGGTTATCCTGCATATAGCCTTTAAGAATGCCATTTTCAATCAATACCGTTTGCCCGGTGGGTGTGCCTTCGTCATCAATACTCAATGAACCGCGTCTGCCAGACAATGTGCCATCATCAACCACGGTGCATAAAGCCGATGCCACGCGTTCGCCCACACGGCCACTGAACGCCGATGTGCCTTTGCGGTTGAAATCACCTTCTAGGCCATGGCCTATGGCTTCATGCAACAAAATGCCAGGCCAGCCTGGGCCTAATACCACCGTCATATTGCCGGCGGGCGCCTCACCTGCTTCCAGATTGACCAACGCTTGCCGGACAGCTTCCCCCCCGAAGCCAAGGGCGCGGTTATTTTCTAAAAAATAGCGGTAGTCTGAGCGTGCGCCGCCCCCCATGCTAGCTTGTTCACGGCGGCCATTTTCTTCAACAATCACCGTTATATTCATGCGCACCAATGGCCTTATGTCGCCGGCCAAGATGCCGTCCTGATTGGCGACTAAGATATGCTCATGGACAGAAACCAAGCTGACGATGACTTCTTCAATGCGCTTGTCGAGCTTGCGGGTTTCATTTTCAACCCTGTGCAACAAGTCTATTTTTTGCTGATCATCCAATGATTTTAATGGGTTGGCGATGGGGTAATAGCAAGACTGGTTGCTTACCGGTGTTAGCTTGACGCGGGCTTCTTGGCCTTGTCTGAGAATGGCTTTGACATTATTGGCGGCTTCCAGCAATACCGGCAGTTCGATACGGTCGCTATAGGCAAAGCCAGTTTTTTCACCAGACACTGCCCGCACACCGGCGCCTTGTTCGATATTATGGCTGCCTTCCTTAATGATGCCGCCTTCCATAACCCAAGATTCTGAATGGCTGGCTTGGAAATAAATGTCAGCCGCATCGACCGGCGAACTGAGCAAACAGCCCATAATGTTTTCAATAGCGCTGTCTTGTATGCATGCAGGCACCAGAATAGCTTGTCTTGCCAGGTTTAATAGTTCCATGTTTCCAATCCGTGTCCGACGTTACCCGTCGGTTCAAATTCACTTGCCAGTTATAGCAGGTGGGTCAAATTTTTGGGGGGATAAGGCGCAGGACGTATTTTTGCCCTGTACCCTACGTTGTCATTCTTCAACTAAATCATCACGCAGGGTTTCAAACACTTGGATTAACAAATCATCGGCATCAGTTTTATATTCGTCATCATCGAGACGGATAAACAGATTTTTTTGTTCAGCCGGGCCGGCGAGTGCCGAGGTGATTTCAGTTTCTGCCCCATCTGCCGTGACGGTCAGCACATAGATGATTTCTTTACCTTCATGATTGAAGAATGGGAGCATGTCCGACAGCGATTTAGGGCTGTAGGCAACGAAATAAAGCCCTTTTTCTTGCTCTTGATCGGTGATTTTTATTTCGCTTTGTTTTAAGGCAAGCCCTAGCGTACGCCAAGCCGTGTCAAAAGGCTGTTTTATTTTCAGCATCGGCGGCTTGGACGCTAGCAAATAAACATCGTCATCCAGACCTTTTTTGTAGCTTTTTTTAGGCACCACGCTTTCGTCAGCTTGGGTTTCCTCATAGCCCGGTTGTTTTTGGACTGCCAAAATAGGCGGCCGCTCAAGCATTTCGGTGCTTCGGTAACGGCTATCGTTTGCCGTGCCACAAGCCGTCAATGTTAGGGCCACCAAAAAGACTTTAATAATTGCCTGCGAGTTAATCATAATAAAAGTCAGTCACAATAAAAACGTCGATGATTTAATACCGGAAAAGCATTCCGCACTTTTGCCAAGCGGTCATGGTCTATATCCGCACAGGCAAAGCCGCTACCGGTTTTGTAACAGTCCAGTACGACTCCCCAAGGGTCAATAATCATGCTGTGGCCAAATGTTTTGCGGCCATTCAAATGAAAACCGCCTTGGTTTGGCGCTATCACGTAGCAAAGGTTTTCAATGGCGCGTGCCCTGAGCAACAATTCCCAGTGGGCCGCCCCTGTTTCTAACGTGAAAGCGGAAGGAATGACCAGAATATCGACGCCTTGCTTGCTCATTTTGCGGAAAAACTCAGGGAACCGGAGGTCATAACAAACGGCAAGCCCTATCCGGCCAAATGGCGTGGCAAAGATTTCTGTTTCTGCCCCAGGCTCTATGGTGTTCGATTCGCTATACACTTCATTGGTGCCGGGCACATTGACATCAAACAGGTGCATTTTGTCATAGCGTCCGACCTGTTCACCTTGGTCGTTAAACATAAGGCAAGCGGCCCGCACTTTATTGGCATTGTCGCCCGCAATGGGGATGGTGCCGCCAATGACCCAGACCGCATATTTTTTGGCAACCGCCGCCAAAAAATCCTGTATCTGGCCAGTGCCGTAAACTTCCTTTACCCGAACTTTGTCCATTTCATTATCGCCCATCAGCGCAAAATTTTCGGGTAAGGCGACTAATTTGGCGCCTTCTTTTGCCACTTCGGCAATGAGGTTTTCAGCCCGTATCAGGTTAGCGCTGACACTTGGGCTGGATGCCATTTGTATGGCAGCACATTTATACATAATTTATCTCTGTTATTGTCCTGAATTTTGCAGCCAAGGAAAATTAGTGATGCCTGTCCATGTTTTTTGTAGCAAGCCATCATTTTCGTGCAGCTGAATAATTTGCATATTGTCCCATTTGCCTTTCACTTGGTACTGCGAGCCTAAGAAAAACCCCTTGTAATCATCACCGGTCAGGGTTTGGGTGACCAGCGTCATGATATTGCCCATAATTGTACCAGCAATGGGCACGGCATCAGCGCTTTTGGGGTTGACGAAGACAATATGGTCGACGGTTTTTTTAACGAAATCAGTGCGTCCCGTAAGATTTATTTTTGCCGGGATTGCATCGACCAGCAAGTTATTAGTGCTTGCAATTCCGTCCACTATGTCGAAATGCCCCTTAATGCTGTTGAACATCAGGCCTTCTTCATACATGTCCCGAAAATCAAATTGCAAACGTTTTGTCCATTGGGCCATCGCCAACATACCCAGAACCCTGCCAAAGCCAGGTTCTATGCTTAGCAACCGGCCTTCTTTAAGGTTAACGTCGATTTCTCCGGACAAGTCAGCCAAAGAGAAACCATAAGGCGGCGCATTCCAACTGGCAGAAAAATTGATATGCCCCTGGGTCTCCTTAAATTCTTTGGTAATATCCAAGCGGGTAAATAATTGCTCCACATTAGGCAGTTCCAGATAGCCATGCACTGTGGTGACGGTTCCCTCCCCGCTGTTTTTCCATTCGCCTGATAAGGTTAATTGCTGTTCAAGGCCTGACAATTCTGCTTGCTTAAACGCAATACCTCCGGGTATACGCTCGGTTTTGACAATCAATTGGCCTAAGTCCACAGTTTGCCAGAGTGTTTTGCGGCAGTTGATTGCAAACAAAGGCAGGCGGTCCGGCATTAGCGGTGATGAGGGTTGGGCAGGCAAAAGTTGTGGTGCCGTATCAGATTTGAACTGTTTAATAATGGCAAGATCCAGCTTATCCATGTCCGCAGTGATTTGGCTGTTTTGGTTGAAAGCAACGGGAATATGAATTTTTCCATGGGCAAACGCACTGTCAATAGTGCCTGCCCAATAACGGCCCTCAGGTTTTAGGGCGAGGTCAAATGCCCCTAAAGAATTATTTTTCCAAAGTGCGTTGTTGCTGTGGATATGGATTTTTTTGATCTGGATGCCGGAATCTTGGCTTGAATCCTGGCTTGTATTTTGAACACCTGCAAAGCCAATCAAATCATGTAATTCCAGGTTATCCTGATTAATTTCCAGCGTCAGTTTGTTGTCAGCCGGTTGGGTCACTGTGCCTGGGCCTAACAAAATATGGCCGCCATGTAGGCTTTGGGTGGCCACATTCAGTTTGACGGCCGCTTGTAACTGTTTATCGTAGCTGATGGCGATAGGCAGCAACACCTCATCGCCAAGGCTAAAAGTTAGCGCCAAGGGTTTTGATTGGGACACTGTTTTTGCCAGCTTGCCGGGCAAATCTAACGCCACACCAACCAGGTCAGATTGCACCCGCAGGGTGGGGTCTGTGTTGTTATTGACGGGCAGCCCCAGCTTGAGCTGATAATCCAATGCCCCGCTAGCAGTGTCCCAAAGGGGCATTTTAAATTGTTTTTTAAGTGTATCAATGGCTGTCCGTCCTGCCACATTTACGTTGGTTTCAGTGGCTGTGTTATCGATAGTGATTTTGACGGGATTATCCAAGGCAACCGCGTTAATGGTGTCGCTATAAACACCGTGTTCGTTAAATTTTAACACCCCGTTGATTTTGTTTAACCATAGGTCAATTGCCTTTACCTTCAGTTTGGCCTGGTTTAATTGCGCATTACCATTAAGTTTGGTGTAACCATCCACATTCAGTGCCAAATCAAGGTCTAGCCCCACTTGGGTGACGCCTTGGGTGGTGACCGCATTGATCAACGGCCCCATCGTGGCATTCAGCGGTGTCTGCTGTAGAAATCCCAAGGCATCGGTAATCTGGCCTTCGACTTCGCCGTTAATCTGTAATTGGTTGCTGACGCCAACCGCCTCGTTAATGACAGTGGCCTGGATAAGATTGAGCTTGCCGCTATGCCCCTGGCGAGACTCGCAAACCATCTTGTTCTGTAAAAATAGCACCCGCCCAGCAACATCGAAGAAATGTGGCCAGTCCGGCGCATAGCGAAGTTCAACCTGATCCACATCCAGTATGGCCTCAAATAACGGCGGTTGCGTTGCCCCTATATTGCCGTAAAGCAACACCCCGCCTTGGGCTATACGGCCTTTGACAAATGCCACATCCAGCCAGTCAATATCTGCGGGCTTCATCACCTTAGTTGGGAAATAATGCTTAAGCTGGCTAATGTCGTCATCTGTTAGCGCCATTTGCAAATCAACAAAAGGTTGCCCGGTAGTCTTAGGGAGCACCAGGCGTAAACGGTTTTTGCTTTTGATGCTAAGCAGATCAAGAGTGAACAGGGGGCTGGATAGCGTCCAGTCGTTTAAGTTTTGTTGCCAAGCAAAGCGGCCTTCAAGACGCTTGATAATCAGCGCTTTGCGGAATAGGGTAGGGTAGCTGACCTGGCCATCGTCAGTGGTCAGGCGCAACACCCCGTGATTAAGAGTGCCGGTAATCTTCCCCGTCAGGTTTGCCACGCCCGGTATTTGTTGCACGGGCAAAAAACCGAGTTGCTGAAATTCGCCGTTCACCGCCACCTGTTTGGCCTCCAGATCCGCATAGGCGGAAAAATTTTTCAGCGTACCCTGCAATTGGGCCTCGGCCAGTAAGCCAGCCTGTGCTTTAGGTAGGGGGGCAAACAACAGCGTGAGGCGTGACAATTCCTGCAAGTCAATTTGCCGGACAGCCAGCCCCATGTGCTGCCATGGCTTAGTGTTGTCCTGACCATAACCGGCGATACTAAACACGGCATCTGGCCACTGTTTATCCTTGTGTTTAAGCGTGTCGGTGGTGGTCAACAAAAATTGGCTGACATTAAGTTGCCATTGTGGTGGAGTGCTTGCTTTTGAAGGCGTGTGGGCATGCCAGTGAAAACGGGTTTCTAAATGCTTAACCGAAAAATCGCCTTGTTGCGGTTGTTGTAGTTGCAGCTGTTGCAATTGTGCTTCACCTTGTAGTGACACCAGTTGTGCTTGTTGCAAGGTGGCCCAGAGCCTGACATCGCTTTTGCCTGAATTGATGGCGATATTTGAAGGCAAATATTCGGGGGGGAACGCCGCCAGGTTTAATTGCCGGACTTGGACAAACAAAGTGCCGTTAATGGCTGAAGGCTCAAAAATGTTGCCCTGTAAAGACATTGAGAGCGTTAATGCGCCACCGTGCTTTGCCGGTAACTGCGCCATAACATTAATCCGGTGCCAGTCGCCGTTATTGATAATGGCCAGATTGACCGCATCAATTTTCAGCGGTTTGGTGGCCGTTTGCATATCCTGCCATGTGACTTCGCTTTGCAACACTTCGTATTTTCTGCCCGCCAATAGCCATGTCGGCGAGTTATCACCCGCTTGCAAGCCAATAATAGCAAAGCTGCCGTCAATTTTACGTTGTACTGAAAGTTTGGCGCCAATTAGCGTGACCCAAGACGAGGACAGCAGGTTTTGGTTAATCACGGTAGCCAGCAGGTCTATTCCCAGACGAATTTCTTTTAGGGCGACCGCTGGCTTTTGCGTGGCATCAATTGAGGCGACGTTAATATCCCTCAACACCAGCTCAGGGCTAAAACCACGCATTTTGGCGCTTAACCGGCCTATTGTCACCGGTGCGCCGACCAGTTCGCTTATCTGGCCCGCCAATTCGGATTTATAAGTGTCAATACCGGTTAACAACAGGCGCACACTAGTCAAGCCGATGGCAGTGGCCAGTAAAGACCAGAAAATAAAATGTCGCGTGGCGAGTTTAAGGTGATGGATCATTATAAAAATAAAAAAGCGCGGCTGACGCCTTAAAGTAGCACCACATCATATTGTTCCTGGTTATATTGCGCCTCCGCCCGAAACTTAATTTGCACACCCAAGAACGTCTCCAGCTCCGCCAGCATGTCAGCCTCTTCATCCAACAACATTTCCACTACGCCATTGGAGGCCAATACCAGCAAAGTTTGTACTTTATATTGCCGGACTTCGCGGATAATTTCGCGGAATATTTCCAGGCAAATGGATTCCGGGGTTTTCAAAACCCCACGGCCGCCACAGGCACAGCAAGGCTCACACAGAATATGCTCAAGGCTTTCCCGCGTCCGTTTACGGGTCATCTCCACCAAGCCCAACACCGAAACTTCAGTGATTTTGGTTTTGGCCCGGTCTTTTTCCAGATGCCGTTCCAAGGCCTTAAGCACTTGTTTCTTATGGTCATCACTTTTCATGTCAATAAAGTCGATGATGATGATCCCGCCCAAATTCCGTAACCTGAGCTGCCGGGCAATGGTCTGGGCGGCTTCCAGATTAGTCTTGAAAATAGTCTCTTCCAAGTTCCGCCCACCGACATAACCACCGGTGTTCACATCCACCGTGGTCATGGCTTCGGTTTGGTCGAACACCAAATGGCCGCCGGATTTTAATTTGACTTTACGCTCCAGCGCCTTCTTGATTTCATCCTCAACACTGTAAATGTCAAACACCGGGCATTCCCCCGTGTAATGCTCAATGACGGGCACTATTTCCGGCACAAACACCTCGGCAAACTCAACTAAGCGATGGTAAGTTTCCCGTGAATCCACACGCACACGGTCTATGCCTTCCTTATATAAATCCCTTAAAGTCCGCACACTAAGCGGCAGGTCTTTATGGATAAATTGCTTAGGTTTGGCGCCACTAATTTTTTCCGCGATGGATTCCCATAGCTTCAATAAAAACACCATATCAGCAGCCAAGATTGGCTCCTCCACACACTCTGCGGCGGTGCGGGCAATAAAACCGCCACACTGGTGCTGTTCCCTAAAAGCCTCCAGGCATGCCCGTAACCTTACCCTTTCTGATTCGCACTCAATACGTTGCGAGACTCCCGTATTGCTGCCGTAAGGCATATAAACCTGAAAGCGCGACGGTATTGATATCTCCATAGTGATCCGCGCCCCTTTGCTGCCCAGCGGATCCTTAAGCACCTGCACCACAATATGCTGGCCCTCATGCAAATAATGCTCGATATTTTCCGAACCCTTCTTTTCCAGATCCTTGCTGCACAAATCAGACAAGTGCAAAAACGCCGCACGGGGCAAACCAATATCCACAAAAGCCGCCTGCATACCAGGCAACACACGGCACACCTCACCTTTATAGATGTTGCCAACCAACCCGCGCTCACGGGTGCGCTCGATAATAACCTCCTGTAGCACCCCATTTTCAATAACAGCGACCCGCGTCTCCGGCGGCGTCACATTGATTAAAATTTCTTCGCTCATAAAAACAGCCCGATGCCTTGTTGTGATAAAAGTTGCGCGGTTTCGAACAAAGGCAAACCCACCACGCCGGAAAAACTGCCAGTCAATGACGTCACAAACAGCCCGCCTTTGCCTTGAATGGCGTAACTGCCCGCCTTATCCAGCGGTTCGCCACTACGCCAATAAGCGGCTATTTCTTGTTCAGACAGCTCCCTAAAAGTCACGTCTGTAATGCTCACCGCCTGGTCATGCCCGCGCCCCCTAACTGAAACCGCAGTAAACACCTGATGCGTTTTACCCGATAAACGGCTTAACATGGCGAATGCATCTGCGTAATTTTTAGGCTTGCCCATAATCAGGCCATCTAACACCACCGTAGTGTCCGCCGCCAGCACCGGCAACGCATTGCCGCGCTCCGCCACGCATGCCGCCGACTTTGCCGCCGCCAGCCGTTGCACATAGGCTAAGGGCGTCTCATTGGCTAAAGGCGTTTCATCAAGATCAACAGGGTGTAGCGCGTAACTGACGCCCATCTGGCTTAACAGTTCTTGGCGTCTAGGCGAGGCGGAAGCGAGGATAAGAATCGGTGGCATTAGCGATGGTAGGGATGATTATTTAATAGACTCCAGGCACGGTACAGTTGTTCCGCAACGACGATACGCACTAACGGATGCGGGAACGTCAAGTTGGACAAGCTCCACGACTCGCGGGCCCGCAGCTTGGCCGCTTCCGCCAAGCCTTCCGGGCCGCCCACCAGTAACGCAACTGCTTGCCCACCCGCCAGCCAACGTTGCATGGCCTGCGCCAGCTCCGGGGTTGTCCACGGGCGGCCAGGAATATCCAGCGCCACAACATGCGCCGCATTTGGAATTGCAGCCAGTATCCGCTCGCCTTCTTCCTTGACGATACGCGCCACATCACTGTTTTTACCACGCTTGCCCGGCGCCACTTCCTTAAGCACCAGCTCGCATTCACGCGGCAGGCGTTTGGCATAGTCATCATAGCCTTGCTGCACCCAGCCCGGCATACGGTTTCCCACTGAAATTAAATTTATTTGCATAGGGCGGGCAGGATACAGACAACAGGGCAAGTATGCAATGTGCGCTAAAGTCGGTCTTGACGCGACATATACCCGAAGCCGCACCCGCAGGGTTCAGGTGTCGGCCAGGTTTTTGGTGAAGGCTTGCCGTAGTGCCATAGCGCAAATAATGCAATTGCACTTTCTGAATGACGTAGTATAAATAAATGGCATGTTGGTATTAGGATAATGCCCTGATGCTACTGTACATGCCAAAAACTTACCTGACCCATCAAAAGAGGCGCTTATATGCACACATTAAAAATACAATTAAAACAAAATATGGCTTTGGCTTTTTTCGCCGTCCTGGTTTCAGCCTTACATCCGGCAATGGCGGAGTCGGACAAGCAAATTCAAGAAAGGGTTCTCAAGGCCCGCGAAATGGCCCATCAGCAACACACGGAACATGAAGGCCATGTAAAACCCATCAGTGAAAGCGAGGAGTTTCGTGGTGTTTTTTACGGTTTCCTTCCTTGCAACGATTGCAACGGGATTAAAACGACGCTGTCTTTAAAACAAAAAAACAATTATCTGTTGGTGACCCAGCCTGCCAGGGAATCTTCAAGGGAGTATTATGAAAAAGGCAAATATAGCTGGAATGATAAAAACCATACCGTTGTTTTGACGCCGCGTAAGGAATCAACCAAACGGCAATATCATATTGAAAACGAAGGGACGCTCATTCAACTTAACAGCGATGGGGAACGGATCACAGGCGACCGGGCAGATGACTATATTTTGCGCAGAAGCGATACGGTTAAATCACGTGAGGTGCATATCCACTAAAGGGCGGGCATGAAACAATTTCGGTGACATTTGCAAGCGCCTGCTGGAAACCGGCGGCCACAAATGCAGTCAATTTTATGGCGGGGGCTCAATCAAGCGGATAAGAGCCTTTCTTATTGGCCAGGAAATTTTTGGTGGGCGAGGGGCGCTATTTTTTATATCTCCTGTCAGTAAGTTATGCAGGCGTCAAATTGGCCGTCTATGGCCCAGCTAAAAATTTACTTCTATTTTGAGGAAAAATGAAAAAATATATTAAGGTAAAAATCTTTGACCATCCCGATGTGCTCATCTCCAGAGCCCGACAAGCAGCCACAAAACAGGGCTTGCAATTTATTGGCGATAGCGAACAGGGATTGATTAAAGGCTTCGGGATCCACGCCCAGTACCTGCTTCGGGAAGATATTTTGACGGTACAAATTTTACGCAAACCGCTTTTTATTTCTTGGACAATGGTGGAACAAAAAGTCCATGCCCTAGTGGGTGTCAACCGGGGTGGTGGATGAAACTTAAGACCCGTTGGCTAATCACCAGCACGGTTTTTTTATTGCCGATCATCAGTTTGATGATGGCCGGGCTGTATTGGTTATGGTTGAACCAATTTTTGCCGGTTTGGTTGGCGGCAACCGCAATTCTTGCGTTGGCGGCTTGGCTTTTTAGTTTTAAGCGGCCTGTTTCTGGTCAAAAATTAACCCCTTCAGAACCCACGCCAAACGTCGGCCAGTATCCCGGCACTGATCCGCTCTGGCAAAAAATAGCGCTCATTTCTTCAACATTAAACAATCAAGACCCGGACTTGGCAGATCCGCGTTTTTATACTGAAACGGTTAAAGAGGTGATACAAACGGTTGCCGGACATTTCCATCCTGAGCAGAAAGACGCCATTTTAGAAATCCGTATGCCTTACCTGCTTGCGATTATTGAAATGGTGGCGCGGGATCTACGTATCGGTTTTGCCGAAAATGTCCCTGCCAGCCACATTCTTACATTAAAAGACATTATTCGCGGACGACGGTTGGCTATCCAAGGGGCGGGCATTTATCGCCTGCTCCGATGGGTGGTTGCCGGAAATAGCCCGGTTGCCGCGCTAATGCACGAAATGGTGACCGCCGGAAGTTCCAAGCTTTATGCGGAAACTTACGGGGAGGTCAAGCATAGCCTGGTCGATGCGTTTGTCAGCAAAGTCGCCTATTATGCCATCGAGTTATACAGTGGGAATCTCGTGCTGGATAAAGACCAACTGACCGCGTATGTGGATCGCCGCAGTCGTGCTGATTTGGCGGACATACAGCAACGCCCAGAAACCACTGCCGAACCGCTTAGAATCTTGGTCATTGGTCAAACCAACGCGGGAAAGTCCAGTTTAATCAACGCGTTGTTCGGGACTGTCAAAGCCGATACCGATGTCACCCAGACCACCGAGGGTGTCATCCCCTATCTGTTGGAACATCCGGGCTTGGAACCGGCAATTATTCTTGATTGCGAAGGTTACGGCAACAAAGTGGGCGGGAAACTTTTCGCAAAAGAACTTGAAGAGATCACGCGCTGTGACATGGTTTTATTAGTGGTCTCCGCCGTCAATGCCGCAAGGGACATTGACCAACAAATGGTGCGGGCAATTAATGAAACAATCGCCTTAAACCCCAAAAACAAAATGCCCCCGCTTATTGTGGTGGTGACGCACATCGACCAGCTAAGGCCGTTGAGGGAATGGCGGCCCCCTTACAACATTGCCGCCCCAGACTCAGTAAAAGCCCAGATGATCCGTCAGGCCATTGATGCCATTGCCCAAGATTTGGCACTCAGCAGCCATCAGGTCGCGCCGGTCAGTTTGGCTCCAGGAAACAATTATAATGTTGAAGAGGGTTTGGTCCCGACCATTTTGCAACAGCTTGATAGCGCCAAGGGTGTGCGCTACACCCGTTGCTTAAAAGCCTATCATCAAGAAGATTACTGGCGCAGGCTTTGGAAGCAATCTAAAAACGCAGGCCTTTTTATGGTAAAAAAAGGCGTTGAGGTGTTCGACAAAAAAACGTCTTAGGAACTGGCATGAAATAATTTCGGTGGGTTCTGCCCATTGTAAAAAAACCGGTAGTGGTAAACATTCAAATGCTTAAGAAACAGCGGAATCAAAAAACATGTTTTTTGATTCCAAAATATCATTACCATTAAAGTAACAATAGGTTTTATTCGCGCTTGGATGAGTGCCTGAGTGATGGAACCTTAAAATTTGTAGCCTGGTTTTTTACGGCTTGGTTTGAGGCGTTGCATATGTGGAAAAAAATTTACTCGTCAGTCATCACGCCCCGTCTTGATGATGAGGCCGTCAATGAGCGTCTTGAAACCATAAAGTCAGCCATGCCCACGCCCGTTTTTTGGTTGCTTGGGAAAACCCAATCGGGGAAAACCTCGATTATCAAAGCCCTGACCGGCGATAGCCGCGCCCAGATTGGCGACGGCATGCAGTCTTGCACCAAGACCGCGTTCATTTACGATTTCCCGGACTCTCAAAATTGCATCATGCGGTTCTTGGACACGCGCGGGCTGGGCGAGGTGGATTACGAGCCGGATGCCGACATTGACGCTTTCCGCGAACAGGCGCATGTGCTGATTGTTGTCATGAAAGCGATGGATCATTCCCAACACGCCATCATAAAGGCTGTCCAGTCGATTCATAAAGCCAAGCCTGACTGGCCGGTTATCGTGGTGCAAACGGCCTTGCATGAAGGTTACCCTAACCCCGCAACCGAACACGTCAGCCCTTATCCTTACGATACCGAAGACTGGCTGCAAATAACCCCTGACAGCTTGCGCCGCTCGTTGCTGGAACAACGGACTCTGTTTAAAGATATCGACGCGCAATTTGTCCCAGTTGACCTGACCTTGCCGGAAGACGGTTACCAGCCGGTCAATTACGGCCTCGAAGCCTTCTGGCGAAGCTTGGAAGCCGTGCTGCCACAGGGCATCGCGATGATACTTCATGACATGAAGGAGGGGCGCAAACAGCTACAAGATGTCTACAGCAAAGCCGCCCATCCGCATATCATTGCTTACGCGCTGATTTCAGGCGCCGCAGGCGCCATCCCCATCCCTTTTGTCGATATCCCGGTCGTGACGCTAGTCCAAGCCAAAATGTTCCATACCATAGCGTCAATTTACAATTACCAACCGGACCGAAAAAGCTGGACTGAAATCACCAGCGCACTGGGCATCACCTTGTTGACCAGTATTGGCCGCCGCGAGCTGGTCAAGCTAGTCCCCGTCTATGGCTCGGCGGTGTCGTCAGTGCTCACTGCCGCAACAACCTACGCGTTAGGCAAAACGCTAACGGTTTATTTTCAAAATTTGCGTAGCGGAAAAGAATTATCCAGAGAATTGTTTAAGGAAATCTACACCGAACAATTTGAATTAGGGCGGGTAATTTTGAAAGATTATGTCAATGAGATTCAACATAAGGTGTTGAAATGACAATGGAAACCCGCCGGAAAATGCACCACGCCATGATGATAGCGGTGCTTAATCGCCTGCCAATCTGGCTGAGTATGTAACTGAGCGGTAGGGTAGGGGGTGGTGAGTTAAATCTGTAGCTGCACGTTGATAAGCTGGCATTTTTAGCGTCCAACTTTTCCCTAAGCAATCACCCTGATATTTTTCTTTAAGCATTTGCCTATAGGCTTGCTGTTTTCATACTCGCCTCTTCATACCTCTCCCAAATTACCATTGACCGGCATTTTCCTTGTTGGGCAATGGTTAGGAAATCATTCAAAACCTTATGGCTGGCTAGTTATGTGATTAATCGAACAGACCACCTAAAGCAGCAAGGCCTATCATGAAATGTGTTTTTTTTCTTTAAATAGCGTTCTTAGTGGGAGTTTTAACATGTATAAAATCATGGCCGTATTTATTCTGCTCACTCTGCCCATGCTTTCTCAAGCCGAAGCGCCTAATGATGCCCTAGATTCGGCAGACCAGCCTTCTGACACCGACTCACGACCGTCCGTGGAAAAAGCCAATGGCGATTCTACCGACCCGCAAAGCGGAGCCTATGATATTTGCTTGCGTGCCACGCAGCGGTTCGAACAACAAGAAAAAGCCAACGGAACGGGAAAAGCTGCCATAGCGCCGCTGTCCGCCTCGTGCAAAACTGAATTGAAGCCCGCCACGTATTGGCTGTGCATGGAAAAAGAAGCGATCGCGGAAGTCGATTTTAATGCCGCCCATTGGCGTTGTTCCAGAAAATTCAACCACTGAGTAAAGTTGATAAATTGCTCGTGTACTAAGTCAGGCAGAGGTCATGTGCTTTAGGTGTCAGATGGAGACGGGGTTTGGTAAACCCGTCCCTGTGCTTGCGGCTAGAAAGGAGCAGGACACGAAGGGCTTGATGATGGGCAAAGGTATTGGTTCTTCTTTTTATAGGTTTTTAACTCAAGGGGTAATGCAATGAAATTTAAACAACACATCCTGGCCGTTAGCCTTTTGCTGGACGCCGCCAGCTTTAACGCCCACGCCGCCTTAATCTCTTCCACCGGTGCCGACAACGTCGGCCTGGTGTACAGCAGCGAAAGCAATGTCACCTGGACGCAAGATGCCAACCTGCTCAAAACCCTATACGACTCGGACAATTCGGTGATCAGCCAGATTGCCGCAGTCACTCCAACTTACAAGGACCCATTCTATGGTTTGCAAACCATCGACCCTGATGATTTCAATACTGGAACCGGCCAAATGAGTTGGTGGGGCGGTATCGCCTTCGTCAATTATCTTAGTTTTATCAACTATGGCGGCAGCACCCAATGGCGTTTGCCAACGGTGACCGATACCGGGCCGCCAGGTTGTTGGTATGACTTCCTCGGCACCGACTGCGGCTACAACGTGGACACCAACACGGGCGAACTAGCCAAGCTGTATTATGACGAATTGGGTGGAGTAGCAGGTAGCCCTATACCCAACACACCCACCTTCAACAACGAGCAAGCCGATGTGTACTGGTCGGGTACGGAGTGTACGCGTCTGATCCTGACAACGCGTGGGACTTCGCGGCCAACGATGGCTACCAGGCCAACCGCCCTAAGTACTTCCAGCAATACGCATGGGCAGTCAGTCCGGGACAACTGACCACCGCCGTACCGGTACCTAGCACTGTCTGGCTGTTGGGGGTCGGACTGGTGGGGATGCTTTCCTTGAAACGGCGTGGGTACGCTGGGTAATTGAGTCATTCGGGTGTTTGGGGGTTTAAGGGGGCGATAGCTCCAGAGCGGGACGGGGGTTTGGTAATCCCGTCCTTGGGCTTGTGGCGAGAAAATGGCGGCTGGATGATGGGCAAAAGTATCGACCCTTAGATTTTTATATTTTTTTAACTCAAGGGGTAATGCAATGAAATTTAAACAACCACTACGGGCCGTTAGCCTTTTGCTGGGCACCGCCAGCTTTAACGCCCACGCCGCCTTAATTTCTTCCATCGGTGCCGGCGACGTCGGCCTGGTGTACAGCAGTGTCAGTAACGTCACCTGGACGCAGGATGCCAATCTGCTCGGGACGATGATCGGCAATCAAGGCTACAACACAGTGGTCAATGCCATCATTGCCGCCAGCCCCGTTATTACGGACACGCCAAATTTATATGATGGTAATGATGGCAGTTACAACATTTCCGCCGCCGACTTTAGCAACAGCAGTTTAGGCAGGACTAATTGGTTTGGCGGCCTCGCCTTTGCTAATTACCTGAGTTCCATCAGCTACGGCGGCAGCGACCAATAGCGCTTGCCGACCAGTAACGGCATCGGGGCCTACCATGCCACGGCAGGCAACGAGCTGGGCGAGTTGTTCTACAGCGAACTGGGCGGAACCCCTCATAGCAGCATTCCCAATACCAGCACCTTCGATAACGAGCAAGCCTCTGTGTACTGGTCGGGTACGGAGCTCTCGCAGCAGCCATTTGGCGCGAGGCTCTTCTATGCCTCCAGTGGCGGCCAGGGGCCCGGCCATAAGATCTACCAGTTCTATGCATGGGCAGTCAGCCCCGGACAAGTGACCGCCGCCGTACCGATACCTGGCACTGTCTGGCTGTTTGGGGCCGGACTGGTGGGGATGCTGTCCTTGAAACGGCGCGGGCACGCTGGGTAATTGAGTCATTTTGGTGCTTGGGTTATTTGGGGGTTAAGGGGCGAAAGCCACTTATTTTTTTGGGGTTATGGCACGTTACCCGCAATGACCACGGCCCCTGTCTAACTGCGTTTGCCAAATGATACCCGCCAGCCCCAAGTCAAGTGATTGGCGTTACAGCGGTTTCAATATCAGCTAGCTGTTTTAGTCCCTAGGTTGGAGTGTACCCACAGGGGATAAAAGGCACGAACCCTTTATGCCGAGGGTACAACCTACGGGCTAACATGCGGGTGCGGGCACACCATTGGCTTGTCGGTCTTAGGCGGCGTGGGAGACCCACTTTACCGCAAATCCCGGACTGTTTCTTCTTAACGCCTGCCGACAGCGGCAGTTATTTCGCTAACAAGTCATTCAAAGGGATGCGCCGCCTGTTGGGGGTAATGTAAACGATGCACCCAAGGGCATAAAGGCAAGATAGCCTGCCCATCTGTGCTGGCTTTAAAGGGCCACTTTAATAGAACCCTAATAGCCGCTATCAATAAAAAAGCCTGGGTAGTAAACAGCTTCTAAGAAGATTATCCGACTAAAAACAAGTACAATTGGCCAAGATTGCTGCGTGGCAGTTTTTAAAACGCATTCAAGTCACTTCACTTCACTTTTCAGTTAGACATAACCCTTTCACCTGTGAGATACCAAAATGATTGATCCAAAAGCCATTGATGACATTGCCAACCGTTTAGCCGGCGCCCTACCGCCGGGCTTAAGCAATTTTAAAGAAGAGTTGGAAAAGAATTTCCATGCCATTTTGCAGAGCGTTTTGGGCAAGCTGGACTTGGTGACCCGTGAAGAATTTGAAGTCCAAAAATTGGTGTTGGCGAAAACCCGTGCCAAGCTGGAAGACTTGGAAAAACGCGTTGCGGAAATGGAATCAAAACTGCCCAATCAAGCAGAACTCTAAACCGGATGACGATCAAAGCGCAACGCGCGGGTCTGGTTTGTCGCGCTAACTTTCCACCTTATCCATGTCGTTAGCGGTCATCTACAGCCGGGGGCGTTCCGGCATAGATGCCCCGCTAGTGACCGTGGAGGTGCATATAGCAAACGGCTTGCCGTCGTTATCCATCGTTGGTAATATTAAACCTATTTTTATTTTTAATTTTATTAATGGGTTTTTCAGCTCAATCCTTCACTTTGCGTAGTCAATAATACCAAATCATCAGCGTGTTATAATGACCACAGCACGAACGGAATCAGGCTTAGCGTCCTCTAACGTCGATAAAAACCGTTTTAAAATACGGTCAATTACGCTGTCCTCAGCCCTTGACTGATATTTCAAGCCAACCACAAAAACCATTTAGATTAACCTCTAGCTTTTGCTACCCCAACCTCTTGGCAACGCATGAACAAAACCCAAGGGCTAACAATAGCTGTGCTTTAAAAGTACCCACAATAAATAATGGCTTCGATGAACACAGAATTAATTTTAAGTAAGAAAGACTGCATCATATCAACAAATTTCAAATGGAAGGGGAAGCCAGAAAAAATAGATGGCGCTCTATATTACGACGGAGTACGCGTTAATCTTGGATATAACTTTGAAAATGTGAACCTAAGCCCTGATGATTTATTTGAAATGTTATCCGTGCTTGGTCTTTCAATATGTTGCTGTTTAAAAGACCAACATCGATGTAAGGATAATTTTGTATCTCATAGTGTTGCTTTAGTGGATATAGACGAATCAATGCGTATTGAAGATTTAGAAACCAATGCGTTTTATCAAGAATTTGGATTTGCTTATTACAGCACCCCCAGCCACACTGAAAAACATCATAGATTTAGAATCATATTCATTTTAGAAAATGACATCACTGTGGCATCAGATATGGTGGATTTGTATAATGGATTGATAAAAACGTTTACTTCTTCTGATGAAAGTTGCAAGGATGCTGCAAGATTATTTTATGGCACTATAAATGCTGCCCGTAAAGGCAAAAATAACAAGCTTCTAACCCAATCCAAGATTGATGAACTCATCGAGCTTGGAAAGCCAATAGTTCAATCTAGGTCAATAACTGATTCAAAATCTACAGATCATTCTGGAAAAATATATGAACCATTCGTTGCGTCATTTTTTGATCTTGATGAAGTTTTGGAAAGGCTTGAGTTTATAAAAAGGGATTGTGATTACCATACACGCAGAGATGTGTCAGTACAAGTGTTCAGAATTCTTGGCACAGACGGTTTCTCGGTTTTAAAAGACCATTTTATACATTCCGAACCCGAAACGCTTAATAAGCAACTCCATGATTTCTATAATCTTTCTTTAACACCTCATCCATCGCATCCCCTTGGGGCTTTAACAAATATTGTAAAGCCATTTGGATTTAAGAAGACGAGGCTAAGCAACAAAAAAACGACTGAACGAAAGAAAATTGATTACGTTTTTCCTGAGTTAGTAAAAGAAGCAAATATCCAAAAAGTATTGTCCGATGCTCTTGCAGATCAGAATGAGTTAGTTTACTTGGTAAGGTCTAGCACTGGCTCAGGCAAAACAAGGGAGATAGCCGAGCTTATAGCAGCGCAACCAAAATCTGATAGTTTCCTGATTGTGACAGATACGCATAAAAATATGGATGCTATTGTCGATAAAATAAACGCCAATATGCGTAAGTTAAATGACATTACAAATGGTCTTTTGGATAGCGACAGCCCATTTGAAAGGTTAAAGAAAAACACCCCACCCGTCTTCAATAAAAATGTATCGAGGGCAGTTGCATTAAAAGGTAGAAACCGTATGTGCAATAACCATATTGTAAAAGAAAAATATGGCACGGCTATCATCGACTCAAAAGAATGCGAGTATTGTTATGTACGGAAAGATGGAGGCTGTAACTATTACAATCAAATAACAAGCCTTGCTGATCCGTTCTCACCTACCAATGTATTTGTATTTCATATCAATACGTTGTATTTACCAATTAGCCAACTGTTTAGGGAATTTGATGGTAGATTATTTAGTGGTGAGGAGCAGTATCACATATCCCCCCCTAACTTTAAGGCTGTAATCGTTGATGAAAATGCCATTAGAACACTTGATAACGGAATTGAACGCTGCGTTATCCCCAGTGATTTGAATTACAGTGATAGTCAGTTCGATGATGAGGATACTGAGATCATTTTTCAGGAGGGGACACAGGGTAATCACGGTGATAATGTTAAGCCAACAAAAATAAAAAAACAGAAATTAACTAAGCATCCATTTTTACTGGCAGCGTTTAGACGCGCCTATAATCTTAATGAGGACGCTCAGTTTACCAAAGCCGAGCTGAAGTCTTTTGGATGTATTTATGGTGACAGGCTTAAGGTATTGTTAGATGAGACTAAAAGAAACTATTCAGGAGACGATTTAGCTATATCTGTCAAAAAAAATGCCAATGATAATTACAACAAGGTTGATCTCTTTAAAAATATTCAAGAATATTTTAAGACTGGAAAAGAACAATGTCTTTTTGGGATGCGGTTAGAAAAAGGGTGCTTCATTCAAGGCAAAGTTGAAAAATTAGAGTCAAGGTATTGGGATAAAAAAATAATTTTTTTCGATGCAACGATGAATCCAGCTATTGTCAGGGATGTTTTAGTATCAGATCGCCCCCTTAAGAAAATAGAAATTGATGTACAAATGTCTGATAAAGTTAAAATTTACCAGACGATAGGCGAGTCTTTTTCAAAGTCATTCCTGACAAACCCCTTAAATATATCGCATGTTGTTAATTATACTAAGAAATTTATTAGCGACCACAATTTGAATGGCAAGTTTGGTGGGTTAATTACTTTCAAATCTCTTACATTGACTGATGATACTGTGATTGATGATTTTCCAGCTTATCTTGCGTGTCAGATTTGGGGCGATGAATTCCATACAAATAACAAGCATCAATACTTTGGAAATACCCGTGGTAGTAATGAATTATCGGACTGTGATTATATGTTGCTGATTGGCACATATAGAATACCCAGTTCTGCCTTGGAAAGTTTCTATTGGAATTTATACAACAATAAGCCTTGTTTTACGATGGACAGAAATGTTGAACATTATAATAGAATGGCTGATGGAAGTTGTATTGTAACTAAGATCAAAAAATATCAAGATGAAAGGCTACAGGCTGTTTATGAACATTTAGTCTTATCGGAAAATGAACAAGCATTGGGGAGGGCAAGAATCATCAATGACAAACCAAAAACAATATTGGTTTATTCCGATATTCCATTGGGTGGCAATATCGCCATAACAGATTTCATATTGGCTGAAGATGTTATTCCAAATCCGATTATTTCTGATATTACAATTAACCACATAAAAAACATAGGGTTTGTTAAAAACAAACGTAGCGAATTATGTGAGAAACTGGATTTTACAGGTCAGCAATATAAAGACAATAAAGATACCATTATTAAAGAATTACTAGATGCTGGTGGAGTTTTAACTAAATTCAGTTATAAAACCGATCAGAGGAAAGTTAAAACGGATGATTACTTTGTGTTCGATAGTGTCAAGTTTGATAATTTTAAAAAAGCATTACAAACTTTATTAAACTAAAGTGCGCCAAAAGTGGGTCTAAGCTCAATATATTAACAATCATTCTCTCTTATACTTATGAGCTTAGACCCACTTTTGGCGCACTTTTAAAACCAGTTCGGGGAAAACTACTGGACAGCTTCTTACTGTAGCCCATTCGATCTTTAAAACCTAAGAGGTATCGCAACTTGCGAACGATTATAGCGGGAACAAGAACTTGCACTGATTACCTAAAGTTAGTGGAAGCGGTCAAAGACAGCACGTTTAGCATCACTACCGTATTTTGCGGTGGAGCTAAGGGCGCGGATGCCTTGGGCGAGCAATACGCCAAAACCAATAGTATCCCGCTGGAATATTATTTGCCTGATTGGGGGAAATACGGACGGGCTGCTGGCTGCGTTAGAAATGCGGAAATGCTAAAAAATGCGGATGCCTTAATCGCCCTGTGGGATCAGAAAAGCGCAGGTACAAAGCACATGATAGGAATTGCACAAAAAAAGGGCATTCCAGTCTTCATTTGCAGCATTTAATAAAATCCCCTCATCTGTATAACTAAACTACGGTCAAAATATACAACCTCAAACCCAAGCAAATACTGTGTAATTTAAATCATGTACTTGTTTTTTAAACACTTTATAATAAAGTCTTAGAACCAAATTATACAGGTGCATGATGATTTTCAATTACTTACGGGTCTCAACCATCGACCAAAACACCGAACGCCAACTGCTCAATATCCCCTGTGATCGGGAGTACGTTGACAAAGCATCAGGTAAGGATATGGATCGCCAGAACTTCAAGCTGATGATGGACAACTTACGGGCGGGGGATTTGGTTAACGTCCACTCGCTCGACCGAGTTGGAAGAAACACAGCGGACATTCTGGAGTTGGTCAAGCAGATTAAATCGAAGGGCTGTTCAATCAAGTTCCACAAGGAGGGGTTGGTTTTTGATGGCACTAAAAGCGATTTGTACTCTGACCTTATGCTGACTATACTGGCTGCCTTTAGCCAGTTTGAGAGAAACATCATATTAGAAAGGCAGCGCGAGGGCATCGCTATTGCCAAGGCTAAAGGCAAATATAAAGGGCGCAAGCCTAAGCTGACTTCAGGACAGTTAGAGGCGATGAAGAGCGATTTCGAGGCGGGCATACCGAAGACAAAAATTGCTGAAAAATATGGGGTCACTCGATCTTATGTCTATCAATTGGTCAAAGAAGTGTATTTAATCAATTAATATGTTTCAACGGTTTGGGTCTGGGGAAAATTGATTGACCGCTCTCCAAAATCACCTAGGGTTGCCGTTGATAATTTATCATTCCTTTGATGCAATGATAAAGCTACAAATAAGACTTTAATTTAAATGAATTTAATTGTTAGTGTTACAACACTGCAAGAGGGCTTAAGGCAATAAATTATGAGTGGTTTTTCTGTATTGACAAATATAAGTATAAAGATTAAGTTTCATACTATAAATGATGAAGCAATCATTGAGATTATTGAAGTATTTGAAAAATATATAAATAAGTCAAATTATCTTTTTTTTATATGTCCACCGTATTTGTCTGATGAAAACTCTATCTTAGAAGCGGCTTTTGATTCTAGCTATACAGCTTATGATATTTTTGATTGGTTTGAAAAGAACCTCAGAGAAGATACATCGAGTTTATCTAAAAAGGCGATAATTACTTTGATGAATTCAACTATATTTGCTTGTGCGTGGATAGATCATCATGTGATTATCCGTGATGATTTACCCGTCTATATAACAAGAAACGAATTCCATCACCATATAATAAGAAAGGAATACGGTGATACCAAACTTACTTGCAACAAACATGTAATGCAAACATTATATGGGGCGCTTAAAATGGTAGATGCTTTTAAATTAAAAGCAGGTAAGTCAATGATTGTGGGGAACGGCGTAGACATTATTTTTTTGAGTAAAAAATCTTCTAGGAAGTCAACAAGTACAGGATTTAAAATTGTCACAAAGGATCATATCTTTTTTGTAACGATTTGTATTACAAAAGAAGATAGTCCCGATGAACTTTCATTGGGAGATGATATTGATATATATTTTGAATGCGATGGTAAAGTTTTTAAAAATTACAATGATTGTATTCACTCGGCTTATTTAGTAGACGATATGCTTTTTAATATAACAAATAAAATGGAATCGCAAGCAAAATTAAGAGATTTAATGTACGATGGATTTTATTAATTTTTTGACCCTCTTTCACATGCACCCACTAGCACAGAAATCAAGTTTATTTTTTAGTACGTTAGCGAAAAATACACTCAAAAATAGATTATCATCCATGCTTTGCCAAGAATGCCTTATTTATCAACACCCCATCTTATCAGAAGCACTGCGTGGAATATCGCCAATACCCTAAACCCTCAGTACATACGCTTTACCGTAACGTTAGGGCTTAGTCAAGGCTCTCTCAAAATTGACAGGAGAATTATGAACTTGATGCTTTTAAGGTTAGAAAAATCGTATATGTAAAACTTAGAGGCATAGAATGGGCAAAAAATTAGTAATAACCCTTGATGAATCAGCGACAATAAAGTATTTGGAGCTGTCGCGTAATTTGACAGAGGCTGAGGTAAACGCAGATTGTGAGCCATCTAGCCGTCGATTAATAATCGATATTGCACCAGAACATTATGGTTCCAGTGTAAGTTTTTTCAATAATAATATTGGCAATGTGTCTGTCGATTTTGTGGACGATTAATTATTGGAAATTGAATAAGCATATTTTTTGCTTAGTGACTTCCATTTTTCCTCGAACTGGTTTTAAAAGTGCGCCAAAAGTGGGTCTAAGCTCATAAGTATAAGAGAGAATGATTGTTAATATATTGAGCTTAGACCCACTTTTGGCGCACTAATCGGAAATTTAAATCCAGAAAAACCGATATTTTTTAGTACGCCAACCAAAAATCCGGCTGTCATCCTTGCAAAGCTTACACCCTATTTGTGGCGCTTGTCTTGTACCAATGGAGGGGAGAGTTGATTAATTTTTATTTTTTTCAGCTTGTAATTCATTGATTTTTTTCAAATACTCAATTTCCTTTTTTTGCATTTCAATAATCAACTCTTGTTTTTCTAGTTCGCTCAGTAAGGTTAGATGTTCTGGTGAACAAATGCCTATAATATATCGAAAATTCTGATGTTTTCCTAAATTCTTTTCAAAAGTAATATTTACCACGCGACTTTCTTCACAATCAATCAGCTCTGATAATTCCACCTCAAGCACTTCACACATCTTTTTTAGCTTAGGAATAGTGGGATGAGTCTCACCTCTTTCGATTGCCCCATAAGCGTTTGCTGTTATCTCTAACTTTTCAGCCACTTCCTCTTGCGTCCAACCCTTTACATGGCGGGCTTGCCTAATTTTTTTGTGTATTGTCATAAAATACCAATTTTTATTGGGAAAATACCAAGTTTTGCTTGATTGTAGCAAGGTTTAGTAGTCTTTAGAATGTTTTTAGTTGCTATAAACTGCCCAAAACAATATTAAGGCTTATTTAAATGAAAGCAGACGTACTCACATTAGGCTCAACGTTAAATAGTTCAGAAGTGGATTTTTACACTATCCCACAATATCAACGACCTTATACATGGGATGATGAGAATTTTGCAGCCCTTTGGGAAGATTTAATTGATGCCTATAAGGATGATGTGAAAACAGAAACGCCAGAACCTTATTTTTTAGGGCCTGTTGTTTTTGTAAAAAATACCGTTAAACGTAGCTACGATATTATCGATGGACAACAAAGAACCACAACCTTTCATATTATACTTTGGTGTTTATATCATAAAATAACAGACGAATTGGAACGAGCTAGACTGCTTCAAATTCTCACGTTTTTAAACAGTGAAGCAAAATTAAAAGTATCGTCAAAAGATGCTGCAACATTTCTTAAAATTAGAGAAATAGACGATAAATTAGATGAACCAAGTAAAATGGCAAAATGTGCCAATTTCTTTAAAGATAGAATCAAAGAGTTCCCTGATGCAGAAAAAGGGCTGCCCGAAGCGAAAAATTTTTCTGAATTTTTAAGAGAAAAAACCCAATTCATAGTCATTACCGCTGACGATTACAGCAAAGCGTGGGATTTGTTTATTGGTTTGAACGGCAAAGGGGAACCCTTAAATCCAACAGATTTAGTTAAGGCCTATGTGTGTGGGCGTTCAGATGTTGGAGATGAAGCAGGAGCAATATGGGAAGAAAGGGTTTTACCTCTTAAAGAAGATTCTACAGCTTATTTGCTTTTTCTTGCGCGTTTTAAATCTACAAAAGATTTTCGCTTTGTGTCAGTAAACAATTTATTTAAAGAGTTTTCTAAGCAATTTCCACACACAATAAGCACAACGGATATTTCCAGATATAGCCAAGTATTTTATTGGTTTTGGCATGTGTCTATTGATTCCATTCCTAATCAATTTTCTAGTAACCTTAATTTGTCACTTGAAGCCAAAAAATCGCTTCGTGTAATAAGAGATTTAAATAGAAGGGACTTTACAACTTTGCTTTTTCAATATGCGGAAGCCTTTGGCGATAAAAGTATTTTTGATGAAGCATTTTTGAAACTAATTGCTTCTTATCAACTTCGCATGGCAATCTCAAGAAAAAGATCAAGGGAACGCAACTTTGTCGCTTGGTTTAAAGACATACGGTTCACCTCTGAATCCACAATAGTAAAAGACACACGCACAGAAGAGGAAAAGTTATCACAAAAAAATCAAGCATTATCAGTAATCGCAAAAATTCTAAAAACCGATGCGCCAGACGATACGGCTTTTGAACTCTTTGTAAAAATTGCGAGTTATCAAGGCAACAATCCAGCAAGAATTATTCTTCGACACTATGAAGAAGGTGAACGGGGTAATAAAATAATTAGTGACTTCCAATTGGAGCATTTAATGCCTCAAACAGGGACAGATGATTTTTGGTATCCAATGGCAGGCGTAGTTGACGAAAACGGCGAGGTAGATACAGATAGATATAACTCCCTAGTCAATAATATTGGTAACTTATTTGTAGTTGACTCAGTAACAAATAATGAAGTGAAAAATTCGTCGTTTGATAAGAAAAAAGCTGTTTACAAGGATAAATTAATGGATTGGTCAATCGCAAGAATAACCGCTAATAAAACTGAATGGAAACCAGAAGATATTGAAGAAAGAGCATTAAAAATAGCGGTATGGGCAAAAGATTATTGGAAAATTTAATCACCCCCAAGTACCAAGCCATTATTTACCATGAGACTACCCTGTTTCAATGAGTTGGCGTTAGACATAAAAGCAAATGGCAACAAACCCATCCGGTTACGCTATGCTGCGAACATGCACCCCAACCCTTATTTTTACAAATATTATTGGTGGGTGTTTTGGCAAAGCAGTCCAGTCGATGGTCGGGAGTTTTTGGGCAATGATTATCGCTTATGTTCGCATGATGCCTTTACGTTGCTTGACCAACTTAGGGCAAATGGGGAGAGTTGGATACTTTATAACAAGCATCGCCCACGCTATGATCTTATAAACACCCCATTTGATTTTGAACACCCACAATGGAAAAACAGGGTGGTTGCCCCCTCATTTGAGCTGGACACTGATTCTATTTGGAAAAGTGAAAATGGGATTATGTACAAGTAATTGGCATCTCCGTATTTAACCCTTGGTGTTAATTTATTGGTAATTTTAAACTCAAAGTTAAATGCCAATTATTAAAACAATAACAACAGGCAATAATCAATGGCAATTCAGTTGGAATTTATCAGCCTGATCGTTCCTATCGAAAAAATCGAACAACACTATTCAGGTGGTTTTGATTCGTTTAAACGAAAGCACATAGATAGTTTTGGCGGTAGATTCTGGCATGACGATTATCTTTTCCGTGATGGCGCAATGAATTCGATGGACATACAAATGATGATTGATGACTGGCAAAAACTGGGGCTGAAACCAACCCAATACAATGACGGACAGCAGTATTGGGAAGATCTATGTATTGTCAGTAGTTTTAGTGGACTAACATTGCCTTGTCTGTGGCTTGAGCAAGATCTGATAGATAACTCGGTTTATCTCAAGGCTAAGCCCAAAGGTCGTGTTATCGGGGCTGACGAAATGCGTGAGATAATTAACAATCCTTAATCTTTAGCGGATTTTATTGAGTGCCTCTTATTTTATGAAAACATTTGAGGAAATTATAGCGTTTATAGAAGCTAAGGCGGTTGAACACGATGTCGATGACCTTGATGGCTGGGTGTATGAATTCATTGAATTGGAAACCTTTTCAGCAATTATGGAGTTTTCGTTATCCGAAGGGTTTTCGGTAGTTTGTTGCGATTTGCCTTCTTTTGTAAATAAGGTTAATGGAGCGGAAGCAAATAATGATGACGAGGACGAAAAAAACTTGTTTTGGCTCATGAACGACATCACAGAAGAAATGGACGCATTACAAAACGCCAAAAGCATTCCTGCAAAAACCCAAAACCTTTACTCTTTTTGGCGACGTAGATTTTGGTCAGATTTCTGTGATGAATCCGATGGATAGCTATCACGACTATTCAGCTCTACATTCCTGGCTCAAGGACATTTTACTGCCTTACCCCTTATTACAGCCATAAGGGATTAGCCACGACTGGCTGGGCTTGTCGTGTTTGGCATAGTCAGCCACGGGTATTTTTTCGCCTGTTACCTTCTCAACTTCATCGACAGTCACAAGGTATTTGTCCAGATTTTTTCTGGTTGCTTCCTGCGAGTTCGGGACAATCCAAGCGATAGCGCGTTCATCCTGCCCAGTACCCCTGATGATGACCTTCCAGAAAGCATCAGGCGTTTTGACACCGTGACTCTGCACAAAATAATCATCACTTGGATTATTGCCCCAAACTACCCCGCCAATTACTAACAGCTCGTCAATATCGCGGTAGCACTCGACGATTTCCTCAGTCAGTAACCACGCGCCACGGTTCATATTGGCTGATTGTGGCAGGATGTTGGTCATAAAGTTAGTTTGTTTAATGGCTGTCGCTGAGCTATCCAGATGATTCGCGGGTACTAAATGCCCTCGGTCATATTTTGACCCATAAGCATTTGCGCTGGTTTGTTGACACTCGCTAGGTACATTCGGGTCAAGGTAGAATTTATCCAACCGCTTAGCATTTCCCGTATCGTGTTGGGCGTTGTACTGAAATTTAACAGCCCCTCGCCTTGAACAGTCTACCCAAACTGTAAAGCCTTCGTAATCGAGCTTAATCACCTTGTCTGATAGCGTTGGTTCGGGTGTGACAGGCGTTGTGGTGCTTATTGGCTTAACGGATTGGGAGCTACCCAGCTCACTATAAGCGGTGCAGTCTTTCGTTGATGCGCTGGTGCTACCGTCGTTGCAGACAAACTTAGTGCCTTCACAATGGTTTATCCCACCTTTTTTACCCGAACAGGGGGTATTGGCAGAATGAGCCATGACTGGCAGTAACAGCAAGAGGACTAGCAAGGGTTTATAAGGTTTCATTATTAATCGAAAGGCAGTCATTATTTATCGCAGCATATTAAAATACTGGCTATCACTCATCATTTTGCCATTTTATTTCAGTATCTAAAACTTCGTTATCATCCCATTTTACAGTAACCTTTAAATTAAGCGGGTTTTTAGGATTTGTCTGAATTATTCTTTTTTCACCAGATTTGTAATTTACAATATAAAAAGGAAGTGATTTTTTAGTTGTTAGCGTATTTTCTTGCATTATCAAAGCAGCTTTATCGCCCAATTTGCTGCGTATCTTATCAATATAGGAACTGTCACGAATATAACCCCTAGAATAAACTTCAATACTGCTTATGACTTGCTTCAAAAGCTCGGACAGCTTCAATCGAACATCAAAAAGTTGTTTATCACCTGCGGAACTCATCGTCGCTATAAGATTTGACAGCTCTTCAGTTTTGTGGTCAGAATTGGCATATTCGTATTCTTTATTTTTAAGCTCGATGTTCAAGATTTCCAGCTTTCTATGAATGTCCTTCTCCTCTTCTTCAAGTTCACTGCCAACCTCAAATATAAAACTAGGGATTCCCTTTCCTGCATAATTTGCCAATGAAATTTTCATTTCGTCAATTCTTTCCCTGATCCTACTAAGCTTCCCATTTTCCAGAGTGATTTGACTTTTTATTGTTGCAATCAGTGTCTTTAAGTCGCTAGGTTTGCCAATGAGAACTGATGCGTCAACGTCCTTAATATGCGTTAGAAACGACGTTTCAAAATGATCGTATCTCCACAACTTCTTGCATTGGTCGCAGCCCGTATTACCGTTTTTAAGCCTGCTACACTGTAAGTATTTGATCGGATAATTATTACCTTTATTTACAAAATTCATCACATCATTATTACCGCTGCACCTATGACCGGAAAAATTGTTGTCAATGGAATATCCGCAGACAGCAAGCTTTGAGAAAAGATTACTGATAGTTTTGCCCTTGCGACCGCCCCCCTTATTGGGGACATTTCTTAATATCCTTGCTTCCCGCGCCCTATAGAATAATTCCTCGTCAATTATAGGCGGGAAATAACCTGGTATTAGTTCGTAACCTTCCTCAGGATTTGCCTTGGCTAATTTAAACTCCCCTAAAACTGTGCGGTCACTAAGAATTCTCTGAATTATTCCTGCGTGCCATTGCTTAGGAGTCCTATTTTTAGTTTTAATTATTCCGTTATCCCAAGGTGCAACACCTAACTCTTCCAATCGTTTAATAATTAATGTTGTACCTAAACCACTAACTGTCCACTCAAATATTTGTTTGACAACTTCAGCCCTGTCTTCAATGATTTCAAATTTAGTTCGATCTTCAGATAAGTTTAACCATTTTGTAGACCATTTAGTCAGCTTACTCTGTTGAATATTACGTTTTTTTTCATCCCAGGCATCTTTTACCAATTGCCCCTTCCGCTCACTTTCTGCGTGAGCGCGGGACATACCTATTAATGAAACAATTAAATCAATTTCGTCTAACGTTTCGATATTAAAAATTTTCCCGTCAGTGAGGGTAACTATGTTGATCCCCATACGCAGAATTGATGTAAACCGATGCAAAGCCTCCGTTACACGATCACGACTTAATCTGTCATGGTTTTCAACCAGCAAATAAGAACCAGTCTCAACAACTCCGTCCTCAACAGCTTTTAGAAACGCTCCAAGCTTGCCTTCAATGGCATTTTTGCCTTTATACGCTGATACACCTTTATCATATAGCTTGAAAGAATCATCAAGAACTAACTCAAGCCCTGAGTTGTCTTTGATGAATTTATTTGCTTTTTCTGTCTGCCTTCGATATGAATCACCATGTTCTTGTTCTGGTGTACTGAAACGCACATAAGAATATGCTTTTGGCATGGCCTAACCCTTAATTTTGACATTCTATAATGGGTTTAATTATACTATCAATTTCTATTGTCGGCCTGCCGGAAACGGCGGTAAAAGAAAGCAAAGACCGCGTGCGGGGCGCATTGTTGAATTCCCGCTTTGAATTTCCCGCCCAGCGCATCACCGTCAACCTCGCGCCTGCCGATTTGCCCAAAGAAGGCGGGCGCTTTGATTTGGCTATCGCCTTGGGCATACTGGCGGCGTCCGGGCAGATTCCCGTTGCCCGGCTTGGCGATTACGAATGCGTCGGTGAATTGTCATTAGGTGGTGAATTGCGGCCCATCAGCGGTGTTTTGCCAATCGCCATACAAGCGCGGGATAATCACAGGAAATTACTATTGCCGAAGGAAAATAGCGCGGAAGCGGCCTTGGTCACCGGCATTGAAATTATTCCCGCAGGCCATTTGCTCGAAGTCTGCGCCCACCTTGGCGGGCAGGCCGTGATACCAACCCAATTTCAGCAACCCGAACCGCAACGGCAAACGGTGGACGTTGATTTTGCCGATGTCCACGGCCAGTATCATGTCAAACGGGCTTTTGAAATTGCCGCCGCCGGGGCGCATAACCTGTTAATGTTGGGGCCGCCCGGCACCGGCAAGTCCATGATAGCCTCGCGTTTGCCGACTATTTTACCGCCCTTAACTGAGCAGCAAGCCCAAGAAACGGCGGCGATAGCGTCAATCAGCGACCAAGGGCTGGATGTCAGCAACTGGCTGCAACCGCCTTACCGTGCCCCGCACCACACCGCATCGGCAGCAGCGCTAGTTGGGGGCGGCAGCAATCCACGGCCGGGGGAAATATCATTGGCGCATAACGGCACGTTATTTCTTGATGAATTGCCCGAATTTGACCGCAAAGTGCTGGAAGTCCTGCGCGAGCCGCTGGAAACTGGCCATATCACCATTTCCCGCGCCAATCGTCAGGCCGATTTCCCCGCCCGTTTCCAGCTGATTGCCGCGATGAACCCATGCCCGTGCGGTTATCTCGGTGATGCGTCGGGGCGTTGCCATTGCACCTCAGAGCAAGTCGGGCGTTATCGGGCGAAAATTTCCGGCCCGTTGTTGGACCGCATTGACATGCACCTTGAAGTCCCGCGTGTCCCGCATGAAGTGTTGCGCAAAGGCTCTCCGCAGGGTGAAGAAGCCAGCGCGGTGATTAGGGCGCGGGTTGTTGCCGCTCGCAACATTGCCCTGACGCGGTGCGGCAAAGCCAATTCAGCATTGACTGCCAAAGAAGTCAAACAATTTTGCGACTTATCCGAACCAAGCCACCAGCTTTTGGAACAGGCAATGGACAAGTTCGGCTTATCAAACCGCGCTTACCACCGCATTTTAAAACTCGCCCGCACGATTGCCGATCTTGCCGCTTCGCCGGACATAGAGATTACCCATTTAAGCGAGGCTATCAGTTACCGTAAACTGGACCGTAGCGTTTAAACTATCCACGATAAATTTCTAAACCATTTAACGTCAAAAACCAAAGAGGTATTTATGAAACCTAGATTATCCACCTACACTTGTTTGCTGCTGATCCTGTCTTTACCCGCACAGGCGCATACTGGCGCTGGTGCCGCCCATAGTTTTACCGACGGCCTGTTGCATCCTTTGCTAGGTATCGACCATACCTTGGTGATGCTGGCGATTGGGCTTTGGGCGGCGATGTTGCGTGGCAGGGCGCTTTGGTTGTTGCCGCTCAGCTTTTTGACGATGATGATTGGCGGTGTCGGCTTGCAGCTTGCCGGTTTTGAAATGACTGCGGCAGAAGCTTGGGTTGCCTTTTCGGTGCTGGCTTCGGGCGCGGTTTTATTGGGCCGCCAACGTATTTCAGCGGGTTTGGCGGGTGCGCTGGTTGCCGTGTTTGCTCTGGGTCACGGCTATGTCCATGCCACCGAAATCACCGACCGGGCTGATGCGCTTGTCTATGCGCCGGGCTTTTTGCTGACGACCGCGTTTTTGCACGGACTAGGTATCGCGGCCGGGTTATTGGGCGGAGCCAAGGTAAAAAACATCAGCTGGGCGTTCGGCTTGCTTTGCACGGTGGTTGGTGCGGCGTTGTTGTTGGCGGCCTGATAAGTGAATTGCCACCGTAGGGACGGCCTTACGATGGTTTAAATAGAGCCTCAATCTGCCAGCCATTGCTCACGGTACGCCTGATAAGCATAGTGCTTTAAGCTTTTAAGCCGTCCGGAACCGGATAAGTAAATATCTGGCAGATTCTGGCCGTTGAACCGGCTGGCTTTAACCAAGCTGTACGCACCCACATTAGTAAAAACAACCCTATCGCCTACCGCTAACGGTTTGGCAAAACTGTATTCACCAAACATATCACCCGCAAGGCACGTGCCGCCCACCAGCAGGGCTTTATATTGGCCGTGCGCGTCATGTTCGTATAAAGCCGGTTGCAACTGGTACTCAAAAACCTCCGGATTATGATTGACCGACGTGTCCAGCACGGCAAGCGTTTTGCCGTCACTGACAAAGCAGTCAAGCACCGTCGCCACTAAATCAATGCCTGGATCAACGGCGGCTTTGCCCGGTTCGATATAAACATCAAGGCCAAAATCATTTTTTAGTTGCTTTACTGCCGTGATGAAGGGCCGGTGATCGTGGATTTGGTTAAACAGATAACCGCCCCCCAAATTCAGCCAGGCCAATTTACCCAGCTTATCACCCATATAAAGCTTGATTTTGTCAATGGTCTTAAGCAGCGCAGTAAAATCAGTTGCGGCAAAAACAGTATGGATATGTAGCCCCTGAATAGTGTCGATAGTGGCCGATTGCCATAATGCGTCAATATCCACGCCCAGTTTCGACGCCTTCCGGCATGGGTTGTAGCGGTCATCCTTAACGAAAGACAGCTTAGGGTTAATCCGCAGGCCAACCGACGTGTGGGCTTGGGCGAGTGGCGCAAAGCGTTGGTGCTGGGGTAAGGAATTGAAACTGATATGCGAACAAAGCGTGCTTAACTCGCTGATCTCATCCGGCCTGATGCCGGGCGTTGTCAGATGGATGGAACCGCCGCCCTCCAGTATTTCATCAGCCAGCCGCGCCTCAAACAACGAACTGGCCGAAAAGCCGTCAACAAACGGTTTTGCCATGGCCAAAATGGTTGAAAAGGGCAGGGACTTGATGGAATACAAAACCTTACAGCCACTTTGCTGGCGTAGCGTGGCCAGCACATCCAGGTTTTTAATGAGCCGTGCTTCATCCAGCACAAACGCGGGGGACGAGGGTAGGGTGTTTTTTAGAGTTTGGATAGTCATTGGTTATAAGCAGACCGAAAAATAAGGTAATAGGATGACACTTTAGATTGCAACACGCCAAAATGATAGTGTACAAATCACTTAGGAACAGGCATGAAATAATTTCGGCGGCATAACGGCCCGGCCCTTGAAGGGCTGGCAGCCGTGGATTCTACCCATTGTAAAAAACGTACTTGGCTAAGGATTTGGTCAATATTAACGTCCCGATTGTAAGGCTTGCCAGGTCTAGTTTGACTTCGGAAAGTTATTTTAGCCAAATCCTAAGTTGTTTTGCGCACGTTCCTTAGGTTAGGGTCTGTATGATGGTGTCCGCCATTTGGCATGTGCCGTAAGCGCCAGTATTGGACGTGCGCTCAAACGGACATAAACCGTTTTGTCAGGAAAAGTATGAATACACCCTTTAGTCATTGCCTACGCAACATTGCTTGCTTGCCGAGTTTGCTACTGTTTGCCGTTTTTATACTAGCGTCGGCTGCAAGGGCTAATCCGGACAGGCAAGATATGCTTTGCCCGACTGTTGAAGTCGTGCGCACCGAGCTTACCGCACGGAAAGCCAACCTGGATAAGCTAAAGTCAGGGCTAGAGGATTTCATGACCGGAAAAAGGGTCGAGGATATTCCCTTGACAGCCCTTTTTATGATTGACTTGAATGATGATAAGGCGGTTGCCCAGCGTGTGCAGGAATTAAAGGGTGTTAACAGAGAAAAAGCGGCGGATCCCTTTCTTGACTGTGCCGTTTCTATGGAAAGCGTCCATGCTTTGGTCAATGAAGTGCTCGCACTACAACGGGATATAACTAACTTACGCCTACAGTTCCTTACCCTGCCAGCGGATAAAAGGACGGCTATTTTACATCCCCAGATTGAAGCGACCGCGCAAGCCAACACCGTTAAGCAATTGCAGGAAGAACACAGTTCAGCATTGGAAGACCAACAGCAGGCCGCCCAATCGTTGGCTAAAGCCGAAGAAAAAGCGCTTACTACCGATGCAACCGGCGCGGCTGGCGATTTAATCTCCGGGCGGGCGGAATTGGAGAGAAGCAGGAGTGCTTTGATCGCCCTGCAAGTGAAATGGGTTGCCGATCTTGAACAACAAGTCAATTTTTATCAGGAAACCTCGGGAAAGCTGGTGGTAATCTCCCAATTTCTGTTGCAGCCAGAGTCGTCAGCAACCCTTAAAAGCGAGTATGGCAAAACTGTCGTTATTTGGCGTGATTTGGTCGATAGGACAAGCAAAGTGGTTTCTAGTCGGCTCGCCTTATTATTACCTCCTTTGCCTGATTATCCGGAAAAATTACTCGCGACCATCGGCCAGACGCCAGAAGCTAAGCAATATACCGATGCGTATGCTGAGGCCAAGTTATTCAAGGATAATTTACAAGATAAAATCGCCACCCGGCTTCAAGAAACCGTGGATCTGCATTATCGGGTCTTGTTGCAAAGCGGGGAAATCCGTTCCCAGTTACTTAACCAATTATTGGATCGCGGCGACTATTCCCCCCTTTCGTTGTCAACCGATTTGTTGCAGGACATCCAGCGCGAATTCACTATTGTCCCTTATCGCTGGACGGCGACGTTTTACTTACGCTCGTTGGATGTCCGCAAGCGCCTGAACGCAGGTTGGGAAGGCTTGGCTGAAACGGCTTTCAACCTCACGCTGTTAATTGGGTTTTTGTTAATCCCATGGCTTATTTGGGTGGGCACACAACGGTTGACTAGATACTTAAACCATCTTCGTATCACTTTGGTACGGCAAAGCAGGACACATCCTTGGGCTAGCAGTTTAGCCGTGCTGATCCAAAAAATACTGCCTTATTCGCCTTGGCTGGTTATGTTGGTTGCCGTATACATCGCCCAAGAGTTGTTGAGCCTCACACTGTTTTCAGAATTAGTGCTGTTGTTGCCCTATTTGCGCTACTACATCTACTATCGTTTGTTCAGGCAGCTTATGCAGTGTGATTTTATTTGGGTAAACCAACAAATTAGGGCGGCTAAGCTATGGGATTTGCGGCGGCGGGCCGATGTCGCCGCCAAAGTCTTAGGATTGACGGCGTTAGGGGTTTTTTCCTTTTTAGCCGCGATAGAAAGCTTAATTCGGCGCGGGTTAATCTATCACGTAACGAATGCCGCCGTGCTCAATTTGGGCTTTTTGATTATTATGGCTTTTGCCTACCAATGGCGAGGGGTCATCGGTTCGGGACTGGCTAAATTGGTCCACGGCACGCTAGGCGAACGGCTGTCCAAGTTGTGTGGCAGCCGCTGGGGGTTAATCCTTGCCATTCCCGCCTTGCTCTTATTGGTTTTATCGCTTTTTGTCAGGCAGCTTGCGCATTGGGGTAGCCATTTTGAAGTTGCTAAGCGCATCGCCGCCGAAGTTTTTCGCTATCAACTCGAAAGCGCCATCGAAAAGACGGGCATTATAACCTTTCCAACAGCGCCTCCAGAATACCGGAAATTTTTCACTTTAAGCGGGATAGGCTCGCCAGAGCAGCTGATGTTGCCTGTCAGTGCCGATCTTGAGAATATGCGGGAATTGCTGAAAAACTGGGTGCAAGAAAGCTCTTCCGTCCATTCTTTGGCCATTGTCGCTTATAAAGGGGCGGGTAAGACGTGCTTGTTGGACTATCTGGAACAAAATTCGCCTACTGGGCACGTTATTCGGGCTTCAGTCCCACCGAAATTAACGGACAGGATACAAGTGTTGGCGTTTTTTAGCCAATTGTTCAATGTGCCGCTTAACCAGCATCCCGAAGCGTTACAGGACAAGCGCACAATCAGTGTCAAGACATTAGTCCTGCTGGATGATGCACATAATTTTTTTCTTGCCACCCAAGGCGGCCTTGCAGGCTATGGTGCCTTGTTGGAACTTATTAGCCAGTCTTCATGCAACGTGTTTTGGTGTCTGGCTTATAACCATCATGCGTGGGGTTATCTCAACAGCGTCTACGGTCGGCACCAATATTTCGATGCAGTCGTCCGCCTAAATCCATGGTCGGAACAAGCGGTTCAGAAACTGATACTTTCAACCCATACCAGAACGGCTTTCCGGCTCTCTTATGACGATATTATCCAAGCCGTTGGTAGCCAAAATGACAGCGATTATGTGACCGATATAGAAAACCGGTTTTTCAGTTTGTTACGGCAACAGTCGCGTGGCAATCCACGGTTGGCTATCTATTTATGGCTGACCTCCTTACGCTTGGTCGGCGACCAAGCGCTTCGGGTCGGCTTGCCCGACGAGTCGGAAATGGTGGTGCTGTCGGATTTGCCTGAAGATGCGTTGTTTGTGTTTGCAAGTGTTGCCCGTCATGAAAACCTCACATTGCCCCAAGTGTTGGCAGTGACCCAATTACCTCAGGGCGCAGTCAGGCATGTGCTGGAGTTGGGCGTCCGCTTAAAATTGCTGGACTGTCAAGAAGGCCCTGTTTACCGGCTTGCGATTTTGTACCAATATCAGTTAATTAATTATCTACAAGCCAAACACTGTCTTTATGAATGATCAAAACATCAACCAAATAGTCGAGGCGGCCAGTTTGTTCGAGGTTTGGCGCATTGTCTTTTTGCTCGGCGGTATCGCGGCTTTGGTTTTTATCGCCGGGCTAATGAACCGTCTGGCATCAGGCGCATCCGAACGTTTCCCTTCGCATCGGCTATTGTTTTTGCAGATTGTCACCACGTTTAATTTTTGCATCTATATCTTTGGCGGCGCTTTTTTAATCTATATTGCCCTTAGCCCTGCCAAGGAGTTGCTGATTGCCTTAGGCGGCGGTGCCGCCGTGGCCATCGGTTTGTCGCTAAAAGACTTGGTCGCCTCGTTGGTGGCGGGTTTGACCCTATTGTTTGACCGGCCTTTTCTGGTGGGTGACCGCGTGCAGTTCGGTGATGTCTATGGCGAAATAAAAAGCATCGGTTTGCGCTCGGTTAAGTTAGTCACTTTGGATGATAGCCTGGTCACCATTCCTAACGCGCGGTTTATCAGTGACGTAGTGTCTTCGGGTAACGCCGGGGCGCTGGACATGATGATCGTCATCCCTTTTCATGTCGCTTTGGATGCCGACATTGAAGCCGCCCGCCGCCTGATTTATGAGACCGTGGTGACCAGCCGTTTCGCTTATCTTGCCAAACCGGTCAAAGTGGTCGCCTCGGAAATAGTGATAGGCCACAATTTGGCCGTGCAATTGTCGGCTAAAGCTTATGTGTTGGATGTCCAATATGAAAAGGATTTTCAGACTGATGTGGTCATGCGGGTGACCGAAGCATTTGCCGCAAACCACATTAAGCGGCCTATTTTTATGGTTTATGGGGCTATTGCCGCGCCGGATTTAAAAAAGCATAGCGCATAACCAACGGGTAAAGTAAGACAGGCTTGGGGTAGGGCCATTCTGGCGGGTCTTGTTTTTATCTTAAATTAGGGTCTGTTGACATTTCATCCTGAAAAATAAATTATTAACATTTAGGCAAAATGTCAGCAGAACCTGAAATATGCGGAAAAGAACCATTTATAAATTTGGCGATCACCGGCTGGACACCGCCAACGAGCGGCTTTTTAAGCACCAGCGACAGATCCCCCTGCCTCCTAAAGCCTATGCGATGCTCGCTTATTTTATTAGGCGGCATAGCGTTTTGGTCACCAAGGACGAGTTGTTGGAAGCGGTTTGGGGAGGGCGTTATGTTAGTGAAGGGGTGTTGAAAACCACCGTGCAGCTTTTGCGTCAAGCATTGGATGACCAGCCTAAAGCCCCCCGCTATTTAGAGACGGTGCATCGTCGTGGTTATCGCTTTATTGCCCCAGTTACGGAAACGGGGGATTTGACGGTTGTTCCAGCGGCTGTTTCTGACTCTCCCCCAGCCTTGGTGGGTAGGGAGGTGGAATTGGCCCGGTTGTTGCACTGTTACGGATTGGCGAAGCAGGGTTTGCCGCAAATGGTGTTTGTCACGGGCGAAGCCGGTATCGGCAAAAGTAGCCTGATCGGGGCATTCATCGCGGCAGTCGGAGCGGAAGCGGTTAAGGCATTCGGGCAATGCGTGGAGCAATACGGCCAAAGCGAGCCTTATTTGCCATTCTTGGAAGCATTAAATGATGTTTGTCGGCAACAAGCCGATATTGCCGTGCCAATGTTGGCGAAAATTGCCCCCGATTGGTTAATGGAATTGCCTTGGCTACAAGAAAATGGCAATGCCCCCGACATGCCGGCCAACAATACACCGGTGCGGATGTTAAGGGAATTGGGCGAGCTGTTAGTGCAATGGTCAGGATGTTTCCCAATAATCCTCGTGTTGGAGGATCTGCATTGGAGCGACTGGGCGACACTGGATGCTTTGGCCTATCTCGCCAGGGGCAAGCAAAAGGCGCGTTGGTTGATTTTGGGCAGTTACCGGCCCGAACAGTTGGATAACAGCACACACCCCTTAATGGCAATTAGCCGCGATTTGCAAATCCGGCAATTGGCCACTGAAGTCGCTTTGCCGCTATTGTCGGAACAGGCCGTGGCCGCTTATTTTCAAACAGGTTGTAGCCGGATCGCCGAAAAACCGGGGTTAATCCATGCCATTCATCGTCGGACGGAAGGCTTGCCGTTGTTTATGGTGCAATTGGCGCAAATGATGAATGAAGCTGGGGAAACGGATGTTTTTGCCCAATTGCCGGACGGTCTGCAACAATTGATTGAGCATCAATTTGAACGGCTACCGGCCAAACGGCGGCGTTTGCTGAGTATGGCAGCCGTCGCCGGAAGCGTATTTTCGGTTGCGTTATTAGCCGAACTGACAGGGTGGACGGCGGCTGAAGTCGCCAACGAATGCGAGCAGCTGGCACGTGGCAAGCGTTTTCTTGCCCGCACGGAATCAGGTTTTGACCCCGCAGCGGCCGATTGTTACGGTTTCCGCCATATTTTTTATCATGAATACACCTATTGTCGGCAGCTTGCCGCCGATAAACGTCAGTGGCATCGCCGTATCGCCGGTTATCTGGCCAGCCAAGACTTGGCGGGCAGTGACGATATGCTATTGGAATTGGCTTTCCATTATGAGCAGGGCGGCCTTTTTGAAAGGGCCTGTGAGTATTTACAGAAAGCGGTGGATTTGGCGATACGCCGCCATGCTCCGCATGAGGTCACCCAGTTGGTACAACGGGCCTTGGCGATTGCGGAACAACATCTCCAGGGCACGGTGCATTTTTCTGAACGGCGGATGCTTGGGCTGTATGCAGCTTTGATTGCCGGATTGCAAGCCACGGAGGGTTTTGCCGCCGCCGCAATCCGCCCCATTTATGATAAGGTCTTGCATTATGCACCGCAGGACAACCCCAGGCAGCTAGCAGCGATATTATGGGGCTTGGGTTGCTTCCTCTGTGTGCGCGGGGAAATCCTTGAAGCCAACACCTGTTGCTGGTCACAGTTACAAGCCTTGGCTGAACGCAGCGGCGATTTGCTGGCGGCGATTTGCGGTGAAGTTGGCGCAGGGTGCGCCGATATGTACACTGGTAATGTCATGGCGGCTGATTGGCGTTTACAACAGGCGGCGGCTTTATATGATCCTGAACGGGATGTGGGCTTGTTTGATTTGGTTGCCATACACCCGATAGTCCTATGCGCCTATTTCCGTAGCCAAACTTTATGGTTACTGGGCGAGCCTGACCAATCCTTGGGACAGGCCGGACAAGCCGTGGCAATGGCGGAGCGAGAAGGCCAACCGTTTTCCATAAGTTTCGCCCTGTGGGGGTTGGCAACATGCCACCAATTACGCGGCGAAGTGTTGGAAGCGCAGTGCCATTGTGATGCGGCAATGGCGTTAAGCCAAGAGCATAATTTTGTCTTGATTACGAAGTTGGCCGCGTTGGTAAAGGGCTGGTGCCAACTGGAGTTGGCGGAATTGGCATTAGGCGTGGAGGGGATGCGCACTGGCTTACTTGCCATCCGTGCAACCGGCGGCAAATTGACGCAAACCCATTTGTTGGCGTTGTCTTGTGCAAGTTGTTTGGCGCGGGGGTTATTGGCTGATGCCCAGTATTTTTTGGCGCAGGCATGGGAAGTGCTTGAACAATCCGGTGAACGTTTTTTTGAAGCGGAGCTTTACCGGCTCAACGGCGAAATCAGCTTGTTACAAGCCCGTAAGCAAGAAGCCGGGCACTGTTTTTCCATAGCTTTGCAGACGGCCCGGCAACAAGGTGCGAAAGCCTTGCAATGGCGGGCAACAGAGAGTCTTACCCGACTCTGATCCAGCACTAAGGGAAATTTGTTAGCGGGGCAGTTCAGCCCGCGCTTAGGTTTCACGGTTAAATTACCTCATTAGTCATAGAACTTAATGGGTTAATGTCGGTAACCGCAAGGCCTTGCCACCCTCGCTGGCCTGATGCCGCAAGCGGTTAAGATTGGCCCTATAGCGATGTTCTCCAGGCTGCAAACTGACTGCCAACCGGTTATGGAACAACATTTTTGCTTGCCTATTTAGCCGTTCCAGCCGAAGGCTTTCGGCATAACAATAATCGGCCAGCCAAGGAGCCAAGCCGAAATAAAAAAATAGTGTCAATCCCACCACGGAAATAACGGCCTTAACCAAGCGTATGTGTTTATGGCTGGAAATCGCAAGGGAGTCCGGTTTAAGGGGTGCCATAGTGGAACCTAAGACAACACCCATAGCGATCAGCAACAAATACCAAAGTACGGTTTCATGCAGGGGAAAATCAAATAACCCCAGCACCAAGCTATTCAGCATAAGCAGCACATACACAAGCACCCAAGGATGGCGAAGCCTGCAAGCCAAGCCCGTTTTAAACACGCCGGCCACCAGCCCCAGAAACAACAGTAAGCCGATAATGCCGCTTTCAATGGCGAATTGCAGATAATCCTGATGCAGCTGGTTAATGAATATACGGCGATCGCCGTCAAGCATCTGTTCCGCTTGTTCCCTGACCAAATGTTCGGCGAACGCCGGTTCAAAACCGCCAAACCCAACCCCCAGCCAAGGGTTTTCCAAAAATAGCCGCCAACCGGTCTGCCAATGTAAATATCGGCCATGGATGGAGGCATTATCGAAAAAACGTTCGGGATATTGCCAGCAAAAAAACACCGCAGTACCGGCAACTAAGCTCATCAACAGCCAAAGCCCCGGTTTTTTACCCCCCAGCAGCAAACAAAAGACTGTTATCAATGACGAGAATAGCGCACCGCGTGAACCCGTCAGCAGAATCGCCGCCAACAACAAGGCGGATAGTATCGCGGCGTATAACAAGCGCACTTGCCGGATTGCCACACAGCCAAACAGCAACACCAAGCCGCCAGCAATATGCCAAGCGGTGTTATTAGGGTTGCCTAATGTGCCGTAGCACCGCCATCGGCCTTGTTCTGTGGTGACCCCGACCATATCAATGCCCATTGCCTGAAATAACACCAATAGGGCCTGTAAGCTTGCGCCGGCAATCAGAGCCAAGGCCAGTTGCTTTGGGAACATAGATGATTTTGCTGTTTCCACGGCATAAACCGCCACCATCAGCAAGACCATAAATGATTTGTCAATGGCCGCAGCGGCTTGGGTTTGGTTGCCGAAAATACCGGTAAAAATTACCCAACCAGCAAACAGCAGCAATAAAATGATAGTGGAACGCAAGCCCCGCCCTGTCAGTTTCGCTGGCAAACAACCAAACTGCAAACAGAAGATGGCAAGCATCCCTCCCAACAGCAGCAGACGCTTTGGCAAGTCAAAAGGCTCAAACCCAAGCGGGAAAACAACTAATGGGAACAGCAAACTAAGAACAAGCAAGCAACGTCGGCTTAACGCCCCGTATGCTTGCCGCCCTATAATGGCCTTGTCAGGCATTACTGGCCCGGCGTGACTTTACTGGAAGCGCAGCGCTCCACGGTAATTTGTGTGTGTCCGGTCACCGGCCCGTCAAATGTTGATTCGGTGACAACAATATCAGCCACACCAACAGTGGCGCCACGGAAAAGATATTTGTCACCCGTTCCCCAAACACCAGCGCCCCAAGAAAATCCTTGGTAATTCAAATCGCCGACCAGTGCAGGATTAACTCTTATATTTTCACTGACCGGCCCCAAGCCCGCGCCAAACAACATACCGTCACAGCGGTTGAAATAGCCGATATTAATTGCAGTGGTCTCGCCCAGACAAATTTTCCTTTTCTTTGGCGCCACGCGAATTTCATCCAGTAAGGGCAACCGTTCGGCAATCAAATAGCGGATTGAGGTTTTCGTCAAATCCACCCAATCATCAGCATCCCCGAATAACCCAATCGCGCTGCCGATATTTTCGCTAGCCTCGCCGCCCAGATTTAAAATACCGCCGACCACTTTGCCCAATGCACCCGTGCCTGCGGCGGTGATGACTGAGGTGACCAGCTTGATGGAGCGTGAATCCATCAAATCCTGGCAAGCGCCGGGTATCTCGCCCAAGGCATTTTGCTTAACGGCCAATGGGGGGGCTATGCCAGCAAGTGCATTATTTAAATGGGCTTCCGCTTTAAGGTGGCTGCGATAGAAAAAATCATCGTTTTCCATCGGATCACCGTAACGGTTTGCCGATGATGCGGATAGGGGGATATAGCTTGCTTCCACGGCAAAAGGTTTAGTGCCCGCCGCCACACTGACTTGTAGCTTATATTTTTCAAGCGGCGGGTTTAACACGGCAAACAAGGGTGCGGCAGTTTTTTTAGGTCTCGATGTCAATGGCAAATTAAAGTTAAACAATGCCGTTTGTTTGACCTGTTGTTGAAAGTTATAAAGCTTGCGCCACGTTTTTGGCGAAACATCTTTAATCGCTTGTTCCAACGGCATCAACCTGTCCAAAATAGCCTGTGATGAGGTGAAGTTGGACACCGCCAACTCCTCCAATATCTTGGTGTTGATCGCTTTAAATTTAGTGCTGGACGGAAATGCCTGTAACTGGAGAGGCGTAAACCCATTGGCTAGGGTTTTGCCATCCTTGATTGTCGCTAGGGTTTGATAGGCGTCTTTTAACGACACTTCAACGCCATTTAGTTTTTTATTGCCGGTATCATCATCCCCGTAAATAACTAGTATGCCGTAAGGTGAAGTCACGGGGATGCTAAAACTGATACTGTTAGCGGCAGTGGTCTTAGTCAACGCTTGTGCGCTGCCCAACACCAAACCTTGGGCGTTCTTGACTGAAGCGGCCAGCAACTCGCCCTGCCTGATCCCAGGCGACACTGTTGAAATCTTGTCGAATTTAATGCTGATGGGCGCGCAACTGAGAGTTGCCCAAGTCAGGCTGCCGTCCACGGTGTTGTCCAAACAATATTGGAATTCCAATAAGTCATAAGGCAACTGCGATGTATCGGCCAACAACGGCCAATCCAACTGGTTGACATGGTCGACCGTCATCGTTTGCAACGGCGCAATCGCATCCAAATCCTTGAATGCCTGCCAAGCATTTCCTGCCAAATAGACTTGCTTGACATTCCCGCCGTTGCTTTGCATGCCCCAGACAAACACCTCGGCCTGTTGCCCTAGCCAACCGTTGGGGACAATATCCAATGTCAAATGGACAGGATTGGGGCTGGCAACCGCTAAAAAAGCCCTGCCTTCGTTTAACGTGACTTTAGCGGCACCGGTGTCGGCTGTTGCCTGAAACCCTAGACCTAAAGTGGCCACTATTTCTAGAGTGAGATATAAAATAATTTTTTTCATGATGTTGCCACCCGCTGTCAAGCCAATCGCACCATGTGGCTTTTTAGCCATTCTAGCGCAACCAACGCTTAAAGAACGGCCGCATCGATTACATGCTGCCGGATTAAAACTGATAGGGTAACCGGTAAAAAAATATGAATCGTCAGGATACAGTCATGTTTTGGTCATAACTGTGCTGTGGGGGGGGTAAACTTGTGGGTAAGCCTTATTTGCCAACAATAACGACTGCAAAAACCTTGCGCTTATCCGCAAGCCAAGCCTTTATCGTCCGAGATTTACATCTCTATTTTAATGACTTCTTCAAGAAAAATGTTGGATGCCCTAGTGATGCCAGGGACAATATGGTACGCATAGAAAAACATGGTGTTGACTTTATCGACGCGCAAGCACTTTGGAATGACCCGATGCTCTTGGAAATTCCTGCAAAACCGTAGATAAACCGCGTGATTTGATTATTGGTGTTATTAGCTATAAACATTGGTCTGCGGTGTATGAAAGCTAAAGATTTTGAGCAACAATTTGATGAAAATTCTGACATTACCGCTTCGTTGGACTTATCAAAAGCTAAGCGCGTTTTACAAGCGCAAAGACGGGGAAATGTCGATTTCCCAACTTGGATGATTGAGTCTCTTGATCGGGAAGCCAGCAAATTAGGCGTTACTAGACAGTCTATTATTAATAGTTTGGCTGGCTGAAAGGTTGGAAAAGTCAACGTTGACCCATCCACCAAGCGGGACTTAAAAGCAATAACTTTACCTGCCATCAGCTTCAATCCAACTTCGAAACATCCTTAGGCTTTTTCATGCCAATGGACACCATCAAAGCCAAAGCCGCACAGCCACTAACGTAATAAGCAAACCACTACATTTAACTCACAAGCCTACTGTGCAAGCCGCAAGGAAACGTCCAACAGCACCGGTTTGTCAAACCGCTTGCTGATGATGTCCCTTAACGCGGCAATATCGACAGCCAAGATGAGTTCAGAGCTGTGCAATTGCGCCATTATCTTGATTTTGTCTTCAGTAGGAGTTACCAAAACGTTTGAAAGCGCCAAAGTCTTACCGTTAACTTGGTAAGTTTCGGTGCTGATGCTTTTTTCGATGCGTTGGTAAACGACCGTGTTCATTAATGAATGGTAAAGCGGGATGCTGACCAACACGGTTAAGAGCAAGGAAACCCCTAGCCCCCTATTTACCTTGAGGACAGGCGCAAAGCCTAGGCAAAGGAAAGTGAACATGGCGGCCAAGACAATGCCCGCCAAGTTGGTGAGGAACAGCAGGCCAGAGCCACTGATGACTTCCCAGTCCATCCAGCCTAGCCCGACACCCATGACGCACGCTGGCGGCACCAACGCCACGGCAATGGCGACACCTGGCAGGCTTTTTTGGATAGTTTCCCGCGCATGGGCGTAAGCGGCGGCGATGCCCGACACGATAGCCACGCCCAAATCCAGCAAGTTGGGTTGTAAGCGGGCGCGGATTTCATCGGTCGTTTGCTCGTAAGGCAACATCAGCGTGGTCAATGCGGCGACCAAGAGCGTCAGGCCGGTGCCGACAAGAAAAACCTGCAATGCCGTTTTTAGCAGTTTGCCGTCGTTGCGCAGAATGCCCATGGACAAAGAAACCAACGGCCCCATTAACGGCGCGAGCAGCATGGCGCCGATGACCACCGGCGAGTTGTTGAGGAACAGGCCTAAGGTGGCCAGCACCGTGCTGAGCACCATAAACAGGTTAAAAGATACTGAGAGGCGGGCATAATCCCGCAAGGTCACAAATATATCCTTGAAATCGTCTTCACGGGCATTGGAAAACAAGGGCAAATGTTGTTCCATTAGCCGCAAGCGTTCCTCACCTTGCGGTAGGGATTTGACCTTCATGACGTCCTTGTCATTGTCCACTGGCTTATGCAATTTTAAAAAGTTTTGTCCGACGTTGACGGTGACCGCTTTGGGGATGACCTGAAATGTAAGCTGTTTTGCGCTACGGTGCTGCCCGTCCAGGTAATAATCCATGTCCGCCGTGCTTTCCAGCGTCATGTTAGCGGTTTTGATGTAACTGATGGCTCTGGGCAAGCGCGGTTTGGGTGATAATGCCGAGGCGATGAAGCTAACATAATCCATCACCGACGAGGGGGCTACCAACACGGCATACAGTTTGCTGTCCAGCGTGGAGGTGGGTTCATCGGCAAAATGGGCGATCAGCGACTCGATGTCATTTTCAATCACCACCGCGCCAACCACTGCGGTATTAATTTTGGTGTCTTTTGCCGTCGTGACGGTGATTGTTTTGGGTTGTAAATTGAATAACGTCCGGATGCTGCCGGGGATGGTCTTAATATGTTGCCATAGCAAGCCTTGCTCATAGGCGATCTCATGCAACTCGATGAAAGGCACGTCGCCTAAGGTGACCATCCAAGTGACCACTTCGTCATTGCACAACAGCAATTCCAAACTGGCCGCATTTTCAGTTTCCAGTGCCAGTGCCATCGCCTCTTCCAAGGTGCGGGGAATGTCAAACAGCAGGCAAATTTTGGATTTAGCATGCACGGGTAGTATCCCGACGCTCGCATCGTGTTCATGTGCGCATTGCAACAGCGGCCCCAGACCTGAACTCTCAAGCAAGGTGACCAGATGACGTTGTTGGGTCAAGTAACCCGATGCGTTGGCGATAAAATCCGCCAGTTCCAGCGGTTCCAGTATCACGTCAAGATGCTTGGCGCAGTCTTGGGCGAGGGGTAGCAAATGCGCTTGTGCAGGCTCATAAATCAGCCATGCCTTAGTAATTATTGTCATGTTCCAGTCCTTCTGTTTTGGTTAAGGTGCGTACATAAGCAACCGGTCATAAATCCTTTAATATTTTTTTTATCGTAGGAGCGGCCTCATGGCTGCGACTATCGCGGCCATGAGGCCGCTCCTACGGTGTTAAAAAATTTATTGACGACTACTTGCTTTGCGCGTTGGAAAACTCATAAATGGATCCGTTCCATTAAATAACACAGGCAATCTTGCCTGATAACGCGTTCATCAAGGGTTAGCATGGAGGGCATGGTCTGCCGGTTGATTTGTAACTTGCCGCTTTGCAAGGAGAAAAAATTATCGGTCACATCGTTGCCGTGTTCATCTTGGGCAACAACCGGCATGAAGCCGTTGGCTTTTACTGTGCCCAACAAAGCCCCTGGCGCAATTTCGGTAAAGTTCATGCGCTCCAGATCATCATTCAGCAGCAGATCGGTATCGGTTTGGGTAAAGCTGAAACCTACACGCTCGTGTACTTTAACTTGGGCGACGGTATGGAAAAGATCAATGTCATGGGCTTGGGGCTGATAGTTTGGCAATCCGCTCAGATGCAGGCAACTGTTGAGATACTCTGCGGCATGGTCCACGCCATGTTGTTGACCAGGGCGGCCGCATTCCAAAGTGACGGCGGGGCAAAATTCGGCAAAGGCCGCCGACTGCACGCCTTTGGGGCGGAGGAAATAAACCACCAAGCGCCCGAACAACGCCGCCAATTGCAGGAAATCGTTATCCAGTTTATTGATGCAGCCGTAATACGGGTTTAAGCCGGTATTGTTATGCACATCGACACTGGCAAAAACGCCGCGTGCCTTCATGATGTCGGTACAGGCTTGCGCCAATTGTGTTTCGGCACAGTCGGGCAATTCAGTGCCGGGCCAGATGCGGTTGTAATCGGGCTGGTTATCCAGTCGCCTGAGGTTTTGCCGGGCCGCAGTGATATTGCCGAAAAAAACGGACAGAGAACGCGGCAACGTTTGGCTAACTTGTTTTTTCAGCAGCGCTTGGATAGCCAAGAAGCCAGTGGGTTCGTTGCCGTGCAATAGCACCGAAACAAACAGCGGAGCCGGTTGCCTGCCCGTCAAATGGATTAACGTGGGTTCGGGCAAAACCGTATGCAGTTGTTCAGGGCTGACGTCAAGCAAGCCGTCAGGTAAGTGATCCAATTGGTTAAGCATCATTAAGCCCCCCATTCGCCGACAGGCCTGCCATTTTTTTGGTAGTTTAAATAATGTCGGGTCATCGCAGTAAATTGATGATGGTGATTTTGCATGTATTGGCGTTGCCACTGGCTACCATTTTGTTTATTGGCAAGGCGTTGCCGGATTATATCCAGATATTGGCGACAATCTGCCCCATTAACACCTAAAGCGGCTAAACCTGCCGCCGCCCTGGGCAACAGCTCGTTGACACACAGCGCCGGTAAGTTCTGTTTGGTACCATTAAACCAGATAATATTGCCATCCAGTCCAAAACGGGCGGATTGATAAAAATTATCCTTGGCTTGGGCAAATGAAATCGATAGGCCTTTAGCCATAATTTCGGTGCAAAGGTTCCATGCCAAACCGTAGTAAAAAGCGGCATTGGCTATCGCATCAATAATCGTAGGGCCGGCGGCCGGCGTTCTGTGTTCCACTCTAATATGCGGCGTGCCGTCGTCATCAAAGCCAATCAACGGGCGGTTCCAACGCCAGACCGTGCCGTTATGCAGTCGTAAATGGGCGAAGGCCTCAGGTGCGGTGTCTTGGGTGACCGGCAGCAAGACCGGAAAGTGTTCAAAGTTTTCTTGAAAACATTCAATTATCGAGTGCCGCGTATAATCGGAGCCAAAACTGACCCGTCTTAACGGGCCGTGGGCGGCGCTACGGTAACCGCCCGTTTCAATCGCTTGCTCAAAAATTGGGATTCTGGATTCATGCCACAGTTCTTTGCCCAAAAAAAATGGCGCATTGGCACATAATGCCACCATCGGCGCAGAGGCAATCAGCGAGGCATTATAAAAATGGTGGGCAATTTTAAGGGGGAGTTGGATATGGATTTGGAACGACGTGGTGGCGGCCTCCAGCATCACGTCGTGATGATCAAACTTCAAATGTTCAGTGCCTTTAATGTCAATGTGGATTGGCTGGCCCCGTGAATGCAGGATTTGCTCGTTCAATACCCGATACCGGTTTAAATCCGACATATTTTGCAGGCATAAATCACGTTGCAAGAGGGTTGGCAGGATGCCAATCATAATAAGGTCGCTAGCCATGCTTTCGGCATGCCGCCGGGCTTTTTCCCAAGTCGTTTGCAATGTCTGGTGTGCCAAGCTTAAACCATTGCCGCTTAACGGCACGGGGTGGCTGTTGAGTTCGATATTGAATTTTGCCAGTTCCGCCGATGCAAGCGGGTCGTTGAGCGTCGCCAGAAAATGGCTGTTGATAGGGGCGGGGCGCATCCGCTTATCCACCAACCAAGCTTCGATTTCAAAACCGGCCACCGGCTCACGTTTGGAGCAAGCGCGTTGCTTAAGCAAGCGCTCGAGCAGCTGCGTCTCTTGTCCGAGCTTGTGGTGAAAAAGGCTAAAGTCACCGTCATCAAAATGCGCTAAAGCGATTTCTTGCCCCATGATTGGCCTGCTACCAGCAAATGAAAATCATAATACGGCGGTTGCCTTTGTAACGTCAATCAGGCATTTAATGCGGAATGGGTTGGCGTGGCGCTAACAGGTTTTTCCTGATAAATAAAGCGGGGTGGATAGCTTGCCTGATTGGGGTTCATCCACGCGGGTGCGGGGAACGCTTCGCCGGAAAAAATAAAACGCGCCTCAGCGCCGGTTTATCCACGCGTATGTTATTTAAAGTCTGGGCATACTAAAGCGGATTGGGGAAAAGCCACCCAAAACCCCCACTTGTTTAACCGTGCATGGCGCAAAATGCTAGGGATTCCTGACGGCGATATGCCGCCACCAGAAGCTTATAGACGATGAACGGGCAAGATAAACAAAATGTGTTTGATAAGTCAGCCAAACAAGAGGCCAAGCAGCTCGCCGCCATCCAAGCCCAAACGCGCGATGAAATCGCCGCGCTGTTAAAACAAGCCTATGCCGATGCGGTTGAAATCCTTAAAAATCAGCCCACCGATTACCAACAATGGTATTACCCGCAAGTAAAAAACAACATCGGACAAGCCTTGGCGGATTTGGGCGCGGCAACGGGAGCGGCGGCAACTGCCGGACAGCAAACGGCATGGGAAGCGGGGCGAGATTTGGTGGACAAGCCATTTGCCGCCGCTGGCGTGGCGGTCAAGGCCATGTTGCCTGCTATCAACACATCCCAGTTGTTGGCGATGCAAGCGTTTATGACGGGCAAAATGCAGGATGTCAGCGCCGAGGCATTGGCTAAGATCAACACCCAATTGGGCTTGACGATGATCGGGGGCCAAGGGGTTGAGGATGCAATTAAGGGCATTCAAGACGCGCACACCATGTCCCGCAAACGCGCCACCATCATCGTCAGGACGGAACTGGGCAGGGCTTACGCGACCGCTAGCCAATTGCGCATGGAACAATCGGCGGAACGCTTGCCTAATCTCAAAAAACAATGGCGGCGTTCTGGAAAAATCCACTCCAGGCGTAGCCATGATTTTACTGACGGCCAAATCCGCCCGGTCAAAAAGCCCTTTATCATTGGCACGGGGGCGGTCATTGAGGGGCAAGAAGGCAGTGGCCCACGGCTGATGTACCCGCATGACCCCAAAGCCCCTGCGTCTGAAACGGTCAATTGTGGCTGTATGTCTATTCCTTATATGGATGAATGGAAAGACGCTGGCATTTTGCAAGACCCCGGCAGACGGGCGTTTACCGCGCAAGAAATCGCGCTGAATCCCGCTAAAGCCGATTATGCGGCGACAATGGATAACTTTGTGCCATTGGCTGAGCAGTTGGGTAATAAGCCGCTACCTATCAAAAGGGCGAAAACGGTGGCTGATGCCGAGCGTTTTGCTGATTCGTTAGGTATCACATCAGTGGTTTACACTGACAATCTGGCAATTGGTAATAGGGTCAATGGCATCCTTGATACGGTATATCGGCAAAATCTGCCGATGCCTGACCATGTAAAGATCAGCCAAAAGCCATTCGATTAGTGGCGTTCTCAAGGGATGGTTATTGATACGGTACCTGCTACCTTTACGTTTGATAAACGCTCTGGCGATACTTTTTTGTTTATTAACCCGGTTGACCCTTATTGGTTGCAGCCAAAACGGATAGCGGAGCAATAATACCAATCGGGCTATTGGTCAACCAAGCAGCTGTTTCATGCTATTTACCACGAAATAGGGCATCTGGCGCATTTCAAAAATACTAACGCTTTATATACCAGCATGGGTGGGCATGTGTTTGATGCACCAGAAAGGCTAGTTGCAGCTAAGATTAGTGGTTATGCCATAGAGTCGCTGCGTGAATTTGTCGCTGAAGTGTTTGCACGATTGGCTACTGGGTGATGTTGATGCTGATGTTATGATGCTCTATACCAGTCTAGGGGGTGCTAAACCATGATTTCCACGCGTGAAAACCATTGCCGGATTTGCTGTCATTTTTTAGGCGGACAGACTTGCAAGGCATTTACCGAAGCTATCCCCAGTGAACTATGGAGCGGGCAAAATCTGCACTATGAAGCCTATTTGAACGATGGTGGTTCCCGCTATGAACGGGTTGTTGATGAATTTCCGCCGCTACCCGTGCATTTTTTTGATGCAGAAAGAGGCTAGGAATTTGGTGGCAATATGAGCAATGAAATTTTACAGGCAATCGCCGATATTTATAAAAAAAATGACCCAGAAGATGCTGATTTTTACACGTTGGATTGGGTTCAAAAAGAGTGCGCTTCATTTAATCAGTCTCCAGAAGAATATCTGGCTTCCCTGCAAGAAATAGAAGCCAGAATGGAGGCAATGCCAGTCATTACCGAAGACCAGTCGTGGACGAAAGACTTGCCAGCCCATTACGTGGAGAAGTTTTCAGGCCCTATCGACGGTTTTTCGTATGGACTGATGGAGCAAAGCGGGGAACTGGCTAAATTCAATGCGGCTATTGATGAGCAAGAAGCGGCCAAGGCGGCGGGTTGATGTGGGTAGTGTTGAACAAGGCGTTTTTGTCTATTGTTGCTGACCGCAATGATCCAACCCGTTTGTTGGTGCGTTCGCGTTTTCGTGACGATATTACTGCGGTATTCCCCGATGCTAAAGTCACTGAAACGCCTGATGCCGATTATCGTTTTCGTGCATTTTTACATCGTGATGTAGTTTCGTCCGCTGTAGCGGATGCTGTTGGAAAAATTGATTACCCTAATTTTAAAGGCTCAGTTTGGGAACAATGGCGGCACGATCTGTATTTAAAAATCTGGCGCATTTTGTACGATGCGCAAAATTTACTCTACCGCTAAATTCTGTTTCGATTCATTTCATTTGTCTCGCCATACACTGTTCAATTATCCCGCCCCTTTTCAATGGCTGGCTGACACCAACACGACGGGCGATGAAAACAGCAGCCAAGACATAGCCGCTTTTATTGGCAACATCGACAAGCACATCAAGCCCTTGGGTGCGGCGGCCTTGGTTGTCCACCATTCGGGGCATGGTCAAAAAGACCGCAGCCGTGGCAGCTCTTCAATCCGTGCGGCAATGGACGGGGAGTTTGCAGCCACTGGCGTTCTCGCTAAAGCCTATCAGCCTGGACGGCTGGCAAGATGACGACGGCGAACCGCTCACCAGCGTTTACCTTGAGGCGGGCGGCAATGCCGAAACCACGGGCGTCAAGCGTAAATTGTCGGCGCGTGATGATGCAATCTTAACCAGTCTGAGGGAGGCAATCGGGGAACACGGTGTCACCCCCCAGCGCACATAAAGGCCAATTTTGCTGGCTTTGACTCATTTAACGGAAGATTGCGGCCGGACAGACACGGACACACTTCTATAGAAGCGTCCGGCTGTCCGGCTAACCTGTCAGGCAGGCACACACCCCAGACGGGTTAAAAATCACAAGCAATATGAAGCCCATATAGAATTGTTTTCACAAGGCAACCAATATGACCGCACGGCAAGCTTGGCCATGCCCTAGCGGCCTTGTATGGCTTATCGGCCAAGAGCCATAACCAAATTGCCGCGAAAATGAAGGAAGCCAAAGACGCGCTAGGCATAAACACCAGGTCAAAAATATTGCCGGATGAAACGAAGCTGGCGATATGGCAATGGCACGTTGAAAAACTGGCGGCATGGGGCAAGCAGACGGCGGCTGGTAAGTGCTTATTGGTATTTTGGGACAGCAAACAAGCCGCGCATAGCCGCCATGCACGGCAAGCCCTACAAGGCTATTTTGACGGATTTGCCGCGCGTTTTAACACGCAAGAAGTAAACGCCACAGAGCAAGGCAAGGTGGTGTCGTGCAATTGTTTTTTGCTGGATTGCCAACATTGACCGGCAAAATGCCTTTTGTTCAAAAAAAGGTTGCAGGATACGGTAAGGGGGCATTCCATTTGTGGCACAACCGCCTTAATCGGGCGGTTTTTTTGCCTGAAATATCGGCAACGGGTGCGGCTTTATTGTGGATTATTGCCGTGTTTCATTTTGAAGTGCGCCATGAAACCAACAGGCACAAAAAAAGGACTTGGTTAAAAACCTAAGCCCTTGAATTTTTTGGTGCCTCGGGCCGGAGTCGAACCGGCACGGTGTTACCACCGAGGGATTTTAAGTCCCTTGCGTCTACCAATTTCGCCACCGAGGCAACTCTACCTGTTGGTGAGCCGCATATTATATAGCAAGAATAAAAATAAACCAGCGTTATTTAGCTTGTTGTGTAAAAAAGTAATAGTGAAGTTCTTGGGTGCGTCTGGAGTTTGGCGTTCAACTTTGTGTGCGGCTTTTGCCCCACAAACCCATGGCCGGAAATTTTGTTGTTGTGGGTTATGCGGAGATAAAAACCTTACTCACATATTCAGGGGGCATATTGTGGATATTTTGAATCCCTCTTTAGTTAAGGAATCGCTGAACAAATCCCCTAAAACGGGATAATACCCCCATCCATCCTCATAACAGATAGCCGCCCATGCGCCAGACCAGCTTCGCCGACCTCGACTATGACCATTTATGCCCTTGAGGGTACAAAAAACGCCAGACCCGTCGGGAGCTGTTCCTGGCGGAGAGGGAAAAGGCCGTGCCATGGGCGTTGCCGTTGGAACAGTTGGTTCCGCATTACCCCACCACAGGCTGCCGTGGCCGCCAGCCCATGCCCTTGCCCTCGATGCTGCGCATCCATTGCATGCAGCAATGGTTCGGCTTCTCTGACCGCCAAATGGAGGACGCGCCCTACGAAATCGAGAGTGTGCGCCGCTTTGCGGGCTTTGCCGGTGTCACCGACACTTTGCCGGACGAGACCATTTATGCCCTGTGGGTACGATCCTCACAACCGGCATTTTCTCGAAGACAACGGCCTCACCGCCGTGCTGCTGGACGCCATCAACGCCCGCCTCAAGGCGCACGGCCTGCTGGTGTCCAAAGGCACGATGGTGGATGCCACCCTCATCCATGCCCCCAGCTCCACCAAGAACCAGGACAAAGCCCGCGATCCTGACATGTACGCCACCCAAAAGGGCAACCAGTGGTGTTTTGGGATGAAAATCCACATCGGTGCCGACGTCAACTCCGGCGCGGTGCACAGCGTCACCGTGACCCCGGCCAACACCGCCGGCATCACCGGATTGCCCAACCTGCTGCGCGAAGGCGACGAAGTGGTGTTCGGCGACGCCGGCTACACCAGCGACGAATACAAGCGCGGCGCCCGCCACCTAGGGATGCGCTGGTGCGTCGACGACTATCCACAAGGGGCACTAGAAACGCAAGCCGAACAGGAACCTGTCTTCCAAACAGAAAAAGCGCAACCGCAAGCAATCGGCGGTGCGGGCAAGGGTGGAACACATCTTCCGCATCATCAAATGCCAGTTCGGCTTCGGCAAGGCCCGCTACCGTGGCTTGGCGAAGAACGCCCCGCAGGCCAACTTGTGCTGGTTGGCCTGGCCAACCCGTCCCTGCCCAGGAGGCCATTGGTCGCCGCCTAGGGGGCAAATCCGCCCAAAGTGGGCGGGAAACCTGGCAAGCCACCTGAAACAGTAGGTCAAAGGGTGCCCGTAATTTAAAAAATGTGGAATCTATCGGTCAAGCTGGGAATCGACAATTTGTTCAGCGATTCCTTAAATATCCCTAAATTTGGGATTAAGTCCGCAAAAAAGCCTATCGCCCTTATTTCTTAATGTCTTGGTGATTAAGATGCCGCCAAACCGGCGATGTTATAGCCACAATCAACGTAAGTGATTTCGCCAGTCACGCCCGATGCCAAATCTGAACACATAAATGCCGCGACGTTGCCGACTTCTTCGATAGTGACATTGCGTTTTAACGGTGCGGTGTCGGCGGCTTTGCTCAGCATCGCTTTAAAATCATTGATGCCGGATGCCGCAAGTGTCCTGATTGGGCCTGCGGATATGGCGTTAACGCGTGTGCCTTCGGCGCCTAAGGCAACCGCCATGTAGCGGACATTGGCTTCCAAGCTGGCTTTGGCGACACCCATCACGTTGTAGTTAGGGATTGCCCGTTCCGCACCCAAATAGGTCAATGTCAACAAAGAACCGTTACGGCCTGCCATCATTGCGCGGCCTGCTTTTGCCAGGGCGGTGAAGCTGTAGGAGCTGATGTCGTGGGCGACGCGGAAGTTGTCGCGGGTGGTGACTTCAACATAATCGCCATTAAGTGCGTCGCGTGGCGCAAAAGCAACCGAATGCACGATACAGTCAATGCCATCCCAATGCTCGCCGAGCACTTTAAAGACATTGTCAATATGCTCATCGCTGCTGACATCACATTCGATAGTGATGGTGGAGTTGCACTCTGCGGCCATTTCCACAACGCGGCTTTGCAGCCGTTCATTTTGAAAAGTAAATGCCAGTTCCGCGCCTTCGCGGTGCATGGCTTGGGCAATCCCCCATGCTATCGAACGGTCGCTCGCCAAACCGACTATCAAAACTCGTTTGCCTTGCATAAAACCCATTATCATCTCCCCGTGCTTTTATTGTTAGAATAGGATTGTTTGTTAAAAAAGGTTTCCAAGTATCTATGAGCCGTTTATTGATGTCCAGTTTTTTGTCCAAGACGATGCCATCGCCGTTTATTTGGGTCATGTTGGCTGTTTTGTTGACGGGCTGTGAGGGGTCACAACTGAATAATCCTTACCCGCGTGCTGAAAGCAAGCAAGCGATTTTATACGAATCTTTTTCCGAGCGGCCTAAACACTTAGATCCGGCCATGGCTTACAGTTCGAATGAATATGCCTTTATCGCACAGATTTATGAGCCGCCATTCCAATATCATTACTTGAAAAGGCCATATCAATTAACGACACTGACAGCAAGCAAATTGCCGGCTGTCATCTATTTAAATAAAGCAGGCGAGCCGCTAGGGCAAGACGCTAAAGACAGTGATATTGCCTTCACTGATTATATTATCGACATCCAGCCGGCTATCCGTTATCAGCCACATCCCGCTTTAGCGCAAAACGCGCAGGGGCAGTTTCTTTATCATCAGTTAACCGCCCAACAAATTCAAACACTGGCAACGCTGGACGATTTTGCTGAAACCGGCTCACGTGAGCTTGTCGCCGAGGATTATGTTTATCAAATCAAACGCCTGGCGCATCCTAAAAACCAGTCGCCGATTGCTGAGATTATGAAAAACTACATTGTCGGTTTTGCTGAATTTGCCAAACAGGTCTCTGATAAACCAAGGACGGCGGCTAAAGACCTGCCAATGGCGGGGGTGCAAGCGGTTAATCGCCACCAATACCGCATCCGTATAAAAGGTAAATACCCGCAATTTAAGTTCTGGTTGGCGATGCCGTTTTTTTCACCCATGCCGTGGGAGGCGGATGTGTTTTATGACCAGCCAGGGCTAAGCGATAAAAACATCACCTTAGATTGGTTTCCAATCGGTACGGGTGCGTATCTGCTAGCCGAAAACAACCCTAACCGGCGCATGGTGTTGCTGAAAAACCCTAATTTCCATCAAGAAACCTACCCTGCTGAGGGTGAGCCGGAGGACAACGCACGTGGTTTGCTGGCCGATGCCGGAAAAACATTGCCGTTTATCGACAAAGTTGTGTTTATGTTGGAAAAGGAGACCATTCCCTATTGGACGAAGTTTTTGCAGGGATATTATGATGCTTCGGGCATTGCTTCGGACAGTTTCGACCAGGCCATCCAGTTCACCGGCAGCGGTGGTGTTGCGCTAACACCGTCGATGCAAGAAAAGGATATCCAATTACAAACTTCAGTCACCACGTCCAGTTTTTATCTGGGCTTTAATATGCTCGATGCCACGGTGGGCGGCACCAGCGTGGCGGCCAGAAAGTTGCGTCAAGCTATCGCCATTGCCGTCGATTATGAAGAGTTCATTGCCATTTTTATGAATGCCCGGGGGGTTGCCGCGCAAGGCGTGTTGCCGCCTGGGATTTTTGGCTTTGCCGAGGGCAAGGCGGGTGTCAACCCCTACGTTTATGATTGGGTGGATGGCAAAGCGCAACGCAAAAGCATCGCTGTGGCAAAGCAATTGATGCGTGACGCGGGTTACGCCAATGGCATAGACCCCAAGACGGGGCAGGCATTGATCCTGTATTTCGATACGGCATCCAGCAGTATTGATGACCGTCCGCGCATGAACTGGTACCGCAAACAACTTGAAAAGTTAGGTGTCAAGCTGGTGGTTCGCGCCACCGATTACAACCGTTTTCAGGAAAAAATGCGCGTCGGCAATGCCCAACTTTTTGTCTGGGGCTGGAATGCCGATTATCCTGACCCGGAAAACTTTTTTTTCTTGCTGTATGGGGGCAATGCCAAAGTAAAGACTGGCGGAGAAAATGCTGTCAATTATGCCAATCCTGAGTTTGACCGTTTGTTTGAAGCCATGCGCAATATGGATAATAGCGAACAACGTCACCAAATTATCCAGCAGTTACAGGAAGTTGTGCGCCATGATGCACCGTGGGTTTTTGGTTTCCACCCCAAAAACTTCTCGCTGTTTCATAGCTGGTATAAAAACATCAAACCCAATTTAATGGCTAATAATCAGCTTAAATATACCCGCATTGATCCGGTGGAGCGTGAGCAAAAGCGTGCCGCTTGGAACCGTCCCGTATTTTGGCCGTTAGCGGTTGTCGGCGCTTTTTTGGTGTTGCTGCTATTTCCGGCCTTACAGGCTTATCGTCGGCGATTAACCGCAAAGTGACTTTGTAATCCAATGGATATTTTACAAAACTATTTACAACAATTTTCAGTCCCATTAACTATTACCCATTTTCATAACCAGGCGCATGGGTTGCTGCAACAGTGGCTATCGTTAGCCAACCAAAACGGCATTATTCAGTTGTCAACCACGGCGGCGACCAGTTTCGCCCTGATTGCCGCTGCGGAAATTGGTGATAAAAGCCAGTTGGTGTGCATGACGCTGGCCGCCCGCCATAGACCAGTCCCTGTTTTATTAGGTGCGGTTGCGGCGTTTGTGCTGTTAAATACACTCGCCGTGGTGTTTGGTGTGGCTATTGCCAACTGGCTGCCACACTATATTGTCGCTGCCACCGTCGCCGTTTTGTTTACCGTTTTTGGCGTGCATTCATTACGGGCAGAAGAGGGGGAGGATGATGCTGAGGTCAAGGAAGTTAGCAACCAGGGAATTTTTCTGACGACTTTCTTATTGATTACCGTGGCTGAGTTTGGCGATAAAACCCAGCTTGCCGTGGTTGCGTTAAGCAGCACTTCGGCACCAGCGGCTGTTTGGTTGGGTTCGACAGCCGCGTTAGCCTTCACGTCCGCCTTGGGCATTCTGGCAGGACGCACGGTGCTACAAAAGGTGCCGTTAGTGTTATTGCACAAAATTAGCGGCACGATTTTTCTCGTACTGGCAGTTTTTGCCGGTTACCAATCTTATGCTGATTTTGTGAAGTAGTTAAAATGGAACACCACTTATAACCTGATCTTGGCACACAGTCGGATAAAGCCTCTGAGCGAAGGGAATTCGCACCTTAAACCCGTCTTATTAAGTGGAATATAGATGAATGTTACTGCGGCAAATAGACAATCTTTACCAACCGATGTGTACCTTGAACACATTGGCGCCGATGCCTTGAGCATCCGTTTGACGGGGAACTGGGCGCACGGCGCAACACTAAAACCAGTCGGCGAGGTGCTGGGGGAATTGGACAATTTGCAGCCTTTACGCCTGGTTTCCGTGCAAACACATGATTTACAAAAATGGGATAGCCGATTACCGGCTTATCTCCTCAAAATTATCGATTATTGCCAGGCCAAAGGTACGGAAGTGGACTTGTCCGGTCTTCCCGAAGGCATTCAAGGCCTGCTTAACTTAGCCCGTGCAGTCCCGGAACGGGCCGGCGACCGGCGTACCGGGGCTAAGAAAATGTCGGCTTTGTACAAATTTGGCGAAACGGTTTTAAACGGTTTGCAAGATGCCAAGGGCTTAATCACTTTTATTGGTGAGGCCGTATTGGCATTTTGGGCGTTGCTGCAAGGTAAGGCGCGGTTCCGATCTGTCGATTTGTTTTTATGTGTCCAAGAAGCGGGGGCCGAGGCTTTACCCATTGTGACGCTGATTAGTTTATTGGTGGGGTTAATCCTAGCTTTCGTCGGTGCTGTCCAATTGGCAATGTTTGGGGCGCAAATTTATATTGCCGACCTGGTCAGTTTAGGCACGGTGCGTGAGATGGGGGCGCTGATGACCGCCGTTATTATGGCCGGGCGCACCGGTGCGGCATATGCGGCGCAATTAGGCACGATGAATGTCAATAGCGAGATTGATGCGCTCAAGACCATGGGCATATCGCCCATGCAATTTCTGGTGATGCCACGGATGCTGGCGTTAGTTTTAATGTTGCCCTTGCTTTGTCTTTATGCTGACTTTATGGGGATTCTAGGTGGGGCGTTAGTCACCACCAGCGCCTTCGATGTATCGTTGAACCAATATTTTTATGAAGCCCGCCGGATTGTCGACCTTTACGATTTCAGCATTGGCTTGTTCAAAAGTTTGGTTTTCGCCGTGCTGATTGCAACGGCGGGTTGTATGCGGGGCATGCAATGCGGACGCAGCGCATCTGCGGTGGGCGACGCGGCGACCGCCGCTGTAGTCAATAGTATTGTTTATATCGTGGTGGCGGATTCAATCATCACCTTAATTTGCAATGAACTTAATATATGACAGACTCCGGCTACCGCTATGCAAACACCCCACATCACAGTCACTGATTTGACAATGGCCTACGGCGACTTTGTGATCCAACATGGTCTGAATTTTACTATCGACCGTGGCGATGTATTTATTATTATGGGCGGCAGTGGCTGTGGCAAAAGCACCTTGCTCAAACATCTGATAGGCCTGCAACGACCTGCTAAAGGGGATGTGTTTTATAATCGGCGCAATTTTTGGCAGGCCACGGCAGAGGAGCGGACAAAACTTATGCGGCGTTTTGGGGTGTTATATCAAAGCGGCGCACTGTTCAGCTCGCTTACGCTTGCCGAAAATATTGCCTTGCCGATGGGTGAATTCACCGACTTAAGCCGTAGCGAAATCGCTGACATCATGTCCTACAAACTCGCCTTAGTTGGCCTGGCGGGATTTGAAGATTATTACCCCGCCGAAATTAGCGGAGGCATGCAAAAACGCGCGGGCTTAGCTAGGGCTATGGCCCTTGACCCGGAAATATTGTTTTTTGACGAACCATCGGCCGGACTTGATCCGGTCAGCGCCAGATTGCTCGATGACCTTATCATCAAGTTAAAGGAGACGTTAGGCACCACAATTGTCGTTGTCACCCATGAACTGGCCAGTATTTTTTCCATCGGCACCAACTCTGTTTTTCTTGATTCTGAAACGAAAACAATGCTTGCGACCGGCAATCCTAAAAAATTGTTGGCTGAATCCAAGGATTCTAAAATCATTCAATTTCTGACCCGAGGGGAAGGCAATGTCAATAACGAAGCTTAACAGCGGGGGTAACCTATTATGAGTAAACCAGTGAGCCCTATGGCTATCGGCGGTTTTACGCTTGGCGCCGTTGCCTTGTTAGTCATTGGGATTTTTATGTTTGGCGGTGGCAAGCTGTTAAACAACGATAAAATAACCTATGTTGTTTTTTTTAGCTCTTCGCTTAATGGCTTGGAGATAGGCGCACCAGTGAAAATGCAAGGCGTTAAAGTTGGCGAAGTGACGGAAATAGCATTACAACTTGATCCGAAGACCGGCAGGATTTACAAACCCGTAGTGATAGAGATAAACCGTGCCAGTTTAACCAGCACAAGAGGCGGGGGGATTCCTAAAGCAATAGGCCGCAGCGAACAGTTGGAGGATAGGGATAAGCTTGTCGCCGCAGGTTTCCGCGCCCGTCTGGAAACGCAAAGCCTGCTGACGGGTTTGCTTTATGTCGATTTGGATCAATACCCAGATAAGCCGCCCCTGTTTGCCGGGCTTGAATACAAAGGGCTACTGGAAATTCCTGGCCTACCAACCGCTAGCGACGCGATATTCAGCACCGCCGAAGAAGTTGCTAATAAATTACGTGCCTTGCCGCTGGATGAAATTGTCCAAGATGTTGTGGTGAGCCTAAAAGAAATACGCGAGCTACTCGCCTCTGACGACATCAAAAAATCTAAGGTCGCGCTAACCAAAACACTGGAAGAAACACAGGAAATGGTTAACACCCTGAACACCCACTTGCCAACCCTAATCAACGATGCCAATAAGGCCGTTTTAAACACCAATGCCTTAGTTGAGGATTCCAGGACAATGGTCCAGGATTTTAATAAAGACATCAAGCCTGTTTTGAGTTCCGCTAACAAGACGTTAGTGGCGGCGACAACTGCTTTAAACAAGACGCAAGATTCAATGGCAATGGTCAGTAACGCGGTTGGTGATACGGTCGGCCCTGAATCGGCGTTAAATCAAGCTTTGCAATCGCTCAATGAAGCTGCCCGCTCCATTAAGAATCTAAGCGATTATCTGGAACGTCACCCGGAATCGTTGATTTCCGGCAAGGAACATTAAATTGGAATTGCTTATGTATTTGAACCGTGCTGTTTTGCCTTTTTCACTATCGGTGATGGTTTTATTATCCCTTAGCGGCTGTATTGGTGGCTCTACGCCCATGTCACAATTTTATCTGTTAGAGCCTATCCATAATAGTGACAATAAAACCGCTTTTGTCCAAGCTAAGTTGCCTATCGCGCTGGCGCCGGTGCGGATACCAAAATATGCCGACCGGCCCCAGATTGTTAGCGCAACCGCCCAGAACACTTATCAGCTAAGCGAACTCAATCGTTGGGCGGAAGCGCTGGATGAGAATATGACGCGCGTATTGATGGAAAACTTGTCCCTTTTAGTGCCGGCGGAAGTGCAACTGACTAACACGTCAAATTTGGCCAAGCAGGCAAAATACCGTATTGCGCTGAGCGTCCTCGAATTTCATGTGGACCCTAAAGGACAAGCTAAGCTAAATGCCCAATGGGATGTGACACAGGACGGAAAAAAGTTGTCAAGCCAACAAATGTCCTATCAATCGCCCGCTTCAACTTTTAATTATCGGGTTATGGTGACGGCGCTCAATGAATGCTTAAGCAATCTGAGCCGGGATATAGCAACCTCACTTCGGCAACTTGATGATGCAGAAAAAAACCAATCCACCTCCAAAAAGGCTGCGTTGCCATCCTGAGAACGTGTTTTAAAAGCTGCTACGCGGCTCGATTGCTGTGTTGTGAAGGTGTGGAAATCCTCATGTAAAACACGTTCTGAATTGACCGCACCGATATTCTGAGCCTTGCTGATTTTAGAAACCTGCAAGGCATTAGGATTTGGCTAAAATAACTTCCCGAAGTCAATCTAAACCTGCCAGGTCTTACAATCAGGAAGTTAATATTGACCAAATCCTTAATCCTAAAGGTTGGCCAAAAAATTTTTGCATCGCTAAAGTAAACAGGTAAAGTGGTGCGTTAGTTCTTAACCTTTAGCTTACGTCTATGTCCCAACAGTCCGAAAAACGTCTAATCCTAGTTGACGGCTCGTCATTCCTGTTCCGCGCTTACCACGCCATTCCGCCGCTAACCAGTCCCGGGGGCTTGCCCACCAATGCGATACACGGTGTCACCAACATGCTGCGCAAGCTGATCGCCGATTATCACAGCGACTACATCACCGTGGTGTTTGACGCGCCGGGCAAAACTTTCCGCAATGACCTTTACGCCGAATACAAAGCCCATCGCCCGCCTATGCCAGATGATTTGCGCGTACAAATCGAGCCATTGCACCACATTATCCGTGCAATGGGCTTGCCCTTGATTATCGAGCCCAACATAGAAGCCGACGATGTGCTGGGCGTGTTGGCCTTGCACGCCGCAGCGCAAGGCTACAACGTGATCATTTCCACCGGCGATAAGGACATGGCGCAACTGGTCAATGAGCAGATTATTCTGGAAAACACCATGACCAACACACGCATGGATAGCCAGGGCGTGATCGACAAATTTGGTGTCAGGCCGGATCAGGTCATTGATTATCTGGCGTTAATAGGCGACACCGTTGACAATATCCCCGGTGTTCCTAAAGTGGGTCCGAAAACGGCGGCAAAATGGTTGGAACAATACGGCACATTAGAAAACCTGATGGCTAAAGCCGATGAAATCAAAGGCAAAATTGGCGATAATCTCCGCGCTAGTCTGGAACAACTGCCGTTAGCCAAGCAATTGACCACTATTTGCTGTGATTTGGCTTTGCCTTATAACATGGAAGACTTGAAACAGCAGCCGATGGATAAGGCGGAACTGAAAAGCTTGTTGACAGAGCTGGGCTTTTCATCGTGGCTGAAAGCGCTGGACACCCCTTCGGCCAAGCCTGGCAATAGCCCTATTGAACCGGCGGCGGTTACAGATGATGACAAACCGGCCGCAATCACCCCAGAGTACGAAACCATCCTGACCGAAGCTCAATTTGGGCAGTGGCTTAAGCAACTTGAACACGCCGGATTATTTGCCTTCGACACTGAAACCACCAGCTTGGACTACAGCAAGGCGCAAATCGTTGGTGTTTCTTTTGCCGTAACAGCCGGTAAAGCCGCTTATGTCCCGTTGGCGCATAATTATCCGGGTGTGCCGCAGCAACTCGACCGCACAGAAGTCCTGGAAAAACTACGCCCGTTGCTGGAAAACCCACACCAAGCTAAGTTGGGGCAAAACCTAAAATATGACGCCCATGTGCTGGCAAACCACGGCATCACCTTACGTGGCATTGCCCATGACACCATGCTGGAATCGTATGTGCTGAACAGCACCGTGACCAAACACAATATGGATGATCTGGCCAAGCACTATTTAGGGGTGACCACTATCCATTATGAAGATGTCGCCGGTAAAGGCGCCAAACAAATCCCATTTCAGGAGGTTGCGCTGGAACAAGCCGCGCCTTATGCCGCAGAAGATGCCGATATAACCTTGCGCTTACATCAGCTGTTATCGAAAAAACTCCAGCAACAGCCAACCCTAAACCATTTATACACGGATATGGAAATCCCGTTAATCAGCGTGCTTATGCGCATTGAGCGCAACGGCGTGCTGATCGACACCGCCATGCTGGCCCAACAAAGCTTGGCGTTGGCGAACCATATAATTAGCCTTGAGCAACACGCGCATGATCTGGCCGGGCGCACCTTTAACCTAGGCTCGCCCAAACAAATTCAAGAAATCCTTTACAACCAGCAAAAATTGCCGGTGCTGAAGAAAACCCCCAAAGGCCAACCGTCCACTGAAGAGTCCGTGTTACAGGAACTGGCCATTGACTATCCGCTGCCCAAATTAATTTTGGAACACCGCAGTTTAAGCAAGCTTAAATCCACTTACACAGACAAACTGCCGCAACAATTAGACGACAAAACCGGCCGCATCCACACCTCGTACCATCAGGCGGTTGCCGCCACGGGTAGGCTGTCGTCTTCAGACCCTAACCTGCAAAACATCCCGATACGCAGCGAAGAAGGCCGGAAAATCCGCCAAGCCTTTATCGCCCCGCAAGGCTATAAAATTGTCGCCGCCGATTATTCGCAAATTGAATTGCGCATCATGGCGCATTTATCGGCGGATAGCGGCTTATTGAAAGCGTTTGGCGACGGCGAAGACGTACACCGCGCCACCGCCGCCGAAGTGTTCGGTGTGGCGCCTGACCAAGTCACCAATGATTTGCGCCGTTCTGCCAAAGCGATTAATTTCGGCCTGATTTACGGCATGTCATCGTTTGGCCTCGCCCAGCAACTGGGTTTGTCACGCAGCCAAGCGCAAGCCTATATCGACTTGTATTTTGCCCGTTACCCCGGCGTTAAAAATTACATGGACACCATCCGCGAACAAGCCCGTGAACAAGGTTATGTGGAAACCCTGTTCGGCAGGCGTTTGTACTTGCCGGAAATCAAATCCCGCAACGCCGCCATGCGCCAATATGCCGAACGCACCGCCATCAACGCGCCAATGCAAGGCACCGCCGCCGACATCATTAAACGCGCCATGATCAGCACGGATCATTGGTTGGCCACTGAAAAAGCGGATGCCAAAATGATTATGCAGGTGCATGATGAATTGGTGTTTGAAGTCGCCGAAGATCAAGTGGCACAACATACGGCGGCTATTAGAAAACTGATGTGCTCAGCCGCCGTGCTTACCGTGCCGCTGGTGGTTGACGTGGGGGTGGGTGACAATTGGGATGAGGCACATTGAGCCTTGAAACCACTGCTTGGCGGGTGGTTGTCACCACCCAATCGTTCAAACCCATAAAAATACGCTAAACTAAGCGCTATAAGGCAATTGTGGGACATTTAGTTGAGACCAATTGTTTTTTAGGGTCTTGTATCGCGTACCTGAAACTGATTTGCCCTTAAATATTGAGGGTAAAGGGACAGTGTTCCATAAACCATTTTGCTATCACCATTTGTCATGACCTTAAAAATCGCCCTGGCTCAAACCAATTTCCTGGTCGGCAATATCGCCGCCAACGTCGAAAACATCATCAAAGTCGCCACTTATGCGCGTGATGAATTAAAAGCGGATCTGGTTGTTTTTCCTGAACTGACCATCATCGGTTACCCGGCCGAAGATTTGTTATTGCGGGCGGACTTTATCGCCGCCGCCAATAACGCGGTTTATCAACTGGCTGATCGTATTGACGGCATTGCAGTGGTGGTCGGTTTTCCTGAACTGGAGGGCGATAAACTCTACAACAGCGCCGTCGTGTTGCATCAAGGCGTCATGATGGCGCGTTATCGCAAACAAGCCTTACCCAATTATGGCGTGTTTGACGAACAACGCTATTTTGTTGAGGGTGATGAGCCTTGTGTATTTGAATTTAACGGCACGTTCATTGGTTTGACGATTTGTGAAGATGTCTGGCGCGGCGGCATTATCGAAGCTACCCAACAGGCGGGCGCGGAGATATTGCTCACATTGAATGCCTCGCCGTTTAATTCCGGCAAGATTCACCAGCGCGAAGCCGTGATTTACGAGCAAATTAAAACTGCCGGCATACCTTTGGTGTATGTCAATCAAATCGGTGGTCAGGATGAGTTGATTTTTGACGGTGCGTCGTTTGTTGTTGATGCAGAAGGAGAAATTGTCTTTAGAGCGGCTGAGTTTAAAGAACAAATCAGTGTCGTTGAGTTTGATGGCACTCAACCGATAAAAACCGACTGTGCATCGCTTTATGATGAAATCGCCTGCGAGTATCAGGCATTGGTGCTGGGCATTAAAGATTATGTGCGTAAAAATGGTTTTCAAGGAGCGATCCTAGGGCTGTCCGGCGGCATTGATTCAGCTTTGGTTTTGGCGCTGGCGGTGGATGCGCTGGGCGCGGACAAAGTCGAAGCGGTATTGATGCCGTCCCGTTACACACAGGATATGAGTATTGAAGATGCAATACTCGAAGCTGAAGCGCTGGGCGTAAAACATCACACCATTTCCATAGAACCCGCCGTTAATGCCTTTACCGGAATGCTGGCTGACCTTTTTGCAGGCACTGCGAAAGATACTACCGAGGAAAATATTCAGGCGCGTTGCCGTGGCGTAGTTTTGATGGCTATTTCTAACAAACAAGGCAAGTTACTGCTGACCACTGGTAATAAAAGTGAAATGAGCGTCGGTTATGCGACGCTGTACGGTGATATGGCGGGCGGTTTTGCGCCGATCAAGGATGTGCCAAAATTACTGGTATATCAATTGTCGCGTTATCGCAATAGCTTGTCACCGGTGATACCGGAGCGCGTCATCACCCGACCGCCTTCGGCTGAATTAGCGCCGGATCAAGTTGATGAAGATTCTCTGCCGCCTTACGAAGTGCTGGATCCAATACTGGAACGTTATGTTGAACAGGATCAATCGGCTGATGAAATCATCGCCGCCGGATTTCGCCGCGAGGATGTAGTTAGGGCGATCAGCCTGGTGGATAGAAATGAATATAAACGCAGACAGTCGCCGCCTGGGATTAAGATCACTTCGCGGGCGTTTGGAAGGGATAGAAGGTATCCGATTACTTCGGGGTATCGGGGAGGCTAGTTTGGCACTTTGTCAATCTGGGCATAACAATGGCCGGCTATGCTATGTCGCTGAAGAATGAGGCAGAATTTCAGTCCGGCGCTAAATTTTACGGGAAGCGCCTATAAAATAGGCTGTTTTGTTTATGCCAAACAACGGGCGATATCTAAAATTGGGGCAATAAATTATTAGCAACAAAAAAAAACACAACTATACTCATCGAGTTGATTTGGTTTTCTACATTGTTCAAGTGCATTTTTGAATTTTATTTTTAGATTTTTATACCCATTCCATCCAGCTTCTAATGTCTACAAACGATATTGAAACTCATCGAAGGAAAATAACTATCCCCCAATGGCTATGCGTTGAATATGTTAATCGGATATAGGGGAATGTAAATCTATGGAGCACATTAATGATTAAGTTTTTTAAAGGTATGCTATGAGCTGGTTTAATCATAAACGGAATGCTGTACTTAGCATTGATATAAGCACTGCCGCAGTCAAAATGCTGGAATTAAGCCGAATAGGCACACGGTATCGGGTTGATAGTTATGCGGTCGCCCCGTTACCGAAAGATGCCGTTATTGATAAAAACATCGCAAACGTCGACATGATTTCGGAGGCGGTAAAAATTGCGTTAAAACAGTCTGGCACCAAACTCAAACAGGCCACAGTGGCTGTTGCCGGATCTGCTGTGATGACAAAAATCATCACTATGGACAGGACGTTGAGCGAAGATGAAATGGAAGAGCAGATCATGATTGAAGCGGATCAGTATGTCCCTTATGCGCTTGATGAGGTTAATTTTGACTTTGAGGTGCAGGGCGTAAACGAAAACAATCATGAAATGGTTGATGTTTTGCTTGCGGCATCAAGGCGGGAGAATGTCGAAAACCGCGTTATTGCTTTGGCCAATGCAGGTTTGAAAACCAATATCGTCGATGTTGAAGCGTTTGCCATGGAAAACGCTTTTACTTTGTTAGCCGATCAATTCGCTGATTCAATCGGTGGCCAGGCCGTGGGCATCTTAGATATAGGCGCAACAATGACAACCTTAAATGTTTTGTATGATGGCCGCAGCATTTACACAAGGGATCAGGGGTTTGGTGGCAAACAGTTGACTGAAGAGATCCAGCGCCGTTATGGTTTGTCCTATGAAGAGGCGGGGTTATCCAAACGGCATGGGGGGCTGCCCGATAGCTATAACGCTGATGTGCTTGAGCCTTTTAAAAGGGCTCTAGTCCAGCAAATTCAGCGGTCATTGCAGTTTTTTTCTTCTTCAAGTGCCAATAGGGCAATCGACAGGATAATTTTGGCAGGTGGCTGTGCGTCAATTCAAGGTATCGAGCAGCTAGTGGAAAAAAATTTAGGGATACCCGTTTATGTTGCCAATCCTTTTATTAATATGACGCTATCCAGTAAAGTCAGGCCTCAGGCTTTAAGTAATGATGCTCCGGCATTGATGATTGCCTGTGGATTGGCATTAAGGAGTTTTGACTAATGGCAAAAATCAATTTGCTCCCATGGCGTGAGGAATTACGTAAGCAAAAGAGGCAGGATTTTTTAAATACTATTATATTGGCGGCCTTGGTGACCGCTTTGGTTTTTGGCTTGGTCCATATGTATATCAATGATAAGAAGGCTTATCAGGAGCAGAGGAATAAGTTATTACAGGATGAAATAGCGCTGCTCGACAAAAAGATTGCCGATATTAAAACTATTGAGGAAAAGAAATCCAAATTGCTTGCAAAAATCGATGTTATCAAGAAACTGCAAGAGAGCCGTCCTGAAATCGTCCATCTATTTGATGAAATACCCAGGCTCACACCGGATGGCGTCTATCTGACAAAATTCACCCAACTAGGGACGGATCTGATATTTGAAGGGAAATCCCAATCAAACGCGCGGGTTTCTGCTTTTATGAAATCAATAGAAGGCTCCCAGTGGTTGCATTTGCCCAAGCTTGATGTCATTAAGGCGCCAGAAAAGACTGACTTTGGGCAATCTAGCGATTTTACCTTGCATGCAAAGCTAGGTGTTGTTAAAGATGACGGGCAAGCTGTGACCAGTGCAGCCAAATCCAGTGCAGCTAAGCGAGGTAAGTGATGAATCTGTCGGAAATTAACTGGGATTATAATGCGTCGGGCACTTGGCCATTAGCCGTTAAGGCGGCTGTTGTCGCATTGGCGTCAGCGATGGTAAGCGGCGCTTGGATTTATTTGGACACCCTTGATCAGGTGGCCGGCCTTGAAAAAGCAAAGGCCCAAGAACAGCAGCTAAAAACTGAATTCGAGGGAAAACAGAAAAAGGCGATTAATCTTCAGGATTATAAAGAGCAGCTAACGCAGATTGAATCTGACCTCTATGAAATGATCCGGCAAATGCCAACAAAAGAGGAGGTCGCCAGTTTGCTGACGGATATCTCCCAGATGGGGTTGACTAGTGGCCTGGAATTTAAATTATTTAGACCTGGGCCTTCGATCCGTAAGGATTTTTATTCAGAATTGCCAATAAGCATAGAAGTCACCGGAAAGTATGATCAGCTGGGCTTATTTATCAGTGGGTTGGCAACATTGCCCAGAATTGTCACAGTGCACGATGTCAGTATGATCCCAAAGGATAGCGAGGCTGGCAAGGATAAAAGCCTAATGAAGACCGGCGACATGATAATGAGGGCGACAATAAAAACGTATAACGAAAGCGCTGAAAGTGTTCCTGACCCAGGCAAAAGCAAGGCTGGAAATAAAAATAAGCGGAGTAAAAAGAAATGAGGAACAATAGATCAGCATTGATGGCGTCGGGTAAGCATACCCAGTTAAAACTAAGTTGTGTTATGTTGCTGGGTTTGTTGGCCGGATGTTCTGATAATAACTTTTCAGATTTAAAAAAATATATCCAGAATGTGAAGGCTAAACCTAAAGGGGCTATTGAGAAGCTCCCGGAAATAAAAGCTATCCAACCTTTCATATACAAACCAGATGTTTTACGCGATCCCTTTAAACCGCTTACCCAACCCGAATTGCCGGAAGGTGTGGGTGTCGCCATAGGCAATGGCCCAAAGCCAGACTTCCAGCGCCGTAAAGAAGAGCTTGAGGCATTTCCCTTGGATGCGCTAAAAATGGTGGGGAATGTTGTTATGAATGCCAAATTATGGGCACTGATAAAAGCTACCGACAACACGGTGCACCGTGTTCAGGTTGGCAACTATATGGGTAAAAATCATGGCAAAATTATACGCATAGGCACGGATAGGATCGAACTGTTGGAAATAGTGCCTGATAAACCGGGGACATGGCGGGAGCAACAAACTTCATTAGCGTTAGCAGAGTGATTTGAGGGCAAAGAATGAATAACAAACAAGGTGGCATTATGTTGATTAAAATGGGGCGGCCGTTATGCGCACGCATTGGCTTGGGCTTATTTCTGTTTATGGTTCATATCGCTTTTGTCAAAGCGGGTGATTTGGCCATATCGGCACTGGATGTTGCCGCACTAGGCTGAGATAAATTACAGATCCAGCTAGAAATGAGCGGCGCCGCCATTACGCCTAAAGTATTCCACACTGATAACCCCGCCCGGATAGCTTTGGACTTTTCGGGCGTGAGAAATGGGCTCGATAAAAAAATATACCCTGTGAACCAAGGCGCAGTTAATAGCATTTATGTGGTTGAAGCCAAAGACAGGTTGCGTGTTGTTGTTAATTTATTTGAGTCCACACCCTTCAGCACCAAGGTGATTGGTAACAAAGTGGTGTTAACCTTAAGTCGCGCCATTGCCTCATTGCCAAGTGCTAGCAACCCCATCACCCCAAAAGCCACGCCTTTTAGGATGCCTGCACCTAGCGCCCCAATGGCGGTAAATTCAGCAATTGCTAATTTAATGCCTACGCAGGCTATTAGTGGCTTCGATTTTAAACGCGGCGACAAAGGGGAGGGGCGTATCCTTGTTTCCTTGGCAAACCCTAACACCATCGTCAATACCAAAGAAGAAAGCGGCAAGGTTGTTGTTAGCTTTGTAAACACCAAATTGCCCGGAAGCCTTTCTAAGCGTCTGGATGTGTCGGAATTTGCCACGCCCGTAAAATTTATTGACACCGTACCTTCTGGCAAGGACACCAAAATTGTGATTTCCACACAGAACAACCTTTACGATTATTCGTTGTTCCAATCGGACGGGCTTTTGACAATTGAATTCCGGCCGTTAACGGATGCAGAAAAACAAGCCCAAGACCGGACGCGGGCAAAATATACTGGCGAAAGGCTATCGCTTAACTTCCAGGATATTGAAATACGCAGTGTCATCGCAATCCTGGCAGAATTTACCGGGCAAAATGTTGTTGCCGGCGATGATGTGGTGGGTACCATCACCTTAAAGTTGGATGACGTGCCATGGGATGAGGCGTTAGACTTTGTCATGATGACCAAGGAATTGGGTAAATTTGAAACGGGTAATGTGACGCTGATTTCACCATTGGACAAAATTAAGGACTATAAGAAAAAACAACAGGAAACGGAAGCGGTCATTGAGCAGTTGGACCCTTTGGTTACGGAATACATTAAAATCAATTATGCAAAAGCAGATGATTTTAGAAATTTGCTGTTTGGTTTTGACGCCAGCACTATCGGTAGTTGTGTCAGTGTGACGGCAAAAGATTTAAGAAGCACGTCAACGAACACCCAAAATCAAAACCAAAGCAACAAACAAAACCAAGATGTTCAAAGCCAGATTCAAAGTCAGCGGGAATCAAAAGACAGTGAAGATAAAACGGATAAATTTAGTCTGCTTTCCCTCCGTGGATCAGCGGTTGTCGATTCAAGGACTAATACGCTGATTGTCCGTGAGACAGCAAAGCGCTTGGATGACGTGAAAAAACTGATACGTGAGCTGGATGTGCCTGTAAGGCAAGTGATGATTGAGTCACGGATAGTAATTGCAGACAATTCGTTCGCCAAAGAGTTGGGTGTGCGGTTTGGCGTGGCCGGAAACAGCACTTTTAGGACGGGTGGTGTTGGCGTTGGCACACAGACAGGGGGGGTCATTAGTGCCGCCAATAATTCTATTACTACATCTACGGCTTCGCCAGGCAGCATTAACGGCACGGCTGTGCTAAATGATGCCTTAGTTGACCTTGCGACCACTAGCAATCCCTACGGCGCACTAGGCATGACCTTGGCACGCGGTGCGGATTATGTGTTAAACCTTGAATTGTCGGCATTGCAGGATGAAGGCCGTGGCGAGTTGGTCGCCAATCCCCGTATCATGACCTCTGACCGGTGTTTGGCAACTATCCAACAAGGTGTTGAGGTCCCTTATTTGTCATTCAGCGGCAATAATGGCACCCAAACAACTTTCGTGGACGCGGTGTTGCAGCTCGGCGTATTGCCGCAAATCACGCCTGAAGGCAGTATTATCATGGGTCTTTACATCACCAAAAACACATTGGGTGATCCTGTGACAGTCAATCTTGACCGCCAGATCGAAAAGCGTGAAGTCAGGACGAGCGTACATGTCAAAGATGGTGAAACAGTCGTGTTAGGCGGTGTTTTTGAAGGCGAACAGAGAAACTTGATTAACAGGGTGCCTTTCTTTTCTGATTTGCCTGGTATAGGATTTCTGTTTAAGAGAACTGACAATAGCGATAGGAAAACAGAACTGCTGGTTTTTGTCACGCCCAAAATAGTAAAAGAAAACACGGCGAATTGATTGGTTTTTACCCGCGTTGACCATAAAAAGGGGGCGTGAAAGCCCCCTCTTTTTTGTAGCCTAAACAGGCGGCACTTCTTCATTTTCGGGCGTAAACCTTCTGTATCCAACAGCCCTAGAATAACCATTACGCTGAAAATTATACTTTTAGCTGACTAGGATCAAGTCATAGCCTGTATAATTGCCCGTCTGTTCCAGCCCAATTTGTTGGCTGGTTTCATCTAACTCAAACCCGATCTAAAAAAAATCTATGGCACTGTATTGTGGAATTGTTGGCTTGCCCAATGTTGGCAAGTCAACTTTATTTAACGCCTTAACCCGGGCAAAAATCGCCGCTGAAAATTATCCTTTTTGTACTATTGACCCCAATGTCGGTGTGGTTCCTGTGCCTGACAGCAGGATGGACAAGCTTGCCGAAATCGTCAAGCCGGAGCGTGTGCTGCCGACAACGATTGAATTCGTTGATATTGCAGGCCTAGTCGCCGGCGCCTCTAAAGGTGAAGGTTTAGGCAATAAATTTCTGGCCAATATCCGCGAGACCGATGCGATTGCCCATGTGGTCCGTTGCTTTCAGGATGATAATGTGGTCCATGTCGCGGGTAAAATCGACCCTATTTCAGATATTGAGGTTATCAATACAGAATTGGCCTTAGCGGATATGGCTTCCGTTGAGAAAGCCTTGTTACGCACGGCTAAACTTGCAAAATCGGGCAATAAAGACGAATTGGCAAAAAAACAGGTTTTGGAGCAGGTGCTGCAACAACTGGATTCAGGCAAACCTGCCCGTGCATTGGGCTTGGGCGATGACGAAAAAGCGTTGATTAAAGATCTTTGCCTATTGACCATCAAACCCACCATGTATATTGCCAACGTTCAAGATGGCGGCTTTGAAAACAATCCGTTATTGGACAAGGTGCTAACATTAGCCGCCCAAGAACAGGCAATGGTTGTCCCTATCTGTGCGGCGATAGAAGCAGAGATAGCCTTACTGGATGAAGACGAAAAGAAAGAGTTTCTGGATGATTTGGGGTTGGAAGAACCTGGCTTGAATCGGGTGGTGAGGGCAGGTTATGAATTGTTGGGGTTGGCCACTTATTTTACCGCTGGCGTAAAAGAAGTGAGGGCTTGGACTATCCCCGTTGGCGCATCAGCGCCACAAGCGGCGGGAGTTATCCATACTGATTTTGAACGGGGTTTTATCCGTGCCGAAGTGATTTCATACCAGGATTTTATTGCCAACAAAGGCGAACAAGGTGCAAAGGACGCAGGGAAATGGCGGCTTGAAGGTAAAGATTATATTGTTAAAGATGGCGATGTCATACATTTTAGGTTCAATGTTTGACAAAATAAGAATGAGCCGATATAATTTTCGGCTCTTTTAAAGAACTTTCAAGCAAAGGTGATATAGCTCAGTTGGTTAGAGCGGAGGATTCATAACCCTCAGGTCGGNNTCAAATCCACCTATCACCACCATATATCAATAAGTTAGCAATAAGTCAGTTTAGCCATGTTATCTGCTGTAACTGATTTTAAACGCCATTTTACAACATCCCCCATACTGTTCTGCCGAAAAGGCGACACACGCAGTCGGCAAAATCGAGCCGGTCATGGTTTTAAAGTATCCGCAGTATCCGCATATAGCCCTCTTCAAATTTTTTATGAGTTTACGTTACCAGATTAATATCAGGATATTGCTCGCAGGTATTGCGATGCTGTTTATCGGTGGCTCTATTGCTATCTGGCAAGCACGCGGCGCGGTGAGCCGGGAAATCCACTCTTCCCTGAATTTGGCGGCACAACTCATACAATTGAATTTTCCCGACTCAAAGCAGGCTATTTTTGATGTTAGTTCTTGGTTGCCGCGTTTTGTCTCGCTTGAACAAACCCGACATTTGAAAATCCAGTTAAAAAAAACTACGGGCGAAGTCGTTAAATTTACCGCTGAACGTAACCAAAATGCCGATAATGATGTGCCGCCACGCTGGTTCATTAATTTGGTGTCAACTGATTACCCACAGCTGGAACAGCGGTTGGCGACGGCGGATAGTGCGCAAATTGTGCTGATTATCCGCGCCGATCCGCTGGATGAAATCACTGAGGCTTGGAAAGAAAGCCGAGCGTTTTTTATCTCCATTTTGGTCATGACGTTAATGATGTTTTTGGCGGTGAACTTGGTTTTTAACAAAGCTTTTAAAGCGATAACCCTCATTGTAGATGGCTTGAAAGCCATTGAACAAGGTTTCTACCAGCAAAAATTACCGGACTTTTCTACCCATGAATATGGCTGTATCGCGAAAGCGATCAATCATTTGACCGATGTTTTGGATGCGGCCCATAAGGAAAACAGCGCGTTGACCTTGCATTCTTTGGAAATACAGGAAGAAGAGCGGCAACATCTGGCCCAGGAACTGCATGATGAGCTTGGTCAATCGGTGACGGCCATTAAGGTGATGGCAGTTGCGGCAAAAAACAAAAAAGCCGACACCGCGCAGATCACCGATGTCATCATTGATATTTGCGATCATTTGATAAGCATTGTCCGTTCGATGACGCGTAATTTGCACCCGCTGGTGCTGACCGAACTGGGCTTAAAAGCGACGCTGGAAGATTTTGTAAGCCATTGGTCAACAAGGCAGCCTAATTTGGCATTAGCGCTCTATTGTGCGGATGAAGTCGATGGGCTGGAGCAAAAGATCACTATTCAGGTATTTAGGGTTGTGCAAGAGTGCGTCACTAACATTGTTCGCCACGCGCAAGCAGACCAGGCGGCTATCAACCTTGACATCACGCCAGAAAACTGGCTGCGGTTACAGATAACAGATAACGGTCGGGGCTGTGCACCGGAAAATATAAAAGCAGGTTTTGGTTTATTAGGTGCGCGTGAACGTATCAAAAGTTTGGGTGGGGAATTGGCCATTCAAACAGGCCCTGCACAGGGCATGTGGATAACGGCCAGCATCCCACTGTAATGGCGAAAGGAAAGGTTACGGTCTTATTAGTTGATGACCACGCCATAGTCCGGGCAGGTTTCCGTTTGTTGCTGGCATCCGAAGCGATGATTGACGTTATTGCCGAAGCAGAGCGGGGTGAAGCAGCCTGTCAGCTTTATCTGGAAAAACAACCGGATGTGGTGGTGCTTGATTTGTCGATGCCGGGTATCGGCGGATTGGAAACGATACGTCGGCTCTGTAACCGCGACAACAATGCCAAAATTTTGGTTTTTAGCGTACATGATGAAATGGTTTATGCGCACCGCGCCATGGCGGCGGGGGCGAAAGGTTATGTCACTAAGAGCGCCGCGCCGGATATTTTGGCGCCGGCAATACAAAAAATAGCCGAAGGCGGCATTTATATTGAGCATGACTTGCTTGGTGCGGCCCAGACGCCCACCCAGCCCGGCGAATATCGGGCAATTATCGATATGTTGACGCCTAGGGAATTTGATGTGTTTTTGCTATTGGCAAAGGGCTTGACCGTGCATAAAGTGGCGGACGAATTGTGCCTAGGGTATAAAACAGTCGCCAATTACGGTACGCAAATCAAAAGCAAGCTTAATGTCTCAACGGTTGCCGAACTAGCCCATATTGCCATGATTTTGGACTTGTAAAAGTTGGCGGCCACCGTCATCAAAAGAGACGGCAAGCATTCCTGCGCAGTGCGTAGGACGGTGTCAAGATTCCACAATTTCCTTAAATTTCAACCAAATAGCGTTAGTGGGACAGCTGCATGATGCTGTTGCGCATCGTGATCCCGAACAAAGTGACGCCCCCCCACCCGAACCCACTGATAAGGGGTCACCGGTAACGGCTACAGCGGCGACTACGCCGTGAAAACGGATCAGCATGGGCAACATGGGGTAACGTGCCCTTGTTAAGAGTTATGCAGGATAAAGCACGCACTTGCCAGTGGAATGTCCGTTTTCAATCAGCTGATGCGCCGTGGCGGCTTCCGTCAGCGGTAAGACATTGCTGATATGGGGTTTTAATAACCCCTTGTCAGCAAAAATTGCGCAGTGTTTTAAAATGGCGATATGCTTGTCCCTAGCGGTCGGCAAATCCCTGAGCATAGGCGTCAACATCAGCTCAAAGCCTATTAGCAGATTGCGTAGCCGGGCTTCAGACAAGTCAATGGCACCCGGATCGAGCAGCGTGACCAAACGGCCAAAATGGGCGGTTGCGGCTATGCTGGTTTTAAACACATCGGCGCCTACGGTGTCAAAAACCAAGTCAGCGCCTTTACCGTCAGTTAGCCCGTTGACGGCATCAACAAAGTCGTGTTGGGAATAAATTATCGCAGCATCGGCACCTAGTTGGGTGACAAATTCGGCTTTTTGCTCAGAACTCACCGTGGTGAGCACCCGTGCCCCGTGCAATTTTGCCAATTGTATAGCGACATGCCCAACCCCACCTGCACCGGCATGAATAAGCACGGTTTGTCCTGCTGATAAGCCGCCACGGTCGAATAACGCCCCCCATGCAGTAATTAACACCAAGGGTAGGGCGGCGGCCTCATGATAGCTCAATGTGCTTGGCATCAAACTTGCATAACGTTCATCAAGCACGGTGTATTCGGCATAATTTCCTTGCTCCCGCCCTAAACCACCATGACAAAACCAAACCTTGTCGCCGATGTTAAATTGGCCGACCGCGCTCCCCGTGCCGACGACAACGCCAGCGCCATCGCAGCCCAATACGGCTGGCAAGGGCAAGTCATACAACAAACCATGCCGCCTGATTTTAGTATCGACCGGATTGACCCCAGCGGCATGGAGCTTAACTTTAATCTGGTTAGGTTGGGTGATTTCAGGTTCGGCTATGTCCTGAAGCTGCAATACATCGGGGGTACCGGTTGCGGTCATTAATATGGCTTTCATGTTTAAACACCTGTCATGGTTGAAAATAGCTCGTAGGTTGGGGTGGTGTACCCGCAGGGCATAAAAGGCGTGCACCTCAACGGAACTGGGCTGCTAATTTTGTTGGTCTTCTTTTGCCACACCCCAATCTACAGAATTAAATCAATCATAATGCACCAACTCATAATCCAACTCCGGCTCTCTGCCTTCCAACAAGTCCGTCAAAAACTTCCAGAACACATCGGCAGACGGTGGACAGCCGGGCAGGTAATAATCAATCTTCACGACTTCATGAATTGGGCGCACCTTGTCCAGCAATAAGGGCAATTCGATGTCGCTGGGGATTTGCGGGTTTTCCACGCCGATGCCGTCCATATACGCCTCATTCAGGCATTCTTCCAGCGGGATGAAATTGCGCATCGCAGGCAGGCCACCGTTGATGGCGCAAGCCCCCACCGCCACGAGGATCTTGCAGTTTTTGCGGAACTCACGCAGGGTATGCACGTTTTCAGAATTGCACACGCCGCCTTCAATCAGGCCGATGTCGCAGTTGGTGCAGTGTTCGATGTCGGTGATGGGCGAGCGGTCGAATTCGACGAGTTCGGCCAGTTGCAGCAGGCGTTCATCCAAATCCAGAAATGACATGTGACAGCCGAAGCAGCCGGCCAGTGAGGTGGTTGCGACCCGTATTTTATTCGCCATGAGGATGCTCCGTAGCAAGGCTGATTTCGTCAATTTCGTGATGATCGTAAATGCGTTGGCCTATCGGCACTTGATAGCCGGTGCGCTTGATTAAAATGGCGCCGGTCGGGCAGATATGCGCAGCTTTGTCGTTCACATCCAGATCGGTGTCTTTCAACTGGCCACTTTCGGCATTGAAAATAAGATGTTTGTTGATGCCCCGCCCGCTGATGGCAAATACGTCTTTACCGTCGTGTTGCTGGCTGGCGCGAACGCATAAGGCGCAGAAGATACAGCGGTTATGATCGATTAACACATCAGGATGGGAGGCGTCCATTTCCCGTTTCGGATAAAACAGCGGGAAGTGGTTATCAAGCATGTTCAGATGATAGGCTACGGCCTGTAACTGGCAGTTGCCGGATTTTTCGCAGGACGGGCAAAAATGGTTGCCTTCGACAAACAACATTTGCGTGATTTTCTTCCGGTCATCGATTAGTTCTTGGGTGTTGTTTAACACATCTTGCCCTTCCGCTGCCGGAAAGGTGCAGGCGGAACAGTTGCGCCCGTTGACTTTGACAGTGCAAAGTTTGCAACTGCCGTGCGGCGTGAATTCGGGGTGGTGGCATAAATGCGGGATATAGACATCTGCAGCCGTCGCCGCTTCCATAATGGTTTGCCCATCCTCAAACGGGATGGCTTTGCCGTCAATTGTGATGGTTTTACTCATTATCTTCTCCAATTTGCGCCAAATGCGCTGCTGCGTCATTACGGTTTGCCATTTGTCTTGCGGTTTCCAACGCGCTATCCAGGTCAAATCCCGGTTCATAGCTGATTTTTTTCAATTTGCTCTGATACAGTTCAGGATAGCGCTCCAGCGTGGTGAGTATGGGGTTGGCGGCGGTTTGCCCCAGTCCGCAGTGGCTGTAATTTTTTACTAACTGACACAGTTCTTCCAGCGCGACAACATCACCCGCTGAGCCGTGACCGTCAACAATTTTATCGAGCTGGTTTTTTAATAATGACGTGCCGACGCGGCAAGGCGTACAAAAACCGCAGCTTTCATGGGCGAAGAAGTGCGTGAAATTATGGGCAATATCAAGGATGTTACGACTGTTGTTAAAGATGATAAACGAACCGCCGGTCGCCAAGTCTTCAAACGCCAGTTTGCGGTCAAATTCCTGGTTGGAGATAAACGTACCGGATGGGCCGCCGATTTGCACGCCCAGCACATCGCTGGCGCCGCATTCGTCCAGAATTGTCTGAATGGTTGTGCCGAACGGGTATTCGTAAATGCCAGGTTTCGCACAATCACCGCAAATGCTTAAAATTTTCGTGCCCTTAGATTTGTCTGTGCCAATAGCGGCAAACCAGTCGCCGCCATTAACGGCGATACTGGCCGCCGCCATGAAGGTTTCGACGTTGTTCACTACCGTCGGTTTACCCAGATAACCTTGCGTGACCGGATACGGCGGACGGTTACGCGGTATGCCCATTTTGCCTTCCAGTGATTCGATAAGTGCCGATTCTTCGCCGCAGATATACGCGCCAGCACCGAGGCAAATTTCAATATCAAACACAAAGCCTTTGCCGAGAATGTTGTCACCCAACAATCCCGCCTCACGCCGCCGGTTTAATATCGCTTGCAGTTTGTCATAAAGAAACAGGTATTCGCCGCGCAAATATAAAAAGCCCTGGGTTGCGCCGATAATCGCCGCACACACGGTCATGCCTTCAAACACCTGTTCCGCATAGCTATTTAGCAGTACCCGGTCTTTGAACGTGCCGGGTTCGCCTTCATCGGCATTACAGACGACATAACGCACGGATTCGGCTTCTTCTGAACAGAATTGCCATTTCATCGCAGTTTTAAAGCCTGCACCGCCGCGACCGCGCAAACCGGATTGGCTAATTTCTGCCAGCGTGGGTTTTACGCCCCGCTCAAATGTCGCGTTAAGCGCCTCACCCTGTGCAATCGGCTGATCCAGCAACAGGCCGGATTTAATCAGGTTATCCTCCACCTGAAACAACTCGCGCGGCCATTCATCCACTGGTTTTTGCTGATTGATCAGGCCGGTAATAAGGTCTATGCGCGGGCGATCCAGATGCGTCAACGGATAGCCGTTGACCAATCCGGCGGGGCCTTGATCACACAAGCCAGTACAGGAGGTATTATCCAGGCTGGCCACGCCATCTTCACGCACCGCGCCGATTGCAACCTGCAATTTTTCGGACAAATAGTTCATCAGGCTGTGTTTGCCCAGCATGGCATCGGTAATAGAATCGCTGACTAAGAGCTCGTATTGTCCGCGCGGGGACTGGTGAAAAAAACTGTAGAATTCAATGACACCGATTATCTGTGTATCGGGGATGTTAAGGAGTCCGGCCAGTTGTATTATTGCCGGTTCAGGAATGTAGTGATAACGCGCTTGTATCGCCCTTAAAATCAGCAACAGGCGCGTAGGCTGGTAGTTGTGGCTTGCCGCCAGATTTTCTATAAAGACTTGCATGGTGTTTCCTTGCCTTGTTTTATTAGGTGTGGGTTATTCCAGGAATACTTCTTTTAAATCAATCTCTAAATCAGGAAATAAAAACGGCGAGGCGATGTCATCGCCGCAATTCATCTTGAATAACTGGTATTTTTCCAGCTCATCGTTTAATACGAATTGGTAAACCGCCTGCTCGTAAGGATAAACCAGCCAGTATTCCTTGACGCCGCTTTCCTGGTACAGCTCATATTTGATCTGCATTTCGCGTTTGGTGTTGCCTTTGGACAGGATTTCGATAATCCAGTCGGGTGCGCCCAGACAGCCTTGGGTGTCCAGTTTGTTTTCATCGCAGATAACGCATAAATCCGGCTGCACCACAGTGAAAATGTCTTGATTGGCAAGCACTGATTTTTTGCGGTTATATAAACGGACATCAAAGGGTGCGGCAAAAACTTGGCAGGATTTGGTCTTAAAATAATTATAAAAAATACCACTGAGTTGCAAGGAAATACGCTGATGATTGACATTAGGCGCGGGCGACATCAGCATGATTTTGCCCTTGATCAGTTCAAGACGCTCTTCGATTTGCCAGGTTAAATAATCGGCGTAAGTGTATGTTTTATTTAAGTCTAATTCGGATAATTGTGCGATAGGGGGCATGACAGTTACCTTAATTGATTACGAAAAATAATAAGTAGGAGCGGCCCCCTGTCCGCGA
>DIUY01000028.1 GCA_002422395.1 Methylococcaceae bacterium UBA6146 | reverse complement strand
TGGGGCGGCTGGTGGTTTTGGGACCCAGTTGAAAATGCGTCGTTCATGCCTTGGCTGGTCGGCACCGCTTTGATGCACTCATTGGCCGCCACCGAAAAACGCGGGGTGTTTAAAACGTGGACGGTATTGCTGGCAATTTTTGCCTTTTCGTTGAGCTTGCTGGGCACTTTTTTAGTGCGTTCCGGCGTTTTGACGTCCGTACATGCTTTTGCCAGCGATCCGGCCCGTGGTTTGTTTATACTGATATTCTTGGCCGTGGTCGTCGGCGGTTCGTTGTTACTGTACGCAATCCGCGCCCCGCAAGTTAAAAGCAGCGCGACTTTCGAGCTGGTCTCGAAAGAATCGGCGATATTGCTCAACAATATTTTGCTCGTCGTGACTGCCGCCAGCATCCTGCTCGGCACCTTGTATCCGCTGGTTATCGACGCGTTAGGTTTGGGCAAGATTTCCGTCGGTCCGCCGTATTTTAATGCGGTGTTTATCCCGCTAACTGCACCGCTGGCAGTCGCCGTCGGTGTCGGCGTCTTACTGCGTTGGAAACGCGATAGCCTAACCGCCATGTTTAACCAACTGCGCTGGCTGATCGCCGCCAGTGTCACAGGCGGTTTGTTGCTACCATTACTGATGCCATTTTATTCTTGGGCCGCCGCCTTAGGCGTGACATTGGCTCTGTGGACGGTCGCCAGCACGGGCTGGGCATTTGCCGAACGCGCCGGTGCGCAAGGCTGGTCGTTGCAACGCCTGTTGCGTATCCCGGCCGGCTTTTATGGCATGACACTCGCGCATTTTGGCATTGCCGTGTTTGTCATCGGCATTACTTTAACCTCCGTTTACAGCGTTGAAAAAGACGTGCGTATGATGCCTGGCGACACGCTGGACATGTCCGGCTATATCTTTGAATTCCACGGCGTAAAAGAAACCGAAGGGGTCAATTACGTTGCCCAGCAAGGCTTTTTGACGGTCAGCCATAACGGCAAAGAAGTCGCAAAGCTAGACCCACAAAAACGGGTATACCGTGTGCAAACCATGCCCATGACCGAAGCGGCGATTGATGCGGGCTTGTTCAGGGATTTGTTCGTCGCGATAGGCGAGCCTTTGGATGATAACGGCGCCTGGAGCTTGCGCGTTTATTACAAGGCGTTCATCCGCTGGATTTGGCTGGGCGGTTTGCTGATGGCGGCCGGCGGTTTGTGCGCGGCTTGTGACCGGCGGTATCGGCTTGGCAAAACAATAACGTTACGGTAAGGTCGCGCCGCTAACGAAAGCTAAGCTAAGCGAAACCGCCAAACCTTGATAAAAAACAGAACTTCAAAACTGTCCAACGGGCGGCGTGTCCGTTTTACTGATTTGTTGGTCTGAATAAATATCCGTCCGCTAAAAATAAATCCCTAAATAAGCCTAATCCATAGCTAGCGTACCCTTTAGAACCCAAGTTGATATGGCTTTAACTAAGTGCATTATGCCTCTTAACGGATAATCTCCGCTTGCATACATAAGGGATAAGTTGGGCTAAGTTCGGCGTCTTGAACGAGAATTTTAGGCTCAACGTGGTCTTGGCGGTTGAACCATAACCGACACCACATAGGCAGCATATCCACATCAATGGGGTCGACGGATTTAGGGTCTATTAGGTAGCCATTTTCAAAAGTCAACGCATAAGAACCCACCGGAATTACAACTGGCGTGCCCTTGCCGCCATCACCACCACAAATGACGATACCTTCTTGCCCAACTTTGAAGGGTAGTTGGATAGCACGGACTACATCAGATGCAAGCTGTACGGCTTCATCCATCCATATTTCAACACTCAGGTCAGGTTCTTCCGTTTCGACGAAAAAGCCAACACAACCTGGTCGCCAGACAAAACCTTGGTTACAATGTTGCTTAGTTATGTGGCTGTATAAGCCTCCGGGATCAAGAGGATCATAGACCCAAACTGTGTGCCAAAGTACGCCCGTATTAAAGGAACCAAATTTCATAAAATCTGCTTCAGCGTCGTTATGGAACAATAAGTTCCAGCATGTCACCATCCGCAAAAGGACGGGCTAAATTTCCGATAGTGGATCCCTGACCTCGATTATCACTCCTATCAATTGGGCGCACATGCGCCATTCCCCCGTTCTCCAGAAACATTGCTGGAGGATATTCGTCGTAGTCTTGTTGTTCTCTATTCTGTTTCAGCCCGTTGATTGGGTTCAACTCATAGCTGGCAATTGATGAGCGCCTTCTTGCATTTTTTCCTCTACGATCTACGGTAACGATTCGCGCATAACCCAAGCCTTGCGCCTCAGCCGCATGGGCTGACGATTCTGGATATTTAATAGGGTCATAACTGATCTGGCTCATTCCCATCGTCAGGTCAATAGACTGGCCGGTCCGCAAGCCAGCATAAAATTGTGTCTGTCCGGCAGCGACTTGGCTGGTATCCAAGGTCAAGCCTATGGTAGCGGGCGGGCCATATCCTTCATTGACGGCGATCAGTTCCAGACGGTTGGCATGGTCGGGCAAAAGGTCGGTTGGTTCCAGTTGGACGGTGAACGTAATGCCGGGGGATGCGGACAGCACGAGAGGGCTGGGAACACCCGGAATCGGCTTACCGTTAAACAGTACATTGAGAGCATCCCCATCGACTTGATCACTATCATAGAGTTTGATACTGATGGGGTTTCTTTTAAATGTTACGTCAACGCCGGGGTTAGCGGGAATTGCCAACGTTGTAAGGTCACCAGATGAACCGATATTTTGATTTTGTTGCACTTCGCTGCCGGGAACCGGGAAAATGCCGATGGGCTGTGTCCCATCGTCGTAGAATGCGGTGTTTGACCAACCGGCTAACATGGGCCGTGTCCCCTCGTCGGAGAACGCGGTGGTTGGACAAGCGGCTAACATGAGCGTCATATAAACGGACGCTATGAAAATGTTTATGGGGTTAAAAGGTGTCCGCGCCTTGGCGAACTTAAGTTCATAATGTTTTTTAAATGTGAGCATGCCTGTGTCCCCTCAGTTAAAATTGTTAAAACCAGATAATTATAGTCTAACAATGAACTAATGATAAATTATGCCGATTATCGAGCTTGCCCGTTGATTATTGCCCCTTAAATAAACAAATCATAATGCTTAAATACATCATCCCCCTATTTATCTTTGTCATCATGGCGGTTTTTCTAGCTTTGGGATTAAACCTCAATCCCCGTGACATCCCGTCGCCGTTTATTGGCAAGCCTGCGCCATTGTTTAGCGCCCTCAAACTGATTGCGCCCTCAGAAATTCTGACACCTGCGGATTTAAAAGGCCAAGTCTGGTTGTTTAATGTTTGGGCGTCGTGGTGCGTGTCGTGCCGGGAAGAGCATCCGGTGCTTAATGAACTGGCGCGGCAAAAGGCGGTGGTTATTGTCGGCCTGAATTACAAAGATGCCCCTGAAGACGCTAAAACTTGGCTTAACACGCTGGGCAACCCTTACAACGTCAGCATTATGGATCAGGAAGGCCGGATTGGCATTGACTATGGCGTTTACGGTGTGCCAGAAACCTTTGTCATCGACAAAAAGGGCATCATCCGCCACAAATTGACCGGGCCGGTAAGCCCCGAATTTGTCCAACAAATTTTAATGCCACTGATTGCCCAATTACAGGCCGAACCTTCATGAAATATCCACTTATTTGCTTATTATTGCTAATGCCGCTAGTTGCACTGGCCGGTATCGAATCACACGACTTCGCCAATCCTGAGCAACAGGCAACTTACGAAACCTTGACTTCGGAATTACGTTGCCTAGTCTGCCAAAACCAAACAATTGGCGATTCCAACGCCGAATTGGCCGGTGATTTGCGCCGGCAAGTCTACGAAATGCTGCAACAGGGCAAATCGCGTGACGAGATTGTGCAGTTTATGACCGAACGCTACGGGGATTTTGTCCTGTACAATCCGCCGTTTAAAGCCAAAACCGGCTTGTTGTGGCTAGGGCCGGTGGTGTTTTTGCTGATAGGTTTACTTGCCGTGTACCTGTTCGTCAGACGACGTAAATCCGCCGCAATAAACCAGCAACAGGCCGATGACTTGGCGGAAATCCGCCGCTTATTAGACTCTGGTGACCACTCTTGAACCTCTATTTTTTGTTATTTGCCAGCCTATTGGTGGTGATCGCCTTGCTGTTTGTTTTACCGCCGTTATGGCGGCAACAGCCGGTTGCCGCCGAGGATATGGACAAACGTAACCTAGACATTGCCAAACAACGTCTGCAAGAACTTAAAGACCAGTTGCAGGCCGGTGTTTTGACCCAGGCCGATTACGACGGCCAGCGGCTTGAGTTGGAATTGGCGCTAAGTGATGATTTTGCTATCGCCAAGCAACGCACCGCCGACTTATCGGGGCGTTGGGTAGCTTATCTGTTAGTTTTGGCCATCCCGCTTTTAACCGGTGGTTTGTACGCTGCTTTGGGAAATTTTAACGCCATCGAACCTAGCGCTGAGATGCTGGGTGCAGAGCCGGATGCGCCAAATATTGAAGACATCAGAAAAATGGCCGCTAAACTGGCGGCGCGGATGCAAGCTAACCCTGACGATGCCGAAGGCTGGATAATGCTCGGCAAATCTTACAAATATTTGCAGCAATTCCCTAAAGCCGCCGATGCGTTCGCCCAAGCTTACCGTTTACTGGGCGATAAGCCGGAAATCATGTTGTTATATGCCGATGCACTTGCGTTTGCCAATGATGAGCAATTGGTCGGCAAGCCTGCTGAATTGATTTTTAAAGTGCTGGACATAGAGCCAAACAATGTCGCTGCGTTGTGGTTAGGCGGCATGGCGAAAGCGCAGGCAGGCGACACTGCCACCGCTGGCCGTTTATGGCAAAAACTGGTGGCATTATTGCCGGCGGGTTCTAAGGAACAGCAAGAAGTGCAAGGTTTATTGGCTAAAATCGGCGGCCCGCAAGACACGCCACCAGCCTCTGTAGCGCAAGCCAAGCCCGCCGATATAACCATTGCCGTGCACGTCAGTTTGGCGCCGGAACTGCAAAAAGCCGTCCGCCCCGAAGACACCGTTTTTGTTTATGCCCAAGCACTATCCGGCCCCAAAATGCCGTTGGCAATCGTCCGCAAACAAGTTAGCGACTTGCCATTGAGTGTTACGCTAAGTGATGCAATGGCGATGGTGCCGACCATGAAACTATCAAACTTCAGTGAAGTGAAACTGTTGGCGCGCATTTCCAAGTCCGGCAATGCGATGGCACAACCGGGCGATCTTATCGGCACCATTGAATCGGTCAATATAAACGATAAAAACAGCCCTACCTTAATCATCAACGGGACAGTCAAATGATGGACCAATCCATACAATTCGACCTGGCCTTAATAAACCGTTACGACAAAGCGGGGCCGCGTTATACCTCGTACCCGACCGCGCTGGAATTGCACGACGGCTTCACCGATCAGGATTACCGGCAACATATCGCCAAGTCCAACAAGGCGGGCGGGCCGTTGTCGTTGTATTTCCATATCCCCTTTTGCGACACCGTCTGTTTTTACTGCGCCTGCAATAAAATTGTCACCAAAAACCGCAACCATGCCGAACCGTATTTGGACAACCTTTGTAAAGAAATAGCCATGCAGGGCGATTTGTTCGATGCCAGCCGCGTGGTCAACCAGCTACACTGGGGCGGCGGCACACCAACGTTTTTAAGTTACCCGCAAATGCAGCGGCTGATGGCGGTCACCCGTGAACATTTCACGCTGAAAAATGATGATAGCGGCGAATATTCCATCGAAGTTGATCCACGGGAAACCCACGGCGACACTATCAAACAACTGCGGGACTTGGGCTTTAACCGCATCAGTCTGGGTGTGCAGGATTTTGATCCGGCGGTGCAGCAAGCCGTCAACCGTATTCAAAGTGAAGAACAAACCTTTGGCGTGTTGGATGCCGCCCGTAAAGAAGGCTTCCGTTCAACGAATGTTGACCTAATCTACGGTTTGCCCCTGCAAACGGTGGACAGCTTTGCCCACACGCTGGACAAGATGCTGGCCGCCGCGCCTGACCGTTTCTCCGTGTTCAATTACGCGCACATGCCAACTAGGTTTAAAGTCCAGCGGCAAATTAACGATGCTGACTTGCCTAGCCCTGATGTCAAACTGGCAATCCTGCAAATGGTGGGCGCGAAATTGACGGCAGCGGGTTATGTTTATATCGGCATGGACCATTTCGCCAAACCCGATGACGAGCTGGCGGTTGCCCAGCGGGAAGGTAAACTGCACCGTAATTTCCAGGGCTATTCGACGCATTCGGACTGCGATCTGGTAGGACTTGGAATCACTTCTATCGGCAGGGTTGGTGATGCGTATAGCCAGAATGCCAAAGAACTCGACGAATATGACCAGCTGATTGGTCAGGGGAAATTGCCGGTGTTTAAGGGCGTTGAACTAGATGGCGACGATAAGCTGCGCCGCGAAATCATCACCCAACTGATCTGTCATTTTGAGCTCGATTTTTGCGTCATCGGACAACAGTTTGCCGTCAATTTTGCCGACTATTTTGCCAAAGAAATAACTGCGTTACAGCCTATGCAAACGGATGGCTTATTGGCGCTATCAATCCACGGCATCAAAGTCACCTCGGCGGGACGTTTGTTGATCCGCAACATCTGCATGGTGTTTGACAAATATCTGGCGCAAAAACAACAGCAACAGTTTTCAAAAGTGATTTGACCCTATGAATGACGAACGCATTATCGAGCTGGAAATTAAAGCCGCTTATCAGGAAGATTTGTTGCACGCATTGAATAATACGGTGGCGCAGCAGCAGCGGGCGCTAGACCGTCTAGAAGCCACCTGCCGGTTGTTGCATGAAAGGATAAAAAGCTTATCGACAGCGGGTGCTGAAATGCATACTGACAACCCGCAGCATGAAATTCCTCCGCACTATTAAGGCGATGGTCATGCGTTCGAGGTAGTGGGTTAAATGTGGTGGTTGGAGTACAAGCCAAGGCTTGTACTGAGGCAAACCAAAGTTTGCACTCCAGCTTATCAAGGTGCAGCCACAGATTTAACCCACCACCTGAACAGGCAATGAAAGCCGATGGCGGTAAGTTTGACAGCCACGAGGCGTTGACCAAACAAGTCAAGCGCATGATGATTGAATTGTTTGTTTAAAAAATTAAATATCACAACCTAAACCCGCATTGGCGCACGATAGACGGTGTTTTGTCGCAGCTAAAGTGGCTATTAAATGAACACCGGTCTGAAAACCCACTATTAGCTCAAGTGCAAAGATGAAGGTAACTTTAAGCCGTTTGATTTTGACCTGGATTAAACTGCAATTTGATGACACCATAACCCTTCCATCACTCGCTCAAGAAATAAAATTAAGGGAGGGTTGATAGGCCAACAAAGCCCACTATAATGACCGCAAGTAAACCAACCTCCTAATGTAATGCAAACCCTGCAAATCTCCCCAAACATCCTACGCTGGGCTGCCGGTCAACGCGGCCTTAGCGTGGATGCGCTTGTGGATTTAGTAGGTAAACCCAAAAAACATGAAACTTTGGTTGCTGGGCAGTTTTCCATCACAGAAGCCGAAACCTTAGCAAAAAAAACCCATATCCCTTTTGGCTATTTCTTTCTTGATACCCCGCCAGTTGCCGCGCAACGTACCATTCCTGACCTTAGGCAACTACCGAATGCTGAACCCTTAAGCGTCGATTTTTTTGACGTGCTGGATGATGTCTTGCGTAAACAGCAATGGTATCAAGAGTATTTGCAGGAACACGGAGCGCAACAGCTTAATTTTGTTGGCAAATATAGGTTTAATGCAAAGCTGCCAGCCGCACAAATCGCTACTGACATTCAGCGCACACTGAATATAAGCGACCAAGATCGTAAACAATGCAAAACCTATGGCGAGTTTTTTACTCTACTCAGTGAAAGAGCTGAAAGCATAGGCATACTGATATTTAAAAACGGTATCGTAAAAAGCAACACCCACCGGGGACTATCTGTCAGTGAATTTAGGGGATTTGCTATTGCCGATACCCTAGCTCCTGTTATTTTTATCAATGGCAAAGATAGTGAAGCGGCTTGGATATTCACCCTGGCTCATGAAATAGCCCATATTTGGCTAGGCGAAAGCGGCGTTTCTGACTTACCCGCCAATCAACAAAAAAACGGCAACACATTGGAAGCTTACTGCAATCGTATCGCCGCCGAACTACTGACACCTGAAGCGCAGTTTATGGATGCTTGGGAACAGGCCACAGCACCTAAATTTGACACCCTCAGCAAAACCTTCAAGGTCAGCCAATTGGTGATTGCCAGACGCGCCCTTGATTTAGGAAAAATCGACTGGGCCACTTATCAAAGCGTTGCCGTTGCACGCAACAAAGTACATACCACCGGTAGTGGCGGCAACCCTTACAAAACGTGTCCTGTCAGGAACAGCAAACGCCTAACCCGCACCTTGGTGGCTTCTGCCATGAGCGGCAACACCCTATTGCGCGAAGCAGCCAGTTTACTCAATGTGCGGCCTGAAACCGTGATGGAACTCAGCAAACGGCTAGGGATTAGATGAACTCAACTACCCGCTATCTAATTGACTCTAACGTCTTCGTCCAAGCCAAAAACTTCCATTACCGTTTTGAATTCTGCCAAGCTTTCTGGCAATGGCTAAGCGATGCCCACCACGCCGGATTGGTTTACAGCATCGACAAAGTGCACCAAGAACTTAACGACGGTAACGATGACGATCCTGTTCGGCTTTGGGCAAACGATTTACCGGAAAGCTTTTTTATCCCCGATACGGGAGATAGCCAAGTGATGAGGGCTTATGGGCAAGTTATGCAATGGAACGTTACCAACAACCACTATCGGCAACAAACCAAAGACGAATTTGCCCGATTCGACAAAGCCGATGCTTTCTTGGTTGCCACAGCCTTTGCCCACGGTTTTGCTATTGTCACCCACGAAATGGGCAACCCAGATTCAAAAAAGCGCGTAATGATTCCCGATGCTGCCAAACAGTTTGGTGCCCAAAGCTTGGTCATTTACGATTTGTTAAGTGGCTATGCGCGGGATAATTTTGTTTTAAGTCGTCTTGATTAGCAAGATGTGCGTCAGCCAGCTCCAAAATCGTCATTCCGGCAGGGATTGCCGGAATCTAAGACACAGGGATGTGTTCTATAGATCGCCATCCTTGGCTTATGGATTCCGGCAATCCCTGCCGGAATGACGGCTAGCCGAAGCATGTTGCTAATCAGGTAAAGCGTTGACACAGCAATCATCATCAATACACCTTTCATAACTGAAAAATCGGTTATGTCATCAAGCCCAAAATTAACGTATACATTCAACCCATGCCCTTACTCGACTGGTTAAACAAACAGGACGCGGTGCGTACCGTGCAAAAAGTGCCTTACCGCTTGCTGGAAGCCGTGCCAGACTTAAGCGCGGGCGATGCCGACACCGGAAACATGCTGATTCAAGGCGATAACCTGGAAGCCTTGAAAGCCTTGTTGCCTTTGTATGCGGGCAAAGTGAAATGCGTGTTTATCGACCCACCTTACAACACCCGTTCCGCCTTCACCCATTATGACGACAATCTGGAGCATTCCTTGTGGTTAAGCCTGATGTATCCGCGCTTGGAGCTGTTGCGGGAATTGCTTAGCGAGGATGGCAGTATCTGGGTGACGATAGACGACAACGAAGCGCATTATTTGAAGGTTATGATGGATGAGGTGTTTGGGCGGGGGAATTTTATATCAACTTTATCATGGCAAAAAAAATATGCAGTTAAGAGCGATTCGGAATTTTTCTCAGAATCGCACGATTTTATCCTCGTATATGCAAAAAATCGTGGAAAGTATCATATAAATCGTTTTGGTCGTACAGCCGCCCAAGATGCGCGTTACAAAAATCCCGATAATGACACACGAGGAATTTGGACATCAGGGCCTTTGCAACGTAATGAGGCGCGTGATTACGCAATATTTCCAATTATTTCTCCAAAATCAGGGAAAGAACATTGGCCTCCTAAAGGTACAAGCTGGCGTTTTACCAAAGAAAAAATGTCTGAATTAATAGCGGACAATCGTATTTGGTTTGGTGAAACAGGAAACAATGTCCCTCGTCTTAAAAGATTTTTACATGAAGTAAGCGATTCTGTTCCACCTACGACTTGGTGGGATTACCAAAATTTTGGGCATAATGACGAAGCTCGCCGTGAAGCCAAAGCCCTCACAGAAGATTCTGATGTTTTCGCAACTCCAAAACCAGAACGGTTACTTGAACGCATTCTTACATTAGGAACTTATTACGGCGATCTTGTCCTTGATTCGTTCGCAGGCTCAGGCACCACCTGCGCCGTAGCCCACAAAATGAACCGCCGTTATATCGGCATCGAAATGGGCGACCACGCCCAAACCCATTGCCAGCCGCGTTTAAAAAAAGTCATTGACGGCGAACAGGGCGGCATTTCCAAAGCCGTCAACTGGCAAGGCGGCGGTGGCTTCCATTATTTCCGCTTGGGTGAGACGATTTTTGATGAATACGGCTCGATTCATCCCAACGTGCGCTTTGCCGCCTTAGCCGCGCATATCTGGTTTTGCGAAACCCGCGCACCGCTGCCCAAACCCACCGACTCGCCTTTATTGGGCATCCACAACGACACCGCCTATTACCTGCTTTATAACGGCATCCTGGGCGACCGCAGACCACAAAGCGGTAACGTGCTGACCCAAGCCGTGCTAGACCTGTTACCCAAGCATCATGGACGCAAAATTATTTACGGCGAAGCCAGCCGTTTCGGCAAACCGCGCTTGGAGGCTGAAAACATCGTTTTTAAGCAAATCCCTTATGATGTGCGGGCGGTGTGATGTTTAGTTGGCCGTCATTCCGGCAGGGAGAGCGTAGCGAGGGTTGGCCGGAATCTAAAGCACAGGGATGTGAACGACTGTTATTGCGCGTTGGCTCAATTTACAAACAGTTTGTGCTATGACCTTGCCATCCATGGCTTTTGGATTCCGGCCAACCCTCGCTACGCTCTCCCTGCCGGAATGACGTTTATTTTTATGGCGGGATTTTTTATGGAAAAACAGCCTTGCGTTTATCTGCTTGCCAGTGCTTATAACGGTACGCTTTATGTCGGTGTCACATCTGACTTGATTAAACGGGTTTATCAGCACAAAAACAATCTGGCTGAGGGTTTTACCAAACGCTATAACGTCCATAATTTAGTGTGGTATGAAGTGCATGAACAAATGGAAAGTGCCATTTTGCGGGAAAAGCAAATTAAAAAATGGGATAGGAAAGCGAAAATAGGGCTGATTCAAAAACATAATCCTGACTGGCGGGATTTGTGGGATGTGTTGTTGGCTAATTGACACAGTGTTAAATTAAGCAAGTGTGCATATATTTTTTAACATTTTTTAAGAAGAAGCCGTCATTCCGGCATGGATTGCCGGAATCCAAACCACATGAATGTGAAATGTTCCGTGTGCAGCCTTGTTTCATTTGAAAACGTTTGTAGGCCAAAGATTGCCATCCTTGGCTTGTGGATTCCGGCAATCCATGCCGGAATGACGCTTCTTGAAAGCGGTCTGACTTGAATAAAACCACAATACTTGGATAAAAATGTTCACACTCAAAGACTATCAAACCCGTGCTTTAAAGGCTCTGGAAAATTTTTTAACGGCTGCGCGTGGGGGTTCGCTAGAGGAAGCGTTTTTACAAGCGCAACGTGACCAAAAGGTTAAAGAACCCATCCTGTATCGTCCCCACGGTTTTGGTGAAATGCCGTATATCTGTTTGCGCTTGCCAACGGGCGGTGGCAAGACTGTGCTGGCTTCTTATTCAGTCAGTGTGGTGCAAAAAGCCTATCTGGAGCAGGATTATCCGATTGTGTTGTGGCTAGTCCCCACCAACACCATCCGCGAACAGACCTTGTCCGCCTTAAAAACCGTAGGCCATCCCTACCGGAAAGCCTTGGAAGACGAATTCGGCTTAGACCGCTTGCGCGTATTTGATGTGGGCGAAGTGACGCAAATCCGCCGCCAAGATATAGGCCGTAAAGCCTTGGTTATCGTAGGTACGCTGGCGGCGTTGCGGGTGGAAGATACCAGCGGGCGTAAGGTGTATGTGCATCATGAAGACTTTGAAGCGCATTTTGTCGGCAAGACTGACCCAGACGGACAACTGGAGCGCGTTAGCGAAAAGGATTTACAGGAAAACGGCTTACGGCGTGAGGATATAGGCAAAATCAAAGCCTCGTTTGCCAATTTATTAGCCTTGCATAAGCCTTTGGTGATTATGGACGAGGCACATAACGCGCGTACAAAACTCACTTTTGACACCCTAAAGCGGCTGCATCCGGCCTGCATCGTGGAGTTTACCGCGACACCGGACACCAGCGTGACTTCGGCCTCGAATATTTTGTATCGTTGTTCGGCTTCGGAGTTAAAAGACGAACACATGATTAAACTGCCCATTGTGTTGACCGAGCATAAGGACTGGCAAGCGGCGGTGCGGGATGCGGTGTTGACGGGCAAAAAATTGAATTTGGCGGCGCAACACGAAAGCGATTTTGTCCGGCCTATCGTGTTGTTTCAGGCAGATGCCAAAAACGGCGATGTGCCGGTGGAGGTGTTAAAAGCGCATTTGCTTGAACAACTGCATGTCGATGAACGGGAAATTGCTATTGCTACGGGCAAGCAACGGGAATTGGACGGCCTGAACCTGTTTTCACCTGGCTGCCCGATTAAATACATCATTACCATTGAAGCGTTAAAAGAAGGTTGGGACTGTTCCTTTGCTTATGTATTTTGTTCGGTCAAAGACGTGAAATCCAGTAAGGATGCCGAGCAGTTGTTAGGACGGGTGCTTAGGATGCCTTATGCCCAACGCCGCAAACACGAAGCCTTGAACGCTGCTTATGCCCATTTGGCTTCGCCGGATTTTTCCGCCGTTGCCAAGCAATTGACCGATAAGCTGATTGATATGGGCTTTGAGCCTTTGGAAGCCGCAAGCAGTATTACCAAAGGCGACACGCCTCAAATTGATATATTTGATGATGCTGGCCCAATCCAACGGACAGAATCCAGTTTACGCCTTGAACTGACGACACCGCCGGAACTGACACCAGAAACATCAGCAAACGTGGTCATAACGCCCACGGCAAACAATACTTTTAGCGTTGAAATTAAAGGCGAAGTGTCGTCCGAAACCAAAACCCAATTGTTGAAAGCGGTTACTGGCAAAGAAAAGCAGTATCTGAGCGCACAGATTGAACAACATAATTTGCGTATCGTGGCAAACCGTGCGCCTTCGCTAAACGGGAAAACATTTGCACCTCTGCCTCAACTTTTCGTTAAACAAGGCGACTTGTGGAATTTGCTGGACAGCGATGAGTTTTTAAACTGGCGCAAAGAATGGTCATTGTTGGATTTTCCGGCGGAATTGCCTGGTTTTAAATTAGAACAAACTGCCGACACTTTTGAAGTGGATATGGATGGTAAAAAACTCAGTTACCGCCATATTGACCAAAATTCTGCTTACAACAATGATTGGGTGGACGGCGGCTTTACGGAAAACGATCTGCTATTCTGGCTAGAACCTCAAGTTAGGCAAATCGGCTTGATACCCGCCCAGTTACGCGCATTCTTAGGCCGACTGATTAGCTACTTGACTCAAAGGCGGGGCTTGCCATTGACGGGACTCATACGCTGCAAATACATTCTGGCGCGGGCAGTGCGTGAACTCATTGAAGATTATCGGCAACAAGCAGCAACGCAAGGGTTTAATTATGCTTTGTTTGAAGACGACGAATTAATGGAAACCCGTTTTGACAAAGTCCATGAATTTTTTCCTGGCTATTATCCGGCAAGACCACCTTTTTATGAGGGGCGTTATCAAATTCTCAAGCATTTTTATCCCCAAATTGAAGACTTAAAAGAGAGTGGCGAAGAATTTGAATGCGCCAAGGCTATCGACAGCCACCCTAAAGTTAGGTATTGGATTCGGAATTTAGTTGATCGCGGTAGCGCATCGTTCTACTTGCCTCTGGCAAAAGGCAGGTTTTACCCTGATTTTATCGTTGAGTTAATGGATGGCAGGCGGATGGTCATCGAATACAAAGGCCAGCATCTCATTCTTGAATCTGGTGATAAAGAGCGTATTGGCGAGTTATGGGCCAGAAAAAGCGGCGGAAGCTGTTTATTTTTAATGGCTGTAAAGAAAGATGTCCAGGGCAGGAATGTTTTTCAGCAAATTGATGGATTAATCCATTCGTAAATGTTTGCACTGGCGTTATTAGGATAATTAAAGCAAGGCAAGCGGTTTGGTAAGGATTATTTTGATGAGTTATTGGAACGGATTCGGGAAATACGCGCCAGTGAACGGCGGCTTTATCAGAAAATCACCAACATTTACAAAGAATGCAGCATGGATTATGCAAAGGATGATCCGCAAACGCTGACGTTTTATAAAACGGTGCAAAACAAGTTGGAATGGGCAATCACGGGCAAAACCGCCGCTGAAATCATCCAATCCCGCGCGGCTGCGGAACAGCCCAATATGGGCTTGCAGACATGGAAAAACGCACCCAACGGCAAGGTGTTAAAAAGTGACGTATCGGTTGCCAAAAACTATCTAATTGAAAAGAAAATCAAGGAGCTAGAACGGATTGTGTCCATGTATCTTGATTATTCCGAACTGCAAGCCTCCCGTAATATCCCTCTGAAAATGGCGGATTGGGTAGAAAAGCTAGATGCTTTTTAGCGTTTAATGGCTATGAGATATTGCAGGATGCCGGAAAGGTTAGCCATGCGGTTGCGCAACGGTTGGCGCACCCAGAATATGATAACTTTAGGGTCGTGCAAGATACTAATTTTGAAAGTGATTTTGATAAAAGCGTGAAAACGGTGATGGGCTTCTCGCTCAAATGGCAAAACAATGCGGTCTGAATAAACAGGATTTTAACAATTTGATTGATTGCCCCTTGAGTCGGGAACAATACAAAGCCATGGTAGTTAAAAAGGGGAGATTTAATTTACCACTCTGAAATAAATGGCAATTGAGAAAGCAATCAACGTAATTTGAGGTGGGTTCTATTAGCCCTACAAGAAAAACACCAGATTCAACTTAATTATCAGCAAAGTTGAATCTGGCTTCAAACAGCCTTAGTGGGCTGCGTTATACTGGTCCAGCATTTCTTTAAATGACGCTAAAGCCGCCCTTAGCGTTGCTTCTGCTGGTTGCACTTCGCCGTTTTCAAACTCTTGGCGGGCAATTCTTAATTTATCGTTGGCTTTTTGACGTTGACGCTCGGTCAATTCATAGCGAAATTCTTTTTGGAGTTGGCGGGCATCGTTAATTGCTTTGATAATTTCAGCTTTATCGCCGCCTTTTTCAAGCAAGCTAACTGCTTCTTCAATTTTAGCAACCGTGCCTTCAGCTGCCGCTTTAACTACAGCGGCGCCTTCAGCTTCTGCAAAAGCGGCTGATGAAACCGCCGCCATAGCAGCGGCCATAATAAAAGATACCGCGATTTTTTTAAAAAATGTCATTTTACGTATCAACCTTGTGATTAGTAGTTAAATTATTTGAACTTAGCCTGCCAATAAGCGGCTCCATTTTTTGACGGGAAACTTGGATTAGCCAGGTAAGTACGGTTGTGGATTCTAGCATAGAACAATAAATTTAAACCAAATGAGAAAATAAATTATTCATTTTTTCTCCGTGCTTTTGCAAACGGCCTAAGAAAACAAAAACCCCTTAAAAATAAAGGGTTATTGCCCCGCAAGGCAAGGTTCAGCTGTTGAGTATCGGTACGCCATCAAACAGCGGGCAAACACATTCCAAGCCACCCTTAACCGTCACTTTTTAATGTTTTTATAGCTTTCCTCGCTCTCGCGCATTATTTTTGTGCCCTCATCAATCAGCCGATTGCCTTCATCAACTTTTCCCTGCCCCTCGCGCACCATTAAATTTCCTTTTTCAGCCAGCTGTTTGCCGCTTTTCCAGCGGTTGCTTAAATGTGCTATGCCCTCACTTTCACGCAACATTTGATCACCAGATAACGCGGGCGCAATCGGCATAACGGCTACGGGGCGTTCTGAGGCACAAGCGCTTGCCAATAAACTTATAAGAATGACCGTGACATTACCACGGCCCGTAAAAATTTTTTGCATTGTTAACAAGACTCCAATCCAGATGATTTTACAAAGCGTTTAATTTTACAAAACGTTGTTCAGGTTGCAATCTATTTCTTGTGCGCACAAGCAGGATACAACGTCGGTTTCCGGCATTGGAGGGCGCATATGAAACAATCGAACTTTTGGTTATGCCACTTTGAAAGCGTACAATTCAATTTTTAAACCGCCAAAACTACTGTGACATCATGACCAATAAAAATGACACTGACGCCAAGCAAAGGCCGGCCACTGACAACACCCATTTAACACCTGAGCAATTTTCTGTCTGCCGCATGAAAGGCACTGAGCCCCCCTTTACAGGCAAATACACCGATTGTAAAAAAAAGGGGACTTACCATTGTGTTTGCTGTGGCAGCCCATTATTTTCTTCCGAGCATAAATACGATTCGGGGTCCGGCTGGCCGAGCTTTTGGGACATCCTGTCTAAAGGCAGTGTTGCCGAACACGTTGACACCAGCCACGGTATGCGCCGCGTTGAAGTGACCTGTAAGAACTGCACTGCCCATTTGGGGCATGTGTTTACCGATGGCCCACAGCCTACCGGACTGCGCTATTGCATCAATTCAGCCGCCTTAGACTTGCACGAAGCCCCATGAATGCCGCGCAACAGGTTAAAGACCTGCTGGATTTTATTGATGCAAGCCCCAGCCCGTGGCATGCGGTCAAGAGCATTGAAGACCGGCTTGCCGCGTTTCAGTTTGAGCGCCTGGACGAATCGGCAAAATGGCTACTAAAGCCCGGCGGGCGTTATTACGTTATCCGCGACGGTTCATCGATTATCTTATTTGTCCACGGACAAAAGCCGTTGCCGGAAACGGGGTTTAAAATTATTGGCGCACACACTGACTCGCCAGGTTTACGGCTTAAGCCCAATGCCGCGAATTATCTTGATGGTTTTATCAGGCTAAGTGTTGAAATTTATGGCGGGCCTATCCTGGCAACGTTTACCGACCGCGACTTAAGCCTTGCCGGACGCATCAGCTACAAGAATGCGCAAGGTGAAATAGCCAGCCAATTAGTCCGGTTTGACCAAGCCCTGTTAAGGTTGCCGAATCTGGCGATCCATTTAAACCGTGGCGTTAACGATGACGGCTTGAAACTACAAAAACAATACGAGCTGCCGTTACTTCTGGCCCGTGTGTCTGAAGCGCAATTGCCGCAGCCCTATTTTATGCAATGCCTGCAACAGCAATCAGGGATAGCCGCCGGACAGATATTGGCATGGGAGCTTAACGTTTACGACACCCAAAAAGGTGCGTTCTGGGGGGCAAACCAGGAGTTTTATAGCAATAGCCAGCTCGACAACCTCGCTTCTTGTCATGCAGCTTTAACGGCTTTGCTTGATGAAGCGGCATTATCAGCGGGCAACACGCTAGTTTGTGCGTTTTTTGACCATGAAGAAATTGGCAGTGAAAGCAATAAAGGCGCGGACGGCAGCTTTCTTCCCGATGTGCTTGAACGGATTGCCTTGATGGCTACGGCAGATAAACAGGATTACGCCCGGACATTGGCAAAAAGCTTTTTAATCAGCGCTGATATGGCACATGCCTACCAACCCAATTTTCCGCTTGCTTACGATGCCGACCATAAAGTGCTGGTCAATAACGGTCCGGTGATTAAAGTCAATGCCAGCCGCCGTTACAGTTCAGAAAGCGTATCCGAAGCAATGTTTGCCAACTGGTGCATTGAGGCGGGCGTTCCCTACCAGAAGTATTCGCATCGTTGTGACTTGCCTTGCGGCAGCACCATAGGCCCCATCACCTCGGCAAAACTGGGCATACGCTCTGTCGATGTCGGCAATCCGATGTGGGCGATGCACAGCCTTAGGGAGAGCGCGGGGGTGCAAGACCACCATTATATGATTGGCGTGATGAAAAAATTTTTCACAAACTTGTAACTTATCTATACTCGACTATGTTTAATGACATTCTAAGGCCGGACAAGCCAACAACGCATGTATTTTTTACAACGCGAACTCAATGACATCACCCATGCTAATGAATGTTATACGCTTGTCAGTGACATTTTTTTGCTTGGTTTGCCTGCTGTTTTCGCAGCCGCTTTGCGCCGAAGACGAGTCGGTTGAATACAAAATAAAAGCCGGTTACCTTTATAACTTCACTAAATTTATTAGCTGGCCTGAAGACAGCTACCAAACCTTTAATCTGTGTATTTTAGGCACCGACCCGTTCGGCAGCCTAATTGACCCCATAGAGCAACGCAGCGTATCCGGCCGCCCCATCAAATTAGTCAGATTAAGCAATTCCCGCCCTTTTTCGGATGGCGCACTGTCTTACTGCCATATTCTTTTTGTCGGCGCTTTAGCTAAAAATCCCCCCAGCTTTCAAGAAAAAACATTAACTGTCGGGGAAAGCCCGAATTTTGCCCAACATGGCGGCATGATAGGCTTCATAAACCGGGATGGCCGGATAAAATTACAGATCAACCTGACTGCCGTTAAGCAAAGTGGCCTTAAAGTCAGTGCCAAATTACTGGAAGTGGCCGATATTATTGACGGTGGCAAACAATGATCAGCTACGTCCGAAATCTGTCAATCAAGCACAAACTGCTGCTTACCGTGTTGCTGCCGGGCATAGGCACATTAATCATTGCAGGCTTGTTGTTGTTGGTGCTTGAACTTAGCGAATTCAAGCAAAATGTTAAGGATGATTTAGGCGCCTTGGCCACCATCATCGGCAACCGCAGTTCTGCCGCATTAATGTTCCAGGACATTGAACTGGCCAATGAAAACCTTAGCGTTTTTAACATGCAACCTATTGTGCAAACCGCCTGCTTGTATGACGCAAAAGGGACGTTGTTCACCCAGTTTCTAAAAACCCGGACTGCGTGGCCCTGCCCTGTAACCATCGAAAAAGAAAAAACGCATTTCGAAAGCAACGAACTGTATGTGATTGAACAAATTGTTGACCAAACGGATTTGCTCGGTTCTGTTTTAATCTATGCTGATTTTAAAGACGCTTATTGGCGTAAATTACAATTTATCGGGCTGTTATTTTTAGTCCTGGCCACCGTAGCAATTATTACTTTTTTCTTATCGACCCCCTTTATCAGCCTGATTGCATCGCCGATAAGCAAACTGGTGGATGTCGTCAAAATGGTCAGCAAAACGAAGGATTATTCGCTAAAGGCCGCCAAAGAAAACAATGACGAGGTAGGTGTTCTGGTCGATGCTTTCAACGACTTGCTGATCACCGTAAAAACACAAAACAAGGCGCTGACACGAGCAAAAGACCGCTATATGGCGTTGTTTGATGACAATCCGACCATGGTTTTTAACCTTTCCGAAACAGGCCTTATTTTGTCGGTCAATATGACCGGCGCCAAACACCTGGGCTTGGCAATCGAGGATTTGCAAGATTACCCTATTTTTGATTTTATCCATCCTAATGACTTACCTATTATCCATGCCCTGATGGCAGATTGCCGGACTAACCCACTGCTTGTGCATAAACAGGAAATCCGCCAGATTTGCCAAAATGGCCGGATTATTTGGGTGCGGGCGGCCGGACGGTCCGTCAAAAACGAAGACGGGCAAAACAGCTTGTTGCTGGTTTGCGAAGATGTGACCGAAACGCACCAGCTGACTGAGAAAATCATTTATCAGGCCAACCATGACGCCCTGACCGGCCTTGCCAACCGCAGCGCATTCGACCACACCGTTAAGGAAGCCGTTGTTTTGGCGCATACCGAGGGTTCTGAACATGCCTTGTGTTACTTGGATTTGGACCAATTTAAAATCGTCAACGACACCTGTGGCCATTTGGCCGGGGATGAGCTGCTCCGGCAACTGGCCGACCTGCTAAAAAAACACATCCGGCGGCATGACTTTATCGCCCGTCTGGGCGGTGACGAATTTGGCATATTGATGTATAACTGCACCCAACATGATGCTTTATTGGCCTGTGAAGAGATACGCGACGTTATCAAGGACTTCCGTTTCAGTTGGGATGGCAAACAGTTTTCCATTGGCGCAAGCATCGGCATTGCCTCAATAAACGATGTCAGCGGCAACGCCGTCAACTTGCTCAAAGAAGCCGATGCCGCTTGCTATGCCGCCAAAGACAAAGGCCGCAACAGGGTGCATGTTTTTCGCCCCGATGATGAAGAGCTGGCGCTTAGGCACGGTGAAATGCAATGGGTGACCAAAATCAATCAGGGGCTGGAGCAGAACAGCTTTTGCTTGTATGGCCAGCCTATCGTGGCGATGAACCGGCATAATGAAGGCCTGCATTTTGAAACCCTTGTCAGGTATCAAGATAGCCAGGGTGCGATTATCCCGCCCGGCGCCTTTTTGCCGTCAGCCGAACGTTACAACTTGGCCCCCGCAATGGATCGCTGGGTTATCAGCCATTTGTTTGAATGGCTAGCCAATAACCATGGGTTTCTTGACCAGCTATCATTGTGTTCCGTCAACCTGTCCGGCCTGTCGCTGTCCGATGAACGCATGAAACCTTTTATTGCAGAACAGTTCCGGCAATGGGCTATCCCTCCCGACAAGATTTGTTTTGAAATAACCGAAACGGCCGTCATTGCCAACTTATCTTATGCAACAAAATTCATTAACCACTTACGGGACAATGGCTGCCTGTTTTCTCTGGACGATTTTGGTAGCGGCTTATCTTCCTTTGCTTACTTAAAAAACCTGCCGGTCGATTTCCTTAAAATAGACGGCCAGTTCGTTAAAGATGTCCTCGATGACAAAATTGATCTCGCCATGGTGAAGGCCATTAATGAAGTCGGCCATATTATGGGTAAAAAAACGATTGCCGAATTTGTTGAAAACAAAAAAATTTTTTCCTTGCTTAATGAATTGGGCATTGATTACGCGCAAGGCTATTACATTAGCAAGCCAGTGGCCCTGGATGAACTCAAAACTTATTATTCCATCGTAACGTCGATATGAAAATTAATCTCATCCGTGCAGTTATATACCTGATGCCGGCGTATTTTTACGCCAGTATGACTTATGCCAAAACGGACGTAGATGATTTTTTTGCCATGTCGCCGGCTGAATTGGCCGCCATTCCCGTCACTATCGCCACCGGAACACCGAAACCCATATTCCAGTCGGCGGCGGTGACCAGCGTCATTACAGCCGAACAAATCAAGGCGATGGGGGCAACCGAGCTGCATGAGGTGCTGGAAACCGTGCCTGGTGTGCATGCTGGCCTTCAGGAAAGTTCTTATGATTACAATTACAGCATACGGGGAATGCGCAATACGGCAAATTCCCAAGTTTTAATTCTGCTAAACGGCACGCGTATCACCACACCCTTCCGCGGCACCCTCATGACTGGCCTGGAATTGCCTATTGAAGCCATTGCCCGCGTGGAAGTCATCAGGGGGCCTGGTTCAGCGCTCTATGGCGCGGATGCGTTTGCCGGCGTCATCAATATCATCACCAAAAAAGCCAAGGATATTAATGGCACTAAAGTGGGGGTTAGGGCCGGCAACTGGGATACCCAAAGCACCTGGGGGCAGCACAGTGCGCAATGGGCCGGCTGGGATGTTGCCGGCAGCTTGCAATACCAACATACCCAAGGGGATGATGGCCGTATTATCCATACCGACACGCAAACAGGTTTCGATAAGCTGTTCGGCACCACTGCATCCCATGCCCCTGGCGCAATGAACACCCGTTATGAAACGTTAAATGGCCACCTCAACCTGCAACGCAAACATTGGGACATCGGTTTCTGGGCATTCAATTCATTTGACGGCGGCACCCGTGCAGGCGGTGCGGGCGCATTGGACCCTAATGGCGCGGCTGACAGTGAACAATATTTAGGTGATGTGCGGTTTTCTACAGAAGACTGGCTGGAAAACTGGGAGCTCATGGCGCATGTCAGCTATTTACAAGCAGACACAATAGCTAAAATCCAGCTTTTGCCTGATGGCACAAAGGTGCGCATCGGCCCGGACGGCAATATCAAATCACCGTTTGGCAATGACCCGTTGGTGTCGTTTCCTGACGGGGTCAATGCCAATGTCGGCCGGATAGAAAGGACACCATCAATAGAGCTCAGTTCCAATTACAAGGGCTTTGCAAATCATTTGGTTTTCTTTAGCGCAGGTTTCCGGCATGAAGGGATCTCCACGAATGAGCGCAAAAATTATGGCCCCGGCGTCATCGATGGGACCCAGCCCACTGTCTATGGCGCTTTAACCGATGTGACCAACACGCCTTTTGTGTATTTAGCGGACAGGGACAGGTCAATTTGGTCGGCGGTATTACAGGACGAATGGCAATTCGCCACAGACTGGCAGTTGACCACGGGACTGCGTTACGACAACTATTCTGATTTTGGTGGCACTGTTAATCCCCGTATTGCCTTGGTTTGGGACATTAATGAACAAATCACCAGCAAGTTGTTATATGGCAGGGCCTTTAGGGCACCCAATTTTGCCGAACAGGGCAACCAGAACAACCCCGTACTATTGGGCAATAAGCTTTTAAGGCCGGAAACCATCAACACCTACGAATGGGCAATTGATTACCGGCCTTTTGCGGCGCTTAGGACGGCTGTCAATTTATATTACTATGATATTGACAACCTTATTTCGGCGATACCGGACACTAATGGCTTAACCCGCACCTTTCAAAATTTCGGCCAGCAAGATGGGTATGGGTCTGAGTTTGAGTTTAACTGGCAAATTTACGACCAATGGAATGTAAAGGGCAATTACGCTTGGCAAAATGCGGTCAACCAGCAAACAGACAATCGCGTGACCGGCGTGCCCGAACATCATGTCTATGTGGCGGTTGACTGGCATTTTTTGCCCCAGTGGCAATTACAACCCCAGCTAAACTGGATTGGCGGGAGAACGGCCATATTAGGTGATAACAGGGAATTAGGCGATTACCAAACCGTCGATTTGACATTACGCGGTATAAAATTGTACAAGCACCTCAATCTCTCCGCCTCCTTGCGCAACGCATTTGACGAACGTTACCTGGAACCGAGCGCCCTACAGTTGCCTGAAAACATACCGATGCAGGGGAGAAGCTTTTACTTTGAAGCATCTGTTGATTTCTAACACTATTTAACGCCTACGGGCATCATAAAAAACAACCGGCGACGGGTTAAACCTGCAATCAAGCATCAATAAGGCGGCCTACACAGACAACAAACTGATTGGCCATGCTCAAACGCTTAACAATTCCCAAAGGGTATGGTTCTTTTTTGCCACATCTTCAAGCAAATCACTGATTTTTATGGCGCAAGGCCAACGTTCCCCATGATAATCGACCGCTGGGCCAATTTTGACAAAGTGGATGCCCACCGACGCTAAAAAGCGTAACCATGGCGCTTCCATAGTCCCGTACAACGTTTCAATACCGTATTCCTGACTGGCTTTTATGACACAAGCGATGAGCGCGAAAGTGATATGGGGGAAAGTGCGGCGCTCGTTAGCGGTAAAATAATCCTGTTCCCAATAAGGGCTGACGGCATTTAAGGTGGGAGATTCGTTTTTTCTTCTTTTAAACGATTTTGAGACACAAAACCTCGAAACTTCGGCCAGATGCTGTCGGTTGACCGCCTGTGTCACCGCGACATTATCAATCGTGCAATGGGATTCAATCGGCAATAATTCCTCCTGGTCACTTACATTAGGGAGAATAAGGCGGGTAGTTGCCGCAAACTCACCCGATTTACGATGCCGAATCAAATAGTGGAGCGATTGCCCGTCATAGTTATCGCACTCTATACCACTAGGATATTCACAAGGATCTTCAAACCCCGTTTCAAGGCAATAAACCTGGTAGCGTAATTTATAGGCCTCCTTTTTAAGCTCATCTGTTGTTGCCGGCACCATCTCAAAGTAGCTGTTAAAAAGAACGAATATATTATCAGTGTCTAAATTCATAAAATAACTGCGGCTTCCCGAAGATAAGGTTAAGTCGTCGCACCCAGCGCCAACGTAAGCGGGGCATTATAACTTAGATATTTTTCAGTACCGTTAACTGCCAGAACCATTTTCAGCGGCTTTGTTTAATCGCCAACGCCACTTCCGCCGCTTGGCGGTTTTCTTTCACATCATGCACCCGAAACATCCGCACGCCCGCCATAACACCTAACGCCGTGGTCACTGCCGTGGCCGTCACCAACTCCGAAGGTTTATGCACATCGCAAATACCGCCCATAAAGCGTTTGCGGCTAGTGCCCAACAACACCGGATAGCCGGTGGCGACAAAAGCATCGAGATGCGCCAATAAGGCCAGGTTATCCTGTTTGCGCTTACCAAAGCCGATGCCCGGATCGATGGCAATCTGCGCCTTTTTTATCCCTGCCGCTAAGGCCTCCTCAATACGCGTTTGCAGCGCCGCCAGCACTTCTGTGACCACATTTTGGTAATACGGATTGTCCTGCATAGTTTTGGGCGTGCCTAAGCGGTGCATTAAGATAATGGGCGTTGCCGTCGCGGCGGCGAGCGCCAATAAGGCTGGATCATCTTCGCCTGCCGAAACATCGTTGATTAAATTAGCCCCAGCGCTTAAAGCGGCCCTGGCCACCGGGCTTAATGTGGTGTCCACGCTGATCACCACGTCTTTTGAGAGTTGCTGGCGGATCGCCTGAATAACCGGCACAATCCGCTGGATTTGTTCATCCGCAGTGACGGGAATGGAACCCGGACGCGTCGATTCGCCGCCTATGTCGATAATGTCCGCGCCCTCAAGCAATAGGCGCTCCGCTTGCCGCAAGGCCGCATTGAGGCTGACATACTCGCCACCATCAGAAAAGCTGTCCGGCGTGACATTTAAAATCCCCATTATCAATGGCTTGTTAATACTGCCAAACATGGCCTAGCTCCTCTGCGCATTGTGCTGTCGTTATTCGGGTATAATAGCTGGTTTCCAATTTGGGTGCCGTCATGGATACGCCACGTTTAGCCTGGGCAATCACCGGCTCCGGCCATTATATCGAAGAATGCCTTGAATTCCTGCTGGCCTTGGATGCCGTGGATTTGTATATCAGCCAAGCGGGCGAGGAAGTGCTAAAAATGTACGGCATCAACCTCAATGACATCCGTGAAAAAATGCCAGTGTACCGTGATAAAGCCGCATCGGCCCCACCTGTCGGACATTTTTATAAAGGCCATTACCATACCTTGGTTATGGCGCCGACCACCTCCAACACGGTTGCCAAATGCGTGTTGGGCATTGCCGATTCGTTGGTGACCAACCTGTATTCACAGGCGGGCAAGTGTAAAGTGCCCAGCATTGTCTATCCCTGCGATATTGCCCCCGCAATGGAAACCACCGCGCCTGGTGGCAAAGTGATGGTCTATCCGCGCAAAATTGACCTGGAAGGTACAGACAAACTACGCACGTTCGAATACACCACCGTGGTCGAGAGCGTCACCGAACTGATTAGCGCCGTGAACGGACGGCTTAAAACCTTGGCATGAGCGAACATATCCTTTTTTTAACCGGCAAGCTTGCGGAAAAACAGCTGCATAACATCCTCGAAAAAATGCAGCCGGAATTTAGCTATACCGTGCATCAGTTGGGGCTTAAAGTCGCCGCGTTAATGACCGCCGACATGATCGCCCGCCGCCTGCACGACACCTACAACGCTGACCGCATCCTGGTCCCAGGGCGTTGCCGTGGTGATTTGGAAACGCTATCGGCACAGCTAGGCCTCCCTGTGGAACGCGGCCCGGAAGAGCTGAAAGATTTGCCCGCCTTTTTTGGCAAACAAGCGCATCACTACGACTTAAGCGATTATCGGGTAAAAATCTTTGCCGAAATCACTGACGCGCCCAATATCAGCATCGAAGATGCGCTAAGCCGCGCCGAATATTACCGCCAGAACGGCGCCGATGTGATCGACATCGGCTGTTTGCCCAGCACTGACTTTCCGCATCTGGAAGAGCTGATAGCGGCATTAAAGCAGGCGGGGTTTACGGTCAGCCTCGACTCTCTGGACACCCAAGACTTGCTACGGGGCGGCAAAGCCGGCGCGGATTATTTGCTCAGCCTGCATGAAAGCAGCCTTTGGGTTGCCGATGAAGTCGCCTCGACGCCTATATTAATTCCCGAACACCATGAAGATTTGGCCTCGCTTGATAGGGCTATCACCCTTATGCAGGCAAACAACCGCCCCTTCATTGCCGACCCGATTTTAGACCCCATCCACTTTGGCTTCACCGCCTCCATCGTGCGTTATCACAGCGTCAGGACACGCCACCCTGAGATTGAAATGATGCTGGGCGTAGGCAACATCACCGAGTTGACCCACGCCGACACCTTGGGCATGAATGCCTTGTTGTTGGGCGTTTGCTCCGAATTGGACATCAACCATATTTTGGCGACCGAAGTCAGCGGCCATGCCTGCCGCGCCATTAAAGAAGCCGATAGGGCGCGGCGCATCATGCTCGCCGCCAAAACGCAGAATACGCTGCCCAAACATATCGACCCCAGCTTGTTGGCATTGCATGAAACCGCGCCGTTCCCTTACTCGCTCACAGAAATAAAAGAGCTTGCCGCGCAAATCAGGGACCCCAGTTTCCGCATCCAAACCAGCCCCGAAGGCCTGCACATTTTTAACCGCGACGGCTTGCATAGCGCCATCGACCCGTTTGCTTTATTCCCCAAACTGCACGTTGAAACCGATGGCGGCCATGCGTTTTATCTGGGCGTGGAACTGGCCCGCGCGGAAATTGCCTGGCAACTGGGCAAACGCTTCACCCAAGACCAAGCCTTAAGCTGGGGATGTGCCAGTATCACTAGCGAACCCACCGTTGACCTGCACACGTTTAAACCCGCCGGAACCACTCTACAAAAAAAATGATTCAAGAACTGATTGTCACTACGCAAAACCACGCTGGAATAACGCATATCGCGCCAATGGGTGTGCATATCCTTGATGACGGCTTACTGATTTTGCCGTTCCGTCCGTCAACCACGCTCAATAATTTGCTGGAAACAAAAACCGCCGTGCTTAATTATTGTGACGATGTGCGCGTGTTTGCCGGTTGCCTGACCGGACGGCGTGATTGGCCGTTACGACCAGCGGAAAGAATCAACGGCCAGGTGTTGGCCTGCGTCTTAGCCCATAGCGAAGTGGAAGTGGTGCGCGTTGAAGAAGATGCTATACGCCCAAAAGTGTTTTGCCGAATCTTGCACACCGTAAATCACGCCCCTTTTAACGGCTTTAACCGTGCCCAATATGCGGTGTTGGAAGCGGCCATTTTAATCAGCCGGTTAGAGCGCTTGCCGCTGGCCAAAATTGAAGCGGAATTGGATTATCTGTGCATTGGCTTTGAAAAAACCGCTGGCGAACGTGAGCGTGTTGCGTGGGACTGGTTAATGGCGGCACTGGACACCTTTAAAGCCGGGGTATTGCCATGACCGGCATGTTGGCGAGCGTCACCAACGTTGAAGAGGCGTTGCTTGTCTTACAAGCGCAAGTTGACATTATTGATTTGAAACAACCGGCGCTGGGTGCGTTAGGGGCATTAGACAACGCAACGGTCAAGCACATCGTCCAGGCAATCGCAGGACATTGCCCTGTGAGCGCGACAATTGGCGATTTACCGATGCAGCCGGAATTGGTTTTTAACGCGGTAAGCGCGATGGCGGCGACTGGCGTTGATTATGTAAAAATAGGGTTTTTTCCTGAAGGCGACAGCCTAGCCACCGTCGCCAAATTGGCGGCACTGACTGGGCAACATGCATTAATTGCCGTGCTGTTTGCCGATTGCCAGCCGGAATTTGAGCTTATTGGCGTCTTGAAACAAGCGGGCTTTAAAGGCGTTATGCTCGACACCATGGATAAGAAGCGCGGTTCGTTATTGCAAGTGATGGGCAAAACCACTATTGCAGAATTTGTCTCGCAGGCTAAAGCCAGGCAGCTGCTCTGTGGATTGGCAGGATCGTTAAGATTGGACGATATCGCCACATTACTGCCCTATCAGCCGGATTACCTAGGGTTTAGGGGGGCGCTATGCGCACAACACAAGCGGACGGGGCAATTGAGCGGGGCAGCCATCGGGCAAATAAAGCACGCCATAACAAACGGTTAACTAGGACGGGCTAAAAAATGCGCTTACTCACCTAAATCTTCCAAATCCCCCAAGTACAAATCCATCAGCAATTTTTTTTCGGCTGGGGTGAGGAAAATGCGTTGATAGGGTTTTTCGGGGGTATCTGGGCTCTCGGCTGATTGTCGGCGGTCAGTGACGCGGCGGTTGGCTTTCCGACGATCATGCGTTGGGCATTCAAGCCCATTTTTATTGATATAGTCCAACCATTCAGGCGAGCCATACTCATAGGGATTTTTACGGCGGTCAGACAGCCGCTGATTGGTTGATGAGGCTTGAAGGGTTTTGCGTAAATCTATTATATTCATTTTTGTCCCTAAAATATTCCACAGTAGCTAATGCGTGTGAGTATGAATAATAGAAGACGATTGCTAAAAAGCAACATTGGAAGCTGGTTTTTGGGGCTATTAGGTGTTCGTACCTATAGCCGCCCACTGTTGTGATGGCAGTAAACAGATAACATCCCTTAATAGCCCACCACCTATCACTTTAAATCGGACAAAATAGCGACAACGATTTTTCTCGAATCAAATTGATGGACACAGTAAAACGAATAGCGGTGGTGGGTTAAATCTGTAGCTGCACGTTGATAAGCTGGAGTGCAAACCTGGGTTTGCCTCAGTACAAGCCAACCACCACATTTAACCCACTACCCGAATAGCTAATGCAAATCCTGCGGGTATAAGTAATTATGAATAAATATTTCATCATGCTTTTGATGCTCAAATGGAATGGTGGGCTGGACACTATTACTTTATTAACAATACCTCTCTGTTTTTGTCTCTCTGTGGTTAACAATTCTTTAGGTATTAAGTGGTCATGAATAAGTTTTTTGGTATAAAACGACTGCGCGTCCTTTGAGGACGCGCAGTCGTAGCCCTAAAACTTTTGAGCATGTACTTAATCATATTTTATCCAATTTAATATTCGACTCCCAACCGCCCCCTAAAGCCTTATAAAGCGCTGTCAGCGCGGTTGCCGTAGCAGTTTCGCTCTGGGCCAGACGTTCTTGATCTTGTAACAGGCGTAATTCGGCATCCAGCACCGTCAGGAAATCGCTGACCCCTTCATTGAAGCGCAGGTGTGCCAATTCATCGGCCCTTTCACTGGCTTTAGCCGCCGAGGCCAACAATGCCTGCCGGGCACGTTCCTGATTGTAGTTCACCAGAGCGTTTTCGGTTTCCTCTAAGGCATTCAGCACCGTCTGCTCGTACTGAGCCAGGCTGGCTTCGGCGCTGGCATCAGCGGCCTTTATGCGGGCGTAGACACGCCCCAGATCCAGCGCCGCCCAAGTGATCCTAGGGCCTACGGCATAGGCGTCTGAACCCGCTGCGCCAAGTCCCGACAGAGAGCTGGCTTCAAGGGCAATAGTACCGACAAAGGTGACACGCGGAAAAAGATCGGCCGTGGCAACGCCGATGCGGGCTGTAGCAGCGGCCAACGTGCGTTCGGCCATACGGATGTCCTGCCGGCGGCGCAGCAGTTCCGCAGGATTACCAATATGGATGGTTTCGGGAATCCTAGGTAGCGGCGCAGGCTGCTCCAGTTTTTTGATCAGGGCATCTGGATGCTTTCCGGTCAGTACGCCGAGCCGATGAATAGCCTGGTAAATGGCGCTTTGCAGGAGCGGAATCAGGGCCCGGGTGGAATCGAGTTGGGCTATTGCCCTTGACGTATCGAGTTCGGTGCCGCGCCCGCTATTGAGCCTGACTTGGGTTATTTTCAGAGTTTGGAATTGATTGTCGGCGTTCATTTTTGACACCGCCAACTGGTTTTGCAGCCCACGCAATTGGAAGTAATTTCTGGCCACCTCGGCTATCAGGCTGACACTGAGGTCGCGAAGACTGGCTTCCTGTGCCGCAACCTCGTCACTGCTGGCTTCCACGTTACGGCGCACACGACCAAAGAAATCGACTTCCCAAGATGCGTCGAAACCGATGTTGTAGAGTTTCAGCGGGCGCGGGGCGAAGGTTTTGTTGTTCAGAGCCCCGCCACTGCGGTTTTGATCCGTGTAATTGGCGTGTGAAGTCACGGCGGGGGCTAAATTGAGCCCCGCTTCCATATAGAGCGCCCGCGCTTCAAGGAGGTTGGCGCGGGCCGTCTGAAGGTCATAGTTATGCTGCAAGGTCTGCTCGACAAGAGCGCTCAGTTCTTTGTCGTTGAACAGCTTCCACCAGCTGACTTCTATCCCTTGGGAGGAGAATTCCGGGTGGTCGGCATGGGCGAAGGTTTGCGGCGCATTGCTTGCCGGTGTTTTGTAGTCCGGACCAACCGCGCAAGCGCCCAGTGCAGCGGCGCAGAGGAAGGACAAAGCAAAAATTCTGCTTCGTCCAAGGGCAACGGATAAATTATTCTCACGTTGCCTTACGCTGGGGCATTCTACAGTATGCATCTTTATTCCTGGGTTCATAGTCAGTGAGTGCCTGCGCCAGTATGTTCCGAAGGCGCTAACAGGCGACCGTCTTCCATTTCCACTATCCTGTCAAATACCTCCAATGCCCGGACATCGTGGGTGACCACGATGACACCCGCATTACTTTCATGCGCGACTTGGGCAAATAACTCCATCACCTGGCGGCCACGGTGGCTATCGAGTGCGGCAGTGGGTTCGTCTGCCAAGATCAGGCTGGGGTTGTTGGCCAGTGCCCGTGCCACCGCAACGCGCTGTTGCTGTCCCCCGGATAGCGCATCGGGCAGATTGCCGGCGCGGTCACCGATGCCTAAATGGTCAAGCAAATACATCGCCCGTTCCCGTGCGGCGTGTGCAGGTGTGTCATTGATTTCCAGCGCGACCTGCACGTTCTCCAGGGCGGTAAGAAACGGAATCAGATTAGCTTTCTGGAAGACGAAGCCGAGATGTTTTCGGCGGAACGTGCGCAGGTCAATCTTGGCGTCTTCGCCGTCCATGACCAGTTCCCCGCCGATGATGATTTGCCCCGAAGTCGGCGGATTGATCAGTGCCATTGCGGTCAATAAGGTAGATTTACCTGCGCCGCTTGGACCCAATAGCGCGACGACTTCGCCACGGGCGACGCGGAGTGTCACATCGTTCAGAGCAATAACCTCAGTTTGACCGTGACCGTAAACTTTAGTGACACCAATAGCCTCAATGGCTGGGACTTGTTCCATAGCGGTGTCCATCAAGCCAATACCGTGTTCGGCTCGACTCGCATTGCCTTCCATATCCCCAGGAGGCTGGCCAGCATTGAAATTAACACGGTGATCATAGCCAGTTTAATAAGGTCTGGCGTTTCAAGCATGACCCGTCGTGGAAAATAAGGGAAGAGGTATTGGCCCAACCACCACGCCAAGCCATAACCAAAAGCCCCCATAATTAAAGCCTGTTGCAGAATGAGGCTGACAATGACCCGATTACGGGCACCGATCAGCTTGAGCAAGGCAATATCGTGGATTTTATCCAGTGTCAGTGTGTACATGATGAGCGCGATGATGATGGTGGAGATGATGATGAGCAACACGCTAAACAAGCCAAGTTGCCGCCTGGATTTGTCCACCGTGCCGGAAAGCAGCAAATCTCTTTGTTGCTGTGCGGTATAAACGGTCACATCGGACCATGTCGACAGTGTGCTGATAATCTTGTTAACATCCGCGCTTGGATTTAGGCTAACCAAAATGGCGCTGACCTGTGGCTGTGGCAGTTCGGAAATACCGCTGGACGCTCCGCCCGCCCGCTCCAGAAGCAAAGGTTGCGCACGACCGAAGTCCTGATTTCCGGTGCGTGCGAGACGAGCAGCGCGTTCCAGGCGTATGGCTTCGCTAGGTGTGTCGAACTGAATGGCCATCGCATCACTCACGGTAAAAAAAGCCAGGCCGTCACCGGCGATGCCGGACATGCCGGTGGTGAGTCCGACGACCCGATAGACGTCCTTACCGAATGTGACCTGCTCGCCCAGCGCGAGCCCCAATGAACGGTCGGCGACCATCTCGAAATGTGCCTGACCCAGTGGCCGTCCTGCAACCAGCGACACCCATTCGCCTTTGTCATCCGGCCATGCCAGACCTTGCACCATCAAGCGCAAAGGCTTGCCATGGTGCTCGCGTTGAATCGAATGGTTGACGAATCGTCGTGCGCGGATGACCTCCGGTAAGGCACGGACGCGGTCTTCGAGATTGACAGGGATACGGGAGAGCTCTGCAAAGGGGCCGCGGGTGTTGCCTTGCACGACCCACAAATCAGCCCCGATGCGGTCCACCAGCAAAGTGGCTTCGAAAATAAGACCGCGATAAATACCAGCCATGCCCATGACCACCATCAGCAACAGGCCAATACCGACAGTCGTGAAGGCGAAACGGCTGAAATTGTGGCGAATATCCCGAACGGCAAGATTCATCGCACACTGACGGCTTGGCCGTCCTCCAGGGCTTGCTTCTGGCTCTCGGAAGGCGTCACGATTTGATCGCCGACGGAAAGGCCCTGTGTCACCTCGACGTCTTGCTGCCCGTAAAGACCCACAGTGATGCTACGCCAGCCTGCCCGACCGCCATCATTGACGAAAACGCCGGGCTTACCCTCACGCCAGAGCAGAAATTTTTGCGGTATCGCCATGACATTGGACTTGTGTCCGGTGTCAATGAAGACCTCGGCCCGTTGGCCCACTGCCCAGTTGACCGGCAACGGTTGAACGCGCACGTCCACCTGAAATTCGCGGGTCTCGCGGTCGGCTTCGCGGCCCAGCCGTGCTACCTCCCCGGAATAATTCCGCCCCGCTTCCGAGCGGAATACCACGCGGGCAGGCTGACCCACCGCCAACGCCGCTATCGCAGTCTCGTCAATCCAGGCACTGATCCAGATTTCCTTGGTGTCAATAAGTTGCAAAATGGCTGAACCGGGGACGACAACGCCGCCTGGGTCGCGGTCGCGACGCACAACCAGACCTTCGTAAGGACTGCGCAGTTCGGTGAAAGCCAGTTGCTCCCGGCGTAGCTGTAAATTCCTTTCAGCGTTAACTATTTGGCTGCGGGCCTCCACGATGGCGGACCGGGAACGATTGAGATCGGCTTCGGCTATGTGCAGGGTTTCCGTTGCTTTATCAAGTTCTTCTTGCGAGGCCGCTTTACCGGAGACCAGTTCTGCGAGACGCTTATGTTGCACCCGCGACTGCTGGAGCACAGCCTGAGCACGGGCCTCATCGGTGCGCACCCGTGCGACGGTCGTGCTGGCGGCGGCTAATGTGGCTTCGGCGACTGCGACCTGCTGTTTCAGTTCGGCATCGTCGAGCCGGGCCAGCAATTGTCCGGCCTTCACCGTGTCGCCCTGATCGACAAGCACTTCGGCGAGGCGCTCCTGAATGCGCGGGCTGATTGTAGTCTTGACGCGCGCTTCCAGGGTGCCGGTCCCCATGACCTCACCGCGCAACTCAGCGTTGGCGACCGTATGGGCCGTCACCGTAATTGGTTTGAATTTCAGCCAATACACGGTAAAGATCAAGATCGTGATTAGTACGATTAGCCAGGAGATATGGCGTACAGAGAATTTTTTCATTAACAAAAATTGATTATAAAGCGATTAGCGGCACGAGCACGCATCAGCACTAATGTGGGGCGTTTCATCGCACACGCTCAATGCCGCGACGGTAAATGGCGAAAGCACCTGACGCCTGTGTGGTCATGCGCTGAGGTTCCCCAGCGAGCAAAGACTGCATGATCAGTCCCTGAATAGTACCGATGAACAAGGTGGCCGCTGCGGCGGTTTCGAGCTCCAAGGCCAATTCGCCCTGAGCTTTGCCCGCCTCAATCAGCGTCGTCAAGCGCTCACCATAATTGACCAGCAAGGTGCGGACCATGCGCTTGGCTGGCGTGTCATCGCTACGTTGCAACTCGCCAAACAACATGCGCGGAACGCCCGGATGTGCAACGACAAATTCGATGTGGGTTATAAATACCGCTTCCAGCGCCAAAAGCGGTGATGCTCCCGCTTGCCTGATGGCTTTATCAATGCGTGTCAACAAATGCTCGGCAACCCATTCCATAACGGCCAGCCAGATCGCATCTTTGTTTGGAAAATGGCGGAACAGTGCGCCCTGGGTCAGGTTCATTCGTTTGGCAATCGCAGCGGTGGTAATATCGCCCGGATTCTGCTCCGCTGCCAGTTGGATAACCGCTTCCACGGTAACGCACCGGCGTTGGTCTGCCGGGAGGTTTCTAGGTTTGTCTGGCATAAATGTGATACCCATAAGATAGTAATTGATTACTATCTTATGGGCTTGACTGTGATACGTCAAGAAAAAGTTATTTGGCTATAAATCCTGTCAATGTGTAGTCACTTAATCACTACCAGCCAACTGTATCGGCCCGCAAACGTTGTGGCAGATTGCGCCTTAACGCGTTGCTTTCCCATTCCTCAACAACCTCCCTGATGCCCTCAAGTTTCGTGACAGCGGATTCAATCACGGCTTCGCATCTTGAAGACGCCGATCACCCGTTTGCGTTTGCGCACGGAATTGCTGGATGACCCCGATACCCGCGCGAGATTCCAAAAAGATCTGGATGAAATGGAAAGCATGGTCATCGCCACGCTGGATTTCATGTCCGGTGTGAATCAGCAGGAGGCGATTCAGCCGGTCGATATAATGGCCTTGCTGGAAAGCCTGCAAGCGGATGCGCAGGAGATGAATCGCGAAGTCATCATTCAGGGGACGGCCCTATCGCCTTATCCCTGCAAGCCCACGGCATTGAAGCGGTGTATCGGCAATCTGCTCGACAACGCCGTTAACTGCCAAAATCTGTGTGGAAGGTAACAAGGAGCGGCTCATGATCCGCATTCTGAACCAGGGCCCAGGTATTCCGGAAGACCGGCTGGAAAATGTCTTTGCCCCTTACTATCGTCTTGAAATATCACGCAACCGTGACACCGGCTGTACCGGCCTGGGATTAAGCATCGCTCAGGATATAGCACATGCTCATGGCGGGAAGTTATCCCTGCATAACACCATGGCCGGTGGCTTGGAAGCAGTGCTGGTATTGCCTCGTGTTGATGAGCCTAAAAAAAACGGGTAGTGGGTTAAATCTGGTGGCTGGAGTACAAGCCTAGGCTTGTATAGGCGCAAACCTAGGTTTGCACTCCACATTACGAACTAAAATTACAGATTTAACCCACTACCAAAAACACAGTTGATCCACGAAATGATTTGTCTTGGTTAATGCGCATCATCGGTATGCCATGGCGGCAACATATAAATGTCATGGGGTTTTAAACCATTGTTTTTCAGGGTATCGATACTGGTTTTCTTTGCCATTTTTTGCAAGTCAATCAACGTAATCGAGCCATCATCCATATCCGGCAAATTTAAAAAGTCATGTAGGGTGGGCAACGCAGTTCGTGTCCGCGCGAACAATGTTAATTATCCGGAAACGACAGCATTGCCCACCCTACACGGCTGCACCAGGGTGAGCGTGGAGTCCATATCATCAACCTACGGCGCTTAGTGCACAAAGCCTAAACACACTCGCCCACCCTCGTTTATTTGATGTCTCCGTAGTCAATGCCATCAGCGCGGCTTCCCCTTATACTCGCCGGTCAGCGTCGCCAAGAAAGCCACAATTTTAGCAATTTCAGCATCGGTAAACGTTTTGCCCTCTTGGACTCTTCCCATGATCTTGAACGCATCGGCAAGATTATCGACCGAACCGTCGTGAAAATAAGGGTATGTCAAGACAATATTGCGCAGCACCGGAACCTTGAAAAAATGCCGGTCTTGTTCCTGCTGGGTCACGTTGAAGCGGCCATTATCGGCCTCAGTCAGTTGGCCGCCACGCCGTTTGAAATAATCCTGTTTAATGCCCATCTTTTCATAAGACAAACCGCCCAACGCCGGGCCGAAATGGCAAGCTGATCCAGATTTCCTTGATATCAATCAGTTGCAAAATTGCTGAACTGGGGACGACAACGCCGCCTGGGTCGCGGTCGCGACGCACAACCAGACCCTCGTAAGGACTGCGCAGTTCGGTGAAAGCCAGTTGCTCCCGGCGTAGCTGTAAATTCCTTTCAGCATTGACGGTTTGGCTGCGGGCCTCCACGATGACGGATTGGGAACGCTTAAGATCGGCTTCGGCTATATGCAGGGTTTCCGTTGCCTTATCAAGCTCTTCCTGCGAGGCCGCCTTACCGGAGACCAGTTCGGCGAGACGATTTTGCTGCACTCGCGCCTGCCGGAGTACGGCCTTGACACGGGCCTCATCGGTGCGCACCCGTGCGACTGTGTGAGCCATCACCGGAACCGGCTTGAATTTTAGCCAATACATGGCCAAGATCAAAACCGTGATCAGCGCGACTAGCCAGGCGATATTGAGTATGGCTTCAGCCATGATGCTGCGAGCCGAATTCCAGGTGCAGATGAACAGAACGTTGTAGGTTTTTTGAGTCACTTCAGCGTTCAGGATTGATTCGATTGTTACCCACCGGCCAATTCAAGCAAGCGTGTAACGCCCACCGGCTCTTCCTTAAGCAATGGTACCACCGCATAACGTTGGGCATGCAACATGGCGACGGCATTGATCTCGCGTAGTTCATTGGCGGCGCGCTGGCGCAGCAAGGGCGATTTGGCATTAGCTGCGGCAACACTGGTATTGATGATCCAGGCCCAGGGTTCGATGCCTGCACGTCGCAAGTCAACTTGCAGGCTCGCGGCCTCCAGAACCGGCGTGGTTTCGGCCAGTGTCACAATCAGCACTTTCGTCTGTTTAGTGTCCTGCAATTGCATCATCGGCGTGGTGTAATGCAGGCCGGAACCGCCCATCTGACGCGACACTTCACGGTGATAAGCGCCGGTCGCATCCAGCAGCAGCAAGGTGTGTCCGGTGGGCGCGGTATCCATCACCACGAACTTCTTGCCTGCTTCCCGGATAATGCGGGAAAACGCCTGGAATACCGCGATTTCCTCGGTACAGGGCGAGCGCAGGTCTTCTTCCAGCAGAGCACGGCCTTGTTCATCGAGCTTTGCGCCTTTCGTCTTCAAAACATGTTCACGGTAGTGCTCGATTTCGGCCGCTGGATCGATGCGGCTTATGGTTAGATTGTCAAGTGCGCCATTCAGCGTTTCGGTCAAGTGTGCAGCCGGGTCAGAGGTCGTGAGATGCACGGGCAGTCCGCGATGCGCCAGCTCGACAGCGACTGCTGCCGCCAGCGTGGTTTTGCCGACGCCGCCTTTGCCCATCAGCATCACCAGACCATGACCGTCTTTGGCAATATCATCGATCAGTTCGGAAAGACTGGGTTCGTCGAGCTCGATGGGAGAATCCACCCTGACTTGCCCATGCACGGGTGAATCAACCAGCAATTGGCGCAGGGCATCCAGTCCAACCAGATTGAATGACTTAAGCATGACCTCATCACAGGGCAGTCCCTTCAAAACCTCGGGAATATTGCTCAGGGCGGTCTGTTCACGTTCATGAATAGCAGCGACTAATGGGTCATTGTCGGCCTCAGTGCGAGGCAGAATACCGTTGATGACCAGATACTGATGCTGAAAGCCAATCGCAGCCAGTTCTTCATGCGTACGGGCGACTTCGCGCAAGGCGGCTTGCTGGGCACGGGCCACTAGAATCAGCCGGGTACGTGTCTCATTGGCTAACGCATCCACGGCCGCCTTGTATTGCTCGCGCTGCTTTTCCAGGCCGGCCAACGGGCCGAGACAGGATGCATCGCCTTTGCCTTCTTCAAGAAAGCCGCTCCAGGCCCCGGGCAGTTGCAACAGGCGAATGGTATGGCCGGTGGGTGCCGTATCGAAAACAATGTGATCGTAATCGGCGGTTAGCGCCGTATCGGTCAGCAGCGCGGTGAATTCGTCAAACGCCGCAATCTCGGTGGTGCAGGCACCGGATAATTGTTCCTCAATGCCTTTCACCACAGCATCCGGTAACACTCCGCGCACCGGGCCGACGATACGATCGCGGTAGGCCTGGGCGGCGGCTTGTGGGTCGATCTCCAGCGCTGCCAGACCCAGCACTGCCGGAATGGCGGTGATATGGTTGCCGATGCTGATACCGAATACTTGACCGACGTTGGAGGCCGGGTCGGTGCTGACCAGCAGCACCTGCTGCCCGGCATCCGCCAACTGTATCGCCGTGGCGCAGGCAATCGAGGTCTTGCCTACGCCACCCTTGCCGGTAAAAAACAGGAAGCGCGGCGACTGGTCGATAAATTTCATGTCAGGCATAGCGATTTTTCCAAAATGTGTTTAGCTGCATTTGCTGCCGCTACAGCAAGCAGCCTCGGATTTTTCTTCAACTTGAGTTATTCCGGCCCAGCGTGCCAGTTCGTCGCGATTCGGATAGCGACCGGCTAACGCAATTTCACCATCGACCAGAATCAACGGCAGCGCTTCGGCACCGGAACGCTCCAGAAAGCCTTTCACGACCAGGTTTTCGGCAAAAGCCATCGGTTGCTGGGCCAGGTTGAAACGCTCGATTTCTGCGCCGTTTTGCTTGGCCCAATCGACATCGGCAGAAAAGCCGACCAATTGTTGATCGACGTCTACACCGCAAACGCCCGTGCTGCAACACAGGGCTGGATCGAATACTTGAATGCTTGTCATGATATATATCCTTAAAGGTTAGGGTAACAAGGTGCTGATGCGGTCCAGTTCCGCTTTCAGGCGTTCGTGGTCGTTTTGTAATTCGTTGAGCGGCAATGCCAGAAATTGCTCAATACGATGACGGAGGATGCGATAGGCGGTCATGAAGGCCGCATCAATTTCGTCATCGGTGCCGGTAACGTGGGCCGGATCTTCGACACCCCAATGGCTGCGCAGCACCGGGCCAAGATAAACGGGACAAGTTTCGTTGGCGGCGTTGCCGCAGACGCTGAGTACAATATCCGGCGTGACAGGCAGATCATTCCAGGATTTACTGTAATAACCTTCGGTAGAAATGCCTTCACGCGCGAGCAAGGCGAGTGAACGAGGGTGGACTTGCCCCGTGGGTTTGCTGCCTGCGCTCATGGCTCGCCAGCCTTCCGGTGCCAAATGGTTGAAGGTGGCCTCGCCGAGAATGGAACGGCAGGAATTGCCGGTACAAAGAAAAAGTACATTCATAAATAAGCGTCTATTGGGTCTATTTGAGTAGTTGAAAGATTCGTTTCAGTGTCACAACGGTCCGATGCTGAATTGCTCTCAAAGCATTGCTCAGGCTGGCCGGTACAGCATTCGGAGGTCAGATAAACAATCAGTTCCTGCATGATGGCCAGATTGGCGCGATAACGCTGGTAGCGGCCTTCCTGGGTAACATTGAGCAAACCGGCCTGAGTCAGTGCTTTAAGATGAAAAGAAAGGTTGGTGGGCGGCAAAGCCAGCAGTGCTGCAATTTCCCCGGCGACCAGGCCGTTGGGTGCATTTTTAACCAGCAGCCGAAACACATCCAGCCTTACGCCGGAAGCCAGCGATTCAAATATTGTTGTTGCAAGTTGTTTTTCCATAATGCAACTATACAACAATTATTGAATCATTAAAATAATTGTGACAAACTTTGTCGTCAGTAGGCCGGAAAATGCCAGGTTTTTTTCTAATAACCTGTTTAATATTTTTGCAGTAACAGAGCTCTTCTAAGATAGTAAATCGGAGCGAAATCACGATTTTATTGTTCGTAAAGGTCTTAAACGTACTGGTAGTGGCAAACATTCAAATGCTTAAGTGACAGCGGAGTCAAAAAAGCTAGGGCTTTCGCTACCCTGAAAAAAGTAGTGTATGTTATGCGGCATGATAACGAAGCATAGACACATAGAATACCTGACCAGCACGCCGATCAATTACACCTGCTACAACTGGCCCGAACACGTGGAAGATGCCAACCATGTTGTGGTGGGCAACTTCCTGAAACGCAACCGGATCACGGCTCGGCAAGCTTGGGGGTTGGCCAACGCCCTGAAAATGCCCTTTTATTTATGCCCTTTAGGACGCCCACCCTAAAAAGCAACCGCTTGGTGAGTCCCCGCAAGGAAGAAGGCCATGTCCATTTGGATGACACCGACTGGACACCTGAACGGCTCAAAACGGTGGGCGTCATCAAGCTGAAAAAAGTGCCTTTCAAGGTCAAATTGTTCAAGCTGGTCGCCACAAACGGTGACATTGACTGGCCAGTCACTAATGGGTTTGACAACAACCTGACCGCGCAGGTCGCCCAAAAAGCGAACGACGTGCACTGGCAGGTCGGGCAGCAGTTCCGCCGTGAAATCAAACAGCTGACGGGGTCTGAAAAATGCCAGTGCCGCAAGGCACGGTCACAGCGCAACCCTCTTGCCTGCTGCTACCATGCTTGGATTCCCTTGAAAGTGAAGGCCAAAGAATTCAAAACCACCCTTTACCAAATCAGGCAAAATTTGTTTTACGGCCACCTAAAAACTGGACTGGATAACACCAAGATTACGACTTACTCTGGGATATAGCGAAAGTCCTATAAATATTACATCGACCTCCTTGCATCGTTTCCCATATGCTAAGATGGGACAATGCTTGGCATATACGCGCTTTCAAGCCCAAGGACAAGCGAGGGCGTTCATGAGAGTTAGGACGGAATACTTTCAGATTTCTTCAGATAACTTGAGATAACGAATGTTTGAAAACGTTTTTGTACAGATTGGAGTGATAGTCGGTTTAGCGGTTGTCAGCGGGGGCATCGCACAACTCCTGCGCCAACCGCTGATTGTCGCCTTTATCGCCGTGGGCATACTGCTCGGCCCTTCGGTCCTCGGTTGGGTGGCGCACAGTAGCGAAATCGAGCTGTTCGCCCGTTTGGGTATCGTCCTGCTACTATTTGTAGTTGGGTTAAAGCTCGATTTGCACATCATCCGCACAGTGGGGCCGGTCGCTCTAGCCTCCGGTTTGGGTCAGGTCATTTTCACTTCGGTAATCGGCTATCTGATCGCTCTGGCGCTGGGTATGTCTCATGTCACGGCTATCTACGTGGCCGTTGCGCTCACCTTTTCCAGTACAATCATAATAGTCAAACTTCTCTCGGACAAACGGGAGGTGGATTCGTTACATGGGCGAATTGCAGTGGGCTTTCTAATTGTTCAGGACATCGTGGTGGTGCTGGTTATGATAGGGTTAACCGCTTTTGGCCAGACCACTGACGAGGTTAATCTGGGGTTGGAAGCGCTGCTAGTTCTAGCCAAAGGAGCGGCGATGTTACTTGTCGTGGCATTATTGATGCGCTTCGTTATGAACAGTCTACTGCATCGTATCGCTCATTCCTCCGAGCTATTGATACTGTTCGCCATCGCCTGGGCGGTTCTGGGCGCAACGGCCGGTGATGCCTTGGGCTTCAACAAGGAGGTGGGGGCTTTCCTGGCAGGTATCTCGGTCGCCTCTACTCCATACCGTGAACAGGTAGCCGCCCGCTTAGTCACCCTGCGTGACTTTCTGTTGCTGTTTTTCTTTATTGAACTGGGCGCCAATCTGGAGATAACCGCCCTTGGTGCACAGATGCCTGCGGCGGCGGTGTTCTCGCTGTTCGTTTTGTTGGGCAATCCCTTGATCGTCATGGCTATCATGGGCTATATGGGTTACCGCAAACGTACCAGTTTTCTGGCGGGGCTTACGGTGGCGCAGATTAGTGAATTCTCGCTGATTCTGGCTGCGCTCGGCTTCAGCCTGGGGCATCTCGATCAAGACACAGTGGGACTCATCACCTTGGTGGGGTTAATTACCATCAGTGCCTCCACCTACATGATCATCTACTCACATTACCTTTATGAGTGCCTCTCGCCCTATCTGAGCGTATTCGAGCGCAAGGTGGCTCATCGGGAGCTGGAGGGCTCGGTTGGGGATGATCGGAACGTAGATATCCTCCTATTTGGCTTGGGACGCTATGGAGCTGCGGTGGCAACCAACCTGCGTGACCGGGGCTGCCGCTTGCTAGCGGTGGACTTCGATCCGGAAGCGGTGAGGCACCACATCCGTGATGGTTTTGCTGTCCATTACGGCGACGCCGAAGATCCGGAATTTATTGCCTCTTTACCGCTGGAGCGGGTGAACTGGGTCGTGAGTACCATACGTGACCGCGCGATTAACCGGATGTTACTGCAAGGGCTTCGGCAGCAGTGCTATCAGGGCAAGGTGGCGCTCTCCGTCTCTGGTCGCCACGATGCCCTGCAATTTGAGCGGGATGGGGTTGATTTGATACTCGTCCCTTATGCCGATGCGGCACGTGAAGCGGCGGATCGTTTGCTTCTCCATACCAGACCGGATTCGAAAGCCACTCCGGGGGGCGCCTTATGAAACGGTTCAAGAGCATTCTCTATGTATCGGATGGAAGTGTGGATCAGACACCAGCCTTAGCGCGGGCGGTGACTCTGGCAGAGAATAACCAGGCCGAACTGACGGTCATTGATGTAATCCCCCGTATTACTGCGGATATAGGGTTGTTCGGTGGTGAGACGAATTCTGCTGACCTGCAGGAGGCAATGGCGAGAGAACGCAGGCAACGCCTGGAGTTGTTGGTCAAGCCGCACAGTGGACGGTTAAAAATTAAGCTCGATGTGTTTATAGGCACGGTTTTTCTTGAAATTATCCGCGCTGTGCTGCGCCATGGATACGATCTGGTAATTAAGACTGCGGAAAATCCCGATTTTATGGAGAGGCTGTTCGGCAGTGACGATATGCATCTGTTACGCAAATGTCCCTGTCCTGTGTGGCTGATGAAGCCATATGAGAAGTCTAATTACAGCAACATTCTTGCTGCGGTCGATTTTGACCTGCGGCGTTCATGTGTCGAGGAGCAGAGCCTAAACCAGCAGATTCTTGAGCTGTCCGCTTCGCTTGCTCTGTCCGACTTCGCTTCCTTGCATCTGGCGCATGCCTGGGAGACGATTGCCGAAGGAAAAATTCAAACATGGAGTCGAAATCCGGCCGCTGCTGTTGCCACTTATTTAGAAGGGGAGCGTTTACGCCACCAGGCCGGGCTGTACCAGTTGGGCGAATGGTTACGAAGCCGGATCGGCACTGAAGCTTATGATTACCTCTCCCCCAGGTTCCACCTCCGCAAGGGGGAGGCACGCCGAGTGATAACTGCCATGGCAGGGGAGTTGGGGGCCGATTTGGTTGTTATGGGGACGGTTGCGCGGACAGGCATATCCGGGTTGATTATTGGCAATACCGCTGAGGCTATTTTTGAACAGGTAAGGTGTTCTGTACTCGCGCTCAAGCCTCCCGGATTTGTCTCTCCCGTGAAACTCACTGAATACAGCTTTCAGGGTTGAAAACTCAATAGGGCATCATTGATGATGGATGAGGGGGTAAAACTTAGGATTTGGCTAAAAATAACTTCCCAAAACCAGCTCCTTAGGGAGGGTCCGATAGTTCCGGCGAGGCAGTTAGTCAGCAAACAGACGTCCAATTCCCAACATGCCTTATCGGCATTGATATTTTGCCCGATAAACACCAGTTCCTGCCGATAACCTCAGTAAGGCGCTTGCCATAATGCCATCAATGCTATCGGCAGGCCATTCGCTTTTGGGTACGGAGCCAACCAACATCCGGCACAGCCATGTGTAAACTAGTGTATTTGTGCTTTGGTGCGCTCAAAACACCCGAGCCTTATCAAACAAATTATGCCAGACATCGCCAACCATGCCGCCAATATGCCCGGCGGCGGCCCAAGCTCGTGGCCGTTGGTGTGCTTCAGTATCAAGGGTTCGGAGTCGGCGGTGGACTTACACGGGCCGTAAAAGGTTCGTTCAATCGCCCAACGTGAACCGTAATCCAATACCGCCACCCGCGTCGACCGGCAATCCATGGCGATGACCTAGGATTGGGGATATCCTGCTTCATGCAAAACATCTATTTTCGTCATCACCTCGCCTTGCCCAAACAAACACACGTTCGGCAGATAGCGCTCTGTGACGTCCCGCGCCAATTCGTCGGTAGATTGCCTTTCAGGCGCAAGCGACAATACTAACTCTGGGTATTTAACAAGTGAAATAGGCTAAATCGGTCGGCTAACAGCATGGCTTTTGCGCCGTCTGGAAACCACCTTAATACACAGTCTATAACCCGAAGTAAGCTCGGGGCTTTTGGGTGGCCGCTACCGAGCAAAATGGGGCTTCGGGAAAGGGTTGAATAGCGCGATAGCCTTGGCTGTATTTGCCTAGCTTTATATAACCTAGATTGTCGTATATAATAATAATCAGTTATAATATTCCATTGTACTTTATATGGCTTGGCTAGAAAGTGTAATTTTATCACAATGCGCCCTTAGCTCAGCTGGATAGAGCGTACCCCTCCGGAGGGTAAGGCCAGAGGTTCGAATCCTCTAGGGCGCGCCATTTTGATACCCCCGTCACCTGATTTTTGGTTTTTAAACAAGACTTCTCTGAATAATGTGATTGTTTAGTCCCACATTTAAATGGAATAAAATATCCTGAACTTAAGGAGCAAAAGCTATCGGCCAACTACTTCACGGAACAGCCATTTATGCCCTGTGGGTACGACCACGTAAGCCATCCGAGAAAAAATTCAACGCATTGAAGAGAGCATCAGCCAGCTAGCGTCGCGGTACAGCATCAACCCCAAAACTGTCCATAAGTGGAAGCACCGGGAATCCATTTAAGACCTCAAGTGCGGCCATCGTCTCGGCCAAGGCAGTGTGCTGTCCGCCGTGGACGACGACTACAGGGATGCCTCCACAAGGGTGGTCTATGGACAGAGATAGGGCAGCGCCACAACGTCAGCCGCTTGGCCGACCTTGCTGCCGGACGAGGGAAAGGCCGCCACCAAGGCCTTCAAACCCTACGAACCCGGTTTCCTGCGCATCGACACCGCCCAGATCAACCTCGGCAAGGACAAGTTCTACCTGTTCGTCGCCATTGACCGCGCCACCCGTTACGTCTACCTGGAACTGCACGACAACAAACGCATGGACACCGCCACCGCCTTCCTTTTGATAAGCGCCCCAAAAATCGCTGTAGCTGCGGGCTTTTTTATAGCCTTCAGGGATGGCACGCCAAAGCGATTGGCAGCTTTTTTCACTACGGTCGCCGATAACAGGCGACGACCTGCCGGGTCCGGCGGCAAAGCGCAACCCATAACCAACGCTTATTGGCACGGCGTTTGACAAAAGACCATACCTCATCGTGGGTGGTCGGCAATAAGGTGTCTTCCAGCTCAGGATTCAAAAGGGCTTTTTTTAAACCATTTCGCCAAGGTCGGACGGCTTATGTTAAAAATCCGGCAAATGCCCCGCATGCTGGGGCGCTCGAAGCGGGCATTGAGTATCCGCTCCTTTTCGGCCTCGCCATGCTTGGCCTTTCTGGCATTAATGACACCCCGGCGACCACAAGCTTTGCAGATGTATTGTTGTTTGCCGCTTCCGGAATGGCCGTTTTTTATCAAATCAACGCCTCCACAAGCCTGACATCGGTAGGTGGTTGTTTCTTTTATCATGTGATGTATTATTTATTATCACTATAAATTTAACCACTACCGATTTTTTAATTATGCTGTGGCAAAAATTTTTATTTAATTTCAGTAATCGACTTCAAGTTTATGGGAAGGGGGATATTAGCGAAGATTCAATGATGTATGACTTTTTTGCCGCATGTCTTCAATCAGGTGGAAGCGCCAACACAATGCAACAAAAAATACGCCTGACCATTTCGCCCTTTACCAAGGCAAAACCAGCCCCTTAAATTAGGGGAAACACCATGCCACTCGTACAAATCAAAGGTATCAGCGGTTATTTATCATTGCAACAAAAACAGGAGCTTATCCGCAAAGTCACCGATGCTATCGTTTCGGTGGAAGGTGAAGGCTTAAGACCGATGATCCGGGTTCTGGTTGAAGATGTTACTTCCGGCGAATGGGAGGAAACAGTCGTGCCGCTATTTTTGCGAAAGATTTTTCCGGACATCCTGCTCGAAAAATCAGCAAAAATAACGCGGCCACTTATGCCTTCGGCTGCCCCGATTCGTCCGCCTCGCCGCGTTTCGACTCAACGGAGGACGGGACATCGTGTCAATGACTCTACGCTCCCAGCATCGCCCGGTTGCATTTTTTCTCCGCAAACAGCGCCAGGAAAAACGCCGGTAGCGATAGGACTAAGTGGGACTAACGGTACAAGCTTCTCCCGACTCCGGTTTGAAGCCCTATGTGCCGTTAGCGGTGGATGGGCTTTGTGCCGGACATAAGTGGATTACCGCAACCGGCACCGATACAGGAATGAAACCGGAAAGAAGCACACCTTATCTACATGTTACAGCAATCCGCTTATGCCCTGCGTAATCCCTTTCCTATATCAATAGGATGGCTATCAGAAAGTTGGTGCAATACCGCAAGGCTTTATGGGTCAATAATGCACCCTAAGCCCAATCTCCGCCCCTCTGCCCGGTTCCGGCGCAAAATTCCGCAAATAAGACGTGGAGTTGCGGATATTTTCATCCAACAAATTATTGGCTTTGGCAAAAACCATGACATCCACATCTTTGATTTGCTTGATGAGGTATTGGGTGCTGAGGTTTAGCTGCACATAGCTGGCAGTGGCGGTGTCGAAATCGCCAGGATGGTCTTGGGCTTCGCCACGGGTTAGGCGCAGGTTGCTGTTCCAGTCACCTTTGATATGGTCGAGTTGGAAGCCAAAGCGTAAGGGCGGCATTCTTGGCACATCGCCGCCACCCACGAATTGCCCACGGGTGTAATCGCTGAACAGGGTCAAATCGACTAGGCCGTAGTGGTTTTCCATGAGCGGGAAAACCAGCTTGCTTTCATAACCCATAAATGTGGCGTCGGCCTGGCTGCTTTGGACAACGGGAAAGCAGGCAACATCAGGAGGGCAGCCCAAGCCTTCCTCATCAACGAATTGTCCGGTGCGCTGTTGATAAATGTAGGCATTTGCCCAGTTGTGGAACAAATCAAATTCTGCCCGGAAGCCATTGCTATTAAATTTGTAACCTAAATCTAAGTTATACGAGGTTTCTTCTTGCAAATCGGTGCTGCCGACTTCAAAGCTGCGGGTGGCGTGATGGAAACCGTTGGACAATAATTCTTGAATTTGCGGGGCGCGGGACGAGCGTGTCCCTGCCAAGTTAAAGCTATTTTGGCGGTTTAATTTCCATAACGCCGATACTGACGCGCTCACGGGCGTATAACTGAAACCATTCATGTTGATGGGCTTAATGTCCACTTGCTCAACGCGGGTGCCGAATTGGAAAGCGACAGGGCCGGCATCGAAAGATTCGACGGCAAACACGCCAAAATGGGTGATATTGGAGCGCGGCACCAAGGCTTCGGCTTCAACTTCTTCCTCGTCCCCTTCTTCATGTTCATGGCCTTCATCTTCATGGTGATGGTGAAAATGTGTGCCTTCAAAGTCACTGCTTTGGGCTTGAAAGCCAATAACGCCGCGCAAAAGGCCAAGGTCTTGGTGGGTCAGTTCCAAACGGCTTTCCCAGGTTTCATTGGTGAACAACGAGCCCACTTCGCCGTCGGCAATTTCATGATGCTGGTAATCGGTAAATCCTAGCTTGGTGCGGATGGATTTGGCAAAGCTAAAGGGGTTTTTTAGCTCGCTTTTAAAATCATATTTGGTTTGCCGCAATTCAATGCGGACATTTTCTCCGCCGCTGCCATCCGGGGCGATGCCGTAGTTGTTTTCCAGGCGGTTGATAGACGCGCCAGCAAAACCAGGCTCGCCAATGAAGGATAGACCCGCCGAGCCGCTGATCGCGTCACTGCCGGTATTCGCGATAAAGCCACGCGTGTTTTGCAAGGCCACTGGTAAAGTCGGGTCAGCTTGGCGGGCGGCCTTAACGTCTATCGCATTGCCGCCAATATCGACATTGCCACAGTCGCGGAAAAAACCGTCGATGTGGTAGGCGATATGGTCTTTGCCGCCTTCCAGTTTCATGGTGGTGGCGGTTTCGTCTGAGACCGAATCGAAACGTTGTTCCAACGCGCCGCCTAAGAGTTTTTCCGGCAGTTGTTCGGGGATGCGGTTGTCGATGACGTTGACCACCCCGCCTATCGCTCCGCTACCATACAGCAAGGTCGCAGGGCCGCGTAGCACTTCGATGCGCTCTGCGAGCAGCGGCTCGACACTGCTGGCATGGTCAGGGCTAATCGCCGAAGCGTCATTGCCGCCAATGCCGTTAGACAGCACCCGCACCCGTGGCCCGCTTTGCCCGCGTATCACCGGTGTGCCAACACCGGGGCCGAAAGATTGGCTGGTGATGCCAAGTTCATTTTTCAGGGTTTCGCCGATGCTGTGCCCGACTTTTAGACGGAGTTCATCTTCCGTTAAAACCGTGACGGGAGTAGCCGTGTCAGAGACTTTTTCGGCCAAAGGTGCAGTGACAACCACCTGGTCTAGTTCCACGATGTTTTGTTCAACCGCATAAGCTGGCGGCACAGTTGCAGTAGCCAATAAAAAGTAATAAATATAGGATTTTTTCATATGATGCTTATTTCTATAGGTAAAGAAAACCGAAAGGGATAGCGTGAACCACAGTAATTAGTTATGTTATAACGTAACTTTAAAAGAGTAATGACCGCCATTTCCAAAATGATTTTACATGCCCATGGCTGTTAAAAACACTTCCCGGCATTCCCAATAAATCAGTTTTGAGCATCCTCAACCTCTAGACATTTAACGCAAATCCCCTGAGCTTCAATTGCCTTACTATGCACAACAAAGCCTGCTTGAGAAAACTCTTGCGACAAGGCGGCCATCACTTTTGGTGCAAGCCGCTCCTCAACTTCATTACAGAGCTTACAAATTAACAACAACAAGTCATGTGGATGCCCGGAACAACGGCAACCAATAAAGGCATTAAGGCTTTCTACCCGGTGGATAAGGCCTTGTTCGATCAAAAAATCCAGTGCCCTATAAATTGTCGCGGGCTTCGCGGCCTGTTGTAAAGGTTTGATCCGGTCAAGCAACTCATAGGCCTTGACCGCTTTATGGCTCTCCCAAATTAACTCCAGCACTTGGTGACGAATCGGAGTCAAATGTACGCCACGTACCAAACACAAATTTTCGGCAACTCCTAATGCTTCACTGACACACTGTTCATGATTGTGTCCTAAGGCATCGGGATGGCTGTGGCGTATTTCGGTAGAAAAATTCATTGTTCGATCTTATAATATTTTTTGTGATGTTATAATATAACATTTATTATTCATCGTCAAACCAACCTTTTTTTACTTATTTATAAATAAGTTGTTGATTAAATAACATCGTGGAGCTAAAACTAAGGGCTTCAGCCAGTTAGCTTTAGCTACGACAATATGCTCCAAGGAATTGGGGGGGGGGCAGATATGGAAGCCACATGGTTTATCAAATTGAATATCATTTTGTATGGGTAAAAATATCGTTATAAAATTCTGAAAGGGGAACTTGTTGGAAAGGTTAGAGTATTGGTCAGGCAACCCTGTGAAGGCTTTGAAACTAGGATCGTCAGTGGGTGATTAGTAAAGACCATGTATATATTTTGGCAAGTTACTATAATGAGAGTGAGGCCAGAATCTTAGGATCGGCAATAAAATATTGGGGTTAAACCGAAGTTGCGTTGATTTAGGATAAAATGCCAGATCCCTTTTATATTCCACGTCGTTATCCCATTGAAAATTCCAGCCTATCTTGATTACGCGGCAACAACGCCTATGGCACCAGAAGCCGTCGATGCAATACTGCCCTACCTGACAAGTTCTGGCAATTTTGCAAATGCCGCGTCAACCCAACATCGCTATGGCGAGAATGCCGCTTCGGCAATAGAAACTGGCCGCTCAGCAATGGCGGAAGGTTTACACTGTAACAGTTGGGCATACCCGAAAGCGCTGATGCCGGAACCCTAGGATTTTCAAGCCGCTCAGCCAGTTTTTTTTGAATGGTGTGCGGATACTGCCATCGAGTTTTTCCCATTCCTGCAATGCCAACTCATGGAAACGCAACTCATAGGTCATCAAGACTTACCTTAACAAACGGGCCTTGCGAACGTTCCCGCACTAACTGAGCATCTTCTAAATCTTCCAAATACGCCATCAGCATTTCGTAGTGCGCGGCGGGTAATAAATACGCTTCAGCTTTGTTGTGGCTCAAAATAGCGATCGCTTCATCGTCGGCTTTTTTCAGGACGTCTGAAAAACTACGTTTCAGTTCTGTTACACTGACCGTCCGGTTGCTTAAAATAACATCCATAAGAACTCCAAAAAGTGTTGGTTCGCTGGGGGGAGGCTATGCGTTCATAACCAAGTGTCTTCACCTTGTTGCAGCAGCAATAACAAGGTCTGTTTAGGGTCGCAACCATCGGCAAAAGCTAGGGAGTCGTTATTGACGGCTTCGTTAAAACTAAAATAATTTTGCCATTGTTGGCTCTGGTGCATTCGCCGCAATTGCAAACGCAAGTCTTCGGGGCGGCTACATAAAAAATTCGCCAACCCAATAGCCATTAATTCTGAGAAAGTGACAGTAGAACGGCTCTTCAACTGATGAAAACGCAACATAGCCAAAGCATGAATGACACAAACATCGGTCAGCTTAGGAGAACCCAGGCGGACACAAATACCCTCTTCCCGGATTTTACTGATTTCTATCAGGCCAAGATCGGCTAGGGGGCGGTTGTCCACAAACATCCGTCTGACACTGCTAATTAAAGATTCCAGTGTCGATTCTTTGTAAGTCTCGGCATTATCTTTTTGTAAGGTACTTTGTATTTTTTCAAAATGCTGCTTTGAGCTAATCCAGTCCTTAGAAAGCGTATCTAAACAAATAAAAAAACTTCTGTAAGGTTCGCTACTTGTAGAAAAGCAAGTTGCCAAATGGAATGCCCACCATGTTGAAGATTTATTTAACTCAGGATCATTGTTAGTTAGCGACAAACCAAAATCAGTTAATTCAAATTCTTTTGATGATTTTCCATTCCGAATGAGCTGTGCAGCGAGCATCCAACCTTTTATGGTTGACAACCTGTTTTTTCCAGCAATGAACTCAATTCTGGCTCGCCTCATATTTTGACTTGAAAATATTTCCCTATCAGTTTTTATAATATTGATAGCTTTGCTAATCCACCAGCGAGATATTGGTTCGCCTTCGTTATTGATTAATGCCATTGGGTACTCTCAGTCTTATTTAAAACAGATCAAACAACCTTCATCGCCGTCATCTTCGTCTTCATCGTTGATAACGGCATCCATTAAATTCTTAGATTTTTCGCCTTTGTTCATGGCCTGAAATTTAGCTTTTATGTCGTCTTTTCTAGCTAACATTTCATCTAAAGATTCGCTTTGTGACCAGGTATGGTCACGCCCTTCATTTTTATGAAAAAGCTCGAAAGCCCTAGCTTTTTCAAAATATTCAGGATGGTTTTCGTATAAGCCTATCCATTCAATTTTTTGCTGGTAAAAACAAAAATAACAACCTGATCGGCTACGCCATTCATAATATTTGGGTAAACCAATCCCAGATTCTTCAAGAATGCGGACTATGTCTTCTTTAATTAGGCCGTCTTCCTTAAATGGATAAACAGCCGTTATATTAGGCTTAGTCGAAATATATCCCGTCCGGTGGGTTTCATCGGCTCTTATAGCCACATAACTGATTACAGGGTCGTCACCGACAAATTGCTCAAAAGGTTTAAGTTTCAAGCTCACTGTGCACCATCGGGAACGTGCAGTAGGCAAAAAATTGCCGTTTAATTTCAGGTAATAATCAAAATCACGTCCGGCATTTAGCCTAATGATTTTTTTTCCCAAATAATCAGCCATTAGATCGACAAAGGCTAAAGTCTCCGGTAACTCCGCCCCTGTATCGGCAAAGAAATATTCCATCTCCGGCACTTTATCGCGCAAATATATAGCTAAAGCCGCACTGTCCTTACCGCCGGACAAACCGAGCAGATGCCTTACGGGGTTGTTAGTGTCCGTCATCGTGTGGGCCGCCTAGCAGTTGTTGTTTAAGCTGTTCGCGTAGTGATGGTGACAAATATAGGCCATGCCGCTCCGTCAATTGTTGTAATTTTTCCCACGTTTGCCCGGCATCCAGTAACTGCTTTTTTTCCATCCATAGCAGCAGGCCTACCGTGCCGATGACTTGTAAACCTAAACGCTGTGCTTTACGTCTGGCCAACAAATCGTCTAAAACGACATAATCAGCGGCCAGTTCTTTCGCTAAAACAATCGCTTCAAGCTCGCCTTGATGCAATCGGCCTAAAGCGCCTCTCACATAGCCTAGGCCGACCTCCGACACAGCGTGTGCCTGAATAAACGCGGGCAGCCCATGCTCATGCAGTTCTGCAACAACGCCTTGCGGCACATAAGTTTCATGAGCACAGGCCGATAAAAGTTTCAGCGCGCCTATCTTGCCCAGAAAAATGATCGGGCTGGTATTAAGCACGATTTTCATTGGATTGCCATATTGGCGACAGTCTCTAAGTCGCCCAAAACACATTCGTCAGCAATGATGTAGCCTAGGCCGAAATGTTCTTGTAAACGCGCTTTAAAAGCCTCGAAATCTAATCCTGCTAAGTGTGCCGCACTGGCAAAGCTAATTTTTCTGGCATGGTAGAGACTGGCCGCCAAAAAAAAGGCCGCCGCATCATGGCCAAGTGGCTGTAGTATGTCGTCGAATTCGGGTTGCAGTTGTATGTTCATAAATAGACCTTGTTAATAACGGGTTGCACTGGTCGTTGGAGCACCAACATCCGTGTTGGATGACACCAATGCCTATTTTTTTCAGCACGGCTGAATCAGCGCCGAAAGGTGTTTAACACTGCGGCGATAATCGCCAGTTGCTGAGTTTCCCCTAGATGGGATAAATCCCCAACAATTTTCTGCGCCTCTATGTTCGCGGCTTCGCGTTGCGCTTCAGTCTGGCAAATCGTCCGGCTGATTTCCTGGCCATCGGTATCCACTAGGCGCAACAGCACGGCATTGGTGTCCTGCGTTTTATTGGGCAATGTCAGGCGCAAAGCTTCCAGCTCATGCAGTTGCCCAGCGCGTTCTTGCAATCTGAATTGGGCTTCAATGCGATTGGCCTCTTTCCATTTTTGCGGCGGGACTTTACCTAGCAGGGCGGCGGCAGATTCCAGCCAGGCTTGGTCACTGGGATAACCGGGATTGCACAAGCGGAGAATAAACGCGCCGATGCCCATTTTGTCCGGTGTGTAAGCGTCTAAGCCGCGATAGCGGTGGGTTAGGTTTTCACGAAGGCTAGACAAATCGGTAATGCTTTCCTGCAACAAGGATTGGCTTAATAACGCTTGCCAGTCATTGAGCAGTGCATCATAAGCCCCCCGCAATTCCCGCAGCACACCCACCAGTTTTTGGATGCACTGCTCAACCAGCGCAGGTTCACCGTTAAGAAAATCGGTTGGAGCTAATCCTAAGGCTTGCGGCAATGCGTTAAACACAACAACACACCGGGGCTTTGGGCCTGGGTGAATGCCGCCATGACCCGCACGGCTTCAAGGCTTATTGTTTTGCATTGTTTGGTGTAGTCCGGCAAACGGGCTGCAAACAAAACCAACGGCTTAGCAATATCAAGCAAGGTGGCATCGGCGGAGATGTTGCCGATAACGGAATTTAGGTATTTGTCGAACAGCTCGCCGCGCAATCCGCCTAGGTCAAACTGCTCCAATGCAAAAAATTCGGGGCGTTTGCACAATAGTTCAGCTTGTTCCATCGTCAGTTGGGCGCAATACACGCCTTCTTGGTAAAGCGCGACTTCCCGGCGGTAGCTTAGGAGATAGGCTATCAACAGCACCGGCAAGACTCCCTGCTTGATACCGTAAGGGCGGCTCTGTAAGAAGCGGTATAAGGACGTTACCGGCTGTTGTTGGCCGCTATCGCCCAGATAGTCCGTGATGCCTTCCCAAACCGGGTGTAACTTGCAGGGGTCACAGTGTTCATCGGGCGGGTAAATACCTAAGATGGCGTCTACATGCCGATGCAAACGGCTGGCTTTGAGTAAGGACAAGTACAGGCTCATTTCCGCTGGGGTTTTGCGGCGCGGGTTCCCGACCCGCCGCCGCACTCGGCAACCGCTCCCGGCGTTGCCCTACCTCTGTCCATAGACCACCCTTTAGTGGTGGCATCCATGCAGTCGTTCCACCGTCCTTGGCAGTCGGCTCGGCAAAGCGGCTTTGTAAGGCAAAATGCAGGGCAACCACTGGTAAGAACGGGCGTACCGTGCGCTGGCTCAGATAGCCGCCGGACACCTCATTGGAGAGCAAACCCAATAAGGACATAGGGGAATCCAAATGCTCATCGTTGCGTCCGGCGGTGGGCGAGTACATCCGCAGTAGCTTTGAAACATCGGATTTTAAGGTGCTTTCAGAACGGTTTTTCAGCTCTTGGCCAACAAAATCCACTAACGACTGTAGCACGTCGCCATTTTTAAAACGTGGCATGGAAAAGTGGTTGAAAAACCAAAAAAATCCGGTGGCCAGTTCAGGGTTGGAGGCTATGCGCCAATGGATGATCCAAATGGTCGCCTCATCTTCCAAACTGGAACGGAAAAATCCGTGACCATAGACTTAAAACCCTTCATGCTTCGACAAGCTCAGTATGAACGGTAAGTCTATGGTGTAGATTTTCAGGGTGTTGGCCAGCTTCAGGCTCCCCTAGGCGGGGCATACCAACTGTCTAACTGCGCCGCCTTTGCCAAGATGCCCTTGTCGGCGGCGTTAATCAGCATCTCCCTGAAGCGGTCATTTGGATGCGGTATTTCTTGTAATTGCTAAATATATGTCTACGCGGTCGGGTTGTGCACTTACGTTAAACTTATAACTTCAATCTGAAACTACGCGCCATAAGTGGTGCGATAAAACACCGGACATTTTTGTTGTTAATACAAACCAGTTGAATATGGGGCTAAGCCGCCAATTACGATTTATTGGGATTGGCTTTCCCGTTTGGTTTCCATTTCCAGGTTTTGGTATTCATGTTGTTCCAGTTTGCCGTCTTTACCTGCGTCAATTTGGTCGAATACTTGCAGCAAATAAGGATAATTTTCCAATTCATCTTTAGTTATGTAGTGGTCACCATTGATATCAGCCTGAGAAAAGGTGGGGAATGCCCCTTTACCATCTTTAGGTTTAGCAACGGGTTCAGCTTTTTGATCAATTTGTGCGTTTTGATCATCCGAAGTTGTTTTTTTAGCATCTTCAGGCTTTTCTGTCGAAGAATCTTTGGTGCTTAAATCAGTAGTCGCTGCACCGGCATTTTCCTTGGGTTTTTTAACCTGTTCCTCTGGGTTTGTGTTTTTGGCGCCAGTGTCCTTTGCTGCGGAGGATTCGTTTGTGCCTTGACCGGCACTTCCGGTTGTAGAGTCGACACCTTTAGGTTTGATATACCGATAGCCTGGATGGGCATCTTCAGTTCTAGTATTTTCTGCCCTTACTGGTTTGGTAACAAAGCCAAGGCTGGTAATCATTACCACCCCCAGCAGGATGGGTAGATTGAAAAATTTAATCAATTGCCGGTTTGTTTCATTTAACGGGTTGGAATCTATAGGATTAGACGTTTGATGGGGGGCGGTTCCGGTTTTCATAATAGTTTCCTTTATTCAAAGATTAAGTAAGACCAATTCATAGTTTCAACGTCAGTAATCGCCCAAAGCTTTTTGGACTGCTAATGATGAATTAATATACGCACCCTGCGTTGTGACATACATCTTCGACCTGATGCTATGATCATGCGTATTTCAAGAAACAGATTAAGCAAAAGACCAACATATTTTTTTGATAACTGCCAAAGGAAATTTAACCTATCTGTTCCGGCGGATATTAGCTTGGCGCGTAGTCAATTTTCTATTCCGTCGTTTTGCCATCGAAGTGCTCGTTGTCGCCTTCAGCATCCTCTTGGGTATGATGGACGACGCCATCCCGATGATTGGGCGGCGCATAGAGCGTATAGAGTTTCAGTGGGGCACTGCCGGTATTGATAACATTATGATTCGTCCCGGCCGGGACAACTACCGCGAAGCCGGCGCGGATCGCCGTGCGGACGCCATCAAGAACCGCCTCACCGGCCCCTTCTTCAACGCGAAAAAATTGATCGAGCTGGTGAACTTCCGCACCGATCTCTTCGTTGGGCTTTAACGCCATGAGGACGAGTTGGCAGTGCTTTGCCGTGTATATGACCCGACGGAACTCGTCATTCTTGATAGCGAGATCTTCGATATCTTGCACAAAACCTTTCATAATGATTCCTTCTTTGTTCGCTTACCCTTATATATTGATATCTTGGTTCTGATTCTCCAAAGAGCCAGAATCCCCGACTAATCATCGGGAGGATAGCGTAAGAAGTCGCGTTTACTGCATTTCTGTAATGATGACGCAAACGCTACGGTAAGGCGCAGGCCACCGAAAATGGCAAATAGCATACAAGCCGTAGAATTTACCCGTAAAAGGCGGGCAGAACAGCGTTGCCCACCCTACACGGCTGTGTGCTAAGGGCTGGAAAACCTAATCAATTTCCGCGCCCAAAAGCCGGTCCAGAGATAGAATATGTGCTTGTTGAGCAGGCAGCAGCGTCGTTTCAATCAAAGAGATAATATCTAAAGACAGCTCAGTATCCTGCAACGCTTCCTCATAAGCCTCTGCGCCACTTTTTTCCCCTTCTTGTAAAGACTTTAGTGCCGCTTCTTTACCTAGCAGATTAGCGCCTCCCTGGACTATTTTCGCCCAAGTTCCCCACGCTCCTGAATCCTCGCAGGGAGTTCCGCCGAGCCGAATGATGAGCGCCTGTAAGCTGGAAACCGCCTCTTTATGATCCTCATAAATGGGCATTAGATCCTGCGATTCGCCAAGCCCGGCATCTTCTTGAAGTTTGTCCAGCGCCTGTTGATAAGTTTCCGTTGCCGATAATTCATCTTTCAGAAATTTGTTGAGTGTTTCAATGTTATGCATAATAAAACTCCTAAGTGATTATTTCTTGATTATGTGCAGCAGCAGCAGCAGCACCATCATCATCAAGCTTAAACTGACTTTTCTTCAGTTGAGGAAATATCCTCTGCATGGTTACGCTCGAATATTTGTTTTGCCTTATCAACTGCTTCGCTGCTTGTCGTATGGACAGAAATCAAAGCATTACCTCCCGTGATTTTTCCTTCATAGCGTTTGGCTTCATACTCAGGGATACCCAGCCCGATTAAAGCACCCGCCAAACCGCCGGTGGCAGCGCCTACTGCCGCTCCGCTCAAGGCACCCATAATAGGCCCTGCGGCGATAAAGGGACCCACGCCTGGAATAGCCAGAGCACCAATCCCGGCTAACAAACCGAGCACAGCACCAGTGCCTAAACCCACTGACCCACCAATAGCGGCCCCTTCCGGTGCTTTGGTGTGTTTTTCATGCGCAAAATCCTGGGTGGTGGATTTGTCGGGAAACAGCACCGATATATCATTGTTTGAAAAGCCTGCGGTAAGCAGGTCATTAACAATGCCCTCTGCCTGGCCGGTGTTTTGGGCGATACAAAAAACTGCTTTAGTCATGTCATTACTCCTAGGTCTTTATGGCGCTTTATTTTCAAGTTCATTATTTACCTGCGTTACACCAGGCGTTTGCTTGGCGATATCTTGCAGTTTCATTTTTTCGGCTTCACTTTCAACAGGCCCGCGCAAAGTCACCACGCCATTACGGGTGATAATTTTTATATTGTGCGCATTGACGGATAGCGACTCATTTTTAACCACCGCTTGCCGTATGGCAGCTGTGATATTGATATCGCCTTCGCTTTCCAATTGATCTTCTGGGGTTAACGTCGCATTATTCTGGTCGCGAACATTGATCTCGGTATTTTCCAATGCTGAGTCGGCCGCCAAATGGATGGCGGTATTCTGTTCGGCCCGAACAGAACCCGTCATCATTATTAAACTGCCCGTCAAAGTGAACATGGCTAACAATAAGTGTGTAGACATAATAAGCTCCTAAATAGTGAGTGTTTCTTTTTCGAAATAATTGAATGGCATCGGCTTTATTCTTCTGATTCAACGAATGGCCACCCACTTTACCTAACCACAGACGGCATCGTTAATCCGCTGTTGCCCGGTAAAATCTGTTATCGCATGGCAACCAGGCCGATGGCCTAGCGGCTGCTCATCAAACGGCTTAACAGAAAACCCGCTCCGACGGCCATGCCTATTGAAGTTGCGGGGTTTTTACTAATGTAACTCCGGCAGTTTTTTAAAAATTGCTGCTCCACATCTTTCAATTGCTCGCCTTTGTGACCCAGTGCTTCTACCGCTTGAGTGGTTACATTGGCCACTTTGTCAACGGCTCCGTGAACGCCTGATCTAAGCCGGTCAACGGTGTCATCGACAATGTTGGTATTGTCTGTTGCTCCCATAATGGGTTCCTTATAAAAAATGAAATAGGATCAGTTAGGTTGTAACATCTGGTGATTTCAAAACCATGCTGATTAAAAATGGTGTGCCGACCTTAACAGCCTTTTAAATGGCTGCGGTGGAATGAACGGTTAACGATTGAACAGCAAATAAATAATGACCAAAACAATCGTCGGTACACCTACCAGCCAGCCTATAAAATATTTACCCATGACACATCTCCTAAAATATTCGTGTATGTATATGTCTATTTATTGATTTTGGCTTACATTCATACATGCTGTTAATGGCATCATGATGCTAGTCGGTATGAAGTTTATGGAAAAATCGTCTAAGAGTCAGTGCGTTGACGCACATTGGCGATAAGCTGTCTTACGAGTCCGCAAAAAATCCTACGTTCCATGTTCGATAACGAACCGACTTAGCGGACAGACCATCCTATCGTGATCACAAGCGAGCCGGACCAGCGCCTGTGGACATGACTTCTGAGCCGGTTCGGCTAGGTTGTTGGCAGCCCGCTAAATTTCGCGGCTGTCAACAGCTGTGTGACTTGGGGGCCCCAAGTCTGACCTTTAAAATTTTTTGAGGACAACGTTATGACCAAGACCGCACTTAAACCCGCCATGCAGCACGGAGAGGACGCCATCACGTTACTCACCGAAGACCACAAGAAGATAAAAAAACTGTTTGCCGATTTTGCCAAACTCGCCAAGGGCGATGGCAGCAACAAAGCAAAAGCAGAAGTGGTTCGGGAGATATGCATGGAACTGTCCATCCATACCCAAGCCGAAGAAGAAATCTTTTACCCGGCGGTTCGCGCCGCCGTCAAGGACGACGAGTTGATGAACGAAGCTGACGTGGAGCATGCCGGAGCCAAGAACCTCATTGCGCAACTAGAGGCCATGACACCGGCACACGATGACCACTACGACGCAACGGTTACCGTGCTCGGCGAGATCATCCATCATCATGTAAAGGAAGAAGAGAAAGAAATGTTTCCTAAGGCAAAGAAAGCCAAGGTCGACACCGCTGCCCTCGGTGCAGCATTGGCCCAACGCAAGCACGAGTTGCAAGCAGAGAGAAGCGAAGCCGAACCACCAGTCAAGGCCAAAAAAGCCCAATCGCATTGAATGTTGCCAACTTGGCATCCTGCTTAGGCCGCTCTGCGGCTTCGTGAACTCCAGTGCCGGCATCACCAAAGCGGTGGCACTGGTGCCGCGAAATCAGTCAAGAATGAAATCGACGAAATTACGTAAGCATTCAACCCAGACACATACCCAAGAACTAGCCAATACATTTTTTTGCTGATCGAACCCAAAACGCCAAAAAATTATTGATACGAAGGGATGCTTGGGTGTCATCAATAGCCGCTATTAATCATCCCCGTCTTGTCGTAACTTAATGTCCTTGAGAGGACGCGCAAACGGCAGTAGCCCGTCGACGCGACCGTTTTTTAGGCCGGCCACGTCCGGCATGACGGGCACTGGCATATCGGACAAGCACCACCGTACCCAAGCAAGCCTGCAACATAGCAAATTTCCCACCACAGGGGCTGTCTAGGGACCGTGCGCCTGTCCTTAGCCCATCCCTGTGGTGAAGCCTGTCGAAGGACGGGCGGAAAACTCCCAGATGGTGCGCTCACGATCTGTCTTGGCAAACCCTGGCGTCTCGCCGGTCTTGGGCATTTTTGATAAATTGCTCGCGGGTTTCGTCATCAACCTCAGTCCAGCGCTTAATTTCTGTCAGCGTCCGAAAACAACCGAGGCAAACATCATCCGTATCTAGACAGCAGTTCCTAACGCAGGGGGAAGGGGGACAAGGCATAGGCATCGGTCAAACCGTTAACTTGCGATTAAGGAATCCAATTTTTTTTGTTGTTCCAAGGCATGCAAATCATCAAACCCGCCCACATGAAAATCGCCAATATAAATTTGTGGCACGGTACGGCGTTTGGTTTTTTGCATCATCTCTTCCCTTAACCCAGGTTTGGCATCAACATTAATTTCTGTATAAGAAGCCCCTTTTTTGTCCAGCAAACGCTTGGCCATAATGCAATAAGGGCAAATAGTCGTGGTGTAAATCAGTATCTCAGGCATGGATTATCAATGTTTGTTAATATATGGAAGCATTCTATCGGTAAAAGTGTTGTTGTTCAATGTCGGCGGGTGGTTGACAAACCACATGATTTTGGCGGGCTATCAGGAACAACGGCAAGAAACGCAACGGATACGGCATAACGCTAACGGACACTAGCCATGGGGTTGGAGTTGCCAGGAAGCTATCCACTGCACTAAGTGACTAACAATTATTACGATGAGAAATTAACATGAGCGATTTGCCGAAAAATCTACACTACGCTACTTCCCATGAATGGGCGCAACTTGAAGATGATAATATCATCCGGGTTGGCATCACTGATTTTGCCCAGCAAGAATTGGGGGATCTAGTTTATATCGAGCTACCCGCAGTAGGGCGCAAAGTTGCGGCACAAGAGCAATGCGCGGTCGTGGAATCGGTTAAGACCGCCTCGGACTTATTCAGCCCTGTAAGCGGCGAGGTTATTGCCATCAATGAAGCAGTGGCGGACGAACCTGAACAGCTTAACGACAACCCTTATGAGGCGTGGCTTTTTTGTATTAAAGCCGAGGATATGTCTGAGCTTGATAAGCTAATGGATAGCGATGCTTATCAACAAATGATCACCCAATAACTATTTTTTATAATCGACAACGTATAACAAAACAAACATGGCCAATCAAAATGCAAAAGGCTTTAAACGCCTGGTTAATGCGTGCTTTTTCTCCGCTGCGGGCTTAAAAGCAACTTGGGAACACGAAGAAGCTTTCCGTCAGGAAGTGGTTTTATTTGTAGTGGCAACGCCGTTGGCACTGTGGCTAGGCGAGACAGCCATTGAAAAATTGCTGCTAATAGGCAGCATCGTGTTGGTCATGCTGGTCGAATTATTAAATACGGCGGTCGAAGCGGTCGTCGACAGGGTCGGATTTGAACATCACGAGCTATCTGGCCGCGCTAAAGACATCGGTTCTGCCGCCGTGATGATGTCGCTGACTTGGGCCGCCATCACTTGGGCAGCAATCTTAATTTAACAAGGATTATATCTAATGAGTGCATTAATCTGCGGTTCTATGGCTTATGACACCATCATGGTGTTCCACGATAAATTTAAACATCATATCCTGCCAGAAAAAGTACACATCCTGAACGTATCTTTTTTAGTGCCGGTCATGCGCCGCGAATACGGCGGTTGCGCCGGCAATATCGCCTACAACCTGAACCTGTTGGGCGAAGATCCGTTAATCATGGCGGTGGTCGGGCATGACTTTGAACCTTACAGCCAATGGTTGAGCCAGAATGGCTTGTCCAGCGAGTTTATCCATGTGATGGACAACCATTACACCGGTCAGGCTTACATCACCACCGATGAAGAAGCGAATCAAATCACCGCGTTCCATCCTGGTGCGATGAGCTTTTCCCATTTGAACGCCATCCCTACCGTCAGCGACATCAGCATCGGTATCGTTTCACCGGACGGCAAGGAGGGTATGCAGCTACATGCCGAACAGTTTGCTGAATTGGACATCCCGTTTATTTTTGACCCCGGCCAAGGGATGCCGATGTTCAATGGCGCGGAATTGCTTAAGTTTATCGACCAAGCGGCTTGGATGACCTTAAATGACTATGAATCCGAACTCATGCAAGACCGGACAGGCTTATCTTTAGATGAATTGGCGGAACGCGTTGAAGCCCTAATTATCACCTTTGGCGGTCAGGGCTCAAAAATCTACACGCAGGGGCGGTGCATCGACATTCCGGCCGCAAAACCCAATGCCGTACAAGACCCCACCGGCTGCGGCGATGCTTATCGCGCCGGCTTGCTGTATGGCTTAATGAACGAGTTTGATTGGGACACGACCGGACGCATTGCTTCGTTAATGGGCGCAATCAAAATTGAGCATCATGGCACCCAAAACCATAGCTTTGATATGGCGCAGTTTAAGCAACGCTTCCATGAAAATTTCGGCTATTCATTTTAACTGATTGATTTTAACGCGCGGCCTCATCCATGTTGAAAAACACCCAACAGCTACTCGACCTTATGGCGCGTCTGCGCCACCCAGAACAGGGCTGTCCCTGGGATGTCAAACAAGATTTCGCCAGTTTGACACCGTATCTTATCGAAGAAGCCTACGAAGTGATTGATGCGATTGAGCGCAATGATGTGGATGATTTGCGCACCGAACTCGGTGACGTGCTGTTACAAGTGGTGTTTCATTCGCAGATTGCCAACGAACAAGGCTTGTTTAATTTTGAACAAGTGGCGGAAAGCATTTGTGACAAACTCATCCGCAGGCATCCCCACGTCTTTGCCGACACTGTTTTTAACAGCGATGCCGAACGCCAGCAAGCGTGGGAGCAAGCCAAGGCCGACGAACGCCAAGAGAAAAACAAGGCGACTGCACAGGCCAGCGTTTTGGCCGGTGTCGCCAGCAGTTTACCGGCATTGATGGCATGTGAAAAAATCCAAGACCGTGCCGCCCATCATGGTTTTGACTGGCCCGAAGTCGCGCCGGTTTTTGCCAAAGTGCATGAGGAATTGGACGAGGTGAAAGAGGCTTTTGAGTCGGGCGATCAAGCCCATATCCAAGAAGAAATCGGCGATTTGTTGCTGGTTGTCGTCAATCTGGCACGCCATTTAAAAGTCAATCCTGAGATTGCGCTTAAAGAAAGCACACAGAAATTCTCTAAGCGGTTCCGGTATATTGAACAACAAGTGGCGCTGTCGGGGCGGGAGCTGCTCGACTGTGAACTGGCTGAACTGGATGCGTTCTGGAATGAAGCTAAACAGGTGCTGGGGCGCAGATAATTTACCTCTCTAGCCGCGACAATTGCGGCTAGAGGGGCTTAGATTAGCTGACAACCCCTTCTTCAGCCATGCGTCAACCTAACTTCCGCCTCACGGTATTTTGCCGCGCAAAACTCGGCAACGTCTATCGGTAACGACGGCCCTGGGGCGGTTTTGTCCCAAGCCAATGTTTCCAAATAATCACGCACATATTGCTTGTCAAAGCTCGGCGGGCTAATGCCAACCTGGTATTGGTCGGCCGGCCAGAATCTGGACGAATCGGGCGTTAACGCTTCGTCAATCAGGTATAACACGCCCTCCTTATCCAGCCCGAATTCAAATTTAGTGTCAGCAATAATAATGCCCTGCTCTTTAGCGTAGCTGGCGGCTTCTTTATACAGGCGCAAACTGGCCTCCCGCACTTGCCCGGCAATGTCCTGCCCCATCAGCTCGACGGATTTTTCAAAGGGGATATTTTCATCGTGCTGGTCGACACCCGCTTTGGTCGATGGCGTGTAAATGGGTTCCGGCAATTGCTGGGCTTGTTGTAACCCCGCAGGCAATGGGATGCCGCACACCGCCCCTGAAGCCTGGTAGTCTTTCCACCCAGAACCAATCAGATAGCCACGGACAATAGCCTCAACCGGCAGTGGCCGCAGTTTTTTAACGACAACCGCACGGCCTTCAACCTGTGCGCGTTCAACAGGGTCGGGCAAAACCTGTTCGAGCGTCATGGCGGCCAAATGGTTGGGGATGATATGTTGCAGCTTGGCAAACCAAAAATTGGACACCTGGGTCAATACCCGCCCTTTGCCGGGAATCGGATCCGGCAAAATCACATCAAAAGCTGACAACCTGTCAGTAGTGACTATAAGCATAGTTTCCCCGTCAATATCATAAATATCACGCACTTTGCCACGGGCAAGCAGTTTTAAAGATGACAGGGATGATTCGTAAAGCGCTTGCGGTGTGTTCATAAAACCTCAATGGACGGGCAATGGAATTAATGGCCGTATTTTATCACTGCCAGTCTGATACGTGGCGGTGCATTCTTATCAGAACCGGCCCAATTGCCCCGTAAAACTGCCCGCCGCCACATTCAACAAGTTCTCAGAACATCAACCCGTTGTCGTGACCATCATCAGGCAATGACAATGCCATATCATCCTTACTGAAAACACCGGGGTTTTCTGCACCTAATTTAATCATCAAGCGGACTTCGTTCTTTGAATCGGCTGAATTGAGCGCGTCTTCATAACTGATTTTACCGTCCCTATACAAATCATAAAGCGCTTGGTCGAATGTCTGCATGCCCTGCTCCCTGGAATCCTTCATCAACTCTTTTAACTTATGGATTTCCCCCTTACGGATGTAATCCTTCGCCAAGGGTGTGTTAAGTAAAACTTCAATGGCCGGATAACGCCCGGCACCATCAGCGCGTTTAATCAACTGCTGGGCAACGATGCCCCGTAGGTTCAGTGACAAATCCATCAGCAGCTGGTCACGCATCTCGTCAGGAAAAAAATGCAAAATCCGGTCTAATGCCTGGTTTGCATTGTTTGCATGCAAGGTGGTCACGCATAAGTGTCCGGTTTCGGCAAAAGTAATGGCATTCTGCATGGTTTCCCGGGATCTTGTTTCACCAATCAGGATAACGTCAGGCGCCTGGCGCAGGGTGTTTTTTAGCGCCACATCATAAGATTCAGTGTCAATGCCGACTTCACGCTGGGTGATGATGCAGCCTTCATGGCTATGTTGGAACTCTATCGGATCCTCAATGCTGATGATATGCCCGCTACTGTTTTTATTACGGTATCCAATAAGCGCCGCCAATGAGGTTGACTTTCCCGTGCCCGTCCCGCCCACAAAAATGATTAGCCCCCGTTTTTCCATAATCAGGCTTTTTAATATGGGCGGCAAATGCAAACCGTCAGGATCGGGTATCTTGCTTTCAATCCGGCGCAAGACCATGCCAGCCGAGTCACGTTGGGTAAAAGCGCTCACCCGGAAGCGCCCGACCTCATGGATACTCAGAGCAAACTGGCACTCTTTGGTATTTTCAAATTCATCTATTTGCCGTTGGGTCATAATGCTTAGCACTATTTTCAACGCTTGTTCCGCCGTCAGCGGATTTTTTGAAACCTCAACCAAGGAACCATCAATTTTTAAGGTAGGTGCCCGTCCGGCTGTTATAAACAAATCGGACGCCTTTTTTTGCACCATTAGTGCCAGTAGCGCTTTAAAATCCATCTGTTATCCCCTTCCTACATGAAAATTTCTTTATTGACTGCTTTAACCATAGCCACTTTTGAGTTGACAAGCCCCCTGTCAACCAGCTCCCTTAAGTTTTGATCCAAGGTCTGCATGCCGTCCCTGCGCCCCGTTTGGATGGCGGAATACATTTGCGCCACTTTCGCCTCACGGATCAAATTTTTGATGGCCGACGTACCCACCATGATTTCATGGGCGGCAACACGGCCACCGCCAACCCGTTTCAACAAGGTTTGGGAAATGACCGCTTGCAGCGATTCCGATAGCATCGAACGGATCATATCTTTTTCTGCCGCCGGGAACACGTCGATGATACGGTCTATGGTTTTTGCAGCGGAGGTGGTGTGCAAGGTGCCGAAGACAAGATGGCCCGTTTCGGCGGCGGTCAATGCCAGACGGATAGTTTCCAAATCCCGCATTTCACCCACCAAAATAATGTCCGGATCCTCCCGCAATGCCGAGCGCAGCGCCTCATTAAAACCATGCGTGTCACGGTGCACCTCGCGCTGGTTTATCAAGCATTTTTGGCTTTCGTGGACAAATTCGATAGGGTCTTCAACGGTAAGGATGTGCGCATAGTCATTGTTGTTGATAAAGTCGATCATCGCCGCCAGCGTCGTTGACTTGCCGGAACCGGTAGGCCCTGTGACCAAAACTAGGCCGCGCGGTTTTTTACACAACTCTTCAAAAAACTTCGGCGCATGCAAGTCTTCCAACGTCAGCACTTTGGATGGAATGGTTCTGAACACCCCGGCCGCGCCGCGCTCCTGATTAAAGGCATTGACACGGAACCGCGCCACCCCTGGCAATTCAAAGGAGAAATCGGTTTCCAGAAACTCTTCATAATCACGGCGCTGCTTATCGTTCATGATGTCATAAATCAGCGCATGGACTTCTTTATGATCAAGGGCAGGCACATTGATCCGGCGAATATCGCCATCAACCCGGATCATCGGCGGCAAACCCGCCGACAAATGCAAATCCGAGGCGTTATTTTTAACCGAAAAAGCCAATAACTCAGTAATATCCATAATAATTTCCCGTCAAATAAAGTAATAATGCGCCAGTTACACCACTGCGCCTGTCATGACGCATTCAGGACACCTGCCAAGTGTAGCCATAGCGGGGCATTTATGCCATAACTTGGGACTTTGTTTTTTAGTGCCGTTATTGTCTAATAGCCGATTGCCATCCTCTTCATTTCATGATGTTTATGATAATCACCGCCAACCTCAACCAAGTCCGCGCCCAAATAAGCCAAGCCGAACAGGCCGCCAACCGCCCCCCCCATTCCGTCTTATTGCTGGCCGTCAGCAAAACCAAGCCGCCTGAAGCCATTGCCGCCGCCTATCAGGCAGGGCAACGGCATTTTGGCGAAAATTATGTGCAAGAAGCATTGGCCAAACAACAAGCGCTGGGCGCTTTTGACATCACCTGGCATTTTATCGGCCCTATCCAAGCCAATAAAACCAAAGCCATTGCCAAGCATTTTGCCTGGGTGCATAGCGTGGACAGCTTAAAGATTGCCAAACGGCTGAGCGAACAACGTGGCGGCAGTAACGGGCCACTAAACATTTGCCTGCAAATCAATATCAGCGAGGAAGGCAGCAAATCAGGGGTTATGCTGGGGCAATTAGCGGCTTTATGCGGGGAAGTCAGCCAGTTACCTAACCTGAAGCTGCGCGGCGTGATGGCGATACCTGCCCCTCAAACCGATTTTGAGTTACAGCGGCAACCTTATAAAACCCTTTATCAAGCGGTTATGGCGCTCAATAACCCGGCGCTGGACACCTTCTCGTTCGGCATGTCCGATGATTTACAGGCGGCTATTGCCGAAGGGTCGACCCTAGTCAGAATCGGCACGGCGATATTTGGCGCCAGAAGTAATAGGGAAGTGGTTGGCCTCTAAAATGGCAAGACCCTATAAACAAATTGACTACAGGCTCTCCCCAGCCCTTGAACGGCCAGGATGCCGTCAGGCTTCCCCATCAGCAAGGCCATCGGTTTATGTTGCTTCCGCCGCTGAAAATCTTGGGAACGGGGCGATAGCGAAATGAAGATTTTTAACCCCCTGAAGCCGTAGCACCGGACGGGTTTTCGTAGTGTAGCGGAGAAAACCTGCAAGGCATCGCGAAATGGCGTAGCTCTCACTTTTCTATTCCTGGGCTTTCGCCATTCCAAAGCATATTATAAGCAACCTTAACGCAATCGTAAGTCGGCCATTATTGTGGTGAAAATATAACCAATTTCAACCGGTAAGCCCTGATTGGCACATTGCCCATCCCGCCAAAAACCATCCACCTAAGCGCCTATAAAAAAATAGGCGCTGATTCCAGCATAAATGCAGTATTTTCCAGACAAGGGCGCAGTAAATCTATATCATAGTTGGCTTTTTTATCACACAGAAGGTTTTACCCATGCAAGTAGCAGATAATATGGCTGTTTCTATCCACTATACACTGACCAATGATGAAGGCGAGGTGATTGACAGTTCTGTTGGCAATGAACCGTTAGTGTATTTGCACGGCAACGGCAACATCATTTCCGGCCTGGAACAAGCGCTGCATGGCAAAGCCGCCGGTGAGCAGTTCAACGTGCGTATCGCTGCCGCAGAGGCTTATGGCGAATATATGGAAGACCGTTTGCAAGTCATTGCCCGCGAAATGTTTGAAGGCATTGATGTATTGGAAGTGGGCATGCAGTTTCATGCCGACGTCAGCGAAGGACCTGGCGTTGTAACCATTGTCGCGATAGACGGCGATGAAATCACCATTGACGGCAACCACCCTTTAGCCGGTGTGCCACTGACGTTTGACGTGGAGGTTATTGAAGTGAGACCTGCTAGCCAAGACGAAATAACGCATGGCCATATTCATGGAGCCGGTTGCCAGCATTAATGCCAATTTTGCCTTGATGTTTTATGGCATCAAGGCCGCCCGTCTCCAACCAATTGTAAAACAAGCTGTTTCTTACGGCTTGGGGTTAAGCCAGCCAGCTGATATGACAAACCCAAGCGGCGTTTCGGCGCACAAACTGGGGTTTGTGCGCCAATCAATCAAGCATAAGTTGGTTTAAACGCCTGTTCAGGATTGCTGACAGGGACATTGCTAACGCTATCCCAATACGGTGACAATTTCCGCAAAGTCGCCACCACACCTGGCATCACTTTCAACACCTCATCCACTTCGTGCATGGTGTTATAACGCGAGAACGAGAACCGTATCGTGCCATGTGCGGCGGTGTAAGGGATGTCCATCGCCCGCATGACGTGCGAGGGCTCCAGCGAACCTGACGTACACGCCGAACCGCTGGAAGCCGCAATGCCCGCCTTGTTCAGCAGCATCAAAATCGCCTCGCCTTCGATGTATTCAAACGCGATGTCCGTGGTGTTCGGCAAGCGGTTGTACATATCGCCCGTGACGAAACAATGCGGGATTTGTTCGGTGATGCCCCGCTCCAATCGGTCGCGCATGGCTTTGACGTGGGTGTTTTCGTATTCGATATGCTCCAAAGCCAGCTCGCAGGCTTTGCCCAAACCGACGATGGATGCGGTGTTTTCCGTACCCGCACGGCGTCCACGTTCTTGATGGCCGCCACGCAATAACGGGCGGTAACGGGTGCCACGGCGCAAGTACAACACGCCGATGCCTTTCGGGGCGTGCAGTTTGTGTCCCGATAGCGACAGCATGTCAATTTTGGTGTCCTGCAACATCATCGGGATTTTGCCGACCGCTTGCACGGCATCGGTGTGGAACATAACGCCCGCATCGTGCGCCAGTTGCGCCATTTCTTCCACAGGGAAAATCGTGCCGGTTTCGTTGTTCGCCCACATCACCGAGACCACCGCCACTTGGTCGGACAGCAATTTTTTATAGCCTTCCAAGTTCAACCGTCCGGCTTTGTCCACTGGCATACGGTGTATCGTGTAGCCGTCTTTTTCCAAGGCTTCGCACAGGCTTAAAATCGCCGGATGCTCCACGGTGGTGGTGATGATTTCCTTTTTGTTCGGCTGGGCTTTGATGGCGGACAGAATCGCCGTGGAATTCGATTCGGTGCCGCAGGACGTGAAAATGATTTCCGAATCATGCTCGCAGCCAATCAGGTTCTGCACTTGTTGCCGCGCATTTTTGATGCCCTTGGCGACACCGTCGGCAAATTTGTGTATCGACGACGGGTTGCCGTATTGCTCCAGGAAATACGGGATCATCACATCGACCACCGCCCTATCCACCTTAGTGGTGGCATTGTTGTCCAAATAAATGTCGGTCATGGCAGCGTTCCTATGCAATGTTCACAAGTTTGGACATTTCGGAGGCGGGCACAACTTTGATGAACTCGCCCATCACTTCCATCAACCGTTGTTGGATGCCTGCAACCGTCATTGCCGCCATTTGGCAACCGTTGCACGCACCGGTCATATTGACGTAAGCCGTGTTGCCGATGACTTCGACCAGCTCGACATCCCCACCGTCCGCCATTAGCGAAGGCCGCAGAGATTCCAGCACTTCCTCAATTTTTTTGATGCGTTGCAAATTGGTCAATGGTGCTTTTGTTTCGGCAACGGCAGGCTTAGCAACAGCAGGGGCTGCTTCAGGGTCAAATTTCTCGCCCTTTTCCGCCAACACTTTTTCCAGAATGGCTTCGATGTCTTCATGGCATGACGCACAACCGCCACCGGCTTTAGTGAAGTTGGTGACATCTTCAACGGTGCGCAACTTGTTCGCCCAAACCATTTCTTCAATCATTACGGCATCAATCGCAAAGCATTTGCAAATCAACGCGCCTTCTTCATGGTCGTCCACCCATTCTTCGCCGCGATAATTGGCGATTGCCGCTTGCAAGGCTTCGCGCCCCATCACCGAACAATGCATTTTTTCGGGCGGCAAGCCTTCGAGATGGTCGGCAATATCTTGGTTGGTCACTTTTAACGCTTCATCCAAGGTCATGCCTTTGATAATTTCGGTCAGCACGGAAGACGACGCAATCGCCGATCCGCAACCAAAAGTTTGGAAGCCGGCATCAAGGATCACTTCGCTTTCGTCATCAACTTTTAAGGTCAGGCGCAAGGCATCGCCGCAACTGATGGAGCCGACTTCGCCCGTGGCATTAGCATCAACCACTGCACCGGCGTTTTTCGGGTTAAAAAAATGTTCTTTTACTTTGTCTGAATAGTCCCACATGGCTGGTTCCTCGGATAGGATAGGATAGGATAGGATAGGGTGGGCCGCTGTTCTGCCCACCTTTATATTGGGTTTCGGTGGGCAAAACAGCGATGCCCACCCTACGGATTACGAACAGGTTTTGGTTCCAGTCCCGCTAGGGTTAGGATTGAACGAAGAACCGCATGCGCAACTTTTCGCCGCATTGGGGTTGGTGAACTTAAACCCTGAGCCGTCAATGCTGTCCAAAAAGTCGATATTCATGCCATCTAGCATCGGCATACTGACCGGATCGACAAACACTTTTACGCTGCCACAATCAATCACCGTGTCATCCGGCGTGTTATCGGTCTCTAGCTTCAACCCATACTGGTAGCCCGAACAGCCCCCGTCTGTGACTTCGATACGAAGACCGGCCGAGGGTGTTTCCGAACTGGCGATAAAGCGGCCGACAGCGTTAATAGCTTTTTCTGTTAAGGTAATCACAAGAGTCTCCTGAATTGTTGGCATCGTTCTTGTAATCAAATAATGCAACCTGTGTGCCAGACTGGATATATTTTATAAGCCATTGATTAGGAAATATAATTAACCATTTTACCCGTGTTGCAAAACTGACAAACAAACAAACAACCCCGTTTTGTCGGGTTTCCTACAAAACCATCCGCGCTAATGAGGAGAAAAGATGAGAGTAGAAGATTTGGATATAGGCGACATTGTCTATGCCGCCGCCACGCTGACCGACGATGGTTCCATCCCTGGCGGTAGCGAAGGTGAAATATTGGCCGAATTGGGCGCACGCGGCGTAATCACACTAATAGGGCATATTGAAGAGCAACCGGAACGCAGCGTATATTTGGTGCGCTTTGAGGACAAGGAGATGAATCTGGGTAACCCGGTTGGTTGTTGGGTGGAGGATTTGATGGTGGAACCAAAGTTAGTGAACTGACGTGAAGGTGTTCTGGCCTACAATCTAACGCGGTAACCCCTACACAGAAATGGTGATTTGATGAACCCCGACGCCCCGCCCCTCTTAAGCTACCACCAACGCACCAAACACACCCTACAGCGCTACGCCAAAGGGCCAGAAACCATCGACTGGGAAGACCAGCCCGACCCGTTCCGGCGGTTTTCTGGTTGTGCAGTGTTGTCGTTGCCAAAGCCGGGGCGGGATTTGCCGGTGCGGTTCACCGGTCTCGACCAGCCGCAGGCCATTGCGCCACAACCACTGGACAGTGCCAACATAGGTCTGCTGCTGGAATTGGCGTTTGGGTTATCGGCATGGAAACAATTCGGCCCTAGCCGTTGGGCGTTGCGCTGCAACCCGTCCAGCGGCAATCTGCATCCGACGGAAGCTTACTTAATCAGCACCGGACAAGATTTTATCCCGTCCGGCGTCCATCACTACATCAGCCACGACCACAGCCTTGAACAGCGCTGCCAATTTACCGAAACGGCTGTTGAATCCGGGCTGTTTGTCGGGTTGTCGTCCGTGCATTGGCGGGAAGCGTGGAAATATGGCGAGCGGGCGTACCGTTATTGCCAACATGATATAGGCCACGCGTTGGGGGCGCTACGTTATGCCGCTGCGACTTTGGGCTGGTCGGTGGACATTTTGACTGAGCTTGCCGATGTTGAAATCGCCGCGCTGCTCGGCGTGGAACGGCACGACGATTTTAAAAAACACGAACATGAAGCGCCCGACGTGTTGTGCCGCATCCGCACGGCAGACCCCGCGCCTGCGTCCTACCAAACATTATTGGCGCTGCTGCCCTCGGCAATATGGTCTGGCAAGGCGGACAGCTTACGGGCCTACCATTTATACCATTGGCCGGTGATAGACGAAGTTGCCGACGCCGCCCACAAACCGCACACCCAACCAGCGCCTTGGCAAACCGCACCCCAGCTGCCATTACCATCGGCTTGCCAACGTGGCGCGGCGCAAATCATCCGCCAACGCCGTAGCGCACAACAATTCGATGGCAAAATGCCGTCTTTGCCAAGCGCCGATTTTTACCGGATGCTCAGCGCCGTATTGCCAAGCACCGCTGCATTTGAGTTCTGGCAATCGGCGCCTAAAGTACATTTGTTCATCTTCGTGCATCGGGTCGAAGGTTTGGCGTCCGGCCTTTATGCCTTGCTGCGCGACGGGGTGGCCTTAAAACCGTTACAAGCCGCGACAAGCCCGCTGTTCGGCTGGCAACAACGCCATGAATCGCTGCCGTTTTATCATTTATATGACGGCGATTTGAGAACAATTGCCAAAACCCTCTCGTGCCACCAGCCGATTGCCAGTGACAGCGCGTTCAGCTTGGCGATGGTTGCCGAATTTGGGGCGGTTATCAAGGCCGAGCCCTGGCAGTATCGGCGGTTGTTTTGGGAATGCGGGCTGATTGGGCAAGTGCTGTATTTGGAAGCCGAAGCCGCCGGGGTCCGCGGCACCGGCATTGGCTGCTATTTTGATGACAGCGTACATGAAATTTTGGGCATTAAGGATGACGCGTTCCAAAGTTTGTACCATTTCACCATCGGCAAACCGCTGGAAGACAGCCGTTTGCAGACTTTTCCGGCTTATGGCCATTTGCAAGGACAACAACAATGACCGATTGGACGGTGGACCGAAAGGCGCAACGGGCTTATTCCTACGAACGTTTTGCGCTGGCCAAAATGTTTGTGTTCCGCAAATGGTGCGAGCAGGCCGCCGAGCGGCATGTCCCGCCGCCCACCGACCTTTCCGGCTCATGCAAGTACGGCAGCCTGTTCATGAACCGTGTGTTTGGCGGGTTGATCCGCGGCCACTACGAGCACCAATACAACCTTATCGGCGGGCGCATTGTCGATCTTAGCCACGACGCCCTAGATGTCGGCAGAATCACCAACCCTTACCTGCACGAACCCGACTTTTTTGGCATCCCAGAAAAGCAGGCTTCGCTGGATAGTTGTTTGCCGCGCGTTGAACTTTGGGTTGGCCAATTTTTAACGGAACTCGACAGCGCTGAAAACTTAGCCTGAAAACGTGTTCAAAATAGGGTTAAATCTGAGCAGCTGGCATCCCTTGAAGGGTAAACCAGCAGCATACCACTGCAACAACCGCCCAAGTTAACCGCTGCCATAAACGGTAGCCCCGCTTATGTTTTAAGCACCCGCGTGGCGGCACACGGCCAAAAATGCTAGAATCAAAACCTTATAAATTACCAACGCACAGGAAACTATGAGCCAAATCACCATTGAACATAACCCTAGCCAAGAACGCCTTGAAGAATTGGGGGTTGCTAGCTGGCCTATCTGGGAAAAAGAAATATCCACTTTTCCGATTGATTTTGACGAGACCGAAACGGCCTATGTGCTGGAAGGCGAAATTATCGTAACCCCAGCGGGCGGCGAACCTGTGCGCATCGTTCCGGGCGACCTCGTGATGTTCCACCAAGGGCTGGATAGCCATTGGGAAGTGGTCAAACCATTGCGTAAGCACTACCATTACGATTGATTGTCAGTTTTTAAGGTTAACAAAAGGCATCCGCTGGATGCCTTTTTTATTCGTGAGGTTTTAAAAAACCGTATGTTGGATTTATGCTGCCCATTAAAGGTTGTGCAAGTGGGTGCTGGTAAAAAGGGTAATGGTATTTTGGAATCAAAAAACATGTTTTTTGACGCCACTGTCACTTAAACATTGGGGTGGTGGGTTAAATCTGTAGCGGCACGTTGATAAGCTGGAATGCAAACCTTAGCTTGCCCCAGTACAAGCCAAGGCTTGCACTCCAACCACCCCATTTAACCCACTACCAAGCATTTGAATGAATGTTTACCAACTACCTGTAAGTTAGCCGTTTGTGGTGGGCTTGTCGAACCATGAGCGGCTTAACCCGCCACCCTGCGTTAAATTGCCAGCTCAAAAAACGCACTTTCCTTTTGTCGAAACTATTGCAACCAAACCACCCTGTGTCTCCTATGGCTAATCCAACTGTCGCTAACCGTTTGCCGTGGCTTGTGTTGCCGCTTCTGCTGGTCGGCGGGTTTGCCGGTTACCAGTGGCTGCAACCGGAAAAACCACAAAGTGAAGACAAAAACATCGTCACCGTGACGCTGGGCGACATTGAGGAAAACGTCACCGCCCAAGGCAAACTGGAGCCGAAAGAGTTTGTCGATGTCGGTGCCCAGGTCACCGGCCAATTGCAGAGGATTTACGTGCAAATCGGCGATAACGTCAGCGCGGGGCAATTGCTGGCACAGATTGACCCCCGAATTTATGCGGCCAGGGTGCAGGCCGACGAAGCCAATATCAAGAACTTGGAAGCGCAATTGCTTGGCCAGCAAGCGGAGGTCATGTTTGCCCGCCAACAATTTGCACGCAACCACGAGCTGTTGCCCAGCAACGGCATCAGCCGTCAAGATTATCAGAACAGCGAGTTCATCCTGAAAAAAGCCGTGGCGACCGCCGCCTCAATACAGGCACAAATTGAGCAAGTGCAGTCAACCCTGAGTGGCGACAAGACCAATCTCGGTTACACCAAAATTTACGCGTCAATGGATAGCACAGTAGTTGACCAAAAAGCCCGTGAAGGCCAAACCCTTAACGCCAACCAGCAAACCCCGACGATTTTGCAGCTGGCCAAGCTCGACACCCTAACGGTGCGGGCGCAAGTTGCCGAAGCTGACGTGATGCGCCTTAAACCCGACTTACCGGTGTATTTCTCGACACTAGGTTCAGGCGAGCGGCGCTGGCAGGCAAAAGTCCGGCAAATATTGCCGACCCCACAGGTCATCAACAATGTCGTCCTTTACGATGTGCTGGTCGATGTCGATAACCACGACCGGCAACTGATGACCGGCATGAGCACACAAATGTTTTTCGTGCTGGGCAAGGCGGAGCGTGTGCCGCTGGTGCCAATTGCCGCATTAGGGACGCCGGTCTATGACGGTAGCCAAAGCGGTGCGGCTTACCGTGTCAAAGAAGTGACCTCCCAAGGCGTACAAGAAAAAACCGTGCATATCGGCTTGCGGACACGGCGCTTTGCCGAAATCCGCGATGGCGTGGCGGTTGGCGCAAAACTCCAGGCACTAGGGCGCATGGAAGATGGCGGCAAAAAGAAAGACAAAGGTTACCCGATGGCGGGAGTGCCACGACTATGAGTTCTGCCACTACGCCCTTGCTAAGGCTTAGCAACATCCGGCGCCACTACCCTAGCGGTGAAACAGTGGTTAAAGCATTGGACGACGTTTCCCTGACCATTTGGCCGGGTGAATTCGTGGCGATTATCGGCCAGTCCGGCTCAGGGAAATCGACCTTGATGAACCTGATTGGCTGTCTCGACAAAGCAAACCACGGCAACTACCAAGTGCAGGGCCAAGATGTGGCCGCGCTCGATGCCGACCAATTGGCGGCTTTGCGCCGTGAAACCTTCGGTTTTGTGTTCCAGCGCTATAACCTGCTCAACAATGCCACGGCAGCGGAAAACATCGAAATCCCCGCATTGTATGCGGGCTTGTCGAAGCCCGAACGGCACAGTCGGGCGCTCCAATTGCTGGCGCGTTTGGGGCTGGAAAACCGGGGTGACAGCAAGCCCATGCAACTTTCCGGCGGCCAGCAACAGCGGGTCGCCATTGCCCGCGCCCTGATGAACGACCCGCCGGTGATCCTGGCTGACGAGCCGACCGGAGCGCTCGATAGCCAAAGCGGCGAGGAAGTGATGGCGCTGCTCAGCGGACTGCACCGCGAAGGCCGCACTATCTTATTGATTACCCACGATGAAAAAGTCGCGGCCCATGCCCAGCGGGTCATCAGCATTTGCGACGGCAAAATCGTCAGTGATAACGGTGAAAGGCGCGGCGGCCAGCCATTGCCACCCGCCCGGCATCGGGGCATCGGCGCGGCTGGTTTAGTGGCTGAATTGCTTGAGGCCGCCAAAACCGCAATGCGCTCGTTGCAGGCCAATCTGTTCCGCACCGCGCTGACCTTGTTGGGCATCGTCATCGGCGTCGCGGCAGTGGTCGCCATGCTCGCGGTCGGGCAAGGCAGCCAGGAACAAGTGCTGGACCAGATGCGGGCGATGGGCACCAACATCTTGTCGATCCGCCCCGGCGCCCCGGGCCTGCGCGGCAGTTCCGACGTCGCAACCTTAATTCCGGGCGATGCCGAGGCCATTACTGAACTGGACAATGTCGAATGGGCATCACCCGAACGCAATGCCCGCATGACCGTGCGTTACGGCAATATCGACTACGCCACCAGCATCCAGGGGGTTGCGCCGAGCATGACCCAAGTGCGCGAATGGCCGGTTGCGGAAGGTGATTTTTTCGATGACCGTGACATGCGTCGCTATGCGCCCGTGCTGGTGCTGGGGCAATCGGTCAGACAGCTGCTGTTTCCCGATGGCAGCGATCCATTGGGCCGCTATGTGCTGGTTGGCAGCATCCCGTTTGAAGTGATTGGCGTGATGACCTCCAAAGGCGCGGACACAATGGGCAATGACCGTGATGACGCAGTGTTCGTGCCGCTCACCACAGGCCTAGTCCGCCTGTTCGGCCAGAATTACCTAGGCGGCATAACGGTGAAGGTTCGTGATGTCGGGCAAATAGATGACACCCAGCAGGCGATCACCGATTTGTTGCTCGACCGGCATCAAACTGAGGATTTTAGGATACGCAATATGGCATCGATTCTGGCAACCGTCACCGAAACCCAAAACACATTTACCCTGATGCTAGGCATTGTCGCGGCGATTTCGTTGCTGGTAGGCGGCATCGGCGTAATGAACATCATGCTGGTCAACGTCACCGAACGCACCCGCGAAATTGGCATACGCATCGCCACCGGTGCCCGCCGCCGCGATATTTTGCTGCAATTCAACACCGAAGCGGCGGTGGTCTGCACACTGGGCGGGCTGATTGGCGTGGTGCTGGGGTATGCGGCCGGAAGCGGCTTGCGGCACCTCGGCATGGCGGTCATATTTTCCCCGCTACCGGCAATCATGGCGTTTTCCTGTGCGTTCTGCACCGGTTTGTTGTTTGGCTATTTGCCCGCCCGCAAAGCCGCCCGCCTCGATCCGGTGGCCGCATTGGCGGCAGAATAAAAAAGCCATATTAAGCGCATACCCAAAAGATTTAGGGCTACGACTGCCCGTCCTTATTTGCGCCCCAGAGGGTGAAGGACGCGCAGTCGTTTTGTACCGAAAAACGTATTCATAATCACTTATCCTTAACTCAAAGCAATTGGTCCAACGGGCTCACCACACCCAGCCCGCCCTTGTTCAGCACATGGGTGTAAATCATGGTCGTGCTGACATCCGAATGCCCCAACAACGCCTGCACTGTGCGGATGTCATAGCCCGCTTCCAGTAAATGCGTGGCGAATGAATGCCGTAACGTATGCGGCGTGGCCAGTTTAGTGATTCCCGCCGCCTGCACCGCCTTCTTCATCGCCCGCTGCAACAATTTCTCGTCAATATGATGGCGGCGTTCCGCCCCGCTACGCGGATCAACCGAGTAACTGCCGGAAGGGAAAATATATTGCCAGGGCCATTCCGTCGCCGCATTCGGATACTTACGCGCCAACGCGTCCGGCAAAAACACATCCGCCTTGCCCTTGGCCCTATCATCTTCAAACAGCGCCCGCCGCTGCTGCATGTGCGCCTGCAAACCGGCCACCACCGAAGACGGCAACATCGTCACCCGATCCTTGCCGCCCTTACCATCGCGAACCACAATCTCGCCGCGCTCAAAATCCACATCTTTAACCCGCAAACGTACGCATTCCATCAAGCGCATCCCGGTGCCGTACAGCATATTTGCCATCAGCGCGTAGATACCCTTCATCCGCACCAGCACCGCCCGCACCTCCGTACGCGTCAACACCACCGGCAAACGCACCGGGCGCTTTGCCCGCACCACATTCTCCAGCCACGGCAAATCCATCACCAGCACTTCCTTGTACAAAAACAGCAAGGCCGATAACGCCTGGTTCTGCGTTGAGGCCGACACATGGCCGTCAACCGCCAAATGCGTCAAAAACGCCTCCACTTCCGTCGCACCCAACTCAGCCGGATGCCGCTTGCCATTAAACAAAATAAACCGCTTAATCCATTGCACATAAAGCTTTTCTGTACTGATACTATAATGTTTGACGCGAATACGGCCACGCACCTGATCTAAGAGCTTAGGAGGGGGATTAATAGGTGTAGAGTTTATTTGCATAGATAGGTTGCTAACATAGAATTATTAAGATATAGTCTTGAAAAATAAAGGGGTGCTTAAGAGTTATACACCTATTTTTGTATTTTACAAGACACCTTTTTAGGTGTCTACTTAACGTTGGGCAGGCGTAGGCAAAG
>DIUY01000013.1 GCA_002422395.1 Methylococcaceae bacterium UBA6146 | reverse complement strand
TGAGCGCCGCCTTGCTGGAGCGGTACAAAATACTGCCACCGCTGGTGTTGTCGGCGATGCTACCCATTAAGCTGCTGACATTGACCAACAATTTTTTATCGCTGTGCTGAAGCTGGGGTAAAAAAGCTTCCGCCATTTTTATCGGCGCTTGCGTGTTGATCCGCAAAGTCTCAGCCCAAACCCGATAATCCAATTGTCCAAAGCCATGGCCTTGGCTATCGCCGTAAACGCCTGCATTATTAAGCAACACATCGATACTGCGTCCTGACAACTTCTGCGCTAACGCATCAATTTGATCAAAATCGACAACATCCAGTTTTTCCACTTGTATGTTCGGATATTGCCCGGCAAGCCTATTCAAATCTTGCGCCTGTCCAATATTGCGGCAACAAGCAATCACATCCCAGCCCGCTTCGGCATATTGCCGACAAAACTCCAACCCCAAACCACGATTAGCGCCGGTAATCAAAACAGTAGCCATACCCACCTCCATAAAAAAAGCCTTCTGCACCTTATTGATGCGGAAGGCTTTATCTTGACGTAAACCTTAAGGTAAAAAATTAAGCCGCGTAATTAGCCGCCGCAAAATCCCAATTGACTAACGCCCAAAAAGCTTCCAGATAAGCGGGGCGTGCATTACGGTAGTCGATGTAATAAGCGTGTTCCCAAACATCGCAAGTCAATAACGGTTTTTGGTCTGTTTTCAACGGACAACCGGCATTGCTGGTGCTCACCAGAGCCAGGCTACCATCCGCGTTTTTAACTAACCACGCCCAGCCTGAACCAAAAGTGGTCACCGCACATTTGGTGAATTCTTCTTTAAATTTCCCAAACGAGCCAAAAGTTGCATTGATCGCATCAGCCAATGCGCCAGTAGGTTCGCCACCCGCATTAGGCGCCAAACTGTTCCAGTAAAACGTGTGGTTCCAAACTTGTGCGGCATTGTTAAAAATACCACCTGAAGATTTCATGATGATTTCTTCCAATGGCATGCCTTCAAATTCGGTGCCCGGAACCAAGTTGTTCAAATTAGTCACATAGGTTTGATGATGCTTGCCATAATGAAACTCTAAAGTTTCTTCTGAAATATGGGGCACCAATCTATTTTTAGCATAGGGTAAAGCAGGAAGTTCGAAAGCCATTTGATTGTCCTCGGATAAAGTTAAAAAAGATGTTGTTGAAACCACATGAAATGGGAAATAAATACCCACTAATTTAATAAACTATAACTTTAACATTGCCGCCTAATTTAATAAAGCCAGAGTTGTTTATACGTTCTGATGTTTTGTGCCAGCATCTAAATAATAATACTTAAAAAACGACCCTACATTAGGGGCTGTTGTTCCTTGATGGATATGTTAAATATCGTAAGCCTTGTCAAAGCAAAAACTATGCCCCCCATCGTTATCTCGACTGTTCGTCAATCTGTTCACGCTGTTGTTCGTCCGCATCCTGAATGACCCCTTCAACTTGTTTAGCTTTTTCTAGCGCCTCTTGTTGTGTCTTAAAAATAGCAACCCCCTCCGGTTTGGCAGGCTCTTCTTGTTGTTTATCACACCCGCCCGCAACTATTACCACCATCAGGGCTATCACTTTACCGATTGATTTCATTAGTTTTATCCTATGTTATTGCTTATGGGCTATAAACTACCGGGGCAGCCCGTTTGCTTCTGATGCTTTGTCGTAATCCACGCCAACACTCACAATAAAACTAGTCGCCTCCTCAATATCCATCGCCGACTTCACAATCTTTTCCTTATCAACAATTACGGTAAAACCGGATGTTGGATTAGGTGACGTAGGGACAAACAGAATATATTTATCATCATGACGGTTAGTCACATAAGCGGGTACCCAAATGCCCGCGCTGGGATATTCGACATAAACCACTTCCTTGGTCATCTTCTGATCGTGGGAAGAAAGCATGTTAATGACTTTTTTAAGCACCCTATAAATGGTGTTTAAAAAAGGTATCCTATCGATAAAAAAGTCAAAAATTGTGATGACCCAAGGGCGGCCGGTTTCAACTATCTTATAGCCGATGAACACCACAAGCATAAAACTGACCATAAAAAACAGGACTGTATAAACATAACTGTCCGCATAACCGTAAACCAGGCTAAACAGATTAGAAACCATTTGTTTTAAAAACATGATGATTTGCAGAATAATAACGATAGGGATAACCGCAAAAATCCCTATCAAAAAATAATTTAGCACTTTCTTCGTAAGCTCTTTCATCTCCCCCCCTCATGTCCGACCGATTAAAACACCAGTGTTGCCCTAAGCAAACATACTGATGCGTTTTGCACCGTTCTCCAATCCGTAAAACATCACCCCCGATTTGAAGAATGACCACACGGTAATTATAATCGAATCAGTCTTGCTATACGCATAACTACCTTTACTCAGCCTTTTACCCTGACCTTTGAGTGACTGCCATGACCAACACACTGAAACCCCCTACCGTCATCAACCCCGATGTTTTAATCCCGGTCAATCCGGCCATTGAAAGTTATATGCACAGTCTAGTGCGGCAAACCGACCATCCGGTATTGGCTGAAATGGAAGCGCTGGCAGAAAAAAACAACTTCCCTATTGTCGGGCGTCTGGTCGGGGTTTTTCTGGAAACCCTGGCAAAAACCGCCAATGCCAAACGTGTTTTTGAATTTGGCAGCGGCTATGGTTATTCGGCCTACTGGTTTGCCAAAGCAGTGGGGGATGGCGGACAAGTCATTTGCAGCGAAGCCGATTTTTTAAATCAGGAAAAAGCCGAACAGTACCTGCGGGCTGCGGGTTTGTGGGATCGGGTGGATTTCAGGGCGGGCATGGCGCAGGCTATTTTTGCTGAAACTGAAGGGCTGTTTGATATTTGCTATAACGACGTGGATAAAGGCGATTATCCGGAAATATGGGCGCTGGCTAAAGGGCGCATCCGCCCTGGCGGCCTGTATATTGCCGATAACGTGCTGTGGCGCGGACGGGTGGCGGTTACCCATTTTACGGATGTTTTTCAGGGCTGGACTGAAGCGATCATGGAACACAACCACTTGATTTTTAATGACCCTGACTTCGATGCGTTCATCAACCCGACCCGCGATGGCGTCATCGTCGCCCGCAGAAAGACGGCGTGAAATGCGCTTTAGCACAAAATGGCTAAAATTTTACCGGATTCTAAGTTGTCTCGTTGTCAGCTCGATGTTTATCTTACACGCCGCAGGCTGGTTACAGATACCGACGTTGCGGCGGGTGGAAAATATTTTCTACGACCTACGCTTGCGGGCGACGGTTGCCAACACCACAGACCCGCGCATTGTCATCGTCACGATTGATGAAGAGAGCCTTGCCCAAGAAGGCCGTTGGCCGTGGGGCCGGGATAAAATGGCCTATCTGCTGGATATGTTATTTGATTATTACCACATCAAGCTCTTAGGCTTTGACGTCCTGTTTGCCGAACCTGACACCAGTTCTGGCGTTGCCTTGCTGGATAAGCTGGCAGCGGGGCCATTGCAACAGAATGCCGACTTTTTGTCGGCCCTAACAACGCTCCGCCCCCAACTGTCTTATGATGCGGTGTTTGCCAAAAGCCTTGTGGGCCGCCCCGTGGTGATGGGCTATTTCACTAGCCATATCAAAGAAAAAACCCCGCAAGTCGGTAAACTGCCGACACCGATGGCAGCCGTCGATAACTGGCCGTTCAGCGCCTTATTGTTTGATGCCCAAAGCTATAGCGCCAATCTCGAAGTGCTGCAAACGGCGGCACAGTCAGGCGGCTTTTTTAACAACCCCGCCATTGACCAGGACGGCGTTTATCGGAAACTGCCGTTAGTGGTCAATTACCAAAACCAGCTTTATGAAGCATTGTCGCTGGCCCTGTTCAGAACCTTGCTCGGCCAGCCGCCCGTTAAGTTTATCATTGGCGAAGACTATGGCCTTAATCAAGCCGATAACCGTCTGGAAGGCCTGCGCATTGAAGGGTTTACCGTTCCCGTTGATGAAAATGGCGCCATTCTCGTGCCTTTTCGGGGCCGCCAAGGCAGTTTCCCTTACATTTCCGCGACCGACGTGCTTAACGGCGTCACCGATCCGGCCAAACTGAAAGACAAAATTGTCATCTTCGGCACCACCGCAGCCGGCCTGCTGGATTCACGTGCCACCCCCGTGCAAAGCGTTTATCCGGGGGTGGAAATACACGCCAATGTCCTCAGCGCGTTGCTCGATCAAACCCTTAAATCCCGGCCAAGTTATATCCTGGCTGCTGAGCTGATTGAATTATTGCTGATTTGCCTGCTGGGCATGCTGGTTTTCCCCCGCCTTTCCGCACTGGCCTCGGCGCTGGTTTTTTGGCTATTGCTTAGCGCCACAATCATCGGCAACTTTTATTGCTGGGCGGTCTGGAACATCGACACCCTGTTGGCGGCACCGCTAATCCTTCTGAGCCTGCTCTACGGCATCCAGATTTTTTTCGGCTTTTTCTTGGAAAGCCGTCGGAAAAAACAGCTGAGCACCTTGTTTGGCCAATACATCCCGCCGGAACTGGTCGCCCAGATGAGCCAATCCGAGGAGATCTTTTCTTTATCCGGCGAAAGCCGTGAGATGACCGTGCTGTTTTCTGATGTGCGCGGCTTCACCCACATTTCCGAAACAATGGAGCCGCAGGCGCTGTGCGGGCTTATCAATGCCATTTTGACGCCCGTGACGCGTGCGATACACGAAACCCAAGGCACCATCGATAAATATATCGGCGATGCGGTCATGGCATTTTGGGGCGCGCCCATGCACAATCCGCAACATGCCGCTTATGCCGTGCGCTCCGCCCTAGCCATAGTGGACATGCTCACCGCAAAACAACAGGAATTTAACGCCCAAGGCTGGCCGGCCATTGAAATGGGCATAGGCATTAACACCGGTATCATGAGCGTCGGCAATATGGGTTCACAATTCCGTATGGCCTACACGGTCATGGGCGATGCCGTCAATTTGGGCGCACGCCTGGAAAGCTTGACCAAGCAGTATGGGGTAAAAATCATTGTCAGCGAAACCACCCGCCAAGCCGCCCCCGAATTTATCTACCGCGAACTGGATACCGTGCGGGTCAAGGGCAAACAGCAACCCATCACCATCTATGAGCCGCTGGGCGACAAATCGGCAATCAGCGCTGAACAAATACGCCAGCTCGACCTGCTCAGCCAAGGTTTACAAAGCTACCGGCAACAACAATGGCCCCGTGCATCCACTATTTTCACCCAACTGGCTGCCGCCCAACCGGATGACGGGCTGTACGCCCTTTACCTGGAGCGTATCCAGCTTTATCAATCATCCCCGCCAACTGCGCAATGGGATGGGGTTTTTACCCATACCAGTAAGTAAAAAACTTGAATATCCAAACAAAACAGGCTATTTATGTTGCCGCTTGTGTCCTATATTTGGCAATGAAATGAAAAACCGCAAATATCCCAAAGATGAAGCCACTCTACAACTTGGCTGGCAAAACCCAAAATTCACTGAATCGCACTCTAGCATACATTGGCCGCTACGCCGGGCACTTAATCTAGCCATTTTGGCGGCACTCCACCCTACCCCGCTATGGGCCAATCCTGACGGCGCCGAAATCATCAACGGACAAGTCAGTATCGACACCGCCACACCGGGCGTGACAACCATCACTAACAGCCCGAACGCCATCATTCAATGGCAGAACTTTAATATCGCGCAAAATGAGACCACCCGTTTTGTGCAACAAAACAGCCAAAGCGCGGTGCTAAACCGCATTATCGGCGAAAACCCCAGCGCCATTCTTGGGCAACTCGCCTCTAACGGCAAAGTTTTTCTGATTAACCCTAACGGCATCGTCTTTGGCACGAACGCCACCGTTGACACCCAAGGCCTAATCGCTTCCAGCCTGAACCTAAGTGACCAGGATTTTCTCACCGGCAATTACCATTTTGTCGCCGGCGATACCAGCCCCGGCACTATCGTCAACGAAGGCATCATCCGCACCGGCAAAAATGGCAATATCATCCTGATTGCGCCGTCTATCCAAAACAACGGCATCATCAAAAGCGACGGCGGGCAGATAACCCTAGCCGCAGGCCAGGAACTGGTGTTGACCAGCCTCGATAACCCGGACATCCGTTACGCCATACAAGCGCCTGACAATGCGGCGCTTAATTTGGGCAAACTGCTGGCTGAAGGCGGCGCGGTCAACGTGTTTGCCGGCACCATTACGCACAGCGGCGACATTAACGCCGACAGCGTGACAATCGACGCACAAGGGCATATCCGCCTGGTCGCGGAAAATGACATCAATCTGACGCAAGCGAGCAAACTGTCCGCCAATAATAGCCAAGGCAATGCCGGAACGATACAGATTGACAGCAAAACCGGCACCACCACACTGCACGGGACTCTGGAAGCCAACGCCGTGCAAACCGGCAAAGGCGGCGACATAACCTTACTTGGTGAACAAGTCAACGTGCTAAGCAACGCCCAGATCAAAGCCAGCGGCAACCAGGGCGGCGGACAAATCTTAATCGGCGGCGCCGGACAAAGTGGCGACCTAGCCCTCCATAAGGCTCAAGCAACCACCATCGGCGCGGACAGCCAAATTAACGCCGATGCCGGAAGCGACGGCAATGGCGGTAAGGTCATCGTATGGTCAGACCAAGCAACCCGCGCCCACGGGCAGATCAGCGCCCAAGGCGGCACACACAGCGGGGATGGCGGGTTAGTTGAAACATCTGGGCAATGGCTGGACACTTCAGGCATAAAAGTCACCGCATCAGCGGCGCATGGCAACAATGGCGAATGGTCAGTGGCCGCTAACGACATTACTATCCAAGCCACCGGCACACCTGTTGAAGGCAGCACCATCGTGACTGGCAACATCCAGTCAAGCCTCGACACCGGCACACTTGTTGAAGGCAGCACCATCGTGACTGGCAACATCCAGTCAAGCCTCAACAACGGCACTTCGGTCACAATCACCACCGGTGCGGCAAACAATGGCCGGCCGGCCGGCAACATCACAGTCGCGTCGGCGCTGGCGAAAACGGCCGGCGGTGATGCCAAACTAAGCCTTAACGCACACAATGACATTACCGTCAACGCGCCTATCACGGCCTTCGCCGGTAAGCTTAACCTGACCTTAAAACCGGACATCGATAACTCCGGCGTCGGCGGCACCACTGTCAACAGCGCTATCGGCCTGAACGGCGGCACACTGGCCTTGCCAGGCAACAGCACAGTTTTAAGCAGCATAAAAAACGCGGCGGTGACTATTCCAAGCGCCGCCAATAGTCAACTGAACGGCCTGCTGGACACCACCGAAACCATCACCATCGAACCTGACGCCACCCTGACCATCAATCGGGGCAATGCTGATTTTAACGGCGCGTTTGATAACCGTGGCACACTCGCCATTAACGCCTATTTTGTGATGAAAGCCCTTAAACTCGACGGCGGCATATTAACCGGCAGCGGTGCGGTGACTGTTAATGACGAGTTCGAATTTGAATCCGGCCACTTGACCGGTGCAGGGCAATTTACGACCGCCGCCGAATCGACAACCACACTGGCCAGTTCAGGAACGGCTTATCTGGATAAAAACTGGAACAACTTTGGCACGATTAACTGGCAGGGCATGGGCGGATTGGCCAGCAACGGGGAAAACGCCACGGTTTTTAACAATATGGCAAGCGGGGTGTTCAACATCGGCCCGGCATCCAGCCCTCGCCAGCTTGACATGGCAACCTTCAACAATAGGGGGGCGGTAAACTTGTCAGGCGGAGAACTAAAGCTCTTAAGCCAAGGACATGATACCGGCCACTACAAAGTGGGCAATCAGGGGCATCTGCAATTCTATGGTTCCCGTCATTTCAGTACGGGCGCGACACTTGACAGCGCCAATACCGTCACGTTCGCCAATAGCGCATTTTATTTCTGGAAAGATTCCGGCTACCACGCGCCAAAAACCGAAGTGACCAACGGCGGCGCACTCTACTTAAGCACCGGCGGCGACATCACGCTACCCGTGTTGACATTAGATTCCAGCACGTTAGGCGGTGCCGATACAATCACTGTCAGCGAACAATTCAACTTCCATTCCGGCACCCTTACGGGAGGCGGGCTATTTTCCACGGCAATCGGCTCAACGACGACATTGGCTGATAGCGGAACAGTTTTTTTAGATAAACGTTGGGATAACTCAGGGACGATTGACTGGCAAGGTTTGGCCACCCTCAGCAACCATAACGGCGGCATGGGGTTCAACAATTTGGCGGACGGTGTTATTAACATCAACAACAGCAACCTAAGCAATAGCCTCGAACTCAATACGGGGCGGTTTAACAATGCCGGCACGCTTAACTTGTCCGGTGGCTCGCTAAAAATCGTCAATAGCGGTATCGACACGGGACGCTACAACGTGACAGGCGATGGCGACCTACAGTTTTGGAATGGCATCCGCACTTTTAGCGAAGGCGCCATGCTCAACAGCACCAACGCGATCCGGTTTGTCAACGGCAAAAACTATTTCCTCAATGGCAGCCATTACAGCGCCCCAGAAACCCTTATCGACAACGCAACCGTGTCCTTTAGCACGGGGACACCCCTCACCCTGCCTGTGCTAAGCATTAACGGCGGCACGGTGTCCGGTTCGGATGCCATGCATGTCAGCACTGCGCTTAATTTTTATAGCGGCCTCTTCACGGGCGGCGGCACACTCACTACGTCTGCCAACGCCACAACCTTATTGAGCGAAGGCTCGGCGTTACTGAACAGAAACTGGGACAACTTGGGCACTGTCAATTATGGCGCGGCTATTCCAGACATTGGATTTGCGCCCAACCTTCCAGTGGACATCACGCAACTTGCAACCCTCCCATTGCCGATCAGGCAATGGAACAATTATGGCGTCATCAACTGGCAAGGCAAGACAACCCCGCCGACCGAACTTGCCAAAACCATCATCCTGAACAATAAACAGGGCGGTGTGTTCAATATCAGCAACCAAAATCCCGTCGGGGTGCGGGAGCTTAATCTGGCGGCTTTCAACAACCAAGGGACGCTTAACCTGTCCAGCGGCATCCTACGCATTTCCAGCAAGGGGGGCGACACCGGCTTTTACAACATAACCAACAGCGGGCAATTGCAATTTTGGGCTGACTCACGCTTTTTTAACAGCGGCACCAACATCACCAGCACCAATCCGGTCAGTTTTGTCAACAGCACCACCGCTTTTAACACCAATGTCACGCTTGACACACCAAAAACCATCATCGACGGCAGCACCGTCAGCTTTAACGGTGCCGCAACATTAAATGGCCTGGTGATGACCGGCGGCTTGCTGAACAACGCCAAGAGCCTTAAAGTCACGGGGCCTTTCGAGTGGTCTGGCGGTACCGTGGCAGGAAAAGGTGATTTTCAATTTGCCAACGGCTTCGATTACACGGAGGGGCTCATGTTGGCAACGGGCGCCTTGGATATCATCGGCACCAGCGCCACTTTACGGTTACCCGCCATACCCTCAATCACGCGGCTGACCGCCCACACAACCGGCGACTTGCTATTGACGGGCGACATTACCGCCAGCGCAAATGGCAACGCGTTAATTTTGGCTACCGACAACCGGTTTGACAACAGCATCGGCGCCAGCCTGTCCACACCCAACGGACGGTGGCTAGTGTTTTCCGACAGCCCAACCACCAACGAATTGGGCGGCTTGGCAGCCAGCTTTAAGCATTACGGCTGCACTTACAACATGTCCTGCAATGACAATTTCAACGTGTTGGAGGCCGCCAACAATGGCTTGCTTTACCGCATCACGCCAATACTGTCAGTCACGCCCAACAATCTGACCCGTGTTTATGGTGAGCCGGCCAATTTCACCGCGACGCTGAACGGCTTTATCGACGGCGACGCCGCCCTTATTGGCATCACCGGCAGCGCCACCTATACCGCCAGTGGCCAGTTGTCCGGCGCCGGTTATCACAATGTCGGCAAGCACGATGTCGCCTATAGCGGTGGCCTGGCCAACACGCTGGGCTATCAGATTAAAGACAACCGCGCCTCTGCTAATGAATGGACTATCACACCACGTGCCTTAAATGTCATTGCCAATCCTGCCAGCAAATATGAGGCTGAGCCTGACCCGCTATTCACCTATAACGCAACCGGTTTGTTGACGGGTGACAAGCTCACCGGCACACTCAGCCGAAGCCCTGGCGAAGCCGTCGGCAGCTACCCTATCCTTCAAGGCAGCCTGGCCGCAAGCACTAATTATCGCGTTAATTACCAAGCCGCTAAGCTGGAAATCTCAGAGAATCCCGGCTCAGGTGATAATGACGCTATCATCCGTGGGGGAATTGACGATGGACAAAACACCGTGGTGGCCTTGACCAACCAAGCGGGCTTAAAAGGGAGATATGAAAATGATGAGGACGATGAACATCATGGCGAATATTCAGAGAAAAAAACAACACGCACCCGCCCTAAACAATGTGAATAACGCCACCCACCCTATTACCATACAACACTTTACCCCCATTCAGAAGAGCCGCTATGCGCACCCAACTATCAGCGTTTGTTAAGACCTACGGGTTATTATTTTTGCTTGGGTCAATGACATCCCCACTTTACGCACAACCCAAAGTTGTCGGAAAAATAAGCTTTGCGCGAGGCAGCAACGCCGCCCAACAACAGGACGCCGCACCAAGAATCCTTGGCACTGGCACAGAAGTTTTCCAAGGCGACAATATCCAAACAGCTGAACGTAGCTTTGTGATTATCGAATTTATCGACGGCTCTAAAGTCACTGTCCGACCCAATAGCAATTTTAGTATCGGCCACTACGAACCACTATCAGATGACCCTAAAGCTCAGTTGGTGCTGCATGAAGGCGGCATCCACACCCGTAGCGGCACAATTGCCGAGCGTAACCCTGAAAACTTTCAAATAAAAACCAACTTGGCCACCGTAACAGCGCAACAGGCGGATTATTCGGTACGGATTTGCCATGATGATTGCCAGCAGGAACAGACCCGACAGGCAAAAAATGGCCCGGAACCAGCCGACACAGGCGTAGTGGCAAGAATCGTTGAAATTAAGGGTGAAGTTTATGCCGATAACCGGCGGGATGGCGATGCCAAGGAGCGGCGGCTATCGCTAGGCAGCCCGTTATATAGCGAGGATTCCCTACAGAGCAAAAAAGACAGCTACGCCCTGATGGTGTTTCGCGATGGTGAAAAAATCACCTTGCAAGCCGATAGCAAAATGGAAATTGCTCGCTATAACTATCAAAACAAGAATGAAAAAGATCAGGCTTTGTACCGCTTGACCACCGGCGGTATGCGGGTATTGACCGGCAGCATCGGCAAAACGAATAAAGACGCCTTTGCAATCGACACGCCAGTCGGCACCATCGGCATTAGGGGCACCGGTTTTGACCTGGCCTGCGTAGGCGCCTGCACCAACAACCAGCCAAGCACTTCAGAACAAATCCGGCAAGGGCAAATGGCAGGGTTGTATAGCCATGTCTGGGAGGGGCAAATCGCCCTTATTAATGACACCGGCGAACATCTACTGACCATGCCGGACAGCAATTACATTGCCAGCCGAAACGCCGTTGCCAGAGAACTGCCCGGGCTACCGCCCTTATTATTCAACTTGCCCATACCCAGACCCGATGCCGACCATTCCAATCTACAACAATTGTTTGGCGCAATCAGCCGAAAAAATGTGCCGGCAGGTTTGTATGTCGCCGTGCATAAAGGCCATATCCAGTTAAACCAAGATAATCACAGTGCCAATAAAAACACCACAATAGTTTTAGGAAAAGACGAGGCCGCTTATGTTGACCCCAAGAAAGAGTTGGTGCGTCTTGCCAAGCAACAGGAATTTCAGGCCCGCGACCCCTACCTGCTAACTGACAGCCACGGTGGGCACGAAGAATATCCTGATATTGAGGCGATAAGTGCCGACAGTTACGAAACCAACACCAACGATGCGTCCCAGTGTGACAACGACTAAGAAGCCGTTTAAAAACGGCAAGGCCCCGTTCCTTTTAAGTAATCCAGATTGACATTGTATGACTTTACAACACTACCAAAAAACCGGCACAACAGTGTCTAAGCGGTTAACACGTCTGCTCCGCCACCTGCTTATCAACGCCTGCATAGGCCTGCCCGCAACGCCCGGCACAGCAGCGGCCACGCCCCCAGAAATCAAATTCACCGTCAAACATTTCGCCGTTGACGGCACGTCGCCGCTGTCCCAACAAGCCATAGCGGACTATTTGCAGCCCTTAGAACAACGCCAATACAATCTCAAACAATTACAGGAAGTGGCGCATGGCCTTGAATTAGCCATTCACGACCAAGGCCACCCATTCTATCGGGTGAGCTTACCCCCGCAAACGCTTGATGGCGGCGAAGTCAAACTACACATCGTGGCTTTCACCTTGGGCAAAATTGATGTGGCGGGCAACAGCCACTTCACTAAAGACAACATCATCGCCAGTATGCCAGGGCTTGCGGTAGCGCAATCACCTAACACGAAAAATTTGTCTGAACACCTAAAAGTCACCAACAAACATCCCGCCAAGCAGCTTTCTTTAACCTTTAAAAAAAGCCAAAAAAACGACCAAATTGATGCCAAAATCAATGTTGCCGAGCAACGCCCTTTCCAGACTTCGGTGATGCTCAACACCGTCGGGACTCAAGGCACCGGCAACTTCCGTTTGACCGGCGCGTTACAGCACAGCAACCTCTGGGGACTAGACCACATTATCAACGGCAGCTATGCCACCTCGCCCGACCATGCCGATAAAGTGGAGCAATACGGCGTCAGTTACAGTCTTCCGCTCTATCGGCTAAAAAGCTGGCTCAGCGGTTATTATGCCCACTCCAACATCAATAACGGCACCGTGGCCACCGACTTGGCGATAACCGGTTCAGGCGAAATGGCGGGCATGCATTACCAACAGTTATTACCTAAATTGGGCCAGTATGAACACTGGCTGGACTTAGGCATTGATAACCGCTATTTCCTCAACGATGTTCAGTTCCAAAACATCCAGATCGGCGCCAATGTCCGTAGCTTGCCTGTCAGCGTGCTTTACAAGGCCGAATATCCTTGGCAAAACACCCATATCAATTACCATGTCCAGTGGGTCGGCAACACCGGCATCGGCGATGATAACAGCCAAGACGCCTACCGGGCGGCACGCCTTAACGCCAAGCAAAATTGGAATTTATTAAGATATGGCGCAAGCCTGTTGGTTAATGTCAGGCAATGGCTGATACAAACCCAGTTCAACGCCCAGTACAGCGACGACTACCTAATCGCTGGCGAACAGCTGGGCATAGGCGGGAGCTATGATGTGCGGGGCTATCAGGAACGGGAAACCAGCGCCGACACTGGCGAAATCGTCAAATTTGAAATCACCACACCCACCTGGCAAAAAATCAACCTCTTTGCCTTTTATGATTACGGCCACGGCTACCAAAACATGGCCTTACCCGGTGGACTTACCGATTGGAACCTTAGCAGCACCGGCGTTGGTGCAAGCTGGCAATGGCAAGACCATATCATGGCGAAAATCGCCGTTGCCAATGCACTCAACAATGCCGTGACCACGCGGGCGGGCGACAGCCGGATCCATGCCAGTATCGTATTGCGTTATTAGCCTGGCCCAAACAATAAATGGCATCTAAAAATATTGGTAGTGGTAAGCATTCAGATGCTTAAATGACAGCGGAGTCAAAAAACATGTTTTTTGCTTCCAACATAAAAATATTAACCTTCGGACAAGGATGCGCCATGCGCTTAAATTCATTTGATTATTTTAGGGGTCTGGCAATTGTTTTCATAGTTGCCGGCCACTCTTACGGCCCCTGGGTTGCCCACTCGTTTTTTGAAAAAGTTGTTGCTAGCCTAATCGCGGGCGGTACGGTTTTTTTTGTTTTTATTTCCGGCTTCTTTTTCCACCATATTTTTTATCCTAAATTTCGGTATAAGAGCTTTATGGTTAAAAAAACGGCCAATGTGTTATTGCCGTACAGCATCCTATCTGTATTGGCGTTCGTTTGTTTGGTGCTGTATTTAAATGATCCGCCATTTGCCGAAGTTTTTATCACCGGCCAACAACCCGACAGCATCTTTGAATACCTCAAGTTATTTGCGCAATACTGGTGGACAGGCAGTCTATTGACCGCTTATTGGTATGTGCCCTTCATAATGATTATTTTTGCCATTTCGCCGGTATTCATCACGCAAATAGCGCTGCCCATAAAGACCCAGATTGGCTTGTTTATTTTGTTATTGTGCCTTGCCACGCTGATCCAGCGCCCTATGCACAACTTGTCGCCGATACATTCCGTACTGTATTTTTTCCCTGTGTACATGCTCGGCATCATATGCTCCAGCCATAAAGAGCGTGTCTTTAACTTCCTGGCGGGCAAAACCATTATGCTGGGCTGCGCCGTCATTTTAATGTCGGTGGCACAACTGTTAATTTACGGCCATGCCGGAAATTTCAATAAAGTCACGTTGTTTTCATTTAATGGCATTGACACGATGATCCTGCAAAAAATACTGATGTGTTTTTTCTTGTTATCGGTACTGCAACAATTTGAAGACAAAGAAATCCCCTTGTTAAAACATCTGGCATCGGCCAGTTTTGCAATTTATTTCCTGCATCCTTGGGTGCTTTATTTTTTATACAAGTCATCATTTATCGACCACGTCAGATTCCTTCCTAGTTTTTTTATCTTTTTGCTGACCATGACGATAGCCATAACCGCCTCGTTGGCAATAGCAACGTTATTTAAATGGCTATTAGGGGATAAAAGCCGGTTTGTTATCGGCTGGTGAAGGCTTAAACCTTGTCGGGAAATATAAACATGGCGGGCAACTTGCCCGTCATTTAAAACGGCATGGATTTGACTTTAGCGTAGGGCCACAGACTAAGTGATTATGAATAAGTTTTTTGGCACAAAACGACTGCGCGTCCTTTGAGGACGGGCAGTCGTCGCTCTAAAACTTTTGAGTATGTACTTACCTTTCCTGCAAATAAAGCTCCAACACCGTTTTTGTGCGGATATTGTTCTGACGCATTCTAATAACCAAGTTCATAAACAGTTCGCGCAACACGAAATAACCTTTTTCGGGAAACCTATCCATAAAAGCAATCATCTTAGGGCCGTCAACTTTAACTATTTCACACTCGGTTCCAGCAGTCACTTGGGCACTGCGTGGTTCGCCATCGAACATGGACAATTCACCAAAAAAATCGTCTTTAGACAGCCGCGCCAATCCTGGGACCAGTTTTTCAAGATTATGCCCCAGCTCGCCGATGGTGGTGCTTACTTGCACTTCGCCTTCTAAAATAAAGTAAACGTCCTGGCTTTCTTCTTCTTCGCTCAAAATAACATCAAGCGCCTTGTAATGTTTTTTGCTATAAGGCACTGACTGCACAAAGTCGGGATCATCAAGCAGGTCTCTTAAATTCATCATAGTGTTGTTTACTCATCTTGGAATTGGAAAAGGAATGATTGTTGCAGCCCTTTTCTTGGACAAGCGTACAATCGGCAAAAATTATAGCCCAATATTTGGGTAAAATATCAGCCATCATCACCTTATTAAAACAAGGCCATTTAATTCTCAGTGTGACCGCTTATGATAAATCAAAAAATCAGCGACGAACGGGACAAGCTTATCCAAATCAGCACCGCGTTATCGTCAGAAAAAAACATCAACTCGCTGTTGGAAATGATCTTGCAAAATGCCAAAGGTATCACCCATGCCGATGGTGGCACTTTATACCGTATTTGCAAAAATGCGGTAAAAATGGAACTCGTCCATTCCGATAGCTTAGCCCTAAAACTAGGTGGCCTCTCACATTTCCCGGTCAATTTGCCGGACGTCCCGCTCTACTTGCCCGATGGCAGCCCTAATTTAAAAAACGTCGTCAGCTATTGTTTCCATAGCAATAAAACCATCAACATCATCGACGCCTATAAAAACCAAGCCTTTGATTTTTCAGGGACAAAAGAATTCGACAAAAAAAATAACTACCTCTCACAATCTTTTCTTGCCGTACCGATGAGAAACCATGAAGGCGACACCATCGGCATACTGCAATTAATCAACGCCATAGATAAAACAACCGGTGCCATCACCTATTTTGATGAAGTTGCCCAACAGTTCACCGAAGCGCTCGCCTCGCAAGCCGCCATTGTATTGACCAAGCAAGCATTGGCCAATGACTTGGAACACATGTTTGAATCCTTAGTTGAGCTGATCGCCACCGCGATTGACAGCAAATCACCTTATACGGGTGGCCATTGCCGACGAGTGCCCGACTTGACCATGATGTTGTCCGAAGCGGCGCACCGCACTGGCCACGGCTACCTTAAAGACTTTACGATGACCGATGCAGACCGCTACGAGCTAAAAATTGCCGGCTGGTTGCATGACTGCGGAAAAATCACCACGCCCGAATACGTCATTGACAAAGCCACTAAGCTGGAAACCATTTTTGACCGCCTCGCCTTGGTTGAAACCCGTTTTGAAGTCTTAAAACGTGACATGGAAATCGCCCTGCTGAAAGAAAAACTGGCCGCCTTAGAAACTGGCAAGGCATCGCCCGATGACCTGGAACAACGCCACCAAAATGCTTTGGAAAAAATCGCCAATGACCTGGCCTTCATCAGGCAAACCAACACGGGCGGCGAAGGCATGTCAACCGAAGACCAAAACCGGATACGGGCTTTTAAAGACACCACTTGGCTATTCAATAACCAACCGGCCCCGCTGCTGTCAGATGATGAAATTTACAACCTGACCGTCGCCAAAGGCACGCTGACAAAAGAAGAAAGGGACATCATCAACCGCCATATTGACACCACTATTGCCATGCTGGACAAAATAGCCTTCCCCAAACACCTAAAAAACGTCCCCGAATACGCCGGCGGCCATCACGAAAAAATGGACGGCACCGGCTATCCCAAAGGCCTGACACGCGAACAAATGTCCATCCAAGCACGCGCCATGGCGATTGCCGATATTTTTGAAGCGCTGACCGCCAAAGACCGGCCTTACAAACAAGGCAAAAAACTTTCTGAAGCCTTGGCGATTTTGAAAAAATTAAAAGACACCCAGCACATCGACCCTGACTTATACGATGTTTTCATCGCCGAAAAAGTCTACCGGCAATACGCCGAGCAATTCTTGGATGATTATCAGCTTGATGTGGATTAAAAAAACAAAGGGGGGGCGTTTTTGTTGACGTTTTACCAAAGAACCCGAATGTTTCTGTTTAGGGTCGCATGAACCGGATAGGGTTATGTGATAAAGGCGGGTTACAGTCTTTTGAGTGTTGCCGAACTTAAACATTGGGGTTGATGATGTGCCCGCCCCTGGCAAAAGCACATTGGTGGCGGGTTAAATCTGTAGCTGCNNGGAGTGCAAACCTTGGTTTGCCTCAGCACAAGCCAAGGCCTGTACTCCAAACCACCCCATTTAACCCACTAAGTGATTATGAATAAGTTTTTCGGCATAAAACGACTGCGCGTCCTTTGAGGACGGGCAGCCGTAGCCCTAAAATTTTTGCGTATGCACTTACCAGCACATTATGAAGAACCCAATGATGTGTTTCGTGAAATTGTTAGCAACATTTAGTGCCTAAAATGGGCGCGTTGGTTTTGAATACCGCAAAAACGCGCATGCCATTTTCTAAGCCTAAATCGTGCAAACTTTGTCTTGTAATGGTTGCAATGAGCATTTCACCGCCTGCAAACAACAATGTGACTTCGGCATAAATCAAGTCTTCTCTAATTTGAATTACATGGCACGCTAAATAATTTCGCGCTGAAAATTGTTTCGGATTATCAATAGTTGCGAGCATGATTTCTGAGCTATTCAAAAGCAAAAGCACATCCGAATTGAGCGTTAAACCTAATTCTTGAAAATCAGGCTGGCTAATTGTGGTGATAATTTGCTCATTGCCTTTGAGTTTAATCGTGATTTCAACACTGACGCCCCCATGCAAAATGCAAATAACTGTGCCAAAAAGTTGATTTCTCGCGCTCGTTTTAACAACCAAACGCTGAAATAACAAAACGTTATCAGGATTATCCAAAAGGCAGGTGTTTAATTGTTTTAGAAAGCCTTGATGCTCTGTTTGTAGCCAGTCAAAAAGCTCAACTAAAGATTGGCCTGCTGGCGTTAGAGCGGTGCCACCGCCTTTCGTGCCACCTGTTGCCGTTGCAACTAGCGTTTTAGGTGAACTGTTATTTGCCCTTTCAATAATTTGCCACGCGCCTTTGTAGCTTAAACCCACTTGTTTTGCGGCTTGATTGAGCGAACCGCTTTGTTGCACGGCTTTGAGCAATTCAATCATTCGGTTATCCAAGCCTGCAAGACGTAAGTCGCCTTCAACCCATAACGGTGAAAGCATTGTGTTTTGTGATGGTGTCATTGTTTTGTCCTAAAAAACCCTATCGTTATTTACTTTAGTAAATAACGATAGTATAGTGCAGTCCGAATCGGCAATCATACAAGTTATCGCTTTTTACATTCGTGAATTTTTGGAGGGAACATTATGAAAATCAGCGCAAGAAACCAATTTAAAGGCGTTGTTTGTGGCGTAACCGTAGGCGTTGTAAATGTGGAAGTGCAAATTCGTTTGAAAGGCGGCGAAATTATTGTCGCTTCAATTACGAAAGAATCAACTGAAGCGCTAGACATCAAAGAAGGCATTGAAGTGGTTGCGTTAGTGAAAGCTCCGCAAATCATCATTGCAACCGATTTGGGTGGCTACAGATTATCAGCACGAAACCAGTTACAAGGCACAATCACAAAAGTCAAAGTTGGTGTGGTCAATTCTGAAATTGACATTACGTTAAGCGGCGGTGATTTAGTTGCGGCAACCGTGACCAACGATAGCGTTGAGAATTTGGGTCTAAAAGAAGGACAATCTGCAATCGCTATTTTTAAAGCAGGCTCGGTGATTTTAGCCGTTGAGTGAATGCCGTCATGAAAACGCACAAAGTTCCACACGCTGTTTTGGGCATGGTAACGACAACATTCATTACGCAAGCTACATTAGCGGAAGATAAAAAAACGTATGCACAACCCCCCGTTGCCGCATTTGAAAGCCAAATGTCCGACGCACTACTTGGCAATGGTAAATATGAAAAACCCGTTTGGAATTTGCACAATGCACTGAATCTGCCTAAATGGTTGTCTTTATCGGTTGAGCAACGCACTCGTTATGAAACGATGGCCGGGCGGTTTAACGCTGGCGGCGTGGGCGGCGACCAACAAATTGCTTTGCAAACAGACGCATTTTTAGAAGCACGTTTTAATCATTTTCGCGCTGGTGTGGAATTTTTAGACGCGCGGCAGCTCGGTTCGGATTCGGGTTCGGTACTCAATAACACGCACGTTGATGAAGCGGATTTTATTCAGGGGTATGTTGCGTGGGCTGACCAAAATGCGTTTTACAGCGGTTTGGGCACAGAAGTGATCGCAGGACGGCAAACACTGAATTTTGGTAGTCGGCGACTGGTGGCGCGAAATGCGATGCGTAACACCATTAACAGTTTTGACGGGTTACGGTTGCGCATTTTAGATTATGGCAATGTGGCACTAAACGCTTTTGTGACCATGCCCGTAAATCGTTACCCCACTAGCGCGGAAGCGATTTTAAATGAAGAACACGATTTCGATACCGCTGACGGTAAAACATGGTTTTCAGGCGGTTTTTTAGAACTGACCAACCTTTGGCAAGGCATTAACGCCGAAGTGTATTTGTATCATCTCGATGAAGGCGACAGCGCGGAAAGTCAAACTCGCAACCGGCGTTATTTCACACCTGGTGTGCGTTTGTATTTAAAACCAGCTAAAGCAAAGTTCGATTTTCAATCTGAAACGATTGGACAACTCGGCACCGTTCGCGCCACAGCGGCGGCAACCGATGGCAAAGATTTAGACCATGAAGCGTGGTATCAACATGTTGATGTCGGTTATACGTTTGATGCGCCGTGGAAACCGCGTTTTGCGTTTGAATACGATTACGCCAGCGGTGACAAAAATCCCACCGATGGCAACGACGAACGTTTTGATACCTTGTACGGCGCACGGCGTTTTGAATTCGGTGCAACGGGAATGTATGGCGCATTTGCGCGAAGCAACATAAGTTCACCAAGTTATCGCATAACAGTCGCGCCACTTTCTAATTTACAAGTTGGGCTTAATCATCGTTTTCATTGGCTTGCAGAAAGCAAAGACGCTTGGACAACCTCAGGTCTGCAAGACAAAACAGGCAAAACCGATGATTATATTGGTCATCAAATCGAACTCACCACGCGCTGGGATGTGAATAGCAGTTTGAATTTTGAAACAGGTTGGACACATTTGTTTAAAGGGGAATTTGCGAAAAATGCCCCAAAAGCTCCCGACACCCAAGATGTCGATTATTTTTATGCGCAAAGTATGTTGCGCTTTTAAGGTGAATTTATGCGTTTAATTATTTCGTTTTTCTTAGTTTTATTCACGGCTTTGGCAAATGCCGAAACAACCCTCGTTGCAGTCGCATCCGACTTTACCAAACCGATGACAGAAATTGCCGCCGAATTTGAAAAAGCCACAGGTCACACGGCCAAATTATCGTTTGGTTCATCGGGCAAAGCGTTTGCCCAAATTCAAAATGATGCGCCGTTTGAAGTGTATTTTGCCGCAAGTGAGCAATATCCGTTTGAACTTGAAAAATTAGGCTTTGCGGTTGAAAACAGCCATTTTACCTTTGCGATTGGCAAATTGGTTTTATGGTCAGCAACACCGGATTTTGTCGATGACAAAGGCGACGTTTTAAAAAACGGCACGTTTAAACATTTGGCCATTGCCGACCCAAGTCACGCACCTTATGGCATGTTTGCGGTGGAAGTGATGAAAAACTTGAACGTGTTTGAAAAAATAGAACCGCTGTTTGTACAAGGTGAAAATATCGCGCAAACGTTTCAATTTGTCACAACAGGCAACGCAGAATTAGGATTTATCGCGTTTGCACAAGTGATTGATACCCAAACGGGCAAAATCGGTAGCGGTTCGGGTTGGCTGGTGCCTGAAAATTTGCACAGTCCGTTTAATCAAACGGCAATGTTGCTCAAAAAAGGCGCAGAAAATCCTGCGGCGCTTGCGTTAATTGACTTCATCAAATCGCCGCCAGCGTTGGCGATTATTAAAAAATACGGTTTTGGTTTGCCAAAATAGAGGGGATACGATGTTTTCAGATGCTGATTTCGCCACACTGTCATTGACGTTTAAAGTCGCCAGCCTCGCCACGATTTTTATGTTGCTGTTCGGTACACCGCTCACGTGGTGGTTGACGTGAACACACTCAAAATTTCGCGGCATTATCAACGCGGTTGTAGCGTTGCCGCTGGTTTTGCCACCGACGGTGTTAGGTTGTTATTTGCTCATTTTGCTGGGGAAAAATGGCATTGTCGTTGAATTCACAACATAGTTGGGAATCGGCACGTTGCCTTTCGGTGCAAATTTATAACCACGCTGTTGTTTTATAGGACGCCGCTACGGATTAGTGGCTTTGCCAATCCGTGACCCACTCAATCCGTTTTATAGCCCTTCGTATTAGCCGCCAGCCAACGTTCATCTTCCGAAACCAAGAGCTCTTTTTTCCAAAAGGGCGCTTTGGATTTTAACGCTTCCATAATATAGCGGCAGGCGTCAAAAGCGTCGCCACGGTGGGCAGTCCAGACCGCCACCAGCACAATCGGCTCATTTGGCAAAACAGCGCCGACCCGGTGGATAACCAGCGCATCCAACACTGCCCATTGCTGTTGTGCTTCGCCGACAATTTTCTCCAGCTGTTTTTCAGTCATGCCAGGGTAATATTCTAGGGTCATGCCCTTAACTTCGGCGCCATCGTTAAAATCACGCATCGTCCCGATAAAGGCATTGGTCGCACCAAACTGCCCTGCCCTAAGCGCTGAATTTTGATAAATCTGAATTTCTTGCCAAGGGTCAAATTCTGTTGCACTGATTTTAATGGCCACTGTCAACCGCCTGTCACTGGTGGAAAAAAGGCGACTTCATCGTTATCTTGCACAGTGCTGTCCAAGTCAACATAATCCATATTGACTGCGGCCAGAATATGGGGCGGCAGTGGTTTTCCGGCATTGGCTCGCTGCCAAACTTCCCGCACCGTCAACGGCTGGCCAAACGCCTGCTCCTCTTCCGAACGCCCCAGGCTTTCTTTTAAACTGGCAAAATAACGCACTTTAATGGACATAATCATTCACGCCGCTAGAAAAACTGATGATAATAAGCCCCTTTCCGCCACTTTTCCATACCCCACCACGACACATGCCTAAACTTACCCACTTTAACGAATCCGGCGAAGCTCATATGGTCGATGTTGGCGGCAAGGCCGTCACCGAGCGCGTCGCCGTCACCGAAGGCTATATAAGAATGCAGCCGGAAACCCTCCAGCTTATTATTAATGGCGGGCATAAAAAAGGCGATGTCCTCGCGATAGCGCGTATCGCGGGCATTATGGCCAGCAAAAAAACCGCCGAGCTAATCCCGCTTTGCCATCCCTTGCCGCTCACGCATGTTGAAATAGACCTGAGTGCGCAAACCGACCAAAACCGTGTCCGCTGTCAGGCCACCGTTAAAACAACCGGTCAAACCGGCGTCGAAATGGAGGCGCTAACCGCCACGTCTTGTGCCTTGCTGACTATTTATGACATGTGCAAGGCGGTGGACCGCGGCATGGTGATTGAAGCAGTGCAATTGTTGGAAAAAGCGGGCGGCAAATCGGGGCATTGGCAACGTAATCCTGGGTAAGCAACCGCCCCCCTTTTCTTCATCACGCTGATTTGACATTTTGACAATTTGTGGCTATATCAAAACAATACGCTTTAGGAGAACTCACATGTCAAAACAAGAGACTTATTTGCAAGAATCCGTTGAAAATCCAGTTGCGGCGATTGTTGAGGCGATTGACCGGGACGTGGAGCGGGGCGAAGACATCCTTATGTTTGGCTTTTGCGTGGTCATGTTGTCGTCAACATTTGCCCCGATTGCGCCACCGACTGTCATTTTGCCTCTGGTCGCGCTTACTTTCGCCATTTCTTCGGGTTTGGCCCGTATCAATTACCTGCGCATGGAAGCCAAGCTTAACCACGCCATGGCGCAGCTGGACAGGCGTGACAGAATAGCCCTGCACCCGATAGCCACTGTCTTTAGAGAGCAGCCCATGCCGCCATTAGTGGATTCGTACAATTTCTTTAAAAACCTAAAGCGCACCTGGAAAAGCGTGATGGGTGGAATTTTGATCAATCCTCTCTGGATGCCTATTTTTTATGTGATGGGCATCCAAATCCATGAAGAAAAAAATCTGGGTATCCTAAACAAAGCGGTGATCCGTGTTGAAGAAAAAATTTAGGTTTGTGGCGGTCAAGTGCATGGCCTCACAGGAAAGTCACCATTAGTGCCGTATGCCTGCCCTGCACCAGCCAAGCGCTGTTCTTGTTGCTGGCGGCAAATGGTACGCCAATACTGCTCAATTGGTTAATCGGCAAGCGCTTTGCTTATCCGGTGGATAACGGCATTAAATTGGCTGACGGTTATCGCTTGTTCGGCGACAGCAAAACGTGGCGCGGGGTGTTTGGCGCGCTTTGTGTCAGCATCGGTCTAGCCATGTCCTTTAATCTGGCCTTTTTAACCGGCCTTTGGTTTGGCATTTTGACTATGGCCGGGGATTTGCTGGCTAGCTTTGGCAAACGTCGGTTAGGTTATGTTGAAAGCAGCCAAGTGCGCGGCTTTGATACCGTACCGGAATCATTGCTCCCTATTTTAGTTTTAAAAACACCGTTAGCCTTAGAGGCTATCGACATTATTTTAATTGTAGGCATTTTTTCCTGCTTGAAGAATTCGTGTCGCCCGTCCTTTATCGCTGGCATATCCGCAAAAAACCCTATTAGCCCCCCACTAGGCTTGTTATGAATGGCAAAGAACTGCGCGTTTTAACTTACAACATCCACAAAGGCTTTAATATCGGCAACCGGCATTTTGTCCTCCACCAAATTCGGGATGCCTTGCGGATTGCCGACGCCGATTTGTTGTTTTTGCAAGAAATGCAGGGGGTGCATATCCACCGTGAGAACAGGATTGCTAACTGGCCGGATAAGTCGCAGTTTGAATTTATCGCTGAAGGTGTCTGGCCTTTTTATGCCTATGGCAAAAATGCGGTTTATGATGCCGGCCATCACGGCAATGCAATTCTCAGCAAGTATGCCTTTGAACGCTCAGAAAACATTAACGTATCACCCTTCCCGTGGGCTAGCCGGAGCATGTTGCACGGAGTGATCCGCCTTGCCCCAAGCCAACAGGATGTGCATATTGTCTGCATCCATTTTGGTTTGCTAGGCAAAGAACGCCGCCTGCAAATAAGCAAGTTGTGCAGCCGCATTGACAGCCATGTGCCGCCCGACGCCCCGTTAATTGTCGCCGGTGATTTTAACGACTGGCAGGGACGCGCCGAGCATTTGTTCCACGAGCATCTGGGCTTACGGGAGGTTTTCCACGAAACGCACGGGCGTTATGCCCGGTCGTTCCCGGCCTGGCTGCCTTTTTTACAAATGGACCGTATTTATTACCGTGGCTTAACGCCGGTATCGTGCGGACGGCTTAACCACGCGCCTTGGCATAAGCTTTCCGATCATGCCCCTTTAGTGGCTACATTTGCCTTATGAACGAAACCCAGCCCCCTAAAAGTTCCCTGTTCACCTTGCCAAACCTGCTGACTAGCTTCCGTTTCGTGGCGGCGCCGTTTCTGCTGTGGCAGGCCTGGCAGGGCTATAGCGCCATGTTCATGGGGCTACTGGCCGTCTGCTTTTTAACCGACGTGTTCGATGGCTGGGCAGCCAGGTTAACCGGGCAGGTTTCCGAATTTGGCGCCGAACTAGACAGCTGGGCGGACGTCACCCTTTATCTCACCATTGCCCTGTGTTGCTGGTGGCTATGGCCCGACATGGTGGGAAGGGAATGGCTTTATGTCAGTATGATTATCGCCAGTTGCCTGTTGCCAGCACTTGCCGGATTCAGCAAGTTCGGTTGTTTCACCAGTTACCACACATGGCTGGTAAAAATTGCCGCTGCGGCAATGGGGACGACGTTATATGTCTTGTTCCTAGGGGGCCCGGTGTGGCCTTTTCGGGTCGCTGCGGTATTGTGCCTGCTGGCTGCTATCGAAGAAATCGCCCTCACGTTGCTGTTATCCGAACCTAAGTCCAATGTGCGTTCCATCTGGTTTGTGTTGGACACCAGAAGATAACAGTTAAACTTTAATTGTTTTTGAATTGCCTAATAATAAGCAACACGGCTGCCCGTCCTTAAAAGACTGGCAGTCGCCAACCCCAAACAGTCACGGATTAACCGCCATGCGCCTGAAAAACTGCGGGCTGTAGCCTAGGCATGACTGCCCTTCCTGCGAAAATAATAAAAAAGCCAGCGGTAAATGGCAAAATTAATGGTCAAAACCAAAGCCCCAAGATAATACTGTGTCTCCCGTGTCAACCCATCAGGGTAAATGGCGGCAAGCAGATAATGCCCGACAAAGCTTTCGCCGTATCCGGCGGTGCCCGCTTTGATAAGGAAAAAATTCTCCAGACTGGTTAACGGACAGATTCGTCCCGTCAATTCGACAAAGACGCCCCACCCTACCGCCGGAAGATGGATGAAAGGGAATCCGCGCCACCCAATTGTCAATAGCCCGCCAAAAACAACAAATAGGATAAAGGCAAGATGAATCAACAAAACTGCGTCAGCGGCATAATGGTAAAACATATCGGCACCTGCAAGAAGAACGGCTAACAAATCAGTTGCAGTGTATCGTAAACCGCCCCGGCCTTGACAGGCAATACTGTTGGCCCTGACAGGCCTTGCCCGGACGGTTTTCGACCCAACCACCTAAACATTGGATGGATTTTTTGAACCCTTCCTGACTCTGAATCCTATTGAAAATGGCTGGGGTTTCAAAAAGATAAACTGATCATAAAGGGTGGCAGTTTAATTATGAAGCGGCGAAACCCGTAGGTGGGTTGGCGTTTTTTTGTATAATCAAGCACTTTTTATTAAATAGTTAATATCCGGTATGCAGACTTCCTTTAAGACGATTGGCATCATAGGCAAACCCAGTGACCCTAGCATTGCCGCGCCTTTAGGTCTCCTTTATGACTATTTAAAACACTATGGGTGTGCAGTGATTGTCGCCAAAGACAGCGTTCAATTCATAAATGACGCCGGGGTTGAAAGCTGTCCGGTGGACACGCTGGGCCAGCATTGCGATCTGGTGATTGCGGTGGGGGGAGATGGCACATTCCTCGCAGCTGTCCGCGCCATTGTTGCTTATGACATCCCGATTATCGGCATCAATCTGGGGCGGTTGGGTTTTTTGGTCGACATATCGCCTAATGACTTGCCTGATAAATTGCAGCGCATTTTGCAAGGCCATTATACGGAGGAAAAGCGTTATTTGTTACGCACCAAAATTATCCGTGACAATCAGGTTATCCACGAAGAAACCGCCGTTAACGAAGTGGTCATCCATCGTTGGATAACGCCGAGCATGATTGAGATTGTCACCAAAATTGATAATGTCTTTTTAAACTCACAACGCTCCGATGGGTTAATCATTTCCACGCCCACAGGATCAACGGCTTACTCGTTATCGGCAGGCGGGCCGATTTTGTACCCCTCCTTAAACGCCCTGGTGCTGGTGCCGTTAAACCCGCATACCTTGTCCAACCGTCCGATAGTGATAGCGGATACGGCGGAAATTGAGATAAGCTTCTGCCAAACCAAGCAAATCAATGCCTTAGTCACCTGTGACCATATTGAAATACCCAAGGTGTTGATCAGCGATAAAATTGTCATCAAAAAAGAACCTAAACCGATTAGAATCCTGCATCCTGAAGGTCATGATTTTTTCTACATACTCAGAAACAAATTGAACTGGAGCAGTGGTTACCACACCCCCTTATGCTAACTAATCTAAATATCATCGACCTGGCGGTCGTCAAATCGCTCGACCTCGACTTGGACAAAGGCATGTCGGTGCTCACCGGCGAAACTGGGGCGGGTAAGTCCATTTTATTGACCGCGTTAGGCTTGGCGTTGGGTGATAGGGCCGATTCGGGCTATGTGCGCCCCCACTGCAAACGTGCGGAAATCAACCTGGAATTTGCTCTGGCTGACGCGCCTAAAGCCCAGCAATGGTTGGAAGATAATGAGCTGGACAATGGCCAGCATTGCATGATCCGGCGCGTCGTCAATCAGGATGGGCGTTCAAAAGCGTATATCAACAACCGTCCGGTGACCTTGCAGGCATTGCAGGAACTCAGCGAAAAGCTGGTGGAAATCCACGGCCAACACGCCCACTTGACTTTATTGAACAGTGAAGAGCAACGCCGCCTGTTAGATGCGTTCGCCAAAAACCAGCCGCTGTTGGATAAGGTCAACGCTTGTTACCGGCAGTGGCTGCAAACCAGTAAAGAGCTGGCGGGTCTGATTAAAGCCAGCGCCGACCAGAGCGAACGCGAGGAATTGTTGCGCTATCAGCTTGAGGAGTTGCAACAGTTGGATTTGGCTAACTTCAGTTACGCCGCATTGTCAGAAGAACATGGCAAGCAAGCGAATTTGGAGCAAATTTTAACCGCCGGCCAAGCCCAGGTGGACAGCCTTTATGAACACGACCTGTCAGTATGTTCGATACTCAGTGACAGCATACGGGTGTTGACCGACCTTGCCCGCTTTACGCCCGAACTGGACGAAATATGCACGCTGTTATCGGAAGCGCGGATTCAGACCGAAGAATCGGCGCTACAATTGCGCCGGTTTTTGGAGTCGCAAGAAGCCGACCCGCTGCGGTTGACCGCATTGGAAAGCCAGCTCGCCATTATTCAAGACCTGTGCCGTAAACATCACGTTTTACCTGATGAGTTGCCAACCTTGGCCGGTAAGCTGCAAAGCGAACTCGACGGGCTGGCGCACAGTAGCGAACGTATTGACGCCTTGACCGTTAGCGCTGCCCAGCTGCTTGCGGAATACCGGCAACTGGCGGGACAATTGTCTGACCAACGCCATGAAAGCGGCATGAAATTACAGCAACAGATTTCCGTAATGATTAAAGAGTTGGGGATGCCACAAGGGGAATTTCTGGTTGCTTTGTCTGCATTCGACAACGACACGCCAAAGCTGAACGGCAATGATAAGATTGAGTTTCTGGTCAGCGCTAATCCCGGCCTGCCGCCGAAGCCGTTGGCGAAAGTCGCGTCCGGCGGCGAATTATCGCGCATCAGCTTAGCCATCCAAGTGACGACATCGAACGACAAAACCACGCCGACGATGATTTTTGATGAAGTCGATTCCGGTATCGGCGGCGGTATTGCTGAAATCGTCGGGCAAAAGCTACGCGCCTTAAGCCATAATCGGCAAGTGTTATGCGTCACGCATTTGCCGCAAGTCGCGGCGCAGGCGCATTGGCATTTGTATGTGGAAAAAAACCATCAGACCGACATCACTTCATCTAATGTCCGGTTATTGGCTAATGAAGAGCGGGTAGAAGAAATTGCCCGCATGTTAGGTGGGGTCAACATTACCGCCAATACATTGGCCCATGCCCAAGAAATGTTATCTCAAGCCGTTGCCGACGTTTAGGCAACCACAACTATAGGAAATCCAAACCAATGACACGTTTTCCAGCCGAATGGGAACAACAATCCGCTGTTTTAATCGCTTGGCCGCACCACACCGGCGATTTTTGCAACCGCCTTGAATCTGTCGAGCAATCCTACCTGTTTATCGCCCACACGGTCAGCCATTACCAAGGCTTAATCATAGTTTGCAAAGATCAGGCGCATCAAGACCATATCCAAGCCATGTTAGGAGAAAACCCCGTGATTGAGTTCGTGCAGGCGGATGTCAATGATATTTGGGTCAGGGACACCGCTTTTCTGACGGTGGAAAAAGACGGCGCCAAGGTGTTGCTCAACTTTAAATTTAACGGCTGGGGCGAAAAATATCCGCATGATGATGACAATGCGCTCAACCATAAGCTGTTAAAAAGCCAACTGTTTCAGGGCGAGTCAAACGTTGACATTGACTTTATCCTGGAAGGCGGCAGCGTCGAAAGTGACGGCATCAGCACCATCATGACCACCAAACAATGTCTGCTGAACCCTAACCGCAACAAAGGGCTGAGCCAAGCGCAAATAGAACAGGTATTGCAACAGCATTTTGGCGCAACCCGCGTGTTATGGGTTGACCAGCCGAATTTGTCCGGCGACGACACTGATGCCCATATTGATACGCTGGCACGTTTTTGTAGCGCCGACACGATTGCTTACACCAGTTGCGGCGACACCCAAGACCCACATTATGCCAGCCTGAAAAACATGGAAGCCCAATTGCAGGCGTTCCGCACCCCCTCAGGCGAGCCTTACCGGTTAGTTGCATTGCCGATGCCCAAGCCCATTTTTGACGAAGAAGGCCAACGCTTGCCCGCCAATTACGCCAACTTTTTGATTATCAACGGTGCTGTGCTAGTGCCGGTTTATGAGGATGCCAACGATGACGTGGCCTTGCAACGGCTAGCGGATTGTTTCCCCGCGCATAAAATCATCGCCACGCCTTGTCGGCCTTTGGTGCACCAGTATGGTAGCTTGCACTGCATGACCATGCAGTTTCCTGTGGTGGATGGCGCAGGCGTTTAATTTACCACCAAGTAATTATGAATAAGTTTTTCGGCAAAAACGACTGCCCGTCCTCAAAGGACACGCAGTCGTAGCCCTAAAACTTTTGAGTATGGGCTTATTGCGTATCATCAATACCATTGATGCGTCTGGTAAGACGGTCATTTAGATAGTGATCATCCTTAAGTTTGTTAATACCGTAGGGGCTGTTCCCTGACCGCGATAATCGCAGCCAAGAAACCGCCCCTACGATGACTAAATTGGAATTTAACATGATTGAAATTAGTACAAAAGACCTAAAAATTGGCATGTTTGTCGCCCACTTGGATAGGCCATGGCTTGAAACAACTTTTTTGCTGCAAGGGTTACTGATTGAGAACAAAAAGCAAATCGAGCAACTGCAACAAATCTGTGAAACCGTAAAAATCGACGAGGAACAAAGCTCGGCGGCAATCTCCTTTGAGCCCTTTAAGTTTTCAACGGGAAAATCAAAGGCGAGCCAACCTTATTCGCCTCAGGATGTCAGCAAGAATAATAAAAAACGTTTTGAAGAAGAGATGACCGCAGCACGCGATGTCTATGAAAACACCTCGGTTTCACTGAACAAAGTGCTGAATAATTTCCGCCTTAAAGACTACATTTCTATACCTGAAGTCAAGACTTCCGTAGAGGCGGTGATCAGCAGCGTCACACATAACCCCAACGCCCTGCTATTGTTGACCAACCTCCGCGCAAAGCGGCAAGACACAGTCACCCACAGCGTTAATGTGTGTATTTTTGCCACCTTGTTTGGCCGCTACTTGACATTGGGCAAAGAACAGCTTTCGCAATTGGGTTTGGCCGCAGTGCTGCACGATGTCGGCGAGGCTAAATTGCCTGATGCGATCATTGACAAACATAATTGCGGCCTGACGCCCGAAGAAACAGAGGAGATGCAAAAACATACCCAATACGGCGCCGTGATGTTAGGCAAAATGTCCGAAATTCCTGAAGAAGTGGTTGAAGTCGCCCTCTCACATCATGAAAGGGTGGACGGTAAAGGTTACCCAAGTCAGTTAAAAGGCCCTGAAATCAGTTTGTTATCTAGGATTATCGCGATTGTTGACGTTTATGAACAGGTCACAAACAACACTGACCTTAAAATACAGCTCTCCTGCCCCGATGCGCTTAAATCCATCTATTCGATGCGCAATACATTTTTTGATGGTGAGCTGGTCGAGTCTTTTATCAAATGTTTAGGAATTTATCCCGTAGGCAGTGTTGTGGAGCTAAGTAATCGTGCCGTTGGCATTGTGATTGCCGTGAAGCAGGAAAAGCATTTATATCCGACCGTGATGGTCCTTCGCGACAAAAATGGGGAAATCACCCATCCCCCACAAATAATAAATCTCGATCGGTTCAGGGATCATGATGGTAGGCCCGTGCTGCTAATTAACAAGGTCATCAACCCTAGTGTGGTAGGTATTGATCTGAGCGAGTACATTGTCAGGGAACTAGGTTTTAGCTTAAATAATTAAGGGTGCTGGTAAAAATGGTGATGATATTTTGGAATCAAAAAAACATGTTTTTTGACTCCGCTGTCACTTAAGCATTTGAATGCTTACCACTACCAAATTAAGATGCCATCTCTGTATGGCCACCCCTTAACCCTTGCCATATAACGTGGCGGGGGCTTTCCCGTCTGACAGCTCGTGCATACCTAGGCTAATAAATTGTCGGCCCAGATCGTCAGGAAGCCGTTTATACGCTTCGGTGGAAAGGATAATGTGGTGACCAAGGTGGCGGCTTAATGCCTGTAAGGACTTGGCATTGTCGGCGCTATCACCGATTATTAGATACTGGTAGCTCACCGCATCGGTGCCCAACAATGTGCCAACCTGCACTGTACTGAAGTCAATGCCGATACTTATTGCCGAAGGCGCGGCATTTGTCACATCAAGTCCGGCACTGTGCGCAATAATAGCCAAGCCCGCTTGCATAGCTTGAACCACAGGGCAACCGCCTTGCTCCAAACCAAAAATAGCCAATACGGTGTCATCAAAAAATTGATTGATGACACCGTGATGCGCATCAATAATTTCCCTAATATCCGTAAAGTAGCGGTTAATAAATAAAATGACTTCGATTTCAGAAGCTAATGGCCAAAAGTCAGCAATGCCCCGTAAATCACAATATAAAATAGCGGCGTCACAAGTGACCGGTTCCCCTGCCTGTGCCGTACTGACTTGCGGTGTGTTCATGGCATTAGGCTTCCATACGCTACCGCCAAGTGTTTGCTTACCATTTCGGCCATCATTTTGTAGTTATTGATAACGATAAAGTACCGTTAGTTTATCAACTAAACAGCCTTTGTGGACTGAATTTTGGGCAATGGCCAAAAGAACGGGGGAGGCAGAATCAATTTATGTGCTTTAACCGGATGATCTTGCCCCAGTCTAGTAGACACACGGCTAAGAGAGCAGTCTCTAAAACCGAGGCAAATCAAGTGGCTTCGCCACATGCGCAAAACAAAAAGGACAATTAAGCCACATATTCCGACATACGTTTGCTTCACATTTCATTATGAACGGCGGCAATATTTTAGTGCTTCAAAAAATCCTAGGACACGGAAGCCTAATAATGACTATGCGGTATGCCCACCTAGCCCCAGATCACTTGGAAGAAGCAACAAAACTTAATCCCATTGATTTTAAACTGGAAAGAAAGTGGAAAGAATGAACCGATAAAATTATAAATTAACATCTAACACTTTGATTTAATTGGAGCCGATGGGCGGAATCGAACCGCCGACCCACACATTACGAAAACTAATTATTAAAGAACTATAAAGAACTATAAAAGATAAATATTTGTTTTAAATAATAAAATAAATAAAAAAAGAAACATTAGAGAACCATATAGAACTATAAACTGGACATAAAAAGGACAAAATTTAAGCCGCCTTACCGATAAGCCGACGAAGAGCCAAACCCTTCTCAACCGCTTGCCGTAAGTCAGACTCATTGAGACCACGCGAACGGTAATAATCAATAATTTCAGAATATACCGACAACACACGAAGCTGAGTCATAACTTGGGACGCATTAAAACCTTTCCGAGCCAAAAGAGTAATTAAATTACCAATCAACATTGAAATATTACGGGCAACAGGATCAACAGAGTCCTTTTTTTTTCGTTTAACATCAATATTTTGAGCAGGGACAGTAAATTCAATATCTTGCATGAGAAATTGCCAAAAAGGATGGAAATAATCAGAAGTTGAAGAAACTTTTAAACGATTAATCTTAAGGCCATAACGCCATATATCAGTAAGATAATCAACAACCTTATCAAAAGATTCTAAAGCCAAACCCATGCCCTGACCAATCTCGCGGATAACCGTATGATGGAAGCGCAATTCTATACGACGTGTGACCTTTTCAGGATCATGAACACCCATGGAAAAAACACCCCATTCATGATTGAAATAATCCTGCTTATCAGATTTGATAACTTCTAAAGATTTATCATAGATAGCCAATTGAACTGACTGATGCTTGCCAATCAAATAATTACGCTCTTGATTAACAGAACCGTAAGTAGTGACAGATTCAGACAAGCCAGACAAATCAATAGACGAAACGCCATCATAGGTCTTAATGGTACGGGAGTGGGTAGAAAAGCGGTCTAAAAAATCAACCGGCAACGAATAGTTTTGGTAATCACAGGCTAAATGCACAGCACAACCCTTAGCCGAATAATCAACCAACAACTGAGCGGAAATAAAACTAAGGTAAGCCATGACAGCGGCAGACGTGCGGGAATTAATGAAGTGCGGGGACAACTCAATTTTCAAATGCTGATTAGGATTCGTCATAAGATCATGATAAGAACCAAAAAGGATAACTAAACCCAGTTCATTATTCTGAAGCTTATAACGATAACGGGAAACTTTGCCCATCCTAGATAAATGAAACCTAACAACCTGACCACTCAAACCATTTACAGGCGGCGCAGACAAAAAAAAGAAATCTTCCCCACCAGAAATAGACTGCTCTAAACGTTCAACAAAAGATTCTTTAGGCAAACCGTAAAATAATTGCCGAACGGTATCAACAAAAGCCCCGACAACTTCAACAGATGAAAGATCAACAACACCTTTTTCAGTAAAAAAAATCCGGCCCGAAGAAACCGGTAAACCAGAAGAAGATAAAGAAGAAACCGAATAACGTTCGTTAAATTTCATAGTTCTATATAGTTCCGTAATGACAATTTTTAAAACTGGTTATAAGACGTGATACAAGGACGTCCGCGCCGCTAACCGCGCGTGTAGCCTACGGCTTTACACGCGCTGAAAAAGTAGCACGGCGCGAAAAATGTCCAAATATTGGCCTTATAAGGTTCAAGAGCATAATTTTAGGCAATCAACCAATAACAGAAGGAGTAAGGAAAATAACCAACTCTTTAGAATTCTGGGAGGTTTCACGAGAAGAAAAAAGATAATCAAGAACCGGTATACCTTCAAAAAAAGGCACAGACGTTTTACGCACTGCCTCAACCTTTTCACGAATTCCACCCAAAATGACAGTTTGACCAGGCTTAACCTGAACCACCGTTTTTATCTGTCTTTTTTCAATCGTAGTGCCAGCAGCAACCGTGGCGCCCGGATTATCCTTGGATAAAAAAACTTCCAAAATAATAAGACCATCAACATAACGTGGGGTAACTTCAAGAGTCAAAGCGGCATCTTTAAATTCAGTGTGAAAACTACCGTTTTGGTCTTGAATCTGAAAAGGAATCTGGACACCTTGAGAAATAAGGGCTTTATTATTATTCAAGGTAATCAGACTAGGACGACTAATAATATCTATCCTTCCCTTTTCCTTCAAAGCCTGAAACTCCAAATCAAGCAAATAACTACCTACCTTACCCAATGCCAAACTATAGCCAGAAGTAGCCAAAACAGATAAATCGGCAAAAACTTCAGCAATTTGACTATGAGAACCATTATTAGCTAATGAAGCAGACAAACGCTGACCAAGGTTTTTTAAATCATCCGAAGAAATTGAAAGAAGACGGGCAGAAATTGAAAGCAAACGAGCCTGTTTATCGAGGGACTTAATAATCTCTTCATTGCGCTCGATATAATCAGCCGTACCCTGCAAAATTATAGAATTGGTACGGTAATCAACCGAAATAGAATTATTGATAGGTGAAGCAGTAGTGCCGCCGCCCCGTTGGGCTTGTTGCTGGTTCTGTTGCAACGCATCGACCAAAGGCGCAGCACCAGAAAAAAGAACAGGTATAACTTTTACCCGTTTTGACTGGTGACGAGATTCAAAGTCTACCCGTTTCATAACCATCATGACACCATCCAACGTTTCAACATGCAGATCATAAAGTTGGACTAAAAGAGCCAAAAACGCGGCAGGAGTAACCCCCTTAAGATCAACATCAATGACATCATCAAGGTTTGAATCAGAAACCAAGTTCAGACCAGTAAAATCAGCATAAATTGCTAAAGCCTGAGATAAAGGGATTTTTTGAAAATCTAAACTTAATGTTTTTTCAGAAGAAGCAAAAACAGAAAAAGAAAACAAAAACAAAAGAAATTTAATTACGTTTAACATTAGATTCACCATGTGCTAGGCGATAATCTGGCAAAGTGTGGTCATACGGTAGGCCATTAATTACAGCATTACGGCAAAATTCAGGCGTAACGCTTACAGGTGTGGCTTGTTGCGTGTAACACTTACAGCCAATATCATCAGATATGCAAGAAGAAATAATAGGTACGGATTGTGGTTTCCAGCCATCTTGATAGGCAGGACTGGAGGCAGGAACATTGGGTATTAACGGTTGCAAGGTTTCAATAGTGATAGCCGCATCAGAACCGCCATTAATGGTAAGTGGGGATTTAAAGCCAGTATCAACAGCGGAGGCGGGTTGTTTATTAAGAAAATTATTAATAAAAAAGAAAACAGCCAATGCAACAACGGCAAGCAAGCCAAGCAGCACAAAAACCGGCTTAGGTATCCTGAACTTATGGGTATGCAGCTCACTGGACTTATAAAGTTTAAAAGCATCCTTGGGATACTTGAATATAGACTTTTCAGCTTTCTTTAAGAGGCGGTAATCTTGAGTATCGCCAATAAGCTCATTTGCACGATAAAGAACAGAGAAAGGCGCACCGAAATTACGCAACAAATGGCAATGCTGACCGACCAACCGCCTAGCGTGGTGATCCAATAAACTAGGATGCTGAGTAAGAAAAAATAGATCCAAACCCCTATGGCGGTGGCGTTCAATAGCGGTTAGACCGGCGGGAACTGGTTGGCGGTGGTCACGAACCGGAAAATGTTCCTGTACCTCATCAATTACCACGATAGCCCCATCAGGCACTTCGTCAAACCACAATAAGGGCTTTTCTAATAGCATCCAACCTAAATCAGGATGCAGATCAGGAATGCCATAGTAAAAAATAGGCCGCTTGTTATCAGAATCAGGATATTTAACACCATTCTTTAGATGGTTGAGAGTCCAAAGGGTTTTTCCCGCGCCCGGAACGCCGGTTACTAGGGTAAACATAAATTAAACTCAAGTATTTGGCGTACCAGGCGGAAGGCCGCCCCAACGCATACGAGTAGCAGTATCAGTAAGTTTATTCCAGCCCATAAGAGTAAATTTAACCGTACCAGCAGAAACGATCATTTTAAAACCGACATCAAGCTTCATAATTCCCATAATTGCAAAAACAGGCGCTGGTAAAACGGAGGTGTGAGACTGCAAAAAATTTACAGCAAAGTTTGAAATAGCACTCACGCCAAAATAAGTAACACCAGCAAAACCCGCCAATGAAATAATTTTCCAAACCAAAGGACCCAGCAAAGTAATCAACAAGAACCAATTAGAAAGAAGCAAGCCCTGAAAAGTACGCTGAAAAAAAAGAATAGTGGCAGAAAAAGCGGTGACGAACGAACTAGAAAAAGCATGTAGAGTGCGTTTTAAAAAAACGTAAACATCAACTATTAATACAATAAAATTTAAAGGATTAAACACAATTCTCACCAATTTTTAAGTAACAGAAAACAAAATCCGCAAGGAGATCATGGAAGCAACAAAAATAACCAAGAAAGAATTAATTTCAGCAAGCTTACAAAACGGTGAATAATCAATTGTCAATTCACCGACCATGCCAAGGCTATAAGTATCCGGCGCAGGGCAAGAGCCAGACCACCCTAACCCGCCCGTATCCAAATCATTAGAAACATCAACATTTTCAGATTGAACAGCATCGTTCAAAGAATCAGGAAGAAAGGGCAAGAGAAGGGCTAGATAGCCCACATAACCCGAACCATTGCCTTTCCCATCAAAGCTAAACGGATCGCCTGGATCGTCATCTATAGGAGGAGGCGGAGGAGGATCAGTAGTCCATTGAGAGGGATCCAAATCTATACAATCATCAACAGATTGCCCCCGAAGAATCGCACAATTAACAGGGTCACCGGTGCAAGTAACAACGGGCGCACCGTTGACGCATTGAACGCTTGCTTGTGGAAGCGGACAAGGGGAAGTAGCAGGAACTACCGAACCATCAGAACATGTCTTAGTGGACGGATTACCATTAGAATCAAGCTGTAAATCACATCCAACACAACAAGCAAGTATTGCATCACGAATCGAATCAAGAACGGACAATTTACCAAGTTTTTCTAATATGTCGCCGGAATCCTTTTTGATACCGTCAAGGTTATCAGTTCCACGTTTGATAGCTTCAAGGTTATCAGTTCCACGTTTAATGCCTTCAAGGTTATCCGTATTGGTTTTTATAGACTCTAATGCATCAGTATTAGATTTAATTTGTTTAGCAAGGCTTAAAAGTGTTTCACCTGTAGCCGGATCGCTAACGGCACTAGATAAATCCTGCAAATGACTTTCTAAATCACCCAACTTAGTAGTAACGTCAGTATGAAACTGGACATCTTGGGAACGCCAAACATCCTTAGCTAAGCCAATAATTTCATTAACAGCCTCAAAAATAGTAGCCCACCGTTCAAACTTGGTAAAAGTTGTGGGAAGCTTTTGCTGCAAAATACCTTGAACTGAAGAAAAGGCACTACTAGGACCAAGCGAAGCATCAAACTTAGTAACCAAAGACCGTATATCACCCAAAACAAGGTTAAGTGTGGTTTCACAAGCAACAGAACCACAAGTAATATCACCCGTGCCAGTGCCATCACCCGTGCCAGTGCCATCACCCGTGCCAGAACCATCACCCGTGCCAGTGCCGTCACCCGCGCCAGAACCATCACCCGTGCCAGTGCCATCACCCGTGCCAGTGCCATCGCCCGTGCCAGTGCCATCACCCGTGCCAGTGCCATCACCCGTGCCAGTGCCGTCACCCGCGCCAGAACAACCATCAGGATTCGTACAGGTTGGGGTATCAATAGTAGTACCATCACAAGCAGGGGGGGATTCTAAAACGATACCACCAGCAGAACAAGAACCACCAGAATTAGAACAACTTGTTGTTGTGTTAGACGTTCCGTCAGTAGAGTAATTAGTACCGCAATCAGAAGGTTCATCAGGGGGACACGTTAAAAGGTCACTGGTTAAAAAACCTAACGTGCTAAAACAGGCCGACTGATTAGGTTTTAAACATTCAAGAACCACATTATTTGAATCCGAATAAGTGGAGCAAATTGGATCACAACTATTAGTTGCGGGATTAAATTTTTCATTCGTATCACAGATAACATCTGAAGTAGAACACGATCTGAAATAGGTAATGCCACCATTCCGATAAACAGATGAACCGGAAGAACTAATATTACAACCACCATATTGAGCATTGCAATCGGATAAAGCTGTAGAACAATCACGATTAATTGCAGTGGAATCGTGAGAATAAAAAAAAAAGAAGACAAAAAAATAAAATCTTAAAGCCATATCAAGAAACCATTAAATAAATTGCCAAAGTGACAACAAACAAATAGAAATAAGGTAATAAATCCATGGTTTAGGCTAATAAAGTAGGGTGCGCCATCCTTGGCGCAAGGTGGAGGGATTAACCGAAAATAGCCGCTTTAGCCCAGCGGAATACAACCGCCACGCCAGCCAAGCCAATAATGGCCGTACCGATTGCGGTAACTGCGGCAACGCCATCCGTTGAAATGGCAGTAGTAGCAGCTGAAACATCAATGGCAGCGAAGGCAGAAGAAGAAACCGCCGCAACACCAACAGCAAGAGCAAAAGGCAAATATTTTTTAAACTTAGTTTTCATGTTCAAAATCCTAATTGTTTACGAAGGGCGCGAAAGATAAAAACCAGAGAAAACAACAAAACAACCGCACCAATTAATTGATTTGCTTCTGGATAGGTTAAAGTCTGAGCCGAATAATCAGCGGCAGAAATAGCAACATAACCCGTGCAGGTTGAAGCATCAGGCAAAACATTAGCGGCTAAATTACCGCTTGTTTCAGTCAGACAAAGGATCATAAAGGTTGAAGTTAAATTGGAGCGTGTTCAAATTCACAAACCCAAAAATGATCTTGTGTTTTTGTTACAAAATCAGTGAATTGGGTGTTAGGTTCGATATCCAAGTAATAGGTTAGGCCATCCGCCGGTAAAGCCCATCCGCCAGAAGCGCCTGGTGGTAAATAGTGAAAATACGCCTGTCCAGTTACGGTCACAGGCTGGCTTGTACCATCAGATAATAACGATGCACCCAACCAATAACGGTGTGTGGTGTCTAGGTTAAGAAGGGGGCCAATGGTGTCATTAAATTCGGTATCCGAGTTAATCACTGCGAGATGACCGCCCTTATTAGTACACCCTTGGGATGCATTGGTAAAACCGCGCTCCGAATAATAAGCGCGGTAGGTGTTGCCGGTTTCAGCCGAGTAATACAACGGGGATTGACCCGCCGCAAACGAAGGGAAAGCCGCGAGCGCACCAGCGGCGAGGATTAAACTTGTCAAGATTCGTTTCATGTTACCGATTCCTTAATAGATGTTGTGTTATGCCCGTATGGGCATGGTTTATTGACTTGCGCCAATTCTGTTATGGCTGTTTGGTGTTAGCCGTTGTTGTTTGTTGTCCCGATGCTTTAGGGGCGGGTTCTGGCAGGTATGGGCGTATTGACAGGGCTGTTAATGAGGCTTTGTTGCCTCCGGCCATGGTGATTTGGGCAAATATTTCAAACATACCTGGAATCTGGATAATTCCCTGTTCGAGCTTTTCACGTTGTTGGTCAAACATGGCATGGGGCATTTTAATTTTTATGATTTCCTCGCCCAATAAATCTGGATTCATGCCTGTATTAGGGGACGTGATCCAGATTGATCCGCCTTTAGTAGCTTCTTCCTTAATTTCATAACGGGTTAGGCTACGGACCATGCCCACAACGGTGGTTTGCATATTTCCTAAGAAGCCATTTGTTTGCTCTGACATAATAATTACCTACAAAGTTAAAAAATTACGGGCTTTTAAAGCCGAAAAGCCCTAACGGTTTAAATAAGTTTCCTTATCTGACAAATAAAGGTGTTAAATTTATTTGAAGTCTGCCGACGGCGGATATTGATTTACAAAAAAAACGGTAAAGCATGTTTTTTTTGTAAATCAATATCTGGAGTTAAGTTAAACACCACCGAGGCGACCTATAAAAGCAACAAACAATAGAGATAAAAAGATTCATTTCTTGCACCTAAAACACCAATAATAACGCACAGATACAAAACAGCCACAGGTTGAACAGCGTGGTTTAGATTTAATCACGCACCGCCCTTAGAACGAAAAATCAAACCAATGAAAATTTCAACCAGGCGATACCAACCAAGGACATAAGGCACGACAAAAACAGGGATGATATAAAGCCAATCTAAAAATTGAAGCATCAAACACCCCCAACCGAACCAGCTTTACCACTAACGAAGTCAAGAACTTGCTGGCGTAACGGTTCCGGCAATTCACTTATCAAAACTAACTTCTTGTTAAGATATAAAGTAACAATCGACTTGGTAAGTCCATAAGCTTTCATGCCCCGCTCTAAAGCTTCAGTTTCAAGACGTAAATAGTCAGATGAAGTAAGAGAAGTCCTGTAAACACGATCACGATCAACAAGATCAGAATGAGAACCGCGAACAGGCAAGGAATCAATATCAGTAGTCATGGTCATTAACCGGAATAATAGTTAAGGAAATAGGGCAACCACATAATGTGCGGGTAATTAAATTACGGACAGATTGCCATGTTTGTTTGGTTTGTGATTGCCCACACTTTGCACACTGAGTAATCTCTTCAGACGGCTTTTTGATATAAAAACAGGATTTAAAAACAAACTGCCCTGTACGCTGATTAATAAACAAAGGATTCTGCCTGTCTTGTTCATAATCGGCAGGATCAACATGGACGGCATAAATTGATTTAACAACATGTTCTAAGCGCATTAGTTGCCCCCCTGACCCAAAGCATCAGACGACCGATCAAGGGGGAAAAACGTTTGAAATAAGTCGGCCTGATTTGAAGATGATTTTTTTTTGACGTCCTTTGTCGTGGGAACAGGTAAACCCAAATCAGCACAGCAACATTCCATACTACAGTAATAATTACGGAAATTTGATGGTTCCATTGGTTTTAAACAATATATGCACTGATTCATTTAGTAGCCCCCAACTAATGATGATCCACAATCTGGGCAAGAATTCAAACCTACACAGGCGCAGGTTTTGTTATGTGAATTTAAAAAGGGCAATTCTTCCAGCTGGGTAATTCCCTTTGATTGCTCAACAACCAAACGAACACGATCAACCCAATCCTCAGAAGGCATACACGCTGCATAATCTCCGCAATAATCCATGTATTCTGTTAAAAGCTCTAAAAACGGTTTTTTTGAAGAAACAAAGCCAATAGGGGAAATGTCGTTATCCACATTATTTAGAGAATTTTTAAAATCAGCCTCAATAGAATCCAGTTTTTTTATGGCCTGTTCGATTAGGTCGACCTTTGATTGGTCAGAATTCATCAACAAACGGAAACCGCATAATTTAAGATGGGCAGAATGCCAAGAACGTAAAGAATCACCACCGGCCTGCAATTCATCCAAATAGCAACGGTGAATAAATTCAATTTTTGAAACCAGTATCTTATTAGTAATATTCATAATGCCCCCTAGGCTTAAGCCTGTATGTGCTGTTAATCGCCAAAAATTTCACTGTTCAAAAGGTCTTGGTTAAATAATGCCAAGTTAATCAAGCAGTATTTGCCTATCCGCTTGGTGGGTAGATAGCCCTTTTTTACCCACCCCAAAACAATACCCTCATCAATCCCCGACAGCTCACTAAAACGCGCAATAGTGCAGACCAAAACGGGCGAAAACTGCATTGTTATTGGTTGCAACTCCATGATTTACGCCTTATAGTTCTGTATAGTTCTGTATAAAGTTTAGTAAATATTACTAAATTATATATACTAAGTCAATATAATTTAGGATATATGGATAATGATAGGTAAAAGAATTGAACAACTAAGAAAATTCAAGAAGTTGAGCAGAAGGAAATTAGAGAAAGAAACAGGAATACCCGACTACACTTGGCAGGCAATAGAAATAGAAAAACAATCAGCAAATGAAGAACACATAGAAGCATTAAGCAAGCTATGGCCAGAGTACAAATATTGGATAGTATTCGGCGAAACAATCCCCGAAGCAGGGCAAATAAGCCCAGAACTAGAAGAAGTAAGAAGCGATCACAGACTACTAACGGGTACAAAATAGCAGAACAGATCAGGAAAAAATGGTATGAGAAACTTTAAAACTTTTAGGGAAGTGGCCTTGGTGTTAATTGGCGGTGGATTGATTATTTATGGAATATACACCCACCCAGAAAGGTTAATGCCTAAACCAGTTGATAATAGCAAACCCGTCATGTTGCCTTAGTGTGGAATAACCCGCATGCTAAAACTACTAGAATTTATAGGCGCTCTAATTGGTGCAGCCATAATCGGGATGATAAAAATGGCAGTCTGGTTCTTAGTATTAAGTTTTATCATTTACATCATTTCCGAAATTTTTAAAACAAAAAACAAAGAAGAAAAAAAGCCCTATCAAAATTTCAACAAAAAGAAAGACGACGCAATAGATATAAAAGCATGGGAAACTTATTGGACACCCCAAAATCATCATTACAGAACGGCTACTAACAAAGCAAAATCCCAAGCAAGCAATTACCAATCAAACCAATACGGCAAAGGCGAAACCACCCGATTTAAACGCCCTGATATTTGGGAAGAATGGGAAAAAACCAAACAGAAAGAAACCAAGCCCCAAGAACCTGAAAAAATCGTATGGAACAAAGAGTTCTTAATGTCCATTGAATGGAAGTTGTTCGAGGACGTTTGTGTAGAATATCTAAAAACAAGGAAATGTAACGCCAGCGTTACCAATATCGGCAAAGATAACGGTATAGACTTAAAAGTAAAAAACAATAATGGGGAACTTATGTTTATAGGGCAATGCAAAGCATGGAGCAGACCCGTAGACGTTAAGGAAATTAGGGAACTGTACGGCATTATGGCCGCCGAAAATGCCAGCGATGGATTTTATATAACCACTTCAACCTTTACCAAAGTGGCCAAGGAATTTAAACGCGGCAAAAGGATTTTACTTATTGACGGTGATGAATGCTTAAAACGCTTCAACGAACTGGACGAAGCAAGCAAAGCACAAATTGACAAGATAGTAAGGGTTAATGACTTCAATGTACCCACTTGCGTAAACTGCAATATCAAAATGACAAAACGGATAAGCCAAAAACCGCACAATAAAGGTAATGAGTTCTGGGGATGCAGAAATTACCCTATTTGCAAAAATACGTTACAAATCAGAAAAAACCAAACTCCAAAATATTATTAAAGGTGTTAAATCATGGCGACCTACGAAAAAGATTTTTACACATGGACGCAACAACAAGCGGCATTTCTTAAATCTGGCCAATTTAGTGAAATTGACTTAGAAAATTTGATAGAGGAAATTGAAAGCATGGGACGATCAGAAAAACGTGAGCTGGAAAGCCGCTTAACTATCTTGCTAATGCACTTGCTGAAATGGCAATACCAACCGGCCTACAGGGGCAGGAGCTGGGAACTGACTATTGATGAACAACGGCTTCAATTTGTCAAAGTTCTTAAAGACAATCCCAGCCTTAAAAATCAGCTTGGTGAAATACTAAAGGATGCTTACGAAATCGCGGTAATCAAAGCGGCCAAGGAAACTAAATTGGATAAAAAAACATTCCCGCAAAACTGCCCATGGGAACTGGACGAAATCACAAAAAATGATTTTTACCCAGAGAACTAAATTAAGAAAAAAATACAAAGCAGGTTTTAAAAATGCAACCAAATAACAATAACTTAACCCTACAAATAATAACCGGAATTGTAATTGGTGGCGGAATGCTTTACGCCTTAATAGCGGCAGGGAATTATTTAATAAACCCAGTTAAACGAATTGAAGCGGTAGAAGATAGGCTCCAAATAACATCAACAGTAGTAGGCAATGCGGTTGGTAAGGTGGTCGATATTGTTAACGAAAGGCAACTAAACGCCCAAAGGGAACGGGCAAGAATCGAAGTTGAAAAACAACGGCAATTAGAAGAAATCCGATTAGCAAAAAAAGCAGAAGATGAAGCAAAGGCTAAGAAAGACGCAATGTTTAAAAAATATTACAAAAAACCGGAAAGGTGTTACGGAAAAAAATCCCAAGAAGAAACCGTAAAATGTGCTAACGAATACATAAAAGCCAGAGCGAAATTTGAAGAAATTGATATAAATTAAAATCAAATTATGAGTATAAAAAAAACTGAAAACGGTTGGAAAGTGGACATAAGGCCAACTGGAGAAAACGGGAAAAGATACAGAAAAAAATTCGAGACAAAAGCTGAAGCATTACGTTATGAAGCATGGCTAAAAACCAACAAGACAAAAGAAAAAGACTGGGAACCTAAAAAAAAGACAGATAAAAGAAAGCTAAGCGATCTAATCAATTTATGGTTTGAAAAACACGGCCAATATTTAAAAAGCGGTAAAAACAGAAAAGCAATGCTATTAAACCTAGCGAATAAAATCGGAAACCCCTATGGGCAAACATTAAACGCAAGTGATTTTACAGTTTACCGGACCGACCGACTAAAAGCAGGAATCAGTAAAAACATGGTAAACAATGAACAGGCCTATTTAAGAGCAATGTTCAACGAGTTAATAAGGTTAGATGAATGGAAATCAGAAAACCCTATTAGAAATATTAGGCAACTGAAGTTAGACGATAAAGAACTAGATTACCTGAAAACCAAACAAATTGAAGAATTGTTATCAGAACTAAAAAAAAGTGAAAGCGATTGTTACCACATAGCCAGAATATGCTTAGCCACAGGCGCAAGGTGGAGCGAAGCGGAAAACCTACACCATACAGACATCAAAAACAATGCAATCACCTACCGAGCCACCAAGAACGGTAAAAATAGAACCGTACCCATATCAAAAGAATTTATAGAATCAATCCCAATAAGGGAAGGCAGGCTGTTTAAATACAGCTATTCAACATTAAAACGACGTATTAAAAACGTAACATTCACCCTGCAAAAAGGGCAATTAAGCCACATATTCCGACATACGTTTGCTTCACATTTCATTATGAACGGCGGCAATATTTTAGTGCTTCAAAAAATCCTAGGACACGGAAGCCTAATAATGACTATGCGGTATGCCCACCTAGCCCCAGATCACTTGGAAGAAGCAACAAAACTTAATCCCATTGATTTTAAACTGGACACTTAAAGGACACTAATAAATAAAATAACTTACAAAAAAACAATAAGCCTTTGATTTAATTGGAGCCGATGGGCGGAATCGAACCGCCGACCCACACATTACGAATGTGTTGCTCTACC
>DIUY01000022.1 GCA_002422395.1 Methylococcaceae bacterium UBA6146 | reverse complement strand
CCCGCTTTAAAGCGGGCTTTTTTGTGACCGGTATTAATACTAACTGCATGCCTTAAAACGGAATATCATCATCGTAAGGTGCATCAAAATTATCGTTGCTGCTGTTTTGTTGCGCTGCTGGCCGTTTTTGGTCGCTAGCAGGCGAATAACTTTGTGATGCCGAACCAGCGTCATTTCTTTTGCCTATCAAATCAATAACATTGGCATTTAACTCCAAACTGGTTTTGGTCGTCCCGTCATTTGCCTTGTACTCGCTTTGGGTCAGCTCGCCCGACACAAACACCTGCTGGCCTTTTTTCAGGTAACTTTGCAGCTGCCCTTCCGCGCGTTTGCCAAACAGCGCAACCCTTATCCATAGCGTTTGCTGTTTATCGCCAAAACCAATATTGTTTGCCACCGTCACACTTAATACGGCCATCCCGCTTGGGGTATATCTGACTTCGGCATCCCTGCCGACAGTGCCGGTAAAACTAAATACATTGCTCATTGTTACCTCTGGATTAAATTAATAATGTCGCCATTATCGGTAGCTTCGTGTCCAATGCCAACAACCGTATGTAAGGGGTTCATTTAGCATTCAGCCTGCTTCACATACTCTTTAGCCATAGATCAACCACTTGCTGGCGAAGAGTCCATGAATACTTATATAAAAAAATTAGCACTCGCCGCACTGTTAGGCCTCTTAAGCGCTTGTGTCAGCTATCCGCCCGCGCACTATGCAGGTTATCCGGCCTATCGTAGCAGTTATGTCGTTGAACGCGGCTATTACGCCGCGCCGGTTTATCGCAGCAGTTACGTTACCACGCGAAATTATTATGGCCCTCCAAGCTACCGCCCGCCTTATAACCATCCACCCCACTACCGTCCGCCCTATAACCATCCGCCTCACTACCGGCCACCTTATAACCGTCCGCCCCTCTACCGGCCAAATCCCATTACTCCGCGCTGGCGTGATAATCCCTCGCGGCCTCACGACCCTGTAGGGCGTGATCCCCATCGCCCGCATAGATAAACCACAAGCCGTTGGAAAAAGGCTGCGTCCCCTTTGGGTAAGCCGTCTTCCCCGACGGATATTATTCCTGCATAACCAACTAAAGGCTTTCAGGTCTGATGACCCCAAAGTTTGGGGCCTGCGGATGTTCAGCTTGGTCAGCAATTGGCGCATCACGGTTTAGCCATATGGTTTTAAAACCGGCCGCTCTAGCCGCATCGAGCTCTTCTTTAATGTCCGATAAAAACAGCAACTGGCCTGCCGGGATGTGCAATTGCGCGGCGATGCTGGCATACGATGCAGGCTCGCGCTTCCCGCCGACATGGGTGTCAAAGTAGCCCGAAAAAAGTGCGGTCAAATCCCCGTACTCGGTATGTGCAAACAACAATTTTTGGGCATAAACCGAACCGGATGAATAGACATATAAATCTAGCCCCTGTGTCCGCCATAATTTAAGCGTTTCCGCCGCATCCTGATAAACATGGCCCTTAAAATCGCCCTGCCGATAACCTGCTTCCCAGATCAACCCTTGTAACGACTTTAGCGGCGTCACTTTTTTGTCTTCGTCTAGCCACTGGATCAGCTGTGTGATTAACGCCTCGTTATCGAGAGGTTCGCCAACTTCTTTGCGGGCATCTGCTAATAGATTTTTAACTGCTTTATCGTCCGCGTGGCTGCGGACAAAACTGGCCAACTTTACCCGCGCGTAAGGAAACAGCACCTCTTTTACAAAAGACAATGATGAGGTCGTGCCTTCAATGTCAGTGACAATGGCTTTAATCATGCCAACTCAGCCAAAGTTTGATCTAGAGTCGGGAAAGTGCCTGCAATATGGTTGCCAGTAAAGTTGGCCACCCACCCATACGGCGTGGTGAACAAACGGATCGTTTTAAAATGGGGGTTTTCGCCCATATCAAACCAGTGTGGCGTATTGGCGGGCACGCTGATCAAATCACCTTTTTCGCACAGCACGACATAAACCTTGTCCCCCACATGCAGGTAAAACAAGCCGCAACCCTCAATAAAAAAACGCACCTCAAAATCATCATGGACATGCTCAGACAGAAACTTTTGCCGTAGCGTCGCTTTATCGGGATGGTCTGGCGTAACATGGATCACATCAACCGATTGAAAACCGTATTGTTCTTTTAAACGGTCAATATCTTCAGCATAAACCTTTAGCACGGCTTCTTGGTCCGCATCACTTGCCAGCTCCTCATGGGTCAGCCAGCGCTCAAACTGCACGCCGATATCATGCAGCTGCTCTTTAATAACTGTAATATCAGTGAATCGCTTGCCTTGTTGAGGCTGATGTTCACTATAAATAGTTAATAAACTCATTAATTTTTGACTCCATATAGTTGTAGTTCACAAGCAAATAAAAAATCTAACGCTTCAAGATAGCGTAGCGTTTCTGACACCGACCCGCCCCAGGTATAAAGCCCATGTCCGGCAATGATATAAGCATAGCAACCCGCGCCATTGCCGTCCTGCCCATCCAGATAAGACTCGACTTCTGCGGCCAAGCGGGGAATGTCTTGGTCATTGGCAAAAATTGGCACCACCAAACGGCTTTCATGCGTGGTTATGCCTCTAAACGCCTTTAGCAACTCATAACCTTCCAACACAAGCGCTGTTTTAAACAGCCTTGAAACCAGCGTGGCGTTCAACGAATGCGGATGCAATACGGCCCGGCTTTCAGGAAAACGTTGATATAAGGACGTATGCAATAAGGTTTCCGCTGACGGTTTTTTGCCATCTAACGCATAGCCTTCTGCATCAATCAGCATAATATCTTCCAGCTGCAAATGCCCTTTATGTTTACCGGAAACCGTAATCGCTATCCTGCCATCCGGTAACCGTGCAGAAAAATTGCCACTGGTCGCAGGCACCCAGCCTTTACTGTCGATAAAGCGTCCAGCCTCAATCAACTGGTCTGCCAAATCAAAAAAGTCTTTATTATAAGTCATGTCAGTCAGCAAGAATCAATGGTACAAAACGGGTTACTTTAGCAGATTATGTTTCCGCTGTGTTTTTGTCATTATTTTGTCATTTTTATAGTGCAATTTGGCACAACACCACTTTTTAAGTTAAACCAAAACAACGCGCCGCTATTGATTTTAACGCCAATACACTTATAGTTACCGGCTGTTTCCATTCATCTTTAAGGATCTTTTACATGCAGCATTTTCGTCTTTCTATTATCGTCACTGCCGCTTGCCTTGCTGCGGCTGCTTATTGGGGTGGAATAATGGGCGTATTCATCGCCATTATCCTGGGGGTTCTCGAAGTCAGCCTATCATTTGATAATGCGGTGGTGAATGCCTCCGTACTGAAGCGCATGGATGAACGCTGGCAACAGTATTTTTTAACCTGGGGAATTTTAATTGCCGTGTTCGGCATGCGCTTGCTATTCCCTATCGGCATTGTTGCCGCCGCCACAGACATCGGTTTTGCCGGCGTCGCAGATATGGCCTTACACGACCCGGAAACCTATTCCACGCATTTAAACGAATCCCACGTCCAGATCGCGGCATTCGGCGGCATGTTTTTGCTGATGGTGTTTTTTTCGTTCATTTTTGATGAAGGCAAGGAATTGCATTGGCTAGGGGAAATAGAAGAAAAAATCGCCAGCTTCGGCAAACTTGAATCCATCGAAATCATTATCGCGTTAAGCTTGTTGCTAATTATCCAAAACTGGCTGCCGCAGGAAATACGTCTGGAAGCGTTGGTCGCGGGCGTGTCCGGGGTCATTTTATTTGTCATTGTCGACAGTTTATCAGCCTTGTTTGAGAATGAAGAAGAAGGCGAAGAGCTGGCAAGCGTACTTAAAAAAGGCAGCGTGATGAGCTTTTTATACTTGGAAGTGCTGGACGCCTCCTTTTCATTTGATGGCGTTATCGGTGCGTTCGCAATCACCCAAGACGTTGTCATTATCATGCTCGGCTTGGCAATTGGCGCCATGTTCGTCAGAAGCCTGACCGTCTTTCTAGTCCGTCAAGGCACCTTGGATGAATACGTGTTTCTGGAACACGGTGCCCATTATGCCATCGGCACACTCGCCGCCATCATGCTCATCAGCATGACCCACGAAATCCCGGAAGTGATAACCGGCCTAGTGGGCGCAGTCTTAATCGGCTTGTCGGTTTTTTCCTCGATCAATTACAAGAAAACGCACGCCGAATAAGCGTGTTCCGTAGTTTGCCTGCGCGGATGGCTAGCCGCAAAATACTCAGCTAACGCCGCGCGGATAATTTGGGCAAATTGTTGCCGAAATTCGGATGCACTGATGATTGCCTCGTCATCGGGGTCGACAATATTGCCGACCTCAATCAATATCGCCGGCATCGCCGCCTCCCTCAGCACCGCAAGGTCTTGATGCCAAATGCCCAAACGGCTATCAATGCTGTGGCATGACTTGCAGTCATCCAAATGATGATCTGCCGCAACCCGCCCTATCGCTATCAAGCGTTTAGCGATCAATTGTGCGATTTCCAACGACAGGCTGCGGCAAGGCTCGACCTTATTATCGTTGATAAAAATATTGAAACCCACCTGATATTTTTGTTTAAACGCCGCCGCCAAATTTTTCCCGCCTTTACCCCCGCATAACGCCGGATTATTGATCTGCCATAGCCCAGCGGTCGAATCGTGATGAATGGAAATGAACACATCCGCCTTATTTTTATTGGCGAGTGCGGCACGGGCGAACAAGGTTTTGCGGTGCGGCCATTTCAGCTGTGCTTCCTGACTGAGATAAGCGGACAATCCTTTAACGTCTGCCGCCACCTCTGCTTGGGCGGGGCGCGTCAGCAGCACCCGATAATCGCCCAACGCACCGGCCAAGATTGTGACCACGGCATCGTTATAATCCATCTCCTGTTTCCCGCACGTTGCCAGCGCTCCAGGATGCGACGGCTCATGCCCTGCATCCAAAACAACCAAAGGGCTACAGGCAACAACCGATAAAAGCAATAAACCGAAAATAATAAGAGAAATTTTGTGGGGGATGATTGTCATTTTGCTAGCGTCAATACGGGGCGGCAGTAACTGAGTTAGCATAGCTATTATGCCAAATCTCTCACGCCAATTTTTTGCCTTGGCATTACAAATTAGGCCGATGGCTAAATCGGGTGAATAGGTGTAGTTTGCCCTGAAAGCCCATGCCCCACTTTCGATTATGTAGCCATAATTGGGCGTAGCAGGTGCTAGCGACGGGTTCTTGTCATTATGACCACTAATAATGTCTATTTTTTTTACACTTTTAATTACAAAAAAAAATGGCGTCTACATAACCTTATGAAATTAATGATTTTATATTTAACCCAACTAGTGGCACATAAAATGCTGTATTTTGCTATGAACTATTCTATCCGAAAATTTTTCGTAAACTGATGAGGAAATATACATGAAATCAATTACCAGCAAACTATATTCAATGAAAACTTCAGGCCAAATCGCATTAGCTTTAGTTTCACTTGCAATGTATGCAGGCCATGCAAACGCCAACACCATTACCACCTTATATAACACTGGAGTCGGCACTTACACCGGTAACACATCGCCTGACAATAATTGGACCGCTTCTGGCCCTGGCTCTAGCACGGCCTATGTAATCCAAAACGTAACAAACCCTAATGGTGTCAACTGGCTACTTTCCGGCCCCACTAACAGCACTAGCGCTTGGATATCACCGTTTTCCAACACGATTGGCCAAGTTGGTAACTACACTTACCGCACTAGTTTTAATTTATCTAACTTTGATCTTACCTCAGTTGATATCCAAGGCCGTTGGGCAAGCGACAACAAATTGACGTCAATCGTCCTTAATCAAGGCACCGCCAATGAAATGACCATCTCAACCAATTATCTTGGCACTAATTTCGCTTCCCTTAGTACCGCGCCCGATTGGACTGACAACAGCGCAGATCAACAATTTACATTCACATCTTTTTTAGGCAACTACATCCAAGGTGTCAACACACTTGATTTTATTGTAAACAACACCACAGCCGACGACACGGGCTTGCGCGTCGAATTTACAACCGCCACTGCATCGGCAATTCCAGAGCCAGCTTCATTGGTGCTATTGGGTATGGGAATGTTTGGGCTAGTGGCCGTACGCCGTCACAAGGCTTAATTGGTTATTGTCCGATAATTTTACAGCTTTCCGACATTAAGGCACACCGTACTACCCAGTTGTGTGTCTTAATGTTTCTTGGCACGACACGTCAATCTAAACTTGACGGAACCGCCTATTTGATCATCCAGTCGCTACAATCCCAATCTAGCAAACGTTCTATATTAAGGATTTCATCCCTGAAAATGCCGAGTAAAAGCATCTTTTCCTGCTGTGTCATTTCAGACTGATATGGAATAGAAAACACCACCTGCTCATCAAAACCTGACATTTCTTCAATGCCCAAAAAACAGAAAACATCGGCAAGTGTTTTGCTATGCTGTTTTCTTAAGTCTTCATGCCTAAGCACTAACGTATTTTGTTTTGGAAAAAATTGCCATATCTTTTGCAATTGCTTGACATAAAATCCCCTATCGAGATAAGAAAAGACCCGATGTTGAAATGGCAAGGTTTCTTGACATCTTTGTTGCTCATTAGATATAGCATCCCAAAAACTCAGATGTTCAGCGTTTCTACATCGTTCCATATTCCAATGTGAAAAAGCCCTTTCGATAGGGTTTCTTAAAATGATGATAATTTTCATCTCTGGGTTGTATTGCCAAATGCGCTTTGGCGCGTCATGCCAATACATATAGATAGGTGTGCATTCCCCTAATAATTTATGCCTGGCATTAGGGGCAAATGTTTTATGATAAATCGAATAGTCCACTGGTTCTTGGGCAAAAAAAGCTTCATTATCAAAAAAATGTACTTCCTTTTCGCTTGCCATACATATTTCAGGGTGCAATCTAAGGTAAGCGTCTAAAGCAGTCGTGCCAGATTTTTGCGCCCCCACTATTAAAAAATTAATTTTTTTTTTCATAAAGCCATTTGCAAAGTTTTTCGCCTAAAACCCGAAATAAAGGAATAAGTAACCGATAAACCTATTTTCGAGTTTGATATGCTTTTTAATCCATTTGTATCAAAACCAGAATATACCCCATCCTTTCCGCAGCCCGCCAAATCACCAAATGAAGATTGTTTAACATAGCTTTAAATGACATTTAATTCGCAATCAACGCCAAGCCACATGCACGAGCCGTTATCAACACATAATAGCGACAGAAATCGGGGTCGCTAATATGCTCCGGAAAATCACCATATATTGCTAAGCTGTCATGGCAAATTACCATAACTTGAAGGCAAAACTTGGCCTTGCAATCTTATGCCGCTTTATATGGGCTTACCTGGATGAATTAACGACCCCGACAACAATAAGCTTATGCTTTATTTGTTACTAGCTTCAATGTGTGTGACGGCTTCTTCTGCCGATTTAGTGGCTATTTCAGCATGGCCTAAACCACCATGATCAATAGCATCTTGCAATGACTTGGCAGCCGCGTCCAGATGGGTTTTAGCCGGGCCTTTTGCCACTAAGGAGCCTGCCAACGTATGCTCCAGAGCGGTTTTTGCATGCTCCACCAAAATTGGCGCGTGCCCCGCCTTACCGTGTTCCACAGCCGCGTTAGCGTGTTCCAAAGCAGCACTTGTATGCTCGTCGGCAAAAACAGCCGTGCTGAAAATTAAGAATAGACCTAGACACAAAGATACTAATTTTTTCATTGCCATTTCCTCGCGATTTAAGTTATCAATACGACTAATTGATTGTTTTATATGCCGAAATACAAGTTTTTTTCAGATCGGCAACGTAATTCTAAATGGCAAAGAACTTATTTTCAATACGTTAGGACACTAATTTGCAACTTAAGGTTGATGCTAATATTTTTTAAAAAACCTGCCTAACACCGTCATCACAGACAAATACAGACCGATAACGTCAAACCGCTATTCATAACATGCACACCGTTCTTGTGAAACCGCACCTTCCCACTCTATTTTTCAAATGGCAGGGAATGCCTTGGTTAACACAGCGTATATAACATTAATGCCTTATAAACCCTTATACGGAATGGTATCCTCAAATTGCCGTAGCCAACAGCAAAGAAACCAATATCCTACTGAAATTTATGGGGGAATCAATCTGACACGGCCTCGCGATAGGACTTCTGCTGGGTAATTGGCCGTATCTTTTAGTGGAAGCTTTCAAAGCCACTTGAAGGTCTGGGAAAGAAAATCCGATTTCCGTGTACCTATTGTGCCGAGCAAGTCAACAAGGTTTTCATGACCAAATTTCTGGGCCAAGTCCTTGGCATTCTCGCCTCTACGTGTACGAGCCATCGGACTTGCGCCATTTTCCAATAGCTGATTAACCAATTCAGCATTACCTGCGGATATTGCCAACAATAGGGGCGTCCATCCCAATGGGTCACGGGCATTGGGATCAGCCCCTCTGAGCACCAATTTTTCCGCCACTTCTTTGTAGCCGGGGGTGGTTTTTCCACAGGCCATCAACAAGGGAGTGAAACCGGCGGCGTCCCGCACATTGACATCGGCACCAGCTTTCAACAAAATTAAGGCTATAACGGTAAAGCCGCTTTTCAAGGCGATTTGCAGAGCGGTGCTTTTATCATCGTCGGATGCATTCACATTGATGCCGCCACGCACAAACAAATCCACCAATCTCTGGTCTCCCTGCCGGACGGCTTCAAGAAACGCCGGAACATTGAAATTAACACCCCGCTGTTCCAGCTCCCGCATGACTTCAAACTTACTTTGTGCTTCCCGTAAGCGCTCGCTCTCACGAAACTTGTAAAGACAGCGGATGTCTTTGAAAACATCAGGTTCGAACCCTTTACGGCCCCCGCGAGTGTCAATCAACAGACTGGTAAAATAATCGTCAATTTCGGGCCTATCCCATAACTCGACAATTTTTTCCACAATATACCCATGACGTCTTTCCAATGCATAGGGGTACTCATCGCCCAACGATTCAAACAAAGCATATTTCATAAAAGCACCAAAGAAACTAAGCGTCGGAAATTTTCCAATACTTACGCATCAAAACGGCGGCACAACGACTGATAAACCAGCTATCTTAGCTTCCATATATTTGCAGACAAGACAAAAAATCAAGCATTACGCCCCCTCCAATGGACACAACGCTTAAGTACATACTCAAAAGTTTTAGGGCTACGACTGCCCGTCCTCAAAGGACACGCAGTCGTTTGGTGCGCAAAAACCTATTCATAATTACTTACAAAAAATTTCCGCCACTTTATTAAATTTGTGGTGGCTTTTTTGCGCTTACCTGAGCATTTCCACCTGCCGACAACTACAATGGGACAAGCCACCCCCTTTAAAATTCAAACCTTCAGCCACCTCCAGGCAAACCAATCAAGCACATGCAGATAATTCCGTATTGGCGTTTTTAGCAATAACAGTAACAAGCCGATGGAATACAAGCACCAGACTGCCGCCCATTCATTTGGGCTATTAGTGCTTAAATAAGCCAAAAATGGCCCTGTCACCAGATGATAGGCGGTCATTTTCCACGACCCGTAAAGCACCGGCATGACAAATGCGGCGACGATGTACATATTAAACAACACCAGATTGGCTATTGCCGGGATTTCCCAAGCGATATGCCATTGCCCCGACACGGAACAAATCCGTTTGCCACAAAACGGCACGTTAAAGGCATCGAAATAATCGCCAAACAACATAACCTTAGCTTTTACGTCGTAACACATCGGCGCCCACTCGAACGGATATAAGCGGATCAACAGGCACACCGTAGCGACAAAGCAAATAAAGTAGACCATGGGCGTTATTTTTTGGCGTATTGCCGTGGGTATGAAATACAGGGAAACCGCATTGACAAAAAACGGTTGGAAAGCGATATGGATATATCCCAACAGCGTGGCAACCTGGTTACCGGGACTGGCGCAATCGTCTATCACTGTGTAAGTGTAGGCTTGCAAGGCTTCCATTAAAGAAAAAAACCCCAATGCCGCACACAACGCCAGCGGTTCTTTTTTATAACAGAAATAAACGGTGCTGCCCAATCCAATAGCCGCTAACACAGTTGACGCTTCGCCACTCCAACACATATCCTTTCCTTTTAATTACTAGGTAATCATACAATACGGATAATGGGGCGCAAACTCAACTAAATCGACCAATATGCCCCCCTTCCGCCATTGCCGCATGTTACACCAATTCCACACTGTCAAAACTAGCTCTTCATAACAGCCACCGTGAAAACCAGGTTATCAGACTGGTATTTAAAAGAAAGTGGAAACGGGGCAAACCGCGATAGAGATAACAATTTTGGTGGTTACTGCAATAAGAACGATAAGCCTAAACAGCCTCCCTTAAAGCGTTGGCCTTCCACTGGACTCGTTTGATTGATATTCTGCATTGTGCAGAAAGCATTAAAGGGCTGTTGGATAACCCAAGCATTGTGGCCGACGAACTGTTCACACAAGGCGAAAAACATTATGAAGGGATCGGCTTGATTAAAGGTGCCGCGCGGCACTTTGACCCGTCATTATCAGGTCTGGGTCAAGCCTTTTAGGGATATTGAACAAGGCCCTAACCATCAACTTATCCGAACAAATACTCTGCCATGATGTGCAAATAGCTATAAACTGTGAAAAAGCAAAGAACCCTCACTAACCCCAACTTTTCAACTTAACGGATCTTATCTAATGAAACAACTTACGCCGGAAGGCCAGCAACTCATCAACAACCTTGCCCAGCGCTATCATTTTAGCCCTGATGCCGTTTTTAGCCTGTTACAGTCGGTCATTAACGGTAACGGCTCCATGGCACAGTTTAACCATCCTGAATTTGGCGGCTCCGGCCAATGGATGAAGGGTGGCATGATTATGCTAGGGGATATGTTCAATAATGGCTTAAAGAACAGTGTCAGCGGGCTGTGTCAAGAGCTCGCCAACCTAGTCGCCAACCAACCGGGACTGATTCAAAGCGGAAGCTTTCAGTCCCAGCATCAAGGTACTCAGCAACAAAGCAACTCCGCAGGCAATTATGCCAACACCGGCGGGCAGCAACAAAATGACAGCGGGGCCGCGGGGCCGGTCGGCTTATTTGTGCCGCCGCCAGCGGGCAGCTCTGGAAACTGGTGGCCTGCCGGCCTGCAATTCCCTACCAGCACTGGGGCACAAAACAATATGCGTTATGCTTATTTTTCCACCATTCACCGCCTAGCTATCGAGGCTCATGGCCATGTGACTCTTTACGATACGCTGGACCATCAGATAGGTGGTTTTTCCCAGCAACAGTCAGCAGGTGGCTCCATTACCTTGACTAGCCAATACGGGGTGGTTGACGTTAAGACACTGCCCATTATTTCTGTCGATAATGTGCCCGTGCAATCACCGGCCCAATCCCAACCCTCGCCTTCTTTTCAAGCCAGCCCGGCCAATGCAAGCGTTAGCAACCAAGAAGCCGATATTTTCAACGCTATCGAGAAGTTAGCCCATCTGAAAGACAAAGGCATCTTGACCGATGCCGAGTACAGCGCCAAAAAAGCGGAGCTGCTGGGCAGGTTATAGGCCAAGCTTTGTAGGGCAATATTATCTCCAAGCCAGGTAAAAAAAGCAGCGTCCAACCAACGGCCACCATGTTCCTTATGGCATGAGGGAAAGAAGAGCTTGTTGCGGCGGCGACCCGCTCACTGCGCCTCGAACCCAAGCCTACAACACGTTTTTTTAATATGCCTGTTTTAGCACAATGTTTGTCGGCGAAAAGTTTCGGCCAAACTATTTGTACACCGCCTATGGCCTTACAGACCGAGTTCCGGTGTGGGCTGCCGTACCACGCACTATCTGTTTGGCTAATATTTGTTAGTCTTGGGATTGGCGGCTAGAATTTGGCATTATGGCCAGCAGATACCTGCCTATTCCAAACACTACGGACAACCACCTTAGCCGGCTATTTTTTCTTAGCGCGATATTCGCACCAATCCGCAGCATTTTGGCCGTGAATTGCGTCAAGATACCGTTGCCGACGCACTGGCAACCATCAGAAAAGAACAATCCCTTTATTTAAAATCGCATTCGGAAGATCTTGAACTTGCGCGGCAATGGGTATTAGAAAAAATGCCAAAAAATCCTACCCCAAAATAACAAAACCCATGATTTGCTTACCCTGTTGGCACTGATGTTATAAGATACAACGTTAAAGAAAGTGCAAACTCCCGTTAGAAACACGCGCTTTGGATTAGCTAGCCAACTATCATCAACCCATACGAGACTAAACCATGTACGAACATTTAGAAACCGCCGAAAACCGCGACAGCTTAAAACGTGTCGTTGTTGACCCTGTCTCCCGTGTTGAAGGACACGGCAAAGTCACGTTATTGCTGGATGAAAACAATAAAATCCAGCAAGCCAGGCTGCATATCGTTGAATTTCGTGGCTTTGAGCGCTTTATTCAAGGCCGACCATACTGGGAATTGCCGGTTTTAGTGCAGCGTTTATGCGGCATTTGTCCGGTCAGCCATCATCTGGCGGCGGCTAAGGCCATCGACCAATTGGTTGGCGTTGATCCTGACAATCTGCCGGTCTCCGCCGATAAATTGCGCCGTTTGCTGCATTTCGGGCAAGTCATGCAATCACACGCGCTGCACTTTTTTCATCTATCCAGCCCAGATTTATTGTTTGGCTTCGAAAGCGAGATTAATAAACGTTCAATCATTGCCGTTTTGGGGGAATACCCCGACATTGGCGTGCAGGGCGTCAAGCTACGTAAATACGGTCAGGAAGTGATACGCATGGTGTCCGGCAAACGTATCCACGGCACGGGGGCGATTGCGGGCGGCATGAATAAAGCCTTAAGCAAGGCCGAACGCGACTATTTGCTCGAAGACATTGACCAGATGATTACCTGGTCAAAAAATTCGGTGGCTCTAATTAAAAAAGTGCATTGCGCCAACCTGCCGTATTACGACGAGTTCGCAACTATCCGCACGAATTATTTAGGGCTAACCAAGCCGGATGGTGCGTTGGAACTGTATCACGGCGGCATACGCGCTAAAAATGCCGAGGGCGAGACCCTCATGGATCATGTCGATTATTGCAAGTACAACGATTATATCCACGAAGAAGTGCGCTCCTGGACATACATGAAATTCCCTTATCTGTTGTCGTTAGGTCAAGAAAACGGCTGGTATCGGGTCGGGCCGTTGGCGCGAGTGAACAACTGTGACTTCATCAACACCCCGTTGGCGGAAGCGGTGCGGGTGGAATTTAAGGCGCACAGCAACGAAGCGATGGTGCATAGCACCCTGGCCTTCCACTGGGCACGCTTGATTGAAACCCTGCATTGCGCGGAAAGCATTAAAGAACTGTTGCATGATCCTGACATCATGGGCGGCGAACTGGTTGCACAAGGCGAGAAACGTTACGAAGGCATAGGCGTGATTGAAGCGCCGCGCGGCACGCTGTTCCATCATTATCAGGTCGATGAAAATGACATTGTCACCAAAGCCAATTTAATCGTTTCGACCACCAGCAATAATATGGCGATGAATGAATCGGTACGCCAGGTTGCCGCCGAGTATTTATCGGGGCGCGAATTGACCGAACCGTTATTGAACAATCTGGAAGTGGCTATCCGTGCTTATGACCCGTGCTTGTCATGCGCAACCCATGCGGTGGGAAAAATGCCGCTGCAACTTGAATTGCTTGATGCCGATGGCAAACTGATTGACAAATTGGTTAAACATAATAACGGCCAGATTGAGCGGCTCTAATGATTAAGCCCGTTTTAGTGTTTGGATATGGCAACCTGAGCCGTGGTGATGACGCGCTAGGGCCGTTAGTGCTGGAGTATATCGAAGAACACGCAAAACATGTTTTGCCTTCCGTGGACATACTGTGCGATTTCCAGTTACAAATTGAACATGCCTTGGATTTGGAAAATCGGGAACTGGTTTTGTTTGTTGATGCCTCTGTCGCTTGTGAAAGTGCCTTTGATTTTGCCGAGCTTACCCCCGTGCGGGACAAAAGCTACACGACCCACGCGATGAGTCCGGCAGCCGTTTTAGCGGTCTATCAGGACATAAAAAAACAAGTGCCGCCGCCCTGCTTTCTGTTGAGCATCAAAGGGGAAAAGTTTGAATTGGGGGAAGGCTTAAGCGTTAATGCCGGACAGCATTTGGCTGAAGCCTGCCAATTTGTTGGGGAATTGTTAAGTACGCTTGATAGCCGAAAATGGCGGCAAAACTGCGTTTCAGTATAGCTTTTTAGGATAGGCTTGATTAGGTGGCTGGCTAAGATAACTTGCTGAAATGCGATTGCCAACGCCAAGACCTGGCAGGTTTTTAAAGCCTGCCAGGTCTTTATCGGGGAACTTATTGTCGGCAAAAACCCTTAATTAAGATATTAAGATGTGCATCAAAACATAAGCAGCTGCACGGCGTTAGGCTAGCCAAGCCGTTATTCTTCCAATACCACATCTATCCTTTTCGGCTTTACGGCTTCACGCTTAGGTATGGTGATTTCTAAAACGCCATATTTGCATTTTGCACTGATAGCATCGCTGTTTGCAGAATCAGGTAAGCTGAAACGGCGATAAAAAGAACCGCTAGTCCGTTCCACCCGCTTATAGCTCTCTTTTTCGGTTTTTGCTTCGGTTTGTTTTTCACCTTTTAACGTTAAAACACCCGCTTCCATATTGACTTCAATGTCTTCGGTCTTAACACCTGGAATATCGGCATAAAGCACAAACTTATCTGCCTCTTCCTTAATATCTACAGCAGGCGCCCATTCGGCAGTTGACGCTGAGCCTTCGTTGCCTTGGGTTTCCTTCGAGCGTTCCAGTTCCTTTTGTAATTGATTCAATAAGCCCCAGGGTTCATAGTGGATGATAGCCATAATTACGTCTCCTCAAGATTAACTAATTAATTGAACAAAAGCGGATTGCCGCTTTCGTTGCATAAATAAGGTCTGACATTAATTTTTCAAGGGCTTATAAGGAGACGTAGTTTTCTGGGCTTCAACGCTGCCCCCCCCCCTTGGGCAATATTGTTGACTTAATAAAGCAACCATTGGCTGAGCGGAGCCACAAGCCAAGCACCCGTCGGCTGAGCGGAGCCGACGCCAGAAGCCCAAGCCGGTTGTCGGCTTCGGCTCCGCACAGCCAACAGCTTAAGCCAACAGTATTACCCGCACTTTTAGAAAACCATAGGGGGACTGAAAATTACAAACCGTGTACTGAAATAGTGGGCAAAGCCATTTAAAAATGGCTTCTAATGAGGCCCTGAAAACCGTTGGCGATCAGATAATTTATCTTGAGGGCTATTATAAAAATCAACCTCTGACCCAGCGTCGGCAATATACCCGACAATCATCGCCCTGCTCTCATTGCTTACGGCCTGACGGCTTTTGCCTATGGTGCTGACTAGCGGAAGGAAACACAGCTTCACTTCAATTTTATCTAATGCCAGCATTTTGATTAAATGCGGGACAAAGGCATCATCGCCGATAAAAGGAGCATGTTCTTTGGCAATGCCAAAATATTCGATCCTTGCGGGTTGGACGGGGGATTTGGTCAATAAGGCCGGCTGAAACAACGATGCGTGAAAATTCAACACCTCATCACCACGGGTCGTCGTGCCTTCGGGAAAAGCAATGATGTTGCTGTTTTGTTTTAACAGCCAGATCATTCTTTCGGCAGTGCTAAGGATGTGCTGCTTATCGCCCCGCCTGATAAAAATGGTGCCCGCCTGCCGCGCCAAGTAGCCAACGACAGGCCAACCTAAAATATCGCTTTTGGCGACAAAATAAGCTGGCAAGTACTGGCCTATAACGATGATGTCCAGCCAAGAAATGTGGTTACTGACAATCAGCGCCGTTTGTTCCGGCAACTCGCCTTCTTTAATGACATGCAGATTAATAATCGCGCTAAACCAGCACAACCACTGTTTTTTTATCCGGTCGCGGCCATTTTTTGCATTGTTTGCTGTGGTCAACAGGTTAATTATCGGAAAGATAATTGCAGCAATAACCAAGCCATTGATAAACAATAGGGTGATAAGAAAAAGCTTATAGAGCAGTCGTGTTTTCAATTTCATAACTGACCTGGCAATCTCTCATATAATGCTTACTGTAACGCTCTTGTAATTGGTCCAGCGGTAATAACACGAACAAATCCATGCAATTAAAATCCTCATCCCAGCACGGTTCGCCACAAATTAAGGCGCCGAAACGTAAATAGGCCTTAAGCAACGGCGGAATGCCAGATTCATCGCGGTCACAACGTAGTTCGTTAGGTACGGGAATGCTAGGCGCCGCTTGTAATGACGGAGGGGCAATGTTTTTTGCATCAATGTTTCTGTACACCGCATCCACCGCAAAGCCGCTAGGGCCGGGGGTAATACTGGCGCATCCAAGCAGATAATTGAACCGGCCTTTCAATGCGTATTCAACCAACGCAGACCATAAGGTGGTTAAAACTGCACCACCACGGTAATCAGGATCGACACAGGTACGGCCAATTTCTAAAAAACGTCCGGGCAAAGCCAAAACCTGATCCAGATTAAATTCGCTCTGAGAATAAAAACGGCCTAATTGCTTTGCCTGTTCCTCAGTCAACAGGCGTGTGTAACCGACAATTTTATTATTGGCGTTATCATAGACGACAAGATGATCGCAGTAGTTGTCCACTTCATCATAATCCAGCCCTTCCGCTTCGGACTTAAGCTTCGCCCCCATTTCTTTGGCGAAGACCCGATAACGCAATGTCTGGGCTTCTTTTATCAACGCTGCTGAATCTGCAATAAAGCATTCTAGTCGTTTAGCTGGCTTGATTTGTGTATTGTCCATAAGAATCCATTGGTTCTAAATAAATAGCCGATTACGATAATCAATAAAGGTGTCAGTTTCATGACAGCTATATGAACATAAAATGACAGGCTAATTAAAATTAAATCTCGCTTTTTTTACTGTGCCCGTCTTAATCGCCGACAAGCTTTTTCGGGTTTGGCCGAATGCCGCCAAACGGCTCAATACAGTATAATGTCAAAACTAGCCACACGCCCTGTTGCGCCCATTAAAAAACCACATAGTATGCAAATAATAGCTATTTATCCAGGCACCTTTGACCCTATCACTAATGGCCATATTGATTTGATTGCCAGGGCATCCAAACTTTATCAAAAAGTCATTGTTGCCGTCGCTGTAAACAGCAGCAAAACCCCCTTATTCCCCTTGGATGAACGGGTCGCCTTAGCTAAGGCGGTGACCCCTGAATTTACCAATGTGCGGGTGATTGGTTTTGACAACTTACTGGTTGACTGCGCCCGCGAACAAGGCGCCAATGTTATTTTGCGCGGGCTACGGGCGGTTTCTGATTTTGAATACGAGTTTCAGTTGGCGGGCATGAACCGGCGCTTGGCGCCGCAACTGGAAACCATGTTCCTAACGCCCGCAGAACAGTATGAATTTATTTCTTCAAGTATGATCAGGGAAATAGCCCGGCTCAAAGGTGATGTGTCGAGCTTTGTCCCTGAAATTGTACGCCAATGTTTAACCCAAAAATTTAGCCAGGAGTAAATCATGTCCCTTATCATTCACGATGAATGTATCAATTGCGATGTCTGCGAACCGGAATGCCCAAACGGCGCCATTTCGCAAGGTGAAGACATCTATATCATCGACCCCGCGCTGTGCACCGAATGCGTCGGCCACCATGACACGCCGCAATGTATGGAAGTCTGCCCCGTCGATTGCATAGAAAAAGACCCTGCCCATATTGAAGACCGTGAAACCTTGTACCAAAAATACTTGAAGCTGATGTGACCACCCCAAAAAAAATCCCGCTCAGCGCGTTGCCACCCGTTGTTTTAGCCAGCCCAAACTGTCCGCCGTCATCCCCTGCGGGTTATATTCCGCTCCAAGCCAACCCAAATAACCTGATTGCCCGATGTCCAGAAAAAGTCGGGCAAAATCGACCTGCCCACTGCCCGGCTGCCCGCGCCCAGGACAATCGGCAAACTGGACATGGCCGATTTTATCGGCATGTTGGCCAATAAACTGGCCCACTGGCTCGCCCATCCTAACGTTGTGGTAAATATCGTACTGCATGTACAGATTGACATGATTAAGCTCATCCATAATAGCCAGCATCTGCTGCCCATTATGGATGATGAACCCGGGCATATCGTAGGTATTAATCGCCTCGAAAACCGTCTTAATGCCTAACGGCGCAAAGGCGTCCGCCGCATACCGCAGGTTTTCCTTAAACGCCGCCAGGTAATCGGGTAGCCGGGTTTCATCAAAACAGCGTCCTGGCAACACGTTGACGGCATCCGGCTTTAGCAACTGCGCATAATCCAGCGCTTGCACCACGGCTTGCCGAAATTGCCCTTGCTTTTCCGGCACACAAGCCAAACCCTCGCCCCCTTGCAATAAGTCATCCGCGGCAACATTAAACAACACCAGCTTGAGTTGCTGCCCGTCTAGCTCTGTTTTAATGGCTTGCGCATCCAGCAAATAAGGGAATTGTATTTCAACGCCGTTAAAACCGGCTTGTTTAACGGCCTTAAAACGGTCTATCAAATCCAGCTCGGTAAACAGCAAGCTGATATTGGCGGAAAATTTAAGCATATTTTTAAGGCCTTGTTTTTGCCTCGTGTTCCTGTTCGCGTGGGGCAACCTTAGCCAGTTCAGCAATTTCCTCTGCCAGTAGGTCGAGAATATCATCGGCGGCCACAATGCCGACCAGCCCGCCCTCCTGATTGACTACGGGAAGGCGGCGGACCCCTTTGCTACGCATTAGCCGGATCGTCTCAAAGACACCTTCATTTTCCGGTACGCTGAACAGCTGCTGGCTCATAATGTCACCTACGTTAAGTTTATTCGGGTCAATGGCTTGGGAAACCACTTCGATAGCCATATCGCGGTCTGTAACCATACCAACCGGTATCCGCTTGCCATTAATTTCATCAACCACCACCAAATCACCCACATGGTAGGTGCGCATCAGCTGCGCCGCGTCTGGAAGACTCATTTCTCTGGTTGCAAACACAACTTCGCGGTTGCAAAATTCACTCATTGACATAGCCATATCCTCTGTTTGGTTAAAGTAAAACGCCAGCCTGTTTTTGTAATCCACTGTAGAAGCCGATACTGTAGCGGCCGCCCTCCTTCTACATAAAGCGCTAACATAAGCACATACTCAAAAGTTTTAGGGCCACGACTGCACGTCCTTATTACTTACAGGCCAGACTTACGACTCAAACATCAAAAGCTAAGTTGCAACCACCCTGCCAATTAATCCTTAACCTCATACACATAAATTGTCGCGCCGATGACGGCTGCGGGTGCGACAATGATATTCAGCACCGGCAAAGTTAACCCCATCATCGTCAGGCCACCAAAGCTTAATGCGCCTAGCCGCATGTCTTTGGCCAATTGTTTTTGTTCCGAAAACAGCACACCCTCGTTTTCCAGCGGATAGGCCATGTATTCAAGCGCCATCCCCCACGCGCCAAACAACGCCCACAAAAAAGGCGCAATGACATTGATGCCAGGGATAATGAACAGGATCAGCAAGGGCACGGCGCGGGTCGCCAAATACGCAACCCGCTTAAGTTCGGCAGCCATCACTTTGGCCAGTGGCTGCTCTTCTGTTGTGCCAGCTTGCCCAGTGATGACCGCCAGTGTTTTTGCCGCCAGCTTCCCGTAGAACGGCGCGGCGATTATGTTCGCCATAACGGTGAACGTGAAAAACCCAGCGATGAAAAAACAGATGAAAAACAGCGGCCATAACAGCCATTCCAACCACTGTAACCAGTTAGGGATAAAGCTGTTGATCAGATCGGTCATGTAATAATAGCCAAGTGTTAAGGCAGCCCCATACAACACCAGGTTAATTAAAATCGGGACAATCAAAAAACTGCGCAGCACTGGGCTGGTCAGTAATTTGAGGCCCTTAAAAAAATAGCCTATAGCCACTATCGGGTTGTTGCCTTTTTTAGCAAATATCATTTTAAACTCCTCATGCCTTGTTCGGATGGGTTTAAGATCACCCCGCGTTCAGTCACAATGGCTGAGATTAATTCAGCGGGTGTCACGTCAAAAACAGGGTTCCAGGCGCTGACTAGCGAGCCTTCAGTAAGATAACACGCGGGTAATAATTCATTTTGATGACGCTGCTCGATAGCGATTTGCGCCCCGCTCTCGATAGCCCAGTCTATGGTCGTCATCGGTGCAACCACCATAAATTTTACCCCGTGCTGCTTGGCCAACACCGCCAGCGAGTAAGTGCCAATTTTATTGGCGGTATCGCCGTTAGCGGCAATGCGGTCAGCGCCGACAATCACCCAATCCACCACACCGGACTTCATCAGCCAAGCGGCGGCGGAATCGGCAAGCAGTGTTGCCGGAATGCCATCTTGCGCCAACTCCCAAACGGTCAGCCGCGCCCCTTGCAGCCAAGGCCTTGTTTCATCAGCATAAATTGGCAATGGCTGTCTGCCATAAACGCTACGGATAACCCCCAGTGCCGTGCCATAACCGCCGGTAGCCAAAGCACCGGTGTTGCAATGCGTCAATATCCCTTTCGCGCCGGCCAGCACATCCGCGCCCAACTCGCCCATTTTATAATTTGCGGCAATATCATCGGTATGGATTTTTTCCGCGCAGGCCAACAGCGTGGCTGGATCCGCATCAGTTTGCGCCAATGCCGCCGCCATCAGATCTAGCGCGGTGAAAAGGTTAACCGCAGTCGGTCTGGATTTTGCCAGCACTTCAATATCCGCTATGACCTGTTGTCGCCAGTCCTCGGCACTAGCCGCGTAATGTTGATTAGCTGACAGCACCACCCCGTAACCGGCGGCAATGCCAATGGCCGGCGCACCGCGCACCCGCATGGTCGCAATCGCCTCAGCGACACCCGCTGCATCGTGGTATTCATCATAACGGCAAGTGTCCGGCAATTGCCGCTGATCCAGCACTTTTAAAGCCGTGCCCGTCCATTGCAGGGCTTGTACAGTCAATTTATTCATCGTTAAGGCTCATGGTAATTAAAAACAGGAGGGCATTTTAAGGAGCTTATCGCATTTACTCAAAACCATGGCATTTTAGGTAGAAGTTAGGCATTGACGGGTTGCGGCTGCCGGATCGGCTTTCAAACCCCGGCCTGCTTTAGAAGCGTGGGTGATTTGGAGTGAAAAACAGGTTTTTCACCCCGAAAACTTGACCGCTATAAGCAACTCTACGACACAGCAAATATTCAGCCCCCTCGCGCCAATGAACTGTTCACGGCAAGACCATCCAGGTTTTTAAAGCCTGGATGGTCTAAAGTCAACTGTTTTACAGCACGGTCTGATACTTACCACGACATGGAAAATGCTTTAAAAACTGGGATGTTAGAGGGGATTATGACGACCGTCTGCCCTTGAAGGACTAACGGTCGTAGGAACTTGGCCATTGTAAAACTTAAGTTGTCCCACGCCGTGCTTGTGCCTTCTTAAAACGCACACCCTGATTTAACGCCCAGCTTTTTCAAAATTATCGCCATGGGGCAAAATCCCGTAAACGCCGACTGGAATAAATTCGCGCCGACAAACGCGGTAAACCATAACCAGTTTTCCGAATGAAAATGCGCCAGCAGCAGGCTAGTTAAAATAAAACTGCCGGCGACGGCAAACACTACGCGGTCAATTGTCATCTTAATGCCCTTTTAAACGCACAATGCCAATCACTTTCAGCATCAGTCTTTCGTAAAATGGCTCGCTGATGCCTTTGGCAATTTTGCGCATGAAATATTTTTCAAAGCCGATTTTTGCCCAATGCACCCATTTGCCCTCTGCCGACCAAGTGACATTGCGCGGTGGAATTTGCGGTTTGGCCAAAAATGCCACGCCGGAATCGCCAAAATCGGCAAGGCATAGCGCATTCCACGTCGCGACATAGCTAGGCTCTTTGCCTGCCAGTTGATCGGCGATATTATGGGCGGTCGCGGTCACCATTGATTCAATCATATAACCGGTTTTGGGCGCGCCAACGGGAACAGGCGTTTTCTCAACTGGCGGGATAGCAATACAGACCCCGACAGAATATATGTTGTTAAAGGTTTTATTGCGCTGATGCGAGTCGACCAGCACAAAGCCGCGCGGATTGACCAGCCCTTCAACATCCACATTGCGCACGGCATCAACGCCGGTGAACGCCGGTAACATCATCGAATGTTTGAATGGCAGCTCGTGTTTTTTCTTGTCGTTGCCCTCGTCGTCCACTTCGGTGACATACATCATGCCCTCTTCGATTTTATCTACCTTGGCATTGGTTATCCATTTGATGCTTTTGTCACGCAAGGCGCTTTCCATCATGCCTTTGGTGTCGCCGACGCCGCCTAAGCCCAAATGGCCAATATACGGTTCGGCGGTGACGAAAGTCATCGGCACTTGGTCGCGGATTTTGCGCTTACGCAATTCGGTTTCAATTATCATCAAGTATTCGTAAGCGGGGCCATAACAGGATGCGCCCTGCACCGCGCCGATAACAATCGGGCCGGGATTTTCCATAAACTTATCCCAATCTTGGGCGGCAACGGCGGCATGGTCAACATGACAGACGGATGAGGTATAGCCATCAGGGCCTAAACCGGGCACTTCATCGAATGCCAAACGCGGGCCGGTGGCAATGATGAGATAGTCATAAGCAACGGCAGAGCCGTCATCTAGCAAGACTTGATTGTTGGCGGGGTCCACTTTGGTGGCGGCTTTCTGGATAAATTCGATGCCTTTCTTTTTCATTATCGGCGCCAGTTCAATCTTCAGGTCTTCCGGTTTACGCCATTTGGGCGGCACCCACGGGTTTGACGGAACAAAATGAAAGGTAGGGCTATCGGAAATCACGATGACATCGTGATTTTTTCTTACCGTTTCTTTCATTTCATAAGCCATAGGTACACCGCCTATGCCTGCGCCTAACACTACTATTCTAGCCATGATGTTCTCCTCTTCAGTTTATTGTGTGCCATGTTGTTGTGGCCTCATTATAAAAATACTGACCCTTAATGAATTACAAGGTAGCATTTTGCATGAATATTAGCACTTGCTAAAATACTATTCAAACACTAAACTTCATCGTTCGAGTTTAATTGCTTTTCAACAATTTACCAGCGAAACTATCTTAAACCCGATCCGCTTAACGCACGTCCAGAGAGTCAGTATGCCTAAATTAACCAACAAACAGACCCTAAGCCTGGTTGTTCTGATAACGCTACCTTACTTGTCCGTTATTGCGGATAATAAGCCCAAATTGGCTGACAACCCTGCGGCTAATGCCCACCTCAACAGGCAACCATTTACGTTAGCCCAGGCCATTGATTATGCGCTAGCCAACAATCCTGACATGCAGATTGCCGCTGAGCGTATTGGTCAGGCTGAAGCGCAATTGGGCGTGGCCATGTCCGCCTTTTATCCGCAAGTGACTGCCAGAATAGGTTATGAACACTCTGATAATCCGGCGCAAGTTTTTGCCATGATGGTCGCACAAAGACAATTTGACCCCAGTTTTATCGGTAACATCAATAATCCGGGTGGTCGGGAAAATTTTCGCCCGGAAATAACCGGAAAAATGTCGCTATTCCGGGGCGGTCAGGATTATTACAACAGCGAGGCGGCAAAATTGGGCATAAAGTCTGCCGAACTCGAACAATCAGCGTTGCACAACGCCCTGATTCAAGCCGTGACGGCTTCGTATTACGGCTATTTGGCGGCGGTCGAAGCGCATAAAGTCGCTCAGGACTCCATCAACACGATTAACAGCGAGCTGGACCAAACACGTAAGCAGTACGAGGTAGGCACAGCGCTTAAATCCGATATGCTGTCGCTGGAAGTACAGCTGGCTGACGCCCAAAGTTCAGAAATCAGAACGGCTAACGGTATCGAAATGGCGCAGACCAGTATGGCTACCTTACTGGGTATGTCAGCGCATGAGGTTTTCTCGATTGCACCGGCAGCCGAACTGCCAAAACCGGCATTATCCACAGCGTTCAATAACCTGCTGGATCAGGCATTGGTTCAAAGGCCGGAAGTTAAAGCCGCCGCTACTCAGGTGGAAATAAGTCAGCGCCAGTTAAAAAGCGAGCAGGGCGCTTATTTACCCAGAGCCGATGCGTTTGTCAGTTACGGACAAAATAGCGAGGAACCGGGTTTTTCAGCTAGCCGGGATAATGTCACTGTCGGTGTGGCGGTTGAAATGGATTTGTTTAACGGTTTCAATACCCAGCAACGGGTCAGTGCCGCTACCCGCAAAGCCGCAGAAGCCAGGGAAACAGAGCGCAAGATCAAGCTGGTTATAGAGCAGGAGGTCAGGACGGCTTACCTGCAACTCGAAGAGGCGCTGGCACGGTTGCATGTGGCTGAAGCATCAGTTGCCGCCAGTGATGAAGCCTTACGGCTGGTGAATGAACAACGGCGGGCGGAAGTGGTTACGGTAACCCGTTATATCGAATCCGAAGTTGCCAGAAACAAAGCCCACTCCAACACGATTGCCGCACGTTACGACGCCCTGAGCGCTGAAGCGGCGTTAAAAAAAGCCATCGGCGCCTGGAAATAAAGGAAAAATTATGTCACAAACCGACCTAAAAAAGCCCAATAAACTGATTATGTTGGCAGTCGCCATAGGGGTGCTGATCCTGTTGCTCCTTTATATGCAAGGCAGTTTCGTCAGCAAGGTTAGCCCAGGGCTAACGGGGCAGACGACTCCTGCCGATAGTGCAAACCGTAATACGGCACAAGTCGAAAAAAGGATGGTCGATGACATCCTGACCTGGCCCGGCACCGTGCGTTCCCGGACCGTCGTCAACATCTCGCCCAAAATGACGGCGCGCATTATCGACATCAAAGTTAATGCCGGCGACAAGATTAAAAAAGGCGATGTCATCGCCAAACTGGATGAACGCGACATTCACGCGCAGGAAAATCAGGCGCTGGCCGCCGTTGCAGCCGCTAATGCGCAGGCCAATAGAGCTAACGCGGATGCGCAACGCACCAAGACTTTGTACATCAAGGAAGCCGCAACCCGCGAAAACCTTGATGCGGTAGTCGCGCAGCAAAAGTCCTCGCAAGCGGCTGTCAACCAGGCAATGAGCGCGGTTAATGAAATCAGGACACATCTGGATGACACCGTATTGCGCGCCCCTTTTGACGGCATTGTGGTCAAGCGTCTCAAAGAACCCGGCGACATGGGATTGCCCGGTGTTCCGGTCGTGACCATTCAAATACCGAAAGGCCTGAGACTCGAAGCCGACGTGCCAACCACATGCGTAGGACGCTTCACCACGGGCATGGACGCCACAGTGCGCATCGATACGTTACGGCAAACAACGACCGGACAAATTGATGAAATCATTCCTGAAGTCGATCCGCAAACCCGCACCCAGCTGGTTAAAATCGCCTTGCCTCAAATCGAAGGCCTGCAACCCGGCTATTTCGGCTGGCTGGAACAGGCCTGCGACCAGCACGAGGCTTTATTGATTCCAGTCAGCGCCGTGCAACATATCGGTCAACTGGAAGTCGTGCAGGTGCTGGCGGACGGTAAACAGACCATGCGCCATATCAGAACCGCGAAGACGTTTGGCGGCCAGATTGAAGTGTTGTCCGGTTTACACGAAGGCGAAACCGTCATCACCAACCCCGAACAGGTGCGCTGATGGACGAGCTGCAAACGCAAAATCAACCCGATATTGAAAAACCCAGGCGCGGTTTGACGACTAAAATCGTTGAAATTTTTACCACCTCCCAGCTTTCGATACTGTTCCTGATTATTTCCCTGCTGGCGGGTGCGGCGGCGCTGCTGCTGACGCCGCGCGAAGAAGACCCGCAGATTGTCGTACCGGTCATGGATGTGATGATCCAATATCCCGGCGCTTCCAGTGAAGAAGTGGAAAAACTGGCGGCGACACCGCTGGAGGTTTTGCTCAAACAGATAGAAGGCGTCGAATACGTTTATTCCATATCCAAACCCGGGGCAGCGGTCGTTACCGTGCGTTATTTTGTCGGCGAGGATTTTGAGGATAGTCTGGTTAAAACCTGGGACAGGCTCATGTCCAACCAGCACCTTATTCCGCCTGGCGTTACCGGCTGGACGGTAAGTCCGGTTGAAATCGACAACGTGCCTATCGTGATGTTGACCCTGTCGGCGCAAAATAAGTCGCAAGACGCCACGGCCTTGCGGCGTATCGCTGATGAATTGATTATCGCACTACGAGGCGTTGAAGATGTCGGTAAAAGCTGGGTAGTCGGCGGCGAGCAGCGGCGCGTCTCGGTTTATGCCAATCCCGCCAGCCTGGCGGCGCATAGCGTGACCTTGGGCGAAATCACACAGGCGCTGGCGAATGCCAACGTCAATCTCCAGGCCGGCAGTTTTGAGCGCGGCAATAAGGAAATCCTGCTGGAAGCTGGCCCGCATTTTACGTCCTCGGCGGACGTCGCTGCGACCGTTATCAAGAGCGTCGATGGCCGGCCGGTTTATCTGCGCGATGTCGCCCGCATTGAAGACGGCCCCGCTGATGTCGACCACTACACCCGCACCGGCTTCGGCCCCGGCGTTGCCGAGCTACCGGTGATAGGTAACGCCTCCGGCAAACAGCCGGAAGTTGGCGAAGAGCGGCAAATGGTCACTATCGCCGTCGCCAAGCGCAAAGGCAGCAATGCCGTACAGGTTGCCGAAGCCGTTATCGCCAGCGCCGAAAAATTGCGTGGCACGCTGGTTCCTGATGATGTGCTTATCAGCATCAGCCGCAATTCCGGGGAAACCGCAAACCACAAGGTTAATGAGCTGGTTAAGCACTTGAGCTTTGCCATCGTCATTATTGTTGTGCTGCTGGCGTTTTCGCTGGGCCTAAAGGAATCATTCATCGTCTCGATTGCCGTGCCGATGACGTTGGCGCTGACCTTGCTGCTGGATTATCTCTCCGGTTACACGATCAACCGCGTGACCTTGTTTGCGCTGATCCTGTCGCTGGGCCTGCTGGTCGATGACCCTATCGTCGATGTCGAAAACATCCACCGGCACTATAAACTGGGCAAGGAATCGCCGCTTAACGCGCTACTGACGGCGGTTGATGAAGTCAGGCCACCGACCATACTGGCGACCTTCACCGTGATTGTGTCGTTCCTGCCGATGTTTTTTATTACCGGCATGATGGGGCCGTACATGGCGCCGATGGCGTTTAACGTGCCCATCGCGATGATCGTCTCGTTGATTGTCGCCTTTACCGTTACACCCTGGGCCAGTTACAAACTGCTGGCAAGCGCACACGGCGGGCATGGCGAAGAACCCGAGGAGCTAAAACAAACGCTGATTTACCGCATTTATCATGCCGCGCTGTCGCCGCTGATTGCGACGTCTGGACGCGCCAAACTGTTTTTACTGATCGTGCTGATCGCGTTTGTCGCCTCTGCACTGCTGGCTGTTACCCGTGCCGTGCCGCTCAAGCTTTTGCCGTTTGACAACAAAAACGAATTGCAAATATTGATCGATATGCCGGCTGGTACCGCACTGGAGCAAACCGATGAAGTCGCCCGCGCGTTAGGCAGTTATCTGTCCACCGTCAACGAAGTCACCGATTACCAGAGCTATACTGGCCTGGCGTCGCCCATGGACTTTAACGGTATGGTCCGCCACTATTATTTGCGTAGCGGCGGCCAGCTTGGTGAAGTCAGGGTCAACCTGCTGCCAAAAGACGAACGCGAACAGCAATCCCACGAAATCGCCTTGCGCATCCGGCCTGAGATCGAGCGCATCGGCAAAAAATATGGCGCGAATCTTAAAATCGTCGAATTGCCGCCCGGCCCGCCGGTGCTTTCCAGCTTGGTTGCCGAAATTTACGGGCCGCCGGAAGCCAGCATGGCCGACCTGATCGCCGTTTCCAAACGCGTCCGCGCAGATATGGAAAAAACCGAGGGTGTGGTTGATGTCGATGATTTTTCCGAAGCCCCGCATGACAAGGTGCATTTCCAGCTGGACAGGGAAAAAGCCGCGCTGTCCGGCGTCAGCGTCGCCGAAGTCGCCCAAACCCTGCGCACCGCTGTCGCAGGCCAAGCCGCCGGCATTGTGCATCTGGAAAGCGAACGCCAGCCATTGGAAATCACCTTGCAGTTGCCCCGTGCATTGCGCTCTTCCGTGCCCGATTTACTGGCGTTGCGCGTCAAAACCGGCGCAGGCGTCATGATGCCTCTTAGTGAAATCGGCACGGCCAGCATTGAACGCGAGGACCAGCCGATTTATCACAAAAATCTGAAGCGGCTTAATTATGTGATCGCCGAAATGGCCGGACGCAGCCCTGTGGAAGCGGTTTTCGACCTGAATGATGTCTTCGCAGAACGCCCCTTGCCCGAAGGTTACAGCGCTGAATTGGCGGGAGAAGGAGAATGGAAAATCACCGTCGATGTGTTCCGCGACCTGGGACTGGCCTTCGCCGCCGCGCTGGTCATGATCTATATCCTGCTGGTCGGGCAAACCGGCTCGCTGACCGTGCCGCTGGTGATGATGATCGCCATCCCGCTCACCGTCATCGGCATCATGCCCGGCTTCTGGCTGCTTAACCTGCTCATGGCAAACCCGATTGCAGGTTACCCCAACCCGATTTATTTCACCGCCACCGCGATGATAGGCATGATTGCACTGGCCGGTATTGTCGTGCGCAACTCCATCATTTTAATAGACTTTATTGAACGCATCCGCGCCCGCGCCGACACCACGCTGGCCGACGCGCTGATAGAAGCCGGCGCAATCCGCCTGCGGCCTATTTTCCTGACCGCTGGCGCGGCTATGTTTGGCGCGTTTGTTATTATTTTTGATCCGATATTTTCAGGTTTGGCGTGGAGTTTTATCTTTGGTATTTTTGCATCCACGCTGTTTTCGTTGCTGGTGATCCCGACGGTTTATTTTTTGATTAATAAAGATAAATCGGTTGGCTTGGATTAAAGCCCGTAGGGCGGTTTCGCGAAGCAAACCGCCAATCGATGCGCCGCATCAAAACAATCATTGGAGGTAAAAAAACAGCCGGGAAAGTCCACACGCTTTTTAGCTTCAAGGCTTGGATTATGGCGGATTTCCTCACGGAGAATCCGCCCTACAGCTCTAAATGTTGGGATTCGCACACCCACCCTTTATACCCCAGAAGGTACAGCCTAAGGGCTATTTTTGCATATGATAAAAAATTGCAACCCAGCAGTTTCACCTACCGCCAATTTGCCTAACCCAATATTCACTTGTTAGAATAAGTTAACTTTTGTCGTTAGAGTCCCATCAAGCATGAAAAAATACCTCGGATTTTTGCTTTTATTATCGATGCCGTGCGCCTGTTGGGCCAAATCCAATGATGATTGGGGAACCTGGCTCAGCACAACTTACCAAACTGATTTTAATGGCAGCCAATATCTGGCATTTTTAGAGTTGGCGCCGCGTTTGAAGGACGATTCATCCCAATTTAGCCAGTTCATTATCCGTCCATTAGTGGGTTATAAGGTGACACCCAAATTTCAACTTTGGTTGGGTTATACATGGCAGGGCGAATATGACCCGTCCGTTAAATTTGAAAACGCCACCCAAGACCTGATGCAGCAGGTGCAATGGATTGACAATGTCGCGCCTGAACTTAACCTCCAGTACCGGTTCCGCTTGGAGCAACGTTTTTTTGCCGATGCGGATACTGGCCACCGCATGCGCCACCGGATTCGTCTGCAATACACCCTCCCTGGTTCCGACACCTATCTGATTGCCATTGACGAATTGTTCGTCTACCTCAATTCCTTGAATGGAGGCCCAAGGGAACATTCCGTCCAGCCCGGTGTCAACCAAAACCGTTCCTATGCCGGGATAGGCTACAAACTGACCCCCAAAATAAATTTGGACACGGGTTACCAATTGCAATATGTCAATAATTTTGGAACACCGGATTTTTACAACCATATTTGGTTCACCAATTTCAATGTGAATTTTTAGCGCGGTAGGTTGTACCCTCGGTATTGTTAATAAAGTATGGTATCCAGCTCACCCTTCCATTTGAGCATCAAAAGCGTGACGGAATATTTAAGCATATCCTTGCTTTTGCTGTGGCACTTCGACTTTCGGCGTAGCCGGGCCAGAGAATGCCTGAACAAGCTGTTATAGCCTTCGACTGTATAGGTTTCCGCCTTCGATTGCCTTTTATGCAGCTCTGGCGGAACGAACTTTTCATAAGGGTTCCAGTAGCCACTCATGACACCTGTTATGATCCTGCTTTTAATGGAGTCCCAGAGCTTCCGCCCGGTTTCAGTGTCGCGGGAACCCACTTCGCAGCCGAGGAAGCGTTTCCCAAGCCGGTCAACAGCAACCCACTTGTGCCCTGCGGGCATATCCAGCAGCAGTATTTTTTTGGAACCGACGTAGGCGTGCATTTCATCCAGTCCGACCACATCAACGCCGGCAGCGGAGCGGATGGCCCCAATGGACCGGCCATACGCCTTGATCCAGTTGTGGGCGGCAACGTGGCTGCACTTCAGGATCCGGCTGCGGGCACACTCGAATACCGCCCTGTAAGCCCCGCCATTAATGGGTTCTTTGTTTTAAATTTTTAAATATACCCCCAAAAGTACCCCCAGCTAAGCGGCGTTGCCCCTGTTTCCACATTATATCCAACGCGGTTCCCCGCCGGTGCGGTTCTTTAAGTAGCTGACAATGCGCTTAAGCGTTCAGTTGTTTTAGTCTTTAACCCTCATCTTTGGGTTGTTTGCCAGCCAATAATCGGCGTAGGACTGGTAACCCAGTTTTTGGATTAGCGTCATCCGTTGAACTCGTCAGATTGAACTAAGCATTCACCGATCTGTAACCCTTCTGGAGTTGCCACGTTTTGGTAGGGCATGTGAAATTTATTAGTTTCTGGCGTCCATCCCTCGAACCGTGTGCCTTCAAGGATTGCCATATCATATCGCGGGGAGTCTTGAAGAAACCGCGTAATCTTTTCACGCTCGGACTTAAGCCGCTCCATCCTAGCCAAGTGCTTTGCCTCATCCGGCTTGGCGTCCAATCCTGAATTGGCGATCTGGCTTGGCGTAAAGCCTTTCTTGTCCAGCTCTGAAACACTTTGCAAATATCTGCCTAAAGCCCCCTGATAGATGTTTTCATGTTTTTGAAGAATGGCGTCAAACTCCAAATCTAACTTACCGCACAAGGCCGTTAGAAACCTCATGCCGCGTTTTTCGGCCTCGATGAATTCATTGTCGATGCTGGCTTTAATCAACTGCGAAACATCCCGCAAGACTTTCACAGCTTCATTGTAAAGTTCAGCCGCCCCGTCCAACTGGTATTTCACCGTCAAATCGATCACAGCGGCTCTAATCGCGCCTAAGTCGCTGTTGATGGTGTCAAAGGTTGCCAAGGCGGCTTTGTGTTTTTGAATTGTCATAATTTGCTCCGTGTTTAAAAAATTAAAACGTATTCGGCCACTTTATGCCGGTTGCCATGTCCAGTATCGACTGTGCGCCGATAGCTTACGATGCTGTAGCCTAGTGCCTTAAGTTCAAAGACTCTGGCCGCTGGGTGAAGGATGTCGAGCTTTAATCGGGCGTCAATAGTGGTTATCCGATGATGCTCGACTAGGTGGGCTAACAGCCGTTGCCGCTGGTTCAAGCTATTGGTGGGTAACATCATTCTCACACCTCGCAACAATCTTCTTTAGCCAAGCTTGGGTTTTCTGATACTTTTGTGACAGAGCCGCCAAGCTTTCACCGTTTTTGTAATCACTAGCGATCTGCCCGTGCAATTCGGTTACCCGTTCGTAGCACAAATTCTTTAGATAAATGGCCTGTCCGCCATGTTTAGCGGCAAGGTTCTCGATAGTTTCACGGACAATCTCAACTTGAATCGCCGCGTCAATAGCGTACTTGGCAAGCTCTTCTCGGATGATTTCGCCTAGAATTTTGTAAAAGTCGCTCATATTTAATCCGGTTAATTGAAAGAGCTTTACTTTAACGGGTTTATTTAAGCCGATTTGCCGGTTTTCCTGAAATTTTCGGTGGTGCGGTGGTACTGGTGGTTCATCATTAAAAAGCCCGCTAAGCCTCGATAATCAAGGCTTGCGGGCTTTTTAAATTGGTGGTTATGGGGTTCAAGTTTTTGCCAACTACCGATTCCACGCGGCGAGACGTTGAGCATTCCGGCGGCGGCGGTTTGGGTGACTGGTTTTAGGGTCAGCAAATTTGCAGAAGGTGTATCGCGTCTAAAACCTTGCGGCATATTCACCAGTTTAGCCGAAAAATCGGCTTACCTTAAAAATCAGGTTCGTTTAAAAAATTAAACAAACGACTCGACAATCATCCGCTTAACCTGTTTGGTTAAAGCCTCGTTGTCGTCATATCCGCCACCGGTTTGTATCGCCTGTTCAATCCACGCCCTGATTGCCGCGTTATCGGTTAAGCCATGCTTGCGCCCCAGTGCCTTCACCAAGTAGCCCTCCAGCATCACCGTAGTACGCTTAACCTGCCCTTGGCGTTTAACGGTAACGCCAAAATGTAGTTGGGCGTAATCGTCATTAAGTTGAACGGGTACATCCGGCTTAATATCTTGAACATCACCATGTTTAACATCTTGAACAACGTTATCTTGTTTAATATCTTGAACAGGGTTTAACTGTTCGCAATGCCAATTGTAAATTTTTAGCTTCACGTCATTGGGCATAACTTTCGCGCCGCTAGTAATCCCTAGCCCGTCTTTTGCCTCCCTGATCTTGACTGAAATTTGATTTTTGCTTTTTGGTGAAAGCCCGTACAGGGCGGCGATTGCCTCCGCGATCTTACTTGTGCCGTCGTAGTGAGTTTTTTTAGTCATAATAAAGTTCTCTTTGTTGTCTGTGCCGGTGTGCGCCTCATAAAACTCATGCACCGGCGGCAATAAATTTATTTTCGTTTTTGATTTCAAACATTGTTGTTTTTGGCGGTTACAGCGGTTACAGCCTTGGTATTCGTGGCCTTGTAGCTGTCACCGCTTCATTTTTGATGCGGTTACAGGCGGTGACAAATCGGGTTAATCGGGCGTTTTTACCCAATAAAAGCGTTCCGGCTTGCCATTAATGCGTTGTTGTTGGGTCAAATGCCCCGCGCCGCACTCTAGCCAGCCGTGTTTTTTCAGGATTTCAACACCGCGCTTTAGGCCATAATTCGCTAAAGCTTCGGTCAGGCCGTGGTTATTGAACAAGAACGTGCGCCCGTTATCGGTGTTTTTCCAATATCCGGCACGGTCGTTCACTTTTACGTCAAAACCGCCCGCGCAATCGGTGAAGCGCCCGTCACCAAAGCGGTCTATAAAATCCTTCACCGACTCAAGCACCCGCCTTTCTTCCAAATCGCCGCCGCCAAAGGCTTCACGCCATTTTTTAAAGCATTCATCAACGCCTATGGTGGCCTGTTCAGGCTGCCAGCCGGTTATCCCGTATTCGGTGGCCAATTCGCCCGCCAATGCCAGCAATCCAAAGCGTTTTGCCGCTCTATGCTCTTGGCTGCTCAATGGTTCACCATTGATTAATGCCTCGGTGTATTCGGTTGCCAAGGCGTCAATGTTGCGGGTTTCGGCAACCAAATTAGTAAGGTATTCAATCCCCGCCACACCATGATATTTTTTAGCGGCTGTTTGCAGGTGGTCGGACAATTCGCGCCCGTCCTGCTTGTCGTGCAGGGCATTAAATGCGCCGTAATCGCCAAAGATAGGGATATTCAACAAGCGTAATTCTTGCCCCGCCTTGATCTGTTTCCCCGCCTCTTGCATGGCTGACTCAATCGAGCGTTCGCCGTTTGACAACACCATCACCCGCCATTGATATGTTGCGCGTGAACCGCCGTTTTTATTGGCGCGTGACTTCCCCACGCCGTTGCCAAGCTGGTAAATAATCGCGCCGACTTCTTTGCCGTCACATTCTGAAACCTCATCTAACGCCAGCAATGAGTCATTGAACATGGTGGCGGTGGCCTCCATCCCGTTTCCTGTAGCTTTCCAAGAACGTTTGAAGGTTTCATCACCATGCACTGAGCAAGCTACTTCTAAGCCTGTGGTCTTGCCTTTGGATGATTCCCCGACAAAATGGAAGCCGCCGCCTTTTTGGTGGGCAGGCTTCAACAATGCCCCCGCAAATGCCGCGCATACTGACAACATCAACAAGGGGTTGCCGACACAATAACGCGCTATGTTTTGTTGCCATTCGGCTAACGTGCCGCGTTGCCGATAGGGGATCTCGGTGTGGAAGTTTTCCGACTGGTAAAAGTATTTGTCACTGCCAATACACCGATCTGGCAAAATGTAAGCGTCCTTATGCCAGCCGGTTTGGGTTGATATTTCTAACGTTTCCTTGGGGTGGAATTGGTTCAGATAACGCGGTAAAAACCGTTTGTCATCAATGTTTATGTTTATCCCTTGGCTTAGCAGTTCGCCGCGTAATTCATCGCCTGAACCCTTTAACATGGCCATTGGCATACACCAATAACGCCAACCGCCGCGCATGGTCTGAAAATGCAGATAACGGCCATAATTGTTATTGTGCTGGTCTAATGTCACCGCCTTTATGTGAAGCGGGGAGCATATCCAAGTATCAATAAGATAAACGTCACCGGTGTTTTTGTCGGCGGTTGAGCCGTGCAGGTACGTTCCCGCTTTGCATTTTCGGTTATCGCCGTCTAAAAAACCCTTTTCATGCACCAGGTAGCAAGGCCGCTGCCCGATGCTGGGATAATCGCCATTGTTGGCGGTGGTGGTGGTGTCGGTGGGGTCTTGCGCTGTGGTGGCTGTTGGCTTCACTACCGGCTTAAGGTGTTCTGAATTTAAACCTTCTGCCAGAACCGCCTTTAAATGGCCTAGCCCTGCCAGCTTGTGCAGGTCGTTAAAGTCGGTCGGCTTGTTGCCAACATCAAAACCCGTAAAGTCGGGGATGGCAAGAAAGCACCCGTGGGCTTTTGCCGCCTCCGTAGCGGCTTCAATGCCCGTGTTTTTATCTTTCCACTGGTCATTATCCGCGCAAACAATAAAGTTATGCTGTGGGCATGTTTTGCGCCATGCCTCCACCACGGGTTTTATATTCCCTGCATCAAAGCAAACAATGACAGGATAGCCGGTGGCTTCGTGGACGCTTGCCGCTGTTGCATAGCCTTCGGCAAAACATAGCGGGGCAATTGGTGAAACCGTACCGATCTGGTGAAAATTCCCCTTTTTTTCTACGCCACTGCTAAAGGTTTTATTACGGGCCGGGTCATAACTTAGCAGGTTGTCATAAATGAGCTGCAAGCCTTTAATTTCGCCGTCATGGCCTCGGATAGGCACGGCAATATAATCGCCTTCCTTTTCATCATGGCCGTAGCGTATGCCGTGCGCTTTAACGCCTTGCGAGGCCAGATAACCGCTGCTGCCCGTTTCGCTTAAAGAAAGCCAATCTTGATTAGCTTTTTTTGCCGCTTCTTTTTGCTTTTTAACCTTATCGGCGGCTATTTTCTTTTGAAGCTGTGCCTGATGCTCATTAATTGCAGTAAGGTCGGCATGGCTAAAGTGGTGATCGTCTTTCCAGCTTTTATAAGTGGTTAATGCGTTATCGCCTTTCGTCCAATCGCCGATAATGCAATAAATGTGATCTTTACCGCCAATTAACTTAGACCAGCCGATATACCAACCGTCTTTGCCCTTTGGTTTTCCGGTCGTCCCGCACCGTTTGATAGAGCCGTCAAGGATAGGGCTGTCAACTGCCAGCCCCGCGTTGTGAAATTCTTTATTTAAAACATTTATCATTGTGCTATCCGCTTTGAAAAGCCAATGAATCATGCGCCAATCCGAAAAACTGCGTATAATACGCCTTGCCCGCTTTATAGATGATACGCAAAACCCACGGCTTAAGTGTTAAGTTCGTGGGTTTTTTTATGCTTGAAATTGTAGTGTTGCGGTCATTAAGTAATTCCAAAAATCAATTTTAAGGTTTTACTCACGCTAAGCAGGGCTGCAACAAAATTATTGCACTAAGGGGGGCTAATCATTATACTAATCTGCATCAAAGTCCGCTAAGGCTTTGATAAACCATAAAATACAAAAAGCCGCACCTGCCTTAGGCGTGAGCGTCGCAAGCCCCGATTCCTTCCAGTGGCCAAACTTCGGGAATCGGGGCTTTTCTTTGTCCAGCGTTTACGCTGACATCTTGATAATATCATCAAAAACAATCTTCTGTCATAGCCCTAATTTTATTAGTTGGGTGCATTAATTGTGTCTAATTTTTTTAAAGCCCACCATATCTAGTGCTTGGCTGTTTTTTGTCACCGCCTGTAACCGCCTCTTTTTTGGTGCGGTGACAGCTACAGGCCGCGCCGTTCGTGCTTGTAACCGCTGTCACCGCTGTAACCGCCAATTTTATTAATGTTGTAAATCAAAAACGAAAATAAAAAAACTAAACGGGCATGGTGAGCCAGTTGTTTTTTTTAAAAGGCATTTACGCTGACATCTTCACTTTTTAAAAGAATCGGTTACAGCGGTTACACTCTTAACCATTAAGCCTCTGATTGGCTTCGGTTTTGGCCTGCTCTGCGATCAGATGAGCCATTACGATTGGGTTAACATCAGCTAATGTCATCCGCACTGCGTCCAATGCCCAAAATACATCCTCATCGGGGATAGGACAGTTTCGCTCTTCATCACCGGTGATGAATTCGCCCGAAACTAGGCTGAGTATGGCGGTCGCTTGGCGCGTCAAAGTGTCTACGGCGGCACTTACCGAATGTGGAGTTGCCTCATTGCCGAAAACGGATAGTCTGTGGGTAAAATCTGGGGCAAGTTTAGGGGTGGTGGTTTGATCTGGGTTTGAATTGTTTTTCATTATAGCGGTGTCCTTTGTAGAAGGGAGTTGCCGCCGCCCATTGGTACTAATCGTTGGGCGGTGGGGATGTATCAAGTTAGTACTACCTGCAAAGGGACAGGCCAGCCGTTTAACGGGCTGCTCAATACACCCCACCATAACAGAATAGAATTGTGTTTTTGATGGGTACAAAAAAACCACTGATTTAAGTGGCCTGTTGTGGCCTTTGCACGGGGTACTAATCCCGACTTTCACTTGTTGCGAAAGCGGTTTGATGATAGCCGCGCTAGTGGGCGCTGTCAAATTAAGCATTAGCACCCCCCAACTCAGCGATCAGCTTCTTAATATCTTCTACAGGCCAGACGCGTGTTCGCTCGCTAATTAAAATCCCAGGGGGATATTTCCCCGACTTAATACCGTTTAAAAAGCTTGTCCGGCTAATCGGGATAATGGGGGGTTCTGATTTGCCAGGCACCTTCACAATTTGATTCAATCGTAAAAACCCAGCTTCCGGTAATTGATAAAATACTTGATTCATGTGCGATCTCCAATGAAGAAAGCACAAATGTTAAGGCGGTTAAAAACGGCATTTTGCGCCGTTTTCCTAGTTTGAATCTTAAAAAATCGTAGTTTCATGGTTGAACCTAAGTGAATGAAAGTCATCACTATAGTTTCAAAAAATAAGACGTGAATACGCTCTACGACGTAAGAGCTAGCCACTACGACGTAAGAGCTAGGCTTTGGCTTTGGGGTCGCTTAATGCTTTCCGTGCTGCGCCAAAAGATTTATATCCCAAACCCGCATATTCCTCTTCGGCACAAATATCTTTAGTGCTGTATTTGCCTGTTGCCCATATTTCTCTAATTTGCCTTCGCTTGTCGCGCGAGCCGCCGGGCTTGTCATGTCTAGAATTAACAGCTTTGCTTCCTATTTTTGATCTTCTACCCTTTTCTATCTCCGTCAATAATCCTTCAACTTCTATAAATGATTCGGCGTCCACAAGCCCAACCAATGATCTGATTACTTCAGGACTGATATAAAGCGTCCTTATTAGTTCTTTAGACTTACGATATGGGATTAATTTGTATGTTGCGTAATACAATGTTAAAGCGGTAATGTCTTCTCTTAAAGTGACACGCATAGCGTCAAAACCAGCTATGAATTCAGCTTTAGTTTCTACTGTTAAATCAAGCTCTTTTAAAGCTTCAGGCGGGGCGCAAAGTAAAAGTAAATTTGCAATGTCATCGGCTGTTGGTGGGCTAAGCGTCATTTATTATCCAACTTTCTTAAACGGTATCACTTGCGCCCCGTTCTTCAAACCGTCCAGATAATCTGCCCACGATTGCATCATCTTTCGGCGCTCTGGTAGGTGCGCCGTCCGGTTATATGCCCGCCCGTTCGGGTCTTTTACAGCATGGGCTAACTGATGCTCGATAAAATCAGGCCGGAAGCCTAGCACTTCATCAAGGATAGTCCGCGCCATTGCCCTAAAGCCGTGTGCGGTCATAACGTCCTTACCATAACCTAGCCGCTTTAATGCCGCGTTCAAGGTATTTTCACTCATGCACCTATCGCCACGCGGTGTGCGTTCGGACGGGAATATATACCGGCCATGTCCGGTAAGCGGGTGCAGTTCTTTTAGTATTTCAATGGCTTGGTTTGATAACGGCACAATATGCTGCACTTCTGTTTTTGAGACAAAGTACCGCCATTCTTTGGCGTCAAAGTCGATGTGCTGCCACTCAGCGGCGCGTAATTCACCAGGCCGGACAAATACCAGCGGCGCAAGTTTCAAGGCGCAAATGGAGGCAAACGAACCTTGGTAGCCGTCAATGGCGCGTAGCAGTTCTGCCACTTGTTTAGGCTCGGTAAGGGCTGCAAAGTGTTCGCCTTTAGCGGGTGGTAGTGCGCCGCGTAAATCCGGCGTTATGTCCCGTTCAGCTCTGCCCGTTGCCACGGCATAACGAAAGACTTGCCCGCATATCTGCAAGGTTCGGTGTGCTGTTTCGATAGTCCCCCTATCTTCAACACGCCGTAAACAGGCCAAAATATCTTTAGGCAAAATATCGGTTATCGGCTTACCACCAAGCCACGGGAAAACATTCCGTTCAAGCATTCGTTTAGAACGGTTGTTTTTATCGTCCCACGTTTCGACTTTTTTCCGCCCCCATTCACGGGCAATCACTTCAAAACTGTTTGCCGCGCTATCGGCCTTGGATTGCTTAAGGGCTTTTTTGTTTTCGTTGGGGTCTATGCCGTCGGCTAATAGCGTCCGTGCTTCGTCGCGTTTTTCCCTAGCCCGTTTTAGGCCGGTGTCTGGGTAAACGCCAAGGGCTAGGACTTTTTCCTTGCCGCCAAAGCGATATTTAAGACGGAAGTATTTTGCGCCGTTGGGGTTGACCAGTAAGTGCATACCTTTTTCATCAGGTAGCTTGTAAGCCTTGTCGGGTAAGGGCTTGGCGTTCTTTATGGTGGTATCAGATAAGGCCATTGGGGGTATCTCCACGGGGATAATTCAACATGCCCCCAAAGATACCCCCTAGCAAGGGGGTATGTCAATGCACCTCATTGCACCTCGTTGGACAATAAAAAACCCGCTAAGCCTTGTGGCTTGCGGGTTTATGTAGTCGGTTAAGCTTGTTTGAATATTCTAGTGGAGGCTGCGGGCGGAATCGAACCGCCGTAGATGGCTTTGCAGGCCACTGCATAACCATTTTGCTACGCAGCCAAAAACTTTTAAATAAAAAAGCCGCGTTGTTCGCGGCTTTTTGAATTTATTGGAGCGGGAAACGAGATTCGAACTCGCGACCCCAACCTTGGCAAGGTTGTGCTCTACCACTGAGCTATTCCCGCACTGCAATTTATCTTAGCTATTATAAGTATTTTTTTTAGCCTGTCAATTTATTTTTATTGGACGTCAATTGCCAAGGCCCATGCTTCGTTCCCTTTACACTCGCCATCCTCTATCCTGACTTTTACATAGGCATTTTTCTTGCCATAGGCGTCAGCGAAATCAACAGCCGTCACTTGAGTACCTTGGGCCATATGCTGACAAACACCCGTCCTATCAGCTTCTTCAGTATCGTCGTATGCCGCTATTGCGCCGGGAGTTGAAACCAAGCGAACAGTTGCAGCGGGATCGTAAGCATTAGCGCTTTTTAAGACATATCGCTGGCCTACCGTAAGGTTTTTGATGGCTGACTTTGATTCGGGGGCCGAATCCCCACCACTCATTATCATCACTAGCACCATAAGCACTAAACCGCCAATAATCCCAAAAAAAACTTTTGGATTTTGCTCTTTTAATTTCAACATTGACGACATCAAATTAACGGACGATTTTTCTTTCGGCTCAATAGCTTGATTTGAATTTTCTTCATTACTCATTTCTTATCCTCACAATAGTTTAATTTTATTATTGTTATAAAAGCTCGCTTAACACATTCATAAATGCTTACAAATTGAATCAAGAACGATGCCATTTTAATCCGTAAAAAGCTCCCGCTCTACTCGTCAATTGATTGGCAAAAAACACTTGATTTACCAACTTACCACGATGAAAAATCTTTTCAAGTAATTTATAACAATTACCTGCTGTTTCAACAACAATATTAAGTTTTTGGAGCGATTACTTTTGTACATTCAAACTGCCAATAACCTAGGCCAATATTTTTCTTGTTTTTTAGCATAATAGAAAGGTCGGCGGCTTCTATAAACAGCCGGATAACTTCATTTTCTTTTAAAATGAACGAGTCTGTAATGATAAAGCTTTTGCCCTTCTGTTCATTACAATGGTACAACAGTGCACTTTTAGGGCGTTCGTGATGTGCATTGTTAAGATGCGAATAGGTGACGGGAACAAGCTGGTCTGTCAAAAACTGTAACCCGAAGCTTATCTGTCCAGTTTCTTTTTCGACAACAAGCTTGTTAACGACACCTAATAAGCGTTTATTTTCTGCCCCATCAACTTTCCTAAAGCTCACCAAACTACCTACTGACAAGACCCCCACTTGTTTAAACACGCAGGATAGCAATTCAGCCGATACAGAATGGCCCAGAAACTCCACAGCATCATCTTCACTAGTTTTGCCCTGCCTTCCTTGTAGTTTAAAAGTTGGCATCAACCCTATGGCAAAGAGCCTATCCAATCTATCAGCAAAAAGTGGCGTGCTTTTCAATTCAATGCCCGCCCACCTCTCCTTGAGGTAAACAAGCAATTCTGCTGACACCCTATCATCCTTATTTTCTGATGATCTCATTCTGCTAAATCTTGCCTGACTAGCATTAAAAGGAATTTTCCCTTGCTCAAACGCTTCGTAAAGGCGGGTAAAATCAATATATAGGACAGCTGGAACAGAACCATCGGCTTCTTCATCAGCCGACTCCGTTTGCGTTTCAAAATAGGGTGGCTTATCCCCATCGGTCAAAATAAGGCATTGTAGGGCTTGATTGGCAACAGGCTTTAATTTGAGGCTAATCAATGCGCCTATTGATTGAATAAAACCATAAACCAGTTTGATTTCTTTTTGCATCAAACCAGTTGGATCGGCAAGACTGAGCAAAATAATTTGCAGATAGCATTCTTCTGGCGTGCTTGTTTTATGAACCTGCACCAGATCATTAAGAGGCACCTGTGTGGCATTCTTTTTTATTTTTACGCTAAGTTTATAAAGCGAATGTAAATCCATCCATATCCAGTCAGGTATAGGCATCCCCATAATAAAATAACTGACGACAATATCACTTAAGCCTTTAAGGGTACGGTGGCTTGATAGGGCCGCGTTCTTGCCTTGAAACCAGCCAATATCATTGCCCGTTATTTCCTTAAGTGTTATCCAATAACCTATTGTAAATTGCCTTTGTAATGCCACTAATAGCTTCAATGCCTTGAGGTCATTGCTGTCTTTTGGGAATCCTGACTTTACGAGCCTTGAACACAGATAATCTTCAATAGCAAGAAAACTTGGCCTTAACAGCTCAAGTGTCTCAAGCCGCATTTGGGCCGTCATAGACAAACTGTTAAATTCCAAAATAAAATCATAAATAAGGCGTGATGCCAACACGGCATTGGCAATAGGCAACTGGGCAATCCATTGTTTCAGGATATTCTCTTCCAGCTCCTTAATACGTTGCGGGTTATTATTTTGTTTTGGAATAACAAGAAAAAAAGAGTGCTTCAATTGCCCACCGAATTGTTTTTATATTTAAAAAAAAGTTCAGTCATCATGATAACTAGACGCCAGCCTTTTTTATCATCATCCCTTTTGATGGGTTATACCCTATGACGGCAACCGCCATAAAAGCAATAAAGGCGACAAAGACATAAATGAACGCGGATTGGTTAAATTGTGCATAGAGGGCAAAGCGGAGTAATTCAACTGCTTGTGAAAAAGGATTGTATTGCGCCAAATTATGCAGCAGCGCACTAGATTCTTTCAGTTTCCACAAAGGATATAACGCCGTTGACATAAAAAACATTGGAAAAATGACGAAATTCATCACCCCGGCAAAATTTTCCAATTGCTTGATAAATGATGACAGCAACAAGCCCAATGCGCCTAACATCAAACCGGATAAAACCAAGGCGGGCAAAAGCCATAAATAACCTTGCCACGGCGCTTGAATGTCATAAAACCAAGCAATCCCCAAAAACACATACACCTGCAAGACAGAAACCCCCGTCCCGGCCAGCAACTTACTAAGCAACAAAAACCAGCGCGGTAGCGGACATACCAGCAATATCCGCATACTGCCCATTTCCCGATCATAAACCATCGACAACGAGCTCTGCATGCCATTAAACAGCTGTATCATCCCGCACAAACCGGGGGTAATGTACACTTCATACAAGATATAAGTTTCGTAAGGGGGCATGATAGCAAGCCCTAAAGCCGCCCTAAAACCGGCGGCAAAAACAAATAGCCAAACTAAAGGCCGGACTAATGCGGAAATAAAACGTTCGCGCTGGGTGACAAAACGCCATAATTCGCGCCCAACAATCCCCCATAAAGCACGCCAAAAATGGATGATATTCACGCGTGTTCCCCTTGAGTTAGGCTGTAAAAAGCATCTTTTATCTGCCCCGTGTGAGTGGCTTTTAAGACTTCATCAACAGTGCCATTCGCTTTGACCTGGCCTTTATGTAAGACAATGACGTGGTCATCGGGATACACTTCATCAATCAGATGGCTGGCCCATAACACTGCCAACTGTTTTGAACTGGCCAACTGGTGCACATACTCAACTATCGCTTGACGGCTGGGCATATCCAGACCCACCGTAGGCTCATCGAGCAATAACAGGGAGGGTTTGTGGAGCAAGGCGCGGGCAATTTCGACCCGACGCTTATGGCCGCCGTTAAGCTGCCGCACTTTTTCGTTTCGGCGCTCATACAGCCTTAAGCGTTCCAATTCTTCTTGAATCCGTTGGTTAGCGAATTTGCCGCCCATGCCATGCAATGCCGCGTGATAGCGCAAATTTTGCAAAACCGTCAAATCCATATCCAACGTGGTCTGCTGAAACACAATACCCAGATTAGCCAATGCCTTACGGGTTTGTTGCTTTACATCAAACCCACATAACTCAATACGGCCATCACGGGTGTCGTATAGTCGGGTAATCAAAGAAAACAAGGTGCTTTTACCGGCACCATTCGGGCCTAAAAGCAACGTGCATTCACCGGAGCGTATTTTAAAATTAACGTCATCCAAGGCTTTCTTGCCACCGTATGAGAAGGCCAAGCCTTCAACTGACAAAGCGACCGATGCGCTCATGGTTTTACGGCGACGCCCCAAGGGTAAGTGCCGACACCGATTGATTTAGTGACGGTTTGGCTTTCCAAATCGACAATGGACAGATCGTTGCTGACGCCATTAGTGGTGTACAAATGTTTTTCATCCGGCGAGAACGCCAGGTTCCAAACTCGCGAACCAACCAGCAGCACGTTTTCAAGCTCGTAGGTTTGCGCGTTCACAACCGCAACCCGATTGGCCGGGCCTAAGGCGATATAAGCCCTGCGCCTTTGTTTATCAATAACCACACCAACCGGCTGAATTTTGTCATTTGTCACGCCGGTGACATTGAAACTGATGGTTTTAATGAGCTGCCTGGTCTTAACATCGAACACCATCAATGTGCCGGCCATTTCTGAACTCACCCACAGCTGCTGGCTATCCGCAGTAAAACTCGCCGCACGCGGACGGGGGTCAACTAAGGTATTTTCGACAATAGCGTTGGTTTTCGTATCAATCCAATGCAACATATTGGTGGTTTCAGACGCGCTAATCAGCCAACGGTTATCTGGACTGACCGTAATGCCTTCCGGCTCTACGCCCACTTTAATTTGCTTGATGGCTTTTCGTTTGGCAATGTCAATCACCGTCACCAAACTGTCGTCTTCATTGGAAACATAAAGCGTGTCACCCGCCGGATTGAGCGCGAAAGTTTCAGGGTCTTCGCCCGAAGGCAATTTGCCCACTTCTTTGAGCGTTTCTACATCAATTATCTTTATGGTGTTGTCATCGCTGACCGCAACATAGAGAAATTTATTATCGGGGCTGATCGCAATGCCTCTAGGCCGCTGTCCTACCGGTACGGTTTTGATTAATTTACCGGCGATAGGGTCAACAACCGCCAACGCGTTATCTTTTTCTAGGGTCACAAATACGGTTTCGGCATGGGCGGTTGCCGTCAATGCGAATAACAGCAACGTGACGATGTTTTTTTCCAACATTATTTCCTCCATTGGCAGTGCGATTCAGGCTGGTCATAACCTAGGGTGTCAAGTTCAGTTTTAGGATGTAAAAAACCTTCGATAGGCGCTACGGCAACTAAGGAACGTGGCGCCGAAAGCAATACCGGTTGGCGCAATTGCCCATCCCATGCCCGAAAAGATAAAGGCGTGCCTTTATAACCTTGCAAGGTTAATTTTTCACTGACCAAATACTCTTTAATGGGTTTTAATTCATTGGATTGGGTACGGGCCGCCGCTTCACCAACCGCTCTAACTGCCAAATAGGCGGCGTAATCCTGCTCTTCCATCCACCGTCCGGCTTGTTCTTTAAAGCGGTTTTGAATTTGCACTGCCCCCCATTGCTCATGAGTGCGATGCCAAGCCGTGGCAATTAAGCCTTGGGTGCCAATAACAGGCCTGGGCAACCAAGTGCGGTAATCCAGATACTCACCAAATTCGCCACGCTCATCCGCCACGACCAGCACATCATAATCATCAACCTGACTGAACACGGCCACATCAGATTGCGCAGTACGCCGCGCATCGTAGGTGTGTTCCCAGACTTTTTCGGCGACTAGCGACATATTAAAACGCTTGGCAGAGCGCTTTATAGCCTCGGCAAACAACTGGTCTTCAGACCGACGCCCTACAACTAAAAACCATTTGGTCCAGCGTTTTTTCATCATATATTGCGCGAGCGCATCGGCACGCATGGCGCGGCTTGGCAAAATATGCAAGACATTAGCGCGGCATTGCTCATTGCGTAACGCATCATCCGTGGTTGCCGCATCAAACAGGATCATTTTTTGGGCGGCAGGCAAATCGGCAATACTGAGCATTTGTCCCGCGGGCAGTAAGCTGACAAGGTAACTGAATTTATCGGCAATGGCTTTATTAAAAACATCAACAACGGAACCATCGGGCGGCACATTAAATTTTTTTAGGACAAATTGCTGGCCCGTAAACTGCCCGGTCGTATTGTTGTCGCTAATCGCAAGCTCTGCGCCTAGCAAGCCTTTACCTTTAACAATAGGATCTAAATTAGATAATGCAGGCGGCGTGGCCTGCTCTTGGGATATATAAGCGATAGCCACAACTTGTTTAGGTTTGGCATCAACCACGCCAACACCGCCTAAGTGGCCCACGATTATAAAAAACTGAATGATTGTCTGGGTGCAAAGCTTAATTGGGCGCATTGTTTTATAGTTGTAAAAACTTCCTGGGTTTAATTCTGACAGATTTAATTCTAGTGGATTTAATAATTTTTAATCTAAAATTGCTAAACTTTCCATTTGAAATTTATCCGCTTACCATCAATACTTAGAACCTGCCCTTACTATTCGACTGTGTAATTACTTATGATAAAGCCTACCAAGAACATCAAACGGGGTTCTGAAAGTGTAATAAAAAACCAGCGTGTTGCAACCCGATGTGTCCGTCCAGATATTTCCGCCTATCTCAGTGACCTCGGCCTGTTTAGCTTTGGTAAGGCGATTAGCGTCAAGTTGCTGGACATTACCAGTAAAGGCGTGTTGATTGCAACGGATAAAAAACTTAAGGTCAATCAAAAGCTCACCCTAACTTTATGCTTTCATTCTGGCAAAACCTTTACGATAAAAGCCAGCATTGTCCGGATTGCACCCTTAAGCCGTTACGAATACGGCATAAAATTTGACCGCTACAATAATGAATTAGGCGACCATTTACTAACGACACAAAGCCAATTGGTCTTTAAATAAAAAACTGTTTGAGACGGCAACCACATGGCCCACAAATGACAAATTACACCTTGGACGCGATGACAATTTATCCGGTGAAATCGCTGGCCGGCATTAACGTGACTAGCTGGCCGGTCACCGCAACAGGCCTTCAGTATGACAGGAAATGGATGCTTATTGACGATGCCGGGCAATTTCTTAGCCAACGCCGGTTACCGGCAATGGCATTAATCAAAACGGCACTGGCAGAGAATGAGCTAATCCTATCCGCCCAAGGCATGGAGGATTTGCCACTCCCCTTAATGCCTAGTGATGGGGAACTTATACCCAGCACTATTTGGCATGACCAATGCCATGCCAAAAGCGTGTCCAAATTGGCGGACGAATGGCTTAGCGATTTTCTGGCCATAGACTGCCGCCTAGTTTACCTGCCGGACGAAACTATCCGCCCTGTTGACCCTAATTACGGCATCACCCGCGATCAGGTCGCCTTTGCCGATGGCTTCCCTTTCCTGATCATTTCTAAAAATTCACTGGCTTCGTTAAACAATGAAATGCAGCTGGATTTGCCGATGTCCCGTTTCCGGCCCAATTTGGTTGTCTCAGGCTGCCCTGCCTATGCCGAAGACAGTTGGCGCGAAATCAAGATTGGCGACATTGATTTTAGGCTGCCCAAACCCTGCTCGCGGTGTTCAGTCCCGGCCATCGATCCTATCACCGCGAAAGTCGGCAAAGAGCCTTTAACGACACTGAACCGTCTGAGAAAATGGCAAAACAAAATCTATTTTGGGCAAAACGCGCTGCATAACCAATCTGGCACATTAGCTGTTGGCGATAAGGTCACGGTTAACACAACCGGAATCAAACAGCCACCCATCTAACCATTTAAGCTTAATTTACGTTCGCTTACGCTCATACCAGCCGTAATAGACAAGCCAGGAAACGAAAAACACCAAATAGCCTGACCATAGAACATCTGAAATAAAATGCCCGCCTGCCGACATGCGGGTTAAGCCCATCAGCAAGGCCAACACTATCGTTAAGAGAAAATAAAACAGCTTGCGTTTGCGTGATAAAAAATACAGCACAAAAAAAGCATACCCTACCGAACAATGCCCACAAGGAAACGACTTTTCACCCGTAGTGCCGATTTTTAACGGCGGGATATAATCGTGTTGGCCACCAAACTCACTGACATGGACAGGCCTGGGCCTTCCCCAGTTATCCTTAAAAACCAGATTGACAACCAATCCCGGGCCTAAAACAATCACTAAAAAAATATAAAGCGCGGGACGTTGCAACGGCTTTAATTTTGGCAACCAATAGCCTAAAACCGCAACCACCAACACACCCATAGCCGCTACCCTAATAAACGCATCGGCATAACGGAACAATAACTGCCAAAGCCACCAGTGCTGCCAAGGCCAAGCATTATTTTCAGCGCCCGGTTGATAAAACAACGCCGCTGCTTGCAGGTCAAGGTCACTAAACCAAAAAAAACCGGTGGTCAGAAAGATCAAGGCCAAAAGAGCTGCGAACTCACACCAACGACGCTCTAATTTAATAACCATCATTCATTTCCCTTCATCGTCTTTGGCGGCCAAAACTTAAGGTTTTCAGCTATAAACAAATTGTAATGGCTATTTTTAGCCATGGGATTATCTATGACGCCCACTTGGCGGAAACTATGAAACGCTGATTTCAAGACCTTAGAAATGTCTGACGCGCCTTTTTCACTCACGATAAATGCAGTTTTGCCTATATATTCAACAGGGCCAGGCCACACTTCGTATTGTGAAGTGACTTTCCCATTTTCTTCATAACGGTAAACGTTAGGGTGATCGGGCAGATAAAAGGCGAGCTGGCTAGCCAAATAGCGGTGTCCCAATGCCATAATAAAAGTGCGCTCAGAAGGCGGTAACGCTTTTTTTCGTTCCACATCAATTGCTGTAGCCAGCTCATGCCAGTGCCTAAAACGGTATGTGGGGTCAATCACCGTGTTATGCAGGTTAAACGCTTGGATTAACAACGGCAGCGCGTAAGTGAGCGACACCATTAAATAACCAATAATAACGCCCGTCTTTAGCCATTTTTTCCAGTCGCCTGCAACCCATTGCCCACTTAATAAAATTAGCGCACTAAAATAAAAAGGCATCGGCCAGTTGCCCTGCACTTTTTGCACCAAACTCAATGCCAGCACGCCTAAAAGTAAAATTGGCCCCATCAGCATCAGGAATTGTTCTTCCTCGCTTAGCCTAGTAAAGCGGCCTGTTGCTTTAAAGCCCATAATGGCGATCAACACAAAAAGCACCGGCGAAACCAGTAACAATTGAAACAACAAAAACTCGCCCGCTTGCCCCAGCCGGGTTGCCAACGTGGCGGATTCTTTGATACCAAAATGCCCTTTGCTATGGCCGAACATAACCCAGTCATGCTGTTGGTTCCACAGCAAAATCGGGATTAAGCAAACGATAATAGGGCATAAATAAAACAAAAACTCCCTTTTAAATAAAACATGCCGGGATCTGTCCTGCAACAAAAAACAAACCAGCATAAGCGGGATAAATAAAGCAACTTGCTTGCTGAGCAAGGCCGCACCCGTTGCCAACCCCGCCCAAAACCAGGCACTTAAGCTGTGCCCGAACAACGCCTTGTGCAAGTAGTACAGGCTCATCATCCAGAAGCAATACAGCGGCGGGTCGATGGTCATAATAAAGTTGGCCAACACATTAAACGGCATGGCCAAAATCAACAACAAGGCAAAAGCGGCGGCCCGCGCCGAATAAAAAGCCTTTGCCGTCGCATAAAAATAACCTAAAAAGACCATCCCTAGCACCACAGCAGGTAAGCGCACGATGGCCGTATAATCGCCGCCCACGCCGGTAAACGCCCCAATCAGCCAAGCCACCATGGGCGGCTTGCTGTAATAACACCAATCAGGCCTACGGGACCAATCCCAGTAGTAGCTTTCATCGCCAATTAAATCGAGGCCATTGACAAAAAGATAGCCGACACGCAAGGCAAATACGCCAGCCAAAAGCCAAATGAGATGCTTATTAACAGCAGATAACAGTTTTTCGGTCATAGGGGATTTTTAACTTAATGTGCCGTCACAAACCATTCCAAGGCTTAAACAAACCAGCCACATCGACACCGAACATATCCAGAACACGCCCGACACCTTCATCGACCAATGCGGCCACAGAGTCAGATTTGCTATAAAAAGCCGGCATCGGGGGGAAAATAATGCCGCCCATTTCCGTCACGCTGGCCATATTGCGGATATGCGCCAGGTTAAGCGGCGTTTCGCGCGGCATTATCACCACTTTACGCCGCTCCTTCAAAGCGACATCGGCGGCACGGGAAATCAGGTTGTCGCCAAAGCCATGCGCCACAGCGGCCAATGTTTTCATCGAACAAGGCGCAATAATCACGCCTTCCGTCTTGAATGAGCCGCTTGCAATAGCGGCGGCAATATCATTGATCCCATACGTCACATCGGCGAGCGCATACAATTGCGCCCGCTGCATGTCCATTTCATATTTAAGGTTCACCAAGCCCGCTGAAGAAATCACCAGATGCGTTTCCCATTGCGCCTGAGCCTGGAGCACCTGCAACATCCTGACCCCGTAAACTGCACCGGTCGCGCCAGTCATGGCGATGACCAAACGTTTTTTTGGCATTGCCGAATCCGCATTACCCGCTAACTGGCTCATCTATCGCCCCGTTTTTGCAAGCTTGCGGCAAACCGGTCAGTGGCGCAAACCAGCGCGTCGGTCATTTCTTCGCCCTGGGCGATATGCCCGGCATTAGGCAGCACAATGTAATCGGCATCAGGCAAAGCCAGATGCAGCTTCATGCCAGCTTCCAACGGGCAAAGCAAATCCTGGCGGCCATGGATGATCACCGTCGGGATTTTATTTATGCGCGGGCAATTGTCCAGAATCTGGTTTTCGGCAACAAAATAATGATGTTTGGCATAATGCAGTTCCATCCGCGCCTGCTTGACCATTTTCTCGGTGACATGCTCATTTTGGATGCTGGCATCATACGCGTTTCCCAAGGCCACTTGAGCGCCCCAGGCCATCCACTCCTTGGTGACGCGGCGTTTGGCAACTTCGTCTTCGCCCCATAACGCGGCACAGAGCCCTTCAATAAGATTTTCTTGGTAATGATGATGGATGCTATCCACCAACCGCTGCCATTGTTCGGGATAAATGCGCCCCGCCCCATCTTTGGCAAACCAATCCATGTCTTGCTGGCGTGCCAAAAACACGGCACGGATAACTAAACCGTCCACTGCGGAAGGATGTTGCTGGGCATACAATAACGCCAAGGCGCCGCCCCATGAACCGCCAAACACCAGCCAGCGCATTATGCCCAAGCGTTGCCGGATGCGCTCCATGTCGTCAATTAAGTCTTGCGTCGTATTGTTTTCCAGCTCGCCAAAAGGCAATGATTGGCCACAACCACGTTGGTCAAATAAAATGATCCGATAATGTTCAGGATTAAAAAATCGCCGGTGATCGGGCTTAGTGCCGGAACACGGCCCGCCGTGCAGAAAAATAACGGGGATACCTTCAGGATTGCCGCTTTGCTCGACATAAACTGAATGTTTGCTATCGGTTTCCAGAAAAAAAATTTGGTAAGGTTGTAGTTCAGGATAAAGAGTTTTCATTAATCTTGATAATGGTATCGGCAAGCAATAATAGTTAAGTGGCTGTCATTGGCCGCATAGACCAGACGGTTTGACTCGTCGACGCGCCTAGACCAAAAACCTGCCAAGTTTTCCCGCAACGGCTCCGGCTTGCCCATGCCCGTAAATGGTGTCCGTTTAGTATCGGCGATTAGCTTGTTGATACGCTTTAAGGTTTTTTTGTCTTGTCCCTGCCAATATAAATAGTCATTCCAAGCCGCATCAGTCCAAGCCAACAGCCTAGCCATCAACCACGTCCCGTTCGGCAACAAGACCCGCTTTGTATTGCCCAATAGATTTGGCAAGGTGGGCAGCGTTAGCAGGTGATTTTAACAAGTGGACAGTTTCTATCAGGCTATGGTAATAGCCCATTGACATGACCACCGCATTTTCGGCATCACGGCGGGTAATGATGGTGCAATCAGCATCGTTGATGACATCATCAAGCACGGACTTTAAGTTATTTCTTGCTTGGGTAAAAGAAAGGATACGCATGACACCCCCATAAGATGTACTTTAAATTGTACAAGTCTAATATAAAATTAGGCTACCCTCAATAAGGGGCCTGTGCAAAACCACTTAGCCGAGTAGTCAAATGTGTTTTTACAATGGGTAAGAGCCTACGACTGCCAGTCTTTGAAGGACTGGCTGCCGGTAGTCACTGAAATTATTTCATGCCCGTTCCCAAGGGGTCGTTTCCAGGCACAAAAAAGGGAGGGGTTTTATGCCCTCCCTTTTTGCTAACCGGCTTTAAGCGTTTTGCTTAGAAACCAATACCGACATAACCACCGGCCGTTACGCCGTTAGTGTTTACGCCGTCAACGTTGTCTGGAGAATAGTGGTAACGTGCATCAGCACCTACAAAAAGATTGTTCCAGATTTTGTAATCAGCACCTAAACCGAATTGCATACCTGGGTTTAAGACGGTAATTGCATCAGATGGTGGGCTAACAATACTCAATTCGAAGCCGACTGGAATCAACCAAGGCCGGAACGCTTGGCCTTTAAGGAATTTGATTTTTGGTGATGCCGCTAAGGTCAGTTGGTTGACGGTAGCTGATTCGGTGTTAACCGCAGGAAGCCCAGTAGCCCCACCTATAGCAGGAGTGATACCATTAGGTTCTTTCTCACCTAACTCTTTGTAATCAAACATTAATTCAGCAAGCACTTCAGTGCCGCTCATCATACCAAACAGATCATCATTCAAACTAAAATCGAAACCTGCGCCAAAGTACCAAGCATCTTGTTCGCCTATCGCACCATTTAACACGCCACCTGAATTACCGCCTGGGGCTGTAGGGTCCAAGGTACCGCCTCTAAGGCTATCAGCATGCGCATAACCACCACGGAAGAACACCATGTCGTCTTTGCTGTCAGCTTTAGCTGGTTCAGACTTAACTGAGTTCATCCATTGATCCAACTCTTGGACTTTGGCAGAATCGGCGCTAGAAACAGGACGGCCAGCTTCTGCCCGTAATGCTTGTAGTTCATATTGCATTTGTTGAAGTTGGGCTTCCAACGCTTCAACTTTATTGTTTGCCGCTTCCGCCATACGCTCCGCTTTTGAGTGCGCTACAGCAGCTTGTGGTGCAACCAAAGCACCGGCGATTGTTAATGTTGCTGCGGCAATGCCCCAGACTGTTTTGTTTTTGTTCATCATCGGCTTCCCCTTTTATAAGGTTATTATTTTACAAGTTTTGCTTTTATACAACAAAGCGAGTTTTACAATGGCGATATTAGCAGCAAACCTAATCCACTACAAGTTTTAATGCTATTTTTGAAACCACAATTATTCCTTTTTTATCAATAACTAACATAAAAAACCCAAGTAACGGGACTTAATGTGTATAAAAAACAACAACACAACACAGTCTCACTTTCCTTACTAAAACCACCACCGCTTTGGAAAAATACACCATTTTACATATCCCGACTTGCAGCCCCCATACCCGGCACTTTTCAATGCCGGGGTAAGCTATACTATGCGGCAACAATTAAAACCCATCCCCAAAATCCCTCATGACCACCACACCCGACATTACGATTATTGGCGGCGGCATTATCGGCCTGCTGACAGCACGGACATTCTCCAACGCGGGCGCCACCGTCAAGATTATAGAAAAAAACAGCCTGGGACAGGAAGCCTCATGGGCAGGCGGCGGTATCTTATTGCCGCTATATCCCTGGCGCCAAGCTGATGCGATCACGAAATTAACGCTGCAAAGCCTGGCCTTATACCCTGATTTAGCCGCCCAACTGCTTGCTGACACGGGCCTAGACCCCGAATGGACGCCTTGCGGCTTGCTGATAACCCAAAATCCGGACTTAAAAGCCGCCGTCGACTGGTGCGCAGCTAACGCCATCCCATGCCAACCAGCCAGCGCAGCACAGTTTAGCGGCCTAAACGCAGCACCTGAAAACCCGCTTTGGTTGCCCACAATTGCCCAAGCCCGCAATCCGCGCCTGGTCAAATCATTAATACAAGACCTCAGCAACAAGGGGGTGACGGTGGCCGAGCATTGCGAACTGACCACTGTTAAGCTTGACAAAAACCGTATCACCGCTATTGGCACCACAGCCGGCCCATTTGCAATCAACCAACTGGTTATTGCCACAGGCGCATGGACAGGGCAATTGTTTCAGGACATTTTTTCTAAAACAATCACCGAAAAACCCAAAATAACCCCCGTCAAAGGGCAAATGTTGCTATTTGATGCAACACCGGACACCTTGCAGAGCATAGTGCTGGAAAACGACCACTACCTCATCCCCCGCCGGGATGGCAAAATTCTCGCGGGCAGCACCGTGGAGCAAGCTGAATTTAACAAAACCACCACGCCTGCCGCTTACGACAAACTCAAAGCATTCGCGCTAAAGTTACTGCCCGCCCTTAACGGCTACCCGCTGGCCCACCACTGGGCAGGCTTAAGGCCCGGCACCGCACAGGGCGTGCCTTATATTGACAACCATCCCGAAATTGACAACTTGAGCATTAATGCGGGGCATTTTAGAAATGGCCTGGTTATGGGGCCGGCCTCTGCCCAATTGCTGGTTGATCTGGTCTTAAAGCGCCCGCCCCCAATCAACCCCGAACCTTATAAACTATCCAGCCCACACTAAACACATGCTCAAAAGTTTTAGGGCTACGACTGCCCGTCCTTACTTGCGCCCCAGAGGGTAAAGGACGCGCAGTCGTTTTGTGCCGAAAAACTTATCCATAATCACTTAACCGCCCTAAGCCATCATGAACCTATACCCATTACTACGCCCGTTACTATTTTCCCTAAACCCAGAAACCGCCCATGATGCGACACTTAAACTGTTAAAGCTGGCGCACCAATCAGGTCTGGCAAAACTGCTTTACCCTACCGTCCAAGACAAACCTGTCACGGTGATGGGGCTGACTTTTAAAAATCCGGTGGGATTGGCGGCGGGATTGGATAAAAACGGTGACTATATTAATGCGCTCGCCGCTCTAGGCTTTGGTTTTATCGAAATAGGCACCGTCACCCCCCGCCCGCAACCTGGCAACCCTAAGCCACGCATGTTCAGGCTGCCTGAACATCAAGCGATTATTAACCGCATGGGCTTTAATAACTTGGGCATAGACCATTTGCTGGCCCAAGTGAAACAGAGCAGATACCCCGGCATTTTAGGCATCAACATCGGTAAAAATTTTGACACGCCGATTGCCAACGCTGCTGATGATTACTTGCTGGGGTTGCGAAAAGCTTATACGTCAGCCAGTTACGTCACAATTAACATCTCTTCCCCGAACACCCAAAATTTACGCCAATTGCAGCAAGGCGACGAAATTAAAAAACTTATTGGCGCATTAAAAGAAGAGCAACTTAAGTTACAGCAAGAACATGGCCGCTATGTGCCATTGGTGCTAAAAATCGCACCCGATTTGACAGCCGAGGAAATCAGCCATATCGCCAAATTGCTGTTGGATTTTGCTATTGATGGCGTGATAGCGACCAACACCACCATAGCCCGCGACATGTTGGGGGACCATCCGCTCGCCCATGAAACCGGCGGTTTAAGTGGTGCGCCGGTTAAAGCGAAAGCCACAACGGTAATCCGCAGCTTGGCAGTTGAATTAAATGGCCGCTGCCCGATCATTGCCGCAGGGGGAATTGCCAGCGCCGCCGACGCCCAAGAAAAAATAACCGCCGGCGCTAGCTTAGTGCAAATCTATACTGGGCTTATTTATCAAGGCCCCCAGTTAGTGGCCACTATTGCAGGCGATTTGCACGGCGCTAAGCGCGGCTAACAAGCCATTCGCGCCATTTTTGGGTTTACCTGCGGTGCAAAAAACACCAACAAGGCGCTTTAAAGTTTAGTGGCCGTTAACGTGCAACTGCTTAATTGATGGCGCGGTCTCCAGCGGGAAGCCACCCATCCTGCCCTTCCATTGATTTGATGCTTAAGTGATTATTAATAAGTTTTTCGGTACAAAACGACTGCACGTCCTTCACCCTCTGGGGCGCAAACGAGGACGGGCTGCCGTAGCCCTAAAACTTTTTAGTATGTACTTACCCAAACTGTACAAGACATGCAATTGCCCCAAAACACATTAGAATATGTGCTCGATCAAGATAATATAATCCTCGCTATCGGCGGGGCTTGGGATGGATTTGCAGCGGGCAACAACGGCAACCACCTGACTGCTGATAGGGTCATTGGCCAGCCTTTGCTTAATTTTATCAGCGGCAAGGTGACCAAACAGCTCTGGCTGGATATATTTGGCAAAGTCCGTATTGCCAACGCATCAGCCAATATTGATTTCCGTTGTGACGCCCCCACTGAAAAACGCTTTATGCGCATGACTGTCAAGCCCGAAGCCCACGGACAATTACGCATCACTTGCCAGTTGCTCCGGCAAGAGCCGATTGCCCGGCCGGTTTTAATAACCTGCGCTAAAGAGCGCAGCAAACAGACGCTGGTGCGCTGTAGCCTTTGTAATCGGATCAACCATCAAAATATTTGGCAAGAAGCCGGGCAATTGGCTTCAGCACAGGGCCGGGGCCATTGGCTGGTGGTCTACGGCATTTGCCCGGCTTGCCAGGAGACGCTCGCTAACGAGATGGAAGCCCTGGTAGGGGGTTAAATGTAGTGGTTGGAGTACAAGCCTTGGCTTGTACTGAGGCAAACCAAGGCTTGCACTCCAGCTTATCAACGTGCTACAGATTTAACCCACCACCCAAGCCCTTTTGTAATAGGGCAGACAAGCACCGTAAATTGCGCTATAAAGATGCAATTGACAATGTTCCAATAACAACACGAGGTTTCTTCGCATCATGGCGCGAAACATTCCCAAAACCCAGCAATTATTGGCTGCTGAGGCTGACGCGCTAGCGTCAGAAAAACCTGAAAGTCCCCATCGGAAAAAAACTGGCAAGCACGGCTTTAGCGGCTATGTTGTCGCCATTGGCGCTTCCGCAGGCGGCTTGGATGCGCTGGAGCGTTTTTTTGACGCGCTGGCGGTCGATTCCGGCGCCGCCATCGTAGTGATCCAGCATTTGTCGCCCGACCACAAAAGCATGATGGACAATCTGCTGGCCCGGCACACCGAAATGCCGGTGCTAATGGCTGAAAATGGCCTGGCGGTTCAAGCCAACCATGTCTACCTGATCCCGCCCGGCAAAAACATGACCATGGCCGGCGACCAGTTGCAGCTGACTCCTAAAAGCCCACATGGTTTGAGCCTGCCCATCGACTTGTTTTTCAATTCCCTAGCTAAAGAATTCGGCAACCGTTGCATCGGCGTGATTCTGTCCGGCACCGGTTCCGATGGCACCCGGGGGGCGGTGGCAATCAATGACGCCGGCGGTTTTTTATTGGCACAAGACCTCGAAACCGCCAAATTCGATGGCATGCCACGCAGTGTGATCGCCACCGGCTTGGTGGATGAAGTGCTGCCGCCCGAATTGTTGGCGGCACGCGTGGTGGCGCATGTTGCCAACACCTATCCGCCCACCGTCAAAGTGCCGGAAAACCCGCACAGCGCCACCGGCAATCCCATGGAGGGCATTTTTCATTTGCTCTATCAAGTGGGCGGCATCAATTTTAAGGAATACAAACCGACGACTGTCATGCGCCGTATCGAGCGGCGCATGCAGGTGCGGCATATCGGTGATTTGGCCAGTTATCTGGCGTTGTTGGAAAATGACCATTGCGAAGTGCTGACCCTTAAACGGCACACCTTGATTCCCGTCACTAACTTTTTCCGCGACTCGGAAACCTTCGGGGAAATGGAGCGCCTGGTGATCAAAAGCCTTGTTGAAGAACAGCGTGAAGCCCAATCCATCAGGGTTTGGGTGGCTGGCTGTTCGACCGGTGAAGAGGCTTACAGCCTTGCCATTTTGTTTGCCGAAGCTTTCGACCGCTTAAAACGCTGGCCGCAATTAAAAATTTTCGCCACAGATGTCGAGCAGCAACATATAGATTTTGCCAGTACCGGGATTTACCCGGAAGGCATTGTCAACGAGCTGTCCAGCGAACGTCTGGAACGTTTTTTCACCCGTAACGGCAACCAGTTCGTGGTTAAAAGCGACATTCGCCAGCACATCGTGTTTGCCCGCCACAATATTTTGGAAGACCCGCCGTTTACCCGTATAAATCTGGTGAGTTGCCGCAACACCCTGATTTATTTTGAAACACCCGCCCAAGAAAAAGCCCTGTTGCGCTTTCAATATGCGCTGACCCAAAACGGCTATTTGTTATTAGGCTCCAGTGAATCGTTGGGCGTGGTGTACAAGGATTTTGCCGTCGTCAACGCCAAGCACAAAATATATCGCTTATTGCGCCCCGTCAGCTTGCCGTTGGACTTTAAAAACAGCACCCATCGCATTGAAAACCGCTTGCGCATTAGCCACGTGAGCCGTCCGCACAAGGGTTTGTCCGAGTCCGGCATTATCGAAGGTGGCCTGGCGCAATTGCTGAAAAGCTATGCGCCCCCCGCCCTGCTGATCAACGGCGAACGCGAATTGGTGCATGTCTATGGCGACGCCCAGCGCTATATGCGCATCCCTGAAGGCAATGCTAGCCTAGAAGTTTCCAAACTGCTGGTGGGCAAGCTGGCTCCGGTCGGCATTGCCTTATTGCACAAGGTGGCCAAAGAAAATACCCCGCTAAAGTCTGAATTACAGCTGATTGAACCTGGCACAGGCAGCCCCGAACTGGTTCGGGTAGTGGTGCGTCCGGTCGCATCGCAAGCCAGCCCAGAGCGTTATTTTTTAATGGTTTTTGAAGCGCAAGAGACTAACGAAGCCTCCCCGTTACAGGCTCCGGCCATTGATGTCAGCGCGGTGACGAGTGAGCGGATACATTCCCTGGAACGTGATCTGTCCGTCACCCGCGACAGCTTGCAAGCCACCATTGAAGAATTGGAAACCTCCAACGAAGAATTGCAGGCCACCAACGAAGAACTTATGGCGTCCAATGAAGAGCTGCAAAGCACTAACGAAGAGCTGCAATCGGTCAACGAAGAACTGTACACGGTCAATTCGGAAAACCAAGAAAAAATTGAAATCCTCAACCGCATGAACGCCGATCTGGACAACATGGCCAAGGCGGCGCTGATTCCTATGGTGTTTGTCGATAGCAGCCTAAAATTGACCCGCTTTACTGCGCAAGCCAGTAAAATCTTCCGTATCCGCGAAGGCGATCTTGGCCGCGCCATTGATGACTTCAGCCATACCATGGATTATCCGGAATTTGTCGCCGACTTACACCGGGTTATGGAGACCGCCCAAGTCACCGAACGTGAAGTGAAAACTTGGGACGGGCATTGGTATCTGGTGCGCTCCTTGCCGTATTTCGACCGTCCGCGCAACATCACCGGCGCGGTGGTGACCTTTTTCGAGATAACCCATTTGAAAGATATGCAACGCCTACAAGGCATTTTGGACTCTTTACCGGAACATATCGCCGTCCTCAACCCCACCGGCCGCATTACGCTGGTCAACCAAGCCTGGCGTGAGTTTGCCGAGCACAATGGCGAGCGAGGACTGGCGCACAGTGGCCCTGGCGCCAATTACCTGGACGTATGCCAAATCCAAGACGGTGCGGGTGCCGATGCCGAGGTCGCGCAACGGGTATTGCAGGGCATCCGTAAGTTGCTGACAGGCGGACAAGGCAACTTTTCCATCAAATATCCCTGCCATTCCCCTACCGAGCGGCGTTGGTTTCTAATGTACGCGGCACCGGTCAAACATATCTCAGGCGGGGTGGTGGTCAGTCATGTCAACATTACCGAATGGGTTGACGGGGATGCTAATGGCTGAAAAAAAAGCGCCGCGAACCAACAAAACCAGCTTATCCCAAGTTGACGAAGCGCTACGCCAAACCGCCATCAAGGCATTGCGTGACGGCGACTTTGATTTTGCCTTAAGAGACGCCGGGCTTGAAGACGCCGACATTACAAAGATGGTGGAAAACTTAAAAATTTACCAGGCTGAGCTGGAGATCCAAAATGATGAACTCCGGCAAAGCCAACTGATTAGTGACAACGCATTACGCCGCTTCGGCAACCTCTTCGCCTCCTTGCCGTTGCCCGCGTTAGTGGTGGATGAAATTGGCGTGATCTTAGAATGTAACGATGCGGCCGTCCGGCGTTTCAACCTAAAAGACAGCCAATTGCGCTCGCATTATTTGCCGCGCCTCGTACAAAAACAGCAACATAGCCGTTTAAATAATTTGATGGCGCGGGCCAAGGACACTGGCCAGGCGGTAGTCTGCAATGTCGGCTTACAAGACGGCGCCCAACACCCCTTTGTGGCTGATCTACATGCCGCTTTGCTGCCCGTGATTAATAACGAATCGGCCCTCCAGCTGATAGTGACCCTTGTCGATCAAACTGAAAACCTTGCCCAGCGCCGCGCCTTGGAAACCAGCCAACGGCATTTTATGGCTTATTTTGATGCCTCGCCGGTCGGCATGGCCGCCACCAGCGCCGATAAGGGCTGGCTTGAAGTGAATGAGAAATTGTGCGAAATGTTGGGTTATAGCCGCGAAGCGTTGCTGCGCATGACGTGGCAAGAACTGACGCACCCCGATGATATTGCTGGGGAGATCATGCAATTCAATCGGGTGCAAGCCAACGCCATTGATGGCTACGAACTGGACAAGCGTTTCATTTGCATGGATGGCTTGATATTGGATGCGCATGTCGCTGCCAGTTGTTTGCGTACTGCCGATGGCGGCATTGATTATTTTGTCATGATCGTCGAGGACATAGCCGCACGGAAGCAGAAAGACAATGAGCTGATTGAGCGCGATTTGCTGTTAAAAGGACAAGCGCTGCAACTGCGTGAACGGGTTAAGGAATTGAGCGCGATTTATGCCATTTCCCGTGCTGTCCATCAAATGGCGGATAGGGGGGCCTTTTTTGCTGAAGTGCTGGCATTGGTTCCCACTGGCATGTTCTATCCGGAAGACGCCGAAGTCAGCATCCGCTTACAGGGCGAGCAGTTTCAGACGCCAGGCGCCCAGCAGATGTCCGCAAGCTTGCGTAGCGCCATTGCCGTTGAGCACCAACCAGCGGGGGAAATCGTCGTGGGCTACCGCAATACACATGACGATTTGGACATTGGCCCGTTTTTTTATGAAGAGCAGCAGTTCGTCGATGCCATTGCTGAATTGGTCTCGCGGTTTTGTAACCGTCTTTATAACGAACAGGAGCGCATGCTGACGACCCGACGCAACCAAGCCCTTTTGCAGCTGACCACCCAAGCGCCAAGCATGGACGAACCGGCTTTGCTGCGCTTTGCCTTGGAGCAGGCCGAGGCGTTAACCAATAGCCACATGGGCTATGTGCATTTTGTCAATCCTGACCAAGAAACCCTGACTTTAGGCATTTGGTCAGCCGAGACCTTAAAAAAATGTGAGGCTGCGCACGACAACCATTACCCGCTTTCCCAAGCTGGGGTTTGGGCGGATTGTTTCCGCCAGCGCCACCCAGTGATACACAATGATTATCCGGGCTTAACGCCAAAATGCGGTTTGCCGTGTGGTCATACCTTGCTACGGCACATAGGCGTGCCGGTGTTGGATGGCGGGCAAGTCGTGATGATTATGGGCGTGGGCAATAAAGTCGGACCTTATGATAACGGTGATATTACCGTGCTGGAAATGCTGGCCAATAACACGTGGGCTTTGTTACAGCGCAACCGTAGCCACCGTATGCTGGAACTGCACGCGCAAGTGTTCCGTTCTAGCCGCGAAGCCGTCATGATCACCAGCACCAATGCCATCATTTTATCGGTGAATAAAGCTTTTACCCGCATCACCGGCTATTTGGCTGAAGAAGCCATCGGCCAAACGCCCAACTTGTTACGGTCAGGCCGTCACGAAGAAGCGTTTTACCAGGCCATGTGGCAGGATATCCAAGATTCTGGCCATTGGCAGGGGGAAATATGGAACCGGCGTAAAAATGGCGAAATCTATCCACAATGGCTGGGCATCAGTGCCGTGCGCTCCTTGCAAGGCGAGGTTACTGAATATATCGCCGTGTTTATGGATATTACAGACTATAAACAGGCGCAAGAGCGGATTGAACACATGGCGCATCATGACGCCCTCACGGGCTTGCCGAACCGGAGCTTATTGCGTGACCGGTTTCAGCAAACCAAAGCCCATGCGGACAGGCAGAATGTGATGGCCGGCATGCTGTACTTGGATTTGGATCATTTTAAAAATATCAACGACAGCCTAGGGCATCCGGCGGGCGACCAATTGCTGCTGGAGACGGCCAGACGCCTGAATCATTGTGTGCGTGAAGTCGATACCGTCAGCCGTGTTGGCGGTGACGAATTTGTGGTGCTGCTGAGTGATGCGCACATCTCGGATGATATAGTGGAAGTGGCGCAAAAAGTGCTAAATACGTTGGCGGCGCCCTTCGAGATTGGGCAAAACATATTGAATTTGTCCTGTAGCATCGGCATCAGCGTCTATCCCCACGACGGTGGGGATTTTGACACTTTGTTGAAAAAAGCCGACACCGCGCTGTATCAGGCAAAAAATAACGGGCGCAACAATTACCAGTTTTTTACCGAAGCGATGAACGACAAAGTCATGCGGCGGATGCGGCTGGAAGCGCAAATGCGCCAAGGCTTAGGGCAAAACCAATTTTTCCTGAACTATCAGCCCCAATTTGAATTGGCCACTGGCAAGTTATTGGGCGTGGAAGCTTTGCTGCGTTGGCAACATCCGCAAATCGGACGGGTGACGCCAACAGAGTTTATCGAAGTGGCCGAAGACAATGGCTTTATCATTGACCTAGGCCACTTTGTAATGCGGCAAGCTTGTTTGCAAGCCAAACTATGGCTGGACAGGGGGCATCCGCTAACGGTGGCGGTGAACGTCTCTTACGCCCAATTTATGCGTAACAACCTGCTGCAACTCGTCGAAGCCTGTTTGCAAGAAAGCCAGTTGCCGCCCGTTTATTTGGAGCTGGAACTGACCGAGTCGATGTTGGTGGCAGACACTGATAAAGTGTTGGTTGTGGTGAAAGCCCTGAAACAAAAAGGGGTGCGGTTTTCGATTGATGATTTTGGCACCGGTTATTCTAGCCTCGCCTATCTAAAACGTTTTGCCGTTGATCGGTTAAAAATAGACCAGTCTTTTGTGCGTGATGTGCCCGGCGACCCCGACGACGAGGCCATTGTCTACGCCATTATTAAGTTGGCCGACAGCCTGAAAATCGAGTGTATTGCCGAGGGTGTGGAAACCCAGGTGCAGGCCGATTTTTTACAACAGCTAGGGTGCAGGCAGGTACAAGGGTATTTGTTTGCGCAACCGCTTTCGGCCACGCAGATGGATGGGTTATTAATCAAATACATGCACTAGCGTAGATTTTTTGGTGGTGGTAAAAATGGTGATCATATTTTGGAATCAAAAAACATGTTTTTTGGCTCAGCTGTCACTTAAGCATTTTAATATTCGCTGTTTCCCCACTACCGATTTTTTAACGTTTTGCCGACCCGTCAGTCAGGGCGCACAAGACATGTTTTGCGCCCCTCCTCTCTTAGGACACTTGCCGTAATTCGCCCATGCCATTGGGTTTTTTGACCACTTGCAACTGTGCCTTAAAACGCTTTTGCACGGCTTCGATGTGCGAAATGACGCCAACCGTTTTGCCGTGCGTTTGTAAACCTTCCAGCGTGCTGATGACGGTATAAAGCGTTTCGGCATCCAGATTCCCAAAACCTTCATCCAAAAACAAAGAGTCCACCGATCTGCCGTTGCTGGCCATTTCAGAAAGCCCTAAAGCAAGCGCCAAACTGACCACAAAACCCTCACCACCTGATAAGGTCTTTGGAATGCGCAGCACATTGTTTTGGTAAGTGTCTTCGATTTCTAACGCCAAGCCCTGTTCACTCGGCTTTTGCCGCACATAATAACGGCCACTGAGCTTTTCCAGCATGGCGTTGGTGTGCGCCAACAACTGTCCGGCAAGGTTGGCCTGCACCCGGCGGCGGAATGCCATGCCGTGTTCGGCGCCAAGCAACGCAAGTTCCGCCAAACACGCGTCAGTAAGCGCCTGTTGCTGCTGCACCTGCGCGTTTAACACATCATAGCGTTGCTGCTGCTGGCGTTGCTGATTAAGCAATTTTTCCAAACGCTCGATTTCAAAATGGGCAATAGCCTTTCTTTCGGCCAGCGTTTTCAATTGCTGTTCCAATTGCTCAATATCCGGCACGGTGCCAATACGCGCCAGCCCGGCGTCGAGCAACCGCCTGGTGTTGTCCAACGCCGACATTTTCTCGGCCATCGCTTGCTCCAATTGCGCTTTGTGCCGTTCCAATTCGGAGCCGCTAGCGATCAATTCCAGTTGCTGTTGCAATTCGTCGAGGCTGGTAAAACCGCTAACTTGTATTTTTTCCTGCAACATCTGTAGCAAGAGAGCCAATTCGTTTTTCTGCTGTGCCAATAACTGCTGTTTATCGGCAATTAATTTCTGCTTTTCGGTCAGGGCCAGATGCAAACCGACCGTCTCCGCCCCTTGTAACTGGTCGCCATAAAGCTCAAGCAACTCGTTATAACGGGTTATTTCGGTTTGGCAATCGGCTTGTTTAGTTTGCAGCGCCGCCAATTCTTCGACCAGGGTTTTACGCCGCACAGCGTAGCCCTGATAGTCTTGCCGCCTACTGTTAAGCCGGTCAAACAACGCATCTTCCTTGCCTTTATCAGGCATTTTTTCGCCCAATGCCGCCAATTGTGCGGTTATTTTTTCTATCAGTTGTTTTTCTTCCTGCTGGCATAAAGCCAAAGCTGTGGCATTATCTTTGTATTCTTGAGATTGCTCTTCATAAACCACGCCCAACTGTCCGGCACTGGCCTGCAATTGCAGTGCATTCGCTTGGTTTTGGGCAATCGACGCTTTGGTCTTTGCAATTAATGCCTGCTGGCTCTGGTATCTGTTTAGCAGTGCGGTAATTTCTTTCAATTGCTCGGCTTCATTTTTCACCAGCTGCTGCATCAGCTTCGTGTTATTGATGTCAAGATCAGGGCTAACGGTATTCAAGCGGTTACATAGCGACAACCACTGTGCCCTTAATTGCTGCGCCCGCAACTGAACGTTCTGTTTGTTTTCTGCGTTTTTTTGCGACGCGGTGATCTGCTGCCTTAATTGCGTGGCCGAAATCTGTAACATCCTTATTTTTAGCTGTTGGTCACTGACGGCTTTCACCGAATTGGTAATAACCGGCAGATACTTGCTGAAAGGGTGTTGCAATGCGCCACATAACGGGCAAGGCTTGCCATCGACAAGATGTGTGCGTTCAGGCGCCATCTTCTTCAATAACGCCTCAAAAATTAACGACTGATCCAGGGCAAGCTTAATATTTTCTTCGCGTTTTATTTCCTGGGTTAACCGGTCAAGCTCCGCCGTTAAGCGTTGCACTTCCGACACCATCGGCACCGGCTTTGGTTTAAATAGCGCAAACAGGCCAAATCCGCTAGCCGTCAGTTTATTATGCGCAAGGGCAAGATTGTGCAACTCTTGAAAAGCCTTGACCCGTTCCTGTTGCTCTTGCCTTAGCGCCTCAATTTCATCTGATGTGTGATTGTCAGCTATGGCTTCAAGTTCTTTTTCAGCGGCGTCTAGCTGCTGCCCTAACTCCACGACATTTTTGTTGGCCTGCTCAAGCGCCGCATTGTTATTTTTAAACGACGCGGTCGATTTTTTGGCTTTTTTAGTAAAAACCTTCTGTTTTTCACTTAACTCGACAAACTCCGCCCTGAGCCTCTTTAACTTGCCAGTCTCAGGAAAGTTATCCAGCAACACCTCATCTGCGGCATGTTCTGCCAACCAGCCAGTCGCCGTATCAATAGCCGCTTTCTTGTCATTAATTTGCGCACCTAAGGCTTGCCACAATTGCATTTCCGCCTGTTGGCCCGAACGGAGCGAATTGACTTTGGCAACCAACTCGTCAATAGTTTGCTTCTGCACGGACAAAGAGCGCCCCGCCAACTGCTCAGGTGTTGATACGCCATCACCTAACCTATTTTTCAACTGCTCAAGCTCGCGCTGAAAATTATCCAGCGCCGCTTGATTATCTGCAATCGCCTGTTTTTTATCGTTAACGTCCAGCACATCGTCTTTAAATTGCAACGCATGGTGCATAGTGGCAATTTGCCCTAGCCGGCCCTGGAGGTTTTCAAGCTGGGCATTATCCGCCTGCACCTGGCTTTGCTGACTGGCGAACTGTTGTTGTAAATCCGCTATCTCATTGAGCGCCACTTGCTGTTGTTGCAGATTTTTTTGCTGCGCCTGAAATTCGGCATGTTGCCCGTTAAAATCGTCCAAATCCTGTTGGTAAGCCTCCAGCCGCCCAGGCTCAAGCAAGGTTATGCCTGCCAACTGGGCGGTCAAATCCGTCAGTTTGTGTTGTGCCTCATCAGCCTTATCGGTAATCTGTTTTTTGGCGTCCGCATAAATGTCGGTGTTGATTATTTTTTCCAAAATGTCCATACGCTCACTATCGAGCGCATTAAGGAAAGCGGCAAAATCACCTTGCGCGAGCAATATTGAACGGGTGAAATTACGGAAATTCATCCCCGTAAGTTCAGTGATTAACGCACAGACCTGATGCGGCGTACTCGCTAAGGCAACCCCATCTTGCAGACGCACCAAGCGCATCTGCGGCTGTTCCAGCTCAGCCGATGGATCGTCATCGACACGCCGGACATGCCAGCTTGAATGGTACTTTTCAGCACCCAGCGCAAAATCAACTTCAGCAAAACATTCGGCAGTATGCTTGGTCATCACAAAACTGGCCGGACGGTCAAAACGGAAAGTTTCACCGTACAGCCCTAAAGTGATGGCATCTAAAACACTCGATTTACCCGAACCATTAGCCCCGGTAATTGCAAAAACCCCCGTATCGGCAATAGGTGGCAGGGTGAAATCAATATGGTTTTCACCTTCCAATGACTTGATGTTTTTGAAACGGATATTAAGTATCTTCATAAGGCTTTGATTTATATTTATTTTTAATACAAACACTTGGTTAGCAGTGCCCGTAATAGTGCCCAAAAATAATGCGCTGGCGTGTTTTCTATTAACGCGTGATGATACATGATGGTCTTGCGTAAAACAAAAGCCAAAGGTCGCGGGGATGCACAATAAACGGCGGCATTTACTTATGCCACCAAAATGGCTTAGGGACTGGCATGAAATAATTACGGTGGCGTAATGACTACCCGCCCTTCAAAGACACGCCGTCGTTTCCGTCGGTGGTGGGTTAAATCTGTAGCTGCACGTTGATAAGCGGGAGTGCAAACCTGGTTTGCCTCGGTACAAGCCAAGGCTTGCACGCCAACCACCCCATTTAACCCGCCACTTTATTAGGTAGCGGGTTAAATGGTGATGCTATTTTGCAGTCAAAAAACATATTTTTTGACTCCACACCGAAAATCCCTATTACACCGCCCCGTTGGACAACCCAAAGCGCAATGTCACATTGCCTGCCATTAGCCGTGAATCGAACGTGTTCTTCATTAATGCCAATGGCAAGCTACAAAACGTCTCCAAACAAAGCGGGGCGGATATTTTAAGCAATTCCCGTAGCGTGGCGTATTTGGATTATGACAATGACGGTGATTTGGACATGATACCGAACAATTACCATGAAGCCGCCGTGCGGTACCGTAACAACGCCGAATTGCTCAAAGGCAACTGGCTAAAAATTAAATTGGTTGGCGACCCTGCCCAAAAAACAACCGCGATGCGCTTGGCGCAAGAATCATCGTCACCACCAAAACCGGCCTGCAAGTGTGGCGGGAAATCCATGGCGGTGTAGGTTATTTAAGCACGCACCCAAAACAGCGAAACGGCTGTTTTTAAGGATGTCGCGACTAAGCAAAGCTACCCTATTTCGCAGGCAAACAATAAAATCAAACCATTATATTAAGTTTAATAAAATTTTTAGTTGTTTGACTTAGTGGCTTGTCTATGGAATAAAGGTGGCTGCAAATCTATCCGGAAGTTCAAAAAGTTTGCAAAAAAAAATCAAGAATACTTTTTTATCCTATTTGGAGAAGCTGTTATGAAAATAACACGTACCCTAAAGAAAATTTTATATCCTTTGGCTTTGTTAAGCCTTTTTTCAACGCCGCTACTTGCCGACTCCGAAAACTTTGCCACCCTCCAAGGCAGTGGTAATGTGGTTTTTTGGTCTATCGGCCCTAATGTCCAATTTGACAGCATTAAACTGACTTTATCCTCCGGCGCGGAAGTCATTGAAAAAATTTCAGATACTGAACCTAGTACAGATCCGTTAGCTGATGGCAGCTATCAATATGAATTGGTGGTGACCCCCCCAGTAAGCACTAAGCTACGCAGCCAGCTAAGAGCGGCAAGACGGGCGGCTAAAGGCCAAGAAGGTGCTGAAACGGTAAGGTCGCTACATGGCCAAGGGGCCCTATCCCAACAACGTCTGGCCCAATCAGGGGCTTTCACAATTCTAGGCGGCCAATTGGTTCCGGCTGATCTGACAGAATAACAGGGGCAATACAATGAACAAACTAATCATACTAACAAGCGCAATTCCACTTTTGTTGTTAACGGGACATGCCCAAGCCGATGTGGTCCATGCCGATGACACGATCATTCAAGGTAGTGTTTGCACGGGGTTTGATTGCATCAATAATGAGAATTTTGGCGCCGACACCATCAGGCTAAAAGAAAACAACCTACGCATCCATTTTGACGACACCAGTTCCACCGGCAGTTTTCCAAGCAATGATTGGCGGTTAGTTGCCAATGACCAAGCTAGTGGTGGCGCCAATTATTTTGCCATTGAGGATTCAACAGCGGGGGGAGTCCCGTTTAAAGTTACCGCTGGCGCCCCTTCCAACTCCTTGTTTATCAGCAGTTCCGGTAATCTTGGCCTTGGCACGTCCACCCCCGTCCTTGATGCCCATATTGTCAATGGCGATACTCCGGCAATCCGTTTGGAACAAGACAGCAGTTCCGGTTATTCCGCCCAAACATGGGATGTTGCCGGTAATGAAACCAACTTTTTTATCCGTGATGTCACTAATGGCAGCAAATTGCCGTTTAAAATTATTCCGGGGGCCCCTACAAACAGTTTATATGTCGCCTCAAGCGGTAACGTGGGTCTAGGGACACCCAGTCCAGACGCCAATTTGCATGTGATTGGCAAAGCGCTGGTCAGCCCGTCAGATAGTGGCGCACCAGCCAACCAGGCCAACCTCCATGTTATAGACACTAGCAGCGGCGCGGTACTGGACAGTGCAGTTCAAGGTATCAAACTTGAAAACACAAGCACGACAGAAAACCCCCGCGTCCTATTTGTTATCGAGAATAAAGGGCCTACAGGATTTGCCATAAAAGACAACAGCGATAACGGCGATGTCTGGTATGTCGCAAACGACGATGGCGCGTTGACTTTTTTCAAGGATAGCCTTGCGAACCCTTTGATGAAATTAAAAGATAATGGCGATTTGCAAGTGAAAGGCTCAGTGACCCCCAACGCTTTTTAAAATAAACTGCAAGGGTACGATGGACGGCTTAACCATAGCTTTTCGGCAAGGCCGAGCCGTCACATCTTAGCCGCAGAGCTTGCCTTGATGCAAAAAAACCGAGAATATCAACGCCTCGGGCCTAAGATTATCCATAAGATTTTTAACGTGGGGGCGGCTACAGCCGATGCCGACATAAAAAAACTTATCGGTTGGTCTGCCACCTTACGGATTTTTGGCAAATTTATGCGCCAAATTATGCGTTATTGCCTTATTTAACCTAGCCCGCCCTATTTAGCGTAATTTTGATGAAAATTGTTGCCAACATTGCAGTCAGGGATGAAGCGGAACTGATCGGCCCGAACATTGAATACCATTTATCTATTGGCTTTCACGGCATTGTCATCGCCAATATTTGCTCAACTGACGGCACAACCCAATTATTGGAAAAATACAAAAATCATCCCCAAGTGATTGTCATACCAGTGCCTACCCAAGACAATTCGGTATTCAATTGGAATGAGGCTCTGCTGAAAACGTCAAAAGAAATTTACCAACCTGATTTCATTGCGCATTTTGACGCTGATGAGTTTCTTTACTCGCCGTCCCATGAGTTTTTGGCTTCAGAAGAATTTGCCCACGACACGTTGGCTGTAAAACTGTTCAATTGTGTTTCTTGCCTGATGGATGACTTCCGTGTTCCCGGAAGTATGGCGGAAATTGACGGTTTAACTGTTGTAAAGCGTCCAATGACGACGCACTTTAACCAAAGAAAAAACACGCATAAGATACCTTGGATATATACCCAAGTGGGCCCAAAAACAATTTGTAAGGCAAATAAGCTCGACATGTTTGTTGATGGGGGGCACGCGGCATTAGACTCGAACAGAAATGTTATCCAAGGCAAGGTTGCCGAAGGCTTTGCCTTTATCCATTTACCGATAACTTCATATAACCGGTTCTTAAATAAAGTAAAAAATATAGAAAGCCTGATAGATTTTCTCTTTGAACGCACTAGTGAAGACTACGCTTTCCATTGGAAAGATTGGGCAATGGTATATCGTGAGTCGGGTGAGCAAGGCGTACATGATCTTTACTTGCAACAAGTAAAGGCGGCAACAGAGACAAAGTTGGCCAACTGTTTGGCCAAATCAATCGATTGCTTAGCGTAAGCACATACCCAAAAAGTTTTAGGGCTACGACTACCCGTCCTTACTTGCGCCCCAAAGGGTGTCCGAAAAACTTATGCATAATTACTTAACCTAGGGTTAATAAACCGGCATATCCTTGTTGCCTGCCATCAATGGCTACACCAAACGCCTTTCAGCGTAACCAATCCCTTCGGCGCCATAAGCGTTTCCACAGTAAAACATATACTGTTTTTTATTTAACGTTATAACCGTTTGGTAACATTGCATATCATAGTCCCAATCGCCTTCAACAGCGGGTGATGACCAAACATGGCCCTCATCCATGCGTACCCAATCCATACCATTGTGGGAAACAGAATAACCAATTTTATATTTCCTTAAGCTTGTCCGCTCCAAATCGTACGGCCCACGATAGCTGTACCACATTTCATATAACCCATCTTGATTTTTTTGCACCCAAGGCCTAATCAGCCCGCTTTCCAATTCGCTTTTAAAATCAATGGCGGGAGTGGGGGCGCATTGCCATTGGTATAAATCTTTGGAACGGGCAAAACGTATATTGTAGGCATGGTCAGGATGTGGTTTTTGTTCGGGCCGCCAATAGACCGTCGATGAATACCAAAGAAAAAACGTGTCTTGTTCCTTTAACACGCAAGGCGTAATGACGCCGTAGGGATCAAACGGGCCTTTGGACAAAATAGGCCCTGGGCACTTTCTATTGAAATTGAGTTGGCTTTTATCCGCATAGGCCAAACCAATGCTTGTGTCATATTGGGGCATGCCATTTAGCTTTATGGCGGTATAAAACAATAACAGCTCTTCATCAGTATTGATAAAGGAAGACGGGGCCATGCCATCGCAATCAAACTCGCCCTGTATGGCTAGCGGAAACAACGGCCCGGCATATTCGCATATAATTTTCATTGCGTTTTTCGGGTCAATATCCACAGCCATTAAGCGTGAGCGGTTACAAAGATCCCTGCCACCAAAAAAAAGCCTTAAATTACCGTCCCCCAAGACCAATAAAGTTGGAACTTGTGACAGCCGCAACCCATACTTTTGAAGATAAGCCCGGCTAACGACCTGACCTTTCCGTTCCCAAACCGATTGCATAACTTCCCCCTTTGGCTTAGCCTTAGAAATTGACTTTTAACACTAAAATATTTCAGATTTTCATTTATGACTGACATTGTAATTTTTGGCGCTGGACAATTTGCCGAAGTTTTAACCGTTTATCTTGAGCAAGACACCAACGATAAAGTTGTCGGCTACACGGTGGACAATTTATATTGCAGCACGGACACATTCAATGGTTTACCTCTTGTCGCCTGGGAGAACCTGGAAAGCCATTTCCCGCCTAGCCAAGTCCAGCTGTTAGGGCCGATCAGCTACAGAGGGGCCAATAGGTTCCGTAAAGACCGTTTTCTTGAGGGTAAAAGCAGGGGCTATGCTTTCTACACCTTCATCCACCCTTCCGCTTACATCTATTCAAACAAAATTGGGGAAAATGTAATCATTTTGGAAGGCAACACCCTACAACCCTTTGTTGAAATTGGCGACAATTGTATTCTTTGGAGCCATAACCATGTTGGCCACCACACTATCATTAAAGCGCATAATTTTTTATGTGGCCGAGTAACCATTGGTGGAAACGTTGTCATTGAAGAGGGCGTGTTTTGGGCCGGTTGCACTACCGCCAAGGATAATATAAACATCGGCGCTTGGAGCTTTCTGACACCCGGCACTATTGCCTTAGAAAATATCCCTGAAGACTCAATTTTAGTAAGGGAAAAAAACAGGCTTTTGAAAAAAGCGGCGCACAAACACTATAAAAAATTATTGGGGTGATTTCTGACAAAAATAATTTGCTTTTTCAGCCGGGACGTTCATTAGCATATCAATTATGGAAAGCCCAGGGACAAACTCATTAGTAGGCTGCGGGTATTTTGTGATATGCGGATCAATAAAAGTCAACTGTATGTTTTCGGAAAAAAAACGTCCGTAATCATATAAGTGTTGGCCGCCCCGCATATTCACATATTCAGTTCCGCCAACAGCGTGGGCCAGGTGGATAATCCTGTCTTCGGCACCAAATTTGCTGTTTAACGAATCCGCCATTAACTCGGAAGCGAAAGCAAACTCAGTTTTTAAGCCGATATATTCGGACAGACACATGATGCTTTCTGAAGAAAACCTTGCCACACTGTCACCCATGCCATCAAATATAGGCGCCAGCAGCCTATAAGCTTCGGCAAAATGCGGGCGATGCTTATATCCATACCTAATTTTTCTTAAAATCTTATCAATATCGACTGACGGGTGGATTAATTTGTCCCTGATTAATGAACGTTGGGGAGATTTGACGACGGGTATAGTGATATAGCTTGGTTGGCCATTGATTAGCACTCGGTTTTTGTTGATCCAGCCTTTTTTAATGTATTGGACGTTATCCAAAAAAATAAAATAATCACATGCATTAATTAATTGGAAATAACCTATATAAGGGAAAAAATAAGGTTGCATGATGCCAACTTTCATTTAGGCCGCCCTCACTCAATAATTAGCCTTATTGACTCCACTATTTGCCGATCAGAAAGCACGTCTATTCCGCTATGGCAAGGAATATTAAGAATATGGTCAAATAACGCCGTGGCTTGCCTCATTTCTTCCGTTAACGGTTTGTAATACTTGCCGAATTGGATGTGTTTGATTTTTTCCTTCGCCGCCTTAATACTGATGCTCCTTGGGCAAATAACCGGAACATGCCCTAACATCTTGTCATTAGGTATGTCAGATAGCAGTGCAAGCCCCAAATCAGCGGTAATACTTATGATCCGGTTTGTTTGTTCCAAGTAACGGGGCATCCATTGGTATGTGTTTAATAACCTCTGCAATATCAATGCGCTATGGAAATCAGACAACTTGCTGTTGCATGAATAAGGCCGCACGTCCAAATCTGATCCGACACCGAAATTAATCAATGACCGGGCAAGGTCGGCATCTTCCTTATTTACAACCAAACACCCTCCCTCGCCTATTCCCCACGGCTTTGTTTGATGGAAACTAATCACCTCATCAGCCATAGCGCCTTCATTCCTGCCAGAAAAGTAGAAACCTAAGGCATTGTCGATAACAATTTCTTTGCCACTTTTCAAGCAAAGCCCGATATAGTCTGACAAATCATCAAATAAACCAAATACATTGGTCACGATTAAGCCATCCCATGAATCAGCTGGCAAAGACGCCAGTTCCTCAATGCTAAGCAAGCCTTTGGCATTGCAATCGATCACTTGGCTTTGGGCTAGTGGGCCAATATGAGTGCTAAAAAAACCAAAGGCCGAAACCACCCATCTTATCGTTTTCCGTTTTTTTATGGCTTTAATGTTACATGCAACAAATAAGGCATCCGTGGCACTTTTACAAACGATGATTTCTTTGTCGTCCTGGACATTTAAGGCGCCACAAAGATAGTGTTCCAGAATTCTTGAAACCGGCCCGAAGTTGGCCCAATGGTTTTGCTGCCGGGAAATCGACAAGATTTTTTCTAAAAGCGGGAAATCTATGAGCTTATTTTCAATAAATGGACAATTGGCCGAACGTCCCTGGACTGACAAAGAGCCGTTAATCATGCCGTTGACCAACTCATCGGCTTCCTCTTTATTTAAAGGGCTTTCAAAATATTTTTTAAGCATGGGGGATTTAAAAACGCTTTAAGGGAAATGACCAAATGCCAGTTTTGCGATTGGTCACCTTTGTCTTAAGTGATTACAAATACGTTTTTCGGTACAAAACGACTGCCCGTCCTCAAAGGACGCGCAGTCGTAGCCCTAAAACTTTTTTGAGCATACACTTAGCCTGCTAAATGACTGGCAATAAAACGGTAATCGGTAAAATCTGCCATTTGCCTAAAACAGGGTGTGGCGGCTTATTCATTGGCACTTATAGCTCCATCCCGCTATCACCATGACATCAAAAGAAACACAGTGGGGTTCGTACCCGCCTCAAGCCTCGGCCTTATTATCGCGGCTACCTCGCCGTTTTTATCATTGCGGCGCACGTTTAAAAAATAAGCCCCCAAAGATACGCGGCACACCTACTGTTAGGCCAGTTTTTCCTGCACCCAACCCACAACCCCCGCCAAAGCCTCAGCCAGCCCAGCCGGATTATTTCCACCCGCCTGCGCAAAATCGGGTTTTCCGCCGCCTTTGCCGCCCACTTTAGTCGCTACAAAGTTGACCAACTCCCCCGCTTTTATTTGTCCGGTCTTATCTTTAGAAACACCGGCAACCAGGCTGACCTTATCATCTTCGACAACAGCCAGGACGACGGCGCAACTGCCCAGTTTGTTTTTTAATTGGTCTGCCAACTCGCGTAAAGATTTGGCATCGACATCTTTGAGTTTAACGGCCAATACTTTAATGCCTTTGACTTCGATGGCTTGCGCAATAAGCTCATCGCCCGCTGAACTGGCCAGTTTTGCATTTAACCGTTCCAACTGTTTTTCCAGTGATCTGGTTTTTTCCAGCAATTGCTCGACTTTTTCCGCCGCTTTGTCGGGTGCACTTTTCAGCAAACCGGCGACGATGTTCAGCACATGCTCACGTTCGGCTAGCCAGTCCATACAGCCTGCGCCCGTGACGGCTTCGATACGGCGCACACCTGCCGCCACGCCGGTTTCGCTGATGATTTTAAAGCAGCCGATGTCGCCCGCGCGTTCAACGTGCGTACCACCGCACAGTTCGGTGGAGAATGCGCCGATTTTCAGAACCCTGACTTCCTCACCGTATTTTTCGCCAAACAACGCCATTGCACCGGCTTTGACCGCATCATCTTTCGCCATAATTTGCGCGGAAACGGGTTGGTTTAGGCGGATTTGTTCGTTGACCACAGATTCTAAAATGGCGATTTGTTCCGGCGTGACGGGTTCGAAATGCGAGAAGTCGAAACGCAAACGTTCAGGATTGACCAGCGAGCCTTTTTGCGCGACGTGATCGCCCAATGTTTGGCGTAACGCGGCGTGCAGCAAATGCGTGGCCGAATGGTTCAATTCTGTGGCCTTGCGTTGCTCTGCGCTGACTTTGGCGACGCAGAGCTGCCCGACTTTTAACTCGCCGGAAACAACTTTGCCTTTATGCAGAAATAAAGTGCCGCCTTGCTTTTGCGTATCGGCAACGACAAATACCGCATCGCCTGCTTTCAACTCGCCGCAGTCACCGATTTGCCCGCCAGACTCGGCATAGAACGGGGTTTTATCTAACACCACCACGCCTTCCACCCCTGCTGGCAAGCTGTCTACAGGTTGGCCTTGTTGGTACAGCGCGACGATATGCACTTCGTCATCGAGATGGTTGTAGCCGGTGAATTCGGTTTGGCTGTCAAATTTGATGTCCTTATCATAATCGGCGCCGAAACTGCTAGCGGAACGGGCGCGTTCCCGCTGCGCCGCCATGTCTTGCTCAAAACCGTCATAATCGACGCTCAAATTATGTTCGCGGGCAAAATCGGCGGTCAAATCGACCGGGAAGCCGTAGGTGTCGTAGAGCTGGAACACGATGTCGCCGGGGATGACTGTGCCATCGAGTTTAGCGACGCAGGCTTCCAAAATCTTCATGCCCTGCCCTAAGGTTTCGGCAAAGCGCTCCTCTTCCTTCCGAAGAATGCGTTCCACTTGTTCTTGCGCGGCTTGTAATTCGGGGTACGCCGCGCCCATTTCTTCAACCAATGGCGCGACTAGCTTATAAAAGAAAATGTCTAAAATGCCTAAGCGGTAGCCGTGGCGCACCGCACGGCGGATAATGCGGCGCAACACATAGCCACGGCCTTCGTTGGACGGCATCACGCCATCGGTAATCAAAAATGCGCAAGAACGGATGTGGTCGGCAATCACGCGCAAGGAGCTGTTCGTCAAATCATCAGTTTTTGCCAACACGGCAGCAGCGTTGAGCAGGGATTGGAACAAGTCGATTTCATAATTGCTATGGACGCTTTGCGATACCGCAGCGATTCGCTCCAGGCCCATGCCGGTGTCCACAGACGGTTTCGGCAATGGCGTCATCGTGCCATCGGCTGCGCGATCGTACTGCATGAACACGAGATTCCAAATTTCAATATACCGGTCGCCGTCTTCATCAGGACTGCCCGGAGGGCCGCCGAAAATATGTTCGCCGTGGTCATAGAAAATTTCGGTGCACGGGCCGCAGGGGCCGACATCACCCATCGACCAAAAGTTGTCTTTGGTGGCAATGCGTGAAAAACGTTCGGGGTTAATGCCAATGTCATCCAACCAAATCGCTTCGGCTTCCTTGTCTTCCGCGTAAACCGTGACCCAGAGTTTTTCGGCGGGGATTTCCATTTCTTTGGTCAAAAATTCCCACGCGTAATGGATGGCTTCTTTTTTGAAATAATCACCAAAACTGAAATTGCCGAGCATTTCAAAAAACGTGTGGTGGCGTGCGGTGTAGCCGACATTTTCCAAGTCGTTATGCTTGCCGCCCGCCCTAACACACCGCTGGCTAGTCGCTGCGGTGGTGAACGGTTTCTGTTCGCGGCCTAAAAATACATCTTTAAACTGCACCATACCGGCGTTGGTGAACAGCAAGGTGGGGTCGTTGCCAGGAACTAATGGGCTGGATGGCTCAATGGCATGTCCACGTTGACGGAAAAAGTCCAGAAAGGCGGCGCGTAATTCTGCGCTAGTCATTTTTTTCATGATTTAAGGTGGGTATTTAATGCTAAATATTAAGGCTAAAACTTAGGATTGTTACTGTTCAAATGGCCAAACAACGCGCTAATCATTGCTGCCGGAAAACCACGCTGCATTAAAAACCGGCTGCGTTTTGCCGATTCCTGCCGGTCTATACGGTTGTCAGAAGCCCCGTGCTTATATTTTTTGGTGTAAACCTGTTCCAACGCGTCCATCCAGCTACCTGCGACAGTCTCCACAATGCCGTCAAGATCAACCGTATCAACTCCTTTTTGGTGGAGTTGATACCTGATGAATACAGGCCCATAGCCTCTTTGGATAAGATGCCGAGCATAACTTTGCGCGTATCTTAGGTCGTCCTGCCAACCTTGCCCAGCCAGGCCGTCAATAACGGCAAGACTATCTTCCTTGCTGTAACCTTTTGCCAAGCACTTGGTGAGCAGTTCTTTTCGGCTGTGTTCCCTACGCGCCAATAAACGCAAGCAAAAATCGTTGATTTCTTTGGTGCAAGTCACCACGCGCTATAGTTCATCTTCATCAACAAAGGTTTCGGCACCGGTATTGTCGGCAAGTGCTGCGGGTTTAACAAACGCTTCCGCCCTGATTTTGGTTTCGATTTCACGCGCTTTTTCAGGATGTTCTTTCAAAAAGTTTTTGACGTTATCCTTGCCTTGGCCGATTTTTTCATCGCCATAGCTGTACCAGGAACCCGATTTTTGGATAAACCCGTATTTGACGCCTAAATCAACCAGTTCACCGACAAATGAAATGCCTTCGCCATACAAAATCTCAAATTCGGCTTCTTTAAACGGCGGGGCGACCTTGTTTTTGACCACTTTGACACGGGTTTCATTACCGACCACTTCATCGCCTTTTTTTATCGAGCCGATGCGGCGTATATCCAAGCGCACCGAGGCGTAAAATTTCAACGCGTTACCACCGGTGGTGGTTTCTGGGTTACCAAACATAACCCCTATTTTCATCCTGATCTGGTTAATAAAGATGACCAGCGTGTTCGAACGTTTGATATTACCGGTCAGTTTCCGCAACGCTTGGGACATCAACCGCGCCTGCAAGCCCATGTGCGAATCGCCCATGTCACCTTCAATTTCAGCCTTAGGGGTCAGCGCCGCAACCGAATCGACAACGACTATATCTACAGCGCCTGAACGCACCAGCATATCGGTGATTTCGAGGGCCTGTTCACCGGTATCAGGCTGGGAAACTAACAGATCATCAACATTAACGCCGATTTTTTCGGCATATCCGGGATCTAATGCATGTTCAGCATCGACAAAGGCCGCAGTGCCGCCCAGCTTTTGTATTTCGGCGATCACTTGCAAGGTCAATGTGGTTTTGCCGGATGATTCCGGCCCGTAAATTTCAACAACACGGCCACGCGGTAACCCGCCGCAACCTAGGGCAATATCCAAACCTAATGAGCCAGTGGAAACGACTTCTATGTCGCGGGAGGCGGCGACATCGCCCATACGCATGACTGAACCTTTACCGAACTGTTTTTCGATTTGCATCAGTGCTGCGCCGAGTGCTTTCTTTTTGTTCTCATCCATTGGTTAATGCCTTTGTCTGTGCGTTATGCCCCAAATATGGGCGATGTGAGTGATAGGGTTAGAAAGGGCTATTGGAAAATCAAAGCCGTTTATTATTACATAGGGGCATAGCTTCCGGTAGTGCTGATTTTCTGTACAAGCAAAGCCAACAATAGCGTTTTTTTAGGCCACGCCAATGCTTTAAATTAGCGCTGCTAATTCCCTATGGTGCACAAGAGCCGCACCCACTTCATGGCAACATATCCAAGGCCAGCTCTGCCATTATTTTTGACGCGCCCCCTTGCCCTAGCCGTTGCTTTACCTGAGACAGGTTTTTACGCATGTCCGCGTTATAGTCTGGGTTGGTCAAAATGCGCAGCACTTCGGTAGCCAAATTCTCTGCGCTCGCCTCGTGCTGGATAAACTCCTTGATAATGCCTTTTCCTGCGATAATATTCGGTAAACCTATAAACGGGGTTTTCACCAGCAGCCGCCCTAACCAATAAGTGGCGGGCGCCAATTTGTAGGCTATCACCATAGGCACTGCCAGCAAGGCAATTTCCAGCGTTGCCGTGCCGGACGTGGTCATGATGGCGTCACAACATTGCATGACATCATAAGGCTGGTTTTTAACGAGGATGACCTTAACGGGTAATTGCTGCAAATACCCCGCCAACAACTCATCTGCAATTGCATCGGCTTGCGGCAAAATGAACTGGACATCAGGCAAACTAGCCTGCAATTTTTCAGCGGCCGCCAGCATCACCGGCAACATACGCTTGATTTCGTTAACGCGGCTACCAGGCAACAGGCCAACGACCGGATGCCGTGCATCCAACCCAAACCGCCGCAAGTCTTCAGACTTACTGTGCTGGGGATGGGCTTTATCAACTGAGGGATGCCCGACATACCGGACGGGGACGTTTTCGGCCTCATAATAAGCCGTCTCAAAAGGAAAAATGACCGCCATCATGTCGATAACCTTGCCATACTGCTTAACCCGCCCTGCCCGCCATGCCCAAACTTGCGGGCCAACATAAAACAACACCTTGATGCCATGTTGTTTAGCGAAACGCGCCAGCTTAAAGTTAAACTCCTTGTAATCGACACAAACCAACAGATCCGGCTTCTCAGCGACCGCTAATTGCTGCATCAGCGTTAACGCACGGCGGATTTCCGGGTAATGCTTAATCACCTCGACAACCCCGATAACGGCTATGTTGGCTGAATCATAGCTCAGCTCAACACCAGCCTCGGCCATTTTGGCGCCCCCCATACCAATCCCTTTAATGGCGGGTTGGGATTTTTTCATCTCCAAGAACAAATTGGCGGCGTGCTGGTCACCGGACGGTTCACCGGCGCTGAACATGACCACTAAGGGTTTGGAATTAGCCATATAATCACTTTATTGCAATGTCCGTTAACTTTTTGGTGGTGGTAAACATAGTAATGATATTTTGGAAGCAAAAAACATGTTTTTTGGCTTCGCTGTCACTTAAGCATTTGAATGTTTACCACTACCAATTTTTTCAATAACTGGCCTGCGAAGCCTGATTAAAACCCTACCCATCATTCGGTACGATAATTGGGCGCTTCTTTAGTGATGGTCACGTCATGGACGTGGCTTTCCCGGATGCCCGCACTGGTCACGCGCACAAACTGGGCTTTTTCATGCAGTATTTCTATGGTTTGGCTACCGGTATAGCCCATGCTGGCGCGGATGCCGCCCAACAATTGGTGGACAACCGCAAGCAGGCTGCCCTTGTACGGCACACGCCCCTCTATACCTTCCGGCACGAGCTTCTCAACAGAACCGGTCTCTTCCTGAAAGTAGCGGTCGCTGGAGCCTTGTTGTTGTGACATTGCCCCTAATGAACCCATACCCCGATAAGATTTATAAGACCGCCCCTGAAACAATTCGACTTCGCCGGGCGCCTCTTCAGTGCCGGCGAACAGACTACCCAACATGACCGCATTGGCCCCCGCCGCCAACGCTTTGGCGACATCGCCTGAATAGCGTATGCCACCATCAGCAATCAACGGTACGCCCGTCCCTTTTAGCGCATCGGCGACATTGCTGACGGCGGTGATTTGCGGCACGCCAACCCCGGCAATAATGCGGGTCGTACAAATAGAACCTGGGCCGATACCCACTTTTACCCCATCCGCACCCGCTTCTACTAAAGCCTGTGCAGCGGCGGCGGTCGCAATATTGCCGCCGATAACCTGCACGTCAGGATAGTTCTGCTTAATCCAACGTACCCGATCCAGCACCCCTTGCGAATGGCCATGGGCGGTATCGACAATAATGACATCGACCCCGGCGGCAACCAACGCCGCAACGCGCTCTTCGGTGCCATGACCAGTACCGACCGCCGCGCCAACACGCAAACGCTCCAGCTCGTCTTTGCAGGCTAGCGGGTAATCTTTCGCTTTTTGTATGTCTTTGACAGTTATCATGCCGCATAAATGAAACGCATCATTGACAACCAGGACTTTTTCAATCCGATGCTCGTGCAGCAATGCGACGGCTTCTTTAGGGTCGGCATTTTCATTGACCGTAATTAACCGTTCTTTAGGGGTCATGACTTTGGCAACCGGCTCGTCAAACCGTGTTTCAAAACGCAAGTCGCGACTGGTGACAATACCAACCAATTCGTCGCCACTAACAACCGGCACGCCAGAAATGTTTTTGGCCCGCGTTAAATTAATGACATCACGGATACTGACATCCGGCGATACGGTGATCGGGTCTTTGATGACGCCGCTCTCGTATTTTTTAACATGCCGCACTTCTCGCGCCTGTTGCTCGATAGACATATTTTTATGAATTATGCCTATGCCGCCTTCCTGAGCCATAGCAATGGCAAGCCGCGCTTCAGTGACCGTATCCATCGCCGCTGAAACCAGCGGGATATTGAGTTCGATGTTACGCGTCAATCGGGTTTTGATCGACACATCGCGGGGTAGCACTGTTGAGTGCGCAGGCACTAATAAAACGTCATCAAACGTGAGTGCTTCCTGAATAATTTGCATAAACCATCACCTAAACAATCAGTAAAAATAACGTGTCATTATAAGGTTAGTCAGCGGATTTTATGTAATATAAAAACGCTAATCGATATTGACCGGCAAAGTTTTAACGTTTATTGTTGAAGGCGGAGGTTCATGGCATTTGTTATCCGTTTTTGAACCCTAAATGTTTTAACTATTCAGATACAACATTATGAAAAAATTAGAAATTATTAAAAAACTATTGGTCACCGCCCTGCTTAGCGGCACGTTTGCCTTAACAGTCGCCGGCTGTTCCGACAAATCGGAAAATAAAGAAAATAAAGAAAATAAAGAAGTGGCCTCCCCTAAAAAAGCCAACCACAACCCTAATCCTTGGGACCATTCGGCGGATGTTCCGGTCACTGATAATGAAAAAAGCCAATTTGAGCATGACTTTGCCGCACAATGCGTGGATCGGGAAGCAAAAAATTCAGGCGATACGGCGGACAAAGAACGTTTTGGCAAACCCTGCCTGTGCATCGCACAGTTTTTATCAAAAAATTTAACGTCCCAAGAAGCTGAGAAATTCCTTTCTGAGCATGAAAATCCGCAATCTTTACGGATCAAATACGAAAATGCGGCATATCACTGCCTGCAAGAGAAAGCGCCCCACAAAGAACCGGATTTTTCCCGTCAGGAATAGGCTTTATAACGATTACGGCAGCAGCCTGTATTGGACTCGCACGGTACAGGCCGCATCCCCCCCGCACACGTTACAAGTCTTATATTTTTACCTTGCGAGGCAATTTATTGACAGCACATGCCGCCCCACAAACCCCAAGCCCATCAGGAAATCATAATGCCGGATCAAATTGACCGTGACCGCTTAAACGCTGACCTTACCCTTGCCTGGCTGGTGGCCGGCATCATGTTGGCAATGCTGGCAACTTACCTTGTTATTTGCCATACGTTAGGCGGCGAATTGCAACGGCCATTACCGGAAGCGCAGCGCGTACTTATCAGAACAGTGCTATATGGGATTGCAATTGTCACTTTTCCGGTGACTAATTTGCTCCGCCATATCCAGTTACGGCTCAATCAAACCATGCCTGGTGGCAATCCTGCCAAAAACCGCTATCTAGTGACTGTTATCGTCTCATTATCACTGATTGAAAGCATTGGTATTTTTGGCTTCCTCATGTTTATTTTGGGCGATAGTTTCAATACGTTATATATATTCATCGGCATGTCCGCATTAGGCCTATTTTTATACCGTCCGAAGCCGAATGAATACGCCAGCATACTTGACGCCCTGGCCCAGCAAAAGCGTGAAAAGATTGGCGGGTGCTAATGCCCATGGCAAATGCTGCCTATGTTTGCCACATTTGACACGCGCTTGGGAACGGGACATGCCTTTAATTGCACAGCAACTAAAGGCATTGGGGAAGGGTGGGCGACGAAAAGACCGGTCGCCCGCGCAGTCAGGCTTTAAGCCAAAACTTGATCATATTTACGGCGGAAATTATGCCCATAAAAAATTTCTGACATTTCTTTTTGCAGCTTGCTTTCAATTTCCAGTTTTTGCTCCGCCGTCAAATTACTCTCTTTTTCAAACAGGTAATTTTCAAGCTCAGTTTCCTTGAGCATCATTTTGGTATGGAAAATATTTTCCTGATACACATTGACATCAATTAGCTGGTAGCTTTCTAGCGTATCCAAGGCAATATAGTTCTGGATGGATGTAATGTTATGGTCAATAAAATGTTTCTTGCCCAAAACATCACGGGTAAACCCACGCACCTTGTAATCCATGATAACAATATCTGATTCAAAGCTATGAATAAGATAATTCAAGGCCTTCAATGGCGAAATTTGGCCACAAGTCGACACGTCAATATCCGCCCGAAACGTGCTGATGCCGTTATCAGGATGACTTTCCGGGTAGGTGTGCACGGTAATATGGCTTTTATCCAGATGAGCAAGAACAGTTTCCGGCAAAGGCCCAGGTGACTGGGTGTTCATATTAGGGGGCGGCATTGAATCGCCTTCGGAGATCAGCATAGTCACGCTGGCGCCTTGCGGCTCATAATCCTGATGGGCAATATTAAGGATTTGTGCGCCAATAATCTCTGCGACATCTCTAAGGATTTGCGTCAGTCTTTTGGCATTATAGGCTTCATCAATGTATTCAATGTAGGCCTGCTGCTGTTCTGCCGGCGCATAGCAAACATCATAAATGTTAAAGCTAAGTGACTTTGTTAAATTGTTAAAGCCTTGTAATTGCAACTTTTTCAAATTATTAAACCTCGATAATTTCAAAATCATGGGTGACTTCCACCCCTGCATTGCTCAACATAATCGATGCGGAACAATATTTTTCAGCGGATAACTGTACAGCCCGCCCAACTGCTGACGCTTTCAAACTGCGCCCTGTGACAATAAAATGCAGGTGTATTTTGCTAAACACGCTAGGCACTGCATCAACCCGTTCGGCGGTAATTTCCGCAACACAGCCAACTATGTCATTCCTACCTTTTTGCAAAATTTGCACAACGTCAAATGACGAGCAACCGCCCACACCTAACAGCAGCATTTCCATTGGCCGAACACCCATATTCCGCCCACCATGATCAAGGGGGCCGTCCATCACAATTGCGTGCCCACTGCCTGTCTCACCCACAAACATAACGCCATCAACCCATTTGACCGTTGCTTGCATTTGTTTTCCCCCTAGTGAAAAAAGACGCATAGCGTAGCACATTAATAAGCATTTAATTTTGATTTTTTGTTAAATTTCTGCATTGCAGATAGAATGCATGACTATCATAAGCCATCATCGTTAACGAAAACGCATAGCGTCACCAGTAACGAACCAACACGGATAACGATTACCATGCCTTATAACACTCAAAAAAAAAACTATGACACAGACGCCTTAGCGCATTTTTTAAAGCTGTGCACTATAAAAAACTATCCCAGCAAAGCCACCGTGATAAAAGAGGGGGACACGGGCGATAACCTGTACTTTATTATCAGCGGCTCTGTCAGCATTTGCACAGAAGGGACTAATGGAAAATATGAGTTAGTTTTAGCTTATTTGAACAAACATGACTTTATCGGTGAAATCGGTTTTTTTAAAGGTTCCCAAATCCGCAAAGTCGCCGTCAAAACCCGCACCCAGTGCCAATTGGCTGAAATCAACTATGAACACTTTCGGCATGCGTTAAAAACGGAGCTACTGTCTTACGCACCGGATTTGTTATTTATGATCGGCGACCAATTAGCCAGTCGACTACTTATGACTAGCCGGAAATTCAGTGACTTGGCTTTTATGGATGTCGAAGGGCGAATTGCCCGGACTTTACTTGAGCTTTGCAAAGAACCGGATGCCATAACGCATCCTGACGGCATGCAGTTGCATATTTCGAGACAGGAAATTGGCCGACTTGTCGGATGCTCAAGAGAAATGGCTGGCCGTGTTTTAAAGGAACTGGAAAGCAAGAAACTGCTGAGCGCCCATGGCAAAACCATTGTAGTTTTTGGTACACGCTAAACAGTTTAGGAACTGGCATGAAATAATTTCGGTGGCATAATGACTGCCAGTCCTTGCAGGGCTGGCAGTCGTGGATTTTACCCATTGTAAAAAACGTACTTGACTAAGTTGTTTTGCGCACGTTACTTATTTAAATTTTACCGCGTTCAAACTCTGTTTTAGCCACCTTATCACGCAAATAAACCGGCATTGCCTGCTCAACAGCCACTGCCCGACCCAATTGGAAATGATAGGCGCCTAACCGGGCGATAGCACCAGCCCTAGGCAACACATCATCAACCACACAGCTTTCAACCCGCCAACTCAACAGGTTGCTTAATTGTTGTTGATAGCTAGCCCAGCCAGAACCTAGGCCTATTCCGCACACATCCGGAAAACCAATATGTTCGGCGTAACCGACCACTTCCTCGCCCAACAACTCAGCAAAACCATCGGCATCACGGTGGTAAACGCCCCAAAATATCTCACCCATACGGGCATCCATAGCGGTAAAAGCAATATCACCGCCATTCTTATCAAAATAATTTTGGGCCATCGCCGCTAGTGTAGAAACTGGCACTACAGGCAAATCCGCGCCTAAAGCAATGCCATGAATGACACCGGTGGCGATTCGCACCCCCGTAAATGAGCCTGGCCCGCGACTAAAAGCCAACCCATCGAGTTGTTGTGGTTTTAACCCCGCTTCGCCCATTAACGAATCAATCATAGGCAAAATCAACCGAGTATGGTCTTTGGGCGCCACTTCAAAACGTTCGGCTACGACACCATCAATAAACAGTGCCGCTGAACAGGCTTCGGTTGCTGTTTCTACCGCTAATAATTTCATTGTTGGGGCTCTTGTTGAAAAAATGCCCGCACATCTTCAATATCACGGGTACGCCTCATAGGTGGCACACTGTCTAAAAAAATCTGCCCGTAGGATCTTTTTAACAAACGCGGATCACACACCATTAACACGCCACGATCGGTCTCGTCACGGATCAGGCGGCCTATGCCCTGCCTTAAGGCAATCACCGCTGCGGGTAACTGGTGTTCAAAAAACGGGTTTTGGCCTTGTTGTTCCATAGCGCTTAAACGTGCTTTTAATACGGGATCACCTGGGGATGAAAACGGTAATTTATCAATAATCACGCAAGACAAAGCCTTGCCACGCACATCAACGCCTTCCCAAAAACTCGATGTGCCCAATAACACGGCATTACCCGCCGCTTTAAACTCATCAAGCAACTTAGCTTTAGGACGGCTCCCCTGCACTAACAAAGGATACTTAATTTTATCTTTCAACAATGTTTCCGCCTGTTTAAGTGCACGATGACTGGTGAACAGAAAAAACGCCCGACCTTTACTCGCCTGTAAGACCGGTAAAGCGAAACTGATAATTGTCGGAATAAACTCTGGATCGTTAGGCTGCGGCAAACCTTTAGGATGATAGAACAGTGATTGGTTGGCATAATCAAAAGGACTGCCCCAACTGGCGCTGACCGCATTGACCAACCCCAGATTATTGGCAAAATGATCAAATTTGTGCGCCACACTCAAAGTTGCCGAAGTGAATATCCAGACTCCTTGATGGCGTTGCATGAAAGTGCGGAATTCTGCGGCAATATCAAGCGGCGTCCTGCTCAAGGTAAACGTTTTTTTATGGATCTCGTACCAGCGTATCCATTTGCCACTGCTATCATCCAAAATAATCTTTGTGTGCTGCATTAATTCGTCAGCCCGCTTAAAACAAGACTCCAACCCCTTGGTTTTAACTGACGCCAACTCCAGTTGATCCACCAAGCGCTGTAGTTGCTCTTTGACGGCCACTAGGCCTGCGGTGATTTTGGGGTTGTTTTCAATTTCCTGCCATTCTCCACGCTTAAGCTCGACACCAAACGCCAAGCGTAAATCTTTGACTTCGTGTTCCAGGTCTTCACAGGCTGTGCGCAAAGCGGGCATATCGGTGGCATCTTTAAAATATTCTAGTAAAGCATCGGTCGCAAGATCATTAAACTGTTTTGCGCTAATGTTAATGCCCAAAAAATTGGATGCGGTATCGGCTAATTGGTGTGCTTCATCAATAATCACTACCTCGGCATTTGGTAGCAACTCACCAAAACCACTGTCACGGATAGACCAGTCGGCACACAGCAAATGATGGTTAACCACCAAAATTTCGGCTTCCTGCGCTTTTTTCCGCGCCTTAACTAAAAAGCACTCGGCATAATCCTTACAATCCTGCCCTAAACAATTATCTATTGACGAAGTGGCTTGATACCAAACCGGATCAGTTTCCATAATATCTGGCATTTCTGAAGTGTCGCCCGTCTGGGTGCGTTTTGCCCAAGACTTTATTTTTGCTAAAGACAGCGCGTCTTCCTTGCTAAAACCAAATGTCGAATTCAAGGCATTTTGCAATCGGTAAGTACATAAATAATTGCTGCGGCCTTTCAGCAATGCCGCCATAAACGGTTGTTTTATTGCCTTACGGATAACAGGCAAATCTTTAGCAAACAATTGGTCTTGCAAATTTTTGGTGCCTGTCGAAATAATGATTTTTTTACCTGACAAAATAGCGGGCACAAGATAGGCAAAGGTTTTCCCCGTGCCAGTTCCGGCCTCAGCTATCAGATGTTGATTGCTATCAATAGCCCGGGCAATTGCTTCAGCCATTTCAACCTGGCCCACTCTAGGCTGGTAACCCCCAATAACTTTAGAAAGCTCACCATCGCCACTGAAAAATAGTGCTAGTTTTGTCACTGGATAGGAATTGGGATAACGTAGAAAAGCCCGACATAAAACATAGTTGACAATAATCCTAAATATGCCATTAGATTTCAGGCCGAATATTACTTCTGAACTGTCAAATCAATTAATCGACTATTTAAAACAACAGAAGCGGGTAATAATGTTTCAGCATTTTTGCTGAATGTGTGAAGTACGCTGGGGCGGTAATTGCGAATGGGGATATAAAACTTGTTTTAATGTTGGCTGTAAACCCCTCCGAAAAACAAGTTTACGGAGGGGCCAAGGTATCTTATTTACCTGACATTTGCTCAGCAGTGCTGTTGTTGCTGGTGTGTCTTTTTTCTATCTTTGAAAATGTTTCTGATTGAAGCTGCGCTACCGCACCGCTTTTTAAGTGTTCAGTCTCTCTGCCTTTTAACATACCAACTAAAATAACAGTGGCAACAATAAGGCCGCCAACGATCAACCAAAAATTATCTTTTTCTTTTACTTCAGACATTTTTAAATCCTCTTAAATGTTATTAATAATAATTATTATCTTCCCTTCCTCAAGGGAACAACTCAAAAAGTACTTTGTGAGCCGGTTGTTGAAATTTTCTTAAAACAACGGGGTAATTTTTATCATGAGATAAGGTGTTGTGTCAAAACTATAAATAAAAAACATATAAATAACACTACGCCATACTATCTAAACCACTTTTTAAATCCAGGAAATCCGGTAAGCAAACGCCTATCTGTAATCAATTATCCTGTTCATATTTGCGTCTTAGCGCATCTTCCCGCGCATCATTAATTTCCCGCATAATGCTTTTTACATCCGCCGGCTTTTCACTTCCCTTAAATTGCCCCGTTAATTTGACATCAGGATGTAAATCGCCGGTTTCGTATAGCCTCCATATTTCTTTGTCATAACGGGTAGCAAGCAATTCTGGCGCAAACCGCCCAAAGTAGCCCGCTAGATTTTCAACATCGCGGGAAAGCATTCTAGCGGCATTATTATTAGCTGAGGCATCAATCGCTTGCGGCAAATCAATAATAACTGGGCCATAGGCATCTACCAGTATGTTATATTCAGACAAGTCACCGTGAATAATGCCAGCACACAGCATACGGACAACTTCTTTAATCAAAAACGCATGATATTCCAGAGCCTGTTCCCGGGTTAAATCAAGGTCATTAAGTCTAGGCGCTGCGCTGCCCTGCTCATCGGTTATCAGCTCCATCAGCAACACACCTTCGACAAAATTATAGGGCTTAGGCACTCGCACACCAACCGATGCTAAACGATACAAAGCATCGACCTCAGCATTTTGCCATACCTGTTCTTGCTGTTTCCTCCCAAATTGGGTGTTTTTATCCATTGCCCGCGCTTCACGGCTATTGCGCACTTTACGCCCTTCTTGATACTGCGCCTGTTTATGGAATCCCCTTTTATTTGCATCCTTATAAACTTTAGCGCAACAAATGTTACCTTCTGCCAAAACGACGTAGACGGCAGCTTCTTTACCACTTTTCAAAGGCCGTATGACATCATCGATAAGGCCATCACGTACTAAGGGTTCGATACTTTTAGGTATTTTCATCGCAATTTTTATGGTCTCACAAACAAAAAATAGTAATGGCCAAGTTTATAAGTAACACTGATAAAATCATATTAATTTAAGATAGAGATAATTTATTATCGGCGTCTGTTTTATTTAACCAAGCTAATGCACCTAAAGCAGCAGCATGCCCTGTGGCAAAACAAGCGGTCAGTAAGTAACCGCCTGTAGGCGCTTCCCAATCCAGCATTTCACCAGCACAAAAGATACCGGGCTGTGAACGTATCATTAATTTTTCGTCAAGCGCACTAAAATCAACGCCCCCCGCACTGCTGATCGCCTCATCCAATGGCCGCGTTGACAACAACCTAATAGGCAATGCCTTGATTAAAGCACCCAAACGCGTAGGTTCATCAAAATCTGCTGCCGATGCCTTTTCCCTTAGCAACCCCGCTTTCACGCCCTCAATACCAACATGCTTGCGTAAATAGTTAGCTAGCGACTGCTTGCCGCGTGGCTGCGATAACCTATCAACAAGAAATTGTGTATTTCGATTAGGTGCTAGGTCAAGATAAATAAGGGCGCTACCGCTCATAACGATTTCTTCACGCAAGGGGGCTGACAAAAAATAAATAAGCCCACCTTCCAACCCTGTTTCAGTGACTATCAATTCACCTTGATGACTAAAACTAGTGCCTTCGGCGTTGGTAAAAAATAAACGAACTGTTTGCAAAGGTCGTCCGGCAAAGCGGGAACAAAAGTCTTCACTGAAATCAGCATTGAAGCCACAATTTGATGGTTTTAGTGGCTGTACAAAAATGTTGTTTTTTAGCAAAAATGACACCCACGCACCTGTCGAGCCAAGCCGCGCCCAACTTCCGCCTCCAAGCGCCAGCACTACCGCATCGACGCTGACTTGACAATCGCCCTGTGGGCTGTTGAAGAATAACTCTATATGGTCAGTTCTTTGCCATCCGGTCCATACATGCCGCATATAAAGATTAACCCCACTCTTCCGCAATCGATGCAACCATAAACGTAACAACGGCCCCGCCTTCATATCAACAGGAAACACACGCCCCGATGAACCTACAAAAGTAGCAATGCCTAATTGATGTATCCATTCGCGCTGGGCATCAGGCGTAAATGCCTTAAGTAAGGGCTCAATATAACTACGCTGCGTACCGTAGCGAGTTAAAAATGTAACAAGCGGTTCGGAATGGGTAATATTCATACCGCCTTTACCAGCCATCAGGAATTTCCGCCCCACCGTAGGCATAGCATCATAAAGGCTAACTTTAATGCCCGCCCGGCTCAAAACATCGGCTGTCATCAAGCCTGCCGGGCCGCCACCAATAACTGCAACTGTTTGTAACATTTGGTTAAAACTTACCTCTGATTCAAAGTGGCGCTAATTTTAAAACTATGCAATATTGCATCACATACATCTGTTAATCCAATTTTTTTAAAAATGGCCACTAATTCTAACAACATTTTTACAGGTATTGCTGAGCAGTTGCCTGAGGAATTAATCGAATGTCTATTCAAACGGGAGAACATCACAATTGAGCGCATTGTCTCCAAAGGACACATCACGCCTGCTGGACAATGGTATGACCAAGCTTGGGATGAATGGATTATAGTGCTTAAGGGGGAAGCTGTACTATGCTACGAACAGGATACTCAATTAATTACACTAAAAACAGGCGATTATTTGCTAATCCCGACCCATACCCGACACTGTGTTGTATTGACTGCCACTGACACGGCAACAATATGGCTTGCTGTCCATATCCGCAATACACCATAAAGTGATTCAAAAAAAACACGCCTTCGTCTGTCTACGAGCCTTAAAAGGCGATCCGGATGTTT
>DIUY01000009.1 GCA_002422395.1 Methylococcaceae bacterium UBA6146 | reverse complement strand
ACATGAACACGCCCTGTTTACGCAGGCAACGGAAAAGCATGTAGAACAACGCCTTGAGGTTGTCGAGGACGAGCCCACAACACCTGAAACGCCTAGAAAAGCCGCTAAGAAGGCTAAAGAGACCAACGGCAAAACCCTGACCGAGTCAGATGTATTAGCTGGTATGCCAATAAGTTACGGAATAAAGGGGTGGAAGTGCCACCTAGGAAAAAGCTAGTGCTGTGAAGGATGCGATAAAAACATAAATTGTGTTCAAACCGTGTTTAGGAAAATTTCAGGCATAAAAAAGGACTTAGATTTGCATCTAAGTCCTTGAATTCTTTGGAGCTGGAGATGGGACTCGAACCCGCGACCGGCTGATTACAAATCTGATTTAATCCATGATTCCCGATTAAGCACAACAAACTACATAAATTAAAACAATGACTTAAGGTATTTTCTTTAGTGTGGCGGGTGGTCATTTATTGCCTTTATTTATTCTCAAGTGGACAGCCAGTGGACAATGTGGACAACAGCTGGAAGGCTTGGAATATTGGCATATAGGATAATTAAGCCGTGCTTTTTAGGTAATGCCTTAACTTTACCCTACAACCCCAAGCATTAAGCAAAACTTTGCCTTTCACGCGGCAAAAATAAACCCTTGATACAACTAGGGTTTATGACTGATAACTAAATATGGTTGTGGGTCTTGAATCCGGCATTGGGATACAGCGGTTCGCCTTCCCAAAAAGCCGCCCTGACAGAATCAAACGGGGGTGTTGTCGGCTTTTGCCAGTTCAACGGCGTAGCGGATAACCGCACAATCTAAATCGCGTTTTTTAAAATCAAAATCGTTTGCACCAAAAGGGGCGTTGGTAGGCAGAATCTTGCCTTGTTCTTGAAGGGCAAGTGCCATTTCTTGGTAGGCGTATAGCAGGAAGTCAAGGCTCTTTTTGTCGAGCAAATCTAGGCAGTTACCTAAGTTAATGATTGCGCCAATGACAAAAGGTGTTTTGATTTTAGTGTCTTTGCGTTGGCTGTCTTCAATGGCGTATTGTTTGGCACGTTCTAAGCTATTTTCCCAAAAATAAACCCATGCCCTAACCAATCGTAGCTGTTGGTGCTGTGGCGCAATTCGGTCTTGCCATTCAAAACCTGCCTGCCAACGGTTTCATCAAGGCCATGAAAACCAAAGACATACGCAGGTTTTGAAGAATACATAATTATTTGCTCTGGCGGGCTTTATCTTTTGCCAACGTCTCAGAAGAAAAAAACCGCACCACATAGCTACCGTTGGCATCTAAGATATTGGCTTTTCGTAACAACTCCGCCCGTTGTTCTTGAGTTCGGGCTGATGTTTTGCTTAGGATGGGTGGGGATTCAAGAACTTGTTGCATGACGCTTGCTCCTGCTATGAAGTTAAAATTTACCTAGTTATTTTTGCTGGCGTTATTTGCATTTTCAGCTTGTCTGCCCGAAAAGTCAAAGGTACTCCGTGGATGCTTGCCGTGTTGCGTTTAAATATAGGGCATTGCAAATTTAACTGGCGAATTTTCACGGCTTGATTTTTTAGGTAATTAAGTGGGCTATAATCACTTAGATACTTTATCTTTTCAGTGACCACCAAAAATTATGAAGTGATTTTGCCCATTGATCCCATACTTAATTAATAATAAGGTAAATGTTTTCGCCGATTTGGATTGCCGTTAGTTATTTTATGTGTCGTGAGTGGGTGTGTTCAGTTTAGAGGTATCTTTTAGTCTAAAAATAAATTAACGGATGGGCCATGATAAAAATAATATTTTTATTGATTTTTATATCAGTTATCTCTGGCTGTAACACTGATAGCAAAGAAATAAATACAACAACTCTAAATATTAAAGATGAGATGGCTTTTTTGCCAAATCAAGATGAACAACCATTCACTGGCAAGTTTGTACTGTACTATTCAGATCACGCTGTGGAATGTAGTAACTTAATGTTACAAATCCTAATGACCAAGTTTGGTTCAAACAAAGATGAAGGTGAGCAAAATAAAAATAAAGTAGAAACTATAGGTACTGAGCAAAATCATCTTATCCAATGGTGGCACAAAGTTAATAAAAGTCAAAAATGTATTGAGCAAAACTATAAAGGCGGCAAGCTAAATGGAATCGTTACAGAATGGAATGAAAATGGGCAGAAATTAGATGAAATAAACTATAAGGACGGAAAGCTAAATGGACTTGCAACTAGTTGGCATGATAATGGGCAGAAACGGAGTGAAAAATACTATAAAGACGGAATGCAATATGGATTAGATATAAGTTGGGCTGAGGATGGCAAGGAATCAAATATGTTTTATGTTAGCAGTGAAATAAGCAAATTGAGTGGCTTAACACAGACACTTCTACATGAAGAATATGATGAGCTGGAACAGATAACACATTATCAAGGGCTTTTCTGCACGTTGGGATGCAAATCACAAATAAATCTGCATTTTTACAAGTTAAAAAGCGGTTATCTTTTTCCAAAGTTAAGGCTTATATACCGTGCTTATGATTGGCTATTTATTGAGTCATTTCTAATTGTTGCGGATAGCCAAAGATTTGAAAAAGTATACGCAAATTTTAAACGGGATACTGGCACTAGTTTAATAAAGGAATGGTACGATGAGCGAATTTCTAGCAATGACCTAGCAATGATAAAAGCTATAGTTAATTCCAAAGAAGCAACAATAAGGTTTAAAGGGGAAAATTACTATGCCGATTATGAAATCACAGAAAGAGAAAAATCTGATTTGCGTTTAGTCCTGAAAGCTATAGAAGAATTTAGCGGTGCAACTATTTTGGATTAATTATAGCAGTTCAAACCTAATCTGACAGTTATCGGCTTTTTAGAGGTATCTGTCAGGTTAATCATGATCTAATACAGTTTTAAGTTCGTTAAAAGTAATGTCTAAATTACATAACTTATCCCAATATTGAGGTCCGCTATACCTGTCGGATTAAATTAACTATAAATCGGAAATAATTTTTTAATATAATTTTGGCTCTGTGCAATATTATCCAGCGTTGGCATAAGATGATACTTGGTGATGTCGTAGTTGAATAATATCTTAAGAACATCATCTGCTTGTGTTGATGGAAGGGTATATTTTTTCAAAGCCCCATTAGCTTCTTTGCTGATAATATCTTCGAGCGAAGGCCATCTTCCGTGCTCAATAAAATATGAATTTGCCTTAGGAGTGAGGGTAAATAAACCTTTTTGAAGCCTCAAGAAATTGTTTTTATGCTTTGCTGCCTCGATTTGAACAATTTGATTATTTTTTGAAAGCTTGTCTAAATCCCCGTTATGAAAACAAATAACAGCAATATTTTTTGATGGTGTTCGTTGGTTCTTAGGCACTAAACTTGAGGCATTGAAAGCGGCAAAATAACAAGCAATTAAGGGGGATTCAGACCAATCAATTAATCTAGTTGGAACTCCGTGATGCTGTGCTAAAGCCATGCCTTCAATGATTTCTAATCTGGGAAAGTCTTCTTCATGATCTATTTCATGTTTTGCACTGGCATTCAAGGCTGTTCGTGCCAAAAAATAATTAACTGGTGTTTCTATACCCAATTTATCAGCGGTATCTAAAAATTTTGTTACAGCCCAAAGCTCTGCATGTAAATGATATTGTAAAAATTTGGACCTCTCGTTAAAGTCAAACTCCTTGTTTTCGTTATATCTGAAGAGAACTTGTTGTGCATAATTCATCAACGGGTGTTTGTTAGGGCATTCTTCTAGCTTGTATCGAAATGCATTGGGTTTTAAATCCCATTCAGCATTTGACTGCCCCCTAAAAATGTGACGGCCTTTGCCAATAGTACATATAGAAACCATATCATCGTCCTTAAGAAAACTATCTTTACCTACAAAAAAATCTACGAACTCTTCCGCTGTCGTAAAAGGTTTTTCATCGTTGTAATAATGATGATAATAAGGTTTATTAGAATAAGGTACAGTCATATAAATTAGTTTAAAAAGACAATCAAGAGTTAGGAAAAACTAGGTAAACATGCCAATTTAATCAACCAAAGGTATTGTTAACTCTATAAGCTCTTGAATAGCGTTAATAATATCAAAATGCTCGTCATAACTTCTCACACCCTCGAAAAAATCAACCGTTGTATCAGCATCATTGCCGCCCCTAGCCAGCAATTCAAACTTATCTGTCAGGTCATTATAGGCTTTTGTGTTTATATCCAGCCACGCTGATGTTACATTCGCCTTGCTATTAATTGTCCATTAACTAGGCAAATTATCCCATTTGGGGTAATTGCTGGCACTTTATAAAAGGGGATTGCTAAAGTTGTTAGCGGGGTGGTAAGAATAAACGCGGGAAGGGATTTTTGTGGTGATTTGTTGTCGGTTGTTATTTTGAAGTGGGCAATCAGTGGACAACGGACATAAAAAAAGGACTTAGATTTGCACCTAAGTCCTTGTATTCTTTGGAGCTGGAGATGGGACTCGAACCCGCGACCGGCTGATTACAAATCGGTAAGCATTAGATGTGCCATGATTTGAAATTATATGGTTTTGATCGCTTACAGACAAGAAAAACAACGACATAATAGGACTTCTTGAGGGGAAAGCACTAAAAAACACACAAAATCTAGCCTGCTTAAGGGCGAAATTTCCGTGTTTAGGTTGTGTTCCGATCACCCCCTTAACCACCAAGGAGCCTAACCATGCAAACCAAAATATCACAAGCCATTTTAGAAAAAACCCCATCGCCTGATAAGGGCAAAACCATCCAATTTGCCGATACCGAATTGCGCGGGTTCTATCTTATCATCACTCCCACCAAGCGCTCTTTTTATGTTCAATCATTGGTGAATGGAAAACAAGTCCGCGCAAAATTCGGGGACGCACCCGCAATGAATGCGAAGGACGCAAGGGCAAAAGCCAGACAGATATTAGTGGAGATGCGCGACGGCACCAACCCCAATGAAGAACGGCGGAAAGCCAAGGCCAAAGGCATAACATTGCGGGAAGCGTTAAACCTGCACCTTTCGGCTAAATCGCTATCTGCGAAGACCAAACACAATTACACCTACAATATGGAACAGTACCTACCAGATTGGTTAGATAAGACACTGGCCGATATTGGCACCGACCGCACAGGCGTTAGGTTGAGACACGGGAAAATCACCAAACAGCATGGCGCTACAACGGCCGATAGTTGCTACCGTGTTTTGAGGGCACTTTACAATAGAGGGTTAAGGGAACACCCCGACCTGCCAAGCAACCCGACCAACAACGTGGACTATCACGGATTGAAAAGGCGCAAGGTTGATGCCAATAGTGAGAAGTTGAAAGCATGGGGCGAAGCAGTGTTAAAACTGAACCCTATCCGCCGCGATATGCACTTATTCATCATCCTAACCGGCATGAGAAGAACAAGCGCCATAGAAGCCAGAATCGACCAGGTTTTACCCGGTGCGTTGCATGTACCCAAACCAAAAGGCGGTTCAGCTCGCGCTTTTGACCTCCCCTTATCAGAACCCTTGCAGGCACTTATCAACCATCGCATAACAGAAAACGCCATCTACTTTAGAAAATCCCCGTGGTTGTTCCCGTCGGAAAGCAAAAGCGGTCATGTGGCCGAAGTTCAACAATGGGAGTTGAACGATTTAACGGGCCATGCTTTACGCCATACCTATGCAACATTGGCGCAAGAATCGGGTGTACCACTGGCCGAATTGAAGTTCCTGTTAAACCATGCCACCAATAACGTGACTATGGGGTATTTGAACCCGTCATTGGATTACTTAAGAACCCTGCAAGAGAAAGCCACCGCGAAGATATTGGATGCTTTGGGTTTGGAATATAACGGAACCTGGCCGCTGACGTTGAAAGAATAGCCGTTGTGTGTTGTTTAGGTAACGCTGACGGCTTAATGCGGCTATAAGGCTGTAAAGTACCTGCCTAACACCGTTCGCAAGCCCTTTGGCAACTTGGGCATATTGGCGAAACGTTGGTGTTAACCCTGTAATCATTTTGATATAATTTGAGCCAATAACCGAGTTGCCTTGGTGAAGAAAACAGCTAGCATTTAGTGCAAATCAATGCCGCCTTACCCACACCGACTGAGTGGGGCCAATAAAGCCTATTCCGCCTTAGACTGGTGGAACAGTCCAAGCAACAGCGTTTTGCTGTACTTGGAACCTTTATTGGAATCACTGTCATGGCTAAGCCAAAAGACCCCGATGTAATCCGCACATTTACCCCCGAAGAGATAACAGCTCTTTATGCCCTTCCCGATGAGGCCTTACTGACACCAGCAGAAGCCGCAGCGTTTCTTAGTCTTAAAAGACAAACCCTAGCATGGTACAGATGCCAAGGCGGTGGACCCAGATTTGTCAAAATTGGTAGCACTATCCGGTATCGCGTTGGCGATTTGCGTGGGAATGTAAAAGCTGAGGTGGTTAGTCATGACTAATCAACAGGCAAAAAAATGCCCACATCAAGGAGAGCTTGATGCGGGCAATACCTTCAATCATCCACAGGACTTGCAACAACATGCCAACAACAAACATGTTGAGGTAAATCATAGCCCAGTTGGACAGTCAACAACACCAGCATTTGAGTTGATGCAGCCTTATGTTGACTCTGGCGATGAGTTAATCCTTTTAAAGGGCAAAAAGCCTGTAGCCACTAACTGGACACATATTGCAATAGATTCGGCCAGTGTTTTACATCAAGCCAAGCAAAAAGGCTTAAACGTCGGTGTTAGGTTGTCCGCTTCTGACCTCATTATTGATGTTGACCCCAGAAACTACCCCGCTGGCCGTGATTCACTGGCCGAACTGGTCAAGGATTTGCGCCTTGATTTGTCAAAAACGCCATGTGTCCATACGGGTGGCGGCGGTTTTCATTATTACCTCACCAAGCCAGAAGGCTTATCTATTGTCGGCTCGTTGGAAATGTACCCAGGCATTGACTTCAAAACCTTGGGCGGTCAAGTTGTCGCCGCCGGTTCCATCCATCCTGACACTGGCAAATTGTACCAACCCGCCCCCACCTTTGGCTTGAGAAGACCCAAAGCACCGGAAGCGTTGCGCAAACTGTTGGAACGTTCAACTAAACGGCCTGAGGGTGCAAAACATGAACGTTGGGGCGAACTGTCCCCAAGCGGTTTAGAAAAAACGCTTGAGCAGTTGGATGTTGAGGGCTTTAACGAAAATGGCAAATGGTTTGACCTGATGTGTGCTTGTCACCATGCCACGGCTGGCGAAGGGCGCGAAGAGTTCTTAGCCTGGAGTGCTGGCGATGCCGAGTATTCAGACTGCTACGAAATCAACGCCAGACGCTGGGACAGTTTGCATGACACGTCTAGGGGCGGCAAACCTGTCACTATCGCCTATTTGTTTGAGGTCATGAAGCAACATAACGGTGTTGTGGTTGAGGATGACGATTTTGATGACTTCGACCCGGTTGACGGTGCGGAGCCAGGCGCGTTACGTTGGCCGATATTGTCTAGGGCCGAGATGAAAGCGTTGCCGCCACCTAAATGGCTGATACCGGGGTTATTGCCTGAGGCCGGACTTGTTGCCATTTATGGCGCGCCGAGTTCAGGCAAATCCTTCCTTGCCCTTGATATAGCAATGGCAATAGCCAGTGACACCCACTGGCACGGGCGCAAGGTGGTAGCGGGCAATGTCCTTTACATCGCCGCTGAGGGTTCAGCCGGTTTCAATCCGCGGGTTGATGCTTGGGAAGCCGAATATGTTGACAGTTTGCCCGTTGAACCTTTTAGGTTGATGAAAAGCGCGCTCAACCTATCCACAGAGAAAGAAGCCAAAGCCTTTGCCGATGAAATTGTTTTACAGTTTGAAACCTTGGGGCCCTTGAAGTTGGTAGTTATTGACACCTTAAACCAAACCGCCGCCGGTGCGGACGAGAACAGCGCCAAAGACATGGGCTTGTATATTGCCAGCATGAAACGGTTACTTGATAAAACAGGCGCCACCGTTATCGTGGTTCATCACTCGGGCAAAGATTCCGCTAAAGGTATGCGGGGAAGCACGGCGTTATTGGGTGCAATGGATACAACTATCGAAGTGGTTAGAAACGCCAATAACGGCCCCATCACCGTGGCAGTGAAAAAACAAAAAGATGCCGAGGCGGAAGGCCCCAGCCGTTTTAGTTTAGACAAGGTGGGGACTTCGGCGGTGCTAAGGCCTAGCGTTATGGCAGTGGACATGCCTGTGTTTGATGAACCCAACCCGATTGTTGCCTTGGCTTGTCAGTTGGCTTTAGAGCACGGGGAACGTTTTCCATTAACTGCCTTGGTTGATGCTGTCATGGCGATGACGGGTAGAAAGCCATCTACTGTAAGAGCAGATATTGACAAGGCTATACCCCAAAATAAGGAAAAGGCGTTGGAAACTATTGACGGTCCATCTGTATGGAGAGAGCGGAAAGGCAACAACCCCAAGGGTGCAATGGAAATTTGTGTAGAACTGAAAAACAGCCTAAGTGATTGATTCGTATTGGTTCTGTGGTTCTGTACGTGTTTTGGCCTTTTTTAGCATTTTGGCTATTTCTGACAGAACCAAACGAAATCAATAGCTTATGCTAAATCGACCAGGTTTTACGTTTTTTGGTTCTGTGGTTCTGTTTTTTGGTTCTGTCAGACAGAACCAAACGAAATCAATAGCTTATAAAGCCTATTGTCTGATGCACAGAACCAACACAGAACCACCGATTAAGTTGGTTCTGTGCGTGTGTTTATCTTAAATAAACACGCAGCAGAACCGAATCGCCAAAACTACTTAAAGCATCAAGTCCTAAGGGGTATTAGAAGCAAAGACAAAACCTGGCCGATATTGTCCCACCCCGGCCGTAGTAGTTGAGCGATTCAAAAAGGCGGGAAGATTAAACAGTCCACAATCAGTTTTAGGTGCTTGTCAGGCCGTTTGCTTACTCAAGCAATTAAAACTCGGCTACGGAGGCTAGAAGTTAGTTAATCCTCACAATCTGCACATCCTTAGCGTCAATAAATCCCCTTTGTCTTCGCGGCTAAAGCCATTTGTAACGCTTGTAGCGCATCCTTTAAGCTCAAGCGTTACAGCCCGAAGCCTTGGTGCATAAGGCTTGTAACTCTTGTAACACTTGTAACACTTAATTTATATAAACTAAAATAAGACTATAAGCACATAGCATTACTGATGACAGCTACATGATTTACCGTTTAGCTATAAGGAAAAATAGTGATACAAACGTTACAAGCGTTACAAGCCTTTTTTATCAATGGCTTACGATTTTTTTTTAGGGTTACAAAGGGGTGTTACGTAACACCTCCTTAGACTTACCCGTTAAAACCCTGGTCGAATCAGTCCCACCTTGGCCATATTAGTTGAGCCAGTCAAAAAGGTGTGTGAGGTTTAAGGCTCGTTAAGTGAGTGTTAGGCCTTATACATACATTCAGCTTGTCGGACTCGAAACGTTCGACCACGAAGCCTAGAAGTTAGTTAATCCTCGCAATCTGCTCAATCTTTACGGTTCAACCTTCACGGCTAAAAATCCCCATCATCTTCGCATCAAAAAATCCCTCCAACTTCCCATCTGCTCACTATCACGTGCACACGCACAAGGCCTAGTTGTATTGCATTCGTATTGCTTTTAAGACCATACCCCAAACCTAGCCGAATCCACCCTTAAAACCTAAGCCCTATGATTACTAATCATTCCGTTAAATCAATCATCCCCTTGATTATGAAGGGGAATAATAAACGCCAACGTATTGAGAACACGGCATAATAACTTTACCTAACACATTCTATGAGGATTTAATAATGGCAAGTAAAGTAACAGCAAAGGCTAAGGCTCTTTTTCTGGAGGTGCTAGAAGAAACCGCATCACCAGGCGAAGCAGCAAAAGCAATTGGGATTAGTCGGCGCTATGCTTATGACATCAGGAAAGCGGATGCTGAGTTTGCCGCTAATTGGGACCAGGCAATTGAGATAGCGCTTGATAGCTTACTTGATGAAGCCTATGCCCGTGCCACCAAAGGCAGTAACGAGCCCATAGTCTTTAATGGGCAAATAATGAAAGATGAAAACGGGGGCATTCTGACCATTCCCAAGAAAAGCGACCGCTTGCTGGAAGTGTTGTTGAAGTTCCGTTATGGAGACCAAATGTCTGACCGTTTAAAGGTGAAGGTAGAAAGTACCGGGTTAAGTGTGGAAGGCCTGCAAAATATGTCGCCTACTGAACGCGCAAGCCTAACCAGTCTATTAAGTAAGTACCAAGCAGGGGATGAAAATGCTTAACCAACAAAATCTATCGGTGTTCCAGGCTTTGCAAGTTTGCTCGCTCATTGACCTTAGCCTAGAAGCACTAGAAAACACTGCACCAGGCGTCATCAAGGCCTTAGGCGGTGCAGAAAACGTGAGTAAGCAGCTACGTATAAATAGCCTAAATTTCGCACCTGTGCCTGAGGTACCAGAAGAAATCTGGCTTAAGGCATGTCAGGCTCAGCAAGCAAAATTTACGGGCAATCAAGGCATTGTAATCAACCAAGGTCAACCAGATTTAGCACATTACGTTTGAGGAGTTCCCAATGATTCCATTAATAGGCAAACCCATCTACGAACCAGAACCCTGGTCATACACAGGCGATTTAACCAGGCGCGAAAAGGTTATGGACGGCAATTGTACCCCGCCTAAAATGGTTCGGCGCGTGGGTTGGATGCTTTGCATGAAATGTCAAAGACCTCACTTCTCGGATGACGTTGGCAAGTGTCGGGTATGTTTTGAATGTGGCGGTGCCGGGGGTAGAGCCTACAACCCTCCGGGGCAAAAGCATGGGCCAGTGGGATATATAGCCTTTATAAAAGACGTACTCGAGGACGAACCTGCCCTAACAACGCAAGAGCTTTGGAGCCTTGCCAGTGAGCATTTTGGGGAGAGACTCGAAACCACTTACGTTGGGTTTTGCAACCTAGTTTGTAGGGCCAGACATGCCCTTGGGATAAAACCGCCACCTAGAAACAGTGGAGGCTTTGGAAGGCATTACCCCGATATAATAGCACCTTAACTTAACCACTAGACAGGACTTACAACAATGGCAAAAGAAACAATGGCGGAAATAGTCACTAAGCACATGGTGAATGGGATTACAGACACCGACGAACTCATAAGGCTGATAGGGCAAGACCTTGGCGACATACCTAGTAAAAGAGTTGTGCAAAGTTACCGCTCAAAATTTAAGAAGCATGGGGCGGGATGGTATGAGATAGAAAAAGAAGACGCTAAACGCCGGTACAAAGCCAACCCAGAGGCTGCTAAAGAAGCTGTTTACCGCTGGTACAAAGCCAACCCAGCAATGACCCTGTTAAAAGCATGTAGAAAAAGTGCCAAGAAACGGGGACATGAGTGTAGCCTAACCGTTGAGGACATAGAGGGCTTGCTAGAACCAATGGTGTGTTCTGTCACTGGTTTAGCTCTTAGCTGGGATGATAAGGCCGAATCCGACAAGTGCAGATGGTTTGCCCCAAGCCTAGATAGAATCGATAACTCAATAGGGTACGTACTAGGAAATGTTAGATTGACGTGCTGGGGATATAACTACATGAGAGGGGACTTACCCGACCAGGTTCTTCTAACAATCATGAAGGCTGCGGTAGGTTCAATTCACCACTAAGCACCGTCATAAACCTGGCCGAACTCAGGCACCAAACGTTGGCGTTATTTAAAACGCCAACACGCCAAAATAGCCACATCCGGGTTAGCATTGGCGCTGACCCCATCTATCGGCGATAGATAAGACCCCGCTATAAGGCCCCGGATAAACCTTAAATTTATCTATATAGGCCTAACATCATGAAACACCAATTAGTCAACGTACCCTTTTTATCCCCCCAGCAAATCGGCGAACTAGCATCAAAGCTAGATATAAATCACCGCCAAATGCTAAAACTCATTGACGACTTCAACGCTGGCATTAAGGTCAAGCGCCTTGAAATCTCAAACCGTTGGAACAGCAACAGCTATATTGGAGCCGAGCAAAGAGCCCATGCAGCGCAAAGTGAAACCAGAGAAGCCATCTTAGCCATTAAGAACAAGGCAGAAGAAACATTGGACACAGTGTTTAAAGATGCTGGCGCCACCTATCACTTATTGCAACCCCAAAAGCAGTTCTATGATTCCCCTGTTAAAGTGCTTGCTCGGCAAGGTTTGGGGACACAGGAAAGAAGCAACTACCTTGAGCAGTTAGATAGCTCGGGCCCTATTGAAGTTGCGAATCTAGGCCAATTTGCTGTATCCACTAACAATATCATGCTAGCAACCGCCGTGTTGTCCAAGCTGGATTCTATGCCGAGCAAAGATAGACCGTTCGGGCAATTGGAGCTTGCCAAAGCTATGCACCTTGACGAGTTCGAAAAGCCAGACCAGTACCTAAAAATCGCAGAAGCACGGTTCCAAGGCCTTACCCTTGCCTATCGCGCATTTAGAACCGGCCAAGTCAACCCCATCAATACGCTAAGCATTGGCTTGCGGATGAAAGGTATTGACGAAACCGTGATGAAATCACTGGAGGCTCAAAATGCCTAATACTAACCAAGCCTTAATAATTGCCCTGATGGCGCTTGCCTTAGCGACTAAAGCAGGTGCAACCGAGGAAGTGGAATTGTTCCACCACTTGGAAGCGCAAGCCCAAAAAGCTGGCGTTGCCATTGGTTCTGACACCTTTGATGAGGCTGGCGAGATATTGGGCTTTAAATACTCAAGGCCATTAGACCTTTATGTAGGGCCCGACGAATGGGAAGAGTGGGAAAAACAGCCTTTCGCCCATCAAACTTTTGCTAGAAATCATTAATCTTTGTGTTTAGCCTGTGTTTAAAGGGCTTATCTGTAATGGATAAGCCCTTTTTTATTATGCACTTACGGACACAGGCCTGCTAATTCCATATCAGACAGCAGAATAATTTCCATTGTTGGGCGCTCGCGAACAGAATTAAACGCGCCACAATTGCCTCACTTACTTACCAACAAGGAGAAATATAATGGCTTTAGAAGATATGAGCATGAAAGAGTTATTGGCTCTTCATAACCAAAAGGCTGATAAGCCAGCAGGCCCTAAATCATTCGCCACAAAAGGTAAACTGATTGCGCGAATTGAGGTCTTGAATGTCAAAGAATCTCTTAATCGGGCTTTGTCCGGGCAGGTTATCGAAGTTGAGGCACCCAAACAGCGCATAGAAGCACCAGCCGATGTTGTCGAGAAACCGAGCATTACAACTGAAACAACCCTGGCCGACACCGCCCCTAAATCAAGTAAGGGTGTTGGCGAACTTGCCCGGCGTCTCATTATGGATATTGGGGGATTTTCACATGAACAGATTGCCGAAATGGTTAGGGCTCAAGTACCCGGCTCGAATACCACGGCCAAATCTGTTCGATGGTACGCTTGTAAAATGAGAAAGGAGGGGCTAGAAATACCTAAGCGCAAGCCAGCGCTTAAAGCGGGGCCGCATTGGGAAGGGAAGACTAATTTTGCCATAGGTATTCCACCTAAGACAAGACCAGCAAAATAACTCGGTTGCCTTAAACGCTAGGTCTCGGTAGTATTGGGATAACCCAGATGTGCGGGATGTGGTAAAGCATCCCGTATGATATTGGGACAACACCAATAACCCCCCGGAGTCCATAATGCGCAAAATTAACCGCTACTTATCCATTCTCACCCTGGCCGTACTTGTCGGGTGCTCCACAACTTCAGGCGTTGGCCCCGATGTTAGCCGTAGCGGTTTTGATGGTGCTAGGAAGGTGAATATAGACCCACATAGTAATGCTTGTGAGTGGAGCGCTTGTACTGGGCTCGGTGCACAGTGGTCATCCGCAACCCCTGCTCATGCTATTCTCATTGTTAGTATTATCGGGGAAATTAACGCAATACTTGGCGCTAAACTCAGCGTCGATGGCAAAGAATATGACCTGACAGTTTTGATGCCAAGCACCACCTTTAACGAACCGGGGGCAGTAGCCAAGGAGTCACGTAAAGCCTTCGCGGTGCCGCTTGACCTCATTCGAAAAATAACGACGTCTCAGCGAACTTGGTTACGAGTGCTGACTCCTGAGGGGCATATTGAAAACGCAGTGATTGATGGCCAGACTGACAGCAAAGCCTACCATGCGCTAAAGCGTTTCTTGATAGCTGTAAACCAAGGCTAGTTGGTTTTTGCAATAGATACAGTGAGGGATAAACAAGGTGGCTATATAGCTATATAGCCACTTTGCCATTAAGAGTTAAGCCGCTTTTGCTTCTAGCTGGATTTTACCACTGTAAACTTCTGATTCATACATGAGCTGTTGGGCTAATGCTTCAATTCCGTAAATAGCGACTCTATCTGCAACCTCCAAAGCCCAAAAATCAAGAGTTGTTTCAATCAAATCCTCCCATTGGCCGGGTTCATTAGCTACCCCCTCCCAAGTTGTATCTGTATCACAAGCCTCGCGAATTGCCGCGGCTAAATTTATATTTTCATACCCTGGACCAGATTCCTTAAACAGTTTGTCAAGTTCGTCCTCAGGTGCCTTGGGGGCTTTAAGAAATATGTTAACTGCTGAAATCACGGCAAGCCAGCGCTTACCTTGCCAAGTGTCTAAAAACCCACTATTTATAAGCTGTTGATGTTGAGAAACGGGAGATGCAGTAGTGGCAGTAGTGTTCATGGTATCAGTCCTGTAATTTAGGTTAGTGTCGAAAGACATTTTTAACAATCAATCACTACCCCTACAGGATGGTTAAAGCCTAGCACACTTTTCAATTATTTTTCATTTATTTTTGTTTTGTGTTTAAAGTGTGTTTAGGAAATCCCCAGGCAATAAAAAAGGCCTAGACGAAATCGCCTAAGCCTTTGTTTTACTTCACGTTCTTTGGAGCTGGAGATGGGACTCGAACCCGCGACCGGCTGATTACAAATCAGCTGCTCTACCAACTGAGCTACACCAGCAAAGAACCGACATTATAAACAGTATTTATTTATTGTCCAGTATTTTTGGATGGTGTAAGTGTTTTTTTGTAAATGGCCATTAGGGACGCTGATTAAATTCTCCGCTGAGAAATGGGGTAATAGAGCTTATCAGATTGTATAGCAGGGTGCAGCGGGCGGTGCTTCGGTGTGGTTTCATTCTTCATATTGTAACTTGGCCGTCAATGCGTAACTTCTAGATAGATGAAGATTGAAAAAATTTCTTATGTTCTGTAGCAGACAGACAAGCCAGCTGTTTATAACCAAAATGATTATGGCAAAAAATAACAAACTGCTTATGTGAGTGGTGCTGGATATTATCTAATTAACAGTTGCCGCCTAGCGGTTGATTTCATCATACAAAATATAGAGGAGTTGCAATATATGCAGCCTAGTCAAAAAATTTCCTGGAAGTTGAAGGTATTGGTCATCACATTGGCCATGCAAATTGTTCCTGCTTACGCACAAACTTTTCTTAATGCGGCAGGAATAGAAACATCAGCCGATCAAGAAAACATAAATAAAGTCAAAACCCATAACAATGAAAAAGGTGGCGCTAGGTTACAGGCCACTAACGCGGTTTTTTTAGAGCGGTCATCCGAGGCGGTAAGGGGGAACAGCAGTAATAAGGCAGTGATATTTTCGGCAACCAACATATCGGGAAAAATACACGTTTCTTTCCTACTTAACGGCAAAGAATTCCTGTTTATTTATGATTCCATCAGCTTAACTAAAAAGGAACTCAATAGCATTCAACTTATACCTGATTCCGTTGGGCAAGCAACGAAAACCAGTGACGACGACGCCAGTTTGAGTGTGCTTTATAACGAGCTAGACAAGGATATTAATCCGTTGACCCCCTTGGAAGCCGGCATACTGTCGAGTTTGGATTTATTGATAAATATGATCCCTAAGGATGAGCCCTTCGACAAGATTGACCTGCAAGCCGCAAAAGGACAAGGTCTGGTTCAGCCCCAAGCATTTACTGGCATATGCAACCAGCGGGGCAAAGTTCGAACGGCTACCTACGATGGTTTATTCGGCACTGATTATACGAGCACACGAACTGTCGGGAATCCGGCGTCTGGCTGCTTAGGGCGATGTGGCACGGGATGTACACAGCTTCTCCAAGAAAAGAAGCGCCAATATACACATGCCTGTTTTGTCCATGACTTGTGCACTATCCAATTTGGTGACAATCCATTAGGTGATTGCGCAGACGAATTTGCCACTGCCACAGATGGATACCTCAATGCGCCCAATTGCTGGTTCCATGTCATAGGCCGCTGGAAATCCGAATACAAGTGGTTATGTAAAGGCGCTACGCATACAACAATGGTCACACACTACTCTAACCATCGTTTTATAAACTCGCAAGGCTATGGTGGCGTGTGGCAATTAGGTGGGGGCAAGATCATCCGCACTTATGACGGCGGCGCAAAATACACCGGAAAGATAGAGGCCACCAATATGAAAACAACAGGCACCATGATTTCTTCTCGTGGGGTTAAGGGGTGCTTTACTGAGACCTATTTGACAGTCTTCGTCCATTGATGTTCTTGTGCATTGCCTCGCTTTGAAGTGGCCAATTTATAACAGGCAATATAATTAATCATGAGTCCCCCCCCCGACTCTGCCGGGGGACTCGTAAAGTTTGACAATTCAGGGAATCATCGGGATTCCCCCAATCTGTGAACCGCCTAAAGTTCAAAAGATTGAGAAAACAAACCATGAATCCGTCAGAAAGTTTAAAGCATACAAAATCGGAATGTAAAAAGCCTTTATAAGGAACTCAGGGAACATTTAGGCGAGCTGCTGAAAGATTTGGCTTCGCAGAAAGAGTGCAAGATATTGGAATACCTCTAGGGCATAGAGGGCATTTGGTGTCAGATCATCTGCATATACTGATCCCGCCCAAATATTCGGCGCCACAAGTCATTGGCTTTATCAAAGGCAAAAGTGTAATAGCCCATAACTATATGGGGCGAAGGAAAAATTTCACCGGGCAAAAAGTTTCTGTACCCGCAGGGCATAAAGGCGAGGGGGCTGCTATGTTTCAACCGTGGGCAAAGATGAGGGGGGGCGGTCCGTGAATATATCAAGCATCAGGAAGCGGAGGACAAGCGAATTGAGTAGCTGGATCTATTTTAGAACACCGCCACCTTGCTTAGGTTGCACACATTTTAATCCGCTTTGAAGCGGTTCACATTTATTACAAGCTTCCGGCTTTTCCGGAGGTAAGCCAATTTATTCTCATATTTATTAATGAGTTGGCATGGAGGAGTGGCTATGAAAAAGCAAGTGTCTCTAAGGAAACCGTTGATTTAATCCTTCGATATGCTCAGGACGAATGGTGGTTAGAAGTAAACTCGCGTCTGGAGCAACGTTCAAGGACTGCACAGGTAGCGGTTGCCGGAAAACCCAAGGATAGAAGCTTCGAAGACTTAACCCTTGGGCTTCTTTGCCCTTGTATTAGCCGTGTCCGGCACTGTTAGAACGTTCAGATATCGAAATCCAATTCAAAGCCGCCGTAAGCAAAAATGGGCATACCGGGGCGCGGGCCGTAGGGTTGCCTTGAAACTAGGTATTGCTCGTCGGCCAGATTTTGTACGCCGGCAAGAATTTTAACGCCTTTGGCCACCTTATAATATGCTGAGACATCGGCGATGACATAGTCGTCGGTTTTGCCGAAGCGTGCATCGGGCGTCCCTTCGCCGTTGACTTGAGCCTCGGTATTGTTGGCGCTGGTGAATGTTTCACCGACATAATTGCCGGAAACATCGACACCCCACTTGCTGAAGTGCAGTCCGCTGCCGAAGCTGAGCGCGTATTCCGGTATATACGGCACTTTGTTGCCTTTCCTGCCATAACTGAAAATCGACTCCGCATCGGTCGATCTGGCATTATTCAACTGTTCAGTATCGGTATAGGTAAATGATAGGAAATAAGGGTTGCTAAAGCCCCACTCAAATGCTTTACCGGCATCGAAATTCATCGCCATTTCGACGCCTCGGCTATCCACTGCACCGAAGTTTTCGCTTTGCCCAGTTCCGGCGCCGCCGATGTTATTGACTACCAACAAGTTCTCAAACTGGGTATAAAAACCGGTGACTTCGGCTGAAAAAGCGCCCTGGCTATAACGCCCGCCCAATTCGTAAGCATTGCTGGATTCTTCTCTCAGTTTATCAATCACGGCATTTTGCGGGCTGGGCGGTGAAAAGCCACGATGGGCGCTGCCGAACATCATGAAATCTTCATTAAAGCGGTAATCCAGGCTGGCTCCGCCCGCATACATATCCAGAGAGCTGGTGCCGTTTGTACTTGGGTCGATATTACTTTTGTACACTTGATTCAGGTGTTCATAACGCATACCGGGCGTAAATCCCCATTTTCCCAGTTCGATCCGGTCTTTCAGGAAAAACGCATAGGCATTGGTAAGGCCGGAACGATTATCCTGGCTACCCGGTGCGCTGACAGTGGTGCTTGTAATTGTGCCGTTGGCCGCTTGTCCATGAAGGGTGTCGTGCTGAAACCGGGATTCCTGGTCTTCATGATAACGGAAGCCGCCATTAAGTTCATGCTGTGTCGCACCTACATCGAAACGGTAATTGGCAGCTGTTTCCACGCCGCCGGCATAGTAACTGCGATTGTTGTCCCTAATGCGCAGTTGACAGGCCAGATCGCCTTTAAGACAGGCTAAGCCGTTGCCGCCGTTGGTGCCGGCCAATGCACTCGCTAAATCCATATTTTGCGTACCTACTCCAGAGGCGTCAGGGACACTACGAATGTCGTTCAATTTACTCCAGTTACGGTCAAACTCGTTGTAATACGCCGTTGTCACAATATCCAGGTTGTCAGTCGGCGATATGAAGTAACGCGCAAAACCGCCATTTCGTTGCGAATCTATATTATCAAAACGTGATGCCGAATAACGCCGGTAAGGATCATTTTTAAAATCGGTTTCGCTTAGCCCCAGATAGGTTTCATCGGCATCCATACTGGAATAGCCATATTTGACTTCAAGCTTTTGATAGACGTCAGTTTTAGGCTCCCAAGACAAACGCACCATTGGTTCAACTTGCTGGAAACCGGTTTGGCCGCCGTTTTGAAAGTCCGGTGTAGTGTCGATACTTTTGAAGCCATCCGAACCCCGATAAAAACCTTCCACCAAGTATCCGAAGCGACCCTGTGCAGTGTCCACAGTATCGCCGACATAACCCTGCGTTCTGACTTCGTTATAACTGCCGTAGATGGTTTTGAGATAAGCCTTGCCACTGTCGGGAATTGCGGTTGATAAGTAGTTGAGTACGCCGCCGGTGATATGCGGGCCGTATTTGATTTGACTGGAGCCTTTCAAGACTTCCACGCCGCTCATACGGCCGCCGGCCGGGTTAAAGTAAGCTGCCGGCGCCGAATAAGGCGCCGGCGCTGTCAACACGCCATCTTCCATGACGGTGATCTTGGCGCTACGCGTCGTATCCACGCCGCGAAAACTGATGTTGGGAAATAATCCGAAGCCGTCCTCTTCGCGGATATTAACGCCGGGAGCGCGTCGCAAAATACGGTTAATATCGCTATAGCTTTGGTCGCGGATCTGTTCGGTACTGATGACCTGGGCAGAAGCCGGTATATCTTTTGCTGCGGCGGCATCGCCGATAATATTGACGGTATCCAAGATGATAGGTTTTTCGGTTTTGTCCGCGCTTTGGGCAACGGGTACAAAACTTCCGGCCATAGCCGGCAGTAATAGCAGCCTAAAAAGTCGTTTCGATTCCAACATACAGCTTCCCCTTAGAATTAACTTAAAAAATAATAGAATACATAAAATATAAATGATAATCAATATTATTCGTATTCGTTATCTGGGCGAAACCTGCACGGAAAGGGTAAAGGACAGAACCTCGCCTGCCCTCCCTCATCAAACCGTGTATGCGCTATTAACGCACACGGCTTTCTGATGTTTTTCACACCAAGGCATGTGCTGTTTTCCAGCCAGCCTTTGTCGGAATCTTGTATGGCCGATATTTCGCATAAAGCTGCTGGCTGGTGGGTGACGTTGGCAAACTCGCTTTCTATTACCCAGAACCGCTTATCATCAATGCCTTGGCTTTCGCCGTAGCCGTCATGAATTAGCGAGGCCAAGGCCCTCACGGGATGACAGGCCGCCGCTGTGGGTCAGTTTAAGCCGTTTTCTGATCCGGTGGGTGATGTTGGGAGTCGCCCTTGCCCGCTCGCCGCCACGGGGTTGGTTTCCGTGCCAGTGGAGGCAATCCGCGCCACCTCACCGACAAAGCCGTAAAACATCGCGTCCGTTAGGTTTGGGCGGGGCGATAACGGTATCGTCAATAAAGTCGTCATCGTTTTGGGTGGCTTTTTCCCGCGCTTGTGCGGTGGCCTTTTGGCTGATCGGTTAGGTCAAGGCTTACAGCTTATCCTATGCGGCTTGTTTGGTTTCGCTGGCCATTATTCCCCCGTGTCTTGGGTGCGGCGCTTTTTGCCCATGTACATGCCCGCGCTGTTGTTCGCCCTGCGTTCAATGTCGCGGTTGACGGTCTCCAGTTGGGCAAGGGATTCATTGGCTAGCCGCTGGCGGTTTAGTTGAAGTGGCAGAGCCGGAAGACGATTTTGAGGTATGGGAAGACCCCGTGCTTGAAGGGTTATAAGCTATTATTGCCGAAATAAACCAAAAGCACTATGTCAGTTTAGAAGGTGGTAAGTTCCAGATTGTTACCGAAAAACAAGACCTTGCCATGTTTGGTAGAATGCGCTATGACATTTCATCGCCGACAGATTTTAACCATATCTACCGCAATTCTAAGGTAGAACTTCCCAATGGCAAACCCGTGTTTATTTGGTAAATAAGCCGGTAACTGTAAACAAAACGTTCCCTGATTTGTGGGCTGCCAATTTCTGGAACTACGTGCCCAATGTAAGGCTGTTCAGGAAAACCTTTCGCAACCGTCAATAGCTTATTAGCAACAGCTTTGGCATAGAAACGGGAATCTTTGGCGATATAAGCGACGATAGAATCCAAATCTTCAATCGCTTCCGACGACCAATCAACTGTTACAGCCATTCACCGAACCGTTGCTCTACCTCGGTTTGAGAAACCGTGTCTTCATCATTTGCCCGCTGCAATCCGCGCTGGATTTTTTCCATCACATACAAATGATATTGGATGTCTTCCAACTGGCTGTTTTCTGGGGGACGGTCTGAGGGTTTTGACTTCGGTTATGGCGGTTGGCATATAGCGCTAAACCCAATCTTATGAACCACCACGCATTTTTTGCTCAATCGAACGCAAGGTATTTTGAATTTCCCTTTCCCGCAACTCTGGATCAATATCCTGAATGTATTCAATTACGGAAAAATCATCACCGCGTTTTCTATTTTGAGGGGGTTCTAAGGCTTCAATAAGCAAAGCCTCCAAAGTTGCAATCAAACTCGCAAACGAGATATTAAGGGTTGTCTCTTGAAGATTCCCTTCTTGGGTTACTTCAAGCAAGCCAAACCATGAAAAACGATTCCAACGGCTGCCCAAGCGATCAATCGTGTGTTCATACAGCCGCTTGCCTAATGGGCGGTCAATTGAACGCCCAACATAAACTACAGTGTGATGATCGTAAAGGATGTAAATACCTTTTTGTTTGCCAAAATCGACGGGTTTGGATAAGGCCTGCTGTTTGCCGTAAATTTTGGGTTCGTTACGCCAAACGACTAAATCACGCTGCCAATACATACCGAAAGAATGAATAATTGAATCTGACAATTCTTCGTCTAAAACGGTCTGGATAGTTTCTTTCTTTGTTGTCTGGCTTGGGTTTATTGGTTGAGATGTAATACTGGATAAATCTTTAAGCGTAAATATGCCCTTACCAACACGCAAAAAAGGTGATTTATCGCCTTCATGTTTTATTGATGATGCCAGTTGAGCGTTAACCGTTGCGGCAGGGGTTGCGCCATCCGTTTCATAATAGCCACGGGATAAAATTTGTTCCGATATTTCCGTGTAATGTAGCGGTATATCTGCTGACTCCGCCAGCACTTTTTTAATAGCTTCTTTCCAGGATTTCTCCACTGAAGTCTCCGAAATTAATTCAAATTATCATTGCACTATCTGTGGATCGGATACAAAGCCCAACTTACCCAAACGCCTCAATCAACCCCTTAATCCCGCTAATTAAAACATCAACCTCTTCCTTGGTGTTATACATCGCAAACGAAGCCCTGGCGGTGGCTGGAACCCGGTAAAAATCCATCACCGGCATGGCGCAGTGATGCCCTGCCCTGATCGCTATGCCTAAGCTGTCCAGCATGGTGCCGATGTCGTGCGGGTGGATATGATCCAGCACAAACGACAAAATCGCGCCTTTTTCAGCCGCCGCTCCGATAATCCGCAAGCCTTTGATTTGTTGGGCTTGTTCGGTCGCATAAGCCAGCAATTGCGCTTCGTAGTCGGCAATCGCGTCCATGCCAATGTCATTCAGATAGTCGATGGCCGCGCCTAAGCCGACCACATCGGCAATAGCGGGCGTTCCGGCTTCAAATTTATGCGGCAGTCCGGCGTAAGTGCTTTTCTCAAACGTGACGGTTTTAATCATATCGCCGCCACCTTGATAGGCGGGCATTGCTTCAAGCAGGGTCTGTTTGCCGTACAGCACACCGATGCCGGATGGGCCGTAGAGCTTGTGGCCTGAGAACACATAAAAATCGCAATCCAAGGCTTGCACGTCCACGGCCATGTGCGGAATAGCTTGGGCACCGTCGAGCATCACGGGGATGCCTTTTGCATGAGCCGCATCTATCATCTTTTTGACTGGATTGATCGTACCCAGCGCGTTGGACATATGGACGGCCGCAACTAAGCAGGTTTTGTCATTTAACAAGGCTTCAAATTCGGGGTAAATCAATTCGCCTTGCACATTCATCGGCGCAACTCTCAGCACCGCGCCGGTTTGTTCGCAGAGCATTTGCCACGGTACGATGTTGGAATGGTGTTCCATCGCAGTGATGACAATCTCATCACCCGCTTTAATGTTGGCTTTACCGTAAGTTTGGGCAATAAGGTTAATCGCTTCGGTGGCGCCCCGGACAAAAATGATTTCTTTCTCGCTTGCCGCGTTGATGAAACTTTTAACTTTCTCCCGCGCCGCTTCAAACTTGTCAGTGGCGCGGACGCTTAACGTATGCACACCGCGATGGATGTTGGCATAATCGTGTCGGTATAAGTGACTGATGCTGTCGATGACGGCATTGGGCTTTTGGCAACTGGCGGCGTTGTCGAGATAAACCAGCGATTTGTTGCGGATTTTTTCCGCCAAAATAGGAAAATCGGCGCGGATTTGGTCTATAGGATAGTTCATATTAATTCGTTAATAATTGTGTGGGATATGGTTTTTCTTAATGTTCGTCAGCAAGGTCCAATGAATCAATCAGGCCATACAATTTTTCTTCTTCCTTGACTGAAGTCAGGGCAATGGCGACTTCGGAAATATAAAACGCCAAGCCAACCATCATCGACAAAACGGACAAGACAAACAAAATCACCGCAAACACCAAAGCTTCGGGCGCATAAAGCCCCAAACCCAACAACAGGCAGGTCATCATCACCCCGATAGTGCCCAATAACAGGTAAAAAAAGGCATTTTTGATCTTTTCCGCCCGCCTTTCTATTGATTTAATTTGCGATTGAAATGCCACTGCTTCTTGCTTTTTGCCTGCCATTGCCGCCAGATGTTTCTCCCGATGGAACACCCGCAAGCGCGAAACCATTGCCATCAAGCGGGCATTAATCGACAACACAAACAAACCCGACGCAGAAACAAAAATTGCCGGAGCGACAAACGCTTGAAATAGCTCTAGTTTAGTCAACATAGCTGCTCTGCGGGAAATGCTTTAACAACAACGTCAACAGCACGGCTTTTAATGACGGCAAAGTGATTTTATCGACCATTTCATTGGCAAAGGCAAACGTCAGCATATTCCGCGCGGTTGCCTCATCGACCCCCCGCGATTGCAGATAAAACACTGACTTTTCATCCAGCTGGCCAATGGTTATGCCATGCCCGCATTTGACATCATCAGCATAGATTTCCAGTTGCGGCTTAGTGTCCGCTTCCGCATCAGCCGATAACAACAGGTTGCGGTTGCTCATGTTTGAATCCGTTTTTTGGGCATTTTCCGCCACCACCACGCGGCCTTGAAACACGCCTCTAGCACGGTCGGCCAACACGCCTTTGTAAGTTTCTCGGCTCAAGCCATAAGGCTGGTTGTGGTTGATGCGCGTGTGGTTGTCGATATGTTGGCGCTTAACGCCCAGATACAAACCGTTCAACTCGCATTCTGCGGCCCTGTCCAAATCGGTATGGATATCGGAGCGTGCCAGCAAACCGCCAAAAGCGAAATTATGATGGCTACAACGCGCATTCGGTGCTTGTTTAATGTACATGCCACCAAAATGATAAGCTTTTGCCGATTCGCACTGCATTTTATAAGCGGTCACACAGGCATTTTGGCCGATAAACATTTCCGTCACGGTGGCCGACAAATAACCGGCATCTGCACCGACAAACGTCTCCACCCACTGCGCAGACGCATGATCGCCCAGCACCACCAGGTTGCGCGTAGTTGCCAGGCCACCTTCTTGCGTGACGACATGCAGGCATTGGATGGGCTTGTCCAAAACCACTTTAGTAGGGATATGGACAAACAAACCATCGGTAAACCACGCCGTGTTAAAGGCAATAAAACTGTGTTCGGCGGTATCCGCTGCTTTGCCAAAATAAGTCGCGATTTGTCCAGCGTTATGGGTTAAGGCGTCTGCCATACTGATGATTTGCACGGCATCCGGCAAATCAGCCAAAACCGATAAGTCGGCGCGAAAATGGCCGTCCACCAACACCAGCGACCACGCACCCGCCAATTGCTGTTGTTTTAACCAATCGGCATCAACCACGGAGTTTGTCGCTGACAACGTTGGCGTAAAGGCTTTTTTTTCTAATGCCGACACGTTGGTATAACGCCATTCCTCTTCGCGCGGCGACGGGAAACCGTGGCTTGAAAACTGCGTGAAGGCGTCCGCCCGAAGTTGCCGCAACCAGTCTAAATCTTGTCCTGGCATCGTCCCCGCCAAGGCCGAGTAACCAGCGGTGTAATCCGTTAATGCCGTACTCATGCTGCTACCTGTCCGTCCTCAAGCCAACCATAGCCTTTTTCTTCCAGCTCCAAAGCCAAATCAGCCCCGCCGGATTTAATAATTTGCCCGTGCGCCAAGACGTGGACAAAATCGGGTTTGATGTAATCGAGCAAGCGTTGGTAATGCGTGACCATGATGAACGAGCGATCTGGTGAGCGTAACGAATTCACTCCATCAGCGACGATTTTCAAGGCATCGATGTCGAGTCCGGAATCGGTTTCATCGAGGATGCACAGTTTCGGTTCCAACATCGCCATTTGCAGGATTTCATTGCGTTTTTTCTCGCCGCCGGAAAAGCCTTCGTTGACGGCACGGTACAAGAATTTTTCGTCCATTTCCAAGGCTTTCACTTTGGCTTTGACCAAAGTCAAAAAGTCCATCGCATCGACTTCATCCAAACCATTGTGTTTGCGTACCGCATTCAGCGCGGCTTTCAGCAAATACACATTGCTCACGCCAGGGATTTCCACCGGATATTGGAAGGCCAAAAAAACGCCTTCACGGGCGCGGATTTCCGGCGGCATCTCCAGCAAATCCTTGCCTTGATAAGTCACCGAGCCGCCCGTGACTTCATAACCGGATTTGCCGGACAAAATATGCGACAAAGTGCTTTTGCCGGAACCGTTCGGCCCCATAATGGCGTGGATTTCTCCCGCCTTGACCTCAAGATTGATGCCTTTGAGGATTTTTTTATCGTTTATGTTGACGGTTAGGTCTTTAATACTGAGCATGGGGTTTCCGTTTTTGCTGGTTTTAATGTTGTTGTAAATACTTTGGTTTAGGCTTTTTAAACATCAACCCGCACCGGAAAATCCGGTAACATTTGCGAATGCGCCAATTCATTATCGGCATTAAAAAACCGCATACTGCCTTGTTGGTCACACAGCCAAAATTCCTGTGCCCCTTGCCCAAAATAGAGCTTTTTCTTCGCCACCATCTCCCGTTCGGTATTGCTGTCGGACAACACCTCAATACAAATTTCCGGCGCAATCGAGCATTCAGCCTCGTGTTTGATGATTTGCAAACGCGCATCAGACACCCAAACCACATCGGCGACTTTCGTGCCTTTGGGGGTGAAAATGGCGCATTCGGGGAATACTTTGCCGCCTGTGGCGTAACGCAACAACAAGCGTTCAATTTCCCCTTGGAGTAAGGAATGCAATACCTTCATCGGACTCATCACGATTTGCCCATATTCGTTCAGTTCTATTTTAAAAGGCAGGTTTTTTAAATTGGGGTTGGAGCAGACTTCTTGCCAGTTCATAGCTAAAGCACCCTGTTGGTTTTATTTAATAGGTTTTACGCCTAAATCTTTACAAATTTTATTGGCTAAAATGTCTTTAATTTCTCAATGTCGCGAAATAGCCGAGCGTTTATTCAGTTCAGGATTATGCCACCATGAATGCCGCCCACCTTCGCGCAATAATTCACACCCTTGTGCCGTCAAATACCGGATTAATTCCGAACGTTTCACAAGGCAATCAATTCTTCTTGATAATGAACGCTAGCGTTCAATAACGCTTCTTCGCGGTTAAAAGCCAAGGCTTCTTGCAAAGTGATTTTTAGGCAGGCAATCAATTCATCATGCGTGGCTTCTTGGCAATTCACGCCGGGGATTTCTTCAATCCAACCTAGCCACCAGTTGCCATCTTGTTTTATTACTGCGGTGTAGTTGTTGTTCATGATTGATTATTTATTTGGTAAACATTCGCTATTGTTTGATAACTCTTGAGCTTTTTTTACAAGCTCTTCCACTTGCTTGAGATAGGCAATGGTTGCGGCAATATCAATACGGCCTTGAGGATCAAAATTTCTGTAATCCTTATCAATAATAAGCAGTGTTTTGGCTTTAGCCTTTTTGCTAAACCTTACTTTCTTAAAATCTAAATTAAGACCCAAACTTGTATTGCTCTCCCGCAAGTATTTACACCAATCATCTCGATCTTTTTTCGGGTGGTTTGGATTTAGATTTTTGGCGTCCATTTTGAAACAAAGTTTTTCATGAGCCAATAATAAGTATGGCTTGCAGCTAACTCCCCACCAAAAACCCATAAATCCTCCTGATTTATTATTGACCTTTTTCCAATTACCCGTTAGTTGTCCAGGATTTAAATTTTTTTGAAGCGCCATATAAAAACCAGTCCACGCCTGTGAGTGCCATTTACCAACGTTTGGTTCAAGGTAGCTTTGAACTCTATCTTCAATTCCCTTCAAATGTAGCCTGAAGTCCTGAAAAATAGCGTTGTTGATCCCCATTCGATGGCCTTCATCTAAAATTGATTGGAAATCTTCACGGGAAAAAACTTTATACTGATTGGCCTCGACATGCGAATAACTGCCTTGATCGTAAGTTTTAAAATAAATAGGAAAAATATTTTCCTTATCAAATGACCTTTTTTCAATTTTGGCTAGGTAATCAGCTAATTGGGTTCCATGGCTAGTCGTTTGTGTCTTGTCTTCGATAATGATTGCAAACTGTTCATTAACAATGCACAAAACATCGATATAAGAATCCTGTTTTCTTACCTCTACTTTTTCGATAGCTACAGACAATGGATTGTCGTGTTTATTAAAAAATGCCTTGATTAAATATTTCCCACATAGATGTAAGTTAGTATCAACATGTTGATATTTCGGGTCTGCCCAAGACAGCAGCCAACAAATAAACGCATCTTGAGAAAGCTCGCTGGTGGCAAATTTAAACAAATTAGGTTGAGCCAAAGAATTCATGATCTTGCCAAAGCGTATTGGATTTCAGTTTGTGATGCACATTCAAAAAACAATTCCACCGCTTCTTTCAAATTATCTTTGGCTTCTTCAATGTTTACGCCTTGGCTAGCAATGTCCAATTCAGGACATAGCGACACATCAACATCGTCTTCTTTATGAATAATCGCAGTAAGTTGTTTGTAGTGCATAATTTATTTTTCCGTTTAAGCATGATGCGTTTCGATATATTCAATCAATGCCTGATCCATTTGCGTTTGCCAGTCATTGCCCGTGTTATTAAAAAAATCGACCACACGCGGTGATAAGGTTAAGGTGACTTGTACTTTTGCTGATTCACATTCTTTTATACGGCGGCTTACACCAACGACCTTGCCTTGATGTTCAATACGAGCGCCTTCCCAAAAGTTTTCTACTGAATCAAGGTCATCAGGATTGTAAGGCGGTTCTTTATAGGAAACCATGCGTTGGTTAACCCACCGACCCTTCCAAACTTAAGCCCAACAATGCCTGTGCTTCCACCGCAAATTCCATCGGCAATTCCTTAAACACTTCCTTACAAAAGCCATTAACAATCATCGACACGGCATCTTCCGCCGACAAACCACGTTGTTGGCAGAAGAACAACTGGTCTTCGCTGATTTTTGAAGTCGTCGCTTCGTGTTCGACTTGCGCGGACGGCTGTTTGACTTCGATGTATGGAAAAGTATGTGCGCCGCAGCGGTCGCCGACCAGCAAGGAATCGCATTGCGTGTAGTTGCGGGCGTTTTCGGCGGATTTAAGCACTTTCACCAAGCCCCGATAGGTGTTTTGGGCGCGGCCTGCGGAGATGCCTTTGGAGACAATCGTGCTGCGGGTGTTTTTGCCGATGTGGATCATTTTTGTGCCCGTGTCGGCTTGTTGCCAGTTGTTGGTGACGGCGACGGAATAGAATTCGCCGATGGCGTTGTCGCCGGTCAAGATGCAACTGGGGTATTTCCACGTGATTGCTGAGCCAGTTTCGACTTGCGTCCAGGACACTTTGGAATTGTCGCCACGGCAATCGGCGCGTTTGGTGACGAAGTTGTAAATGCCGCCTTTGCCGTCTTTGTCGCCGGGATACCAGTTTTGCACGGTGGAATATTTGATGGTGGCGTCTTTCAGCGCGACCAACTCAACCACGGCGGCGTGGAGTTGGTTTTCATCGCGCATCGGCGCGGTGCAGCCTTCCAGGTACGACACATGGCTGCCTTCGTCGGCGATAATCAGCGTGCGCTCGAACTGTCCGGTGTTGGCGGCGTTGATGCGAAAATAGGTGGACAATTCCATCGGGCAGCGCACGCCTTTGGGGATGTACACGAACGAGCCGTCGGTGAACACGGCGGCGTTGAGCGCGGCGAAGAAATTATCGCCGACGGGTACGACTGAGCCTAAATATTCTTTGATTAAATCAGGATGGTCACGCAGCGCCTCGGAAATTGGGCAGAAAATTACGCCTGCTTCTTTCAGTTTGCCTTTAAACGTGGTGGCGACGGAGACGCTATCGAACACGGCATCGACGGCGATGCCTGCCAATTTTTCTTGCTCATCCAAAGGAATGCCAAGTTTTTTGTAGGCTGCCAACACTTCGGGGTCGATTTCATCCAAGCTCTTCGGGCCGTCTTCTTTGCGTTTGGGCGCGGAATAGTAGCTAATAGACTGGTAGTCAATCGGCTCTATTTTGACTTGCGCCCAGTCTGGCGATTTCATGGTTTGCCAGTGGCGGAACGCTTTCAAACGGTATTCGAGCATAAAGTCCGGTTCGTTTTTGACTTTTGAGAGCTTATGAATGACATCTTCCGTTAATCCTGGAGGAAACGTATCGGTCTCTAAAACCGTCACAAACCCCTGTTTGTAATCCTGATTAATCAGATTGTTGATTTCTTCACTAGTGACTGACATATAAAACTCTAAATAACAATTAATGTGGAATGCAGAAAACGCAGGAGCGGTTTTCTGCCTATCGGTATAAATTGGCAGCCGAAACCATAATTTCTTCAGGCACAGCGGCAGGCCTGATTAAATCGGCTAAAGTTACTGATTCCAGAGCGTTGTGGATGGTTTGATTAATCAAATGCCAATTAGAACGAATCCCACACCCTGAAGCCTGCCCGCAAGCCTGCTTGGAAATACTGCACTCGGTTAAGGCAATCGGGCCTTCCAATGCGCTGATAATCGCCGCGACGGAAATTTTTTCCGGCTCCCGTGCCAAGGCATAGCCCCCTTTTGCGCCGCGCGTTGACATAAGCACTTTGGCATTAACCAGTACCTTTAATATCTTACTGACCGTCGGCACGGCAATGCCTGTTGCCGCCGCAATTTCCATAGCGGCACACATGCGGGCTTTATCTTTTGCCATAAAGCTTAAGATCACCGTCCCATAATCAGTCAATTTGCTCAGCCTTAACATACCCTACCCTCAATTATTAAGGACTATTTTAGTCCTATTTAATTCCATAGTAAAGTAGTTGGTTATTATTGCGGGCTATCGCAAACTTTGCTGAATTCGGCGATAATTATTGGCGATTGGTTACTTTGCCCAAAAAGGCAAGGGTATATTTCAAATTTTTCTTGCAGAAGGTTTTTATGTCGCTAAAAAGGACTCCCCCTAATCAAAACAGGCTCACCGAGATTGTCACCGAGGCTCGCCGTAACCAAGAACTTCGGGAACAATCTTATCGGGGCCAAGCGCTAAAGCTGTATCCATGGGTTTGTGGCCGCTGCGCCCGTGAATTCACCCATAAAAACCTGACGGAATTGACAGTCCATCATAAAAATCACAATCATGATGACAACCCGCTTGATGGGAGCAATTGGGAGCTGTTATGTCTCTATTGCCATGACAATGAGCATTCGCGCTATGAAGAAACCCGCTTTGGGGGAGGCAGTGCACAGGCGACAAAAACCAGCGCCCCCACTTCAACCCACAACCCATTTGCCGACCTTAAAAGCATGCTAAACAAAACATAAGCCCTGCTTAGATGTGACAATGCCTAATTTAATGCGTCAATGCCTAAGTTGGCGAGCGTGTCTGCCCGCTCGTTACCGGCATCACCGGAATGCCCTTTCACCCATTTCCAGGCAATTTCATGCCGGACAATCGCGGCATCTAGCCGTCGCCAAAGGTCTTCATTTTTAACCGGTTTGTTATTGGCTGTTTTCCAGCCACGTTTTTTCCAATTGGGCATCCACTCGGTAATACCTTTCAGCACATAACTGGAATCGCTATTGAGCTGCACTGCACAAGGTCTTGTCAGGGTTTCCAATGCCTGAATGGCCGCCATCAATTCCATGCGGTTATTGGTGGTGTCTTTTTCACCGCCATAGAGTTCTTTAGTGTTGCCTTTATAGCTCAGCATAACCCCCCAGCCACCAGGCCCTGGATTACCACGGCAAGCGCCGTCCGTATAAATAATCACCCGTTCAGTCATGGTTGTTTAGTTGTGCAGATGGATTAAGCGAGTTGGCCAAGATAATGCGTGGCGATCCGTTTTTTACAGGGGTTAATGGAATTAAGTTGTACCGGCGCTTTATCGCTTTAATTGCATAAGCGGTCGCGGAGAACGAGCAGTTGTTGGGAATGGATTTGCCGTGCCTTGTTTTAACAGCGTCTAAAAAGAACTCTGATGACGCGGTGACTTCAAAATTTAATAACTTTAGCCAATCCAAAACGCGTGTGCAGCCAATAAAATGCCCACGTAACGAATCAGCCATTTTTATTTCCCATAAAAACTGATACCTGACCCATATACTCCACGGGTTAAAATTAATAATCAAAACAATGCCTTCCGGCTTTAAAACACGTTCTATTTCGCGCATGGTTTGAAAGCGGTAAGCATCAAATTCCAGCAAATGGGGCACGATAATCATATCTATGCTGTCGTTTTTTAATGGCAACGCATAGGCTTTTGCCTTAATTTTTTTTGCTTCATCACTCCCTAAACACTTCGCATCAAGCACCACGTAATGCTTATATAAAGTGCAATCGACAAATTCGTTTTCCCAGCCCAAACCGCCGATTTGCAAAACGGTTTGCTGGCAGCTAACAGTGATGGAGCGCTGCAAATAGGTGGTCTCAAGCTCTTTTAACAGCTTGCCCCGAGGGGTTTGATACCAAGCAAACAAGAAATTACGTTTCATTAAGCAAACTCAATTTGGCATTACGTTAAGGTTTTCCTAGAAAAACAAGCTATAATATTTTCCTTACGATTTAAACCACATTCTTAGGCTTAAAATGATGCATGTCAATTTTAACAGGCTAGTTAATATTTCATTAATTTTGCTATCTTTAATTGCAGCAGGTTGCTCCGAAACAGCCAAAAAACCTTTAAGCATCGGCGACCAGTTACCAGGCGCCTCCGGCGACGAGAACTATAGTGGACAATATCCACATGCACGCTCCCGTCTTAACTTCGGCAAACAAAAATTTAAATCCGCATCCGCACAGCACGACACTGTCTGGGATAGGCTGCTATCGTTATATTCATTACCTGAATTTGACAATGCCCGAATTGATCGCGCAGTGGACTGGTATTTGCAACATCCCGCATCACTTGCCATTATCCAACAACGCGCAGAACCTTATTTGCACCATATCCTTGATGAAGTCGAAGCTAAAAATATTCCAGGCGAATTAGCATTGCTTCCAGTGGTGGAAAGCGCATTTGTCCCCGATGCCTATTCGACAGCCGATGCGTCAGGGTTATGGCAATTTGTGCCGTCTACGGGCGAAGAATATGGTTTGCAACAAAATGTTTGGTATGACGGCCGCCGCGATGTTTACGCATCAACCAAAGCGGCCACCACTTACCTTAAAGAACTCAGTGAAACCTTTGATGGCGATTGGCTGTTAGCCCTAGCATCTTATAATTGTGGCAAAGGACGGGTCAGAAAGTCAATTGAGCGCAATGAATACAACAACTTACCAACTGATTACTGGTCTTTAGATTTACCGGAAGAGACATTAGGTTATGTGCCCAAATTATTAGCGGTTGCCAAAATATTTGCCAACGCTGAAGAATACAATATCCACTTACAAAATATCCCTAATAAACCATACTTTGAGGTGGTCCATATTAAAGCGCCTTTGGATTTGCACAAAGCCGCGCGGCTAGCTGACACCCCTTATGACAAGTTTGTAAAACTCAACCCCGGTTTTAACCGGGCCTGCACCGCACCGCAAGGCCCCCACCGCTTATTAGTGCCCGTCGCCCACGCGCAGTCCTTCAAAAGAAACCTTGCCCAACTACCTTACGATGAATGGGCTGACTATACGCAATACTACCGTGCAGAAAAAGTGGCTAAAAACCATCACCATCAAAAGGTAGAGAAAATAACTCAAGCAAAGCAGGAACAAGCACCGGCAATCATCTCTAGCCGGTACAAAGTCAAACCGGGTGAAACGCTTTCAGCCATTGCCAATAGAACTCATACCACAATTAGCACACTTCGCAAGACCAATCATCTAGCAAGCAACGCCGTACAATCAGGGGTTTTTTTGAAAATCCCTAATGGCAACAAAGCGGTTATTGATGCCAATAAGTCAGTAATTGCGACAAGTTTCATTAGTAAAGCTTCTAAAAATAAATCTGCAAATAACCAAGTTTATGCCATAAAGAAAGGAGACACGTTCTGGAATATCTCACAGCGCTTTTCAGTTAGCCCGAAAGACATCGCACAATGGAACAATATCACGTTAAAAACCGCATTGATTCCCGGACGAAAGTTAATCATAAAATCAGCTAACCAGCAGCTCGCCTCCGTGTCACCGTCTATACGCCTAATCCATTACACGGTTAATAAAGGCGACACGCTGACAAAGATTTCCAGAAAATTCAACGTGTCAATAGATGACTTGCGTAAATCAAATTCGGACACCCTGATTAAAAATATCCGTCCTGGACAGAAACTGAAAGTCATCGTGGATGCCAATTCCTCAACCTAAACGGCATACAAACAGATTCAACGAAACATACAAACCCGCAAGCCACAAGGCTTGGCGGGTTTTTTATTTGTCTAATTTTGTGCGCTGAAGTCATTTTGCCTATGCCCATAATTCAAGACACTGTGCGCCATCATGTCGAAATAAGGTGGCTTCGCCATTACCCGAAATGTAAGATTAGTTTATTTCCTTTTTAGATAAGCTTCTGTCTGCATCTCGATTAACCGTGATGCCGTCCGCCTAAATTCAAAAGCCCCATCGCCTTCAGTATAAAGTGCATGGGCCGGCACTTCCGCGCTGCAAATCAGCTTTACTTTATGCTCGTACAGCACGTCAATCAACGTGACTAGGCGTTTGGCCTCATTACGCTTATCGCCAGTCAGTCTTGGAATATCTTTTATAATCAAGGTGTTAAATTTTCTGGCAATTTCAAGATAATCCGCAGCCCCTAAGCTTTGTGCACACAGTTCGTTAAAAGACGAAAAAGCAATATCGCCATGCACGCCCGATAGCCAAACTTCGCGGCCCAACACATGCAAAACACCTGGTTGCACCGTTTCATCTTGGGTCAATTCATCATAATGTTGCCGCATGGCTTCCTGGGTGTTTGCATCAAGCGGGAAATAGTAATTTTTTGCCTCAGAGGGCTGATTGCTGAGCCGATAATCTTCTTTTGCAACAAGCTCTATTACCTCGGCGGCATTTTGCAGCACCTCTATAAAAAATAAAAACTGCTCCCTTTGTAGGCCCCCTTGATATAAATCATTAGGATGGCGGTTGGATGTTATGACAACAATAACGCCCAGCTCAAACAGTTTGCTAAACAACCGTCCTAAAATCATAGCGTCGGCTATATCAGTAACATGGAACTCATCAAAACAAAGCAACAAGGCCGAACCCCTGATTTTTTTTGCCAATGCGGAAATCGCATCCGATGCGTTGTCCTGCCGCCATTGGTGGATAAAGCTATGAACTTCTTGCATGAAGATGTTGAAATGGACGCGGCGTTTTTCTTTTAACGGGCAGGCATTGTAAAACAACGCCATCAACATGGATTTGCCCCGACCAACATCGCCAAAAATATACAGGCTTTGGAGTTGCTTTTGGGGATGGGATAAAAATCTATGACCCGCTAAATTTTTATGGCTTTTTGAAACCATCGCCAACTTATCCAGCAATGTTTGTAAACGGGCCAACACTCTGACTTGGGCGGGATCATATTGAAGGTGCTGTTGCTCCACTTGGGTTTTATATTGTTTTTCCAGCAGTCCCGTTAAACCCGCAATAGGTTCTTCTGGTATCAGAAATTGCGGTTGAAAAAATTTTTTTAGCATATAAAAACCGTGTTCAGTAATAGATAAAGAAAATTCAATAGGCTGGGGCGACTTGTTGGTAGTGGATTAAATCTGGTGGCTGGAGTACAAGCCTAGGCTTGTACAGGCGCAAACCCAGGTTTGCACTCCACATTACGAACTAAAATTACAGATTTAACCCACTACCGACTTGTTTAACGGGCATCCTTTACCCTATCCCGCCCGTTAAGTTCAGCATCCAGTTTTTGTTTATCCAATTCATTTTCCCACTGCGCGGCAACCACGGTTGCAACGCCGTTGCCAATAAGGTTGGTGAGTGCGCGGGCTTCGGACATAAAACGGTCAATACCAAGAATCAAGGCGAGGCCGGCAACCGGAATGGTCGGGACAGCTGATAGCGTGGCGGCCAACGTGATGAAGCCGCTGCCCGTGACGCCCGCTGCGCCCTTTGATGTTAGCAACAACACGGCAAGCAAGGTGATTTCCTGCATTAATGTTAAGGGCGTGTTAGTTGCCTGGGCGACAAAAATTGAGGCCATCGTCAGATATATTGAAGTGCCATCAAGGTTGAACGAATATCCGGTAGGTATCACTAGGCCGACAACCGATTTTGCACAACCTAAGGTCTCAAGCTTGGTCATGATGCGCGGCAGCACCGATTCGGAGGAAGAAGTGCCAAGCACAATCAGCAATTCATCCTTAATGTAAACGATGAATTTAAAAATACTAAAACCCGACAACCGGGCGATCAGACCCAGCACAATAGCAATAAACAGGAAACAGGTAAGGTAAAAACTGCCCATTAATTTGGCTAGCGGCACCAGTGATAGCACGCCATATTTGCCGATAGTAAATGCCATCGCGCCAAAAGCACCAATAGGCGCCAGTTTCATAATGGTCTCTACGATACCGAACAATACGCTGGAAACCTTGTTGATAAAACCGACCACCTCTGCCCCTGTCTCTTTCATGGCGGCAAGCGAAAAACCAAACAGCAAAGAAAAAAAGAGCACTTGCAAAATATCGCCCTCGGCAAACGCGCCGATTGCGCTACCCGGGATTATATTTAGGAAAAAACCAACTATGCCATGCGTTTTTGCCGCTTCGGTATAAGACGCGAGGTTTTTGGTGTCCAATGTGCTTACATCCACATTCATGCCCACACCGGGCTGGATAATATGCACCACCAATAAGCCGATGATTAACGCGAGCGTGCTGACAACCTCAAAATACAGCAACGCCTTGACACCCACGCGCCCCAACTTGTGCATATCCTGCATACCGGCAATGCCGGTGACAACGGTACAGAAAATTATCGGAGTGATCACCATCTTGATGAGCTTAATAAAACCGTCACCGAGCGGCTTCATCGCAGCACCGGCTTCAGGATAAAAGTGGCCTAACAAAATGCCCAAAATTATAGCGGCAAGCACCTGAAAATAAAGCTGTTGGCTGGTTTTTTTGACTCTATGACCGGTCTGCATGGAACCTGCTGGGTTAATTAGATTTACCTCCTAATGGACGGGGACTTTTAAAACACTTTTAGGGCAAATAAACACTCCATTTCATACCGCCTAAAACTTCGCTTTTGCCACCTTCAAGCTTACCGCCTAGCAATCCTATCAATTCATAAACAACCGTCATGCCGATACCGTGCCCATTAATGTTTTCATCGGCGCGGACACCTCTTTTTAAAATGTCATTAAATTTTCCAACTGGAATCCCCGGCCCGTCGTCTTCAATGTGCAATAACACGGAAAATTCACGCCGGTGTTTACGCTGGTTTAGCGAAACACTGATGTTGACCGTGTGGTGGCACCATTTGCAGGCATTATCTACGAGGTTGCCCACTATTTCATAAAGGTCGCCTTCTTCGCAATAAATCAGGCACACATCAGGCACACTGAGGGTAATAGCTAGCTGTTTATCGACATAAACTTTACTGAGGGATGCGGTTATTTTCTGGATGATAGCGGACAAATCGACTTTTTTAATCGCCTTATGCTCGCCTTTGGCGGCAGCACGATGCAATTGATATTCAACGATTTTATCCATACGGGAAATTTGCTCTTTCACCGTCGCCGTATCGGCGTTGAACGATTCGGTACAGCCCCGTAATATGGCTAATGGTGTTTTTAAGCTATGTGCCAAATCGGCTAAATTGTTGCGGTAACGTTCAAGATGCGCGCGCTCAATGCTGATAAACGCGTTCAAATTGCCCGCTAAACCTTGTAATTCAGTTGCATACTGACCATCAAGGCTGTTCTTTTTACCCTGTTCTATCGCTTCTAAGTCTTGGACGATATTGCGCAACGGTTTCAAACTCCAGCGCAACACCATAAACTGGATGGAAACCAACACCACCGCGATGACCGATAACCAAAACCGTAGGGTATTCTCCAGTTGTTGCACTTGATTGACAACGAACTGGGCGTCTTCTGCAACCGTGAAAATATATTCACGCTCAACACCGGCCGCATTTTGCCAGATAACATCATAATGCAGCACATAACGGTTATGTGGGCCGAATAAAAAAATCGAGTTGCCCGCCGTCAATTCAGGCGGGTCGAGCACATCCAAACCAATTGCCGAAGGGGAACGCCAGATTAATTTTTTGCCCTGTTTTTCGACTTGCTGGATAAAGCCGTAAAGCCCGGAGCCAGGATTGGCAAACCGGGGTTCATGCAAAGCGGGCGGCATTACCAGCCCCCCCGCATTATCAAGTTCGGCGGCTGACAGCAGCGAGTAAACCTGAATTTGTAGACGTTCTTGTAATGATTTTTCGGCGCTTTCCCGAAACCCTTGCTCAAGCGCTACGGCAACCAACGCAAAGAAAACGGTCAAAACAAGACCCTCGGCAAGCAATAAGCGGAAACTTAGCGACTTAGTATGCACTTACAACCGCTAATCAGGATGCCGAAGCCGAAATGCGGTAGCCACGTCCACGCAAAGTTTCGATTGGTTTACGGCTACCATCAGGATCCAGTTTTTTTCTAAGGCGACCGATAAAGACTTCAATGACATTGCTGTCACGGTCAAAATCCTCATCATAAATATGGGCGGTCAACACCGATTTTGAAATAAGCTCGCCTTTACGGAGCATAAGATATTCCAATACCTTATATTCGTAAGCGGTCAATTCCAGTTTTTCGCCGGAGACAAAAACTTCTTGGGCGATAGTGTCCAGTTCAATATTGTCATGGCTCAAAACCGGATGCGCTTGCCCGGCCGAACGTCTTATCAATGCGTTGATACGGGCAAGCAACTCTTCATACTGGAATGGCTTGACCAGATAATCATCAGCACCCGCTTCCAAACCCTCCACCTTTTCCTGCCAGCGGCTTCTAGCCGTCAGCACCAAAATCGGTATGCCGACCTTATCTTTGCGCAAGCGTTTGATAAGCTCGATGCCTGAAAAATCAGGCAAGCCAATATCGATAATCGCCGCGTCCACAGGATATTCCTTGCCCATGTAGTAGCCATCGCCACCGGTGTGGGCGGTATCGACCGCAAACCCTTTATCGGCAAAATAATGTTGCATTTGTCTGCAAAGAGTGACTTCATCTTCAACGATAAGAATACGCATGGTTATTTTGATAATCCGTTTACTGTGTCAATTGAGCATTTCGCCAGTTCCGGCCGCAATTTTATAATGCCGGATACGCCCCTTGGGGGTTAACACTTTAATAATGTGTATATATTTCCCGTCCATGTCCACAGTCCGCGCACCCAGCACACGGTTGCTGCCATCCTTAGTGATAATAAGCCGGGTGGCTTGTTCCAAGCTGATCTGTTCCAAACGGCTGCCGGCTTCACTATTTTTATCATCTGCAAAACAGCTGTGGGCAATAAGAAACATCATCACAGCCGCATTAATTAAGTTTCTCATACCATTCCAGAGCATAAGCCGAATTGGCGTCACCCGATGGGCGAAGCCACGGAAAAGCCCATCGGGATAACATTTGTTATTAAAAACGTGCTTTAAAAGCCACCGCCGATTGCCCGCCGTTTATGGGGCCCAATCAACGGTAATGGTAAAGCCATAATTGTTGTTGGGCGGTTTATCCCGACATGCACATGCAGCAACCAATAAACCGTTACAGATTAGGCACCACCTAACCCGCTTATCGCAATGCCCTTCGGCAAGTCGCCATCGCACAGCATTTTTTATTTAAGGAAACAAAATCTTGCGGCTGTTGCTATCTTGACCAGCCAACCTGAATCCCCGCTTAATTTAACGCAATGCGGGCATTTGCACGACGCTACCAATAGCTTGGCCAAAAGCAGCGCCTAATTTTCCTGCTATCCGGTCAATCAAACGTTCTTGCCGGGTAAAGTTAAGCCGCTTTTCTGCGCCAATAACTTCTTTAGCAACGGTTTCTTCACTAGCAAAATCGTCGGCAATGCCCAGTTTAACTCCCGCTTCGCCCGTCCAAACCAAGCCCGAAAACAGCTCGGGGGTTTCTTTAAGACGTTCACCACGGCCAGTTTTTACCGCGTTGATGAATTGCTGGTGCACCTGCTCCAGCAAGCCTTGCATATAACGGGTTTCATCTTCTTTAGGTGGCGAAAAGGGGTCCAGCATCGCCTTATGCGCACCGGCTGTCAGTAAGCGCCGCTCTACGCCCATCTTTTGCATAGTGTCAACAAAACCAAAGCCATCCATGAGCACCCCTATCGAACCGACCAAACTGGCCTGATTGACAAAAATCTTATCGGCGGCGGCGGCAATGTAATAGCAACCCGACGCGCACACATCACTGACGACTGCATAAATGGGCAGCTTCGGATGTTCTTTTTTAATTTTCCTTATTTCTTCATAAACATAGGCCGACTGTACCGGACTGCCGCCTGGTGAATTGGCATGCAAAATAATGCCTTTAGTGTTTGTGTCCTTAACCGCATCCCGCAAGCTTTCAATAATATCGGCGGCATTGGCTTGCTTGTCCTCGGCAATCATTCCAACCACATTGATAACTGCGGTATGGCCCTCGCTAACCGTGCCAAAATCGGCTTTTATCTTGGGATACACGGCCAGCCACGCAAGCCCAATCAGATATAAAAACAGCAGACCCTTAAAGAAAATCCCCCAGCGCCGCGTCCTTTTCTGCTCATTAATCGCCGCAAAAGCCAGCTTTTCTATCACCTCACGTTCCCAGCCTAAAGGCGGCACGTATTCTGTCTGTGTTTTATTGTCTTGTTGAGTTTCCATTTGTGTTAATCCTAGATTAATTCCAATAACTGCGTTGGCTCGCGCAAGCAGTATAACGGTTGATAGTGTTGCAAAAATGCTTCGGAATGCGCACCACATGACACGCCTATTGACGCTATTTGGGCATTCAGCGCCATTTGCAGGTCATGGATAGAATCGCCCACCATTAACGTGCGCTCTTTGGCGACATTGGCATGCCGCATAATTTCGTTAAGCATTCGGGGATCAGGTTTGGACGCTGTTTCATCAGCGCAGCGTGTTGCGCAAAACAATTCGGCCGTTCCCGTGCCCGTTAATGCTTCATCCAATCCGGCGCGGGTTTTTCCGGTGGCGACGGCTAACTGGTAGCCTAATGCTTTTAATTGGACCAACATGTCATAAACCCCAGCAAACAAATCATCGCCGCTGATTTGCTTAGAAAAATATTCTTGGCTGTAGTGGCTGACCAATTGCGCCCGGATTGTTTCATCGGCTTCGGGAAATAAAGCCCGCATGGCTTTATCAATGCTTAAGCCAATGACATCTTTAGCCGCTTGGCGTTCAGGGACGGCACAACCGCAACGTGCGCCAGCAGTTTGTAAGCAATGGGTGATCCAATCGATAGAGTCAATCAGAGTGCCGTCCCAATCAAATATGATCAAATCAAATCTATTTTTCATAACTTAATGTTTCATGTTTTGATGGTTCTTTTTTTAGTAATTGATCGAGTTGCTGAGGTAAAGGGGCTGAAACTGCCAATAATGCACCTGTGATGGGATGTCGGAATTTTAACGTGGCGGCATGTAAAAACATGCGTTTATAACCGCGGGTTTTAAAGCTTTTGTTGACTTCATCCAAGCCATAGCGGTCATCGCCGACAATAGGATGCCCCAAGCTTGCCGCGTGGACACGGATTTGGTGGGTGCGCCCAGTTTTTGGTGAAGCCTCAACCAAGGTTGCATCGCGGAAAAGCTGCAAACGCACAAAGGACGTTTCAGCGGCCTTGCCAGATTGGCTAATCACCACCATACGTTCACCGCCCTGACTGACATTTTTTTGCAACGGTGCATTGACAAGCAATTTTTTTCTTGCCCATTGCCCTGCCAACAGCGCCAGATAAGTCTTGTGAACGTGGTCATCGCGAAAAAGATCGTGCAATTGCCTTAAGGCTGAACGTTTTTTGGCGATTAACAAACAGCCGGACGTATCCTTATCAAGCCGGTGCACCAGTTCCAAAAAATGCGCTTCAGGCCTGATTAGCCGTAAGCCTTCGATAATGCCTGAAGTGACGCCGCTGCCGCCATGCACAGCAAAACCGGCCGGCTTGTTGATAATTAACAGGACGTCATCTTCAAACAAAATACCCTGCTGTAAAAGTTCTTTCAGACCTTGGGCGACAAATGACTCCGCTGTCCTTTCCGCGACCCTGACGGGTGGGATTCTGACCATGTCGCCAACCACTAAACGGTAATTGACATCGACGCGGCCTTTATTGACCCTAACCTCACCTTTACGGACTATCCGGTAAATGCGGCTTTTAGGCACACCTTTCAAACGGGTGATTAAAAAATTATCCAGCCGTTGATCACTGTTGTCTTCAGTGATTTCAACCACTTGAACAATAGGGGCTGCGCTGTGTTCTGCTGTGTTCATAAGGTGATAATACCAGTATCCTATCAGGTTTAAGAAGCTGTTTAAAAACTACAGCGTCGCCCATGACAGCGTTGAAAAAGCGCCAAAAAACTTCATGTATACCATACACGCCCACATTTTTCGCGCTTTTTCACCTTGTCCTGAACTAGCTTGCGGCATTTTTAAACAGCTTTCAATGCTTTAAAATTGAAGTGGGACAATAAGGTTGCTATATTAGTCAGGTTTTATTAAAAAACATACTACGCGGAGCAGTTTTCAATCGAAAAACTGAACAAAAGCGGAAGTATTTGTCTGCTATTGCCGTTTTATAATCCCATTATCCCGACTTAGTTTATCGGAAAGTAGCGGTTGATAGACTGGTAATGGCAGATAACAGCAGTCTCAAAACAGAGCGATTTATTTAAGCTTGTGCACTACAAGCCGCATCGCAAGATTTTTTCGGGTTCATCGTTCGACCCTTGACGCACGATTTTTAACTCCTGCTTAACAACAGAATTTACCGCTAAGACTGGCAACAGTGGCTTGATTTCAATCATTGTCATCGCTTGTTGAAGCTCAAGCTACTCTTTAACCTAAGCGCGCAATCTAACGCCAACGCGCTCTAGCTAAAATAACTTGCCGCACAGGCTTTAAAGTTGGCTTTGCCTCGTCTGATTATTAAAATCTGATAATGGAGCAGGATCACTACAAGGATATAAAATGAAAAGAATGCTTATCAACGCTACGCAGGCAGAAGAACTGCGGGTTGCTTTGGTAGACGGTCAAAAACTTTATGATTTTGACATAGAAGTCCCCTCAAAAGAACAAAAAAAATCTAATATATACAAAGGCATAATAACCCGCGTAGAGCCTAGCCTAGAAGCCGCATTTGTCAACTACGGATCCGAAAAACACGGTTTTTTGCCCTTTAAGGAAATTTCCCCTTCTTACCGTCAGCTACAAGATGGCGTTGAAAATGATGGCCGCCGTCCGGCCATTAAGGACTTGATTAAAGAGGGTCAAGAAATTGTTGTCCAGATTGAAAAAGAGGAGCGAGGCAATAAAGGCGCGGCGTTGACAACCTACATCAGTTTGGCCGGCACTTACTTGGTATTAATGCCTAATAATCCGAAAGCAGGCGGCATTTCGCGGCGTATCGAAGGCGAAACCCGCAGTGAATTGCGCGAAGTCATGGCTTCGCTAGAAATCCCTGACAACATGGGCTTAATCGTCAGAACCGCCGGTTGCGGCAAAAACGCCGAAGAACTGCAATGGGATTTAAATTATTTGATGCAGCTTTGGGAAGCCATTGAGCGCTCCTCCAACGAGCAAACCGCCCCGTTTTTAGTCTTCCAAGAAAGCAATGTCATTATCAGGGCGTTACGCGACCATCTGCGTGGCGACATAGATGAAATCCTGATTGACAACAAAGATTCATTTGCCTTAGTGCAAAACTTCCTCAAGCAAGTCATGCCGCATTTTTTGCCCAAGGCAAAGCTGTATCAGGATGCCGTCCCCTTGTTTAACCGCTACCAGATTGAATCACAAATTGAAATCGCTTATGGCCGTGAAGTGTCACTGCCTTCCGGCGGCTCAATTGTTATTGACCACACCGAAGCCCTGACTTCAATCGACATAAACTCGGCACGCGCCACCAAAGGCAGCGATATTGAAGAAACGGCGTTAAACACTAATATAGAAGCCGCAGATGAAATTGCCCGGCAGCTCCGGTTGCGCGACTTAGGCGGGTTGTTTGTCATTGATTTTATCGACATGCTATCGAATAAAAACCAGCGTATTGTCGAAAACCATTTGCGTGACGCGCTTAAACTGGACCGCGCACGTATTCAGACCAGCCGTATTTCCCGGTTTGGTTTGCTGGAAATGTCACGGCAACGGATGCGCCCCTCATTAGGCGATTCCACGCAACTGCCCTGCCCGCGTTGCAAAGGCCAAGGCACCATCCGTAATGTTGAATCGGTCGCTTTATCGGTGTTGCGGATTCTTGAAGAAGAAGCAATGAAAAAAGGCACCGAAAAAGTCATCGCCCATTTGCCGATTGAATGCGCGACGTTCCTGTTAAATGAAAAACGCCATGCGATTGAACAAATTGAAGGACGCCTAAAAGTCGGCATTATCATTTTGCCTAGCAAGCATCTGGAAACACCCGCTTATGATATTGAGCGTATTAAAGAAAAAGATGTCGCAGATGAAAAACCCAGCTATCTGCAAATCAAAGAGGAAGACATTACTTTACCGGCGTTTGCGCAACAGTTAAAACCCAAAATTGACAAACCGGTCGTCAAAGAATTTCTGCATGACATGCCTGAGCCGGTACAAAACAATAACAACGAAACCGCCAGCCTGATCAAGCGCTTCTGGCACAAATTGGTCGAGGTCATAGGCGTCGAGCCTGTGCAAACTGCCGAGCCGCCCGCAGCAGAACAAAAAGAGGCCTTGCAACCGGCGGAAACCGAAGAAATTAAGCCGACAACTGAAGCATCCCCGTATAAATCGCGTAACAACAGGCGCAACAGAAACCAGAGCAGCCGCAACCGCAACGGTAGCCCGGTTGCCGCCACAGAACAGGAAAAAGAACAGGGTGAAGCGGCGGTATCCCGTAGCACCAACTTTAAAGTGTCGGGCAGAAACGTCCGGCCCAACCTGCCGCTCGTAAGAGCACCAGAGACTAAAGAAGAAGCTGTGCAGCCCGTTGAAGAAATCGCTGAAGCTAGCGTTGCAATAGAGCTTACGGCAACCGAAGCGCCGCTAACCAACGATGAACAAACCAAACCCAGCATCAAGAAGACCAACTCCAGGCGCGGGCCTAACCGCAGGAGACCACGTAATCCTAACTACAAAAAACCGGAAAACGGCACGGAAAATGGCGACCATGATTTTTTTGCCGAAACCGACGCCGACACGGAAACTAACCCGCACACAGGATCGCCTGCCCCAGCCGAACCTTTTGCCGCCGCCGGACAACCGGAACACCATGAAACATCCATAAAACCGGATGTCCAGACCCACACTGACATGATCCAACCTGCAGAACACATCGACGCCCAGCAAACTGAGGTTAACGCCATTGTTGCTGAACCGAAAGCACCGGCGCCATTTTCCGTACCATCGGCTGAGAAGGAACATAGGGATATTGAAAACGCCAAGACGCCTGAACCTAAACCCGAAGACAATGTGGAAAATGGCGCAAAAGTAGAGGCTCCTGCTCAAGTTGCTGTGGCTGCACCCGAAGAACCCCGCCCTATTGTTAGCGATCAGGCCGACGCCAATAGCCAGCCGGAGGCCACTGAACCAGCTTCACCTAAAGTTGTTGCAGAAACAAACCCGGATTCCGAAACACATTAATGCGGTTAGGATTCCGTCAAAAATAACTGCCCTTAACGCACGTCCACCCGCTTATGCTTCGACAAGCTCAGCACGAACGGGTGGGCGCATTATCCTGGATTTTTCGCCCGTCCTTCGACAAAGCCCAGCACGAGCGGAAAATTTTACCGGAGAACTATTTTCATAGGCATCCCCTTAGACTTTGTAGGGACGGCCAGACATCATCCTACAAGACCGCTTTTAGCGATATTTAACCACCACCGCAGCAATTTCCGGCAAAGCCTGCAACCTGCTTATCAACTCATCATCAGGGTGTACCCGCCAGTCATCGCCAAACCGTAGGCTTGCCTTGGCAAACTGTGAGCTGTAATCAATATCGACAGGGCAGTTACCACCCCTGAAAGGCAGCAAAACGGCTTCCAACTGCTTCACAAAAACACGGGTGTGCCGGGCATTTTCCGTTGCCGCCCAAGTTAAGTGGATAGCCCGTGCAAAAGCTTCCCTGGCCTGGCCAATGTCATAAAGTTTTTCCACCGTTAAGCGCAACGCACCGGAAAAACTGTCAACCGCCACCGCACCTTCAGCAATCAGCAACTTATCGCGGACAAAAATACCCCGGTATTGATCGTATATATCGCCAAAGGCTGCGCACTCAAGCCTTGCGGTCCTATCGTCAAGTGTCGCAAAACCCATCGTTTTACCGTTTTTGGTCTGGCGGGTGCGCACATCCACCACTAGACCGGCAACCCGTGCCGTGATGTTACCGCGTGAGCGTTCCACAGTCTCCAGCAAGCTGGCTATGCTGCCATTAGTGAATTGCTTTAATTCAGGTTCGTATTGGGTAATAGGGTGACCGGTAAGATACAAGCCCAAGATTGATTTTTCGGCATCTAAACGCTCATTTTCTGACCAAGGTTCCACCACCGTCGAATAAGCGTCGGTATCGGTGGCCACCTCCATATCCACAGCCGTGTTAACCGATAACCCAAACAAATCGTTTTGCCCGGTTTGCGCCATTTTCCCGTGTTGTTCGGCGACTTTTAACGCAACGGGAAGCTCGGCAAGATGACTGGCGCGGCAGCGATTGAACTCATCAAACGCACCAGCTTTGATTAAAGCCTCCAACACCCGCCGGTTGACTTTCCTTAAATCGACGCGCTTGCATAAATCGTACAACCCTAAAAATAGGCCATTTTGATTTCTTTCGTTAATGATGACTTCTTCAACAGCCGACTCACCGACGCCCTTGATCGCGCCTAAGCCATAAACAATCTCGTTGGCGTCATTAACCGTAAACTTATGTTCCGATATGTTGATCGCGGGCGGGCAAATAACCAGCTTCATTTGCCGGCATTCCTCTATCAGCACCACCACTTTATCCGTGTTGTCCATATCTGACGACAACACCGCCGCCATGAAAGCCGCCGGATAATGCGCTTTCAGCCAGGCCGTTTGGTAAGCAACCAGCGCATACGCCGCCGAATGCGATTTGTTAAAACCGTAGCCGGCGAATTTCTCCATTAAGTCGAACACGTAAGTGGCGATTTTTTCGTCCACCTTATTTTCTATCGCCCCGACGGTAAACTTATCCCGCTCCTTGGCCATTTCCTCCGGTTTTTTCTTACCCATCGCCCGGCGCAGCATGTCCGCCCCGCCTAGCGTATATAGCGCCAACTCACGGGCAATTTGCATCACCTGCTCTTGGTACAAAATAACGCCGTTGGTCGGTTTGAGAATCGGCTCCAACAAGGGATGCGCATATTCAGCTTTAGCACCGTGCTTGACATTGATGTAGTCATCGACCATGCCTGATTCCAACGGCCCGGGACGGAACAACGCCACCAAGGCGATAATATCGTCAAAGCAGTCCGGCTTGAGCTTTTTAATCAGCTCCTTCATGCCCCGTGATTCAAGCTGGAAAACTGCCGTGGTGCGGGCATTTTTTAACAACTCGTAGCTTTTGGCGTCATCGCGGGGAATTTTGGTTATATCCACCAGCGGCACGCCGGTTTGGCCATTTTTACGGTTTATGGTCTGCAAGGCCCAGTCAATAATCGTCAGCGTCCGCAAACCCAAAAAGTCAAACTTGACCAGGCCGACGGCTTCCACATCGTCCTTGTCAAACTGCGTGACCAAATTGCCGCCGCCTTGTTCGCAGTACAACGGCGTAAAATCGGTCAGCTTGGTCGGCGAAATCACCACACCACCGGCATGTTTTCCGGCATTACGCGCCGTCCCTTCCAATGACATCGCCATATCAATCAGCGACCTAACCTCTTCCTCGTTGTCATAAAGCTGTTTAAGGTCAGGGCTGTCGTTTAACGCCTTGGTCAACGTCATGCCGATTTCAAACGGAATCAGCTTGGCAAGACGGTCAACAAAACCATAAGAAAACCCCAGCACCCGCCCGACATCACGGATCACCGCCTTGGCCGCCATAGAACCGTAGGTGATGATCTGGGCAACATGGTCGCGGCCATAATGCTCGGCAACATAATTGATGACTTCATCGCGGCGGTCCATGCAGAAGTCAATATCAAAGTCGGGCATCGAAACCCGTTCAGGATTTAAAAACCGCTCGAACAGCAAATCAAATTCAATCGGGTCCAAATCGGTGATTTTTAGCGCGTAAGCCACCAGCGACCCCGCACCCGAACCCCGCCCTGGCCCTACCGGAATCCCATTGTTTTTGGCCCATTGGATAAAGTCCGCGACAATCATGAAATAACCGGGAAAGCCCATCGCGTTAATGACCTTAAGCTCAGTGTCCAAGCGCTCATAATACGCCACGCGGTTTTCGGCATCCGAACCTTTGCCGACCGCAGGGTACTGTAGCAAGCGCTCATCCAGACCCTTGCGGGCTTCATCCGCCATCAGTCCGGCCAGTGTCATGCCCGGCGGTACGGGATAATCGGGCAAGAAGTTTTCCCCTAACGTCAGGGTTAAATTACAGCGTTTGGCAATTTCCACGCTGTTTGCCAGCGCTTCAGGTATGTCGGCAAACAATGCCTGCATTTCTTCGCTACTGCGCAAATATTGCTGTTCGGTGTAGTCTTTGGGACGTCGGTTGTCATCAAGCACCCGTCCCTGATTAATACAAACACGCACCTCATGGGCGGCAAAATCTTCCCGATACAAAAAACGGACATCGTTAGTCGCGACAACCGGCAAATCCATAGCCAGGGCAAGTTCGACGGCGGCGGCAATATAGCGTTCTTCATCCGGCTTGCCGACCCGTTGCAGCTCCAGATAAAAGCTTTGCGCAAATAAAGCGCTCCAGTAACCCGCCAGTTGCTTTGCGGCTTCGGTGTTTTCGGCCAGCAACGCTTTGCCTATATCACCGGCCATTGCGCCGGACAAAGCAATCAGGCCATGATGGTTTTGTTCCAGCCACTCGCGTTGCAGCATCGGCACCCCTTGATGCTGGCCTTCCTGATAAGCTTTGGAAATCAGTTCCGTTAAAGCGATATAGCCTTGTTGATGATTGACCAACAAGGTCAACCGGTAAGGCGTTGCCGGTTCTTCGGGATTAAACACCAGCACATCGGCGCCGACCACCGGTTTGATGCCCTGCCCGCTTGCGGCTTTATAAAACTTGACCAAAGAAAATAAATTGGCGTGGTCAGTGACGGCAACCGCCGGCATATTAAGCTCTGCCAAACGCTTGACCAGTGGTTTGATTTTTACAATTCCGTCAACTAGGGAAAATTCGGTGTGCAATCTTAAATGGACAAATTCGGGGGACATGAAGCGGCTTTAGTGGGGTCAAGAATGATAAAAGTTAACCGACTATAATACCTTAGATCGTATTTTAAAAGCGGCTACGCCGCTCAAAATAATAAGCTGTTCCTGCCCTATAAATGAGCAGATGGGGTGCAGGATTAACCTTTGATTGACAATACTGACAACCCATAAAAAAGGGCGGAATGACCGCCCTTTTATTTATTTGCCGCAACTACAACGTAGCGATTAACTATTCAACGCGCCGGCATAAGCCATATCAAAGGTAGGGATGTGGCTATCTAACCAGCCTTTAACCATTTGCCCGACCTCTTCAGTGACATCTGCTTCACCGGCATGGAATTTTGTTTGTAAACCTGCGCAAATGCCAACCAGCGCATCATGTTCCATTTTATGTGCCGGATAGCCATCAAAGCCTTTAGCCTGCATTTCTTTTTCTTCGTGGGCAAAATGATCCACGACATAGGCGATCAAATCATCCAATTGCGTGCCCACGGCTGAACGCTCGGCACCGCCCGTTGCCAGATCATATAATTTATTAAGTTTGGCAAATAAAATTTGGTGCTCTTCATCGGCAAAACCGACATTGGTGCCGTATTGGTTGGCTGTCCAAGTTATCAAAGACATAATACTCTCCTCATTATTTATAATTTTAATTTAACCACACAAAAATTATGGATTATATTTGCCCAGGCGTCAATCAGCCATTTTCAGCTTAGGTTTAAGTGGCCACCCCTACGATAGTTGGGTTAAAGAATTTATGATTGCCCACTTATAACGTCTCACTTCCAGCGTTTGGACACATAGCCCAATGCTTCTTTAATATTCAGATCACGCGTCGCGCCGCCCGTCCTGACATAGAATTTGGGCGTGTTGCCATGCTCTAAAAACACCGGCCTGTTGGCGGGCGAAACGATAAGCCGGCAAACGTCGTTATTGTCAACAACATGGAACAGGACGTGGACAAAAGGGCAAAGATCGGCGCCCAGATGTGCCGATATGGCCGTCATCAATGACTGCTCAAAGCCGTCCTGATCCGGTTTTTTTAAGGTCTGGTAATCTTTTTCCAAGCCGATAATCTCACCGTTGTCAGCAACGCCAATCAGCAATGTCCCGCCAATATAGCTGTTAAAAAATCCCGCCAACGTTTTTAAAATGACGCCCTCCAATGAGCGGTTAATGCGTGATTCGGCCATATCCCAACGCAACGACGATTTAAACTCCAAATATGGGCCTTCGCCCTGCCTGATAATCGACGGCAAATCCTTGTCCAGTTCCAATTTTAAGCGGTCTATATGGGCAAACCGTTTATGTATGACTTTATACAAAACCAGCGATAACACGCCAATCATCGCCCCGATTTCTGCATAAAACGTGATTAACATCAGATCATTATAGGAAATTCGTCCCGTCAGCATATCTTTGACCTGACTGAACACATACCCAAGTGATGACAGCGGGTCTGCCGTCTGCTCGCGGGCATTGATATAGTCATAACTTGGCGCCAACACAAACACCCCGATAATTGCGCCAATAAACGCTGCGGTGACTAAAAGCTTTAATTGTTGGCGCCAGATCACAATAACCAGTAAAAAGAATCTTTTCATTATGTTGTGTAATTATAGGGAAAGTAAGTAATTATCACGGACGGGAAGGCCGCCCCCCACAATAATTGTACAGGTTCTTAAGGCCGTGGCGGGACAGAAAACCGAAGGTTTGGCCAAAAAGCGGTAGCCAACACCCTGATTTTGGTAGTGGTAAACATTCAAATGCTTAAGTGGCAGCGGTGTCAAAAAACCTGTTTTTTGCTTCCAAAATAGCAGGGTGGTGGGTTAAATCTGTAGTTGCACGTTGATAAGCGGGAGTGCAAACCTGGGTTTGCCTCTGTACAGGCCAAGGCTTGTACTCCAACCACCACATTTAACCCACTATCCCAAAATAGCAGTACCATTTTTACAACTACCCAGATTTTTGAAACCTGCCAGATCTTAATCCGGTAACGTGCCGCACACATTTTTCTAGGATTTAATCGCTTAGTTTGTATTAAACTCCCGCCACCGTGCAGTTGCAGCGTATCTGCAATAAGCCCCACCCCCCTATTTCCCATCACAAACACAAGACTATGCAATACAAAGACCTACGCGACTTCATCAAACAGCTTGAAAAACAAGGTGAGTTAAAACGGATCACCGTACCCGTCAACCCACATCTGGAAATGACGGAAATTTGCGACCGCGTGTTAAAGCAAGGCGGCCCGGCACTGTTGTTTGAAACGCCGCTAGGCTCAAACATTCCGGTGCTGGCCAATTTGTTTGGCACACCGCGCCGTGTCGCTATGGGCATGGGTGCCGAATCCGTCACCGAATTACGCGGCATCGGCGAATTGTTGGCTTACTTAAAAGAACCCGAACCGCCCAAAGGTATGCGGGACGCCATTGAAAAGATACCCGTTTTTAAGCAAGTGCTAAATATGGCGCCTAAGCTCATTAAAGAACCGCCCTGCCAGGAATTGGTGCGGATTGGCGATGAGATTGATTTGGGCGATTATCCCATCCAAACCTGCTGGCCCGATGATGCCGGGCCACTCATCACTTGGCCGCTGGTCATCACCAAAGGCCCGCATAAAGACCGCCAGAACCTGGGCATTTACCGCCAACAAGTCATTGGCAAAAACAAAGTGATTATGCGCTGGTTGGCACATCGTGGCGGGGCGCTGGATTTTCGCGAATGGCAACAAGCCCATCCTGGCCAACCCTTTCCGGTGGCCGTAGCGCTAGGCGCTGACCCGGCAACCATCTTGGCGGCGGTCACCCCCGTGCCCGACTCGCTGTCAGAATACGCCTTCGCCGGTTTGTTGCGCGGCAGCAAAACCGAAGTCGCCAAATGCCTAAGCAACAACCTGCAAGTGCCCGCCAGCGCCGAAATTGTCCTGGAGGGCTTTATCTACCCGGGCGAAACCGCCGCCGAAGGGCCGTTTGGCGACCACACCGGCTATTACAACGAAGTCGATGAATTCCCTGTGTTTACCATCGAGCGCATCACCCAACGCCAAGCGCCCATTTATCACAGCACTTTTACCGGCAGGCCACCCGATGAACCCGCCATTTTGGGCGTCGCCCTCAATGAAGTGTTCGTGCCTATCCTGCAAAAACAATTCCCCGAAATTGTCGATTTTTACCTGCCCCCCGAAGGCTGTTCCTACCGCATGGCCGTCATCAGCATGAAAAAACAATACGCCGGCCACGCCAAACGGGTGATGCTGGGCACCTGGTCTTATTTGCGCCAGTTTATGTACACCAAGTTTGTGATTGTCGTCGATGACGATGTTGATGTGCGCAACTGGCAAGATGTGATCTGGGCAATGACCACGCGCATGGATCCCGCCCGGGACTTGACGATATTAGAAAACACGCCGATTGATTACTTGGATTTCGCCTCCCCCGTGTCCGGTTTAGGCTCTAAAGTCGGTTTTGACGCCACCAACAAATGGCCGGGCGAAACCAACAGGGAATGGGGCAGAACCATCGCCATGTCTGACGACATCATCAAAAAAGTCGATAAGATGTGGGATAGCTTATTTTAACCCCCTACCCTTCCAACCCACGAGAGCCGTCCCATGCGGCTCGCGGCGACCCTTCAGCTTGACGCAGGGCTAAAGCTAAGTGATTGATTCCTAAAATAGAAAAGCTGACCGTTCAAAGTATACATTGCCCAAATTAGCAACAAATATAGGACTGAAAATGACAAATGCGTTGTATCACCCGTATCACCCGTATTGGGGCAAGGCTGAAAATGACGCGCTTAAAGTGGCGTATTGTACTGGCCAGGATAAAAATGAAATTTTTGGCCAATTTAAATCTCAGTTGGCTAAACGCCTTGAAAAATCTGAAAACCAATTGCATTTAAGCGACTTGGACGAATGGGCAAAAAAGGAGGACAAAAAAACAGGAAAAGAAAAATGGGAATACAAACAAGCAGATTATGCCGCTTATCACTTGCTGCCTTATCATTGTTTGGATGTGGCGGCGGTAGCGGATGTTTGGTGGGTAAATAGCCCGTCTCTGCGTCAACAATTTACGCAATCCACGCAATTGGAGACGGAAGCCCAAGCCAAAGCTTGGCTGATGTTTTTTATCTGCCTGCATGATTTGGGTAAATTCGATATTCGTTTTCAGATGAAATCATCAGAAGCAATCGGGCAATTGCAGCCAGAAAACTATGCTCTGACTAAAGCGAAATTCGATTATAAAGACCCATACGATCATGGCGGTAGCGGCTATGAATGGTTTAAAAAAGAAGTAGCCGATTATGGTTTTAATTGTATTGTTGAAAATGATGCAATGAACTGGATTCAGCAAGTAGCAGGCCATCATGGCTGCATTCCTAACAATCAACGATTGAGAGAACCACAAGTAAGCGAAGATATAAAACAGCAAGACCGACAAGCCCGTATCGAATGGGTACAAACCCTAAAACAGCTCTTTTTGAAACCCGTGGGATTGAAGTTTGACGATATACCGGAAAACTTTCCTACCATGTTGGCTGGATTTTGTAGCGTCTGTGATTGGGTAGGCTCATCAACGGAATACTTCCCTTATCAAGCGACAATTGAACCCGATTTACAAGCTTATTTTGACTCGCGCCTTCCGTGTGCTACTAACGCCCTAAACGCTTTCGGCCTATTGGCAAAAGTGAAAGGCCAAGGCGGCATGGCGGCATTATTCCCTAACTACACGCCGCAAGGGCTACAAATACTGGTCGAGCAATTCCCGCTGGCACAAGGCTTAACGCTCATCGAAGCCCCCACGGGTTCAGGCAAAACCGAAACCGCGTTAGCGTATGCCGCCAAATTATTGACGTCTGAACCTAGTTTTGGCGGCGGTATTATCTTCGCTTTGCCCACCCAAGCAACAGCCAACGCCATGTTGAAGCGTTTACAAGAGGTTGCCGACAAATTGTTTGAGGGCGGTGCCAATGTCGTGTTGGCGCATGGCAAAAGCAGATTGAACTCTGATTTTGAAAAAATTCTGGCAAACAGCCGATTGACCGCCCAAGGCGCGGAAGAGGCCGCTGTGCAATGTTCCGAATGGCTGGGCGCAAGCAAAAAACGGGCGTTTCTAGGGCAGATTGGCGTTTGCACCATCGACCAAGTCTTGTTATCGGTATTGCCCGTGCGCCATCAGTTCGTGCGAGGTTTCGGCATTCAAAAAAGTATTTTGATTGTTGACGAAGTCCACGCTTACGATGCCTACATGTACGGGCTATTGGCCAAGGTGCTAGAACGCCAAAAGCAAGCCGCTGGCAGCGTTATTTTATTGTCGGCAACATTGCCGCATCATCAAAAAGCCAAATTGTTGCAAAGCTGGGGTATTACGTCTGAACAGCAAAGTCCGGCTTATCCTTTAGTCGTCCATGCATCTGACAAGCAAGTTCTTCCCTTCAAATTGCCGGAATCCGAACAGACTGCCGAACGTGTGGTTAGTGTCGAAACTTGGCCAGCCGACCAGCTTATTTTAACCACCGAACAACTGGAAAAAATCGCCCAAGCCGCCGAACAAGGTGCGAAAGTCGCCGTGCTCTGCAATCTGGTTGCTGATGCCCAGCATATCGCCAAACAACTCGCCGAATTAACGACGATACCGATTGATTTGTTCCATTCACGGTTCCGGTTTATCGACCGCCAACACATAGAGCAAGACATTAGCCGTTATTACGGCAAAGACGAACCACACCGTGCAGAAGGTGGGCGGATTTTGGTGGCGACCCAAGTTGTGGAGCAAAGCCTCGATTTGGATTTTGATTGGATGCTGACCCAGCTTTGTCCGGTCGATTTATTGTTCCAGCGTTTGGGACGGCTACATCGGCATTCACGCAATCGACCATCAGGTTTTGAACAGCCGCGCTGCGTGGTGATTATACCGACCACGGAAGCGGTTTATGGAGATACGGGCAACTATGTTTATCAAAATTTACGGGCTTTATGGCGGACAGAGCAATTGCTTAAAAATCAGGAAATTGTCTTTAAATCAAACCAAGAGGATTTGAAAACCTATACCGCTTATCGGGATTGGATTGAAAGGGTTTATTGTGAGGAGGCTTGGGGTGATGAGCCGGAGAAAATAGAAAAAGCATATAAAGAATTCGATAAAGAGCAAGAAAGCAAAGGCTACACAGCTAATACGATGATGAATTCCCAAACTACGCCTGTATCTGATGAGGATGATAGAGTTTCAATGCTGACTCGTGACGGAGAAATGAGTTTGACGGTGATTCCAGTCATTAGAATTGATGGAAAATTAGCTACTTTAGAAGGGGTTTTATTAAATTCTTTAGCAAATTGGCAGTATTGGGAGGTTTTAAATTGGCATTCTCTTGGAACAAGGCAAAGCTGGAAATCTTACTTACCTAAGCCAGATAAGGATGAAATTTACTTTTTACCCATGCAATTGATAGACCAAGAAAGTGGGCAACATCAGTCAGAAAATGGTTTATTAACTTATTCTAAAACAAAAGGATTGGAGAAAATAAAAGCATGAATTTACTCATTGATAATTGGATTCCCGTAGTCCTAAACGGCGAATTTCAGCGTTTATCGCTAAGGCAATTGCTTTGCTATCAACAAGAGCAAGGCTGGCAACTAAGCTGCTTTCGTGATGATATGGAGTTATCAGCCTTGCAACTTCTTGTTTGCATAGTGCAAGTAGTATTAATGCCGGAAGACTCTAAAGCTTTACTGCGATGTTGGTCAGAACCGATGCCAGAAAAAGATTATGAAAAAGGCATTGCTCCGTTTCATGATTGGTTTGACTTGCTCCACCCTAAAATGCCCTTTATGCAAATCAAAGGGTTTAACGCTGAGAAAACACAGCCTATCCAAAAGCTTTTTATAGGATTGCCGGAAGGTAATAATCATGCCTTCTTCAATGAGGTTGGCGAAATAAAGACTGCTCATTTGGGCGATATTGCAATTGCGTTGTTTAATCAGAATACCAATGCGCCTGGATTCTCAGGAAAGCAAAAGGCAGGGTTGCGATGTGCTACTCCGATAAACACGTTAGTTAAAGGCGAAACACTAAGAAAAACGCTTTGGTTAAATGTTTTGCATCGTGAATTTATAAACAAATTGTATCCGTCGATAAATAACAGGCCTGTTTGGATTGATCCAATTGTGGAAGTTGAACAATTAGATGAATACATAAAGAAATCAAAATCTAAAGAAACCTCAAAAAACCGAAAGAAAATTTATGTGCATGAAATTGGTTTTACTAGAGGGCTGTTTTGGCTGCCGGTTTTAATAGAGATAATGGAAAACGGATCAGAATTTCGTCTTGGTTCCGATTTTTATTTTGATGTAATCGGTGTATGGCCGCATCCTCATACACCAAGAAAATGGACTTTTGATAATAAGGATAAAAACGCGCCCGAAAAGTTAGAAAGCTTTTTGTCATTTAGTACGACAAGCCCCGCATGGACACATCTATCATCAATTCTTATAGAAGAAGATAGCAAAAAGGGCGGGCACACTCCCGCACCCGTTATTAGCCAATTTAAGCAAGTTTTTCGACGGCATCCTTTAGATTTAATAATTGGCGGTTACTGCAATAAGCAGGCGTTGATACTACAACGCTGCCATGAATTATATTCATTGAAAAGTGGCTGGGATTCGAATTTACAACATTTGAATGTCATTATTGACACGGGTTTGAGTTGTAAATCTATTCTCCACAGCAAGCTTTATGCAATTGGCAAAGCGATAGGAATTAAAGGATTAGCGAACCAAGGAGACGAGCAGTTTTATGGCTTATCAGAACCTTTGATTCATGAGTTATTGAAAGCAATCGACTGGAACGAAGCCAGTGGACAAATAACAGTGGCAAAAAAATCGCTGGTGAAGTTAAGCAAAAGAATTTTTGATTCTATTGTTATTCCATATGAGCATGACCCAAAGAGATTAAAAATAATCATAAAAAAACGGTCAGATTTAAGTTTTGAGTTAAACGGATTGATTTAGGAGAAATAATGAATATTAAACCGCTTCCTAAAGATTATGTGGGGCTTATTAAAAAATATGACTCGTTAAGCAACGGCGAGCAAGCATCAATTCGGCGTGAAGTTGAAGCCGATGATTTACGGACTAATCCGGTATTTTATCGGCTGATTCAGGATACCGTATTTGCCACCAATAGCATTTCGCAAGCCGCTCGACTGGTTTACTTTTTGCCTTTCGTTCATCACAAAGAAGGTGCTAAAAGTTTTGGGGCATTGCTTTACAAATTATTCGAAGCAAAAAAAATAAAAGATCGCCGATTATTTCTAGTTATACGATCAGAATATCCTCAAGACTTAATTCAACTAAGACGACTTCTGCAACAATTACTACAGTTAAAGCCAAATGCAACAATCGACTACACAGTATTTGGTGACATGCTATTCCATTGGGGAAAAACCAAGGAAAAAAGCGAAAGCAGTAAACGCCGTTTAATGCAGGATTTTTATCTATCCGCACCCCCACAAACCCAAGACATCAAAGAAGACTGACCATGCCCATCATCAGCCGTTTTTTGGGCATTATCATCACCATGTATTGGTCAGACCACAGTCCGCCGCACTTCCACGCCAAGTACAGCGATTATGAAATCATCGTCACCATTGATGGTGGCGTCGTAGAGGGAAAGTTCCCTAAACGGGCGCTAAAGCATGTGCTGGAATGGCTGGACTTGCATCAGGAAGAATTACTGGACAACTGGCGCTGCTGCCAACGACGAGAGCCTTTAAAACCCATAGCCCCTTTGGAGTAAACGCAATGATCTTGCACGTTACCGATGCTAAGCATCTTAAAGACTACCAACTCTGGCTCAAGTTTAACGACGGTGCAGAAGGTGCCGTTGATTTGAGCAAAGAATTATGGGGAGCGGTGTTTGAACCCCTTAAAGATGTCAAGCTGTTTAGCCAAGTCAAACTAGACACCGAACTTGACACTATCGTCTGGCCCAACGGTGCCGATTTGGCCCCTGAATTTTTGCATGACTTATTACAAACCCAAGGAACCCAACATGTCTGATAAAAACTTTGTCAATTACCATATCCTAATTTCCCATAACTCTTCATGCTTAAACCGTGATGATATGGGCATGCAAAAAACAGCCGTATTTGGTGGCACTCGGCGGGTGCGGATTTCCAGCCAGAGCTTGAAACGAGCACTTCGTACTTCTCCCTTTTATGAGACACAGTTTGGCAAGCCATCGGAACGCACCAAACAACTGACTCTACTTCGGGACAAATACCGTAAATTGCTGAAAGACAAATTTCCTGAAACCGTTATTGATGTAGTATTAATGTCAGTAGCGGGCGTCAAAGAAATTAAAGAATTGGAAGAAAAAGTAAAAAAAGGCCAAGGCAATGATGTTGACAGGATAAAGCTCGAAGGCACCGAATCAGGAGCTGTTGCCGCTTGGTCAGTCTATGAAATCGAAAAGTACTGTGAACTTTATCAGCAACTTCAGACTGAGCATATTGACGACGAAAAGACTTTTCAAAAAATTTGGGATAAGGAAACCAAAAAAGATAGTTTCAGAAAATTCAATGCTGCGTTCCAAAACAGTGTTGATATTGCCTTGTCAGGACGGATGGCGACATCGGGGATTATGACATCTGTTGATGCTGCTCTTGCCGTCGCTCACGTCATCACGACTCACACAGTAGATGGAGACATCGATTGGTTCACTGCCGTTGATGATTTGACCCAAGAAGCTGGAGATACTGGTTCAGCGCATCTCGATACCCAAGAATTCAGTGCTGGCGTATTTTACCGTTATGCTTCGCTCAACTTGAGCCAATTACAAGAAAATATGGGTGAGATCAGCCGCGAAAAGGCGTTAGAAGTCGCGGCGCATGTTTTGCACATGTTAGCCACTGTTATTCCAAATGCCAAGCGTAACAGCACAGCCGCAGACAACCTTGCCGACTTTGCCTGCGTATCATTAAGCGACATGCCCATATCCCTGGCCAACGCCTTTGAAGAACCCGTTGCTAGAGGCAAAAGCGGCGGATTTCGTAAACCCTCAATCAACGCCTTCTGCGACTATAAAAACAGGATTTATGACGCTTACGGCTTACAAGATGCAACAGGTTTTTTCAGCATTGAAGACTGCACCATACAAGATCAACGCCTAAAAACCTTAGCCGAACTGGAGCAATGGCTACAAAACGACGGCAAGGCATAAACTATGCAAGACTTTCTCATCATTAAACTGCAAGGGGCCATGCAGGCGTGGGGTGGGCATACCTATGAAGATTATCGCCCCAGCCTGATTTTCCCCACCCGTAGCGCAATTATCGGTCTGTTGGGCGCGTGTCTAGGGTTAGAACGAGAGGATTTAGCTGAATTAAAAGCCCTGGATAATAGTTTTAAGCTAACCGTCAGGGCTAACCGGCGCGAAATTGCCCAGCGGGAAAATTCACTGCCAAAACTGCCAGTGTCCATGCAAAAAATCACCGACTTTCATACCGTTCAACACGCCAGAAAAGTCGATGGAAAACCAAGGCCGGAAGCCATTGTGTCGCGGCGCGAATATCTCTGTGATGCCGAATTTACCTTGGCACTGGAATTTACAGAAAAGGCTTATTATGGTTTGGAGAGGATTAAACAAGCTATCCAAAAGCCTGTTTACACGCCGTTTTTAGGACGGCGTTCTTGCCCGATACAACGTCCACTCTATGAAGCCGTGATAAGCGCCGAAAATGTCCAAGCGGCGTTAAGCCAAATTGCGCCTTATCAGGGCACGCTCTACAGCGAACATGAATTGGCTGGAGGCACACCTATGATGGTGCGCGACCAACCCTTGTTTGCAACAACCGTACGGCAATTTAACAACCGAAAAATCACTATTTTAGGTGCAGGAGGCGAACATGTACTTGAGTAAAGTCTTTATTGATTTTAGAAAGCCGAAGACTATTTACCAAATACATCAAGATTTGTGGTTACTGTTTCCAGGCCAGGACGATAAGCCTAGACGCTTTTTGTTTAGAGTCGAGCAACAACAAGCGGGGGTTGGTGCATCCATATTGATGCAGTCCGAGATGGCTCCAAGTTCTGTAAATGAACAAATCAAGCTGCTAGGTACACGGGAGTACCCTTTATCCGTGCCTAAAAATCAGCGTTTGCGCTTTTTGCTGGTTGCCAATCCGGTTAAAACGATTAAAGATCAGCAAGAGCGGAAAAACAGCAAAGGCGTTATAAAATCTAACCGAGTGCCTTTGATAAAAGAGGAAGATCAGAAAAACTGGATAGAACGCAAGCTGCAAACCTGGGCGCAATTGGATAGTTTGTTGGTTCGCCCATGTCCGCCTTTGTATTTTTATAAAAGGGATGGGCAGCGCCCAAAAGGCCATGGCGGCAAGATTGTACCTGTTGCCTTTGAAGGGGTTTTAACTGTCCAAGAACCGGATATGTTTATGGAGCAAATAAAACAAGGCATCGGTCCGGCTAAAGCTTTCGGCTGTGGTTTATTGTCGGTGGCAAGAACTTGATTGGGTGGTAGGTTAAATCTGTAGTTGCACCTTTATAAGTTGGAGTGCAAACTTTGGTTTGCCTCAGCACAAGCCTTGGCTTGTACTCCAACCACATTTAACCCACCACCCTTGATTGTTAATGTAATAATAATCGAACCCTAGAATAAAGCGCTCAACCCCTGCAAGCTATTCTAATAAAAACTGGAAAACTAATGCTCCCTCCCCTTAAACCTATCGCCATGAAAGAACGCGTCTCCCTTGTTTTCATTGAAAAAGGCCAGGTCGATGTCAAAGACGGCGCGTTTGTCGTCATTGACGAAACCGGCATCCGCACCCACATCCCCGTCGGCAGCATCGCCTGCATCATGCTCGAACCCGGCACACGCGTGTCGCACCACGCCGCCGCGCTGGCGGCCAGGGCTGGCACCTTATTGGTTTGGGTCGGTGAAGCGGGGGTCAGATTGTATGCCTCAGGCCAGCCCGGCGGGGCACGCTCCGACCGCCTGCTGTACCAAGCCAAGCTTGCCTTGGACGATGCGGCACGCTTGAAAGTGGTGCGCAAAATGTACGAAATCCGCTTCGGCGAAAAACCGCCGGAACGCCGCAGCGTTGAACAATTGCGTGGCATAGAAGGTGCGCGGGTGAAAAAAATCTACCAACTGCTCGCCAAACAAGCCGGGGTTGAATGGAAAGGCCGTAACTACGACCACACCCAGTGGGATAACAGCGACACTGCCAACCGGTGCATCAGCTCCGCCACCGCCTGTCTCTACGGCATCAGCGAAGCCGCCGTGCTGGCCGCCGGTTACGCGCCCGCCATCGGCTTCATCCACACCGGCAAGCCGCTGTCGTTCGTTTACGACATCGCCGACTTGTTCAAATTTGACGACATCATCCCCCATGCCTTCAAAATCGCCGCCAAAAATTACCGCGACCCTGAGCGTGAAGTCCGGCTAATGTGCCGTGACATTTTCCGGCAAAGTAAAATCCTCAAGAAAATCATCCCAACCATCGAGGACGTGCTGGCGGCTGGGGAATTGGAAATCCCCAAATCTTTTGAAGAATCCATAGCCCCAGCCATTCCCAACCCAGAGAGCATCGGCGATGTTGGTCATCGTAGTTGAAAACGTGCCGCCAAGGTTGCGCGGGCGGCTGGCGGTTTGGCTAATAGAAATCCGCGCCGGTGTTTACGTTGGCGATCTGTCCACCAAAGTCCGCGACATGATCTGGTCACAGATTGAAGAGGGTATCGAAGACGGCAACGCCGTCATGACGTGGAGCACCAACACCGAATCCGGTTTCGATTTTATGACCCTAGGCAAAAACCGCCGCATGCCGGTCGAGCTGGACGGCCTAAAATTGGTCTCTTTTTTCCCCGTGGAAGACAATGAATCCTGAGCTCTTTAACAACCTGGAAAATGCCGGAAAATCCGGTGAAATTTTGGCAAGGTTATTTCTGTTTATCTAACAATCAGTTAAGATAAGTGCGTTCCCCGCACCCGCGGGGATGAACCGTGGATATGTTTGCCGACCAAAGGGCGGATGAAGCGTTCCCCGCACCCGCGGGGATGAACCGCCCTTCTTGACTGGGCAAAGGGCATGGTGCGTGCGTTCCCCGCACCCGCGGGGATGAACCGCCCTGTTTGAAGTCGCCCAAAACGGCGACAAGGCGTTCCCCGCACCCGCGGGGATGAACCGTTGGGCAAGTGGCATAAAAGCGCGGCTAAAAAGCGTTCCCCGCACCCGCGGGGATGAACCGTCCCTGCGACACGCCGGGACGATATTTTGGAAGCGTTCCCCGCACCCGCGGGGATGAACCGGTGACGCGTTGACCGTTGAAGTATTAAACGGGGCGTTCCCCGCACCCGCGGGGATGAACCGCCATTTTAATGGGTGCAAGTGTTTCCCTGGAAGCGTTCCCCGCACCCGCGGGGATGAACCGTCAACGACATTAGAGAACGCACCAACCCGAATGCGTTCCCCGCACCCGCGGGGATGAACCGTTACCGTTGCAACCTGGACAATTTCGGCGGCTGCGTTCCCCGCACCCGCGGGGATGAACCGGGTTTGCATAAAGCTTGCCATAACCATAACCAGCGTTCCCCGCACCCGCGGGGATGAACCGACCAATCGAAACATCACCCTATCTAATCCATCGCGTTCCCCGCACCCGCGGGGATGAACCGAGCTATACTTTCATCAGGGGATGGAGTCATGAGCGTTCCCCGCACCCGCGGGGATGAACCGCAACTGCTCAAACTGCAGAACGGCCTATAGATGCGTTCCCCGCACCCGCGGGGATGAACCGTTTCCCTATCACTTTTTTTAAAAGTGGTGGTGGCGTTCCCCGCACCCGCGGGGATGAACCGCTACCTGTTGGCGTTGGCGCTTAACCGCCAAAGCGTTCCCCGCACCCGCGGGGATGAACCGATAGCCGCTGGATTGGGCGGCTGGACTGGTTGGCGTTCCCCGCACCCGCGGGGATGAACCGAAAAAAAATTATCTTATCCCCTCTTTAAGCAGGCGTTCCCCGCACCCGCGGGGATGAACCGTTGGTTTTCTACATCGCGGTAATTACTAGCCAGCGTTCCCCGCACCCGCGGGGATGAACCGGAATTGGAATGATAAAACCCGTTTAGAGATGTGCGTTCCCCGCACCCGCGGGGATGAACCGGGCAACATGACCGGTATCTAACGAAAGATCAAGCGTTCCCCGCACCCGCGGGGATGAACCGTCTCCGCCTGCGGCTGTGCGCCGGTGTCTTGCTGCAACGCGTTCCCCGCACCCGCGGGGATGAACCGGCTTTTGCCAGTGCCAGCAAGTCCTGCTGATAGCGTTCCCCGCACCCGCGGGGATGAACCGTTTAATACAAAGGTGCAGTTTAACTGCATAATGCGTTCCCCGCACCCGCGGGGATGAACCGGTAGCATTGATGCTTTTTTTAGAACGCCAATTGATGGCAGAATTGAAACGATAGGATTACATAATGGAAAAAATAAACCCTATGACAGCATATATAATATCAGTCGAAATGGCAAGGGCAGGACTGATCAAACGCAACGACCCGAAGTCGGAGGAGTTGCTGGGTTACCTGTTCGACACTCCAGTTCAGGAATGGCCGGAGGAAGTAAGTCAGATATTGACCCCATTACTCCCGAATCAAGGTCGTTAATTGATGAGATAAAGTTTAGTAAGTCAGATAATTCATCAAAAAATGAAAAAAGCTCCATTACCCTTAATGGAAGAAGTATGCCTATATTTGATGGGTTACTTGTTCCTTGGGTTAAGACGTGGTTATTTAATACCTCTGGATTGCCATTAAATACATTTTATTTTCCAAGCGATAAAATAATTGCCCAAGCAACAAAGTACACCCCTAAAAAAAGCGTAACTTTGTATAGGCGTTCCCCGCACCCGCGGGGATGAACCGCCGATCATGATTGAGCAAGTTGCACAAGCTTTGCGTTCCCCGCACCCGCGGGGATGAACCGCCAACCGTACCGTTGCGGCGATTTTGTCCACCGCGTTCCCCGCACCCGCGGGGATGAACCCAATGAGGTGGCTACACTTTCCCGGACACATGGTTAAGCAGCCATTTGCTGCAATTCGTAGTCTACAGGCGACACACACCATTGGCTGAATGCCGCCGCTCCCTGTTGTAAAAGACCCCAATATATTCAAACACAGCCTGTTTTGCCGTAGAACGGGTTTGATAAGTCTCATGGTGTGTCAGTTCGGTTTTGAGCGTATGGAAGAAGCTTTCCGATACGGCATTATCCCGGCAATTGCCCTTACGGCCCATACTCCGGCTGATACTGTGTTGCCTTAACAGCGCACGGTGGCTTTCCGAAGCATATTGGCTGCCCCGATCAGTATGCCACAACAAACCTTTGTCGGGTTTACGCTTCCAAATAGCCATTGACAGGGCATCGTTGACGAGCTGGGTGCGCATATGTTCCGCCATTGACCAACCGGCCACTTGCCGTGAATACAGGTCAATCACGACAGCCAAATACAACCGGCCTTCTTGGGTGTGAATATAGGTAATATCGCCAACATAGACCTGATCGGGTTGGTCCACATTAAAGCCACGATCCAGAAGATTCGGTGATATAGGCTTGTCATGTTTGGAACCGGTGGCCGCTTTAAACTTACGCTGGGTTTTGCACGCCAAATTTTCCTGATCCATCAATCGACTGGTTCGGCGACGGCTGACGGTGCGCCGCTGATCGAATAACGCCTTCTTGATACGCCGGGCGCCGTAAGTGGCCCGGCTCTTCTTAAAGAGGCTATGGATAATAGGTGCCAGTCCGACATCCTCCTTTTCTGTTGCTGTTTGAGGGCGTTGTAGCCAGGCGTAATAGGCGCTACGCGAGACCTGCACTTGTGCCCCTGAGGGTATAAAACGGCACATCGAATCGACAGGGAATTCAGGCGTATGTTGCTTAATCCGGGCGCACTTTTCGGCAACCGCTCCTGCGTTGCCCTACCTCCTGCATCCGTGCAGTCGACCGTTGCCCCTTGGCAAAGCCTGTCCTGAGCGAGTCGAAGGGTACGCTGCCGCCTTTTTTACCCGCAGGGCACAAGTAATAAATCACGCCCCTCCATCAATCGGGCATTTTCTTTCTTGAGGCGCTTGTGTCGTCGTATAAATGTTCGTCAGTACGGACGGTTTTATCCCGCTCAAGCGGCCGGCTGTATTTATTGATCCAGGTATGCGGGGTGTTTTCGTTAACACCTAGCTCTCTGGCGGTTTGGGCAATGGGCTTATCGCTTTCATTGGCCAGCTTGACGGCTGGCCCTCTAAATTCGGCGCTATAGGTTTTGGCTTTTTCTTGGCTCATATTAGGGCCGCACTCTTTTCACAATATTTTAAAGGGTGTGTCCGGTTTAGTGTAGCCACATCAGTGCCTTATGTTTGATAATGGGATTGTTGGTGTGCAACATGGCCGTTACCTTTTGTGTTTTGGTTTAGGGTTCGACACCCCATAACCGGTAAATCTCATCTTTTCAAGTCGATGTGTCAGATAAAGTCGAGACTAATACATCTAAAGGTATCAGAACTGTATCAACCAGTAGAAATTTTTCTCAGTGAAGCAGAGAAGAAGAAACTTGCTTTTGCTCAACGTCAAATAAATTAATACCCCAAATTAAATAGCTATCAAGCAAAAGCCCCGGCCAACAGGCTGGGGCTTTTTGTCTCTACTCAGTAATCAACGCCAAGCCCCCATCCATGCAGGGCAACCGAATCTATAGGGTCAAATTAAATTAATTTTTTGTAAAAAACCTGTTCGGTTTACTGACTAAATCAATCGAAACTGCCCACCTTCATCCCGCCTTACACCCACCACATTGCGCCGGCGTTTCAAACCAATTTATAGCTTGTTTTGGCCGGCTATATCTTCAAATGAGATGTTCAAATCGAAATATATCGTTTCACGCGGCTAACGTATTTCACTAACATCTCGACAACAAAAATTTACGTTTAAACAACAGCAACGCTTTCAGCCTTGTAGCGGCTTGGATAACAAGATGAATTTTGCCTGCTTCTTGGCGTGCCGTGGTAATTGAACGTCACCTAAACAATAAAACGTGTTGTCCGGAGAGTCTATGAACAGCCCTTTACCTATTGATTTGCCAAAGCCGGAAAGCCATCAGGAGATTACTGCGCACATCGTTTCTATTTTGCAAAGCATCCGTTTTGGCTCCATCGAAATTGTCGTGCATGACGGGCGTGTCGTGCAAATTGACAAGCACGAGAAATTCCGGCTCAAAACCCAATAATATTGTCAAACCCACCGGTCAACCGGAGGTAACAAGCTATTTTCCATCAGCGCACTGACCGGATCACCGGAAGCAGCTGTATCTCTCTAAATTTAAGTAGGAGTTAAATATGCCACTTCCAAAAAGTGCGTACGCAACACTGCCATTCTGGGCTTTGCTGCTGGCTTCGCCGGGTTTGGCGGTTGCCGAAGATTACTATGTTAAAACCAACGCCTACCGGGTTGAACCCGACCCGGATCCGCCCGCTTATGTCCGTAACTTGAGCCGTACGCAATTCGAGCAGTTGCGCGATGTCGATTGGCTTGATGTGGGCTTGGATTTCAGGACCCGTTACGAATACCGCGAGAACGACTTAAGGCCATGGACTGACACTTCGTCGGGCAGTGCAGTCACCCGCTATCGCGCCGATCCGGACAATCTCTGGCTGTTGCGCACCCGCGCCTATCTAGGTGTTAAAGATATCCTCGACCCATTGCGCTTCGCCGTCGAATTCGAGGACGCCCGCAGCTACAACGGCCTTTATGAACCCTCGGATGCCGATGTCAACGAGTTCGAGCTGATCCAAGGCTATGCCGAACTGTATTTCAACCATGCCTTGGGCCATAACCGGCCTATCAGCTTGCGTGCCGGACGGATGGCGTTTGAACAATTGGACCGGCGCTTGATTGGCAACAACCAATTCCGCAACACCACCAATAACTTCGAGGGTTTCCGGCTGCATTTTGGCAAAAAGCAGAACGACTGGGATTTGGACACCTTCGCCTTGCAACCGGTGGAGCGGCTAAAATACGAGTTCGACCGCCCGGACGAGAAAACCTGGTTCTACGGCGGCATCCTCAGCATCCGCCATTGGTCGGACATCCTCACGATACAGCCTTACTTTTTGGGGCGTTCGGTGGATGGCAACCCGTTCGACCCAGTGGTGGCCAACCGCGTCAACGACCGCAACGTCTACGCCCCTGGCCTAAGGGTTTACGGTGTAATTCCCGACAGTAGCTTTGATTTCGATGCCGACATCAATAAACAATTCGGCGAATCCGGCGTGACCCGCACGGTCAACGGCCAAGCAGTGCAGATTATGGGCGAACATGATGCTTTGGCGTATTCGCTAGAGCTGGGCTATAGCTTCGATCACGATTGGAAGCCCCGCTTAAGCGGCTATTACGGCTTCGGCACCGGCGACCTGAATCCCAACGATAACGACAATGACCGTTTTGACGCTTTCTTCGGTTTCAACCAACCCTGGTCCAGGAACGATTATTTTTCTTGGGACAACGTCCATGCGCCCAAGCTGAGGCTGGAATTCAAGCCGCATAAAGACGTGCGCATTGACACTGCGTATAGCGCTTATTGGCTGGACAGCGAAACCGATGGCTTCCGCCGGGCCAATCTGCGCGACCGTACCGGCAACAGCGGTGATTTTATGGGCCATGAGTTCGATATCCGCATGCGCCATAAGCTTAATGGCTTCGTTGATTGGAGCCTGAGCTACGCCCGTTTTACCCCAGGGGATTTTACGACCTCGTTCGATACGCCGGTAACCGGGCCGTTCACGTCCGAAGCCAGCAATTTCTTTTATTTTGAAGTGTCGTTGAACGCTTTCGGCGACGGCAAGAGCTGATTGGCAATTAGCGCATTTAGTCATCATTTTTAAGGAACAGACCATGAAATTAATCACCTTAGCGAAAACAGTAATCCTGATAGTGGCCTTGTCGGTCAGTTTTCAGGTCATCGCGGACAGAACCTTACTGAACGTCTCCTACGACCCCACTCGCGAGTTTTACCAAGAGTACAACAAAGCCTTCATTAAAGACTGGAAGGAAAAAACTGGCGAGGACGTGCAAATTCAACAGTCGCACGGTGGCGCCGGCAAACAGGCGCGGGCGGTCATCGACGGCTTGGAAGCCGACGTGCTGACGCTGGCGTTATCGTATGACATCGACCAAATTGCCGCTAAAACCGGCAAACTGGACAAAAGCTGGCAAAAACGCCTGCCGAACAACAGTGCGCCGTATACCTCGACTATCGTGTTCCTCGTGCGTAAGGGCAACCCGAAAGGCGTCACGGATTGGACTGATTTGGTCAAGGAAGGCGTGGCGGTGATTACGCCCAACCCCAAAACCTCTGGCGGTGCCCGCTACAACTATCTGGCGGCATGGGCGTTTGCCGAAAAAAAATACGGCAACAAAGAGGCCGCCAAGGATTTTGTGAAAAAACTGTATAAAAACGTGCCGATATTGGATTCTGGCGCACGCGGTTCCACCACCACTTTTGTCCAGCGTGGCATCGGCGATGTCTTGCTGGCTTGGGAAAACGAAGCCTTTCTGGCCGTTAACCAACTGGGACCCGATCAATTCGACATTATCGTGCCGCAGACCAGTATTTTGGCCGAAACACCCGTTACGGTGTTGGACAAAGTCGCCGAAAAAAGCGGTACCCGTGATTTGGCCGAAGCCTATCTTAACCACTTATATTCACCCGTCGGCCAAAAACTGGCGGCCAAATATTATTACCGCCCGTTCAAGCCAGAATTTGCCGACCCGAAAGATTTAGCGCGCTTCCCAAAACTGGAACGTGTTTCTGTGGATGAGATTTTCGGCGGCTGGGAAAAAGCCCAAGCAACCCATTTTGCTGATGGCGGCACGTTCGATGAAATCTATGCGCCCCAATAAAATTAGACGGTGATGGGTTAAATCTGTGGCTGCACGTTGATAAGCTGGAGTGCAAACCTTGGTTTGCCTCAGTACAAGCCAAGGCTTGTACTCCAACCACCACATTTAACCCACTACCAATTAGACAGCCGTCATAAGCGCCACCATTGCAGGGTATGCACCGCCATGCCCTGCGGCTTGAACCACAAAAAACAGATGAGAGATAACACACCGCTGTTTTTTGCAACATTAACCAAAGGCCACCACAATGCCACAAAGCCACATTATGCCGGGGTTCCGCCCGGCCATCAGTTTTACCCTTGTTTACTTGTCGCTGATCGTGCTGATCCCGCTCAGCGCAATGCTGCTAAAAACCTTTCAGCTCAGTTGGGATGAATTTTGGGCTATCTTGACCAACCAGCGCGTTATTGCCTCGTTCCGGGTCACCTTTGTCTCGGCGTTAAGCGCCGCCGCTGTCGCCGGGATTTTCGGCTTTATCATCGCCTGGACCTTAGTGCGCTATCCGTTTCCTGGCAAACGGCTGTTTGATGCCTTGATTGACCTGCCGTTTGCCTTACCGACCGCCGTTGCCGGTATTGTGCTGGCAACCATTTACCAGCCTAACGGCGTTATCGGCAAGCTGGTGCTGGCGGTGTTCGGCGTACAAATTGCCTATAAGCCGCTGGGGATTGTGTTTGCAATGATTTTTATCGGCCTGCCCTTCGTCGTCCGCACCATTGAACCAGTGTTGCAGGAATTTGACACGGCTATGGAAGAGGCCGCCGCCAGCTTGGGCGCCAACCGTTTGCAGACTTTTATTAAGGTGATCCTACCCAACATCTTGCCAGCCGCACTGACCGGTTTTGCATTGGCTTTTGCGCGTGCCGTCGGGGAGTATGGCTCGGTGATCTTTATCGCCGGCAACATGCCCTATATCTCGGAGATTGTGCCGCTGTTGATTATCACTAAACTGGAACAATACGACTACGCCGGCGCCACCGCGATTGGTTTGGTCATGCTGATCCTTTCGTTCATTTTGTTGTTGTTGATCAACTTGTTGCAAGGCTGGTTACGCCGCCGTAACGGACAACTTTAAGGAGAAAACCCGATGAAAATAACCGCTGCGGCCCATGCCCACAAACCGCTTAGCCTGTCCGATCCGGACGGCTTCAAATACTTATTAATCACTTTAACCTTGGCCATTATCGGCCTGTTTTTGGTGTTGCCTTTAGCCACCGTCTTAACCGAGGCCTTCGCTAAGGGTTGGCTCACTTACCGGGATAGCCTGACCCACCCGGACACCTTGGCGGCCATCCGCTTGACCTTGTTGACCGCCTTAATCACCGTGCCATTGACAACGATGTTTGGCGTCTGTGCCGCCTGGGCTATTGCCCGTTTTGAATTTTCTGGCAAAAACGTGTTGCTCACCTTAATCGACTTGCCGTTCTCGGTGTCGCCAGTCATTGCCGGTTTGATCTATGTGTTGGTGTTTGGCGCCCAAGGCTGGTTTGGCACTTGGTTGTCGGATCACGACATCAAGATTATTTTCGCCGTGCCCGGCATCATTTTGGCGACTTTGTTTGTCACCTTTCCGTTTGTTGCCCGCGAACTTATCCCGTTGCTACAGGAAATCGGCCACGAAGAGGAAGAAGCGGCGTTGTCGCTGGGCGCCGGGTCTTGGAAAATGTTTTTTAAGATCACCCTGCCCAATATCAAATGGGGATTGCTGTATGGCGTGTTGCTGTGCAATGCCCGCGCTATGGGCGAGTTCGGCGCGGTGTCGGTGGTGTCAGGGCATATCCGGGGCTTGACCAATACCCTGCCGCTGCATGTGGAAGTGACTTATAACGAATATGACTTTGTCGGCTCGTTCGCCGGCGCTTCCCTGTTGGCCGGCCTGGCAGTCGTCACGCTGGTTATCAAAACCTTCTTGGAATGGCGGCAAGCCCAAGACCTTAAAAGCGCCCGTGTGGCATCCGAATAATCAAAAAACATCAGTCAAGAGACCATTATGAGCATTATCCTAAACAATATCAGCAAACAGTTCGGCGATTTCACCGCCTTGGCAAACATCAACTTAGATATTCCTGAAGGCGAATTGGTTGCTTTGCTAGGCCCGTCCGGCTGCGGCAAGACCACCTTGTTACGTATTATCGCCGGTTTGGAACACGCTGACCGTGGGGAGGTGTTCCTAAAAGGCAGTGAAGTGACCGACCAACCCATCAAAAACCGTCAAATTGGCTTTGTATTCCAGCATTACGCGTTGTTCCGGCACATGACCGTATTCGACAACATTGCCTTCGGGCTGAGGGTCAAACCTAAAAAAGAACGCCTGCATGAAACGGAAATCAAGAAAAAAGTACACGCGCTTTTGAATTTGGTGCAATTGGATTGGCTGGCGAACCGCTTTCCTGAACAATTGTCAGGCGGTCAACGCCAGCGCATTGCCTTGGCACGGGCACTCGCCGTCGAACCTTCGGTATTGTTGCTTGACGAGCCTTTCGGCGCTTTGGATGCCAGCGTGCGTAAGGATTTGCGCCTATGGCTGCGGCATTTGCATCATGAATTGAACGTCACCAGCATCTTCGTCACCCATGACCAAGAAGAAGCCATGGAGGTCGCCAGCCAGATCGTCGTGCTCAACAAAGGGCATGTCGAACAGCAAGGCTCGCCCAGTGACATTTACGACCATCCCGCGAATGCGTTTGTGTCGCAGTTTATCGGCCATACCAATGTGTTTGAATTGGGGCAGCAGGATACTTTTTGGCTAAAAAACTCCGGCTTGCCAACCCCGGAAACCGGAAAAGTCGCCCATGTCAGGCCGCATGATATTGGACTGGACAAAGCCACCGGCGAAGGGGCGCAAGCTATTTTGAAAGATTGGCAGCATTTGGGCGCATTGATCCGCGTCGAATTGCTTAGCAAAGACGCGGACGGAGGCATGACGACCCTGTTTGCGGAAATGCCCAACGAACAATTCAAAGCCTTACAAATTGATAAGGGCGATAAGGTGGCGGTGCGGATACGCCATGCCCATTGGTTCCATTAGGGTGTGTTGGTTGTGGGCGGGATGGGCAAAGGCTGCGCCGTGCCCATCAAAAGCTTGGCGTATCGCTTGATGGGCACTACACACGCGGCACTTAAAAAGTACGTTTTACAAGCACCGCAAATGGTCGACCGATAGCAAGTCATAATAACGCCCTTGCACCAAATTAAAGCCGGTAGGGGCCACCACGAATGCCTGCTCTTTGTCATCAACCTGTTGCAAGATCGCCTGACCGCCCACTAAAGTCACCAATTGTTTTAGGGACTTTAACGCTGACGGCCAGGTGATTTGAAAATCCAAATCGCTCTGGCCGGAGCCTGGCGCGTGGATACGCAAATAATGGGGCGCCAGCTTGGCGATAAAATCCACCAAACCGTTCGCCGTGTACAAATGACCGACATTCAGCGCCAACTGGTAACCATGTTGCCGGTAATTTTGTAAACCTTGGAGCAACTGCCCGTGGTGCAAGGCGTAATAGTGGTTAAGCGTGACCGAGATAACGACATTTTGCGTCGCCAAGCCGCATTTTTCGATGATCTCCTCAAAATACGCCCCATGATTATCTGCCACGCCCAAAATGTGGCGCGGCTCCACGTCCAAAAACAACACATTGCCTAAATGTGAAAAAGGCAAGTAATTCAGCATGTGGACGGTGCGTGATAAGCGGTCAAGATTAATGATGGATTGAAAATCCACTGAAGAATTTAATGCTTCACCCTGCGCTTGCAAAAACCCATCGGAAGGCGACACCTGCAACTGGGCAATATGTCCGGTCAATTGGTCAAGACGGTCTGCCGACCGCACCGGCGTAAAAGTGCTGCCGATACGGATTGGCCCGAACAAACCACTGACGCGGTTGCTCTCCAAAATAAAGGGGCGAAAACTGGAGTGGTGTTCCGCTTGGAAACGGTCGTTAAAATGGTTGACTAACTGTTGTAATGGCATTTTGGTCTCCTAAAACCAGATCGTTATTAAAGGGTTACCACTAAAAGGCTGGGCTTTGAAAAGCGCTAACACCCTGTTTTTTGTGGCCTAGACGCATAGTAAGCCTTCGCATAGTTTAAATAAAACGATATGATTAGATTTTAATATCTAAAATACAGATACAAAGCCGATTGCCTCCCCTACCGTTAAAAAATAGCTGGTGGTAAAAATGGCCATGCTATTTTGGAATTAAAAAACATGTTTTTTGACTCCGCTGTCACTTAAGCATTTGAATGTTTACCACTACCAAAAAACAGAGCAACCCCCAATGAATTTAAGCCAAATCGAACTGCTGCGGATATTGCAGGAAACCCAACTGAATTTGTCCAAAGCCGCTGAAAAAATGCATGTGGTGCAGTCTGCCGTCAGCAGGCAATTGCAGTTGTTTGAAGAAGAATTAGGCTCGCCCTTGTTTGAGCGTAGCGGCAAAAAGCTGGTCGCACTCACACCATTAGGCCGACGGATAATGACCGAAGTGGCAACAATTTCACAGGCGAAGTTGAATATCCAGACAATCGCCGCTGATTTTCTCGACAGCAATCAGGGCACTATCCATATCGCCACCACGCACACCCAAGCAAAATATTTTTTACCCAAGCCCATACAGCAATTCCGTAAGAAATATCCTGGGGTCAGGATTTATATGGTGCAAGCATCGCCGGAACAACTCATCCATCAACTGCACGTCCATAAGGCCGATATTGCCATCTGCACCGAAAAAGTCGACGCTGATTTTGATCTGGTCACCCAGCAATGCTACGAATGGCACCACAGCGCCGTCATGCCTAAAGGACATCCTTTATGTGGCGGCGACATCAGCTACCAACGGTTGGCGGCTTATCCGATATTGACCTATAGCTTTGGTTTTACCGGACGTTCCAATATTGAAACGGCGTTTAAGCGATCAGGTTGTGAGCTGGATATTATCCTCGCGGCGGCGGACACCGATGTGATAAAAACTTATGTCCGCTTGGGGATGGGGGTCGGGTTGATTGCAGGCATGGCTTATGATAGCGATCTCGACCACGATTTAACGGTGCGTGACTTATCGCATCTGATCCCGCGTTCAAGCACCAAGATTGCGTATCTAAAACACAATTACCTGCCCCTTTACAGCCAACATTTTATTGATGAATTACTGCTTGCCGCTAAAACCTATACTGATTAACAATGCCTTAACCGCCCTGTCAAAAAGCCTTTTGCTCATCAGGAAAAGCGTTGGAAAATGTACTCTTGTCCGGTTGACAGGTGATTTTTTATAAATGATAATCGTTATCGTTAACTCACATCTACCTGCTTTACTGACTATTATAGGACTTGCCGCCATGCACCCTAAAAAACTGCTTTGTTTAATATTACTATGCTTTTGCACTAACGCCCAATCTAGGCTGATAGATGAGCAACAGCTAGGCAGGCGCCTTTATAACGACAAAAATTTGTCGGCAAACCGCAACCAAGCCTGCGCCACTTGCCATAGCTTTAAAACTGTGGACGGAAAAGCGCCCGCCTTTGTCGATCCTGATAATGTCAAAAAAAGCACACCGGTTTCCTTAGGTTCGATTGAATTTGCCACCGGCTCATTGAACACGCCGAGTGTTGCCTACGCAATGTTTAGCCCACCGTTTCACTGGAATAAAAAAGAGGGGCTGTATGAAGGCGGGCAATTTTGGAATGGCCGGGCCAGTGATTTGGCGGAACAGGCCGGAAAACCGTTTTTAAATCCAGTGGAAATGGCAATGCCCAATGAATGGGCGGTGGTCAGCCGCTTGAAAGAAGATGCAGCTTATATCCAGTTGTTTTTTAAACTGTACCAATTGGATTTGACTGCCGTGCCGCACATCAAAGATGCGCAGTTCCTGCAACCGACGCCAGCTGTAGTTGATGACATTTACCATAAAATGACCCAAGCAATAGCGGCGTTTGAAAAATCATCCGTGTTCAATAAGTTCAATTCGAAATTCGATTTTGTGTTGGCAGGCCAAACCCAGTTCACCGCGCAAGAGGAACAAGGCATGAAATTGTTCAATGGCAAAGCACGCTGTTCCGCTTGCCATATCAGCCAAGCGGAGCTGGACGAAAATGGCGAAATTATGCCGCCGCTGTTCACCGATTTCACTTACGACAATATTGGTGCGCCGCGTAATGTGAAAATTCCGGGCAACCCAAGCCCTGATAGGGGTTTAGGTGGCCGCAGCGATATTAGAAAATTGTCCCCTAATGGCGAGGAATTGGGCAAGCATAAGGTCATGACCTTGCGCAATATCGCCATCACGCCGCCTTATGGGCACAACGGCGTGTTCGCCACGCTGGAACAAATCACCCATTTTTATAACACCCGCGACACCTTAGGTTCCGTGCCGGACAATGCTAGCCCTGACTTTGGCGTGTCCGGTTGGCCTAAGCCGGAAGTCGGCAAAAACGTCAATCATGATGAACTCGGCAATTTAGGGTTGACACCCACACAGGAAAAAGCCGTGGTGGCGTTCATGAAGACCCTGACCGATGATTATCCAGAATGGGGCAATGATCCATTAGTGCCACCTGGAACACCCTCACCATTTGTTAATGGGGACGATTGAGGGCAACCGTAAAATAACCCTGCTGCGGATTGGCTTTTGTGATTCCCCGTCACTTTGCCGGAAGCCAATCCACCAGGAAGCAGGTGATCCGACCACTTGTTTTTGTCTAACCCCGCCCCCTGCCCTTCCCCACCCACATCAATAACCCTCAGCGTTCATTTTTCATATTCTGCTTTGGTAGTGGTAAAAATGGTCAGGCTATTTTGGAATCAAAAAACATGTCTTTTGACTCCGCTGTCACTTAAGCATTTGAATGTTTACCACTACCCCTACTTTATCTTGTTATGATGCTCCTTAGCACCCGTCCACTTTGAAGTACCGTGTAGGTGGGGTCACTGCCCACAGTTAAGCTATTTTGACTGAAGTCCAATAGCTTTGGACGGTTGCTGTATCAGCCTTCCGCCAATAACAAAAACGTCTGAAGCCGTTTTACCCCTGCTTAACTGTGGGCAGTGGTGGGCAGGGTGCCGTCCGCCCTGAGCTTGCCGAGGGATAAACAAGGATGGAAACGGGTCTACAGACAAGCTTAAAATGGGTTGCGGCACGACCCCAGCTCATCCAAGCGCTAGCTTAAGGGGCTTCCCGCCCGCACCAAACCGCTGCATTGCATTGCCGTGCCACTGACTTTACCCAAGAAAAGGATAGGGAATTTATGGAACTTGCTCAAGTTAAAGCCTCCTGCCCAGATTGCCGACTGTCTATATTATGTCTGCCTTTTGGGCTACAACCCCATGAAATAAAACAACTTGCTTCAATCGTAAAAAATAGGCGACCGTTGCAACTCAATGACTATTTATATTTGCAAGGTGAAGAATGCCTACATTTATATGCGGTCAAATCAGGCTCTTTTCGAAGTTTTATCTTGAATACGGAGGGTCTTGAGCAAACCATAGGCTTTTATTTGCCCGGCGAAATCATGGGCTTAGATGCGTTGCAACATGGGCGTTATAGCTCCTCAACCATCGCCTTGGAAACAGGAAGCGTTTGTGAAGTGCCGCTGTCACGGCTTAACGAATTATGTGGCCAAATACCTGGGCTGCAAATTCAGCTGATGCGGATTTTAGGTAAAGAAATCACTTCAGACCATGATCAAATTGTACTGCTAGGCCACCGCACGGCAAAAGAACGCATGGCGTCATTTTTGTTGATGCTGTCAAGACGCTACGGGGCGCTAGGATTCTCCAACACCACGTTTAATTTAAGTATGCGCAGACAAGATATTGCCAATTTTCTTGGAATCACGATTGAAACCGTCAGCCGCCAACTCGCGGAACTCAGCAAGCAAGGGATCATCACCGTGAAGCAACGCGGCATCCAGATCAACGATTTGCAGTTATTGACCATAATCGTTGAACCTTGCAGCATTCATGACTAAGAAGGTGTATTAAAAACACCACAAAAAACCAGGGTAGAAAAACTTAGCTTCCCTACCCAAGCTTTTCTTATTTTTCTGATTGCGTGGCGCTGGTAGCCTCAGGTTTGCTTGGGCCTTTACCTGCATCACACGCAGTAAGGGTTGCCACGGTAATAACTAACAAAACAAAAGTGCTGATAATTTTCATAAATTTTCTCTCTTAGGTAACGTTGAATAAGCTGTGTGATTATTTTTGATATTTCAAAAAAGTGATAATAGCTTTTTAGGGCATTACCATTGTGGCACCAATGGGCTTCAATCTTTTTGATATAGATCAAATGCAAGGCAACTAAAACCCAATCTCCGGTCGGGCGATACGGGCCCAAGCACCACCAATCGTTCAAATTTGGTGCAAAATTCAGCGTTTACCGCACACTGATGAAGCAGTCCCCAGATAATCCGCCCAGCAAGCGCCCTCGCCCAACGATAGAAAATACATAAGAGATTGTTTTTAAATAGCTATTGTTAAAAACTCAAGAAAAACAAATAATGGCACAAGTCATGCTTAAATTACTACAGTGGTTCTAACGAGGGAGCCAACAATTTAGCTTGCTGCTGAAAAACCCTGACAAAGGCGTCGACAAACCGATTGAGTCATCAGACCAATCGGTTTCAAGACGCCTTTTTTTTTGTCCCAAATTTCTTACAGGATTACGTCATCATGAAAAAACCAAGCACACCTATGACGAAACTGACAACTGCGCTGTCTGCCGTTGCCACTATCACAACTTTAACTTTTGCCTCAAATGCGCTTGCCGACCTTGAAAAAGAAGACCTTAAATTCGGTTTTATTAAACTGACCGACATGGCCCCGTTGGCGGTGGCTTATGAGAAAGGCTATTTTGAAGACGAAGGCCTGTCGGTGCAACTGGAAGCCCAAGCCAACTGGAAAGTGTTGCTCGATAGGGTCATTAACGGCGAACTGGATGGTGCGCACATGCTGGCCGGCCAACCCTTAGGCGCAACCATTGGTTTTGGCACCAAAGCCGATGTCATCACCGCGTTTAGCATGGACTTGAACGGCAATGCCATCACCGTCTCCAACGACATTTGGAAACAAATGAAACCGCATATCCCAATGGAAGGCGGCAAACCCGTACATCCCATCAAGGCCGATGCGTTAAAACCGGTCGTCGACAAATTTAAAAGCGAAGGCAAACCCTTCAATATGGGCATGGTGTTTCCGGTTTCTACCCATAACTACGAGTTGCGCTATTGGCTGGCGGCAGGCGGCATCAAGCCCGGCTTCTATGCGCCGCCCCAAGACACCGGCGGGCAAATTGGTGCCGACGCGCTGCTGTCAGTCACCCCGCCCCCACAAATGCCGGCGACGATGGATGCGGGGACTATTGTCGGTTATTGCGTGGGCGAACCTTGGAACCAACAAGCCGTGTTTAAAGGCATTGGCGTCCCGGTCGTTAGCGACTATGAAATCTGGAAAAACAATCCTGAAAAAGTGTTCGGTGTCACGCAAGAATGGGCGGATAAAAACCCCAACACCCACATTGCCGTTATTAAGGCGCTGATCCGGGCCGCAATGTGGCTGGATGCCGACAACAACAAAAACCGTCCTGAAGCGGTGGAAATGCTGTCACAAACGCACTATGTCGGGGCAGATGCCGAAGTGCTTGCCAACAGCATGACCGGCACGTTTGAATATGAAAAAGGCGACAAACGCCCGTTGCCCGATTTCAACGTATTTTTCCGCCACAAAGCCACTTACCCTTACTACAGCGATGCCGTCTGGTATTTGACGCAAATGCGCCGCTGGGGACAAATCAACGAAGGCAAATCCGATGCCTGGTTTATGGAAACCGCTAAAAAAGTGTATCGCCCCGACATTTACATGAAAGCGGCTAACGCGCTGATCGCCGAAGGCAAAGCCAAAGCCAGCGACTTTCCGGCTGATTCAGATACCGGCTTTAAACCGCCACAAGCTGATTTTATCGACGGCATCGTTTATGACGGCAAGCAACCTAACGACTATTTGACTAAATTCGCCATTGGTTTGAAAGGCAAGCAAAAAGTCGTTGGCGGTAAGGTTGTCGATTAGGTTTGCAAGGTATGCAATACATACACCACATGGCCAAGCAAAATATTCCGTAGGTGTTCCCCCGCAAGTACAGCGGGTTGGTTTGTGTGCATGGACGCACTTTTTTAAGATTTTTACGTTGGCTTTGTTCCGGCCTTTATCGGCAAAAGATAGCCCAACAGACCGGCATAAGCCAATAGCATTACCTCAAGCGCAAATAGAAGGTATCAACATGAGCAAGCAATTAATCAAATTCCTTAACATCACCGGGCTGACGTGGTTTGTCCCCTTAGTCAAAATAGCGGCGGGCGACAATCCTAGCCAACAAGTCCGCGAGTTGTTTTTAATCATGGGTGTGCCCATTGTTGCCTTTGCCCTGTTCCTAGGGCTTTGGAGCTTTTCGGCATCCCAAATCAACACCAGCTTGGGCGCTATTCCTGGCCCTGTGGCGGTCTGGCAAGAAGCGGGCGGTTTAATGAAAGAACATTTCGCCGAACGGGCCAAAGAAACTGAATACTATCAACGCCAACATGCGCGTAATGAGAAAAAATTGGCGGAAGATCCGGCCGCAGACATTAAAGAGCGCCCTTACAACGGCCATGCCACTTATCTGGATAAGATTTTCACCAGCCTGTACACCGTGTTCACCGGCTTTACCATCGCCACCTTAATCGCCGTGCCGCTAGGGCTGCTGTCTGGCATGAGCCCTGTCATCAACACGGCGATAAACCCTTTGATCCAAATCTTCAAACCGGTGTCCCCGCTGGCTTGGTTGCCGATAGTCACGTTAGTCGTGAGCGCCGTATATGTGACCCATGAAGGCGCATGGTTTGAGAAATCGTTTTTGACTTCGGCAATCACCGTCACCTTATGCTCGTTATGGCCGACCTTAATCAACACCGCCGTCGGGGTTTCTTCCATCGACAAAGACCTGGTCAATGTCGGCAAAGTCTTGCGCCTTAACTGGGGCACCCAAATCAAGAAAATCATCCTCCCCTCGGCCTTGCCCTTTATTTTCACTGGCATGCGCTTATCCCTGAGCGTGGGTTGGATGGTGCTGATCGCCGCCGAAATGCTTGCGCAAAACCCAGGGCTTGGCAAATTCGTCTGGGATGAATTCCAAAACGGTAGCTCCAATTCTTTAGGCCGCATCATGGTGGCCGTGTTCACCATCGGCATTATTGGCTTTATCCTCGACCGCATCATGCAGTCTTTGCAACAACTTTTTGCCTTCGGTAAAGCCATTTAAATAAGGAATTTGCCATGCCACTCGCCGCCAAACAAAAACGGGTTGATATGAACATAACCCCACAAATCATTAACCCGTCCAACGATGCCGAACTGCCTTTGGTCGAACTAAACAATGTTTGCAAATCCTATGGTGAAGGCAAACAAAAAACATCAATTTTAAAAAACATCAACCTCTCCATTAAAGCCGGTGAATTTATTGCGATTGTCGGTTTTTCGGGCAGCGGCAAAACAACGCTGATTTCAACTATCGCAGGTTTGATCCAGCCCGATAGCGGCGAAGTTTTAAAGCAGGGCAATCCGATTACCGGGCCTGGGCCTGATCGGGGCGTGGTTTTTCAGAACTATTCGTTAATGCCGTGGCTGACGGTTTATGAAAACGTCGCCTTGGCGGTCGATGCCATTTTTAAAAACTGGACGCCTGCACAACGCCGCGCCCATACCGAAAGCTATGTGCGCATGGTGAATTTGGGCGCGGCGATGGACAAAAAACCGGCTGAGCTGTCCGGCGGTATGCGCCAGCGCGTCAACGTGGCGCGGGCATTGGCGGCAAACCCTGATATTTTATTGCTGGACGAACCACTCAGCGCGTTAGACGCATTGACGCGCGGCAATCTGCAAGATGAAATTTTGCAAATCTGGGAGCAAGAAAAGAAAACCGTCATCCTAATCACCAATGACGTTGATGAAGCCATTTATATGGCAGACCGGGTCATCCCGCTTAATCCTGGCCCAGACGCCACTTTTGGCCCAGATTTCCCCGTCACGCTTACCCGCCCACGTGACCGGACAGCCTTAAACCACAACCCGGAATTTAAACGCTTACGGGCGGAAATCACCCAGTATTTGATGGCTATCGGCATGGAAAAAGGCCCGGACATTAATGCCGATAAAATCGTCTTGCCCAACGTGAAACCAAACACCAGCACTGATTGGCAACTTGGCTATTCCGCCCCAATACCCGAACAAGAGCATTTAGGCAGGCCGCGTTATCTGGAGTTTTTCAAACTGGGCAAAACTTACCCCACACCCAGCGGCAACGGCAGCGTCAAAGTTGTGGATGGTTTCGATTTAAAAATGAAAAAAGGCGAATTCATTTCTATCATCGGCCATTCTGGCTGCGGCAAATCGACCGTGTTGTCGATGGCGGCGGGCTTAACTTCCATTTCTGAAGGCGGCATTATTCTCGATAACCGCGAAATAGATGGCGCCGGTCCGGACCGGGGCATCGTGTTCCAAGCGCCTAGCCTGTTCCCCTGGCTGACGGCGTTTGAAAACGTCATGCTCGGCGTCGATAAAGTCTATCCCCATGCCAGCCAATCCGAACGTGACGATATTGTTGAATACTATCTGACCCGCGTCGGCTTGGGTTCGGCTTTACGCAAGAAAGCCGGTGACATGTCCAACGGGATGCGCCAGCGTGTCGGCATCGCCCGCGCCTTTTCGCTATCACCCAAACTATTATTGCTGGATGAACCGTTCGGTATGCTGGATTCGCTGACGCGCTGGGAATTGCAGGAAGTGTTGATGGAAGTGTGGGAACGCACCCATGTCACAGCAATCGTCGTCACGCATGATGTGGACGAGGCCATTTTGTTGGCTGACCGCGTGGTGATGATGACCAACGGCCCGCATGCCAAAATCGGCAAAATTCAGGACATCGACCTGCCCCGGCCCCGCACCCGCAAGGAACTGCTGGCGCATGACGATTACTACGCCTACCGCGAAAGCATCCTGACTTTTTTAAACGAATGTGACCATACGCATTAAATCAATGTAGATTGTGTATGCACCCTAGGTATCTGCACAAATAATTTACCGTTCGGTCTGTCCCTAGACCAGCCTTGTGGTGGGGCTTGCCGAAAACCCAGGCATCAAACCGTTCGTGGTGAGCTTGTCGAACCATGGACGGCTTGGCCCAACAACGCCAACCTACATCTGTCTTTTCATTTCAACCTAAAAGGGGGCTTTATGCCTAAGCAACAAAGAAACCTGTCCGCACGGTTATCAGCCGCCGCATTAGTGTCGATGACCGCCTTGGGCCATCCGGCATGGGCTGGGCTGACCCAGGACGTTGAGGACGCGCTCAACTTTTACCATTACGGCCATAATGGCGCGGTCAAGTTTGACCTGAATTACCGCTATGAAAACGCCAACCAAGATGCGGGGCCGCTTGACCCGGCAACGGCCTTGCCGGTCGAAACGGCGAACGCGAACACTGCGCGCTTGCGCCTAGGCTACCTGACGCCAGCCTTCCACGATTTCCAAGGCTATGCCGAATACGAAGGCAATTTGGTGATGCAGGAAGATTACAACAGCACCCGCAACTTCAACACCGCTTATTCAACCATAGCCGACCCGAACCTTAGCGAGCTGAACCAGTTCTGGGTGACTTATAAGGGGCTTGCCGATACGGTCTTCAAAGTCGGCAGGCAGCGCATCAAGCTGGACGACGACCGGTTCATCGGCAACGTCGGCTGGCGGCAGATGGAAACGACTTACGACGCGGTGCTGCTGACCCACCAAAACCAGACGCTGTTCGGCCTGACGGTCAATGCGGGCTATGTCGGCACGGTGCAGACCTTTACCGGCACCACGGAGCATGTCGAAGCGCCGCTGCTAAACGTGAATTATAAGCTGGGCGATTTCGGCAATGCAGTCGGTTACGGCTACTGGCTGGATTACACCGACATCAACGAGCCGGCCCTGATGGAGAAATCCAGCCAGACCTACGGCTTGCGGGTGACCTGTTGCGCAAAGCCGTTGGATTCGTACAAGCTTAGCGACAATTTTGGCGTGGTGTACACGGCGGAATATAGCCATCAAAGCGATTACGGGCATGGCGCCATCGCGTATGATGCAGACCGTTACAATGTAATGGGCGGTGTCAGTGCCTATAACGTCATTTTTTCGGGCGCGATGGAGCAATTGGACGGCACGGGCGCGGGCAAAACGTTCGACACGCCGCTGGGCACTAACCACGCATTCCAAGGCTGGGCGGACGTGTTCCTGCAAACCCCTGCCAATGGTATCCGTGATGTGTCCGGCACAATCACTGTGCCGCTGCAACGCGGCGAGGTGGTCCTGACCGGCGTGTACCATGAGTTTTCGGATGACACCGGGCGCTTTGACTACGGCAATGAATGGGATTTCCAGGCCACCAAGAAATTCGGCAAGCATTATTCGTTGCTGGCGAAATATGCGGTGTATAACAGTGGTGACACTAGCTTTCCAAGCACCGACACGCAAAAACTTTGGTTGCAAGGCAACATCAGTTTCTAAACGCTTGTGAAGAAATCTAATATTTGACCTATTTTCCACCTAAAATCGACAAGAAATACCGAGTATTACCCTCCTTGGCTTCTGGATTCCGGCAATCCGTGCCGGAATGACGATGTTCAGGATTTGTGTAGATACCTATGCTTCAAGGAATATTATCCCTAACAGAAAAACTCGTAGGGCTTCAGCTGTCAACCTCCATCGCCAAGCGTTTTAGCAACCGATGGAAATTGCCCCTATCCAATCCCAGCATACGCGCCGTGGCAGCTTTGTTGCCCTGTTGCACCGCCATTTGCTGCTCGATGAGTTGGCGCTGAAAAGCGTCTACCGTCGCTTTAAAATCTATGGGAATGGCTGGCTGTGCCAAGGGCTTTATTACGGTATTGGCCAGCTTATTGGGAAGTTTTGGCTGCGCTGGCACTATATCCAGTGTGTCCAGGGAAATAGTTATAAAATTTGCCTGGCGATTTTCAACAGTCACTGACTTTAATGCCGCCCGACTGAGCAAATGTTCCAGTTCCCGAATGTTGCCAGGCCATTGATAGGCCAATAACGCTTGCTTAGCAGACTGGTCCAGACACAGTTTTTTAATGCCCAAACGCTGCTGGTTTTTTTCCAGAAAAGCGCCCGCCAGCAACAAAACGTCTTTTCCCCGTTCACGCAGAGGCGGGACGTTAAGCGGATAAACCGCCAAACGATGATAAAGATCCGCGCGAAAAAGCCCCGCCGCGACTTCTTGCTGCAACAAACGGTTGGTTGCGGCAATGACGCGCACATTAACTTTGATTTGCCGGTCGCTGCCGACGCGCTGAATCTCGCCGTTTTGCAAGGTACGCAATAATTTTGATTGGATGGAAAGCGGTAAATCGCCGATTTCGTCCAGAAAAATCGTCCCGCCGTTAGCCAGCTCAAACTTGCCCGTCCGGTCACTGATGGCTCCCGAAAACGCGCCTTTGCTATGGCCAAATAACTCACTCTCGGCAATGCTTTCTGGCAATGCCGCACAATTGACGTACACCATGATTTGATCTGCGCGGTTCGATTGCAGATGGATGTGCCGGGCAACCAGCTCTTTACCCACCCCTGTTTCCCCCAAAACCAACACCGCCAGTTCCGAAGGCGCGACGATAGCAATTTCGTTACGCAATCCCCGCATACACTCGCTGTCACCGATCATGTCATGGCCGGTATTTTCTTTACACAAGGTTTGCGTCACATAGCGCACCCGTTGTTCTAATGAGGCAATCAGCCCCGCCGCCTTGACGGTGGCGGCGGCCAAGCTGATGAAGGTGTCGAGTTGCATGGGGTCGATATTGTCAAACGTGCCGGATTCCAATGCGTCGAGCGTTAAAACGCCCCAAGCCACACCATCAATAAACAGCGTGACACCTAGGCAATCATGCACCAGCAACTGGGGGTTATCCGATTCAATCAGGCCATCGTAGGGGTCAGGCAGATCCGAATCGGCCATAAAGCGGACAGGTTGGTCCGATGCGAGAATCAGGGCTAGGCGTGGATGCTCACTGACCACAAAACGCCGCCCTAGAGTGTCTTCCGACAAACCTTTAACCGCCAATGGAATCAGGAAAGGATTTTCAAATTTAAGCAATGCGGAGGAATCGCATGGAAAAATACGGCACAAATGCGCTAACAAGTTTTGGTAGCGTTGTTCTGCCGATAGGTTCGTGGACAGATCGGCAACAATGGAGATTAACGAAGTGGAAAATAGGCTTGTCGTCATAGTGATAACGCGGATGTCAATTAAACAACGTAAAGGTGATGTTAATTTGACAACGATACCTTAATTGACCCAACAAACACAAGGCATCCTTGATTGGCATAGTATGTGCGTTTGCCTCGGCAGTGGGGAGAATCCAATCAGCCCGAAAGGCGCGTTTGGCTTGGCTGAAACTGGCCTGAGACCGCGCTGGTTTGTGGCGGGCGGAACCGGCCTTGCACCTATGCTGTCGATGCTAAGACGGATGGCCGAATTTGGGGAGCCACATCCGGCGCGGCTCTATTTCGGCGCAAACCGCACCGAAGACTTGTTTTGCCAAACCGAATTGAAAGCCTTGCAAGCAGAATTGCCCCAGCTTAGGGTGATTTACTGTGTCTGGAAACCAGAAGATAACTGGCAGGGTTTTAGTGGTACGCCGGTGGATGCGTTGGCTCAAGATTTGGCGGATACGACGGTTATGCCGGACATTTACCTGTGCTGGCCGCCTGCGCTAATTGATGCGGCCGAAGCGGCCGCGCGAGCCAAAGGTGTGCCGGATAAGCAAGTGCTGAGCGAAAGGTTCTTACCCGCTTAGGTGTTATCAGATGTAGCCGCACTCAAACCGCTCGCGACGCTTTTATAACACGTTCTCAGGTTGATATTGCCGTAACTCGCCGTCAACGTTGTTACCCGAATCGGTAGTGGGTTAAATCTGTAATTTTAGTTCGTAATGTGGAGTGCAAACCTGGGTTTGCGCCTGTACAAGCCTAGGCTTGTACTCCAGCCACCAGATTTAACCTATTACCCCCGAATCCAGCAAAACCTAATGAAAATTAACGTGCCAAAAATATCATGACAGACATCAGCCCTTCCCAGCAAAAACGGGCGCTTACCGCCAGCACAGTTGCCTTCATCACCTGTTTTGCCGTGTGGACCATCTTTTCCATCATCGGCATACAAATTCAAAAAGACTTGGGCTTAAGCGAAACCGAATTCGGTTTACTCGTCGGTACGCCTATTCTTTCCGGGTCACTCATTCGATTAGTGCTCGGCATTTGGACTGACCAGTACGGCGGTCGTATCATTTATACCATCGTGATGGTGACGGCGGCTATTGCTACCTTCCTGCTGACAACGGTTGACACTTACCTGATGTATTTGGTGGCGGCATTAGGTATCGGTGTTGCGGGTGGCTCATTTGCCGTTGGTATTGCCTACACTTCGCGTTGGTTTCCTACAGAAAAACAGGGCACTGCGCTGGGTATTTTCGGTTTAGGCAACGTAGGCGCAGCAGTCACTAAATTTACAGCGCCTTTTGTCATGGTGGCTTTTGGCTGGCACGCCGTAGCGCAAATCTGGGGCGCGGCCTTATTGTTGATGGCGGCATTTTTTTGGTTTGTCACTGATGACGAGCCGATGCTTAAAGCCAGACGTCTATCGGGTGCCAAGCCCGTTGCGTTTATGAAACAACTGGAACCACTTAAAAACATGCAGGTTTGGCGGTTTTCGCTGTATTACTTCTGCGTATTCGGCGCTTTTGTCGCGTTGGCGCTTTGGCTGCCGCGTTATCTGGTTGGCGCTTACGGCTTCGATATTAAGATAGCGGGGATGCTGGCGGCCTCGTTTTCCATTTTTGCCAGTTTGTTTCGCGCGCTGGGCGGCTGGTTATCTGACCGCTACGGGGCGCGGCTGATTATGTACTGGACGTTTATAGTCGCCGCTGTTTGTACCTTTTTCCTGTCTTATCCGCCTACCGATTATGTGGTGCACGGCATTAAAGGTGACATCAGTTTTAGCCTGGCGATTGGCCCCGTGGGTTTCATCTTTCTGATGTCGGTACTGGGTTTGTTTATGTCGTTTGGCAAGGCGGCCGTTTACAAACATATTCCGGTTTATTATCCCAATAATGTCGGTGCGGTCGGCGGTGCGGTCGGTATGATTGGCGGCCTGGGCGGTTTTTTGTTGCCGCTGACTTTCGGCATGTTGAACGATTTAACCGGTATCTGGAGCAGTTGCTTCATGCTGCTGTTCGTATTGGTGATGATAGCGCTGACCTGGATGCACTTTTCCATTGTCCAAATGGAACGCCGCGTCGTCCCTGAATTGGCAAAGGTTTCGACCTTCCTGCCGGAATTGAGCCATCCTTCTTCATTAGTGCTGACTGACTGGAATCCCGAAGACCAAAACTTCTGGGAAAAGACCGGGAAGCGCATTGCCACACGTAATTTGTGGATCAGTATTCCGGCTTTATTGCTGTCGTTCGCGGTGTGGATGGTCTGGAGCGTGGTGGTTATCAATTTGCCCAGCATCGGCTTTAAATACACGACCGATCAATTATTCTGGCTGGCGGCTTTACCTGGATTGTCCGGCGCGACCTTACGGATTTTCTATTCCTTCATGGTGCCTATTTTTGGCGGCCGCCGCTGGACTACGCTTAGTACCGCGTCGTTGTTGCTGCCATCCATCTGGATAGGTTTTGCCGTGCAAAATCCCGAAACGCCCTACGTTCTTATGGCGGTACTAGCCTTATTGTGCGGTTTTGGCGGCGGTAATTTTGCCTCCAGCATGGCAAATATCAGCTTTTTCTATCCGCAATCGCAAAAAGGCACGGCGCTGGGCTTGAATGCCGGTTTAGGTAATTTGGGCGTCAGTACCGTGCAGTTTGTGGTGCCGCTGGTGATTGCCATGAGTATTTTCGGTTCCTGGGGCGGCGATCCGCAAATTTGGGTTAAGGCGGACGTAACTAAAAACATCTGGCTGCAGAATGCCGGATTCATCTGGGCGCCATTCATCCTTGCGACCAGCATTGCCGCTTGGTTCGGCATGAATGACATTGCCTCGGCTAAAGCGTCATTTAAAGAACAATCGGTCATTTTTAAACGTAAACACAACTGGTTGATGTGCTGGCTTTATACCGGGACTTTCTGGTCATTCATCGGCTATTCGGCGGGCTTGCCGATGTTGATTAAAATCCTGTTTCCTGATGTTAATCCAACCCAGTACGCCTTTTTAGGTCCATTGGTCGGTGCATTGATAAGACCGGTAGGCGGTTGGCTGGCCGATAAGCTGGGCGGCGCGCAGGTCACCTTGTGGAATTTTGTCGTCATGATAGCCGCAGTTTTCGGTGTGCTGAATTTCATGCCGTCCGAAGGTAATCCTGGTGATTTCTGGGGTTTTCTGGCGATGTTCATGCTGTTGTTTATTACGACAGGCGTAGGCAACGGTTCAACGTTCCGTATGATTCCGGTGATTTTTATGACCGAGCGTTTGTGTGCAGTCAAAGGTCAATCAGCGGAAGTGCAGGCACAGGCAAGAAAAGACGCAGCAAAAGAAGCGGCGGCGGTGCTGGGCTTCAGTTCGGCAATAGCCGCTTATGGCGCGTTTTTTATCCCCAAGAGTTATGGCACGGCAATCAGCATGACCGGAAGTCCAGATGCGGCGTTGTATTGCTTTATCGGTTTTTATGTCGCCTGCATAGCGATTACTTGGTGGAATTACGCGCGTAAAAATGCGGCTATGCCTTGTTGATACTACCCCGTATTCCCTAGCCAACGCACTCATCACTAGACCTTGCATTTTTACCAAAGAGATTAAAATGAACAGAACTTTATATATCCTTTTTTGGAGCTTAATCACGACTTCCGCCTTGGCAGAAGAGGTGGACAAACGCCAGACCCTTACTATCACTGAAACCCAACGCGGGCATGTTCTGGAAGAAATGCGGGCGCTATTGGCGGGCACTCAAAGTATCCTTGACGCACTTTCCAGAGACGATATGGCGGCAGTCGCCCAACATGCAGGTGTTCTTGGGATGGGTATGGCACACAAAGCCGAGGATCATCTCAAAGGCGCATTGCCGAAAGAGTTCATGCAGCTTGGGATGTCTGTGCATCAGGACTTTGACCAAATTGCAGCAGACGCTGAATCTGTTAAAGACCCAAAACACACCCTACGCCAGTTAGGTGACTCAACGGGTAAATGTGTTGCTTGCCATGCCACTTATCAAATTCGCACAACGCGATAAGCCTCAGAACCCAATTTACGCATCGTTTCCTCGCCGGAGTCTGGGAACGGTAAAAACACCAAGGGCAACCACAAGGGATTGCCCCTACAAACATAGGTAAACCTAATGAGTCATTTCCTGGATCGTTTGTTGTTTTTTAAGAAAAAAGTGGAACCGTTTTCCGGCGACCACGGCATTGTCACCAATGAAGACCGGAGCTGGGAGAACAGTTACCGGTCTCGTTGGCAGCACGACAAAATTGTGCGTTCCACGCACGGCGTGAATTGCACGGGTTCATGCAGTTGGAAAATTTACGTTAAAAACGGCCTGGTAACTTGGGAAACCCAGCAAACGGATTATCCGCGCACCCGCCCCGATCTACCCAATCACGAACCGCGCGGTTGTCCGCGCGGGGCGAGTTATTCGTGGTATTTGTACAGTGCCAACCGGCTCAAATACCCGCTAATCCGTGGGCATTTGGTCAGATTATGGCGTGAGGCGCGGCAAACCTTGCCGCCCGTTGAGGCTTGGGCTTCTATTGTTGAAGACCCTGTTAAAGCTAAGGAATACAAATCCCAACGCGGTTTGGGCGGCATGGTCCGCACCAAATGGGACGAAGTGAACGAAATCATTGCCGCCGCCAATATTTATACGGCAAAAACCTTCGGCCCCGACCGCATTATCGGTTTTTCGCCAATTCCTGCAATGTCGATGGTGTCTTATGCCGCCGGTAGCCGTTACCTGTCGTTAATCGGCGGCGTCAGCTTGAGTTTCTATGACTGGTATTGCGATTTGCCGCCTGCCTCGCCGCAAACCTGGGGCGAGCAAACCGACGTACCGGAATCGGCGGACTGGTATAACGCCGGATTTATCATGATGTGGGGCTCGAACGTCCCACAAACCCGCACACCCGATGCTCATTTCATGACTGAAGCGCGTTACAAAGGTGCGAAAGTCGTTGTGGTAAGCCCTGATTATTCAGAAGCCAGCAAATTCGCCGACTTGTGGCTGCATCCCAAGCAAGGCACCGATGCCGCGCTGGCAATGGCGATAGGACACGTTATTCTCAAGGAATTCCATGTCGAACGTAGAGACGCAAAATCTTGCGTCTCTACCTATTTTGATTCGTATGTGCGTGAAAATACCGATTTACCGTTTTTAGTTTTGCTAAAACAACAAGGCGATTGTTATGTGCAAGACCGTTTTTTAAGGGCATCGGATTTTACCGGTCAGCTCGGTCAGGACAATAATCCCGATTGGAAAACCGTGGCTTTCGATGAAACGACGGGGCAAATCGTTACGCCTACGGGTTCTATCGGCTTCCGCTGGGGCGAAAGCGGCCATTGGAACATCGAACAAAAAACCGTCGACGGGCAGCAAGTCCAGTTGCGTTTAAGTTTGCTGGACACCAAAGACGAAGTTGCCAGTGTGGGCTTCCCTTATTTTGGCGGCTCTGAACATCCGCATTTCACACATTCCGCCCACGATGCGATCCAGCGGCGCAACGTACCCGTTAAAAAAATCACTCTGGCAGACGGATCGGAAGCCTTAGTCACTACGGTATTTGATTTGCTGGTTGCCAATTACGGCATAGACCGTGGCTTAGGCGGCGGTAACGTCGCGGCTTCGTATAATGACGATGTGCCCTACACACCGGCATGGCAGGAAAAAATCACCGGCGTATCGCGGCAGAATGTCATCACCGTCGCGCGTGAATTTGCTAACAATGCAGAAAAAACCCAAGGCCGCTCGATTGTCATTTTGGGCGCAGGGCTAAATCACTGGTATCACATGGACATGAATTACCGTGGCATCATTAATATATTGATGCTATGCGGTTGTATCGGAAAGTCAGGCGGCGGTTGGGCGCATTATGTCGGGCAGGAAAAGCTGCGTCCGCAAACGGGTTGGTTGCCGTTGGCATTTGCCTTGGACTGGAAACGTCCGCCACGGCAAATGAACGGCACGTCATTTTTTTACAACCACACCAGCCAATGGCGTTACGAGAAACTCAGCGTTAACGAAATTCTGTCACCTCTTGCCGATCCGGCCGATTGGCCGGGCAGTTTGATTGATTATAACGTCCGTGCTGAACGCATGGGCTGGTTGCCTTCGGCACCACAGTTGCAAACTAATCCGTTGCAAGTGGTTAAGGATGCCGAAAAAGCCGGAAAAAATCCCGTGGATTATGTGGTTGAGGGTTTAAAAAGCGGCAACTTAAAAATGTCTTGTGAAGACCCCGACAATCCACAAAATTTCCCCAGAAATATGTTTATCTGGCGTTCCAATTTGTTAGGTTCATCCGGCAAGGGTCATGAATATTTCCTCAAGTATTTGCTCGGCGCACAGCATGGCGTGCAGGGCAAGGATTTGGGCGACATGGCCGACCAGTACGGAGAAAAACCGTCTGAAGTCGTCTGGCATGAAAATGCGGCCGAAGGCAAACTCGATTTGCTGGTGACGCTGGATTTTCGCATGTCCACGACCTGCTTGTATTCCGACATCGTGCTGCCTACAGCGACCTGGTATGAGAAGAACGATCTCAATACCTCGGATATGCACCCTTTCATACACCCATTATCCAAAGCCGTTGATCCGGCCTGGGAGTCCCGTTCCGATTGGGATATTTACAAAGGTATTGCGCGTAAATTCTCGGAACTCACGGTCGGGCATTTAGGCGTCGAAAAAGATATTGTCGCCGTACCGACCCTGCATGATACGCCCGGAGAGCTGGCGCAAGCACTGGATGTCAAGGATTGGAAAAAAGGTGAGTGTGAGCCGATTCCAGGTAAAACCATGCCGAATCTGGTCGTGGTGGAACGCGATTATCCCAGTACGTACAAGATGTTTACCGCGCTGGGACCGTTGATAAGCAAAATCGGTAACGGCGGCAAGGGTATTGCCTGGAACACCGAAACCGAAGTAAAACAGCTTGGGGAATTGAACCGGCTGGTCACTGCCGAAGGGATCAGTAAAGGTCTGCCGCGTATTGAATCCGATATTGAGGCAACGGAAGTCATTCTGATGCTGGCGCCGGAAACCAATGGTCACGTCGCCGTTAAAGCTTGGGATGCCTTGAGCAAAATCACCGGACGCGATCATACGCATCTGGCCTTGCCTCGCGAAGACGACAAAATCCGCTTCCATGATGTCCAGGCGCAACCGCGCAAGATTATATCCTCGCCGACCTGGAGCGGACTTGAATCGGAACATGTCTGCTACAACGCCTGTTATACCAATGTCCACGAACGCATTCCGTGGCGCACACTGACCGGTCGCCAGCAGTTTTACCAGGACCATAGCTGGATGCGGGCGTTTGGTGAGACTTTGTGCGTGTATAAACCCCCTGTCGATACCCGTTCCATCACGCCGATTTTAGGCCAAAAACCGAACGGCAACGACGAGCTGGTATTGAATTTCATCACCCCGCACCAGAAATGGGGCATACACAGCACTTACACCGACAATCTGTTGATGCTGACCTTGTCGCGCGGCGGGCCGATTGTGTGGATGAGTGAAATTGACGCGGCGAAAGTGGGTATTAAGGACAATGATTGGATTGAATCCTTTAACGTCAACGGCGCGTTAGTCGCGCGTGCCGTGGTCAGTCAGCGAGTGCCGGAAGGCATGTGCATGATGTATCACGCGCAGGAAAAAACCGTCAACATGCCGGGTTCGGAAACGACTGGCGGGCGGGGCGGCATCCATAATTCGGTCACTCGTGCAACGCTGAAACCCACGCACATGATCGGCGGTTATGCCCAACAAAGTTATGGCTTTAACTATTACGGCACGGTCGGTTCCAATCGCGACGAATTTATCATTATTCGCAAGATGAACAAGATCGATTGGCTGGATGAAGAAATCCCCCCTGCCCCCCTTTTGCAAAGGGGGGTGAGTGCAGATAGCTTGAAGTCCGTTGTTAAAAGTACTCCTGAGCATTTCTCTGAATCAGATAAGGTCTCCTCATCAGTTCCCCCCTTTGTAAAAGGGGGGCTAGGGGGGATTTCTACCAAGCAAACAAAACAGGGAGAAACACAATGACTAATTTGTCTGGAACAAATTTGGACCGCGAAGCGGGTTCCGCAGGAACGCGACCCAAGGAAGGGTCGCGCAACATTCGCGCACAGATTGGTATGGTTTTGAATCTGGACAAGTGCATCGGCTGCCACACCTGTTCAATTACCTGCAAAAACGTTTGGACTTCAAGGGCAGGCGTTGAATACGCCTGGTTTAATAATGTTGAAACCAAGCCGGGCATAGGTTTTCCGCAGCAATGGGAAAATCAGAACAAATGGAACGGTGGCTGGGTACGCAAAATCAACGGCAAGATAGAACCCCGTCAAGGCAGTAAGCGCAAAATCTTGCGCAATATTTTCGCCAATCCCGATTTACCCCAAATTGACGATTATTACGAACCTTTCGATTTCGATTACAGCCATTTACAACAGGCATCTGAATCGAAAGTGCCGCCTACGGCAAGACCGCGCTCGCTGATTACAGGCGAACGCATGGAAAAAATTGAAGGCGGACCAAATTGGGAGGAAATTTTGGGGACCGAATTTTCATCACGTTCGCGTGATACCAACTTCGGCAACATCCAAAAAGAAATGTACGGTGAATTTGAAAACACCTTCATGATGTATTTGCCGCGTTTGTGCGAGCATTGCCTTAATCCTACCTGTGTTGCGGCTTGTCCCAGCGGCTCTATCTACAAGCGAGAAGAAGACGGTATCGTTTTGATCGACCAGGACAAATGCCGGGGCTGGCGCATGTGCGTTTCTGCCTGTCCGTACAAAAAAATCTACTACAACTGGGAAACCGGGAAATCGGAAAAATGCACTTTCTGTTATCCACGCATCGAAGCAGGCGAACCGACGGTTTGTTCGGAAACCTGTGTCGGGCGAATTCGTTATTTAGGCGTGTTGTTGTACGACGCCGATCGTATTGAAGCCGCAGCCAGTTGTGAGTACGAACAGGACTTATACCAGCAACAACTGGATATTTTTCTCGATCCGAACGATGAAGCCGTGATAGCGGAGGCGCGGGCAGCCGGTATTCCTGAATCCTGGTTGACGGCGGCGCAGGAATCGCCGGTTTATAAAATGGCGATGGATTGGAAAGTCGCATTCCCGTTGCATCCTGAATTTCGCACGTTACCGATGGTCTGGTATGTGCCGCCACTATCACCGATTCAATCGGCTGCCGAAAGCGACCAAATCGGTATGAATGGCGATATTCCCGATGTGCGTTCCCTGCGTATTCCGGTGCAGTATTTAGCCAATTTGCTAACAGCGGGCAAAGAAGAGCCGGTGGTGCAGGGTTTGGAACGGATGCTGGCGATGCGGTCTTACATGCGCAGCAAGACGGTCGATGGCGTAGTCAATACGTCCGTTTTGGAAAGCGTGGATTTGACCCAGTTGCAGGTTGAGGAAATGTACCGCTACATGGCGATTGCCAATTATGAAGACCGTTTTGTCATCCCGACCAGTCACCGTGAATATGCCAGCGCTACCTTCGATGCCTACGGTGAACAGGGCGGTTGTGGTTTTAGTTTTGGCAGCGGCTGTTCTACGGGTAACAACGAGGTGAATTTATTCGGTGGTAACAAGAAGCCTCAGCGTCATGGTGGCGGTATTCCGATTAAAATCCCCGTTAAAGTTGAGCCGTTGAAATAATTTGCACCCAAATTTACATCACGTTTACGTTGAAGTGTTATCACACAATTAAGCCGTCATTCCGGCAGGGATTGCCGGAATCCAGAACACAGGGATGTGTTCATAGGTAGCCATCCGTGGCTTCTGGATCTCGGCAATCCCTGCCGAGATGACGATTTCTTCTTGTCTGTGGGCTGTAACATTGAAGTGTAGGATTGATACAAGGAATCATTATGCTAACACTGAAAGTTCTATCCCTATTATTAAGCTATCCAGAAACCGAAACCCTCGCCGCACTGGATGAAATGGCCGCCGTTATTAATCAAGAAAACCGGTTGCCGGAAGCCCATAAAAAATCACTGCTGGCGCTGATAAACACGTATCGCGGTGCAGATTTGCTGGATTTACAAGAACAGTACGTGGCGCTATTTGACCGGGGGCGGTTCCTATCGCTGCATATTTTCGAGCATGTCCACGGCGAATCACGCGACCGTGGGCAGGCTATGGTTAATCTATTGCAGATGTATGAAGCACACGGGTTTGAACTGTCCACGCAGGAATTGCCCGATTACATCCCGTTGTTTCTGGAATTTCTATCACAACAAGCATCCGCCGAAGCCGTTCAGCTATTACACGATGCCATGCCGGTGCTCTGCTTGCTGGGCGCGCGTTTAGCCGAACGCGGCAGTGAATTCCGGGCAATTTTTGACGCGCTGGAAGGCATTGCCGGAGAACCTGAGGGCATTACCGAAATCCGGCAACAAGCCGCCACGGAAACCCCGGATGAAACTTTGTTGCATATGGATGAAATATGGGAAGAGGAAGCCGTCAGTTTTATGGGGGCAGGGGAAAGTTGCCAGACCCAAACGGCTGCTGTCAGCTTGGTCACTATAACGTCACGCGATCAGTTCAATAATATGAAAATGTCGCAAAACCGTTCCCTTTGAAGGAGTTATATGATGAGTTATCTCAATACATTACTGTTCGGTTATTACCCCTATATCGCAATGAGCGTCTTTATCATCGGCAGCATCGCTCGCTATGACCGCGATCAATACACCTGGCGCACCGGTTCCAGCCAATTACTGCGCGGACAAGAACTACGCTTGGGCAGTAACTTGTTTCACATTGGCATCTTGTTGCTGTTTGTCGGGCATTTCGTTGGCTTGCTGACCCCGCCTGCGGTTTATCACAGCTTGGGCCTGTCTACTTCGGCCAAGCAAATACTGGCTGTTGTTGCCGGCGGCATTTTTGGCGGAATCTGCGCCAAAGGTATCTATATATTGATACGCCGCCGTTTAACCGATGCCCGCATTCGTAAAACCAGTAGCCGCATGGATATTTTCATCCTTTTGCTCATCGGCGTGCAGTTGGCGTTAGGTCTGCTTACCTTGCCTATATCGCTTTATCACAGTGATGGCGGCAATATGATACTGCTGTCCGAATGGGCGCAACGCATTGTTACTTTCCGTAGCGGCGCGGCGGATCAAATCAGCAATATCGGAATCATCTTTAAATTGCATTTGTTTTTAGGCATGACAATATTCCTGGTTTTCCCATTCAGCCGTCTGGTGCATGTCTGGAGCGTGCCGCTGGGCTATATTGCCCGTCCTTATCAAGTCGTTCGTAGGCGCTGATTGGCGCAAAGGAGTCTGTCGTGAATAAATCCCGACGTTTACTGTTGCTTGTAATGGCGCTAAGTAGCTTAATAACCGGCTGTTCAGATGAAGCTAAGTACAAGGCAATGGAAGCTAAATACAACGCTGTTCAAGCCGAAAAAGCAAAGCATAAAGCAATGTCAGCGGAAGAAATGGCTGTCCACACGGATAGCGAAATGCATCATGCCATGCCCGCGCAATCAGTGGAAACGCATAAACTTGATACCGATGAAATCGGTCGCAGTGCCGATGATTTGCCGCCGCCGCTTAACCGGACACAAGCGCAATTGGTTAGCGTCGACCTTTACACCGATGAACTGGTCGCGGAAATGATGCCCGAAGTGACCTATCAATACTGGACTTACAACGGCAAAGTGCCTGGGCCATTTATTCGCGCTAGAGCAGGCGATCAGGTGGAAATACATTTGAGTCACGGTAAGCCCGGCGCTGTCCATCAAGGCCATGATGCGCATACCTCGGCGCAACATGCCGCTGCCGGCCACTCAGCTCACTCCATTGATTTACATGCCGTCTCCGGTCCCGGCGGCGGCGCGCCGTTAATGGAGGTAGGTCAGGGCGAAGAAAAAAGCTTCCGTTTTAAAGCTACGCATCCCGGTATCTATGTTTACCATTGCGCCAGTCCGCATGTGCCTTCCCATATCGCCAACGGTATGTATGGCATGATTCTGGTAGAGCCGCCCGAAGGTTTAATAAAAGTCGACCGTGAATTTTATGTGATGCAAGGCGATTTTTATACGACGGTGAAGTACGGCGCGAAAGGTTTTCAAGCGCTCAGCAAAGAGAAACTATTGGCGGAACAACCAACGTATTTTCTGTTTAATGGCAGAGTCAACTCACTCAGTGGCGATCGGGCTTTAAAAGCGAAAGTAGGTGAAAAAATTCGCTTGTTTGTCGGTGTCGGCTCACATATTGCGGCCAACTTCCACATCATCGGCGTAGTCTTCGATAAGTTATACCCAGATGGCGCTATCACCAACGCACCGCTAAAAAATGTTCAAACAACGACCATCTCCCCAGGTTCTGCGGTTATGATTGAGTTTACTGCGGAAGTTCCAGGAAAATATTTACTCGTTGATCACAGCTTGTCACGCGCTATTGATAAAGGTGCGTTGGCTGAGTTGATTGTTGAAGGTCTTGATCAGCCAGAGCTTTATCAGCAAGTGAGCCAGTAAAATACCCATACACCGCCATAGCCGTCGCGCATGATGGTTACAGTGTCAAACCGGATTAATAGCCAGATTTTTAAACCCCATTTGCAGGCAAGAATTCTTCACCGCTCATGATTAAAACTAAACCGCCGCTAAGCGGCCACTATTGGCTTTCGGTCGCTTGGTAATTATCAAAGCGCACATCCATGAAATCGGTGCGGATTCCTGCATAGCCCTCCGTTAAAATACGCTCGGCATCAGCCCCTGTATCTTCAACCTGAAGTATCTTAGTCCAGCCTGAGCCTAGCAAGCCATCGTTAAGGTACAGGGTTATATCGGCGTTGCCATTAGCGTTATCCGCTATCACTGTCTTAAGCCCTATCCACCGGTTGGTGGGGATCAGGTTAGGGAGCGTGTCGCGGTTGTAATGCCCTGGATAAACCGGCACGGATTTAAGCTCATAGTATCGGCCAAAACGTTTCTTTTTGACAATCGCATAACCGTCAACCCTGATCCCCGCATAATAAAGGTTGTCGCCATCCTGATAACGGTGGAAGAACAACACGCCATTGGATTGGTTCCGGTTCGGGCTGGCCGATAAATTGATCTTTTGGATGTTGAAAAAGAATTGTTGCGTGAAGTCCTTAAATTTGGGGCGCGTCACTAACCGAAGGATGTTCTGTGGCCGATAGCCATTGTCGGTGTCAACTGCATTAGACGCTGTATACAACAACCGGAAACTGTCAGTGTTGACAAGTTCACCTTGCGCAGTGCCGGCCACCCCGTCAGCCCAATAGAGATAGCCGCCGGAATTCAGCCACCAGTTGGGGTGTAGGCTACTGCTCATTTCGCCGGTCTCACTCAGTTGCCCCGTACCGTCAAAATTATCAACAAAAGAGGCTGCAAAGACCGGTGTTGTATTTAACAATGCGGCAAGCCAAAAAAATTTTAATAACATCTGATTCACCTTCTCATTTAAATTGAGGGAGAAATAGTTAGCCACACAAATTAACCATTCGCATTAAGATAATGGTTAAACGGGTACTGTTTTTAAACCGCCCATCTCACTGTAACGTGTGTTAAAAGCGTCGCGGGTGATTCGGTTGAACAACGGCAGACAGGGCCGCAACCCAAACGCGAACCCACCCGTTCCCGCATTAACAATATATATAACGGGTTGCACGGCTACCCGCTTCCAGTACGGCGATAACCTCTTCACATTCAAGAATATTTTTATCATTCGCCAAAATATAATCGGCCAGTGCCGTAATCGCGAGCCAATGGGGTATTTCGCTGATAAAACGGAACGCTGCCAAAAATAGCTGGTTCAATTTACTTTGCCGCTGTTCAGGATTATGAGTAAAGCAATCAAGATACGCATTGACAATCTTCAAATCGGATAACCCGCCATAATAATGCAGCGAATAGACATTAACCGACTGCGGGCCCATCGGTTCATCATCACGTCCGGCCAGGTATTTGGCTTCTGCCAAAGGCCCCACTAACAGATTGACCATATCGGCCTCGAAAGCCTCTTCATAAGCTTGCATATCTGCGTTGGAAAACTTTTTTTCCAGCTCATTAAAAGATAACGGCAACGTATGGATCAAACGCCCGCCCTCAATGTAAGCGACCGGTGGGTCGTAGTGTTTACCCAAACAATCGGCGGCTTTAAAAGCGCCGTTTAACCTTTTGATCGCCACTTGAAAAAAAACCGGCGGCAGTTTTTTTTGCTTGTTGCCAAAATGAATGGCGGCCGCATGTCCGGCTTCGTGGACAGCAACTTTCCGACATTCCTCGTTATAGGCTAGCCTGGATATTTTTTTAAAATTGTGGATACGGTTCATAAAGTCTCCTTATATAAAATGTTGGCCGCTTTTATAGGCGTAACAATTTGGTGGTGGTAAAAATGGTCATGATATTTTGGATTCAAAAAACATGTTTTTTTAACTCCGCTGTCACTTAAGCATTTGGATTTTTACCACTATCAACGATTTAAGCGCTGCCGCTGTTCGGCATTTAAATCAAGTGCCGCATAAACGCTGTTAAGTAATTTTTGACTGTCAACCGGCTTGGTTAAGAAGTCAAAGGCACCGGACTTTATCGCCTCGACCGCCACCGGAATATCCTCATACCCCGAAAGAAAAATAATCGGCAGATTACTGTTCCGGCAAGCCAGCACGGTCTGCAATTCCGGGCCCGTCATATCGGGCATACGCACGTCGAGTATCAGGCAACCGGCGGCTTGCGGATCGAAGCTGGCCAGAAAGTCCATGCAGCTATCAAAGGTTTGGACGGAAAAACCGTAAGCTTCAAGTTGCAAAGCAAGGCCGCTGCGCACGGCGGTATCGTCGTCAACAACAAAAACAGTGGCCTGCGCACTCATGACAAAGCCGCTGATGCAAAAGGCACCGTTAAATAAAACGCGGCGCCCGGTTCGTCGTCGGCTTGATACCACAATTGCCCACCCTGAGCCTCGACCAGTGCCCTGCTGATTGCCAGCCCCATACCCAAGCCGTTGGCTTTGGTGCTGTAAAAAGGCTCAAAAATACGCTTGGCCGTGTACGAGTCAAGCCCGTGCCCGCCATCGCGGATACAAATCTGCGCTTCTGTGCCAGTGGCGGCAGCACTGACGGAGATTGATAGTGTGCCTATGGTCAGGCCGTCATCGGTCATCGCCTCTATGCCGTTGCATATCAAGTTGACCAATACCTTTTCAAGTTGCAGGGCATTGGCTTGCACCTTAGGGAGGTTGTGTTCAAGATTGGCCACCACGGCAAAGTCACGAAGCCGCCCATCTTCTTTAAGCGTGGCAATTACTTTGCGTACTATCCTGTTGAGATGAAGCGGCGCTGTGATGGTTTCACCCGTGCGGAGAAAGCCGAACAGTTGGTGGACGAACTGCCCGGCACGGCGGATTTGTTGGGTGCTTTGTTCCAGCGCATAACGCAGTTTTTCCGGCTGCTTGTTGCCTGCCTGCAATAAACAATAGGCAGCATCGGCATAAGAGGCCGCCGCGCCCAAGGGTTGGTTGAGGTCGTGGGCAATAGCGGCAACGGTTTGATTGACGATTTCAAGCTTTAATAACCGCTCATACTGGCTATGATATTCACGCTGTTGCTGCTCGGCCTGTTTACGCTCGCTAATGTCAACAAAACTGCCGACCATACGGAGCGGCTTGCCCTCCCCGTTCCGGTTAACAATAATGCCGTTTTCCTGCACCCAAATATAACTGCCGTCCGCCCGGCGCAACCGGTGTTCGCTACGGAACCGGCTGCTGTTCTTAAGTGCCTGTTGAAGCCTACGCAACACCTGTTCACGGTCGTCTTCATGAAGCAACGAGGTGAAAAATGCCGGTTTCTCACATTCAGTAAGGCTTTTGTCCAAGCCAAGCAGTTCATACCATTTGTGATTATGCAGGATTTGGCCGGTCAATATATTCCAGTCCCAAAAGCCTCCCCCACTAGCCTCCATCACTAGGGCAAGCCGCTCTTGGCTGTCGTGCAACGCTTGCTCGACGCGCCTTTGCTCAGTAATGTCCCGTAGGATACCGGTAAAATATTGCGTGTTACCTTCTTGAAATTCACCGATCCCAAGGCTGAGCAAAATGGTTGAGCCGTCTTTTCGCCGCATCTGGATTTCGCGTTGCGTACCGCTGATGCTAGCTTGCGCCGTGCATTGCAAAAAACCCGTGTTAAATGCATTGCCTTCCGATAACGCCATGAGCTTATTGACGTTATGGCCGATTATTTCTTCGGCGGCAAAACCTAACATCGCCTCAGCGGCTTTATTGAACACCCTGACAATCCCCTGCCGGTCGATGGTGATGATGGCGTTAACGGCGCTGTCGGCAATTTTCTGTAACCGTTCTTCGGACTGTTTGAGTTCAGTGATGTCATTAATGACCGTCCGCAACCGGAACACGTTGCCGGCTTCATCCTTGACCACCACCGTATCGAGCCTGACCCATAGCCCGCCGCCACCCGCCTTCTTTAAGCGCAGCCAGCAGCTATGCCGTTCTTGGCTTTTGGACAGATGCCGACAATACAGGGCGTAAAGTGCCTGGTCTTCTGGCATGATGAACTCACTTAACAGCCGCCCGGCAAGCGCCATTTTGTCCATCCCCAGCAAGCGGCCTGCGGTGATATTGGCTTCCATGACCGCCCCTTTGTTGTCGAGCGTGAGATAACCCACCGGTGCCTGTTCGTAGAGGTCAATATATTGCGCTTGCGTGTGTTGCAACTCTGTCCGCACCTGGGCTAGCGCCGCATTCTGGGCTTCCAGATCAGCTCGGTTCATCTCCAACTCATGAAGAAGCTCGATGACCCGCACACTAGGTGGACTGGAAAAATCACCATCACCGTCATTTATCATTGTTGTCGTCATGATGCCCACCCTAGTTAGTCCGTATCAGCAGTGCCCGTTGCAGGCGCATCGGCCCCTTGTTTTTTGAGCCGACCCAACCTGCAACGGACGGTGCTTCATTTACCTGCAATAACCCACGCACTGCCAAAACCGCGGCCTTGCCCTCTTAGCCGCCAACCCACTAAAGCCGCCAAACACAGAATCCCGCCTGCTCAAATTGGGCCTTGTTAAAGCTCGCCTTGACGTCGATGAAGCATCCGCCCTTAATCAGTTTTTTCTGGAAATCTTCCATAGACAACGCCGCAAACTGGTCATGCGAAACGGCGGCAATAATGGCGTCCGCCCTTGGCATATCGTCCCACGACAGCAACCGGACGCCATATTCATGCATCGCCTCATCAGGGTCGGCATACGGGTCATGGACAAACACTTCCACACCATAAGTTTTTAACTCATTAATCACATCGGTGACTTTTGAATTGCGTAAATCAGCACAATTCTCCTTAAAAGTAAGCCCCAAGATGTTGACCCGCGCACATTTTATATAGCTCCCGCAAGCAATCATGTTTTTGATGGTTTGCTCGGCGATAAACTTGCCCATACCATCGTTAATCCGTCGGCCTGCCAAGATAACCTGCGGATGATAGCCAATCGTCACCGCCTTATGGGTCAGATAATAAGGGTCCACGCCAATACAATGCCCACCCACCAAGCCGGGTTTAAACTTTAAGAAATTCCATTTGGTGCCGGCCGCTTCCAGCACTTCCGTGGTGTCGATGTCCAGTTTGTCAAAAATAATTGCCAGCTCATTCATCAGGGCAATATTCAAATCACGCTGGGTGTTTTCAATCACCTTGCAAGCCTCGGCCACTTTGATGCTTGAACACCGATGGACACCGGGAAGCACGATTTTTTCATAAAGCGCCGCCACTTTTTCCAGTGTTTCAGACGTGTCACCGGACACCACCTTAAGGATAGTGGTCAAGGTATGCTCACGGTCTCCCGGATTGATCCGCTCAGGGGAATAGCCCACAAAAAAATCTTTTTTCCACGTCATGCCCGATGCTTCGGCCAGCACGGGGATACAAACCTCTTCGGTCGCGCCGGGATAGACTGTGGATTCATAAACAACCACCGTGCCTTTTTTCATGTGCTTGCCGACAACGCGGCTTGCCCCTATCAACGGGCCAAAATCCGGAATGTGCGCACCGTCCACTGGGGTGGGCACGGCCACGATGATAATATCCGCTTCCGCCAAAACACTGGGGTCGGAGGTATACTCGGCATATACCGCAGCACGCATGTCCTCATCCGCTAACTCACAAGAGGGGTCAACCCCGTTTTTACAGGACTCCACTTTAAATTCGGCAATATCGAACCCGATAGTGCGGGCGTGTTTGCCCAGCTCGACAACCAATGGAAGCCCCACATAACCTAAACCTATTACTGCAGTAATTGACATGACATTTTCCTTATAATTAATTATTGGATTTTATATAAACAAATTCACACTATCGTCCTTGATTAAGGCCTGGCAGGTTTTAAAATCCTGCCAGGCCTTAGCCCCTCTTAAAACTTCAGGGCGACACCGGCAAAAACGCTAAAGTTGGAATACGTTGCCGCCTCATAACGGCCCGCAGAGACGTTCATGCTAAGCGCATCGTTCACATTCCAGTTTAAGCTGCCGGTGGTATTGATTTGGAACTGAAAATCACCAGCCGCCTCTTTGCCCATCCCCGGCGCAACGCTAAGCGTCGCGACAACTGAATCCCCCCAGTTCTTTTTAACGTTAACCGGTGCGCTAAAACTCAAATAGTTTCGGGGCGTCCAAAACAACGGGTCAAATTTTTGGGTGTCGTCATGGATAAACTGGGCGCCGACGGTGACGCCCGGATCGTCCATGACCTTGGCACCAAGCTCGACTTCGGTTCTATGGCGTTGATTGTTGTCCGTATAGTCAAAATATGAATAATTGACGTTTAAGTTCACTGGGTCGGATAATTTTATGTCGGTTCCGCCCCGAAACCGGGTAAAGGCCAAGTCTTCCACAATTGCCCCAGCGGTGTTGACATACGTGTGATCGACGCCAATAGACAAATCCACCTGGTCGCTCACTCCGGTCTCCAACCTGGCAGAACCCAATGGAAAGACCGAACCCGATTTTTTCGACCCAAGCGCGGACGACGTATCCCCAGAAAAATCAGCGACCCCGGCCGATAGTGACAGCAACGAGCGGGCACCCAATTCATAGTTGAGCCTGCCCTCAAACTGGTTTCCAGTCACTTGGAAGTGCTGTTCCCCAGGCGCTGGCACCGACGTGGTGTCGTCAAGTTTTTGATCAAAATCCAGATATTTGTAATACGCCGCCAAAGACAGCGCGTCTGAAACGGGATATTGGACGGATGGACTGAAGCTGAAGTAAGACCGGCGGTTGTTGTCTTCGAAATATTGGCCGCTCACTTGCGTAGATGGCCTCAGGCGATTGTCAAGCACCGCAATCTGTTTTTGGATGGCGGCGTCATCAAACCGCAATGCCGCCGCTTTCCCCAGCTGCTCCCTTGCACCGGCATGGTCACCGCTCCAAGTGAGTATTTTGCCTGAGGTAAGGAGAAAATCCGCGTTATCAATCACCCCCTTGTCAGCCAATTTGCCGTAACTTTCCAAAGCCTGCTTGTAGTGTCCAGACTCCATATCCAAGCGTGCCAGCTTATACGTTGTCGACATTTCAGGGTCGATAGTTTTCAGCTGATGCACCAAGTCTTGACCTGAATAAGTCCTTGGCACCTCAAAGCGGGGCAGGATGAACTTAGGTGTCGCCTCTGTAGGCAGGTAAGTGTTGTCCACGTTAAAAGCCAACTTAAAGTGTTTCCTCACCACACTTTGGTTGATATTGAACGCGTCGGGCGCATTAGAAAGTGACCTGTGTCCCTGATCGCCATACGGAAAAGCAAAGGCGAAAATTTGTATGCCAGGCAACTCGCGGGCCATTGTTTCTTTACAAGTCAATATGTCATGCTCAATGCGTGCCTTGTATTCCTCATTGGTTTCCAAACGGCCCGCCTCTGTTACCCACATCCTGTTGGCGAGAAAGTGGCCTTCATCGCCTTTTGCATTGACGGGCACATAATGTTGCGCATCGGCGCCGTGGCATTGCATATCCCAGCGCCCGGTCGCATACATTTTTCTGATGGTGGGCCACACCGCCGCATAAGGTTGGTGCATGGCAACGTCGCCTACAGGCACAAACATCGTCGCCTTAAAGCCGGTTTCCATAAGAACCGGGTCAGCATACTTAAAACTGTCCGCACGGGCATCATCAAAGGTAATCAAGATGGGTTTGGGAGGCAGCGGCTTGCCGTCCTCAAAAAAACTACGCAGCTGTGCTGGCGTAATTGTTTGATAACCGTCTTTTTTTAGCGCTAACATTTGGTCGCGGAAACTTTTTGCTGGGACAGTGTCTTGGCGGTCAGAAACGGTGATGCCGTGATAAAGCAAAACCGGGACTGTCCGCTCCGGCACTTCTTTAATTTTATTCAGCATATTAATGGCTGTGTCTTTCTCGCCCGCATCATAAGTTAGCTCGGCAAGACTTTGTTTTAATGCCGAACTGTTGGGAAAAAACGGCATATTTTGTTCGAGCATACTGCGTGCCGCCAAATAGTTGCCCTGCTCTTTATATGAAATGGCCAACTCTTTGATGACATCCGCCGACTTGGGATAATTTGCATAAAGCTGTTCCCCAAACGCCGTCGCTTCAGCAAGCCGGCCTTGCAAGCGCAGGACGCGCACTAAATCAACCGATGCCATCGACTTAATCGGGTCCAAAGCGTTCGCTTGCCGCAATTCTTGTTCCGCCGCCCGATATTGGATCATTGCCGCGTCTAGCTTGCCTTCTTTGGCCAGACTTTCCCCCAATTCCATACGCAACTTGGCAAGCCGGGTGAACCGCTCTGGCGATGGTTCGATGACCGTGAGTCGCCGCATCCAAAAAACGGCATTTTGAAGGTCGCCGGAGAACACGGCATCATCAGCCAGCAGCCGGACAGCGACTATCTTATCGGGTTCTTTAGTGACCACTTCGGTGGCGATTTTTGTTGCGTCCTCGTGACGCCCGGCATGATGCAAAAGCCCCGCAAGCTTTATTTGCCATTGGGAGTCATCCGGGTGTTTATTTACTAGCGTCCTCAACTCCCGCTCGGCCAATTCCCAATTGCTGGCGGCGAAAGCGTGTTCGGCAAGCCGTGCCCGCACCATATCGTTATCCAAATGCGTCGACAGATAGCGTTGTAACAGCGCGGTTGACTGGTCATAAGCATGTTGGTTCCAGTAAACATGGGCAAGCCCCACGACTGCGGCGGCATCTTCAGGATCCAATTGCAAACTTTGCTCAAAGTAAGGGGCCGATTCGTCATCCCTATCAAGATCAGCCAAAATAGTGCCCATACGGGTGAGGTTCTTGGCGCTAGGATCGCTTTCGACGAGTGGCCGCAATAAGGGGGCCGCCTCTTTGGTACGCCCCTGCGCAACCAGATTTTCGACCAGTGCAAGGTTTGCCTTAATGTCCGAAGGTGACCGCTCTAAAACTGCCTTTATCTCCGCCTCAGCGGCCTTGTAGTCTTGTTGTACAGTAAATAGCCGCGCCCTGCCAAAATGGGCATCGTATGCACCGGGCGATGCTTGCAAGGCCCGCGCATAGTAACCCAAGCCTTCTTGCCAAAGCCCATCCTGCTCGCTTGCCTTGCCTAAGGCCAACAGTGTCGCCAAATCATTGGGAAATACTTTGAGAATGCCCTCCCAAAGCGGATAGGCCCGCCGGTTTTGGCCACTTTTGCGCAGGCTAGCACCCAAACCGCGCCACGCGTTAAGCGTGCCATTATCGGCATGGTGACCCAGACTGGTGCGGTAAGCGTCAGCCGCTTGCTCGTATTTGCCCGTTTCCGCCAGTGCCTTAGCCCATCGGTTCAGGTTGGCCGGTACGGGTTGGGCACGGGCAAGCGGGCGCAAAATGCCTTCGGCCTCTTGGTGGCGGCCTTGCCCCATAAGAGCATCGGCAAGCAATGATTGGGCGGTGGTGTCCGATGGCGCATTAGTCAGGATTGGCTTTAAATCCTGCTCGGCGGATTGAAATTTATGCTGGGCGATTGATAGCCTAGCCCTGCCCTGACGGGCGTCTTGATTATGCGGATCAAGTGTCACCACCCGGCTGTAGTAATCAGCTGCCTCTTGCCGACGGTTATCTTGCTCACTGGCCTTGCCCAGCGCCAATAAGGTCGGCAAATCATTAGGAAAGGCCTTGACCAAATCAGTCCAAATTTGATATGCCCGTTGTTTTTGCCCCAAAGCCCAATGGCTCCAAGCAAGGCCGCGCCAAGCCGGAATCGAACCTTTGTCGGACTCAATGGCTTGTTCGAACGCTTGGCGTGCGGCGTCGAATTTCTTTTCTGAATAGAGGATGTTTGCACGTTCCAGGACTAAGCCTATGGAAGCGGCAGGAGGCTCCTCGGCCCCAGTCACTCCTGAGAGCAACGTTAATGTCAGGCCCAGCACCGTGCTTTGACAGACCGGATTGCTAAGCGCCCATGGCGATCTAAGCTGAGTTGATCTCAACATTTCATACCTACCCTTTTCCCGTTATAGAGAGTGTTTTAATTTTATTTTTAAATTCCAGGGCCAATTGATGTGCCCAAGAATACCCAAGTGTGCCTACCTGACCGGTACGTCAACAGACGTTTGAAAACCGATGGCCTTGCGTTAAACAAGCAATCATTGATTGCCGTCTAAAGGCCTGTGGACACTGTGTCCTATAACAACCATCAAAAAAACCGCGTAAAGGAGTCTGCAGACTAGCGATTACGCGGTGGGGTTTTAGACCGCTACCACCCAAAAATGTGTTTTAAAAGTCAGAATGCCTGGATTTTTGTAAGCATTCACCCACCCTTTTTTTTAAAGAAAAGTGACTGGACAGTTACGGTTTTTTTGAATGTCGGATCAGGCCAAAACCCTCCCCATACACCAAAAATATTTCTAATTTAATCGTGGGGCAATTCTGAAACTTTTAAAACGTGCCTTAAGTGCAAATACTGGTAGTGGTGTACCCATAGCTGTTGTTGGACGGTTTGTCCGCTACGGCTGCAAATCAACCCCTACCCAAAGACTTAAGTTATAGGTGTTTATTTTTACTGCACTAGAGTCATTACATAATCATCAGTCACTAATGTACCTACCTTATCTAAATACAAACCAAAAGAAATCGCCGTTGCCCCTGCGGGTATCGGCGGCGTGGTGTAGCTTGCCTGCGCCCAGTCACTAGACGCCGCAAAAACCGCGCTGGACTTCCAATATACCCAAGTGCCGACGCTGTTGCGGTAATACACGACGATACCCGTGGGACTGGTCGATTGATACCAACCGCTCAGGGCATAACGCGCCCCCGCCGTGACAGTCGGTGCGCACCCGCTTGAGTCCAGGGTTTGCAACAGCTTGCGGTCACCACTGGTGCGGCTGGTCACAGTCAACGATTCGGCAAAGTTGCCACTGTGCGCAAGGCCACTGACGCGTGACCATGTGTACGCGTTGGTGCCATATCCGGCCCGTTGCCAACAATCGGTATAACCGTTGTTATTGGCGTCCATTTCCAGCGAGGGGTTCGTCAGCAGGTTGTCCGCATGGTTATTCAGCGTCACATTAACTACCGGTGTTTCCGTGCTGTTGCCAGCGGCATCAAATGCTTTGGCCACAACGCTGGCCGCCCCATCGGCATTTAACAGTGAATTCCAGTTGACGGAATAAGGTTCTGTGCTGGCTGTGCCAACCACTGAACCATTCACTAGAAAATCCACGCGAGCCACCCCCGTATCATCGGTTGCCGCTGCCTCAAGCGTCACAAAACCCGACACCTCGGCCCCTTCAGTTGGCGAAGGCGGTTGGGTCAAGGAGACAGTCGGCGGATTATTGTCGTTAAAGACGTCCAGCTGGTGCGTGGCGGACAACGCTTCGTTGCCACCAAAATCAAGCGCCCGGACGGAATAGGTCACGACGCCGTTTGCGGCTAGCTTTGAATCCCATGAAACGCTGTAAGGGCTAGTCTTATCATTGGCGACAACCGCGCCATTAATCATGAACTCAACCTGATGCACGGCGATATTGTCGGTGACCGATGCGGTCAACTGCACAACACCATTCACACCTGTCCCATCGGCAGGCGCTATACCTGATATGACCGGTGGTGTGGTGTCGGGCGGCAGCGGGTTGTTCTGAACTAACGACATCGAATAATCATCCGTGACCAATGTGCCGACCTGCTCTAGGGCGAGACCAAAACTGACGGCCTTAGCACCGGTAGGAATACTTCCCACAGCATAGTTCATCTGAACCCAATCAACGGAAGCCGACATTTGCGGGGCATCACGCCAATACCGCCAAACATCAAACTCATCAAGGTAAAACAACACAGTAAAGACCGGAACAGTGGACTTGTACCAGGCACTAATCTGGTAAAGCTCCCCAGGCGTCACTGCCGGCGCGCAACCTGCTGGCTGACCGGCATCCATGATCGGCAACAGTTTACGGTCACCGCTGTTGAAGCTGGTGATTTCCAACTGTTCGCCAAAACTACCGCTATGTGCGTCGCTAGTGCGGGTCCAGTTAGCGGTGCTACTGCCGTAACCGTTCCGGTCCCAACAATCCGCCTTGTCATCCCCGTCAGAGTCTTCTTCCAAAGAAGGGTTGATCAGCAAATTTGTGCTTAACATCGGCTCGGCCGGTGTCGGGTAGTCCCCCACCATCACTTGGTGCATGGTCTTGACATATGTGTTCTGTAACTGCCGCCCTTCCAACCAAGACAAGAACGCATCCAAGGTGGCCGGGCTGACCGAAAGGGGCACGCACGCATCGCATACCCTGTGAAAAATTATTGGCACCCAACCACCGCCGTGGGCTTCCGCTTGGGTGACATAGCCTTTTAAATCTTCCAGTGTTGTGTTCACATCGACCGATCTGTTACTGGGGATGTAATACGGATTGCCGGGGGGGAGCGATTGGGCCGTAGGGCAGCTGTGGCATTCGCTCCCCGATAACAGGCCGCCGACCGGCCTTGCGCTTTCATAAGTGCCTGCCGGACAACCGGCCGCCACAATACCCAACGTGGAAGGCCCAGTGGCGCCGTAAGGATAGGCGAACGAATGCACCTCATAGCCCCAATCGACCAACTTTTGCATATCATTACAAATGGCGGCTTGCTGCGCGGCATCGGATAAAGTCGCCAGATTGGCATGGTTATCAGTATGCCCGCCTATTTCATTGCCGTCTGCATAGAGGGCGTCAAGCTCCGATTTTTTAAGGTAACTGCCTGTGCCGATCAAGTTCGAGTTGACATAAAAAGTGCCGTGCATCCCATGATCCGCCAAAATGTCGTGTGCCAGCGACTGCGTCAGGCCGTCGTCGAAGGTGAGAGACACTAGGGTAACCGGTGGGGCGGCTTGCGCAGGCTGGGTCATGGCCAAACAGGACAATCCGGCCAGGAACGCCAGCTTGGCGGCACCTAAAGCAGCATACGTGTCCCACTGTCTGGAATAGGGTTTGATAAATAGTGTGTTCATAAGACCTCCACGCTATAGCTTGCAGGCTTGGCAAGTTGGGTGGCGCCATTGTCCGGGCTAACGGTCAGTACCATTGAATAATGCCCAGGCAAACGGAACCTCACCCGCAACTGCCAAGCCTTTTTTGCGTTGGCGCCAATGGCGAAACCGCCGCTTTGGTGAAGCTCGTCGTGCGGTTTTCCGGCCGCGCCAATCGCCCCGATAACGCCGCCGTCTATCGCATTGACTTGTACTGGTTGCCAACTTTTCCCTTCCCGCACATCAACCTTGATATCATCAGGGCCTAGGGCACGGTCAGCGCCGTCATGGATAGTCAAACGCAAACGCGAATCACGCACCGCCAACCCTGGATTGCGCAGCCTTACCTTAATGCCCTTTAGCGGTTTTCCCGCCGTAGCGGTCTGCGGGCCAGTCACGGCGAGCGTCACCGGCGGCATACTGCCAGCCCAAGCCGACGGGGCCGACCAACCGCCCAACATGACCGCCGTAACGGCTGCGAACGCCCATGTGCCCACACGGCACTGCCGTGCGGCAGCAGTTAATATGGTTTGCGTTATCGGTATCCCACTTCGCTGCGGACAGGGGACATAACCCCCACTTTCTTGATACTTATTCATCATTTAACACCTCTTCTTGTTGTTAGTTGTTTGTTATTAATTTCTTATTGGCCTTTTATATTTCCCTATAAGGCAAAGTTGTCAGATGAACCTTTATAACGACCCCGTAGGGGGCGGCATTTATTGCCTTGATGGATCTTGAGCCACCCTTACGGTGTTAAAATTTCGGTGGTGATATTTTGGAATCAAAAAACATGTTTTTTGACTCCGTAAAAAGTTCGCACGTCCTTGTGCAATAACTGCCGTCAGTCCGTCCAGGCATAACGCTTTAACTCAACTCAAGGCGCGAGGGTCATCGCATAGTCATCGGTGACCAACGTGCCGACCCGCTCCAAGCCCACGCCAAAGCTGATGGCTTTAGCCCCGGCCGGCACAGATGGGGTCTGGTATGTCATCTGCTTCCAACTGGATGAAGCGGACAGCGCCGGGCCGTCAAGCCAATACTGCCAAACATTGTTGGCATCAAGGTAGAACAGCAAGGTGGTTGCCGGGACGGTGGACTTGTACCAGGCGCTGAGCTTGTAACTCTCCCCCGCTTCCACAAGCGGCGCACAGCCGCTAGGTTGGCCGACGTCCAAAGTCGGCAACAACTTGCGGTCGCCACTGCTGAAGCTGACCATATCCAACTGCTGGGCAAAACTGCCGGTATGGGCATCGCCGGTACGTGTCCAAACGGCGCTGTTAGTGCCGTAATCGTCCCGCGCCCAACAATCCGGTTGCCCATCATTGTTGCCGTCAATCTCCAAAGACGGATTGATCAGCAAGTTGGATGCACTCGGCGGAGGTAGAGGCGGGGTGGCTACAGCAAGGCTTAACGAATAGTCATCGGTGACCAACGTGCCGACCCGTTCCAAACCAACGCCAAAGCTGAGGGCTTTAGCCCCGGCCGGCACAGGTGCAGTCTGGTAAGTCATTTGCTTCCAACTCGATGAAGCAGACAGCGCCGGGCTTTCAGCCCAATACCGCCAAACATTGTTGGCATCAAGATAGAACAACAGCGTAGTTGCTGGAACGGTCGATTTGTACCAAGCGCTAAGCTCGTAAGTCTGACCAGGCACCACAACCGGCGCACAGCCACCCGGTTGGCCAGCATCTAAAGTCGGTAGTAATTTACGGTCACCACTGCTGAAGCTACTGATTTTTAACTGCTGGGCAAAACTGCCGTCATGGGCGTCGCTGGTGCGTGTCCATGTGGCGCTGTTGCTGCCGTAACTGCTCCGTGACCAGCAATCGGGCTGGCCGTTGTTGTTGGCGTCAATCTCCAGCGACGGGTTGATCAGCAAATTGGCGCTAGGTGGCGGTGGCGGTGGTGGCGGTGGTGGTGTGCCACCGCCGCCAGACATAACCTCATGCACAGTTCTGACATAAGTGTTTTGTGATTGCCGTGCTTCCAACCATGTCAGGAAGGCATCCAATGTCGCCTCAGTCATGGAATAAGTGTCGCAATTACTACAGATGCGATGGAAAACCAGCGGCACCCAGCCGCCGCCATGCGTCTCCGCTTGCGTCACATACCCTTGTATTGTCGCCAATGGTGTTGTCGCAACGATTGAACTGCTGGTGGCAACAAAATAAGGGTTAACCGGTGGGGTGGCATTCGACCACGGGCAACCCGAACACGAGGTGCCCGTCACCAAACCGCCAACCGTCCGGGCGCTTTCATAAGTCCCAACCCCTGGGCAACCGGCTTTCAGGATATTCTGCGAGGCCGGCCCAGTGGACCCATACGGATAAGCGAACGAATAAGCCTGATAGCCCCAATTGACGAGGTTTTGCATGTCGTCACAAATCGCGGCTTGCTGGGCTGCATCGGACAGCGAGGCAAGGTTGACGTGGCCGATTGTGTGTCCGCCTATCTCGTTGCCGTCCGCATAAAGGGCATCGAGTTCGGCTTTCGTCAGATACCCGCCATCGCCAATTCGGTCTGAGTTGACATAAAAAGTACCTTTCATGCCATGTTTGGCCAACAAGTTGCGGGCGAGCGATTGGGTCAGGCCATCGTCGAAGGTTAGCGACACGACGGTGTCGGCAGCCTGTGCCGGCACGGCCAGAGCCGCAGCCGTCAGCAGTCCGGCCAACGTTAGCTTAATGACGGCCAAGGCGGTACGCCCGCCGCGCCATCGGGGGAAAAGTTTTGCTTGGGTGTTCATAACACCTCCAGGTCAACGCTCACCGGTTGGGCAAGCTGGGTTTCGCCATTGTCGGGGGTGACCGACAAGACCAGGGTGTAGCGGCCAGGCATGGCGAATGTCAGGCGCAGCTGCAACACTTTGTTTGCCTTGTTACCCAGCGCGAAGCCGCCGTTTTTGTGCGGCTCTTTGTGCGCTTCGCCTTCCGCGCCAATCGCGCCCATCACGCCTTCGTCAATCGGCTCGGCCAGCACCGGCTTCCAGGCGTTCTTTTCGCGGACTTCAATCTTGATGTCGCCCGAATCCACCGACCGCTCCTGCTGGTCGTGGACGAACAGGCGCAGCCGCGAATCCCGCAGCGCCAGCCCCGTGTTGGCGAGCCGCACCGTCATGCCTTCCAGCGGCACGCCAGCACGGGCCTTGACCGGCCCGCTGACTTCCAGCATGAGCGGCGGGCGCGGGGCGTCATGGCCGTCATTCTTATCGTCACGCCCGTCCTTTTTATCGTCACGGCTGTCCTTTTTATCTATGGATCGGGCATCCGCCAACGCAGGCGGGGCTACCCAGCCGCCGGCCAGCGCCACCGCCGTAATGACGGCGATAGCCAATGTGCCGGTGCGGCACAGCCTTGGCCCCGCCGCCGGCGCTTGGCGGGCACACCCGTCCGCGCTGCCGCCCCCCTTGGCATAGGGGGCATGTTCTCTACTGTCTTGATTCTGATTCATGTCATAACACCTTATGGTCTTGATTAATGTTGTGGACTTAAATGCACCTGCCCCCGGCAAAAAGCCAAGGGCGGGCATCCCCTTCTGACTGCAACCCTGCAAGACACTGATAGCTTGCAGGATACAAAGGCCATTGAAATACTCTTGCCCCCCTGCAAAAGGCGCTAAGATCATGTGTTAAAAACCGCCGTTTGGGTTGAGGCTTGAGAATATAAAAAACTTGTCCCACTTCCGTTGCTAGGTGCTGCTAAATCAAATCAAACCAATGACAACATTGGCAGCCGATAGGGCATTGCAAGGACATACTGCGTAAACTATCCATTAAATCAATTGGATAGCTATAGGCATTTCCCTATGCCAGTTAGGTTATGCGTTGGAGGTAAGGCTTTTCTATTTACTGCGTTGCTGCGGATAGCTCATGGTACCAATGCCAACGCAATATTAGCCGGGTACAACAACATTGGATTGGCCGGTAATAACTCCGCAGGGGTGGTTACCAGCAGTAAGCCCTCATTCCCGTTCATCAGCATGGTCTGTCCATTGCTGTCCAGCAATGTCATCACCAGCACCTTACCGGCCCTATTCATGCGTTGGCCTAAATCATCTAGGAACGGCCGCCATTGGGCGTCGGCCATTGCACTGGGCAGAATGATGTTCAGCCCATCATAAGCAGGGTCAGAGGCCCATATTAATGCTTGCCCATCCAGTGCCGCGCGGTCTGACAACGGGGTATTGCCGTCAATGGATAGCGCTGGCAATAATTGCAGATGGTGGTAGCGGGCGAAAATCTCCAGGGTGATTTTGTCCGCCGTGGCGGTGTGGGCTTTCCCGTCCTTCCAAGAGAAATAACGTGGGCTAATCATCGCAAGTTCTTCCACTTGTTGGTTGAGCTGTTGCCATGCCGCCACCCCTGTTATCGGCCCGATAATTCCGCCTTTTGGAAACAGCGGGGTGGCCTTTACCTGCGCCAAATTGACTAACGCTTTTTCTGAGCCGACAAAGCCGTCCCCGTCGTTTTCAGTCCAGACTGCCAAAGCTAATGGGCCATGGTCGGCGCCTTCCGGCATTTCAACCGGCCTGTCCAGCAGAGGGCGGCCATTCAGATAGGCGATAGCACGCGAACCCACCAGATGAAGCCGCAAGGCAATATCACCGCTGGGCATGTCAACGCCCGCAAGTTGGTTGAGCGTGCCGGCGCCATCGGACTTTTGCAATACAACCCGGCCTTCCGATAAGCCTAACCGGACAAATGGCTTACCTATCCGGTAACGCTGGGAAATCCAGAATTGCCCTTGGGGCTGGCCTTTTAGCCGCACTTCAACATCGGCGTCTTGCCATTTCTCAGTGCCGCCCAGCATGATCAACCCGCCCTGTTCGCCAGGTTTGTTAAATAACTGTAGACTACCGCCTTCAAGTGCAATGTCGCCGCTGTCCACCACCCATTCATCAACGGCTTGACCGGCTTGGAACTTATCAACAAATGCGGCGCGGCGCGGGGCATGGGCCTGGAGCTGGGCAAGCAGCCCGTCATTATCCCAATCCTTTGAGACCCGAATACGCTTGAAACTGGCTTCGGAGTCAACCTTATAATTTGCCCCAAAAGGTGCGGCCAGAAAACCTATCGGCAAATAAGCTTTGCCCAATGCCTGTTTCCAAAGCGCCTCGCCGTTGCGTTGGCCTGGTTCCCATCGGCGCGAACAATCGGCGACAATAACCGGGACTTCAAGACGGCTCTCAAGCTGCTCACGCTGCTGCCTAAGTTTTTGCCCCAAGAGATCGGCTGAAGTGAAAGCTTGCCCGTCATCGTTGTAGGGGCAAGCGGAAATGCCCACTTCCCACCGCCCGTTGTTGGCCAGCAGTTCAAGCTGATGCCAAGAAACTAAATGGATGTTGCCTTTGTTGAGCTGGTCCACATCAACAAACACGAGCGCGGTCATCCCTAACTTGGCCAGAAGTTTGTCCGCAATCTGCATGGTCTCCCGGTTTGCTTCCTCGAAAGTTAACAGCACTGGCTTGGCGGGAAGCGGCATGGCGTCGGGTTTCCGCCACTGGTTGATCTGTGCAAGGCGCACTGTGGAGTAACCGGCCTGTTTTAACGACGCTAGCTGCCCGGCAAACGACGTGGCCGAAATGGCCAGTTCATGCGTGGCGCTGACTTTACCGAAAGCCAGCGCGATAAACGCTTCATTTTCGCTTGTGTTGCGTTGTGCCGTTGCCGCCACGGAAACGGGCGGCGGTGTTTTGATGACAAAGTGGTGATAGAGCATTTGGGTTGCTGCGACAACACCTATCAAGACCACCCACCATGCCAAGTTATACCAATGGCAAACCCGCTTGGGTTCTGTCGGTGCTGAGTTTGGGATAATTGCTTGCATAATGGTTACCTCGTCCCCCATCTGTTATCCCGTTGGGTGGCGATAGCGTAGGGCATTTGCCAAACCAAAAAGATTAAGTAATAAAGCGTGAAGTAAAGGCCATAAATCCAATAGCGGCCACTTTTCCAGAACAGGTAATAGGCTGAAAACATTAGCCCTATCAGCACCGTCCCCAGCAAATAGACGGCTGGGGAGACGAAATCACCGTTAGCGACGGGCAGCCACAAACATATCCGCAGGATCAGCAACGGCGCAATAATCGGGAACAACAACTGCGCATAGAAGGCGATGGCGGCCAGCGGCGGTTTCTTCCACATGAAGGTTGCGGCGATTAAGGTCTCGCGGAACCATGATTTTTTCCACCGCAATTGTTGCTTAAGGAATTGTTTGTGCCGTTCAGGCACGATAGTGGTGGCAATGGCATCGGCCGAGTAGATGACCCGGTATTTCCGCAACAAATAGTTGGTCAGACTGCGGTCGTCACCAAACGTGGCCTGGACACCTAGAAAATGCTGGCCTAGCCACTGGTCCAACACCTCCATCATGCAACTGCGGCGATAAGCGGAAAAACAACCCGGACAGCAGGTTACCGTACCGAACACGCTTTCAGCCGCCTTGATCACGCGGAAGGCCACTTAGTAGCGGGCTTGCTGCATTTTGGTGAGGCTGTTTATGGTGACGTTGGCAACTTCGGTATGTCCGGCAACCGCAGCAACCCTAGGGTCTGAAAAACCTTGGACGATTTTGCGGACGCCGTCGCTCCTTAGGAAACTGTCCGAATCGACATAAACAAGAATTTCACCTTGTGCTAAACGGGCGCCGGCCGCCATTGCTTCGCGCTTGCCCTTGTTGCGTTCGAAGGCCACCAGTTTGAGACTAGGCCATACCTGCTGGGCCCTTTCGATCTCTGCAATGGTGCCATCGGACGAGCCATCGTCAACAACAATGACATCGAAAAGTGACTGAGGGTAATCAATGGCATAACAACATTCGACCGTGCGGTAAATGGCATCCTCTTCATTGAATGCGGTGATGATAATGCTCACTGTTGGCGATATATCGGTGTCCTTGGGCACCCTGTAGCATAAGGACAGCATAAAGCGCGACAAAATAAAACCGGCTATAGCAATCGAATAGAGGTTGGTCAGTGGTTGGTACCAATAATAAGTGATATTGCCCCAACGAAGCCCTAGAACCATTGACATGGACAGGACTATAATTGCCACCGCTGTCAGGCGGACCATTAGCCGTCTTATTCTCGGCGCCCTTGGGGACTGCGCAGACTGGACATGAGTTGGCCCGTACTCTGCAATGGAAATTGCCCTTTCGGTTGTTGACATTACTGCTCTCTCCTTAAATAGAGGTTGGTTATCAGATCCCTAGAAATTAAGGATCACACGGGGTGATTAGCTCTATCCCTCCTTGGTTGTGCGGATGCGGGACGCCGTTGACGGTTGCTTCTGTTTCTTGGCGTGTGGCCGTGCAATTGTCTTGGCTATGGCAAGGCCCTATCGCCTTGCCGTCCGCACTTATCGGGCGGAACCGGCTAAAGTGCCCCCCGCTTATCTGATTTGGCTGAAGACTTGATGCATTTAATCAAGCGTTTTTGCCCAATAGTGTTAACTCACTCTCATAAAATGCGTTTGCCCCCTCCCAAAGACTAGTATTAACTGATTGGCTTACTATACTGAATTTGCCCTGGTAAATGGCCCAGGGCATTTATTTTGTTCTTATCTAACTTATTAACTTTTAGCCTGTGTCCATCAAGAATTGATAACCGATTGTATGGATCAGCAAGACTCTTCAATTTATGCAGATATTGCCCCCGCATTAGCGGCGTAAAAACACCTGACATTTAGCCAGACTTCTGTCGCCGAGCTGCGCATTAATAAAACCACGACATGACGATGTCTTTTAAAGCGCCCGGTTCCGTCCAGTGACGCCGGACTAAACGGCATCTACGAAAAGCAGTTATCTATGCTTATTAAGCGGAAGCATCAAAACCTTTATCTGATAAGGTTTAGCCGACATTCCCATGCGCTGGGCTAACGGATAATGGTGTCCGTGCAATTAGGTTTAAACAAGGTTGGCACCCGCAGCCTGTTGGCCCCACGATATGACCTATTAATACTTTCACTGTAGATGAAGTTTTTTAGTTTTAATAAATCAATAGGTTAAATATCAAGTCCAACAGCTTGCCGGCACAGCTATACGATATAAAAGATGAGTTAATTGAACAATTCGTACAAATACCTAGTTAGCCTGTAACATTTTTTTTAGCTTTCCGATAGTTTTATGATTTTAATTTTAAATCAATGAGTTAAATATAATTTTGACAGGTTGGCAGCAAGCCGTGGCAACATCGGTTTGCCAAAGGTTGCCCTAGACCCCAAGGCCTTTTAGCAAAAAAGGGGGGGAAGGCCATAAGGCTAGGGCATGTGTACCTTATTTAAACTGCGGATTTTTATCGCAACCTTACAATTAATTTAAATTTTTATGTACAAAGCAAATAATCTAAAAAGTTCTTCCCTTGCAGGTCTAATCATTGCATCAGGGCTTACCGTTTCAACAGCGCCTATGGCGGCCGTTGATTCTTTTGGTGTAAACGAGCTTTACGCTTCCCACAGCAGCGGCAAGGAATGGGTTTCCAATTGGGGCAATGGCGTCTCCAGATCCTTTACTGGTGTTGATCCAAAAGACCCATGGTTTGATGCGGACCACGGCGATGCGTCTTATTCGGTGGACGGCAAAGGATTATTCAAGATTTCCGGATCAGTGCCACGCATGTACATCCATGATCCCGCGAAACAAAACAGCTGGCGTAACGTCGAAATGACAGTGTATGCAATGCGCGTCGCCGATAGCGGCACGGCTTACGGCGGCATCGTCGGTATCGCCCGCAGCAACCACGGCACCACCGGCTCGGAAACCGCGAACCTTTGCGATACCCGTGGGATAGGTGCGCGAATCCGTTATGACGGCCACATTGACTTCGAAAAAGAGACCAGCCACCCAAGCTCCACGGCAATCCAAAACAAGACCATTTGGTCCGGTGGCATGCCGAAGAATGTCTGGATAGGCTATAAGTATGTCGTCTACGACCAAACCGACGGCAACGTAAAGCTGGAATTATGGATAGACCAGACCGACGGCTTAAATGGCGGCAACTGGGTCAAAGTGAACGAATTCGTGGATACGGGGGCGAACTTTGGCGTGAACGGGAAAGCCTGCAAGTCCGGTATTGACCCGGCGTTAAAATTGACAAATTCCGACGCCCGTCCAGGGTCTGAATCGGGCAAACCCAACATCACTGTCTACTGGCGCAGCGACAATGTCGGCACTAACGGGCTGGTTTACAAAATGATGAGCGTCCGCGAAATATCGCCGGATGGGGGCAACACACCCGACGCCAAACCACCGGTACTGAGTGGCATAGCCGCCAGCAGCATTGGCACAGATCGAGCCACATTTACCTGGGCGTCAGACGAACCGGCCGATACCCAAGTGGAATATGGGACAACAACCGCTTATGGGCAATCCAGCAGCCTTGCTCCGGCACTGGTCACTGGCCATAGCGCCAAAATCACGAATCTGGCCAAAGACACCACTTATCACTACCGGGTCAAATCGCGTGATGCCTCAGGAAACCTGGCTGTTTCCGGTGACTATACGTTTAGCACTGCGGGCAACTGCCTTTCCAGTAGCGGCTTATGGACCAACACCCCGCTGCCGCTGGCCTCGAACGTGGTAACCGTTGAGTTCAACGCAACACCATTCGGCGCTAATATCGATGGGGTTATGGGCGTGTCAAACGGGCCAGCTGCAAACTATAGCGATTTGGCCGCTGCGGTAAGGTTCAACACCAATGGGACTATCGATGCGCGTAATGGTGGCGCCTACACGGCTAGCGCCACAATCCCGTATACCGCCAATACAACCTATCAGTTCCGGCTCTATGTCAATGTCGCCACCCGCAAATACAATGCTTATGTAAAATCGGGCGCGGCACCGTATCAGGCTATAGGGAAAAAATATAAATTCCGCACAGAACAGGCAACTGTAACTGCGCTGGACAACCTGGGCAATATTGCCGATGTTGGCAGCAATTCCTTGTGTAATGTGATCTCTGTACTGAAGTAAACAAACGCCGGGTGACTGCCATAATATGGCATCGCCACCCGGCATCGGTTTTCGGGACACAAGAGCGGCTACGCTTCAACTGGACTACTCCACAGTGACCGACTTGGCCAAATTTCTGGGTTGGTCAACATCGGTGCCTTTTAACACCGCGACATGATAAGACAACAGCTGTAAAGGGATGGTGTATGCGATAGGTGAAAGCTCGTCTTCAATTGCCGGGACTTTGATGACCTGCACATTGCTGTCCACTATCGAAGCCAGCTTTTCATCCATAAAAACAATCAATTGCCCGCCCCGTGCGCTGACTTCCTGCATATTTGATTTCAGCTTATCCAGCAGATTGTTGTTAGGCGCGACGGTGATAACCGGCATGTCCGCATCAATTAACGCCAAGGGGCCGTGTTTCAATTCGCCCGCCGGATAAGCCTCAGCATGGATATAGGAAATTTCTTTCAGTTTAAGTGCGCCCTCCATAGCAATCGGGTAATGCGAACCCCGACCTAAAAACAAGGCATGTTGCTTTTCTAAAAATTGTCCTGACAAGGCTTTTATCTGGTCATCCAATTGCAGGATTTTTTCAACTTTACCAGGTAGGGAAAACAACCCTGCGATGATTTTCTGCTCCATCTCCATCGTCAAATTAAACCTTTTTCCGACCGCCAAAACCAGCAGCATTAAGGCCGTAAGCTGCGTGGTGAATGCTTTTGTTGAGGCCACACCAATTTCCGGTCCCCCTCGGGTCATCAGCACCAAATCAGTTTCCCTAACTAATGAGCTTTCCGGCACGTTACAGATTGCCACGGAATAGCTTGCCCCCAGTTTTTTCGCTTCTTGAAGCGCCGCTAGCGTGTCCGCCGTTTCGCCCGATTGCGAGATGACGACAACCAAGGTGTCCGCCGCCAGCACCGGATTCCTATAACGGAACTCGCTGGCCACCTCAACATCACAGGGGACACCGGCCAATTTTTCAAACCAGTGGCGGGCCACCAAGCCGGCATGGTAACTGGTACCGCAAGCCAATATTTGCACCGACCTGATGCGGTCGAACACCTCGGCGGCATGGTATCCAAATGCACTTTCCTGCACACGGTTGTTGATGATCCGTCCTTCCAAAGTCCGCAAAATAGCCAGCGGCTGTTCATAAATCTCTTTTAACATGTAATGGCGATAGCCGCCCTTATCAATCGAATCGGCCGTTAGCGAGCTTTCCACAACCGCGCGGACAACCACATCTTTGTTGGCATCATAAATAACCAGCTTATCTTTCGTTATTTCCGCGATGTCGCCATCTTCCAAAAAAATAAACCGCTGGGTGACTTGCAGTAAGGCGGCGACATCGGAGGCGATAAAAAAGCCGTGACTGCCAATGCCAATGACTAAAGGGCTGCCTTTCCTACAGGCAATCAACCTGCCAGGTTCATCCTTGCTCACCACACCCAACGCATAACTGCCATCCAATTTTTTAACGGCTTGCATCACCGCGCTTAATAAGCCGTCCGTATATTTTAGGCTATCAAAAATCTCATGGCATATCACTTCGGTATCGGTTTGCGAAGTGAATTTATAGCCTTTTTCTATCTGTTGTCTACGCAGCTGTTCATGATTTTCAATAATGCCGTTATGGACAACCGCCACTTTATTTTGGCTGATGTGCGGATGGGCATTTGCCGCGCTAGGTTTGCCGTGGGTCGCCCACCTTGTGTGCGCGATACCCGTAGTTCCAAAAATAGGTTCAACTGCCAACAACTCCTGAAGCCCTTTCACTTTACCCAGTACCCGTTGACAATGAATTTCGCGTTCTTCAAGCACCGCCAATCCAGCCGAGTCATAACCCCGATATTCCAGCCTTTCCAGACCTTCCATTAAAATAGGCACTAAATTGCCCTGCACTACACCACCTACGATTCCACACATAGTATTCTTCCTGTTTGATTGGGTTTATTGTCATCCTGGAATTAAAAGTATCAGCCAACTAGGGGCCAATTGATTCTCAGGACAGTTTTAGTCGTTGTAATTCCGGTACCAATGGCGATAAAAAACTCATGCTCACCAAAGCCACGCTTCATATATTGGGGGGGCGGTCGGGCAGTAACTGTTTAGATTGCCGGTTGCCTACGCTCTAACGAGCCGATACCCGTGCTGTCCCGTTGGGTGTGCCAAGGGTTTTTTTTGTGGAAAAACAGCGCCTGCTTGCCCACCACCTGATGTCTGAACCAAAAAATTCCCGTCATTGCCAAACGGAGGCTATTGGCTCTAGGCCGCACCACCTTCATGTTCCATAAGCACATACCCAAAAGTTTTAGGGTTACGCCTGCCCGTCCTTACTTGCGCCCCAGAGGGTGAAAAGGACGCGCAGTCATTTTGTACCGAAAAACTTACTCAATGACTTAGCAAGACGCCAGCCTAATAGCTTCGGGCAGTTGTCATTTAAATGGCTACCCCCTCATCGGCGACTATAGGCCGCTGGAGAAAAAGGGCTTCAATGCACTCAAACCTTATCGGGCAACTGCGCGGGGCAATGATTGGTTCAGCGCCATTAAAACAGAATGGAAAATAAAAAATATTGGTACGAACACCTATCTTGGCCTGCTTGAAAACTTGCCCGCCCGCCTAGTTTTTAGTCATTGCGGCTTATTTTTGACTTGGCAAGCAAATCTCATGATCAGCTTCAAATCCACCCTCACCTTAATTTTGCGCCATGATCCAAGCCGTTTTTCATGGGCTAACGTCATCGGACGCATCCCGCTAAGTATTTGTACGGATAGAGATTGCCAATTAGGCATGTAACAATCTTTTCGGTAAACCGCCTTTTGCGTGGTAGCCAAGACAGTGCGCAAAATGGCTTTATGGGCAAGGCCGACTTGCCGTTAAGCACTTGTTGGAACGCTAGAATGAACCCCTACAGGCTGGAAAGCGGGCCATCCACTAGGGTTAACAAGTCCCGCAATTAAGGAGCAATATCATGGCACTTATTAAATGGGAACCGCTGCGTGAAATCGAAGACATGTTCGATCGCTATACGAGGGCAATGGGCTGGCCTTCTGACCGGGGTCAGGAACTGATGGCAACGGGTGATTGGTCTCCCCGTGTTGACATCAGCGAGACTGACAATGAGTTCCTAATCAAAGCAGAGATACCCGAAGTTAAAAAAGAAGACGTCAAAGTCAGCGTGGACAATGGGGTTCTTACCATCCAAGGTGAGAGGAAACAGGAGAAGGAAGAAAAAGGGGAAAAATTCCATCGAGTCGAGCGGCGCTACGGAAACTTTGTCCGTAGTTTCACACTGCCTAACAATGTTGATGAAACCAAAGTCAAGGCCACGTTCAAGGATGGTATGCTGAACCTCCAAATGCCAAAAACTGCTGAAACAAAGCCTAAAGCCATTGAGGTTAAAGTGGAGTAAGCGCTCCAACAAAACGTTCCACCGGACGTGCCAAAAGCGGCGCTTAGCTTGCCTTTGGCACGTCCGATGGACTTTACGTTATATCTGTAGAAAGACCGGCTGTTTTAGAATTGGCATTGGCCAATGACATTTATCGATAAGGGGCGCACTATGAACACTTGTGTTATTCGAGGCATAGCAATTTTGGCGTTGGGCGGTGTGATGCAAGCTTCGGCCTATGCGAGGGACAATGCCTGTATATCATCCTCAGATTACTCGATCATTGATCTGGGGACGCTGGGGGGGGGCTATTCCATTGCTAAAGACATCAACGCAAAGGGACAAATAGTTGGCGACAGCCAGACCGCTAAAGGCGAATTTATCGGCTTCCGTTGGGATAACGGCGTAATGTCCGGTTTGGGGATAAATTCCGGTGCCGCAGCGATCAACACTCGCGGGGAGGTGGTCGGCGCCGCCAATGCCGCTGACGGTGAAAGCCATGCCTATTTATGGAAAAAGCGCCGGCCGACCGACTTGGGGACGTTAGGCGGGACTTATTCCCATGCCACCGACATCAACAGTCGCGGGCAAGTGGTCGGTAAGTCCAGCATCCCTAATGGGTATGAACATGCGTTTCTTTGGCAGAAAGGGGTCATGACCGACTTAGGAACATTTGACGATCTGTATTCCAGCGCCTCAAAGATCAATAAGTATGGGCAGGTGATAGGTTATGTCTACACCCCCAGCGGAGAATATCATCACGCGTTCCTGTGGGATAAAGGCGTGATGGCCGACTTGGGGACTCTGGGCGGGCTAAATTCCTTACCGACGGCAATCAACAATCTTGGGCAAGTGGTCGGTCATGCCCAGACGTCGGTCAATAACTATAAAAGCCACGCTTTCCTCTGGGACAAAGGCATAATGACCGACTTGGGGATATTGGATGGGATATCGTCAAGCGCTTCAGCAATCAATGATTACGGGCAAATCGTCGGCCATATCATTACCGCCAACTGGAAATCTAGTGCATTCCTGTGGGATAAGGGCGTGATGACCCCGTTGGGGGGACTGGGTGGAACTTTTTCATATGCCACAGCGATCACCAATCGCGGCCAAGTGATAGGCCAGGCCGAAACAGCTAACGGTGAAACTCATGTTTTTGTGTGGAGGGACGGCATCATGACCGACCTTCCGACATTAGGGTATGGTTCTTGTTATGTCGAGGCCACCAATGACCAAGGCAAAATAGTTGGCTGGTGTTCAACTGCCAATCAAACACCCCATGCGGTCCTTTGGAAACCGCGTTACTGGCAGCCCCATGAAAAGAGCCCATCAAGAAGCTGTGCTAAGGGCGATTAGCCACCATTATTAGTAATAGGTTTTTTTGAGGGGGATGCCTGCCCCCTTACTTTTTATATAGAACCCTTTTTTGGTAGTGGTGAACATTCAAATGCTTAAGTGGCAGCGGCGTCAAAAAAACAGGTTTTTTGATTCCAAACTGTCATTACCATTTTCACCACCCCCCTTTTAACTGAATTTAAGCGTACTGACCTTACCGAGTGCCGCCGTTGGGGGCGTCTTTTTTATGCTTACCCAGGCCTTGCACTTCAACATAAATATCTTCAACTTTTTCAAGATAAGGGCGTCTGCGATCGCCTTTTCGCTTGTCCAAAAACTTGGCGCTCACCCGAAAATTAGTTCTCCGGTCATTGCGGCCATCTCTAACAAAAAATTGGCTGACCCCAATCTGCTGACCGTTTAACTCCTTGCCACTCAGTTTTTTTATAACCCTTTTGGCAGCTGAGTCGGGAGAAATCTTAACCAAACCGTAATATTCAAGGATATCCAATTTTGTATCCTTTACCACCCGAATGGAAATGCTTTCTATATAGCCGCTACTTTTTAGCAGCCCCCCTTTAAGTGCCGGTTCAATAAACGCCTCTATTTCGTATTTTTTTGTTGTTTTAGCTATTTTTTTTAAGACGATAATCATAAAGTTCCTCTCCCCACACCTAAAGCATCTCAATCACTTCGCGCAACACCGCTGTGGCATAACTGCCTGCCGGTAGGGTAAACGTAAGTTCCAGCGCGGTTGTGTCAATAAACCGCCAGTCTAAATCGGGGACATTAACCCGCAACGCCCGCCGGCCCCTGTCAACGCCCGACGCTATCAAGCCTTGGGCCAATTCATGATGGTTTTCTATAACAGACTGCTCAAGCTTGAGGGCGTCCGCCGACACATCGGCCTCGCCTTTACCCCATAATACGCCGGTCGGATGAATGGCTTTTTCCGTCAGCCGCCGGATAATATCGGCATCAGGCTGTTCTGATTTAAAACAGCTATGCCCTAAATCAAAGGCGTAAATATCGCCCGCGAGCGCCTGATTCCAGGTTTGCCGCTTCACCCGCTCCGCCAGAATCTGGTTAAACAGGTAAGAGCGTGCCGCCGATAAATACAAGCTGCGCTGTTCGCGCCCGGTTTTAGCTCCGAGAAACATCGCCAGCGCTTTATTGACATTCTGCCCAGCATGGCCAAAGCGCTGCCCGCCATAATAATTGGCAATACCATTGGCTTTAACCATTGCCAATTGCCCGATGGTTTTGGCCTGATCGCCCTGCCAGTCGCGGATAATGATTTTAAAACGGTTGCCCGACAGCACACCGCGCTTTAATTTCCGGGCATGGCGGATAGCCTGCAACACTTTGATGGTGTCCGATTCAAACTGTGCCCAGTCCGGTTCGGCTTTGCCCGGCAACCAGATACTGAACCATTGCGTGGTGACGGCGTGGCGGTCTTTTAAACCCGCGTAGCCCACATCGCGTTGCCGGACATTGGCAAACCGCGCCAATTGCCTGACCACATATTCAGTGTTTTCGCCGATTTTTTGGATCTGCAAAAACACATGCTCGCCCGCGCCTGACGGTTCAAAGGCCAGCTGTTCATCAACACAAAAATCTTCAGGGTTGCTACGGATATGGCCGGTGCCGGAAGGCTGTCCGTAAACATAAGGCCAGATAGGGATTTCAACCGCTGACATCAGGCTTTGTCTATCAAGACAACTTTGTCTATCAAGACGATAGCCTGTACGGCGATGCCTTCTTTGCGCCCTTCAAAGCCGAGCTTTTCGGTCGTGGTCGCTTTAACGTTAACGCAGTCAATATCCACCCGTAAATCATCGGCGATATTCGCACACATCGCCGCGATATGCGGAGCCATTTTCGGCGCTTGGGCAATAATTGTCACATCGGCGTTGACCAGACTATAGCCTTTCTCTTGGACTATTTTATACACATGGCGCAACAGCACACGGCTGTCCGCGCCTTTAAATTCAGGGTCGGTATCAGGGAAATGTTGGCCTATATCGCCCAAAGCCGCCGCACCCAGCAACGCATCGCTTAATGCATGCAGCACCACGTCGCCGTCGGAATGCGCTTCCAGCCCTTGTTCATAAGGTATTTTTACGCCGCCTAAAATAATGTGGTCGCCTGCGTTAAAACGGTGGACATCGTAGCCCTGCCCTACTCTCATTGTTGTTGCTCCAGATAAAATTGTGCTAATGCCAAGTCTTCAGGCCGTGTGATTTTAATGTTATCGGGGCGGCCTTCGACAATTTTCGGTTGCAGGCCCTGTAATTCCAAGGCACTGGCTTCATCGGTTATCGCCGGGTTGCCTTCGGCGGCCTCCAGCGCTGATTTTAATAGGCCGTAACGGAACATCTGCGGCGTTAATGCACGCCAGATATGCGCCCTGTCCAACGTACCGGCAATACGCCCGTTTTGGACATTTTTCAAGGTGTCGTGCGAGGATAACGCCAGTATGCCGCCGACTTCGTCCTGCGCCAACGTGTCAATGAGCTGGTGAATATCGCTGCTGGTAAGGCAGGGCCTCGCGGCGTCATGCACCAGAACCCAATCATCATCGGCAGCATCGGCGCGTATGGCTTTTAACGCGGACAACACCGAATCCGCCCGCTCTTTACCGCCCGGCGCAGTGATGATTTTTTCATGGCCGGATAGTGGCAGTTGCGGCCAGTACGGATCTTCTTCGGAAATCGCGACACTGACGGCGGCAAACACATCGGCGTGTAGCAGGCGAATCAAGGTATGCTCAAGCACGGTTTTGCCGGCAAGCTCCAAGTATTGCTTGGGCCGGTCGGCATTCATGCGTTTGCCCACGCCCGCCGCCGGAACTACGGCCCAAAATTTTAATGTATCGGTCATAAGTGAAATAAAGGGGGAAAATATTGTGGCTGTTTAGCGTGTCGGATTAGGTGGGTTTTTAACAATGGCGGAACTATTTTTAACCGGATAATGATACCCGATTAATTGCCGTTGTAGCAGCATCAATAATTGCGGGGGATTTCAAGAGTGCGGGACAGAAACCTTAGTATTGCCCCAGACGTCCTGTTTAACTGCGATTAAGACAATTATGCTACGCTAACAGATTAGCCAAAAAAGGAGTCTGCTATGGACGCACTAAACCAAATATCAACCACTTTAGCGTTAACGATGGGGCTTGCCTGGGCAAGCGGCATCAATTTGTACGCCACTTTGTTAACGCTAGGCTTACTTGCCAATTCCGGCAATATCGACTTGCCGCCCGACTTGCAAATTGTTGCCAACCCACTGGTTTTAGGCGCAGCGGGGTTGATGTATTGCATCGAGTTTTTTGCTGATAAAACACCCGGTGTGGACACCGGCTGGGATGCCATCCACACCTTTATCCGCATCCCTGCTGGAGCTATGTTGGCGGCTGGAGCAATAGGCGACCTCAATCCAGCCGTTGAAATCACAGCGGCAATCCTAGGCGGCAGTCTAGCAGCCGGAACCCACGCGACCAAAGCCGGTACGCGGATGCTCATTAACACCTCCCCCGAACCGTTTAGCAACTGGTTCGCCTCGCTCGGTGAAGACGTTGCCGTAATCGGTGGCGTTTGGGCCTGCATCAATCACCCTGCCCTATTTTTAGGTATGCTGGCGCTTTTTATCCTGCTGATGGTTTGGTGGTTGCCAAAAATATGGGTGGGCATAAAAAAAATATTGCGCTTTATTGCCGACCTGTTCAGAAACCCGCCCCCACCTGACACCGATGGAGGCCAATAAAAGTGACAGTTAATCTTGACTAGATATTCATATTAGAGTCTAATAGCCGTCTTTTGCAGCATCCGCCCAGGTAGCTCAGTCGGTAGAGCAGAGGACTGAAAATCCTCGTGTCGACGGTTCGATTCCGCCCCTGGGCACCATCTACAAAATCACATAACCGCATTAAAAGCCCAGGTAGCTCAGTCGGTAGAGCAGAGGACTGAAAATCCTCGTGTCGACGGTTCGATTCCGCCCCTGGGCACCATAAATTAAGCATAAAAAAACCGGCTCATGTAGCCGGTTTTTTTATGCCCGCCAGTTTTCCGCCCGTTTTTTAACCGCCCATTAAATTTGCCGACACGGCAGCCCCTCCCCGACTATTGCCGCAAGTTGACAGGCCGAAAGCGAGTCACTAGACTAATCGGCTGCAAATCTCTCTGAACATCCCCTTGTGCATACGTGCTTATGCAAACACCCGGCCTCTATCTATGAACATTACCCCCGACCTAATCGGCTATCTGGCAGCGACTCTGACCACAGCTTCATTCCTGCCCCAAGCAATCCTGACCATAAAAACCCGGGATACCAGCTCGTTATCGCTCAGCATGTACAGCCTGTTTACTTTCGGCGTCTTCTGCTGGCTTATTTATGGGCTTTATCTCGGTGATAAGGCAATTATTATCGCCAATGCGCTCACCTTTATATTAGCCGCTTCCATCCTTGCTTTTAAGATTTACAACACCGTGTTCAAAAAAAATTAGTATCCCATCCGTGTCTTATCATCTGCGCCAACCATACCCACCACCCCATTAAAGCCTGATTAAACAACCATTTACAAAAAACAACGGAAGCCATTAATATGACCAATAAAGTTACCCTCACCCAGTTCATCATTGAACAGCAGCGCGGGTTGCCGGATGCCTCAGGCACGTTCACCTTATTGCTGAACAATATTGTGACTGCCTGCAAGCAAATATCGCGTAAAGTCAATTGTGGACAGTTAATTGATGTTTTAGGCAGCGCCGAATCTGAAAATGTGCAAGGCGAAGTGCAAAAAAAGCTGGATATTATCACCAATGACATTATGGTCAACGCGCTGAACTGGACGGGGCAACTCGCCGGTATGGCATCGGAAGAAATTGACGGCATTATCCCCATCCCCGCCCAATACCCTAAGGGCAAATACTTGGCCTTGTTTGACCCGCTGGACGGTTCTTCAAACATTGACATAAACCTGGCCGTGGGCACCATATTCTCTATTTTGCGCTGCCGTGAAGGCATAGAGCCGGAGGTCGAAGATTTCCTGCGTAAAGGCGCCGAACAAGTCTGCGCCGGTTTTGTGTTGTATGGCCCGTCAACTATGATGGTGCTCACCACGGGGCATGGCGTCAATGGTTTCACGTTAGATCAAGATGTTGGTGAGTTTGTCCTCACTCATCCCGATATGAGAATCCCCGAAGAAACTAGCGAGTTTGCCATTAACATGTCCAACCAACGGTTTTGGGAACCGCCCGTGCAACGTTATATAGATGAATGCCTGCAAGGCACAGAAGGCGTGCGCGGCAAAGACTTCAACATGCGCTGGGTCGGCACGTTGGTTGCCGATGTGTATCGGATCCTCACGCGCGGTGGCGTGTTTTTATACCCTTTGGACAACCGTGACCCCAACAAGCCCGCCAAACTGCGCCTTATGTACGAAGCCAACCCGATGGCTTTTATTATTGAACAAGCCGGCGGGGCCTGCTCCACAGGCCGTGAACGCATCCTTGACATTAAACCGACCGGCATCCATCAACGCGTACCGGTGGTTTTAGGCTCAAAGAAAGAAGTCGAACGCATTGTCAGTTATCACTTGCAAGGTTAAGGGTTCCGGCAAAAACAATCCCATCCCAACCATTTTAAAAACAGCGAGGTGTCATGATGAACAATACACAACGGCTTTTCCAAGTAGCAACGCTGCTGCTGCCTTTAACCGCCACGCCGGTTTATGCCGCGCTTGACGGTGCCCTGTACAGGGGCAACTGTAATGTGATTACCGGCTGGGCGTGGGACAGCGCCCAACCCACGGCACGCATCAAGCTCGACATTTATGATGTCACGCCTAGTAAAACCACGCGTTTGACCACACTCACCGCACAACAATTTCGGCCAGATTTGCTCAACGCAGGCAAAGGTGATGGCAAACACGGTTTTACTTATGTGTTGCCCGCCAGTATCCGCAATGCTATGAAGCATCAGTTTTCAGTGCGTTATCAAGGGACAAACACTGAAGTGGGCAACTCCCCCAAAGCCACGCTAGGCGCTTGTTATGGCAAACTCAATGACACGGGCATCAAAACCTGTAGCGATGATTCAACTGACCGCTTGGGCTGCCCCGTGACGGGTTATGAAGGACAAGACGGTGATTACGGACGTGATGCCTTGGCGCGGGCGGGTAAATTGCGTAAAACAGGCGGCGGCAAAGCGGGTTTTGACTTCACTAAAATCGCCAATGATGGCTCGGTTTTGCCTAAAACTGCCAAGTTAGGGAATCAGCCAAAAGACTGGGCTTGTACGCGTGATAATGTCACGGGCTTGTTATGGGAGGTGAAAACGGCTGACAGTGGCTTGCGTGATAAGGATAACAGCTACAGTTGGTACAATCCCGACAACAAAACCAATGGCGGTAGTGCCGGATACCCAAATCGCGGCACTTGCTACGGCGGCATTTCGTGCGACACCGACGGTTACGTTAAGGCCGTCAATGCGCTCAAGTTATGCGGCAAAAGCGCTTGGCGCGCCCCTAAACAAGCAGAATTGCTTTCTATTGCGGATTACGGTAATTACAAACCAGCCATTGACACGGCTTATTTTCCAAATACAGCCGTCAGGGGATATTGGTCGTCCTCGCCGGTTGCCTACGATAAAGGCTATGCGTGGATCGTCGATTTCGGCTATGGCTACGACTATTGGTACTATAAGCGCTACAACCATGTGGTTCGGTTAGTTCATAGCGGACAGTGATTTTGGTTTTTGTGGCGATTAAGCACCCTGCACATCTTTTTCTCTTGGAGAATAACTCATGAAACCATTAATTTTACCCTTGTTGCTTTTGTCATTAGCTTATAGCCATATCGGCGTTGCCCAAACGTGCAAGCCCAACATCGCGCCCGATGCGCCCAACAACCGTTATCGTTTAAGTGCTGAAGGCACCGCCTTTGATAAACAGACCGGGTTGGTATGGATGCGCTGCGCCTTAGGGCAGACTTGGGCGGGCAATACCTGTACGGGCACGGTGCGAGAATATACTTGGCAAGGGGCGTTACAAGCCGCTGAAAGCACGGTGTTTGCGGGGCGAAGTGATTGGCGGTTGCCTAATCAAAAGGAATTGCAATCCTTGGTTGAATGGAGGTGTGCCGCCCCCGCCATCAATTTAACCGCATTTCCCAATACACCTTCTTATAGGCATTGGTCGTCCTCGCCGGTTGCCTACAATAACTACTATGCGTGGTTCGTCTATTTCTACTATGGCTACGGCAGTTGGGACTATAAGAACGGCAACTATGCGGTTCGGTTAGTTCGTAGCGGACAGTGATTTTGGTTTTTGTTTAAACCCCATAACACTCAGCGGGACGTGGGTTTGAATAACCCGCCCTACCTGGAGCTGGAACGCATTAAGTGCCAAAGCTAAAGTTTTCAGATATTTTACCAATCAAACAGGACAAACCTAGGTTTGTACTCCGCAACCACTACCGTTATCTTTAACCTATTTAACTTTTACTTCTTTGGCGCACGGCGCATCCTCGAAAAAAACATGCGTATTTCACGGTTATACACCCCCATCCCGCTTACCCAAGGCCAGCATATCGAACTGGATGATGACAGCGGGCATTATGTCCGCACAGTTTTGCGGCTAAAAAAAGCCGACGCCATTATTTTGTTTAACGGTGACGGCAGCGACTGTCACTGCACGATTGATGAAGTCAGCCGCAAGGCGGTGCGCATTGCCGTTGAGCAACGTCAGGAACGCAGTGTGGAATCGCCGTTGCACGTTACGCTGGGCTTGGGCATTTCGCGCGGCGACCGGATGGACTTGTCGGTGCAAAAAGCCGTCGAGCTGGGTGTTAACCACATCACGCCGCTATTGACCGAACGGTGCGTGGTGCAGTTTAAAGGCGAAAAAAAACCGCAACGGCTGTTGCACTGGCAAAAAATTGTCCAACATGCCGCCGAGCAAAGCGGGCGGACGGTGTTGCCCGAATTGGCGGAAATAGAATTGTTGCCCAATTGGGTCAACCAGCAGCAAGGTTTGAAAGTGTTCCTCGACCCTTACGCACAAACATCACTGGCACAATTAAAGCCCGAAGCCATGAAAGTGACTTTACTGACCGGCCCGGAAGGCGGTTTTGCCGACCATGAGCGCGACCTCGCCAAAGCCGCCGGATTTATTCCAGTGCGTTTAGGCCGCCGTATTTTACGGACAGAGACCGCCTCGTTGGCGGCGTTGGCGGCGGTGCAAATGTTATGGGGAGATTTTAACTGATGCGCATTCTGGTTTATGGCAGTGTGCCTTTTTTAGTTTTGTTGGTTGCCGCCGCGCTGGCCTGTTTTATTGGCTATTTTGTGGCCTTGGGTTTTGATAACCTGCCGTTACATAGACTCATCAGCCGGATAACCCAATTATTGTTGGTGCTAAGCATTTTCCCCACCATGCGCTATCTGCACTTGACCCGACAGGATTTAGGCTTTGCCGATAGGCCGGTCTTTTTAAAACAGTTATTACAAGGGTTCGCGCTGGGTTTTGTTACGTTAATACCCGTCTTTATCGTCTTGTACGCGCTAGGTGTCACCGTGTTTGATGGGGGCAAGGTTTGGACGGCGGGGAGCCTCGCGGGCAAGCTCAGCGTTAGCCTGTTACTGGCCTTGCTGATTTCGCTGATTGAAGAGCCGCTGTTTCGCGGTGTGCTGTTAAGCGGCTTACGGAAAAAAATGTCGGTTGTGGCGGCTATTGCCCTGAGTGCCGGTTATTATGCCGCCCTGCACTTTTTAACCAGCAAAACCCAGATACCCGCTTCGGAACTTAATCTCTTCAGCGGCTTTACTTTGTTGGGTGCGGCGTTTGCCAATCTGTTCAGCCCGACGGTAACGTCCGCGTTCCTCGCACTCTTTATGGTCGGCGTTTTTTTAGGCTTAGTCAGGACACGGCTTAACACCAGTTTAGGCGTATGTATCGGTTGCCACACGGCATGGGTGTGGCAAATCAAGATGAGCAAAGACCTGTTTAATACCGACATACATTCAACTTATGTGTATTTGGTCAGTTCTTACGATGGCGTTATCGGCCCGTTGGTGACTGGCTGGCTGTTGTTGGCGGTTTTGGGGTATTTGGGTTATCGGAAAGTGGCTGGAACAAGATAGGCCGCTAGCTCCCACTGCCCACAGTTAAACCGGAGTAAAACGGCTTCAGACGTTTTTGTTATTGTCGAAAGGCTGATACGGCAACGTCTAAAGCCTTTGGTCTCCAGTCAAAATAGCTTAATTTGATGGCAGTTAAGCCGACGCTTGGGAACGAGCGTCATGAGGATTTGTCAGCCGTTTCTTCAACCAACCCCCTCAATGCAACTTCGCTAACAAAGCCGGATCAATCCTACAACCGCCCACTTCAGGATGGTCCAGCACATCCTGCTCAAAATCCCGGTAAGCAGGCGATTGGAACGCGATACGGTTAATTTTGCCGCCAGAGAACTCAAATTCCATAGCCCCACCTTTGGCGCGTGGGCTGCCTGCTTGCGTGGTGAACAACAAAATGCCGATATTGCCAGTCTGTTGTCCGGGCAACACCCGCGCGCAGCTCAGTTCATTGAACGCCAACCCAGAAAAAACTTGGACTAACTGCCGCGCATTGACAATCAACCCTTCACCGGGGATTGGCGCAAGCGCCGCCACGGGAGCCGATGCAGCGGGCGCATCTTGGCTGGTTGACACTTGGGGAAGAGGCGCAACAGGCGCAGGCTGCAACAGTTTTTCCAGACCAAAATCGCCTAGGTGATTTTGTAGCAATACCGTGCCGTCGCCGTTTTTCGCCGTGTTTAACAAAGGGAAAATCTGGCTTTCCATTTCTGCCTTGTTAGGGTTTTTAAGCACCGCAACCAGCTGCCGTTCGATTGATTTAAGCGGCATAAAAAACTGTTCTTTTTTCTGGCTAGTGCTGCCCATTTGTTCCCAGTCGGCGTCTGTATTGACTGGCAAGCCCATTACTTTCATCACCGCGTAATCCTCAACGGCAAGGCAATCAGCAAAATTTTTGCTACGGTAATTTTTCAGCGTCATCACACTAACATCATCATCCAAGGCTTTTTGTGTGGAAATATTGTAGTTTTTCCAGTCACCGTTATTAGCCAGAAAATAATAAATAAACGCATTGCGGTCGAATTTGTTAAAGCCCAAATCTTTCAATACCAACTTCAATTTGCGGCAATTAGTCTGCACATCGTTGTAGCTAGTCCAATCCGGTTTTAAATTGGGTTTTTCAGGATGTTTTGACTGCTCGATCAGTTGCTGCAAATTAATATCGCCGGTTGCCGATTTTATCGGCGAGTAGCTGATTTCAGCCAGTGACAAATCACGCGCATTCGGAACGCCATTGGCTTGGATTTTAAGCAATAAGGACGGGGTTATTTCCGGATAAACCCTTAACTCGCCCAGTGGTTTAGGATCCGAACCCATGATATTGATGCCGCCTTCAGCGACGGCATAAACCTTAAACGTCGTTTCATTCAGCGTACCGTTTTTTTCCGAATAACTGACCATCGCCGGCAATGAATGGGATTCCGTGCTGTGGGTGGAGGAAGGCGCCGTGGTTTGCGCCTCAGGGTTTTTGTTCAGCCATTGGCCGGCAAATTGCCCCATCACGGCAACGCCCATGCCCACGCCGGTAAAGGCCAACAAGCTACTGGCCGCTGTGGCCTTGTTGACTATCCCAGCGACATCCACATCGCTATTGGCATTGGAATAAAAACTGTAATCGACTTGGGTTTCCTTGCCTGAATCCAGCCGCATCCAAGGGGTCAAATTAAGCTTTTTAGTGTCAAACTTAAAGTTGCATTGCCCCGCTGCCGTCTGGTACGAAAACCCAGCGGCTTCATTGGTGAATTTAAGGCTGTTATTACGGACATTGAAAATAAGCGCGGAGGATGAATCATTTTTGCCATAAGACGGCACGATACTGCCACAACCGCTTTTTAAGGTGCTGTCACCGTTAAAATCAAATTCGGAAATCAGCCGCACATAATAATCTTCACCATCAATAGCCGAAAAACCTGGCAAAGCCTGGAACAGACGCCCTTTGGTCGATTGTGCGGCCTGGGGGTCAGTAGCGTTGGCGGTTGGATAATCAATGGCGACTTGTCGGGTTTGTGCGCACCCTGCCAACACTAAACTAAGCAAGAAATTAAATTTAAAAGACGGGTTATAACGGATTAACATGTTTTAAACCTTGTGCCGTAAGTCATACGGGGAATGAATCTGGAAAATGGGGAAAATCATAGAGCGTTGCGGGTTGGCTGTCATGTTTTATTTTTTGCGCCGGGCCAGTCCGGGTCTGCAGCACACCACCCAACCTCAAAAACCCACGTTGAACACGATTTCATAACCCTCAACATGGTCGCCGGTCAAATAGTTGAAACCTAATGCAGCCGAACTGACTTTCCAGTTATCTTTGCTGAAATCCGATTCCACCCGATAACCAAAAGCATTCAGGTTAGAAAAACCCAGCGCATTGCTATTTTTGCCCAAAAAAGCCGTGTGATCAGTATGGATCACACCGGTTAGCGGATAACCCAGCAAACTGACACCCCAAGGACGGGCCAGGTCAACGGCAAAATGCAGCAAATCGGTCTGTTCGGTAAAGCCACCAAAGGTGCCGGATTCGGAAAAACTGGAAATCACGGTGTGGTTATAATTGCCTTTGACATCAAGCTTATACTTATCGAAAGCATACGCATAACCAAGCCCAAGCCCAGCATTCACCAACACCATGTTGGTTGACCAATTGACGACCAAACTATCAACCAATGGTTTTACCTGCAAGGCATCCGCGCCATTAAAAGAAATAGAATTTTCAATGCGGCCAATCCCGACATCGAGCGCCGGTTTCAGTGTCCAATGCTCACTTAAGGGCACGGCAAACAATAACCCCACCAACCCGCTATAGGCTTCTGACGTGGGGTTGACGGTATCGGCAGAAATGCCCTCCAGAATATTTTTTGAATCGACGCTGGCATAATTAAAACCGCCGCGTATCGACATCTTAATGTCATCGAACGTGGCCAGTTCATGATCCAACGGCAACTTAACAATGTTTATGTCTGAGCCTTGGTTATTGTCCACATCCAAGACGTAACCCGACACCGAGGCATCAGAAATAAAACCAATGAGTTGGGCATAACCCGCCGTAGCACCGGCAGCCCGCTCTTTGCTAGTGGCTGATAATTGGCTTTGCAAGGCATCAATTTGAGCTTGGGTCAGCGCATAAGCGCAATTGGAATAGATTAGGGAGACGGTTATTAGTGCGGGAACGATGCGCTTTTTCATGGGTGACTTCACTATAAAATTGATCGGAATGGAATTCAAGCGTGTGGCGGGTCAAGTCTTACACAATCCAATAATATTATAAATGCTGGCTTTTTGACTAGGGTTCCAGCAAAACTTTTAATATTCCCTGACCAACCTAAAGCCTAAATTAGCTTGGCGTGACCAAGCCGTACCCCAATTGCGATAGGCGGCACGGGCCCGGTCCGCGTCGGCGTTCCAGCCCCCGCCCCGGATCACGATCATATCTTCAAAACGTGGTTTGCCAACGATGCAGCGGGTTTCTTTACCGGAATATTTTTCGTCATAGCTTGAGCAAGTCCATTCCCACGCATTGCCTAGCATATTGTGCAGGCCAAACTTGTTGGCATGTAACGCCGTCACGGCAACAGAAAAAAAATGCCCGTCTTCACAATGATGCGGTTGCAACCATACCCCAAAAGTTGATTTGCTCTCGTCCGCCACATTGGCATACGCACAGGCGATATCAGGATTATTGCCCCAATAACGTGCCGTTGCCGTGCCTGCCCTGGCGGCATATTCCCATTCGGCTTCGGTGGGTAGCCGATAATGTTGGTCGGTTTCTTTGTTCAACCAGTCGATATAGGCCGTCACATCCTCAAAACTGACACAGGTCACCGGCTCATCTTCGCGTAACTCATGGCCTTGAACCGGCGTTTTCCAGTTGGCCCATTGCCACCAATCCCAGTGGCTTTCTGCCGTTTGTTGATAACTCCAGCAACCCTGCTCTTCACGGTTTTGCTCCGCATCCGTCACATAGCGGGTCGCGGCAACAAACTGTTTGAATTCCGCTATGGTCACTTCATGCTTAGCCAGCTTAAACGCTTGCACACAAACCCGGTGCAACACTTCGTTGTCACTGCGCCCCAACTCTGTTTCTGGGCTACCCATACCAAAACAGCCGGATGGGATGTCCACAATAGCCGGAAGCAAAGCGCCACCACGTTGTTGGCGTGGCGGCTTTAAGGTTTTGATGGCTTTTGTTGTTATCCCGCTAGCGGGTTTGGTGATGGGTTGCGGGGCGGCTGTAGTGCCGGCTACAAACAAAACGGATAGGCTTAACAATAAATGGCCAAGGCATTCTTTGCCATAAAAAAAATCGGGTTTTGTTACGCCGCCCCTGCAAACAAGCAACGGCAAAAATAAATAGCGACTAACCATTTGGGGTAATTTTAAATTCGGGAGCGGTGGCAATTATCGCATTTTATCTATGCTAAAGTTGGGCTGAATCCTGAATCCAACCTTTCGGCAGTGGTTAGGCGTTATTGTGCGGATTGGCGACTGGCACAGCAGTGACATCATTTATAGACGGTTTTTGCAAGGCGTTGGTACGGAAAAAATTGCAATGCCTTCCCCCTTTTTTCTGCCATTTTTGGTAGTGGGTTAAATCTGGTGGCTGGAGTACAAGCCTAGGCTTGTACAGGCGCAAACCTAGGTTTGCACTCCACATTACGAACTAAAATTACAGATTTAACCCACCACCCCATTTTTCATGCTAATCGGGGTTAGCGGCATTAAAACAGGTTTATTGATGACCGATACCGACAATAGCGGCGGTCAGGTATCGGCTTTTTAGAGTGATATTTGATTTTCTAAGGATTAATGGCTGTTAATGACACTAAATTTCATCAGTCAACACTTTATAAGACGGGTCTTCATAAATATTGACATCAATAATGTCATTAGCATGATGCAAAAGCTGCCGACAATCTGCGCTTAAATGTTTGAGATGTAATTTTTTCCCCACTTTGTCATAGCGTTCAGTCAATTTATTCAAAGCTTCAATCCCTGACATATCCACCACGCGACAGTCTGAAAAATCAATAATCACTTCGTCTGGGTCGTTTAAGACATCAAACTTGCCATTAAACTCACTGACTGAGCCAAAAAATAACAGCCCCGCCATTTCATAATGCTTAACCCCGTTCTCATCAACATATCGTTTAGAATGAATGTGTCTGGCATTTTCCCAAGCAAAAACCAACGCTGAAATAATCACGCCTATCAATACCGCAAGTGCTAAATTATGTAAGACCACCGTGATGAGCGTAACCACTACCATGACAAAAATATCAGGTTTAGGCATTCGGTTAATGATTTTAAAACTTGCCCATTCAAACGTGCCAATGGCAACCATAATCATCAAACCTGTTAATGCCGCCATTGGCAAACGCTCGATTAAATCAGCAGCAAACATAATAAACACCAGCAACATGACAGAAGCCACAATCCCTGACAATCGGGCTCTTGCACCTGATGAAATATTAATCAAACTTTGACCTATCATGGCACAACCGCCCATACCAGAAAAAAAACCTGTCACGACATTGGCAAACCCTTGAGCCATTGCCTCTTTGTTACCCTTGCCTTTAGTTTCAGTGATTTCATCAATTAAATTGAGCGTTAATAAACTTTCGATTAAACCCACACCTGCGACAATGGCAGCGTAGGGGAAAATAATGGTGAAGGTTTCCAGAGTAAACGGTAAATCGGGAATATGAAACGGTGGGAAACCGCCTTGAATACTGGCAATATCACCAACGGTTTTGGTGGGGATATCAAAACCGATAACCAACGCCGAAATGGTCAAAATTGCCGTTAATGAGGCTGGAACAGCCTGTGTCAGTTTAGGTAATAACCAAATAATTAACATAGTTAATAACACCAAGCCCAGCATAATCAGCAGCGGCACACCCGTGAGCCATTGCAACTGGCCGGAAGCGCCAAGGGTTTTGAATTGCGCCAATTGCGACATAAAAATGACAATCGCCAGACCGTTCACAAAGCCAAACATCACCGGATGCGGCACGAGGCGAATAAACTTACCTAGTTTAAGCAGCCCTGCGCCTAACTGAATCAGTCCGGCTAAAATCACTGTGGCAAAAATATATTCCACGCCATGCGTTTTCGCTAAAGCCACTATCACCACGGCAACTGCACCGGTTGCGCCGGAAATCATGCCGGGGCGACCTCCTAAAATAGAGGTTATAAAGCCCATACTGAACGCCGCATACAATCCCGTCAGCGGTGACACACCGGCAATCATCGCAAACGCAATGGCTTCCGGCACCAACGCCAGCGCCACCGTCAAGCCTGACAAAATTTCGATTTTGTAGTTAATTGAAGAAGAAGGGGTAAATAAATCGAGATATTTTTTCATTTTGGCCCAAATTAAAAAAGGCGGTAGGGGTAAACATTCAAATGCTTAAGTGACAGCGGAGCCAAAAAACATGTTTTTTGATTCCAAAATATCATTACCATTTTTATCGCCACCCAAAAGGCTATGCAAAACATAGCCGACAAGAACATCAAGGATGGGCATCAATTAGCACCACGTCTATTGCCCGCTAAGATAGGATGGCTGGTGAATAAGTACATACACAAAAATTTTAGGGCTACGACTGCCCGTCCTTACTTGCGCCCCAGAGGGTGAAGGACGCGCAGTCGTTTTATGCCGAAAAACTTATTCATAATCACTTAACAATAATGCACGTAAAACAAAATGCGGCTTTTTCATGACATAAACCATGGTTCAATTTTGCCAAGGAAATTTTGTAGAATTCATTTAAATTTTCTTAACGGATCAACCGTTACAAACACTATTTTTTACACGCTCCAGTAACGCCGTCATCAATTGCCGCTCTTGTGGGGTTAAAGCCTTAAGGACTTGCGCCTCCACCTCATCGGCAATTTTCCAGAGTTCTTGCATGATGGCGTGTGCTTTGGGCGTAAGTTCCAACCGATAAGCGCGGCGGTCTTCGCTATCCTTGTTGCGGCGAACCCAACCCGATTCTTCGAGTAAGTCAATCTGCCTGACTAGCGTAATCGGCTTGATTTCCAGAATTTCAGCTAAATCAATTTGCCTACAATTTTCATTTTCAGATAAATGCACCAACGCCCGCCACTGGGCATGAGTGAAGCCAATATGTTCCGCTTCTTTGTTAAAGCGTTGCCGAATGGTGTGGCTGATTTCGTAGCTTAAAAATCCAAATTTGGAGTGCATTAACAGTAACTCTATATAATAAGCAAAAGGTATTATATAAATATTTTTATATTTATCCTAATCAGGAAGATGATTTTTCTGGCTTTACTGAAATTGGTAGTGGGTTAAATCTGGTGGCTGGAGTACAAGCCTAGGCTTGTACAGGCGCAAACCCAGGTTTGCACTCCACATTACGAACTAAAATTACAGATTTAACCCACTACCCTGAAATTGAAAACATAGATGCACATGTTCAGAGCTTGAGAAATGAAATTAATGACCCCCAATTTTCAGTCGTTTATTTAAACCCATCGTGTTTTAGCGGGTGGTTGTTTAGCGATAAATATGTTACGGGGCGCTGCTAAATTAATGACAGAAAAATTAATCAGGCGATGTTATACACAAATTGGTTTTATTGTGCTACCGCCCCCATAATCCGCCAAAGACAGCCGCCCACACATTGCAAAAATAAAATAACTTATTGATTTTTATCAAAAATTAATTTTTGTATAAAAATACTACAATTTGACAAAGAAACAGCAGTTACCACTACTTAAGGCTGTTATCCAGTTATTATGCACAGAGTTATCCACAGGAATTGTGGAAAAACCCGTAAGTGCTTGATTGTTGGTTTTGTACACTAAAGCCAGCCATAAAACCCATCATAGCCAACTCAACAAACCAAGCCGCCGTTATTGTTTGCATACGCTAACCCCCTTTTTTTAAGCTTTTTGTTTTTCATGGGATTAAACTATCAACTGGACTAAACACTTGCCAATAACCTGCGTTGATGCGCTAAAGGGGAACACTATGTCTGAACAAACAAACTATATCCGCTGGTTTAATGAATTAACAATTGATGATGTCCCGCTGGTCGGCGGAAAAAATGCGTCACTGGGGGAAATGTATCGGGAATTGGCGCCGCAAGGCATAAAAATCCCCAACGGTTTCGCCGTGACCGCCGAAGCGTACCGCTATGTTTTGGACCAAGCCAACGGCTGGGAAGCCTTGCACCAGGCACTGGATGGCCTAAACCCGGATGATGTCGCCGATCTTGCCAAACGGGCGCGTAAAGCGCGAGAAATCATCTATGCCGCGACCTTGCCGGAAGACCTGACGACACAGATCATTGCCGCTTTCGCGCAATTACAACAGCAATATGGTGATGATTTAAGCGTGGCGGTGCGCAGCTCTGCCACCGCCGAAGATTTGCCGACCGCGAGTTTTGCAGGGCAACAGGACACTTACCTTAATATACGCGGCGAACAAGCCTTGCTCGAAGCCTGCAAACACTGTTTTGCCAGCCTGTTCACCGACCGTGCCATCCATTACCGCATCGACCAGGGTTTCGACCATTTCAAACTGGCGCTATCAATAGGCATTATGAAAATGGTGCGCTCCGACCTCGACGCCAGCGGCGTGATGTTTTCGCTGGACACCGAATCCGGTTTTAGCGACGTGGTGTTTATCACGGGCGCCTATGGTCTTGGCGAAAATGTCGTGCAAGGTGCGGTTGACCCAGATGAATTTTATGTGCATAAACCAACTTTTGCCCAAGGCCACCGCGCCGTGTTAAGGCGCACATTGGGCGCAAAAAAAATAAAAATGGTGTACAGCGATGGCAGCACCCGCGAACCTACCCGAAATATTGCAACCTCTGCCCAAGAACGCAACCGTTTTTGCCTGACCGATGACGACGTGCTCACTCTGGCAGACTACGCCATCAAAATAGAAAAGCATTACAGCGCCAAAGCCGGGCAAGCCAAACCGATGGATATGGAGTGGGCCAAAGACGGCATTGACGGCGAGCTGTATATCGTCCAGGCGCGTCCTGAAACCGTGGTGTCACAAGCAAACGGCATGGTGTTGGAACAATACATCCTCAAAAGCAAGGCGACGCCCGTCATCACTGGACATTCGGTCGGCAGTAAAATCGCCACGGGCAATGCGCGTATCATCAATAACCTGGAACAACTGGGCAGTTTTAAAGCGGGCGACGTGCTAGTTGCCGACATGACCACGCCAGACTGGGAACCGGTGATGAAAATCGCCTCGGCAATCGTCACTAACCGTGGCGGGCGCACCTGCCATGCGGCGATCATTTCTAGGGAACTGGGCGTTCCGGCAGTGATTGGTTGCGACAATGCCACGACGGCAATCAAAAACAACACGCCGGTGACGGTTTCTTGCGCAGAAGGCGATGTCGGCAAAGTCTACGACGGCATTTTGGATTTCGAGATTAAAACCACTGATTTATCCGGCCTGAAACACCCAAAAACTAAAATAATGCTCAACATCGGCAACCCCGAACTCGCCTTTAAGACCAGCTTTCTGCCTAATGACGGCGTAGGCTTGGCGCGGATGGAATTCATTATCACCGAATACATCAAAGCACATCCGATGGCGCTGATACACCCTGAGCGGGTGCAAGACGCCGATGAGCTGCAACAACTGCAACAACTCACCCACAACTACCCAAGCCCTGCAATCTTTTTCATCGAAAAACTGGCGGAAGGCGTAGGCACTATTGCCGCCGCGTTTTATCCCAAACCCGTCGTGGTGCGGATGTCCGACTTTAAATCCAACGAATACGCCACGTTATTGGGCGGCCAATGGTTTGAGTTTAATGAGGCCAACCCGATGATCGGTTTCCGTGGCGCGTCACGCTACACGCACCCCGCTTATGCAGAAGGTTTTGCCCTGGAATGTGCGGCCATGAAACAGGTGCGGGATGACATGGGCCTGACTAATGTCATTTTGATGATCCCTTTTTGCCGCCGTGTGCAGGAGGCTAAAAAAGTCCTGGATTACATGGCGCAACTGGGCTTAAAACGCGGTGAAAACGGTCTGGAAATCTATGTGATGTGTGAAATTCCCAACAACGTCATCCAGATTGACGCCTTTTCCGAACATTTCGACGGCTTTTCCATAGGCTCCAATGATTTGACCCAACTGACCTTGGGCGTGGACCGCGATTCCGCCATCCTTGCCGAGGATTTTGACGAACGGGATGCGGGCGTTAAAGAAATGATCCGGCTTGCCGTGGAAGGCTCAAAACGCAATGGCAAACATTGTGGCCTATGCGGCCAAGCGCCGTCGGATTACCCCGAAATGGCGCAGTTCCTAGTGGAAATCGGCATGGATTCGATGAGTTTGAACCCCGATACTGTGTTGCAGACGACACAGCTGGTGTTGGACACTGAACAGCGGATTGGGTGTGTTGTTTGACGTTTACTTAACATAGTGAATGGGGTGGGCAAAAAAACGCTGCCCCCCCCCTACTTAAGGGGCATAAGTATCTACACAAGTTTTTAGCTGTCATTCCGGCAGGGAGAGCGAATGACGATGTTTAGACTTGTGTAGATACCTATGCTTAAGGGGGATTCTATTTGCCTATCCAGCAAAAATGAAAATAAAAAATCTGCCGCCCAGCGGATTGACTGTAGCCAGTCCTTCAACCAGTAACACTTTTCAAGATACGCACCATAAAGGTGCGCCGTTTTGCCTTCAACACCAAAAGAGAGCGATGCAGGCTATCCAGCCACATTCCCCATACCCTTCACTAAAGTGTTATTTTTTATTTTTATCTAACTAATTCAATTAGATAAAAAATAACACATCAGTACATGCTGATATTGCCCAAGAAATATCGGCTGTCACCCCACATGCATATTTATTTGGCATGACAATTGTATAACTATCCAGTGGAACGTTATTTTTACTGAAGAAGGATTATTTATGATTGACTTACAACTTGTTTGGGTGGCGGTATGCGTGGTGCTGGTATTTTTTATGCAAGCTGGGTTTGCTTTTCTGGAATCGGGCGCGGCGCGGGCAAAAAACTCAGTCAACGTATTAATGAAAAATTACATGGATATGTGTTTAGGGGGAGTGATTTTTTGGGCGTGGGGGTTTGGCTTAATGTTTGGCGACAACCCAACTGGTTGGTTAGGCATGGATCAGTTTTTTACCCAACAACTGACAAATGCGGAAGCTACAAAACTGGCCTATCAAATCATGTTTGCCGCCACAGCCGCGACTATTGTGAGCGGCGCGGTGGCAGAAAGGATGCACTTTACAGCCTATTTGCTTTTTAGCGCCATGGTGACGGGCATCATTTATCCGGTATTTGGTAGCTGGACATGGAACGGCAGTGGCTGGCTGGCTTCCTTGGGGTTTGTCGATTTTGCCGGCTCGACTGTGGTGCACTCAATCGGCGGATGGTGCGCACTAGCGGGCATTATAGTGCTGGGCCCGCGCTTGGGCCGCTATTCCAGGCAAGGCGAAACCCGCGAAATACCAGGCCATAGCTTACCTCTTGTGGGCTTAGGCGGTTTTATTTTATGGATGGGTTGGTTTGGTTTTAATGGTGGCAGTATCGCCAGCTTAGAACAGGATAATTTAGGCCTAATTCTGTTAAACACCCATTTGGGCGGGTGTGCGGGGGGCTTGGGCGCACTGTTGTTTATGTATCTAAAAAAACAGCCCATCTTACTGTCCTCAACCATCAATGGCAGTATTGCCGGTTTAGTCAGCATCACCGCCGGGGCGGCAACTTTATCGCCATTGACGGCGATTATTACCGGTTTGGTGGGCGGAATTTTTTACCTGATTGCCGTTGAGTTGCTGGACAAATTCAAGCTGGATGACGTGGTTGGTGCAGTGGCCGTGCATGGCGTTGGCGGTGCTTGGGGCACATTTGCGGTGGCATTATTTCCGCAAGGCGACTTCAGCTTTTCGGCACTCTTAGTGCAGTTGGCGGGTGTGGTTGCTGGATTTTTATGGGCATTTCCAGTCTCTTATGGCTTTTTCAAACTACTGGACAGAAGCTTGGGTATCAAAGCCTCAACCCTGCATGAACAGCGCGGTTTGGATTACACCGAGCATTTTGAGATAGGTTATCCCGAATTTCAAAAACGCTTGGATGCAGACGCATAGAGAGGCGCCGGAAATGAATCATGATATGAGACAACGCAGAAGAAAAGTGGCGTGGGCATGCTTTGAGCCGCATCTTAGTGAGCAGCAGCTTGTTGAATCGGTTCAAATATTAGAGCGGGGTTATCAGACTGACAGCGTCAGCAACCTGATTGCCTATATCAGCAAGGTATGCACGGAATTTGGCATTGACGGGGAAATACGCAAATCTTTGTATAGCCGTTTCCACCAAATGATGCTTGAAAACACCGACTCATTGGCAGACCCACTCACGTTAGCCCAAGGCAAAGGGGCCATCCCCAGCGAAAAAACCGCAGAACCAAGCCCCACGCCCCCCACACCGATCACACCGGCACCGGCGGCGTCCAGTCCTGAAGAACCGGAGCCACCACTGCCCGTGTTGATATTTTCATACTTTATGCAACAGATTATCGCCAGCCTGGCGAATGAAGCCGACTTTTTTCCAATCATGCTGGAGCATGTGAAAGACGAAAAACAACACAACAACAAAAGTGCCGACCTCATCATGCAGTGGGCAGAAAGCCCTGACAAGTTTCATTAGGCCGCAGGGCTTGATGAAAAAATGCTGGCTGATTTAGTGCATATTGTTTACACCACATTATGCGACATCTTGGGGCCGATTAATGCCGACAACACCTTTCATAGAGCTGCGGCATATTGTGAACGGCAACCGGAAGCCAGGCTGTTCCCACCCTCACGCTTCTTTTAGGTGCATAAACTCGGATGTGTTGGCGTCTGGGTGACCTGCACACCCATCCCGCGCGGCACTCTACAAAGAATTATTAAAATCGTTGGTGGTGGTAAAAAGGGTAATGATATTTTGGCATCAAAAACATGTTTTTTGATTTTGCTGTCACTTAAGTATTTGGATGTTTACCACTACCAAATCATTTTGGAAACAAACAGAGGCCAATTAATTATGAATAATTCAGACGCCCTTAAACTTATCTTTGTCGGCAATGTCGGCGCTGGCAAAACCACCTGCATCAACAATCTTAGCGAAGCGCCTGTTGTCGGCACAGAAGCCAAGGCGAGTGAAAAACCTTCAACCACCGTGGCGATGGAATATGGCAGCACCCGCCTTAATGACACTAAATTACATATTTACGGCACACCTGGGCAACGGCGTTTTAACTTTATGGCAAACCTATTATGCAAAGGTGCGGCTGGCATGATAGTCATGATTAATAACCGCCACGCCACCCCTTTAGCCGAATTGGATTATTTTCTGCAATTCCATAACGATTTTCTAACAAAAAACCCCGCAATTGTCGCCATTACCCATTATGACGACAGCAACACCAACACCTCATTGACCGATTACCATCAGCATGTCCGTGGGCAGGGTTTTGGTTGTCCGGTGACACACCTTGATGCCCGCGAAAAAAAAGATGTCCTACGTGTTGTCAACCAATTGGTGCTGACAATTTTGCAAAGCAACGCCGACTAATTTAGTAAATCTGCTACCCCGCTTAAAAATTATCTTTCAATTCACGCAATCGGGTAAAAACGTCCAATGCGCTTTTACCTGCCATACCGATGGTTTTCTGCAATGCCGTGCTGTCTTCCCTAAAAAAAGGATTAGTCGCCCGTTCCTGCGCGATGGTTGATGGCAGTGTCGGTTGGCCATTTGCCCGCAGTTGCCTGACGGCTGCAATGCGTTGCTGCAAAGCCAAGTTATCCGGCTCCACGCTTAACGCAAACCGGCCATTGGCCTGCGTGTATTCATGGGCGAAATAGACCCGAGTGGCCGACGGCAAGCCCTTCAACTTTTGCAACGATTGCCAAAGCTGTTTGGCAGAGCCTTCAAACAAACGTCCGCACCCCAGACTAAACAAGGTGTCGCCGCAAAACAGCAGGCCGTGGTCGGCAAAATAATACACAATATGCCCGCTGGTGTGACCCGGTGTGGCAATGATGCGGGCGGCGAGATTGCCAAGCATGACCACATCGTTATCATTAACACCCATATCGTAACCGGGAATCCGGTGCCGGTCAGCTTCGGCGGCAACCACTTTGCAACCGGTTTTTTGTTTTAGCTCCAGATTACCGCCCACATGGTCGCCGTGGTGGTGGGTGTTGAAAATAAAGTTAAGTTGCCAGCCGTTGGCCGCCAGCACATCAAGCACTGGTTGGGATAAGGCCGGGTCCACGACAGCGGTTTGCTGGGATTGGGTGTCGTGCACCAAATAGCTGTAATTGTCGTTAAGTATCGGGATAATAGTTACGCGGTACATGGCATCACCTTTTTTATAGTTTAAAATGGTTGGCAATTCTATTTTTGGTGGTGGTAAAAAGGGTAATGATATTTTGGCATCAAAAAACCTGTTTTTTGACGCCGCTGGCACTTAAACATTTGAATGTTTACCACCACCCTATTTTTTTAGACGCTGTTTATTATGCCAGCAAATTAAGCCGCCAATAGCCCACCGCTAAAAACCCATAAAACCGAATGAACACAACGCAACCCTACGCAGGCAAGCTCGCCGTGCTTTATGAAGGCCATGGCGATGACTTGGCGTCCCAACAATTGGCGGCAACACTCGCCGTCCCGTTTTACCAGACAGTAAGCCCGGACACTCAAGAAGCCTTCTTTTTAAGCTGGCGTGAGGGCGCATTAAAACTGATCGATAGGGAACTGCTAAAAAAAGGCGGTTTAGCCGTCGATATTGAGCCGCGCAACGGTGAGCAGCGCTCCTGGCCAGCCCCCAAACAAGGCGCATTGGCGCAGGCCATTGGGCGCAAAACCTTAACGGTCGTGGACGCCACCACCGGTTGGGGACAAGATAGCCTGGCCATTTTCCGCATGGGTTACGAAGTGCAATGCATCGAGCGCTCACCTGTTATGGCGGCGTTATTGGCAGATGGGTTCAACCGCTTGGCGCAACAAAACTGGCTGCAAAACCTCCAGCTCCAACCGCCCAAATTACTGGCGGGCAATGCCATTGCGCTCTTAGGTGCGCTTGCCAGCCGCCCTGATTGCATTTATCTTGACCCAATGTTCCCGCCCAAACGGAAAAAATCGGCGCTGGCTAAAAAATCAATGCGGGTGCTCCGGGATTTGCTTGGCGATGATGACGACAAAGAACAACTTTTTGCGGCGGCACTTAACACGGCAAGAAAACGGGTGGTGGTGAAAAGTCCGGATTATGCGCCGCCGCTAGGCGGCAAGCCCGATGTCAGTTTTCAGGGCAAATTGTTGCGTTATGATGTTTACCTGTTAGCGGAATAAAAATGTCACGCAGTGCTGAAACCGACGCCTTACCGGCATACAATAAAACAGCAGGCACTAAATTTTAAACCCGGCAAGCACCGTGGTGGAAGTGGTGGAAATGGATGACATCCCTATGCGGTTCCCTACTTAGATTACCCCCTGCCCCGAAACCTAAATCATCACCTTATCTGACGCGAGCACAGCAATGGCAATTTGTGACGGTATAAAATCATCGAAGGGACAGATAACAGAAAGGCTAATTTGGGGGCGCTTTAATGGCCACCTGTAATCATTGTTCAGCCCCGTTACCCGCTAACACCAACAAATGCCGGTATTGCGACACCCGTAATGACGTCGATTTAACGGGCAAGCAAGGCTTCGCCATCCAAAGCCCATCAGAACGGCATTGCCCGCATTGCGCAATCCCCATGCAAACCATCAACCTCAACCTTGACGGCCCGTTTCTGATTGAGCGTTGTGAACAATGCTATGGCCTGTTTTTTGATCCGGGACAAGTTGAGGCCCTACTTGAAAGTTCGGTGTCAAACGTTTTCCACATTAATCCCCAGCATCTGGACGCCATTAACAATGACCGTTTCCAGCCGAACAAACCGGTCAAATATGTGAAATGCCCAGTGTGCCAGGTGTTGATGAACCGAAACGCCTATGGTTATCGCAGTGGCGTCATTATTGACCGTTGCAACAGGCACGGAATCTGGCTCGATAGCGGCGAAATAACGCACTTAATGGAATGGAAAAAAGTCGGCGGGCAGCTATTGCATGAACAACAAGCGGCTGCACAAAGTAAAAAAACAACACCCCGCACCAAGTCGGCTGGCACTTACAACAATGGTGGTTTGAATTACACCGTTAACGACGCCGAGCTTAATGTGTTTGATATAGCCGCGACTGTTATTAACAAACTGTTCGACTTTTAAATGGTGCAGATGCAATATATTATGTCAACCGCAACCTCAAGAACCCAAAATGGAACACTATCATGAAACTTGCTTATTTTTTATTGCTATTGGCACTGTCAACCGCCCAAGCCCATGCCGAAACACGCCTTGCCATTTTGGATTTTGAGCTGAACGACTTGACGATGATCCCCAGAACGCCCGCTGAAATTGAGCGGACAGCCAGCATAAAACCCTTATTGGAAAAAGAGCTAAAAACGGCGGGCTATCAGATTATTGCGGTGACCCCCGCTGCCCAACAACAAGCCAACAGTGGTTTCGGCTATTTGTTTGACCATCATGACGTGGCGGCGGCCTTGGGCAAGGCTGCAGGCGCCGATTATGTGGTGGTGGGCCGGTTACATAAGCCCAGTTTTTTATTTGCCTACCTCATGGGGCATTTAATCCGCATTAAAGACGGGCAACTAATAGGCAATTACCTTTCCGAAAGCAAAGGCGGCGATAACAAACTGACCCTTAAAACAGTTGAAAGCCTGACCGTTAAAATTGATGCGGATTTGGATAACCGCTATACACCGCCGCCGCCGCCCCGACAAACACTAATGCGCTAACGCAATGTAAGCGCCTATCCCCCCGCCCCGTTAGCCTTAAATATTCTGGTGGTGGTAAGTGATTATGAATAAGTTTTTCGGCATAAAACGACTGCGCGTTCTTTGAGGACGGGCAGTCGTAGCCCTAAAATTTTTGCGTATGCACTTAAAAAGGGTAATGATATTTTGGAATCAAAAAACCTGTTTTTTGATTCCGCTGTCGCTTAACCATTTGAATGTTTACCACTACCAATATTCTTAACTATTGATGCGCCCACCCGTTCATGCTGAGCTTGTCGAAGCATGAACGGGTGGGCGCATTCAAGGAAGTTATTTTTGCCGAACCCCTCAATAAACCCCTACTTTTCTTACTGTTAATTTAGATTTTGCTAATATATCCAGTTATGCTATAAAACAAAACCGTTCTTAAAAGCTTTTAAATTTTCGTGGTAACTTACCAATATGAAAAATTTAAGTTCCCACTAAAACCTCAAAACCCAATGGCCGCAACACAAACATGAACACTTTAAAAATGATAGGTTTTAGCGATGTTGAGAAGGCGCGATTTTCAGCCGTATTGGCTTTGGCTGACCCCCAGCTTAAGCAAGCGTGGAAAATTACCGAAAGCGTCCCCGCTGACTTTTACTTGATTAAAGAGCGGCTTATTACGCAAATGGACGCGCACGAAATACTTAAGCACTTGCCCCGTCAGCAATGTATTTTTATAAGACGCTCAGACAATGCGCTAATTGTCGATGGGCATCAATTCTTTTGGGGTGAACAAGATGTCCCTTCGTTGCGTTATCTGGTTGAATTCTTTAACCAACTTAGCGACAATAAAATCGCCTCCTCGTCCCCTTCCCCACCAGAAAACCAACCCACCCCCATTTTTGAAACTAGCCACTTTAATCCACAACAAGGTTTCTTAGGCCATTTATTGACCCCTGCAAAAACTCCCCAAGCTTTTAAACTGGCCCATCAACATGCCGACCTCACCTTATATGTTGACGCTGAACAGAACAGTTACTACACCAAGTCCACCCTAGAACAGCTAGAACCTTATTTTTTTGCCACCGACACGCTGCAAATTGCCAACATCACCGCACAGCAATTACTAACAGCAACAGCCGGCCAAGAGCTGAAAGCCCAACCTTTAACCCACCTGCTTTGGTTCACCACGTTTACCTGTTCACAAGGCAAGCTCATCGAAGGCCACCAAAAAGGTGACATCGTGCAATTAAAACGCTGGCCAAACCTCAACTTACCCGGCTGTAAGCGACTGGTAAAATTAGCGGCCTACATGCATAGCAATGCGGTTGATTTGGATACGGTGCAAGCTAGCACGGGCATCCCCATCGCTCAGATCCACAATTTTTATAATGCCTGTAAAGTGATTGGCCTGATAGCCCACAGCCAACACACTGATGTTCACGAAAAGACAATTAATGACGAACAAAAGCAGTTACTTGAAAAAATTGGCAAGCGTCTTAACGAAACTTTACAATTAGTTGCTTAAGACCTCTATGAATAAATCCGAAAAAATTAAGTTTGTTTTTACCGGCAGTGTCGGTGCCGGAAAAACCACGGCAATCAAGGCAATCAGTGAAGTTGACACTATTTCAACCGAAGTCAAGCCTAGCGAAGAAATCATCATAAAAAGGAAACGCACAACCACAGTGGCCATGGATTACGGCCAATTGACGCTCGACGATGGCGAAAAAATCTACCTTTATGGTACGCCAGGGCAGCGCCGTTTTGATTTTATGTGCCCAATATTGACCCAAGGGGCTTTAGGATTGGTCATCTTAATTGACAACACACACGAAAAGCCCTTTGAAGAATTGGATTATTTTTTAAACTTGAACAGCGCATTTTTACAAAACCATGCGGCTGTCATTGGCATCACCCATTTTGACAAATGCGCACAGCCCACTATTAATGAGTATTATCAAGTGCTTGAGGAACGCGGAGACCCGTGGCCGGTGCTGCATATTGACGCCCGTAACCCCGAAGATGTCATCATTTTACTGGAGACCCTACTCGCGAGTTTGGAATATTTGTAAATCCAGCTAAGAATTGCCGTGCAAACCGACTGCTAAAAACAAATGTGGGTGGTAAGGGGCCACCCCGACGATAACTAGGTTAAATGACTTATTAGTTGCCGCCATATACCCCATTTTTATTACGCTCTGTCACTAATTTCATTGGATAACGACACCTTATGAAGCCAAACACCCATACTGTTTTAATTGTAGATGACGATTCTTTTCAACAAGAATTTCTGAAAATTCTCCTGGAAGCTGAGGGATATAAGGTAATTATTGCCGCAAACGGCCCGCAAGCATTCGCAACAATAAGCGAAAACATACCTGACTTGATCTTGCTGGATTTGATCATGCCGGGATTAAGCGGTTTTCAAGTTGCGCAAAAACTAAAAGAAGACCCCGAAACGCGCCAAATTCCCATCGTAGTGACAACATCTATAGATGAGCACGATAAACGCATCCAAGCCTTAGAAATCGGTGTTGATGATTTTCTTAATAAGCCAGCCAATAGGATCGAATTATTAGTGCGGGTAAAAAATCTTTTGCAAAGCCGCGCTTATTTTAAGCAATTGCAAAATCGCCAAGCCCATCTATTGCAACTGGAAAATTTAGCCTCTGTAGGCACATTGATCACCAGCGTCACCAATGAAATCAACAAACCCTTGCAAAAATTGCAAGCCGCTATCGGACAAGCACAAACCCTAAGCCCTGATAACAATCAACTGGCGGAATTATTGGCCCAAGCCACCGGACAGATTGAGCGCATTGATCTGGTTGTGCACAATATGGGGCTGTATATCAAGTCCATTTCCAACCAGCCGAGCACAGAATCCTGTGACATTAAACAGGTCTTAAAGCAAGTTTTAGAACTGCTCGACAGTAAAATGAAAGCCGCCAATATTCATATTGAGACAGATATTGCCGCCAATCTTCCGCCCGTCATGTGCGGTTCCGAGGGTTTAATGCACGTTTTGGTACATTTGTTGCTTAATGCGCATAATGCGTTACAAGGCTGCCCGCAGCCCCGTATTAAAATCAACATTAAACCCACAGATGACCACCAGTTGGTTTTATCGGTTTGTGACAATAATGCCGATATTGCCGAAAACATGTACTCTTTAATTTCTGCCCCCTTATTCAGCACTAAATTGCCAGACGTTTGTGCAGGTTTAGGGTTAGCCTTAGCATGCCATTTCATCGAAAAATCGGGTGGCAGCATCAGTGTGGACAGCGCGGTCGGACGTGGCTGCTGCATGAAAGCGGTTTTGCAAACCGCATAACGCAAAAATTATGAATGGCTCAATAAGCAACCCAAAGCTCTACTTAATCGACAAATTATAATAACGATGATTATGAATGATTCAGATGCTCTTAAGCTTATTTTTGTAGGCAATGTAGGTTCGGGTAAAACCACAAGCATTAATGCAATCAGTGAGGTGCCGGTTGCCGGTACGGAGGCTAAGGCGAGCGAAGCCGAAGCCCTGCACCGCAAGCCGTCAACCACCGTGGCGATGGAATATGGCATTGTCCATCTGCATGGCACTAAGCTGCACATTTACGGCACCCCCGGGCAACGGCGGTTTGACTTTATGGCCAGCTTATTATGCAAAGGGGCTGAAGGCATGATTGTTATGATTAATAACGGCCATACCGACCCGCTTGGCGAATTGGACTATTTCTTGCAATTCCATAAAGATTTTTTAAAAAAACACCCGTCAATTATCGCCATCACCCACTATGACGACAACAACACCAACACCTTATTGGTTGAATACCACCAGTACGTCCGTGAACATGGTTTTGGTTGCGCGGTGACGCGCCTTGACGCCCGGCTGAAAGAAGACGTGCTGCGTGTCGTCGATAAATTGGTGCTGGAGATTTTGCGCCATAAAGCCCGTGCGCTTAACAACGGGTAATTTTCTTAAAAGGCCTGTTTTTTTGCACAGTTCACGCGATGCGTGTCCTACGGCAACTTGCAAAAACTGAAAAAAATGACAATTCAGCGTATAAACAAATGGTAGTGGGTTAAATCTGGTGGCTGGAGTACAAGCCTAGGCTTGTACAGGCGCAAACCCAGGTTTGCACTCCACATTACGAACTAAAATTACAGATTTAACCCACTACCAAACAAATAAGTGAAAAAGGGTGATGGTTGTCAATTGACTGTCGTGGCTAGTAAGTTAAGCCAGTTCCAATTCAGCCATTACCAAAAATTAATGGGCACCTAAAGTTAGGGACGTGTGCAAAACAACTTGGTCAAGTACGTTTTTTACAATGGCTAAGATGCTACGGCTGCCAGTCCCTTAGGCTTTGGCCCAAAAAATATTTGTCCATGATTTTGGCAATAAGGTGAAAAATTTGATTTGGAAAATTAAAAAAACGCTTCTGGCGTTACTGCTGTCTTTCAACGCGCTCGCCGAACCCCGCGCCACCGGCGACTTAGGCTTTGTCATCGAGCGCGAAGACAGCGCGGCGCTCATCGTCAACACCACCCATCATGCGCAGTTGGCGAGAATCGAAGGCCTGGGCGATTTGTCCCATGCGTCGGTGGTGTTCTCCCGAGACCAGCGCTATGCCTACGTTTTTGGCCGTGATGGCGGCTTAAGCAAAATCGACCTGCTGCAAGATAAGCTGGCCCAGCGCATCGTGCAGGGCGGCAACAGCATTGGCGGGGCGATTTCCCAAGACGGCAAACTAATCGCCGTATCCAATTACGAACCCGGCGGCGTGAAGGTGTTTGCCGCCGACACCTTGGAATTGGTCGCCGATATTCCCACCGAATACGCGCCCGGCAAACGCTCGAAAGTGGTCGGCTTGGTGGATGCGCCAGGGCAAAAATTTGTCTTCAGCCTGTTTGATGCCGGAGAAATCTGGACACTGGACATGAAAAACCCACAAAAACCCGCCGTCGAAAAATTCAAAAACATCGGCAAAGAACCTTACGATGCCTTGATGTCGCCGGAAGGCCGCTTTTATATCGCCGGATTGTTTGGCGAAAGCGGCTTGGCCTTATTGGATTTATGGGACACCGCCGCCGGCATAAAACGCATCTTGCCAAATTACGGCAAAGAGGATGACAAACTGCCCGTGTACAAAATGCCGCATCTGGAAGGCTGGGCAATGGCCGGTGATGTGCTGTTTGCGCCCGCCATTGGCAAGCATGAAGTGCTGGTGATCGACAAACGCAATTGGACATTACTAAAAACCATCCCTGTCATCGGGCAACCGGTGTTTGTCATGGCGCGGCCTGATGCGCGGCAAGTGTGGGTCAACTTTGCCATGCCCGACAATAACCATTTACAAATCATTGATGTGAAGGACTTAAAAGTCAACGCCACGCTCACCCCCGGCAAAGCCGTATTGCACATGGAATTTACCCCACGCGGCGAACAAGTCTGGGCGGCATTGCGTGATGATAACCAACTGGTGGTTTATGACACCGCCAACTTGCAGGAAGTCATGCGCCTGCCCGCCCGTCACCCCAACGGGATTTTTTTCAGCGCGAGGGCGCATAAGATTGGGCTTTGACCATGCTGACCGATTTGCAAAAACGCCTGTTAAACGATTTCCAACGTGACTTTCCGTTATCGCCCACACCGTACCGCGATATTGCCGAACAATTGGGGGTGACTGAAACCGAGGTCATCACCGCGTTGGCGGAACTGAACGCGCAGCAATTCATCAGCCGCATCGGCGCGGTCATCCCGCCCAACCATATCGGCGCCAGCACGTTAGTGGCAATGGCGATACCCGCCGCACAATTACAAACGGTGGCGGATAAAATCAGCGCGTTCCCCGAAATCAACCACAATTACGAGCGCGAACATCGGCTTAATTTGTGGTTTGTCGCGGTTGCCGCCAATGCCGCGCAGTTGCAGCAAGTCATCGAAAACATAGAGCAACAAACCGGCTTTCCGGCCTTGCAACTGCCGTTGGTCGATGATTTTTTCATTGATTTAGGCTTTAAACTGGACTTGCAACATGCCTGATGCACTTGATCTTAAACTGTTGGCGCGGATTTCCGCCGGCTTGCCCTTATGCCCTAGGCCTTACGCACAAATCGGCATGGAAATCGGCCTAAACGAGACGGAAGTTATCCGCCGCTTGACAGCGCTAAAAGCCGATGGGCTGATTAAGCGGCTAGGCGTCATTGTCAAACACCGCCCGCTAGGCTACCGCGCCAATGCCATGATCGTTTGGAATGTGCCTGACGGGCTTATCAAACCACTGGGCAAACATATCAGCCGCTTTAGTTTTGTGACCCTGTGTTACCAACGCCCCAAACACCCAGAATGGCCTTACAACCTGTATTGTATGATCCACGGCAAAGACCGCGCCACGGTGCTGGCGCAATTGGCACAGCTCGACAATGCCTGCGGCCTGGCGCATTTTGAGCGGCAGATTTTGTTCAGCCGCCGCTGTTTTAAGCAGCGGGGGGCGAATTATCAAACCCAACACACCAAGGCGACGGCCAATGGATGACATCGACCGCAACATCATCAACACCTTGCAAGCGGGCTTTCCTATCTGTGACGCGCCTTACTTCCAAGTCGCCGAGTCGTTAAACATCAGTGAAACCGAATTGTTGGCGCGGCTTAAAGCCTTACTGGCTAAAGGCTTCTTGACCCGCTTCGGGCCATTGTACAACGCAGAGCAAATGGGTGGCGCACTGACCTTGGCAGCCATTAAAGTCCCCGCCGAACGTTTTGAAGAAGTCACGGACATCATCAACGCCTTCCCCGAAGTCGCCCACAACTATGCCCGTTCTCATGAGCTGAACATGTGGTTTGTGCTGGCCACCGAAACGCCTGCCCAACAGCAGCAAACAATCAGCGCCATTGAGGGACAAACCGGCTTGGCCGTCTACAACATGCCCAAACTGAAAGAATATTTCGTCAACCTCAAACTGGAAGCCTAACATGGACGCCACCGACCGCCGCATCATGCACGCCACCCAAGCGGGCTTGCCGCTGACACCGGAACCTTACCAAACCCTTGCCGGGCAATTGAACTTAAGCACAGCCGAAGTGATGCGCCGCCTAATGGCAATGCAAGACAGCGGCATCATCCGCCGCATCGGTGCCGTGCCTAACCATTACAAACTGGGCTACCGCTTTAACGGCATGACTGTTTGGGATGTGCCGGACGGGCAGATAGACGAACTGGGGCGGCAAGTCGGGCAACTGCCTTTTGTCAGCCATTGCTACCACCGCCCACGGCATCTGCCCGAATGGCCTTACAACTTGTTTGCGATGGTGCATGGTAAAACCCAAGCGGAAGCCGACCGGCAAATCCGGCAAATCGCCGATGTGTTGGGCAATCAGTGTCATGGCAATGAGGTGCTGTACAGTACGAAGATATTGAAAAAAACGGGGTTCCGTAGCCGTTAAATAGTTGGCTTGTAGTTTTCCAGCACCAACCCTTTCACCACGACAAAATGCTTACTGTTACTGGTGCAAAGCGTTTCATTTTTTGCCAAAGCGGTAGCGGCAATCAGTGCATCGCCCATTTCCATACTATGGCTTAGGGCATATCGCTTAACTATTTGCCGAGCCTGATAAGAGATGTCCACGTCGATTTCGTAAATGGTGAATCGCAGGGCTTTGAGCATTTTTTCAAAAATGGCCAATTCCCGCTTATTACGGCAAAACGGCACATATTCCATGTAAGTCACTGCGGAAATGGCACGTTGTGGCGTGTCCATAAGCAACTCTTTGGCGGACACAACCCCACGGTCTGCATAGATCAGGATATTAGTGTCAAAGATCACGCAAACCCCGGCGGTTTGTACGGATAGCCCGCAATTCGTCTTCAACGGTGTCAATTGGACTATCGCTGTGCATACCGAAAAAATCTGCCATTGCTTCTTCTTGGGCTTTACGGTCAACCTTGACTGAAGAAGCGGGGTGGACAATGCCTAAAACTTGCCCGTGATACGTTATTTCAACGGTCTCGCCACGTTTGAGAGCATCAATAAGGGTCTTGTGCCGTGATTGTAATTGTGAAGTTGTCAGCCGCATAATTTCTAAAAAATAACTATTTTAAAGTATTTATATATTAAACAATTTGTTAAACTCCCGCTAGATTTAAAAGTGATAGCATCCAAAACTTAAATTATCAAAAATAAAATGTTCAGACTCAGCCACTACATGCGGGAACTCATCGCCCCCACTCCCATAAAACCCGCCCGCAAACCCACGGCCCCCGTGGTGATTTGGAATTTGATCCGCCGCTGCAACCTCACCTGCAAGCATTGCTATACCACTTCGACAGACATTGATTTTCCCGGCGAATTGACGACATCGGAAATTTACACGGTGATGGAAGACCTAAAAGCCTTTAAAGTCCCGGTGCTGATTTTATCGGGCGGGGAGCCGTTGTTGCACCCCGATATTTTTGCAATTTCCCGCCGTGCCAAAGACATGGGCTTTTATGTCGCCTTATCGAGCAACGGCACCAAAATTTCGACGGAAAATATTGCTGAAATAGCCGCGCTTGATTACCAATACATCGGGGTCAGCCTGGACGGCATTAAAGACACGCATGATGCATTCCGGCGGCAAAAGGGTTCGTTCGATGCCGCATTGCGCGGTGTGTATTTATGTCTGGATAAAGGCATTAAAGTCGGCATCCGCTTCACGCTGACGCAAGACAATTACCGTGATTTTCCGGCTTTGTTGCAATTGATGGATGATAACGGCATCGACAAATTTTATTTGTCGCATTTGAATTACGGCGGGCGCGGCAATAAAAACCGCAAGGATGACGCCCATTTTCTGATGACTAGGGAGGCAATGGATTTGTTGTTCAGCACCTGTTACGAATGGCTTTGTGCCGGTAAGGAACGCGAGTTTGTCACCGGCAATAATGATGCCGACGCGGTGTACTTTTTGCATTGGGTGGCAAAGCGCTTTCCTGACCAGCTCGGGCATATCAAAGCCAAACTGGAGCAATGGGGCGGCAACGCTTCCGGCGTCAATGTCGCCAATATTGATAACCTGGGCAATGTCCATCCTGATACGTTCTGGTGGCACTATAACTTGGGCAATGTAAAAGACCGGCCATTTTCAGAAATTTGGCCGGACACGTCCGACCCATTGATGGCAGGGCTTAAACAAAACCCAAGGCCATTGGAAGGGCGCTGTGCAAGCTGCCATTTCCAAACCATTTGCAATGGCAACACGCGGGTAAGGGCGGCGCAAACCACGGGCAATCACTGGGCTGAAGACCCGGGCTGTTATTTGACCGAACAAGAGATAAATAGCGGTTATGCTTGACCCTACTGGCTGCCACGCCTGGGATCAAACGCTTCCTGTACCGTATCGGCAAACAAATTGGCCGCTAACACTAGCGTGAACATAAAGACAAAAGCCGCAGATAACGACCACCAAACCACCGGCTCACGCGCCATTTCCAAGCGTGCGCCGTTAATCATATTGCCCCAACTGTAGGTGGTCGGGTCTACGCCGATATTGATATACGACAACACCGCTTCGGCCAAAACCAAGGAACTGAAATCCAGCACCACCGAAATCAGTACGATGTGCATGACATTAGGCAAAATATGCCGCACTAAAATCCTGCCCTGTTTGACCCCCAACGCTTGCGCGGCCTGAACATAGTCCATTTCCCGCAGTTTGAGGGTTTCCGCCCGCAACAACCGGCACAGTCCCGTCCAACTAGTCACCCCCAAAATCAGGCAGAGAAACAACAAGCGCATATCGGCACGGACAATAACGCTGGTAAACTCTTGTTCATGGTTCGCCATGTAAACCTGCACCATCAGAATCGAGGCGGCTATCAACAATACGCTGGGAATGGAATTGAGCGTGGTGTAAATATATTGGATGACATCGTCTATCCAACCACGAAAAAACCCCGCCAAAATGCCAAAAACAACCGCCATAGGCAGCATGACCAGTGTCGTCAGTGTGCCTATCACCAAGCCGGTGCGGATACTTTTTATCGCTTGATAAAAGACATCCTCCCCTACTTTGTCCGTACCCAGCACATGATAATAGCCCGACAAATAGCACAGCATGTAACCCACTGAGCCGACAATGACGACGGTGCTCACCACGGATTTTAAGGCGGGGTTAATGCGGGCCTGTGGGTGGCGCACTAGGCCAACAAGCCACGGCAACAACATCAGCACCACCATCAACCCCGCGCCTTGTGCTAGTCCGGCCACTCCCTTTTTAGCAATATCAGTTAGCCGCTGGCTTTCAGGCTGATCTAAATGCCTGCCGCCAAACTCCAAGCGGGGGTAAGCCCATTGCGAACTGCCATCGGCCATGACCATCATTTCTTTGCTGTAAAGCGTCGTCGCAAAAGGTGCGGAATAGGTTTTTTCACCCTGTTCCCGCAATGGCTTTGCCCAATAATCCAGTAGACTAATGATCTCATTACCATTATCACCGACAGGTTTGAAATGCACGGAATCGAGCAAGCCAATCAGGACAAAAAACAGCAACACAACCAACGACACCATCCCACTTTTATTATTGGCTATTTTTTGCAGCGGGCGCTTAATATGCGCTTTACCGCGCAGATAAAACACTAAGCCGAACAGAATAAAAATCAGCATAAATATCAGTGCATCCGTCCATAAAATGACCATGGCTATTGTCTCTGTGTGGGAATAAATGATTTTGTGGTATTGTTTTTTACAAAAATTTTAGCGTCAGGAAAAATTAATCATGCAATCTTTATTTATTTTATACCTATTATTCGCCAGCCAGATAATTGCCGCCGCCCCCGTATTGTCAATCACCGAAGTGGCGCCAGGAATTTATGTGCATTTTGGCGCCCATGAATGGCCCAATACGCATAATCATGGCGCGATTGCCAATATTGGTTTTATTGTCGGTGAACGCTGTGTTGCGGTGATTGATACGGGCGGCAACCCAGCGCAAGGCCAAGCGTTAAAAAACGCCATCGCACATACCACCGACAAACCCATCTGTTATGTCATCAACACACACGTCCATCCCGACCACATTTATGGCAATTCGGCATTTAAAGCCAGCGGCGTGAAATTTATCGGCCATGAAAAACTGGCCCGGGCCATGTCGGCACGCGGCTTGTATTATCTGGATAAAGCGCCCGCGCTGCTGGGCATCCAATTGACAGCAAGCGACATTATCCCGCCCGATGTCGAGGTTAAGGACACCCTAGACATTGATTTAGGCGGTCGCACCCTTAAACTGACCGCCTATCAGCCGGCCCATACCGACAATGATTTGTCTGTTTATGACGCCCAAACCGATACGCTGTGGCTGGCTGATTTGCTGTTTATGGAGCATTTGCCGGTCATAGATGGCAGCCTGAAAGGCTGGTTAGCTGTACTGGAAAACTTGGCGCAACAGTCTTACAAGACCGTTATTCCAGGTCACGGCCCGGTAGTGACCGATTGGCTCCAAAGTATGAGGCCCGAACAAAACTATTTAAACCTGTTGCAAACCGAGATACGTGCCATGATAAAAGAAGGCCGCTATCTGGAAGAGGCGCTTGAAACGGTGGGCTACTCCGCTAAAGACCAATGGCAATTGTTCGATCAGTTCCATCGAAAAAATGTGACTGCCGCATTTGCAGAACTGGAATGGGAAGATTAAAGCCGTCTTAGCCTGCCTGCAAAAAAAGCCCGACCTGCCCGATAAAGGCGGCGGGCTGTTGCACATGAAGCCAGTGCCCTGCATCGGCGATAACGCTCACTATGGCTTGTGGGAATAATGCACTGATGCTATCAAGCGGCACATAGTTGGAATCACTGCCGGTAAGAAACAAAGCCTTGCCGGAAAATGGCGTTATCCCCTGAGTCTCAGGGAAGGCAACAATATGGTGTGCAGTCTGCTGGAAAATATCCAAATCAACACGCCAACAATACGCACCGTCTTTAAGGATAAGGTTTTGTAGCAAAAATTGCCGGTAGCCCAATTCCGGTATCGCCTCTGCAAGCAGGACTTCTGCCTGCTTCCGGTTAGTTATTTCCGCAAGCGGCACGGCTTTTAGAGCTAGAATCAGGCTGTCAAAGTTGTGCCGATAACTGACTGGCGCAATGTCCGCAATCACCAGCTTATCGACACCGTCAGGATAATTCAGCGCAAACCACATCGCGGCCTTGCCGCCCATGCTATGTCCGAGCAAATTGACCGCCGCCAAGTTATGCCGGTTGACAAACTGTAACAAATCAGCAGCCATCGCCGGATAATCCATAACCGGATGATGCAAAGATGCGCCGTGGTTGCGCATATCCAACACATAAACATGGTGGTTAACCGCCAATTTTTCTGCCACTTGCCGCCAATTACGTGACGAAGCGAAAAAGCCATGCAAAATGATTAAGGGGGCATGCGCCGGATCGCCATATTCCTCAAATGCCAGATCGACAGCATCCATTAGGCAAACGCAAACAGTCCGCCCAGCAGGCCACCAAAAACACCGCCCCAAACCACCAACCAGCCTAAATGCTCACGGATAATGGCTTGCACCATTTCTTTTACCAGTTGCGGGGTTAGCTCGCCCAGCCGCTTATCAATCACCGCTTCAATTTTATCGACAATATCAACGCCGATTTTATGGGCATCTAAACCTTGTTTAAGCGCCGTTTTAAAGCGGTCAGATTCGACCATCTCAGCAAGCGTAACACGCATTTTTTCAATAAACGGCTCTTTTAATGGCGTCAACGCTTCTTCACCGCCCATCATCATCAACATGCCGCCAAACGAAGAGCCCATGATTGAAGACACCAAACCTTCATAAATTTTATCGTAATTGACAGCGTTCAATAATGGCTCAAGGTTCAATACCTTGCCGCCTTGTTGCTCTTCGTTTTCAATAAACTGCTCGATGTTCTTTTCAGTAAAAAACTGCTGCATCATCAGTTGCTTAATGGACAATTTGAACTCTTCAAAGCGGTCTGGTATCACTCCTGAACCATATAAAAAAGGCACTTTCTCAAACAACATATAAATCGCCAGCCAGTTAGTGACCGCACCTGACAAAGCAAAAAAACCGATGGATTTAATTAATGTCTGCTGTACCGGGCAAACGTAACCGGTAACAATTATCAGCACAGAAATTAAATTGGTGACAACGCTTTTATTTAACAACTTATCCATTGATGCCCGCCAATTTATTCCGCTGTTTGCTGCGGCTTGCTTTCGATAGAAATGTCAGCATCCGCCTGCAAGCTGTTCAGTACGGCATTAAACTCATCTTGCCCGAACGCGTTGGCGATATTTTTCTGCGCGAGATCGAACTGTTTTTTATCGTTTTCACTCATCACACCTTCTGTGACTTTCGACAAACTCACGACAACCTGTTCGCCCGACGGGAGCGGCGCTATAAAAACACTGGGCTTATCGGCAACCGGTTTGGCCGCTTTAAAAATAGCCTGCTTTAATGGCTCAGCCAAGCTAGTATCATTCCGTGTTAAGCCCTTGATTTTCTTAACGGCCAACTTATCCTGGGCGGCTACCGTCTGAAGAGGTTCGCCTGCTTGCAAACGGATTTTTATTTGTTTGGCTTTTTCGGCAGTCATTATCTTGGCCTTATCGTCCAACAAAGCCTTAATAATTTCGGGTTTCACTTCGCTTAATTCACGCGTAGCCGCCGCTTTATGTTCCAATTGCCGCAGCACCACTAAGCGCTCTGTACCCAGCTCTACAGGTGCGCTGTTATTGCCTTGCAGCACCTCTTCTGAAAATGCCGCACTGCGTATTTTTTCATCCGCTGCAATGCCCTCACCCTTGTCTTCAGTAAATAGAGCGGACTTTTTAATCTGGAGGCCTAAGGCATCGGCGACTGTTTGCAGATTGTCGGGATTTTCATAACTCATTTCAGTGAGTTTTTCACCCGCCTCATAAAACGCATTTTCAGCCTGAGCCTTTTGATAGGCTTTAGTCACTTCATCCTTAACGCTGGCAAACGGCTTGACTTCGACCGGCACTAACTCGGTGACCTTAATTAAGTGATAGCCAAACTTTGAACGGATAGGTTCAGACACTTCACCCTGCTTCAGTGCTATCGCGGCTTCTTCAAAGCTTTTTTCCATAACGCCGACATTAAACAAGCCTAAATCACCGCCTATTTTAGCCGACGTTTTGTCATCAGAAACTTCGGCGGCTAACGTGGCAAACTGTTTATTGGCCAACTCTGATTTGGTTTTTTTAGCTTTTTCCAACGCCATTGCGTCAGTCACCTTGTCATTAACCGCAAACAAGATATGGCTTATTTTTCTGCGTTCTGGCGTAGTGAACTGATCTTTTTGCTCCTCATAGAATGCCTTTAATTTGTCGTCCGTGACGGCAACCTGCTTGGCAATATCTGCAAAAGCCAATTCAACATATTCGATAGCGCTTTGTTGCGGCACCTGGTAGGCGTTTTGGTGTTGCTGATAATAAGCGGCTATTTCGTCATCCGTTGGTTGCGTAGGCGCTTGCTGAAGCGTGACCGTCACATAATCAACATCACGTTGCTGGTTTTGGATTTTAAAAAAGCTTTCCACATCGTGTGGTGTCGCAAAACTGCTGGTGACAACACTGTCCTGGAACTGCTGCATCACCAGCGCATTTTTTATTCTGCCAACAAATTCAGTCGTTGACATGCGCTGTGCAGCCAGCAAAGACTTATATTTTTTATCATCAAACTTGCCATCGGTCTGAAAATATTCCAACGACTTGATAAATTCGCGCACACTGTCATCACTTGCGGCCAACCCTTGGGCGTTAGCATATTGCAACAACACTTCGTCTTTAATCAGCTTATCCAACGCCTGTGCTTTCAGAACCTTTTCATCAATGCCCAAACCCTGAAAATTCTGGCTATATTGCTCGTAAGCCTTAGCCACATCGCGTTGATAAAAATCTTTATCGCCAACGGACGCCACTGGTGTTTCCTTAGCATTATCCACATAGTTATTGATTCCCCATAACGCAAAAGGCACACCGATTACTATTAAGATGCCCCATGCAAAAGCACCTTGAAATTTCTCTCTAATTCTTGTCAGCATAAACTCTGTCCTAAAGAAACAACTTACGAAGCAAAAAAAAAGCCCCGAACCATTAAGGTACGGGGCTTTTTATTGGTTTGGCGAAGTGGACGGGGCTCGAACCCGCGACCACCGGCGTGACAGGCCGGTATTCTGACCAACTGAACTACCACTCCAAAGTCTGGTGGGTGCTGAGGGGTTCGAACCCCCGACCCTCGCCTTGTAAGGGCGATGCTCTCCCAGCTGAGCTAAGCACCCGACTAATGCTGACTAGTTTACTGCATCTTTTAAACTTTTACCAGCTTTAAATGAAGGAATTTTTGCTGCTTTAATAGTTATTTCTTCACCGGTCTGTGGATTACGGCCTTTGCGCTCAGCCCGTTCTTTTACCGCATAAGTGCCAAAGCCCACTAAAGCAACTGAATCGCCCCTATTTAAAGCTGCTGTCACCGCATTGATAAAACCATCCAAAGCACGCCCTGCGTCTGCTTTTGTTAATTCAGCAGACTCCGCTATAGCGTCGATAAGTTCCGATTTATTCATTATTCCCCCTGAGGAAGTCATTTTTTATGAGTAGTATGTGCAAGATGCGTGTGTTAAGTCTTATCCACTATGCGATAGCAACACAAGAAACACCCGTATTTATATCAACTGCTATCGCACAGTGTCAAGCTTTAAGCCGCTAGAAGTCTTGATTTTTGGGGCGTCGGGCGGTTTTTGGCAAAACCGCCACACTTATTTAATCAATGGGCAGTAACGCACTTATTTATGTTTTTCCCGGCATCCGCATCATTTTTAGCCTGCTCTTCGAGCGTTATTTTTTCGCTAGGGACAGGCAAATATTGCAACGCAACTTCAAGCACTTCGTCTATCCAATGCACCGGCTTAATAGTCAGATTAGCTTTAATATTTTCGGGTATCTCGACTAGGTCTTTCTCGTTTTCAGCGGGGATCAAAACAGTGGTGATGCCGCCACGGTGAGCCGCCAACAACTTCTCTTTTAACCCGCCTATCGGCAACACCTCACCGCGCAAGGTAATTTCGCCGGTCATAGCGACATTCGCCCGCACCGGTATTTTCGTTAACGCCGAAATAATCGCCGTACACATACCGATACCCGCGCTAGGCCCATCTTTAGGTGTGGCGCCTTCTGGGACATGGATATGGATATCATTTTTTTGGAACAAATCATTATCAATGCCCAAAATCCCTGAACGGCTCCTGACCACCGTCATCGCCGCTTCGATAGACTCCTTCATCACATCGCCCAGCTTGCCGGTTGCCGAATGCTTGCCTTTACCGGGAATAACCGCTGTCTCAATCGTCAGCAGTTCACCGCCCACTTCTGTCCATGCCAGCCCCGTCACCTGCCCTATTTGGTCTTGCTCTTCGGCAACGCCGTAACTAAACCGTTTAACGCCCAGATAGACACCCAGATTTTCAGGGGTTATAAAAACTTTGGACGGCTTATCTGCAAGCAACAGATCCTTGACCACCTTGCGGCAAATTTTGGAAATATCCCGCTCCAGATTACGCACCCCCGCCTCGCGTGAATAATAACGGATCATGTCACGCACAGCGGCTTCTGATATATCAATTTCATTGGCTTTAAGGCCGTTGTTTTTAATCTGCTTAGGCAACAAATAACGGATGGCGATATTGATTTTTTCATCCTCGGTATAACCCGCCAGGCGTATCACCTCCATTCTGTCCAGCAGCGCGGGCGGAATATTCATGGTGTTTGCGGTGGCTACAAACATCACATCGGACAAGTCAAAATCGACTTCCAGATAATGATCGGCAAACGCGTGGTTTTGCTCAGGGTCGAGAACCTCCAACAAAGCCGAAGCCGGATCGCCGCGAAAATCCTGTGCCATTTTGTCTATCTCATCGAGCAAAAACATCGGGTTGCGGGTTTTTACCTTAGCAAGATTCTGCAAAATCTTGCCCGGCATAGAGCCTATATAAGTGCGCCGATGGCCGCGTATTTCCGCCTCATCACGCACTCCGCCCAGCGCCATACGCACATATTTTCGGTTAGTCGCCCTAGCGATAGACTCGCCCAGTGAAGTTTTACCCACCCCCGGCGGCCCCACTAAACACAAAATAGGCCCCTTAAGCTGCTTCACCCGCTGATGGACGGCCAGATATTCCAAAATGCGCTCTTTAACCTTATCCAAACCATAATGCTCAGCTTCCAGAACTTGCTCAGCAATTTTTAAATCATGGCGGACTTTAGTGCTTTTTTTCCAAGGCACACTCACCATCCAGTCGATATAATTGCGCACCACGGTGGCCTCCGCAGACATTGGCGACATCTGCTTAAGCTTGTTAAGTTCCGCATCCGCCTTAGTTTTGGCTTCTTTGGACATACCGGCGGCGACAATCTTTTTTTCCAACTCTTCAATCTCATTAGGGACATCTTCCATGTCGCCCAACTCTTTCTGGATCGCCTTCATTTGCTCGTTAAGATAGTATTCGCGTTGATTCTTCTCCATCTGCTGCTTAACACGGACGCGAATTTTCTTTTCCATTTCCAAAATATCAACTTCGCCTTCCATCAGCGTCATCAAATTTTCCAGACGTTTTTCAACATCCGCCGTTTCCAGTATTTCCTGCTTTTCGTTGACCTTCAGACTCATGTGCGCCGCCATGGTGTCCGCCAACCGGCTAGGGTCATCAATGCCTGCCAAAGACGTCAGCACCTCCGGCGGGATTTTATTGTTCAGCTTAACGTACTGTTCAAACGAGCCAATCACAGTACGTTGCAAAACATCCAGCTCCTGCTCGGAAAGCCCCAGCACTTCATCCAACGGCTCGACGACCGCCGAAAAAAAAGACTCCGTTTCCATGTAATTTAATATATTGGCCCGCAGGCAACCTTCCACCAAAACCTTGACCGTGCCATCGGGCAATTTCAAAAGTTGAAGGATATTAGCCAGCGTACCCACCTGATAAAGGTCGGCAAATTCAGGGTCGTTAACGTCCGCTTCTTTTTGCGCCACCAGCAACACCTGCTTGCTGTCGCGCATCGCCGCATCTAACGCATCAATAGAACGCTCCCTACCGACAAACAAAGGGATAACCATGTGCGGATACACCACAACATCCCTAAGTGGCAGCACAGGAACCCGTACAGTTGCCCGTTGTAATTCAGTCATTTGGTGTGTTTCCATAAGAGAAACCCTCAACAATTTATGCAAAAATCAATTATGGGGACAACAATTAAAATAGCAAGGATTACCACGCGAAATATGCCTTCTTAGGATTATTTGCGCGTGCCCGCTAAAAAATGGGCGTAAAAAAACCACTCAACCCGCCTAAGACCGAATGGTTTACGCACCCCGTAAAGACCTTAAAAAAATCAGGTGGTGGTAAAAAGGGTGATGATATTTTGGAATCAAAAAAACCTGTTTTTTGACTCCGCTGCCACTTAAACATTTGAATATTTACCACTACCAAAAAATCATTTCATCAACAATTCCAATAACTTAACAAACGCGGGATTAAACAGCGTCAAACCAAACACGGCAATACCGATCAACACTTTCAACAACAGCGCATTTTGTTTCAGCTCACTGCGCAATTCACTTATTTCAGTGCGCAATTCGTTCATTTCAGTGCGCAATTCGCTGATTTCTGACCTAATCTCCGCGCGTAATTCACTTATTTCAGACCTAAACTCCGCCCGCAATTCATTAACTTCCGCCCGAACAAACTCCTTAGTCGCCAGCTCATTACGCAGTTCATTATAAACTTCCGCTTTAGTGGCTTCTTTTTTAGCGGTGATACGCTCTTCGGCCTGCTGCTCAATAGCCTGGAGCACCTCTTCCACGGCATGGGCGAACACCTCAGCCTTCGCCCGATCCCGATTGAACGCCTCTTCAAGCAACACATACACTTCATAAGGTAATGAATAAGCCATAATTATTCGCTATAACAATAGTCTAAAACTACAATGCTCGCTTGCCTGTGGATGCCCTTCAGCACTCAGGCAACACCATGCCCATCACGCGCTTGCTGGCGTAGGCTGGCAGTAGGCGCTTGAGCTTTTCCAGCCGCTTTTTGCAGAGCGGTTTCCTTCATTTGCAGGGAAGTTTCTTGCATTTTCGGGTCAGTTTCCCGAAATAATTCCCAAATATCCGCTAAGGTCGGTTGTGAAATGCTCATATCAGCTCTTAAGCAATTGCCATCATTGGCGTTAGTGTAACAAAAACCATCAGACTATCCCAAAACCGTAGGAGTCCCCCCCCCTAGCGGCATAGGTATCTACACAAGTTTTATGGGTCGTCATTCCGGCAGTGATTGCCGGAATCCAAGCCACATGGATGTGAAATTCATCTGAAAGTCGGCGTTTTTTCAACCAAAAACAGTCATAAATTTCAAACATTGCCATCCTTGGCTTCTGGATTCCGGCAATCCCTGCCGGAATGACGGTGTCCAAGACTTGTGTAGATACCTATGCCCTAGCGGCGGCGCTCCATTATTGTGCAATAAGCCCTAGTGGCTCATGGGTATCTGCGGACAACACCGCTAACCCTGGTTTCGCCCGTCCGTTGACCGGAAACAGCAAGACCTGTCCGGCGGTCAGTTGATGCGCTTGCAGCCAGGTTTTCGCGGCTTCGCTGGCGTTGACTTCCTGCGCCGGCAAGGCGTATTTCTTTAACAGCTCAGGCTTTACATTTTGCAACGGGCGGTACAGTTCGGGTTTTAACTCGATGCCCGCCGAGTTGGTCAAGCGACTGAGTATTTGCTGGAACGTCAGCGCGGGCGGCGTTTCCACGCTGACCCACTGTGCACCACCAGCGCCCACTAGCGCCGCCACCGATTTATCGACCGCTTCCAGATGGATGTCCGGTGCCCGCACCACTTCAAACCGCTCCGTCACCAACGCCAAAAACACAGGCCGCTCGGTATACAGCATCCACGCGCCATAACCGAACGCGGCGACTTGCAGCGCAACAATCAGCGCCATATCAGTCATCAGCTCACGGCGGCTTTTTTGGGGCTTAAAGATCAATAAGGTGAAGCTGGGGCCTAAGACGACATCAATCAGCACCATCAGCCCCAAAATCTTAACGCCGCCTTGCAGGCTTAACAACGGCCAAGGCGTGTACCAAAGAAAAACCAGCAAACCGGCAAACACCGACAACAATAAGGCGCTGGCGGACAAATGCAGCAAAAAAACTTTTAAACGTAGAGACATAATCAATTCCAAAAATGCAGGTCAAATATCAAAACACTACAAAAACTGCTTGGCAAAATTGGCAATAGCCAAGCCAAGAATTGCACCCAACATCCATTTCATTAAGTTAATATCCGCTTTAATGGGTGCCAATTCGATTTGTAAATCTCGCCGAGTCACTAATTCTGATTCATTAATAGCGGCTTGCATGGCTTCGGTTAACGCCTCGGCTTGCTTTTCCTCAAAACCCGCCTCTTTGAGCTTACGGACAAATTTGTGGGTATCAAACGTAATGGTTGTCATAACACACTCCAAGCAATCTAAATTGGCTTCAGTTTAACACAGGCATAAAAAAACCACCCGAACCGCGAAAGGGTCGGGTGGTTTTGATGGGTAAGCCGGAGGGTGTACCCGCAGGGCATAAAGGCAGAACAGCGTTATCGTTTGCCCACCGGTTTATCTACGCAGCAGGAAAAAATGCTTTGAGAATCAGCGTTAAAATACCGCCTAACACCAAACCAACCATCCATTTGATAACCAGCAATTCACGCTCCAAGCGGTTAACATCCGATTTTGTCGCCAATTGCGAATCCATTGCTTCAGAAAACGCCGTCACCAACGCTTCCGCCTCAGCCCTAGCCTGTGCATCAGGCACACCGCCTGCCTTAAGTTTTTCAACAAATTTTAACGTGTCAAAAGTAACCGTTGCCATGACTGTCTCCGATAAATTTAAATTAGCGCGAGTTTAACACACGCATAAAAAAACCACCCAACCGCAAAAGGGTTGGATGGTTTTGATGGGTAAGCCGTAGGGTGGGCAAACAGCATTATCGTTTGCCCACCCATTTATCCGTAAACGGCGTACCCATAGGGCATAAAAGCAGAATAGCGTTGGCCTACCCTACGGCTAGGTTATCAATTAACGGCAAGTTGCTGGCAGGTATTTTGCTGGAATAGTTGATCCTGTGGTACATTCCCAATCAAGAATAGCATCATTAGAACCATTGACTTTTGGAGTCAACACATAGTCGCCTGCAGCAGCATCAGGAATCGCATTATCGCCAGTTTTAGCGGTTACAGTAATAACACCCTCCGCAACCTCAATGGCCGAAACATATTGTGTGTCTTGGGTATCACATCCAGAATCGGCGAGAGTGGGTGGTAGAAGATTTCTTGTTTGATAATATTCGGTAACAGAACTTTTACAGGCGTCAGCGGCTATAACCAATTCCGAAACTTTTGAACGGGTGATGTAATCCTGGTAAGCAGGCAACGCAATCGCGGCCAAGATACCGATGATCGCAACAACGATCATCAGCTCGATTAAAGTGAAACCTTGTTGCACTTTTTGCAGAGTTATTTGGTTTTTCATGTTATTCACCTTTGTATGGGTTGGTTAAAGATTGAGGGAGAACTCAAGGACAGATAAAGCAGGTTGTGTGCCAATTTTGTTTTGGCTGTTTGGGTGGTGGTTGGTTTAAATTGTAAGTGCTTGTTTTTTGGCGTTATCGGAGTGCCGTAGGGTGGGCAACGCTTTTTTGTCCACCCTTTATGGATAAATTGGTGGGTAAAAAAGCGTTGCCCACCCTACCTTATATGGGGATAGGTTTAACCCGCCGCGTCAGGTTATGACAAAAAATGTCAGCGGTTGTGTGGTTTTTGTAGGTTGGCGTAGGGTGTACCCGCAGGGCATAAAGGCAAAAAAACGTTGCCTTTATACCCTGTAGGTACACCCTACCCGTCATCCCCTAACCGTGGCCACGCCGTCAGCACGGCTTTAACTACGGTTGCCAACGGAATGGCGAAAAACACACCCCAAAACCCCCATAAGCCACCAAAAAATAAGATCGCCACGATAATGGCGACGGCGTGCAGGTTAACGGCTTCTGAAAACAGCACGGGGATCAGGATGACGGCGTCTAATGCTTGGATAATGGCATAAGCAATCAGGACATACATAAACTCGTCACTGCTTATGCCAAATTGGATGTAGGCGACTATCAGCACGGGAAAGGTCACTAAGGTGGCGCCAATGTAGGGGATGATGACGGACAAGCCCATCAGCACCGCCAACAACATGGCATAATTTAGCCCCAGGCTGGCATAGGTGGCATAGCTGACCAGCCAAAGGATAAACACTTCGGTGATTTTACCGCGCACATAATTGCCTATTTGGGTGTCCACTTCTTGCCACACGCGCACGGTCAGATGCCGCTCGCGGGGCATAAACTGCAAAAACCACGTCATAAACAGCTGTTTGTCTTTTAAAAAGAAAAACACCATCATCGGCACAAGAAACAGATAAATAAGGGCGCTAACCAAACCCAGCACGGAGGCGGCGGACAGCGAGAGTATGCTTTGCCCGTAAGTGAGCAATTCTTTTTGCACGGCAAACAGGATTTGCTGGATTTTGTATTCGGAAATCTGGTTTGGATAAACTTGGGGCAGGCGCATGATTTCATGCTGTGCCTTGTCAATGATGTTGGGGATGTTTTGGACCAGTTCCACGGTTTGCTGCGAGACTATCGGGATAAGATAAAACAGCAAAAAAACCAGACAGGCCATAAATCCTGAAAACACCAGCCAAACCGCCACTAACCGTGGCAAACCCTGCCGTTCTGCCTTGTCAACCAGCCCATCCAACAAATAAGCAATGACGATAGCGGTGAAAACCGGCATCAGTAACGCGGATAAGTAATAAATCAGTGCAAAACTGGCAATCAGGATAACCGCAAGGGAAACCGCTTGGGCATTGGGCAAGGAGCGTTTTAAGGCGTTTTTAAAAAAAGCCAAGTTGGTTTGTTGGTTTTGCGTTGTCATTACATGCTGTGCACAGTTGCTGATGGTACGGTTATTCTACAACCAACAGGGCTTTTTGCTCTAGGCGACGGATGATTTTGAATTGCCCCAGTCATCCCGTACAATACAAAAACGCTAACTATTAGGATTAAAACATGCATATTGATGTATTTAATGGCGATGCAGATGGCATCTGCGCACTCGTCCAATTACGCCTTGCCTGCCCTGCTGAGGCAACATTGGTCACCGGTATCAAGCGGGACATCCAGCTGCTTGAGCCGTTATCGGTCCAACCGGGCGACCAAGTCACGGTTCTGGACATTTCGTTGGAAAAAAACCGCACGGCTTTAGATAGGATCCTCGCCCAAGGCGCCAGCGTCTTTTACGTTGACCATCATCAAGCCGGCGAAATACCAAAGCATCCACAGCTGAAGACACTTATCAACACCGACGCCAATATTTGCACCAGCTTATTGGTGGATCAGCATCTGGGCGGAAAATACCGGGCATGGGCGGTTACTGCGGCGTTTGGCGACAATCTGACCGACAGCGCCGAACAAGCCGCCAAAACATTGGCATTATCTTCCCATGACTTAAAAAAACTTAATGAGTTAGGCGTTTGCATCAATTACAACGGTTATGGCGCGAGCATCGCCGATTTGCATTTTGCCCCAGATGCGTTATTCCGTGAGCTGGTGGCTTACCCGTCGCCGTTTGATTTTATGGCGGACAACGCCGCCACTTATGAACGGCTATTGACCGGTTATGGTGAAGATATGGCGCTGGCTTTGCGCACCCAGCCGGAATACCAGACCGAAGCTATCGGCGTTTATATTTTACCGGATGAAGCGTGGGCGCGGCGGATTAGCGGCGTGTTTGGCAACGAGTTGGCCAACCAAGCGCCAGAGCGTGCCCATGCGGTGTTAAGCTTTACCCCGCAGCACGATTATCAAATCAGTGTGCGTGCCCCGTTGACCAATAAAACCGGTGCCGATACTCTGTGCAGCGCTTTCCCAACGGGCGGCGGGCGTAAAAGCGCGGCAGGCATCAACCATTTGCCACTGGACCAATTGGCCGCTTTTATTAGCGCCTTTGAACAAACCTACCGCTAACGGCACATTTTATTTAACCTCATCTATCCAGCAATTATGACCACAAAAAGCACCAACACTGTCTGGCATCATGCCACTGTCACCCGCGCCGACCGGGAAAAACTGCATAATCACCGGAGCGCCATCCTTTGGTTCACTGGTTTGTCAGGGTCGGGCAAATCCACGCTCGCCCACGCGGTGGAGGATTATCTCTATAAAGCCGGCATTTCCACTTTTGTGCTTGATGGCGACAATGTCCGCCATGGTTTATGCAGCGACCTAAGCTTTAGCGACGATGACCGCATCGAAAACATCAGGCGGATTGGCGAACTATCGAAGTTAATCATCGAAGCCGGGGTAATCACGCTAACGGCCTTTATCTCGCCGTTCAAATCAGACCGCAATGCCGCCAGAAATCTGGTGCCACACGGCGACTTTTTGGAAATTTATTGCCAGTGCCCGATTGAGACCTGCGAACAACGGGATGTTAAAGGTCTGTATAAAAAAGCACGGGCGGGGGAAATCCCTTTTTTTACCGGCATTGCCTCGCCTTACGAGGCGCCGGAACACCCTGAACTGGTCGTCAACACCCATGACCAATCGTTGGATGAGAGTGTCCAATGTGTTGTCGATTTGCTGGTGCAACGCGGCATTATCAAGCAGCCGGTTGCCGCTACGCCAACGGAAGAATAAACGCGCGGGCATAGCCGCCATAATCGCGGCCATGCCCGCCAGGTTTAAAGCAACCGGATGGCGTTTTTTTCAATATCAATCAACTGCTGTTTATACAATGCACCAATAGCTTGTTTAAACGCCTTTTTGCTCACGCCAAACGCACTATAAACCGCTTCCGGCGGACTTTTATCGCTGATTTGCAAAACCCCGCCATTGGCTTTGAGCTTAGCCATAATCTGTCCGGCCAACGGGTCAATTTTTGCGTAACCGGGCGGGTTTAGGGTCACGTCAATTTTTTTATCCTCCCTGATCTGCTTGATATACCCTGTGTGTTTTTGGCCTTTTTCCAGCGGCTGGAACACCTCGTTTTGGTACAGCAAACCCCAATGGCTGTCATTGACAATTGCCTTAAAACCCAGTTCTGTCTTATCGGCGATTAACAATGACACTTTTTGTCCATTATGAAAGCCGTCCGCATCGGCGGCTTCTTCAGTGATAAATTTGTCAATTTTCGCAGTCGCCGCGACCCGCCCCTTGTCATCAAGAAACAGCTTGACAAGGTATGCTTGACCCACTGCCATTTCGCCTAGCTGTTCGCCAAAAGGCAGCAGTAAATTCTTGGCTAACCCCCAGTCCAGAAAAGCCCCGTAATAATTGATGGACACCACTTTTAGCCAGGCAACCTCATCCACTTGCGCTAAAGGCAACTGCGCTGTCGCCACCGGATGCCCTTCTGAATCGACATAAACAAACACCTCAAGGTTATTGCCTGGCTGGCAATTTGCCGGCAATTTTTTATCCACCAGCAAAATTTTTCTGGATGCGCCGTCTTCAAGGTACTGCTCATGGCCTTGTTGTTTAAGGACTTTTAGGGTGTTAATTTTGCCGATATTAATCATGGGGATAGAGGTGTTATGGGAGGGTTGTCAAAGTTGCCAGGGGTTACCGTGGCGTTATTTGCATCAGCAGGTTATCTTTAGGCCGTAAGGTCAGGCGGCATTCATGCGTGACGGTTTGCCCGCTAGGGACGCGCAAGCGAAACCGCCTAGCCAACAAAGCAAGACATAATAGGGTTTCGGCCATAGCAAAATGTTCGGCGACACAAGCCCTAGGGCCCACGCTAAAAGGGATATACGCGAATGGGTCAGGCAACACCGGCGCATCGGGCAAAAAGCGTTCGGGGATAAAGTGATCGGGTTTGTCCCAATAAAGCTTATGGCGATGCAATAACCAAGGCGACACCAGCATAATCGAACCGGCTGAGACATGCCGCTTGCGGATAGTGTCTTCAGCACTTGCCTCCCGCGATAAAAGCGGCAATGGCGGGTACAGGCGCAGAGTTTCTTTAATAATGGCGCGGGTGTAATGCAGTTGCGCCACATCACCAAAAACAGCCGTCCGCTGGCCTAACACACCCTCTATTTCATCGTGCAGACGCTGTTCCACCTCAGGGCATTGGGAAATCAAATACCAAGCCCAAGCGAGCGTGGTGGCAACGTTTTCGTGCGCCGCCATAAACAGTGTGATCAGTTCATTACGGATTTGTTCGTGGGTCAACGCATACTTAGGCCCCGCTTGCTTTTGGTCTGTTAAAAACCGCGCCAGCACGGTGTCTTTATCAGGGCTACCGCCGCCTTCGGTCATCAGTTTATCAATCTGTCCGTGAATGGCTTTTGCAATTTTGGCCGTTTTATTGGCTTTTATCCCAGGAATCCAACTAGGCAAGCCAAACAACGTATTCATGTCCAGCTGCTCGGCTGCGGTCTGGTAATCGGTAAAACTTTGTCCTAACTGAGCGGCTTGCGCTTCATCCAGCTGCGCACCAAACAGGATACGGCAGCTAATTGCCGCACTTAAGCGCCGCATTTCCGGCAATACCGGGATAATGTCACCCGCCACAAAATTTGCCCAACGTTGCCCACAGGCTTCAATCACCAGCCACATCTTGTCGCTGTGGCCGATAACTTGCCCATCACTGAACATGGGGCCTGTCAATGCGCTTTGTTTTTGCCAAAGCGCACCATCGCTGACAAATGCCCCGTCACCCAACAAAGGGGCCAGCACCTTACGAATTAGTGGGCTCTTTTTTTCGTAGTTGGCGTGATTGGTGACTAGCACATACCGCACCACTTCTGGGCAATTCGCTATAAAAATCGTCCTATTGATTATTTTGGACGCCATAAACTGGCGTTCAAACGCATTTTCCGGCCATATGGACAGAAAATCACGACGCAAATGGTTTAACGTGTCCAATGGCCCTAAAGAGGCAGGGTGTCGCTTAGGGTAAGGCGGGATGAAGTCAGTCATAAATACAGGTGGGTTTACAATGGAAGGACATCGGTAAGTGCTGGCCTGGGCGTGTTGCTGATGCCGCGCGTTAGCTACGGATGGTGCATCACCAGTTGGTCAGGGTATTGCCGAGCAAGTCGGCCACGGCCCTGTCAGCCACGCCAAAAACATTGATGTTGTTTTTTATCCTGCGGGCATAATTTTCATGCAGGTGGCCATGAAAAATATGTTTGACCCCCATAGCGGCGGCCAATTCACTGATGGCGGAAAAACCGTGCCGATGTGAGCCTGGTGCTTCATGGGTGACTAAAATATCGGCCTGTAGTGACTTTAAGGCTTCAAATTCATCATGCCAGATTGCCGATTTATATTTCAATGGCATATCAGAGTTTTTGATATGAACCGACTGATGATGCAGGTAATGTTGTTTGCCTTGCCATTTTGGGGGTTGCGGCGGATACCAAACACGCCCTAAAAAGATGCCACTTAAACCGACAATTTTAAAACCGGCTATTTCGGTGACTTTAAGATGCAGGCCTTTATCGGCCAGCGCTGAATGAAACAAATTTTTATATTTGCTGGGCGACTCAAAATCATGGTTACCGGCAATCCACCAAATCTCAGTCATCCCCAGAATGTCCTGGAGATAATTGTCCAACGGCTGTTCCAGGTCATAATCACCTAATAATACAACCGCTTCGGGCTTATATTTATGTACGGCGGCTATTAACGGTTGAAAATTCCCGTGCGGATCGCCGGCAAATAAAATGCGGTGTTTTTTGTCCATTTTATTCGCTTCTTACCCTATACGGTCAGTTTCTGGTTAAATTGGCTCGGTTGCTGGTTAAGCAGTAAGGCTGCGGGTCATTGAAGGACGCACAACCATCAACAAACAGTCTCCAACACCAACCCGCCACTGGATTTCTTAAACAAGCTCCCTGGCTTTCTTAAAAGCGTCCCTGAAGTCAAGGTAGGATGGCGTTTCCGTTGTGAGCATCAATTTCAACATTTCGTTTTGTAGCCGATATTTAATGTTGCCCACTGCTAAAGCGCCGACACCGACTGCATTTTGGGCATTAATGGCATGAATCAAGGGCGCACCAAAATCATGGCGCTTGAGGCCTTCAATCCCTAATGGCGGCACGGCATTCACATCACCGGACACCTTCAGCCGAGCGGCACCTTTTAGCACCGCCGCGCTAAGCACCTGGACGCCCGCTTTCGCGGTACAAAAAACCACATCCACATCAGCAAGCAGGACGCTTTTTTCAGCATCGGAGCGGGCGGCGGCCCCGTTAAGCGCACAATCAAAACGGCGGTTGTAGGCTTGGGCAATATCCTCAGCAGTGGCTTGGGACAAATGGTCGACCAAGCTGGTGCTTGCCCCTGCCAACGACGCAATAACCCCCGTGGCGATACCCACTGGGCCGGTGCCGCCAAAAACCAACGCCTTACAGTCTTTCAGTTCTTTACCATGTTTGGCTTTAAGTTCTTTTTCAACACAGGCGACCAACGCCGCAGCGGTCGTAAACGCGCCGCTTGGGTCGGCAAAAACGGACACTTCAAACGGCGGCACCATTGCTTGTTGGCAAGTATTCAGCATATCCATTGCCAAGCCTAAGTCACGGCCACCGATAAAAATGCCGGTACGCTTAACACCTGCCGGGCCGCGGGAGAAAATAGCATCTTGCGTTAAACCATGAACGCTGTCCAATTTGACATTACTGTAGGGCATCATTACATCAAAGCCGGCATCCATAGCCATATTGATATCAAACGGGCTATTGTGTGGCATGGGGTCAAGCATGTGCAGTATGCTACGTTTCTCCATTAGAGAACCTCTGGGTGAGTGCGGGGGAATTAAGCTTTGGATTTTATATAGTTTCTTGCCACTTCAAACGCATGTTCAAAATGCAGATAAACCGGCTGTTCAGTGTTCAACATGCTTTTTAACAACAAATTCTGCGTTTGATATTTAACATTACCAATAGCCAATGCGCCAATCCCAACAGCACCACTGCAAGAGCCTTCAATTGGCGTGCCGTTATGGAATGCGTCAACACCTGCGATACCGGCTGGCGGCACAGCATTGACATCGGCGGCAACCTTGAGGTTTGCGGCGTGGGCGATTAATTCGGCACTGACCAACTCAATACCGGCGGCGCCGGTCGCAAAAATGGCATCGGCCGTTTCCATGTACTCCGCTTTGTACGCATCGGCGCCCGCTGTAATGGTGATTTTTCCTTTGCCGAATTCATTGCTGCAAAGCTCGGCGACATGTTGGGCTTTTTCCAACTGTCTGCCGATGATCCTTACCTGTGCACCGGCTTGGGCGGCAATCACCGCAGCCGCCTGGCCGACCGGCCCGGTGCCGCCTAGCGCCAGAATATTTTTACCGGCTAGCGTGGTGTTAAATTTTGTCATCAATTCATGCTCGACAGCGGCAACCATGCCCGCCGCCGTGGTGAACGCGCCGCTGGGGTCAGCAAAAACAGACACTTCAAAGGGCGGGACCATTGAATGCTTGGAAATCTTAAGCATATCCATGGCCTGCTTGGTGTCACGGCCACCAATAAATATCCCGGTGCGTTTCAAATTTTTAGTGCTGCGCGAAAAAATGGCGTCCTGCACCAAGCCCTGAACCTCACCCGGTTCAACATTAGTATAAGGCAGTGCCGCAACCCAGCCAGCATCCAACGCCATATTAACGTCGAATGGGCTTAGGTTTTTAGCCGTAGTCAGCATGTGTAGAATGAGTGGCTTTTCCATGATAGTTCCTTAATGTAATTAGCCCGCAAGTATAAAAGAAAAAATGCCAGAATAACAATGCCATTGTGCTTTCCGGTGCGACGGCTTTTGTCACAAAATAACTTTAAACTGCTTTGTTTTTGGTAGTGGGTTAAATGTGGTGCTTGCTTGTACTGAGGCAAACCAAGGTTTGCATTCCAGCTTATCAACGTGCAGCTACAGATTTAACCCACCACCTTAGTTTTTAAATACCTTTGCAATCTATGCGGGGATTTTATGCTGAACGGCTGAGTTTTTGGCAGATAAAAAATCCTTGTGCAAAATGGCTGGATTGTCCGCTTTAGGTAAAAAATATCACGGCTGAAATGTCCCCCACGCAAGACACGATTTAATATCTGCTAGAATGTCAAAAGGAGGAAGCATCATGCTAAAAAAATTTTTACACTGGCTGTTGACCTTAATTTATAAGGTCGAAATTAAAGGGTTGGACAATTATCACAAGGCGGGCAATAAGGTTTTAATTATCGCCAACCACACTTCATTTTTAGACCCGTTATTGCTGGGCGTGTTTTTGCCCGACGACATCACCTTTGCAATCAACACGCATATTTCCCAACGCTGGTGGCTGAAACCCTTTTTGGGTTTGTCCCATGTTTTTCCGATGGATCCCACCCAGCCGTTATCATTAAAAAACTTGATCCATCATTTAAAGCATAACGACAGCAAAACCGCCATTTTCCCTGAAGGCCGCATCACCGCGACCGGCTCTTTAATGAAAATTTACGACGGCACCGGCATGGTCGCCGACAAATCGGGCGCAGCGATATTGCCGATACGCATTGAAGGCGCCCAGTACACGCATTTTTCTAAAATGCGCAATATTTTCAGGTTGCGTTTGTTCCCCAAAATCACCATCCAGATTTTGCCACCCACCCAACTTGCCGCACGAGGGGGGGGCAATGGTAAAAACCGCCGTAAACATAGCGGTCATATCCTAGCCGACATGATGACGGAGATGATGTTTGCGACCAGCCATTACCGGCAAACCATCTTCGCCCACCTGCTTGAGGCACGGGCGATACACGGCGGCCAACACACCGTTGCCGAAGACCTTGAGCGTGTGCCGTTGTCTTATGACAGCCTTATCACCCGCACGATTGCCATCGGCAATGCCATCAAGGAAATGACCGGAGCGGGTGAAAATATCGGCGTTTTTCTGCCGAACACGACCAAAACCCTGTGCGTGGTGTTGGGCTTGCAATTGCATGGGCGCGTCCCTGCCATGTTGAATTATTCGACCGGCTCCGCTGGAATGCTGTCTGCCTGCCAAATCGCACAAGTCAAAACCGTCCTGACCTCACGCCGCTTTATTGCGCTGGCCAAACTGACTGGCGAAGCGGAACAACTCGCCCGGCACGTAAACCTGGTGTATCTCGAAGATGTGGCCGGACATATTTCCGGCTTCGACAAACTCAAGGCGCTGGTGCAAAGCAAATCCGCCAATTATTGGTACAAGCACAACCAATATTCCCCCGATAGCGCGGCGGTCATCTTATTTACTTCCGGTTCTGAAGGGAGCCCTAAAGGCGTGGTGTTATCGCACGCCAATATCCTCGCCAACCATAAGCAAATCGCCGCGCGTATCAGTTTTAACCCACAAGATGTGGTGCTGAATTTCCTGCCGATGTTCCATTCCTTCGGCTTTACCGTGGGCACTTTGCTGCCCGTGCTGAGCGGCATGACCACCTTCTTTTACCCAAGCCCACTGCACTTTAGCGTGATCCCCGAAATCGCTTATGAAATCGGCGCGACCATCATGTTCGGCACCAACACCTTTTTGGCCGCCTACGGTAAAAAAGCCCACGCCTATGATTTTTATAACCTGCGTTATGTGGTTGCCGGTGCGGAAAAATTACAAGAAAGCACCCGTAAGCTATGGGCGGACAAATTCGGCATCCGTATTTTAGAAGGTTATGGCGCGACGGAAACCGCGCCCGTCACCGCGGTGAACACCCCGATTGACTTTAAGGCGGGCACAGTCGGCCGCTTTATGCCGTGTATGCGTTACCAGATAGAGCCGGTCGAAGGCATTGAAGACGCCGGAAAACTGCATGTTAAAGGGCCCAATATCATGCTCGGTTATCTGTTGGCGGACGCCCCGGGCAAACTGGCCCCGACCGCATCCATTTACGGGCCGGGCTGGTATGACACCGGCGATATTGTCAATGTTGATGAGGATGGTTTTCTCAGTATCCGTGGGCGCAGCAAACGCTTTGCCAAAGTGGGCGGGGAAATGGTGTCATTAACGGTGGTTGAACAATTGGCAACCAAGGCTTGGCCGGATGCCCAACATGCCGCCATCAGTTTGCCGGATGCGAAAAAAGGCGAGCAAATTATTCTGCTGACCACGCAAAAACTAGCGGCCATAAGCGAATTGACCACCGTTGCCAGCGGCGTTGCCGCTATCTGCCTACCTAAAAAAATCATCGTTGTTGATGCCATTCCGGTCATGGCAACCGGTAAGGTCGATTATCCGGCAGTGACCAACTTAGCTGCAACCCAGGTTTAGTTCCCCCTAAAAAACATCATCACTTAAACAAAAGGTTACGGTCTATGAACAAACAGATTTACCCGCTCCTGCTTGCCCAGTTCCTGTCCGCATTTGCCGATAATGCCGTGTTGTTCACCGTGATTGCCTTGGTGATGCAATCAGCCCATACGGAAAGCTGGTATATCCCCGCCGTGCAAAGCGCCTTCACCATCGCTTATGTGGTGCTGGCGCCGTGGGCAGGCGAGATTGCCGACACCCATGCCAAAGCACGGGTATTGCTGGTTGCCAATTTGATCAAAGCCGCTGGCGCTGCGTTATTGCTGTTAAACATAGAGCCGATCATCGCTTATAGCATCGTCGGGATTGGCGCGGCCATTTATAATCCCGTCAAATACGGCATCCTGCCGGAACTGGCTGACCATAACGCGTTGGTCAAAGCAAATAGTTTAATGGAAGGGTCAACCATCCTTGCCATTCTTTTGGGCATGATGGTGGGGGCTAAGGTGGCCGATTATTCCACGCAAGCCGCACTGGGCGGATGTATTGTAGTGTTCGTCATCTCGGCTTTGCTGACTTATTTTTTACCTGCCGGGACTATCCGAATAGCCGCTAAAGGCTCAAAAATAATCGCCTTCAGCAAAGAGATCAGGCATTTTTTTACCTTGCCGCGCTCTTCATTTGCAATCCTAGGGGGAGGTTTATTCTGGTTGGCGGCGGCAACCTTGCGCGTCATCATCATTGCTTGGGCGCCACTGATTTTATTATCGAAAAATGCGTCCGAAATTGCTGAACTGACTTTGTTCCTGGCTATCGGCATTATCGTGGGTTCAGCGATTGTGCCGCAATTAATCCCTTTAGAGAAGTTGCGCCGCGCCCGAATCCCCGCGTATTTGATGGCGGCATTTATTGTTGTGCTAGGTTTGACTGACAGCATCTGGCCCGCCCGCTTTGCTCTATTGTCTATAGGCATGATGGGCGGCATGTTTATTGTCCCTGTTAACGCCGTGCTACAAGAATTGGGCAATAACAGCATCGGTAGCGGGCGGGCGGTTGCATTGCAAGGATTTTTCAACAATCTTGCCATGCTGCTGGGGGTGGGCTTTTATACCTACGCCGCATCAAAAAATGCCGACCCGGTGATCGCTATGATGGTGTTAGGTTTTCTAATTTATATAGGCACTTTTTTTGTCGCATTGAGCTTGCGTAAACGTAAGCATGAGAAAACGGGCACGCCGTAACTCGATCCATCCAAGCGACATTGCCATAACACTCGTTAATCACAAAAAGTTTTTTAACATCGTAGAAGCGGCCCCTTGGCCGCAATAATCGCGGCCAAGGGGCCGCTTCTACGATAATTACGTTAAAGAATTTATGACCGGTTACTTATATCCTGATTTCCTCACCATCAAATTTCACCAAAGTCAACTTAGGGGCGCTTGGATGAGCATCCCGCCAGTCTTTAAGGATGGCAATACCGACTTGTTCACCTAACAAAATACCATCGCTGCCATCACTACGGTAGTGGACACCGGCCCAATCACGACCTAAAGAAATGTTTGACGCCAATTTGTTAAGCTCCCCACCGACTGTCAAAGTACCGCCATAAACTTGCAAGGTGGTTCTTGTCAATCCAGGCTCCACGGGTGAAGCGATGGTGGCGTCTTCTTTAAAAAACGCTTTCAACACTGTCACACACGCGCCGGAAATGCTTGCATGGCCCGCAGGATAAGCTGGGTGGTTGGGGGAGCCTTCAGGATAAGCCATCGGCAACAAAGGGCTGCCGTATAGGGTCTGCACCCTTTTCAACGCATACGAGGTCAGAAATTGCGGATGCAGCAGACCAGGGTTTGTTTGCGCCAAACCACCGTATGCTTCAGGGCGTAAACGGCGATGGACATTCCATTTTTGGAACCAAGCAGCACGTAGGCTGGCATTGCCTGCCCTAGCCACCATATCCAAAATCTCCGCAGCCCCCCTGTCAACAAAGGCGCCTTGTCTTGCCGCCGTCTTGTATGAGTTGCCATCATCCCAAACATTGGGCCCCATGCCCAATAAGATTAATGCGGCATTTTGAAAAGCCTGGTAGGTGAAATCCCTATGCACATAAGCCGACAAATCACGGCCTGTGGTGATATAGCCTGCTTTGGTTGTTGCTACCGATTCAGTCGGATTTTGACCGTTTTGTATGGCCAACCAACTAGGAAACGATGTCATAAAATTTTGACCAGCCAAATAACCGGTATATTTTTGGTCAATGGTTTTAGGGCCTAAGGGGATGTCCTTATATAAAAACTGGGAGACGTAAGGGCCTTCTTGATCCCCTGCAAAAATACCCCGGAATAAGTCCGCTTGGTTAACAGGGCCTTTGAAATCAACCAAACCCGCCAATTCCAAAGCGGCTTTTTGTATTCTAGGGCTCGCGCCAAAGTTTGCAAAAGGAATATCACGTGACAGTGCTTTTAGATAAACTTCAACCATTTCGGCGGCTGTTTCCGCACTGCCGAGACTAGGTGCAGGCTTAATCCCATAATCGTGGGAATCCCTTCCTTCCAGATCATAAACTTGCGCCGCGAGGGGATTTGCCAATTTGGCAACACCACCGGCCGGAACCGCTTCAAATGCCTCAAACGTGCCTGATTGTATGGCGTTGAGCAACGCGTTGTACGCTGCCTGATCAACAACACCATTACCATCATGTGGCAATGATTTGTGAAACTGACCCTGAAACAGGGCAACCGCAGTTTCATCATTGTTGACCAAATGGGCAAAAGGAAGTTGGTCTTTATTGCGGTAAGCCTGGTTTTCACGATACTCATAGGCCTGCTGATGCCTTTCTGTTGCCGTCAACGGATCGAGTTCAACCGCCATTGTTATGGTTGGCATTGCAAATAGCACCGCTATCGCATGATTAAGCAACTTCTTGTTCATATGTCCATCCCCTTATTGTTATGTATTTAATTAATCTAGCTTTTCTCAAAGCACCCGAATGATAACCAATAACTGTGCCATCTTAAATGTATTTAAAAGCCCGGGTATAAATTAAAAAACAAAACCCTAGCCATCAGCCGCCGCCCTACAAAACAAGATCTCTGCCACAGAGTTTTGCAGAAACTCAATTTCATCGGCTTTTTGGACACGCAACTGGGTTTAGGCAAAAAAAATGATGGTTTTAAATCGCTGTATGCCATTGCCCTGGAACAAATTGCCGGTCATCTATAAAACCATTGTAATATTTTAAGTTACTGATATATATTAATTTTAACAAAAGAATGCGGAGGGATGAGGGGGAATGTCCGTTAGTTGCAGACACTTTAGTTTGAAATGGCTAGGACACAAAAATCCAAGGGTAAATTAACGGCAAACAGCCAGCGTAAAAAACCGCTGTTGCCAGCGGCTTTAGCATTGCAAAGATTAAAACTTAACGGTTTCCGGCCTTAGCAAAGCCCTCGGCAATGGCTTTCGCCGCATCACTGCAAACGGGATGTCCCCAACCGCTGGCACTTGCGCCACCGCTAATGTCATAAACGATATTATCGTCTGCATGGGTCGGGTTCACGCCGCCTGGGACATGATCAAGATTCAACGCCAAACGAGTCCGCCAAGCAATATTATGGTCTGCACAAGAAGAGTCGCCGCTAACGCCTATGCCGCCCAACAGTTTGCCCGTGCTATCGTAGAGCGCCAAGCCACCCCCAAACACGTTGACACCGCCAATTTTTTCACCGACCAACGGGTCGATTGCCCTACCATAATCTTTAGACGGGCCTTTGTAAGCGGCGGCCACATTAACAGGGTTGCTTTCTTGCAATCCAAAAAGACTGCCCCCAGGTTGCACCGCAGAATAAAGATTAGCCGTGGAAAGCGCCAATCCATGCAAACTGAACGCATTGGCAGTATTGGCTTTTTGCGCAGAAATCACACGGCTGCCGGGCCACTGGCCGCCTCTGCCCGCACCAGTCATGGCAACAGCACAAACAATCCCGTCGCGGTCAACAATCGTGCCCCACATATTAAGGGCAAAACCACCGTTATCTTGTGCCTGAGCGGCTTTTAGGGCGGCTTCTAAAGCCGCTTGATCTGGCAATGTTTTGCTGCATAGCGCAGATGGGATTTCTGCACAAGCAGCATGGGACACCATCGCTAAAGAGCCTAACAGGGCTAAAACATTCATCGTCTTTTTCATGAGAGTTTTCTCCTGATGTTGAAGTTATGTTATAAAAATCATCAAATTATTTTAGTTTGCACATACCGACAAGTTTAAAAGAGACTAACCGATAGATTGATGTTGTCACCAAAACTTTATTTAACATCAACCGTCTGAAAGTTTAGTGGCTGGCCAGGTCTTTGTCCACACTACACAATTCATTCTTTCCCCCCATTATGTGTAAAATGGAAAGACACCCTTTTTTTAAAAAATCTCTTAAAGGTATATTATGAAAAAGTTAACCCCATTAATTTTATTGGCCTTACTAACCGGCTGCACACAAGACCAACAAAACCAATTATCCCGAAAAGCCATTGAATTTCTTGATGGCAATTACCGCGTGACTTATGCCAATGGCACCACCGAAAAGACGTGGACCATTAAAAACGGCAAGGTGACGACCACTGAAAAAGGCTATTATTATTTTTGGGATGATAAAAAACACTATGTGCAAACACCGATACAAAACACTTTTATTGAAGAAATAGATTCCTGATATTGACCTTAAGGCCCCAACATGAATATCAAAAAACCACTCGCCGGACTGTGTTTCGTTGCCCTCGCCTTTTCGGCACAAGCGGAAGAAAAGTTTAAAGTCTGTGCAGACCCGCTTAACCCGCCCTACTCGACTAAAAACCAAGATGGTTTTGAAAACAAAATTGCCCAATTGTTTGCTAAAGAATTGGGGCAAGCCATTGAATACACATGGTTTCCGCAACGCATTGGCTTTATCCGCAACACCCTGACCGCCCCCATTAACGAAAATGAAGTCGATAGCCAGGCGTTCAAATGCGATGTCGTCATGGGCGTTCCGGCCAATTTTGATATGGCCTTGACGACCGTGCCTTATTACCGTTCGACCTATGTGCTGCTGATCGCTAAAGGGCGTGGCTGGGATGATATTAAAGACGCCGCGCAATTGGTCACGTTACCTTTGCAACGGCAAGAAACATTGAAAATCGCCATGTTCGACCGCGGCCCGGGCACTACTTGGATGCAAAAAAATGGCTTGCTAGATCAAGGCATCCCTTACCAATCCATGACCGGCGATGATGAAAATAATGTCGCAATGCAAATAGACCAAGACCTTAAAGCCAAAAAAATTGACATGGTCATCCTATGGGGGCCTATCGCAGGCTATGTCGCGTCACAAAGCCCTAAAAACAGCTACACGATGATTCCGATGCAATCAACGCCGGGGCTGCAATTTGAGTTTTCCATGGCAATGGCCGTGCGCCGAGGCGACCTAGACCGCAAAGCCACGCTTGACAGGCTCATTGCTGCCAAAGCCCGCGAAATCAAAACCATCATAACCGGTTACGGCGTGCCGCTATTGGCTATCCCCAAAGAAGCGCCGGTTAAAGATGATGATTAACTGGCAATGATTGAGGATTGACAGGTATCAACGACTGCGCGTCCTTAAAGGACGCGCAGTCATGGCATCGACAATCCAAGCCAGTCACAAAATCGCCGCTACCGAGCATTAATCGTCCCATACGCTTTCGCATAGCCAAACCCTCCAGGTTTCCAAAACCTGGAGGGTTTTAGTGCAACAATTTTTAGGACGATTAATAATTATCGCCGTTTAGTTGCCATATCGTCACAAGTCCCTATAATTGCCCCCTGCTTTCAGGTTCCGGCGGGGTTCATACCCGCCGGTTAAACGGGAAGTCGGTACGGCCCAACCAAATCCGACGCTGCCCCCGCAACGGTAAATAAGTAAAAGAATTGTCGGAATGCCACTGTGTCACGCGCATGGGAAGGCGGCAATTCAGGCGCACGCCACTTACAAGCCCGGAGACCGGCCTAAAAGCATCTCGCGACAGCGGAGGGCTGTCTACGAAAAAGATGTGTGCATCCGTGCCCCATTTTCTTTGGCATTGCCCTTTGTTGTCACCATTCAACTTACACTGCGCGGGCGGCGCAGAGGGCATTATGCAAAAAATCCTATTCAGCTCGTTATTACTCACCCATTTTTCCACCCCCTTACATGCGCAGTCGCTAGCCGACCCGCAAACCGTCAACCTCCCTGATGCTGTTGTCACGGCAACACGTTCAAACATCGCCCGTGAGGAGCTGGCGAGCGGTGTCACCGTTTATACCCGCAACGACATTGACCGCTTACAGGTAAAAACTTTGCCGGACTTGCTTAAGGGCACGATTGGCATTGATATTGCCCAAAATGGCGGCTACGGGCAGCCGACCGGATTATTCATGCGCGGCACCAACACCAGCCATGTGTTGGTGTTGATTGACGGCATTAAAGTCGGCTCGGTGACCACCGGCACCACGCCTTTCGAGCTGATCCCCGTTGACCAAATAGAGCGGGTGGAAATTATCCGTGGGCCACAATCAAGCTTATACGGGTCAGAAGCGATTGGCGGCGTCATCCAAATATTCACCCGTAAAGGCAGTTATGACGACGACAAACCGCACGTCACCCTCGATGCGGGCGGCGGCTCTTACGATACGGCGCACACCTCAGGCACGGTCAGCGGCAAATCAGGCAACAACTGGTATAACCTGGGGGTCTCGCATATCAATTCACAAGGCTATGACAACACCCAAAACGGTGACACGGACCGTGACGGTTACCAAAATACGGGGTTGAATGCCCGTGTCGGCCATCGTTTTGCCAACAATGCCGAAATTGAAGCGTTTTTTATGCGCTCGGAAGGCACCAACCAGTATGACAATAGTTTTGGCGGCGATAACTCAGAATTTGTCAACCAAGTGATCGGGCTGGAAGGCAACATAGACGTTATGGACAACTGGCGTAGCACATTGCGCTTAGGCCAAAGCCACGATGACCTGGACACCCTTTTTTCTACCGGCAGCCTTGAAAGCCGTTATAACACCACACGCTGGAACGCCAGTTGGTTAAACCAGTTACAACTAAGTGATGCCCACCAACTAACCGCCGGTGCCGACTACCGTTTGGATGAAATCGAAAGCGGCGATCTGGACACCTATAGCCCAGGTTTTAACACCTATAGCGAACGCACCCGCTATGATGTCGGCGTGTTCACCGAATTGCACAGCCGCCTGCTCGACAACCATTTTATCAATGCCTCGGTACGCGGTGATAAAAACGAAGCCTTTGGCGAGTACGTCACGGGCAATATCGGTTGGCGTTATAACGCCATTTTCGGCATCAGCCCATTCGCCAGCTTCGGCAATGCCTTTAAAGCCCCCACATTTAACGAATTGTATTGGCCCAATACCGGTTTTGGCGGTGGCAACCCTAACCTGAAGCCGGAAGAATCACGCACCTTTGAAGTTGGCTTGGCGGGCAACCACGATTGGCTGCAATGGGAACTGCGTGCTTATCATACCGATGTCGAACAATTGATTTCCGGCTGGTCGCCGGTCAATGTCGATAAGGCACGGATTGAAGGCATAGAGGCGGAAATAAACACCGATTGGCTAGGTTGGCACCAAAACTTAAGCTTAAATTTATTAGACCCGATAGACTTAAAAACCGGCCAACGGCTGCAACGGCGCACCGACAAATCGCTGGCCTTTGACTTGTCGCGCTCGCTGGGGGCATTTGATGTGGGGGCCAAAGTATTGGCGCAAGGCGACCGCCCGGACATGGACTATAGCGCCTGGCCAGCAACACGAGTCAACCTGCATGGATTTGTCACGGTGGATTTACGCGCCGCTTGGCATGTCAACAAAAACTGGATGCTGAGCGCCAAATTGAACAATTTATTTGACGAGGTTTATCAAACGGCAAACACTTATATCACACCGGATAGGAACTTCTTTGTGTCTATCCATTATAATGACTGACACACCAACGGAAGCGGCGGGCACTATATATTACGGGTGCTGGTAAAAAGGGTAATGATATTTTGGCATCAAAAAACATGTTTTTTGATGCCGCTGTCACTTAAGCATTTTAATGATTACCACTACCTATTACGTACAGGGTCCGCCTTGTTTATCGGCACAACTTACTCACTGGAGATAAAAACATGAAAATCAACCACTCAACTTTACCGCTCATCGCCCTAATGGCACTGACCCGGGTGCATCATTTCGGCTCGGCCTGGTCGTTGCCGGATGCGTCACTTGCCGTCTTTTTTTTGGCCGGGCTGTGCTTTAACAGCCGCGCACTAATGGCGGTGCTGTTGCTGGAAGCCGGTGTTATTGATTATTTGGCGATCAGCCAATTTAACGTCAGCGACTGGTGCATCTCACCCGCCTACGTTTTCTTGATCCCGACTTACGCCGTGTTATGGCTGGCAGGCCGTCACGCAACCTTGGAAAATTATCCCTTGGTAAAAACTGTGGCACTCGCCGCGCTAGCAACATCAGCGGCTTTTGTGATTTCCAATAGCAGTTTTTACCTGTTCTCAGGCCGTTACGCAGAACTGGCACCACTTGATTATGCCACCGCCGTTGCCCAATACTATCTGCCCTACCTAAACTCGGCGTTGCTTTATACCGTAACGGCCTTGGCTATCCTGAAAACAATCAGGTTCTTGCCCGCCACTCAATTTAACCACAATAAAGCTTAAACAAAACTGGGCTGAACACATAGGGACGCCGCCATATGCGTCTCTATTGCCCGACACTTGCGTTATGCGCTTCACCACAGACCATAATTGACCCGTGTTGGGCGGCCAACAAAAATTCCAAATCCCGCAGAGTTTAACCAGTTTTGTGGGGGTAAAGCGCCCCCTCCAACATCAATACAAGAAATAGCCTTATTTATTTGCATAGCCCATCTCAGAGAAAAACAGCGGTGATAAGTTGATATGAACATAGTGGCTAAAGGTGAAGCTAATTAGGATGTAATTGTTCGGGTTAACGACTGCCAACCCTTCAAAAGACGGGTGGCCGTGCCATTTTTTAATGATATGGGCGATTCTTCGGCTACTAAAAGCTATCCAAAATGCCCTTTTTCTTGGCGGCATATTCCTCAGCCGAAATCAATTCCGCATCAAACAGCTTTTTTAACTGCGCCAGTTTTTCGGCCGGGTCAGTGGCGGCACCACCGCTGTTACCGCTCATGGATTGGGCCATGGTTTGCCCAAAACTGATGCCGGCGCCCAGACCCATACCCATGCCTGCGCCGCCGCCTTCATTCCGTGCCGCCTCGCGTAGCGCTTCCAGTTGCTGCACTTTGGTATAATCCAAGCCCACCGCTTGCGCGGCTTGGGCTTCAGCGGTCATGTCGGCGATGCGGTTGATGCGTTTTAAGGTGTCGTCGTCAAAGTCGGTGCCTTCAATGCGGAAGTCGGTGATTTCAAAACCCAGTTCAGAAAATACCACCGCCAATTTTTCGCGCACACCGTTGGCGATTTCTTCGCGGTTGGCGTCAATATCCACATAGCCAAATTGGCTGGTGGCGAGAAAATCAGCAAGCGGCTGGCTGAGCCTTGCGACGGTGACCGTCCTTAAGTCATCGGTGGAAAAATCGGTGTGGCTGCCGACGACATTGACGAAAAAATTGCGGGCATCTTGGATGCGGTAGCTGTAATTGCCAAACGCACGTAACCCCACCGGAAATTTATAGTTGGGGTCCACATACTTGATGACGGAGGTCGTGCCCCATTTTTGATCGAGTATGACGGTTTTTCTAAAGAAATAGATGGCGACTTTATACTCGCTTTCAAAAAACTGCATGAATTTGCTGATGGTCGTCCAAAATGGGATATTATCGGTTTTCAGATTAAACGAGCCTTCCTTGTCGTATACGGCTTCCACTTTGCCCCGATAGACAAAAATGCAGCCTTGGCCGGGGCCGACAATCAATGTGGAGGCATTTTTGATTTCGTCGCCGTTGTCAGTCCATTGCTCAAACAGGGCGTTGGGTTGCGGGTTTTGCCATTCGATAACGGTGCGCAGTTGGCGTTTTAAGCCGTCAAAAAGTGCCATGATTAACTCCTTTGTTTTGTAAAATAACGATTATATATCACGGTGGTTGGCTCTATGAAAAAAGCATTGACTACAGAATTCCAAACGCGGCTCTGGGATGCCGTTAGGGCGATTGAACAGGATTCCCAAGTGGAAGTGGTGGTGGTGATCCGTTCCCGTTCGGAAGATTACCGCGATATTGCCTTGGTGTGGGGTATTTTGGGCGCGTTGCTGAGTTTCACTTACATCATGTTCAGCCCTGATTTGTTCGAAGATTGGCTGGTGTATTGCACACCTGTTTTAGGCTTTGCCATTGGCTATGCACTCGCCCATTGGCCGTGGATAACGCGGCTGGGTGTGGGAAAACAGCGCTTGCAAAAAAGCGTTGAAATCATGGCGAGGGCGTTGTTCCAAAAAGCCGGCATCCGGCATACGCAGGCGAAAATCGGCGTGTTGGTTTATTGTTCATGGCTGGAGAAAAGCGTTTATATCTTACCGGATAGGGGGGCGGAAATGGCCTTACCCGCCGAAGAATGGCAACGTTTACGCGCCGAATTTCAGGCCATTTTTATTAGCCGCAAGCCTACCGAAGCATTAATAGCGCAATTGCATAACGTCCAGCCGCTGTTTAACCGGTATTTGCCACGTTTGGCCAATGACATTAATGAATTGCCCGATGCTATGGAAATAGATTTATGAGAGGGATTATTCTGGTTTTGGTTTTATTGCTCAGTACCTTGTCGTGCTTGGATTTGGCGCAGGCAAGGCCAGGAGGCGGTCATTCCAGTGCGGGGCATGGTTCGTCTTCACCATCTGGCTCTTCTTCATCGGGTTCGTTTTCATATAACCGGTCTTATTCTTCGGGAAATTACAGCACCGGTACGCCCGTTCAGGTTAAACCGGTCAGTCTGGTGATAAGCTTGCTTTTCGTCATCGTGCTTATTATCTTACTCAAAAGGCTGGAAAATAGGCAGGTGTTCACGGCGGCGCCCACGGCGGTCAATAGGGCGGCGCAGCAACAGAAAATCAAATCCGGGCTGGAATCGCTCAAACAAAGCGCCCCTAATTTTTCCGGCATTTTATTTTTGGATTTTGTCCATTCGTTGTACGGCAAATTTTACAGTTATTCCACGCACCCCGAATTTAGCTATCTCAGCCCGTTTCTCAGTGCCGAATTGCAGCAGCATTTTCGGCAAGCCCAGCCGTGGACAATTAATGAAGTGGTGATTAATGGCATCCGTTGGCAAGAGATCAACACCCAGGATATTGAAATAGAAAGCATTTGTTTGGTGATAGACGCCAATTACACACTGCATCTGCAAGGCAAACCGACCCGCTACGCCGTCACCGAACGCTGGTTGTTGCACCGTAAAAAAGGCTTGCTTTCGCCCGAACCTGACAAAATGCAAACCTTATGCTGCCCTTATTGCGGTGCACCCGCCCATTTCACCGATGCGGGGAAATGTGGACATTGCGGCAGCATTGTGCATCAAGGGGAAATGCAGTGGTGTTTGGGCAAACGGGTGGTGCTGAGGACGACTGCACTGGCCGCCGATGATTTGGTTTCGTATGCCGAAGAGCAAGGCACGGAATTGGCGACGATCAAACAAGCGGATTTGACTGGGCAAATGCTGGGCTTTCAACAACTGCATGCGCTGCCTGATTGGGATACGTTCTGGCAAGCCTTTGTGGATGACATTGTAAAGGCGTATTTCCTCACCATTTACGCCCATTGGAGCACCCGCGATTGGCAGGCTGTGCGGCATTTATTGTCAGACAGGTTATATGAAGCCAATTCATTCTGGCTAAATTTATATGCAGAGAATAATTGGTTCAACCGCTTGGACGACCTAAAAATCACCCAAGTGGAGCTGGTGAAAATAGAACAAGACAAATTTTACGAGGCGATAACGGTGCGGGTTTTTGCCTCCTGCTATGACTACACCGAAGACGCGGCAGGCAAACTGATTGGCGGCTCCAAACGTGCGCTGCGCCGTTATAGCGAATACTGGACTTTTGTCCGCCGCACCAACGCCCAGCCACATACTGCACCATACAGTTTAACCCAGTGCCCGCAATGCGGCGCACCCGCCGATAACATGGGGCAAACCGGCGAATGTGGTTATTGCGGCTCTAAAATCAGCACCGGGCAGTTTTCTTGGGTGCTGTTTTTAATTATGCAGGATGATGTTTATGAGGGCTGAGATTAAGGGATGTTGCCCCTATGTCCAAACACTGTTTAAGCAAATTACAGTTTTTATCTACCACCCAAATTTATTAACCAAACAGAGGAGATAGCGGCATCATGAAGAAAAAATTAATTATGGCAATAAGCAAGACGTTAGCGGTTGGCTGTACCTTGCTAAGCGGCCTAGCCATGGCAAGTGACCAGTGGGCTATGAATCAGGCCAATCCCGCGCATACGGGCTATATGCCCGTGACTATCGACCCCAATAAAATTACCTTGCGGTGGAAAAAACAGGTCAGCGCGGCCGCGTTAAGCCCTGTCACCGTAGCGGCAGGCTCTGTTTTTGTTTCCGATCCGGGTTATTTTAATGCCCAACACCTTTATGCCATTAAGAAAAATGGCCAGTTAGCGTGGGGCAAAACCTTTTCTAACATTTTTTCGGTCAATCCGCCCAGTTATGCCGATGGTAAAGTGTATGTGCAAACGGGTAACCATGGATCAGACACTTATTTGCGTGCCTATAGGGTAATCAGCGGCGACTTGGTTTTTCAAGCCCCTCATGAGGCTCAGTGGGAGCGATATTTGGCGCCAACGATATATAAAGGCAGTGTGTATATTAATGGTGGATATTATGGTGGCATGTATTCGTTTGATGGCGCTAAAGGCAAGCAGAACTGGTTTTATAGTGGTTTGCCACAAACCGATAACTGGACGCCGGCCGTCGATGAAAAATGGGCTTACACCTATTTGGGCAAACTGTATGCCATTAACCGGATAACAGGTAAGCCCGCATTTACAATCTCTAATTTGGGGCAGCAGCCGCAAGTGCCCATGTTGGGTGGTTTAAATGACGTGTTTGTTGTTGATGGCGGCATGTTAAGCAAATTTGAGACCGACACGCGCAAGATTGCGTGGCAAAAAACCTACGGCTTTAATGAAGATTACACAGGGCAACCCGCCTTAGCCAACGCTGTCATTTATGTCGGCACAACGCAAGGCTCATTGGTCGCGCTTGACCAAAGCACGGGCAAAACCTTATGGGCGTGGAAAAACACTGTTAAAGATAGCGTCATAAATAATGTGGTGGCTACAAAATCGCACGTGTTTTTTACCACGGCAAATAAAGTTTACGCCGTGGACTTAAAAACCCGCCAGAATGTTTGGTCTTACCCTGCGTCCGGGCATCTGGCTTTAGGGGAAAGCGCGTTATATATTGCCAGTGCCAATGGCAAATTAACTGCGTTCCGCTTGGGATTGCCGGATATTATGGCGTCTTCCGTCCGCTATTTTGGGCTGACTGCCGTTAATACCACCCGGACTAAAAACATAACCATCAAGAATGTGGGTGACAGCAATTTAACCATCAGTGACATCACTTCGCCGTCACCTGACTTTATTGTGAAATCGCCTACGGCATTTGTGCTTGCGCCCAATCAGAGCAAGCTGATTGACATTGATTTTACCCCTTCAGCCACGGGTTCAATTGCTACAGACTTAACCGTAAAAAGTGATGACGGGAACGAATCTGAGGTAGTGGTTCACTTGCAGGGAACAGGGATTCCATCATAAATAAATTGAAATCCGCCACCTAAGTGCACACTCAAAAGTTTTGGGGCTACGACTGCCTGCCCTTCAACAGGACAGGTTTGTTGGGGGGTGGATTCGGTGGATTGGTCGGCCTGTAAGCATAACCTGACGCTGGCGAACAAAATATCCAAACACACGGTGTATTGCGCTAAAATGACGCGCTTTACACATTACCACGTTTTTCATTTATTACGAGAACACACTATGTCTACTTTTCCTATTGATTTGGGTGCGTACCAACGCATTTCGCTAGACCCTAGCGTACCTACGCTGACAGCCGAGCAAAAAGCCGCGCTGCAAGCTAACATCCAATTGTGCCGCGATGCTATCGTATTTTTTACATCCACGGGTGCAGCGCGTGGCGTGGGCGGCCATACTGGCGGCCCCTACGACACCGTGCCAGAAGTCATGATTATGGATGCTTTGTTCCGTGGTTCTGACAACTTCGTACCGACTTTCTTCGACGAAGCCGGACACCGTGTTGCCACCCAATATTTGATGTCCGTTCTCAACGGCGACATGCCCGCTGAGAAATTGACCGAATACCGCGCCGCGCATTCGCATCTGCCAGGCCATCCCGAATTAGGTTTCACACCCGGCGTTAAATTTAGCTCAGGCCGTTTGGGCCACATGTGGCCTTACATCAACGGCGTGGCTATGGCTAACCCTAGCAAAACCGTATTTTGCTTAGGCTCAGACGGCTCGCAACAAGAAGGTGACGATGCCGAAGCGGCACGTTTGGCAGTCGCCCAAGGCTTAAACGTCAAATTGATTATCGACGACAACAACGTCACTATCGCCGGTCACCCGTCACATTATTTGCCTGGTTGTTCAACCGCAAAAACCCTGGAAGGCCATGGTTTGACCGTATTGGAAGGCGACGGCGAAGATTTGGACAGCCTGTACGCCAACATCTGCAAAGCCATCAACACTGACGGCCCAGTTGCCATCATCAACCACCGCCCCATGTGCCCAGGCATCAAAGGCTTGGAAGGCTCAACCCACGGTCATGACGTTATCTCCGTCAAATTAGCTTTGGAATATCTGACCGAACGCGGTCACACCGCCGCTGTTGATTTCTTAAACGCCGTAGTCGCTCCCAAAAACGACTACAAATTCTTGGGTTCCAGCGATAAGTGGGATGCCAACCGTAACGTGTTCGGCGATGCCGTTGTTGCTGTGATGAGCACCATGACCGAAGCTGAGCGTATAGAAAAAGTCCGCGTCATCGACTCTGACTTGGAAGGCTCTTGTGGCTTGCACAAAATCCACACCGCTTTCCCAGAATCGTTCATTTCTTCCGGCATCATGGAGCGCGGCAACTTCTCAGCCGCCGCCGGTTTCGGCATGGAAGCGGGCAAGCAAGGCATTTTCGGCACCTTCAGCGCATTCTTGGAAATGTTGATGTCAGAAATCACCATGGCGCGTTTGAACAACTCCAACGTGTTAAGCCATTTCTCACACTCCGGCATCGACGACATGGCCGACAACACGTGCCATTTCGGTCTGAACAACATGTTCGCCGACAACGGCTTGTCTGACGGCTACGCAACAGGTTTGTACTTCCCAGCCGACCCCAACCAAATGAAAGCGGTGGTCAGCAAAATCTTCTTTGAGCCAGGCTTGCGTTTCGTGTTCTCAACCCGTTCAAAAGTGCCCTTCATCCTGAACGACAAAGGCGAAGAATTCTTCGGCGGCGATTACACGTTTGTTCCAGGTAAAGACGAAGTCATCCGTGAAGGAACTGCTGGCTACATCGTTGCATTCGGCGAAACTTTGTACCGCGCGGTTGATGCGGTTGAACGTTTGAAAGCCGAAGGCATTGACGTTGGCTTAATCAACAAACCCACCTTAAGCGCCATCGACGAAGATATGCTGCAAAAAGTGGGTTCTTCTCCAATGGTGTTGGTCGTTGAATCTTTTAACCGTAAAACCGGTTTGGGAAGCCGTTACGGTTCTTGGTTGCTGGAACGCGGCCTGACGCCTAAATTTGCCCATATCGCAACCCATAAAGAAGGTTGCGGCGGTTTGTGGGAACAATTCCCACATCAAGGTATTGATCCAGTCGGTATCATGGCGAAAGTTAAGGAATTGCTTGGTTAAGCCATCACCTTCCTTGCAGTAACAAAAAAGGGTACAGTGATGTACCCTTTTTTATGTTCAGACTTTTTAAATCAGGTAGATCAGATATCAACCTAATATTCTAATAATTTGATAGATTACATTTAATGTTGCAGAGCAAGCAACAATAATTCTCCCAAGAAAAGCTAATCAATCCAAAAATAAATGCGAATTCTCCTAGATACAAACATTTTCATACCACTAGAAGATTCTTCTATTGATATAGATTGGACTCTTACTGAATTAAACCGCATTGTATCGGCTAAACATCAGCTTTTAGTTCATCCTGCAACAGCCGAAGATCTTGCTAGAGATAAAAACGAGGAGCGACGAAGAAAAATTCTTGCCCGATTAGATAAATACCCTAGCCTCGAATTTCCTCCAATTTTTCAGGATGGCGAAGAGGAAAAACTAATCGGAATACCCAAAAAAGACAATGATCGTATTGATAATCTAATTTTATTAGCCGTGCATAGAAATTGTGTGCATTGGTTAATTACAAATGACGAGGGATTGCACAAAAAAGCAAGAAAAATTGGAGAACAAGAAAGAGTATTAACAGTAGAACAGGCAATCAACACGTTATCAAAGGTGGACAAAGAAGAGCTGACCCTTTATCCAAGTGTTAAAAATGTGCCTTGCCATACTTTAGACTTAAAAAACCCAATTTTCGACTCATTACGAAATTCATATGATTTTGATCAATGGTTTAACGAACAATGTGCCAAAACGGGAAGAGAAGCTTGGATTTGTAGCGATGGTACAAATATAGATGCTTTATGTATATATAAAAAAGAAGATGATCCAATTGTAACAACTGAAAAAAAAGGCTTATCAGGACAGGTTCTAAAGCTTTGCACTTTTAAGGTTCTAAAAGTGGGTCATAAAATTGGAGAGCTATTAGTGAAGCAAGCATTTAATTTTGCAATAGAAAATAACATGGATCACGTTTACGCTACAGTAGAACCTGATAAACATGGATTATTAATAGAGCTTTTTACAGAATTCGGCTTTTATGAATACGGTATAGATACAAAAGGAAGAGATATTGTTTTTGTAAAAGATTTCCCTAAAGCTTTTCCAATTACTGAAGACAATCCATTAGTATATGCAATTAAATATTTCCCGCTCTTGAAAATAACGACTAATGCCGCTTACTTAGTTCCAATTCAGCCGCAGTTTCATGAAATATTATTTCCAGAATTAAAGAACATATTTCAGTCGGATTTATTTGAGGATGGGCCATCTCCGGCAGGAAATACTATAAAAAAAGCATACTTATGCAATACAAATACAAGCTCTATAAGAGCCGGGGATATTCTATTTTTCTATCGCACCAAAGATTATATGACCCTTACCTCTTATGGAATCGTTGACCAATTTTATATTGAAAGTGATTCTGAAAAGATATTGCAATGGGTTTCCAAGCGAACGGTATATTCAAATAAGGAAATCCAATCAATGAAAGGTAAAGCAGTGAAAATTATTCTCTTCAGATTGGTTGGTCATTTTGAAAATCAAATCGCATTTAGCAAGCTAAAGCAGCTAAAGATTGTTGAAGGCGCCATCCAATCAGTGACGAAAATATCTGATTTCAAAATAAAAACTATTATTAATGAAGCAAAACTAAATGATCGCATTTTATCCAATTAAACCAATCTATTCGGAAAAAATACTAACAGGTAAAAAAATTTACGAATTGAGAAAACGACTACCTAATTCAGATGTAGAGTACGTTTTAATTTACTCTACAACACCAATGGCAAAAGTAGTTGCTTACGCCAAAGTAAAGACAATGCATAAAGAACAAATCAATGACATTTGGAAGATGGTGGCATCATGTGCAGGTATCGAAGAAATTGATTTTAGAGAATATTTTGGAAGCAATGACTTTGCATGTGCCATTGAATTTGAATATGTCCGTCGATTTATAAGGCCGTTTGATGTAAAAGAAATAAACCCTGATTTCAAAGTGCCCCAATCATTTTGTTATATTCAGAAAAAAGATTTTAATCGACTAAAAAGAAGGAAAACCGAAAATGTCCAACTTTGAAATTATTTTTATATCGGGTGTTCACGGTGTTGGGAAAAGCTCTCTCTGCTCACGAATAAATCAAAAATTTGGCTTGCCATTTTATTCGGCTTCATCTCTTATTAGAGAGGTAAAAAAATCAGAAGTCGATGTGAATAAGCAAGTAGTTGATGCTGAAAATAACCAAGATTATTTGATAATGGCTTTAGATAACCTAAATCCACAATCTGAAAAAATACTTCTTGATGGTCATTTCTGCTTAAATGATAGCGATGGATTTTTTGATATAAATATCAAAACATTTCAGGCTATGCGACTTAGATCAATTTTGGTCTTGCACGATATTGCTGAAAAAATACATCAAAGGTTACTTAAAAGAGATGGGAAATCGTTAAGTGCTGAAACTATTCATTCCTTGCAAACTAGAGAATTAGAGCTAGCTAAATTTACGGCCAATGAACTAAATGTAAAGTTGCAAACAGTTTCTTATGAAGAAGCTCTTGAAAATCTAAATTGGATTGAAACACTTCTATGAACAAATTTTTTATAAATTTTATTCCATTTTTAATTAAGGATAGTGCACCATGCTAGCCATAAAACAAGAAGTCCTGCGCACCATCAACGCTTTACCCGATGATGCAGGCATAGGCGAAATCATGTATCAGCTTTATATTCTGGATAAAATTCGTAAAGATCAGCAAGCAATTGAACAAAAGCAAGTTCTCACGGCTGATAAGCTAAAACGAGAAATTGAGGCGTGGTAATTTGGACAGTTCCGGCAAAAGCTGATTTACGTAGTATTTATGATTTTATCGCCCACGATTCCAAATTTTATGCGAAAAAAGTCGTCACAGAAATAACGGAAAAACCGATATTTTAGAAATGCATCCCTTTATTGGCTGTGCTGTTGCAGAGATAGGTGATGAAAATACTGGGGAAATATCGCTGTATGCTTATCGCATTATTTATCAATTGCTGGACAGGCAAGTCTTTATTTTAGCGATTGCACATAAACGACAGAATTTAAAAAACATCCCTATAGTTTCTTAAAGCAATATATAAAGCTAATCCTTAACCAATTTCCTAATTTGACCCGAAGAATATCTAATAGCATGCACGATAGCACCCCATAAGCCGCCAACCATTATCTTATGCTCGCCCTTTTGCTGCTCCACGCAACCGTTGCAGACGATTGCGCGGCCTTCGCTAAATGGAAAACCAAAATCATAAGCAGGGGCAATGACCATTTTTAGCGATTTATCAAAATAGCCGATTTTTCCGTTTTGCCGGGTCCTGGCAAGACCCGCCGCAAAATAATCGGGCCCGTTATCGTAGCTAATCACTTGTCTAGCATAGCCCTGACTGTTGACATATAAAAAGCCGTCCCTGGTGCGCAGATAAGCAAGCCCGTCCCCATCATAATCCAAATCAATGGCCACTTTTTTACTGACCAGGGCATCGCCTGCAAAATCCGGCTGCGGTTTTTCATTATAAAAATTAAGGCATTGCCCCTCATGCACTTCTTCATTTTTTGCCGTTGAATAATACCAGCAGGCTGAGTCGTCTTTTGCAAAAGACACGCCGGTAGTTATTAATAAATCTATAAAAAGCAGTTTTAGCATGTGATTTTTACCTGTTTTGACGTTATGGTTATGCGCGGTTTTTCTACTTTAAGGGGGAATAAGGGTCACCGTAAACGAGCCTTTATCGCGGGCCAGATAGCTACGGTAACGACGGTCGTATTAAGTATGCAGGGCGGCTTCCAATGCAGTCATTTGGATTTGGTCTGGAACCACCTGTTTTGTCAGCGGATCAATCCTGTAGGTAACGACATCGCCCCAGGCCCGCTAATACCAGAATAACGTAACAGCCAGGCAGTTTGTAAGCAGAATTCGCCGCGCATCTTTCCCTTGTGTTTGATGACGTGATGCCATAGTTACCTTATCGAAAAAAATAGAATTACAAGCTGCCGGAAAAACAGAGTTTTTCGAGAAACTCTAAACTATCGGGTACTATAAATGATGATTTGCATCTATTTCTACCTACACGCCCCCATCATTACCATAAAAAAACAGCCAATATGCACAAAATTTTCGCCAAGCTATTTAAACCCTGGTTACTGCCGATACTGTCCGGGCTATTTATCGGCACCAGTTACATCCCTTTTCCGCCGTGGGCTTCGCTGTTCTGCTTTGTGCCGTTATGGCTGTTCTGGAATAGGCAAACCAGTTTAAAAAATGTTTTTATCGGTGGTTTAATCACGGCTTTTGTTTTTACGTTGATCGGTTTTAACTGGATCACCTACACCCTGCATGAGTTTGCGCACCTGGGCTGGCCTGTGGCATTTGTCGGGATGTTGTTTTATGCGTTGATCGCGCATTTGTATGTGCCACTGGCAGGGATTTTGTGGTTTTGGGGGTGGCGTACCTTTAATTGGTCCGGGGGCTTGTCGTTGGGCTTAATGGCGGTCATCACCATTCTTTGCGAAGCCTATTCGCTGACGTTGTTTGACTGGAATTTCGGTTATTCATGGTATGGCGCGGATATGCCGGTTTACCAGTGGGCCGAGGTGATTGGCTTTAGCGGGCTGAGCGCCGCTACGTTGCTGTGTAACTTGCCGCTGTATATCGCTTGGCAGCGACGCCAAGAAACTGCTGGCAAACTCATCTTGGCGTCTGTCGTGGCCGGATTTGTGGCGCTCAATATCGGCGGCCTTTGGCTTAAAGGCCGGTTGCCGCAGCCGGATGCGTCATTCAACGCCTTGCTGGTGCAGGCGAGCATCGCCAATTCGGAAAAAATGGCGGCAGAATTGGGCGAGGGCTATAGTGATGAAATACTTAGGCGCTATACCGATTTGACCGACAATGCCATCAAAGCCCATGACGATGCCAAAATTGACTTTGTGCTATGGCCAGAAACGGCGTTTCCGGCACTACTGGGCGAGACGTTCAAGCTCAATGAAAAACCGGCCGCGTTAAGCCGTTTTGTCCATGCGCGGCAGATACCGTTGATTACCGGTGCGTATAGCGTTGACAGCAGTTTAAAGCTGATCACCAATTCGCTATTTGTACTAAACGAAAATGGCGAAATCGTCCCGCCGCATTACAGCAAGTCGATATTACTGGCGTTCGGCGAATACATCCCGGGCGAACAGTTCTTCCCTAACATCCGTGATTGGTTGCCGACGACAGGCCATTTCGCACGCGGCCTAGGCCCCACGCAATTGCTAGGCTTAAATGGCTATAAAATGGGTGCACAAATCTGCTATGAAAGCCTTTTTCCGGCTTTTTCCCGTAGCCTTGCGCAATTGGGCGCACAGTTTATCGTCAATGTCACCAATGATTCCTGGTACGGCGATTGGCAGGAACCCTACCAGCACATGTATATGACATTAGCGCGTGGCGTGGAATTCCGCCGGCCCGTCCTGCGGGCCACCAACACCGGCATTTCCACCGTCTCACTGGCTTCCGGCACTATTCTGGAGCAATCGCCGGTTTACCAGCCGTGGGCCGGGTTATATCAAGTGCCTTATCTTAAAAACCCGCCGGTTACATTTTACCAGACCTATTTCTGGCTCGTTCCCAGCTTGCTTTGGGGGGCTTTGCTGATATTGTTGGCTGTGGGCGTAAAGTGGAAATACGGGCTGGCTTTGTCGGGAATGACCCGTAAGGAGTAATCTGGCTGTTCGGGGCATAGGGCAACATCCGTTGCCTGTAGCAATGGGTGTGTAGTGACGCAATGTGCTTTGCACCCGACATAACAACAAGCGGAAAACTTACATTACCAATGCCCCTTTACCTATCAGTTAGGCTTGCATAGTTTGATGAGTAAAGTTTGTTGATTACTTCTGGATTTAATAAATAAATACTTTACAATTAGCACCCTTAAATTTCGTCACTTGGGGTGTTAGCTCAGTTGGTAGAGCAGTGGACTCTTAATCCATAGGTCTAGGGTTCGAATCCCTAACACCCCACCAATAAATCAAAGACTTAGCGTATTTAATAATTTCTTTATGTTCGGCATTTTGTAAAATGTAACCAGTTTGTAACCGCATTCGTTAAATAACTCGGCTGAACCGTCGATGTTTAGCTTGTATGAGATGCCGCAACACTTGCCGATATTTCAGGCATAAAAAAATGACAAATAAATAAAGCGATAGCGTATGAAAATTTACGCTTGCCTTGTGTTGCCTTTATTGTCCTTATTTTTTCTCAAGTGTCCCATGGGGCAGCGGTATTTCTAAGTAATAAGGCAATAACGGCTTCACCAATAATCCGGCTTAACGGCTGGTTTTTTCTTGGTCGGTACTTTGTCGGGCAATTGGAATTGTTGCAGTTCGTTATCGAGAATGTAGGAACGTGTCCAATTAGCCAAATTTGATAAACTTGCATTCGCTGGTCGATGTTCGTTTTTGCTTGGTTCTCTTCTTGGCAAAATTAGGCCAATAGGATAATCGGGGAAATCTTGTTTTAGAAACGCTAAAGCGGGTACAAGGTCAGAATCACTGGAAACTAAAACGCCATGCTCACAATGCTTAAGGACGGCATCACGATAGAGTTGCAGGGCAATATTCACATCGATTTGTTTTTCCTCAAGCCGCCACACTTCCACGCGGTCTTGCTTGTCGATGGGTTTTTTATAGCGGGGAGGATTGCCCTTTTCCAGAATATAGTAACCCTTGATAATTTCTAGGGTTTGCGGATGTCTGTTTAACAAGGCTTTATGGTAGCTATCCTGAGATTGCAAGGCTTTATCGCCTTTGGTAGCAACGCGGGTTATGACTGGGGCGGTAAAGAATTTTACCGCGACAATATCCAGTTGTGGATTCTGGACATGGCAAATATGCTTAACCAAGCTGGCAATATCCAGCCATTTGTAAGCCGTGTTCCTGAGTACACCAAAATAAATAAAAGTTGTACCCATCAATATAAACAATCGTCCGCATCCTTTGCCCTATAAATGAAAAAACCGCCCGGAGGCGGTCTTTCCGTCTTACAGTGAAGCCAATCTAATGACAGCCCCATAAGATGAGTCGTGAAAGTATTCTAGTGAGTAAATAATTACTAAGCAAGCAAATTCCTAAGAATAGTTAAACCAATACTTGTGGAATACTTGAGGTTGCGGATGTAATCATCAATATCAAGCCAACTGAATAATTTGATTCAGCCGCTCGCAGACTTGCCCAAAAAACGCATCGTCCAGCTTGCCTAAGGGATGAGATTTTGCGCCGCGTAAACGCCAATCAAAGGATTTTGGCTGATGGCATAGCACATAACTGGTTTTATCGGCCTTACGTCCTGATGCTTTGCCCACGGCGACTGCAAAAGGATTATCGGCGTTATAGTCGGCGGTGGTCATTGGTAAGCCAATCACCAGCGAGGTTTTATCATTAAAAATGCGTGGGGATAGCACTAAGAAGGGGTGAATGTCGCGCATTTCCTGCCCGACTTGGGGATTGCAATCAATCCAGATAATATCTTGGCGGTCGGGTAGCCAGGCGTTGCTGGCTTTTACCATTGTTCCGCGCCTAAGCGTTGCGTGGCGGTCATCACCTCGCCGCCGTGCCGTTCAGGGTCATACGCATTCAGCCGCTCTTCTAGGGTCAGAGGCTTATCTGGCATAGGTGTGATGATGATTTGCCCCTCAATGACGGCTATCCTTACCCGTTGATGGGCGTGTAAATGCGCCTCACGCGCAATCGCCGCAGGTAAGCGGACACCTAAATTATTGCCCCATTGTTTTATGTCCAGTGTCACTTCGGTCATGGTGGAACTCTATTACTATTATGTTTAAACTAAAGTATAAACACTGGGTTAATAGGAAGCAAACGGTAATAACTTTATCAATCAATTGGCATCCATAGCATGGCGCAACATTACCGCTCATATTTGAGCGACTTGTTGAGCTAACAACAACTGCCAAAGCTAAATTAACACCCTAGAAGCTGTGGCGAATTACTAATTTTTAACACATTTTGCAATTTCTTCGTTTGTTTGAAGGCTTAAACAATTCCTTAAATCCGATGCCGAACGCTTGTTTTTTCGATGAATAATCGGATTGCTCTCGCGTTTCGGTATATACGCAGATTCTTGCAGAATCTTCACTGGATTAGATAATATTGGTAATGGTGCAGTTACGTTTGGCTGATTGGATAATGATGTTGGTTTCTCCGTTGCAGGTTGTGCAACGGAATTTTCAACGCTTGAATTAACAGAATCTGAGTTGTCTGATAGCATAAGTGACAACCAAATAAATAAAACTGCTCCCAAAATAAAGAAAATAAAGGTAACGCAACCATTGTTCTCTGAATTTTGCTGTGTTGTAGATTCTATTAATGTCCGAGTCGCTTTGCTTGAATTAGACAGATTCCTATCGATTGATGTGTTCTTTTTGGGCGAATAGGGGGAGGATATTGGTGTCTTGCAATTCGGGCAATTCCAAATAGTATCAGGGTTGGCAAGTAGCTCTATTTTGCGCTCAAATCTGATGTTCGTTGCACAACTTTGGCATGTGATTTTGCGCTCTCTAACGGCTGCCAACTCTTCTTCCCTTTTGTTCGTCAGGGACAAATAAGGTTTGGACTTTTTTTGCTTTTCTTCGAAATGATTTAATAAAAAAAAACCTGCTAGCCAGCCAAAGCATACTGAAACAAAAATAATTCCTGTAAAGAATTTTTCTGGATTTGTGAATAAAAAAATTAATGCAAAAAAAATACAGGCCGAACTCCACCCCCAGTATGTTCGTAAAAGTAGTGGTGGAAATTGTTGCTCGAATTTTTGGTTATAAGTCCCTTTAATTTTTGTTTCTTCAGAAAGCAAGAGGGCTTCAATATCATCTTGCTTCTTTTTTTCGGAACGATTTTTTTCTTGTTCGGCAAGTTTCAGCTGCCAAATTTCTTCTGCTTTAACACGCTCCGCACGTTTATATGTTTCACTAATCCCTTGTGTACCAGCAGCTTGTTTAATTGCGGCTATAGCTACTTCTGCACTGCAACGAAACCATTCCTTACCTTCTCTGTGTGGTAAAAGGTGTTTGTGAGCATTTTGCTCAATTTGTCGAGGTTCTTCAATCAATAATTCATAATCGACAATATAGGGATGTGGTGAACCGGTGTGATTAAGCTCCCTTGCCCGGAGTTCTGGGTCTTTAGTTGAATATCCAACCTTTACCAAATTTGGCATGCCCTTGTTACTAATTACATAAACCCAACCTTTCATGAACCATATCCCATAGACAAAACTGAAACCTTCGCCAAAACTGCCCAACGTCGAAGTAAGCACCGATTCCCTCACAATGGCTAATTGTTTGCTCATGACTGGACTTTACCAGCAAAGAAAATCGATGGCAATGTGAATAACCCACAAAATTATTTTTAAATTGTTCGAGTTTAACTACACAATTTTTAATATCATCAGCTCGCCTTACCTAGCCGTATGAATGAGCATTTCAGTATATTCCGCCACCCTCTCCAGATTTGCATGGTTGGTCATCAAGGGTTCACGCTCGCATTGTGCCATTGTTCGGATAGCATTAATGTCTATGTTGAGTTGGCTACACGCATTTTTTAATGCGGTATCAATTACCGCCAAAAATGCCCTGTTCTCGTCCGGTTCTTGGTTAGCGAGGATTAATGCCCTTGTTTTCCAATACGTTGAGCCATAAACCAAGGACACCATAACCAACCCAGTCGAGCGTTTCATGTAGTCTAGGTGGTATTGCTGGTAAGTTTGCACGGCAACTGTGTCTAAGATGGCTGCCAATTCGGTATCATCGCGCCGTGCTATGGCTTCAAAATACAGGTTGGCTTGTTCTTTAGGGGTTAGCTTGCCGTAAAGCTTGTTTACTTGTGCCAGCTTCATTGCCTTTGCTCCAGTTGTTTTTCAATACGCTGTAAGTGTTCAGTGAGTTCTTGCAGCTCCAGCAATTTACCTTGGTTGGTCAAGGCGGTTATCAGTTGCGCCCCAATGTCCGGCGGAATCTGCCCCGCCAGGGTGGCTTTGATGACTTCATCGCCTTGCTCGGATAATGTGCCGTTGACAGGTAGGCTAATCGGCATAGCTTGCGGTTTAAGCGTTGGACAAATCCTATCCAGCAATACCTTGGCGGCTTGTACATCGCCTTCTTTCGCCAATTCCACCAATTTGCTGATAATGTCGGGCATATCATCAGCAATGGATTTTCTAAACAAGGTGGCGGGGGTTTTGTCCTTGGGTCGGCCTTTGGGGTTGCCGGATTGCCCGGCTTGGAATTTATGGGTGGGCATCTTGTTTGCTCTCTGCTTTTATCAGACATTTAACATATTAAACAAACGATTCAATTATCATGCGCTTGACTTGCTTGGTCAGCGGCATGGCACTATCAAACCGTTCACCATCGGCCTTTATCGCCTGTCCAATCCATGCCCTGATAGCGGTGTTGTCGGTCAGGCCGTGCCTACGCTGTAACGCTTTCACTAAATAACCTTCCAGCATCACTGTAGTGCGCTTGGTTTGCCCTTGGTGGCTAAAGCTAACGGCAAAATGGATTTGCCCATAATCATCTGGCCTTGAATGATTGCCATCATCAGCAATCGGGTGTTGGTCATCTTGTTTAACATCATAAACAGGCTTGTCGGGTGCGCCATCTTGGCTAAGACTAACAGGTGGCAAGGCTTCGGGTTCGTCTGGTGGCTGGATAGGTTCAATTGCTGCATCAGCTAACGCTTGCGCCGTGCCAGTGCCGTTAAGGCCAACTTGTTTAACATTTTGAACAGGGTCTAACCGTCCGACATGCCAGCGATAAATTGCCAGCTTGTCAGCATCGGGTAAATTTTTGGCTTTGCTGGTTATGCCCAAACTGGCTTTGGCTTCCGCTATCAGTCCGGCAATTTTGTTGTGGCTGCGTGGTGAACAGCCGTAAAGGGCTGCTATGGCATCACCGAGTTTACTTGTTCCGTCGTAGGGCATGACGCACCTGTTTAATATTTTAAATGACTGCTATTTTATCCTATTTAATATGTTAAACAAAATACTACGTCATCCACTAGACAGCTTTACCCCATCGGTGGGCGTATTTGCATAGTAATGACCCACCACCCAAAAACCGCCGACTTAAAGAACCGTTAAAGAATGTGGCCTAAATAAACGGGTAGGTATGGTTATAGTAGGTGTGTAGCAAAATGAAGCACACAAGGGCTTTGTAAGTCATTGATTTTTTCCTGTTGCGTGTCGCTTTTTGAGACACAAACCGTATTCACTAAATTTTGTGTCTCAAAATGAAGCACACAAAATCAATTTGCGTGTCTCATTTTGATACGGTTGCTTTAATTTTTAGGCTGCCATTTTTCCCAGTCGTGCGTGGGTTTCCGGTCTAAAAACGGCATCCACGTCAACCGCCATTCCCGCGTTTTACTGCCCGTCCTGCTGTTAAAAAATGATTCAGCATCACAAACAATAAAGCCGCGTTCATGCAGGATTTTGAAAGCCTTGCTGGCGGTGGACGGGGTACAGCTAATTTTATCGGCTGCTTCACGCACCCCATAAGTAACCGCCCTATCATTGCGCCATTGCATGTGGAGCAAATCCATAAGCACTTTAGCGGTGGCGGGCATGGATTCATAAACGGGCTGTTCACGCATTGCCCGCGAGACGGCTAAAACGCCGCCCCGCTGGTCAAACGGCAGCTTTGACTTTTTAAATTTAGCCATCACTGAACCCGTTTTAAAATGGCAACAACAATGCCAACCACTCAGACAGGCCAATTAAAACGAGTTTCACTTGCTCAGTTATTCGGGTAATATGGTTTCGCAGTTTTTTGAAAATGGCCTGTCCGGTGTTGGCGCATCGGACAAGTTTCTTAGTAGCGTTTCGCATCACCGCCACCTTTTTTCATTTCGTAATCATCAACGGCTTTGCAAAATGCCGCTATCCTTTCCGCCAGTTCCGGCGTAAATTCTGCGAATAATTCATATCGGGTGAATTTTGCAGTGCGTTTGCAAGGGTCTTTGGTCAGTGCAACTTCGTCATGGTTCGCTATAGTCCACCCCTTATCCCGCAATTTGTCGATAAATGCACCCAAACGATAACTGTGGGATGCCCAATCAAATTCACGGTGTGAAAGCATCGTACCAGCGGGTAACATCCGCCTTAATGCCCGCGCTTGAAGTTTCGAAGCCCTAGGAAATAATACATTTTCCGAATCTAACAAGGGCTTCTTGTCGTTGTAATAGGCGCGGGTGATGTGGCGGCGGTGGTCTCGAATGACTTTTGAGTTAATCATTTTGCACATCCGCACACAAGGGCTTTTATGGCTGGAACGCTCCAAGCCAACCGTCCGTTAATACGAATTGGTCTTAATGCACCATTTTCTAAACACGCCCACGCCCTCAAAGTTTGTGGCTTGCGGTTTAAGTAGTGAGCTGCGGCGTTGGTGGCTACTGTCGGACTTGTGACTTGGTCGAGCGGTGCGAAGGTTTGATTTTCAATTGTTTTCATTTTGAAACACTCTTTGCCTTTCGGCTTTGTTTATTGAGTGCTCAGCAAAACATATTGATTTTTAATGTGAAAATATGCGGAATTATGGCGGTAATTTGGCGGTAATTTGGCGGAAACTGGAGGTGTTTTTTTAAAAGTGTGGCGAAAATATGGCGGAATATTATAAATCGCCCTTTAATAGGTCGGCATCGGATTCATGAAGGGAACGGGCTGGTAGGTTCTTTATAAGCACTCGTTTTATGCGGGCAACGTCCCAACCTTTCGCCCCTTTATCAACAAGCCACATGCCCGCTTTGTATGGATTGAACTTTGCGCGTTCTACGCGGGCGGCATTTAATCGGTTTCGGCTTGCGCGTTCAGTCCACCTTTGCCATTGGGCTAAATTGTCATGCTTATCGACCGGAAACATCTGTGCAAGGGTTTCTACTGATACGGGGTCAAACAAGGCGGCTATTCTTTCGGCTGGGTCGTGGACAAGCGAAGGCTTAGGTTCTTCGGTTTGCGTAAGTGATGGTGTTTCTTCTGCTACGGGTTTTTTAAAACAAACCGCTGGGGTATTAATTGCCATATCATGTGGTTTAACGCTAATTGGCAATACGTTTAGCTCCGTCGCCAAAATATTAGCCACTCGCGTTGGTATCTGAAGTCCACAAATTATTCTTTCTTGGTCTAGTTTATTGCCGCTTGAAAGAATTTTTGCTTTTAATTCCTTATACTCTGGAATCTTAGAAAAATAATCTAATACTTGCCCAATGAAGCTTACAATTATCTGGTTTTTTTCTTCCCTAAACTCTGCGTAAGTCTTTGGGTTTTCACCTGCTACCAAATAAGCAAGCTCAAGAAGCGAATATTCAGTCTTAGCTTTCCAAAACGGGTTTATTTGTTCTTTGCCATCCATCAAACACCCCCGAATATCTTGGCGTTCTTTGGGCTTTCCATCGTTAGAATTATCAGCCTGATTTATTGAGTTTGTTATTTTATCGCCTTGGCTAACCGTGCCAGCATCCCCGAAGATTTCATGCTGATGCCCTGGCTTGGAATTATCTGATTGCTGCCGATTATCGGCGCATCCAAGCTGCCGTTGAATGGCAGTTATAGCTTGGTTTAACTGGTCAATTTCGTTAACTCTGGCATCGCTTGAGGGGGATTTGCAAACGGTTGCCTTCCTGTCATGCAGAATATTAAGCCAAACAAAGCGTTTTGCCCTGTCTTCAAGACGGGAGTTCTCTGGCAAAGGCTCTGATTTAACGGTAGTTATAATTTCATCTAAGGTTATTTTATATTCGGCGTAAAGATTGGGTCTCTGTGCGGCAATTTCTGCAAGCGCGTTTTGCCGTGCGTTCAATAGCTCGGCTGGTTCTTCTACCGCCTGTCTCATACAAAATGGCGAATTGTCCTCACCTAAAAAACAAACGAGGGTTGCTAAGTTCCATTGTGGTGAATGATTATCTAGCCGTTGTTTAAGCCGCCGTATTTTTTCGGGAAGCTCTTTATCTATTTGTTCACCATTAAACCGTTCGTCGTATGGCTTGCCCGCCGCATACTTAGCATCAGGCCATGATATAGGGTCTATAAAATGTGCCAATTTTGCCGCTTGAGCAGGCGTAATATTGTCTAGGCGTTTCCAATATCCCCAGTCTATTGGCTTCCCGTTGTGTATGGTTTCGTTCCACGCCGTAACATTTGTTGCCGCATCATTGGATACGGGTAAAAACTTGCGGTCATCAATATTTACAATGTCATCCATAACACGCCCCCGAATATCTTTTCATTCATACTGGCAACCACATTGCTGACGTGTCCATCTGATAGGTGCGCGTAACGCTTCACTATTGCTAAGGTTTTATGTCCCAACACGTCAGCTAAGCTTGCGCCGTTCATGGCAAGATAAGATTGTTATGCCGCGTGTCTATCAAGTGGCTTGATAGTCGGGCGTGGTTGCTGTTTGGCTTGCCATAGTTCCCACTGGGTTTGCATATCCAGCCAAACATCAGGGGTTGTGCTTAACCACTCGGAAAGGCGTAACGCCATGCCCGCCGTAATGCCCGCCTTGCTGTTAAGCACTTTGGAAAGGGTGACGCGGGAAATTTGTAATTCTTTTGCGGCTTGGGTCACGCTCATATTTTCGGGCAACCATTCGCGCAATACTTCGCCAGGGTGTGCGGGGTTGTGCATTCTGCTCATGTTTATTTGCTCCTAGTGATAATCCAAGTAATCAACAAGTTCGGCATGTTCGCCATTAAAGGTAAACGTCATGCGCCAATTGCCATTAACTGTTACCGAATAATGCCCCGCCAAGTCAGCGGTTAAAGGGTGCAGTTTCCAGCTAGGCGCGTTCATGTCATTAGGCTGCTTGGCATTGTCCAACGTTGTCAGTAATACGCGTAATTTATCCGCATGATGCGGCTGAATACCCGCTTTACTTCCTGTTTTAAAAAAAGCCTCAAGCCCTTTATGCCGAAATGTCTTAATCATGATTAAATTGTAGCCCGTTAATTAACGCTTATCAACATAAGCGGATAGCTTAACCCACTAAGCGTAAGCCCGCTTGCACCGGCTTAAATTCAATTTCTGCTTGCTCCAACACCCAGGCCTCAATTTTTACATGCCACATCCTTAACAGGTCAAGCGGGCGGTGGATATAATTTTTCTCCCTCACCCCTTGCGGTTTATGTCCCTGAATTTGTGCGGCGATTCCGGCGGGGGTTTCTGTCCATTCGCTTAAGGTTGCAAAGCTACGGCGCAAACCGTGCAAAGTCATATCCAAGCCCGCAATGGCACACGCTTTATTATGGGCAATGCGCGGTTCAGTTAATCGCCCGCTTGCGGCGGTCGGGCTTGAAAAAACCCATTCACCACGGCGCGGCAAGCTTGCCAGTAAATGCGCCACATAAGGCGTTAATGGAATCACTCTAAATTCTTCCACTTTGTCATGAATGGTTATGCTGTCCCATTTAAAATCAATATCGCCCCAACGAAGGGCGGCTAATTCTTCACGGCGTGAACCCGTCAGTAACAAACATTGCAGATAAGCACTGATAACAGGGTTGTTGATTTGTTTAACGGCGGCGAACCATGCGGGCAATTGTGCTTTTTGTAGCACGTCTTTTTTAACTTTGGCATCGCCTAAGCTTTCGCGGGCATTTTTATTTTTTGCGGCGTTGGTCGTAACAATGGCTTTATAAGTTTTGTGTGCAACGCACCAATTAAGAAAGGCTTTTAATAATCGAAGGGATAGGCGGGCGCGGGTCGGTCTTTTTTCAGCTTCAACCTTTGCCCACTCTTCCACCAGTTCAGGCGTAAGGTCAACAAGCCGAATAGTTGCCAATGACGCAAGCGCACCCGCAACGGTCAATTCAGTGCTACGCCTTCGCACTTCGCCGCCTTGGTGCATAACTTGCACATGGTCATGATAATGGCTGGCTGACCATTTCGGCTTTCTTGCGGCTATGTATTCAGCCCATGCCATACCCAGCGTTACAGCTTCGCGGGCTTCCTGCAAAATCAGGGCGGCGGCTTCCGCTTCCTTAGCCAGTTTCGCGGCTTCCTTGGCGGCTGCTTTATCGGCTTTCACTTCGCGTGGGTCGTCGCCGTTATCAATTAAGACTTGTAGGCGGCGGGCTTCGGCTTGTGCTTGTTCAATACTCCACACACTCGGCTTGTAAGCTTTCTAAATCTTGCTCGCGTGAATTAAACCGTCATTAAAGCCAAAAATATCGGTCGTTAGAAGATTCAGAAAACCTGCCTGTCTGTTCGATAGCCTACAAAATCAATAATCGGTGTCGCGCATATTTTTTTGTGGCCTATACCTATCAACTTCAACAAGAAGGGCAAAGGTCGCTACACCCATAATAAATACCGTTTCAACATCCCGCCCTATTTTGGGTATCATGGCTCTTTACCTAAAGCCAACGTGCCACCATGACAACCGACACTTCCAACAACACCCCGTTGCCAATGCCTTTGGCCTTACAAGAGACTGTAGCCACTGCGCTGCAACAATGGCAATTGCGCATGGCTGAACACAACCTGGATTTTCAACTAGACCCGGCAGTAAGCGGCTCAATAGCAAAAGTCTTTGCATGTAGCCAGTTTGTCAGCGAAAGCTGTTTGCGCCAGCCTGAGTTGCTAGCGGGGCTGGCCGCATCGGGTGACTTGACCGCCCAATATAATGAAAGCCATTATTCAGGATGGCTTGCCCGGCAACAGTTCACCGATGAAACCGATTTAATGCGCCAATTACGGCAATTCCGGCGGCGGGAAATGGTCAGGATAGCGTGGCGTGACTTGGCGGGTTGGGCGCTGCTGTCAGAAACTTTGCTGGATTTGTCGCGGCTTGCCGACGCCTGCATCCAAACCGCCTTAACTTTTTTATACGGCCAAGCCTGTGCCAAACGCGGCACGCCGTTGTTGGCTGATGACGGCGGCCCGCAACAAATCATCGTCTTGGGCATGGGCAAGCTGGGCGCGTATGAATTGAATTATTCGTCGGACATTGACCTGATTTTTGCCTACCCCGAAGACGGCGTATTGCCAGACCGCAAAGCCACGACTTACGGCGAGTTTTTCACCCGGCTGTGCCAAAACCTCGTCAAAGTCCTGGATGAAATCACCGTTGACGGCTTCGTGTTCCGTACCGACATCCGCTTGCGGCCTTATGGTGACAGCGGCGCGGTTATCATGACCTTTGATGGCATGGAAAACTATTACCTGACCCAAGCGCGGGAATGGGAACGTTATGCGATGATTAAGGCACGCCAAGTCGCAGGGGATTTGCGTACTGGCGCACAATTGATGGCGATGCTGAATGCCTTTGTCTACCGCCGCTATCTGGATTATGGCGCGTTTGAGGAGCTACGTTCGTTAAAGATGCAAATCACCCAAGAACTGCGGCGTAAAGACCGGCTTGACAATGTCAAGCTGGGCGCAGGCGGTATCCGCGAAGTTGAGTTTATCGGCCAAGCCTTTCAGCTTATCCGTGGCGGCAAAGAAAAATCCCTGCAAATCCGTGGGATTCTGGATGTCCTGCACAAGCTAGGCGAATTGCATTTGATGACCCAAGCCGATGCCGACCAGCTAAGCCAATCTTATTGTTTCTTGCGGCGCGTCGAAAACCATATCCAGCAATATCAAGACAAACAAACCCACGACCTGCCCGCAGACCCGTTGGCGCGGCAAAGCTTGGCCTATTCGCTGGATTTTCCTGACTGGGATAGCTTTAAAGTCGCGCTGGCTCAGGTCAGAAGCCAAGTCCATGCCGTGTTTGACCAAGTTTTTTCTGTGTCAAAACAAGAACAAACCGACCAGCACAGCCAGCAAATTTGGACAGCAACCGCAAACGGGCCGGAGCTGCTTGCCCATCTTGCCCACTATGGGTTAACCGATACAGCGGCGGGTCTTGCCGCACTCCAGCATTTTAAACAAACGCCCGCCATCAGGCGGCTAAGCGCTAAAGGCGCGGCAGTATTGGACAGATTAATGCCGCAATTGCTTTGCGCGTTGCAAACAGTGGCCAATCCTGACGAAACCTTGCAACGGGTGCTGAGTTTGTTTGAGGCCGTCGCCGGAAGGACAGTTTATTTGTCGCTACTGACGGAAAATCCGGATGCGCTCGCGCAGTTGCTCCGCTTGATCTCGGCCAGCATCTGGATCAGCGATTATCTGGCGCGTTACCCGATTTTATTTGATGAATTACTAGATCCACGGACGTTATTTGCGCCGTTGAAAAAACAGGATTTGGACGCCCAGCTCACCACCCTGCTTGCTCCTATTGAGAACCAAGACCTTGAGCAACTGATGATTGTGTTGCGCCAGTTCAAACAACAGCAAGTGCTAAAAGTCGCCGCCGCCGACATCATGGGCGTGATCCCGATCATGGTCGTCAGCGATTACCTCACCTACATTGCCGAAAGCGTGGTCGCCCAAGTTACTGGCCGGGCATGGCAAATGCTGGCCGAAAAACACGGCCTGCCACCCGGTTGCGACAATAATTCAACCGGCTTTGCTGTGCTGGGCTTTGGCAAACTCGGCGGCATTGAATTGGGTTACGGCTCCGACCTCGACCTGGTTTTTATCTGCATGTATCAAAGCGGCTTGGACATGACTAACGGTGACAAGCCCTTGTCATGCGCCCAATTTTATGGCCGTTTAGGCCAAAAAGTCCGCCATATTCTCGACACCCACTTGTTGTCCGGGGTGCTTTACGAAGTGGATATGCGCCTTCGGCCTAGTGGTGATTCGGGCTTGCTCGTCACGCCTATCAGCACCTACGAGGATTATCTGACCCGGCAGGCGTGGACGTGGGAACATCAGGCATTGGTGCGCAGCCGGTTTATCGCTGGCGATAGCCAACTCAAAACAGCCTATGAAGACATTCGGCATCGTGTCCTAAGCTTGCCCCGCGCTATGGAGCCCTTACAAACCGAAGTCAGGGAAATGCGCGAAAAAATGCGCACGGCGCTGGCCCGTAAAGAAGCGGGCAAGTTTGACCTAAAACAAGGTGCGGGCGGCATTGCCGATATTGAATTTATCGTGCAGTTTTATATCTTGGCATACGCGGCAAGCCATCCGTCGTTAACGGTCTACACCGATAATGTGCGGTTATTAGAGGGTTTGGGAAGCTATGGGTTGTTGCCGGAAGCCACAGTGGCAACATTGAAAGCCGCCTATTGCGCTTATCGGGATTTGGGCCACAAACTGGCTTTGCAAGGTAACCAGGCCTTAGTTGATGAAGCCGAAGTGGCTGAGTTTAAAGCGCCAATCGAACAGCTTTGGCGTGAACTGATAGGTTAGGATTTCGTCAAAAACAACTCCCCTAAATGCATCCAGCCGTTCATGCTTCGATAGGCTCTGCACGAACGGCTGGGCGCATCATCCGGGAACTTTTCCGCCTTATCAATTACAGATTTAACTGGCCACCCGCTGATGGATTAAACTGGGCGGGCTATTTTAGATTGTGGGGGAAAGGGTGGCCGTAGATTCTCTGGCCACCCTCCAACTCTTTTAGGCAAACACGTAATCAGCCAGGCTAGTCTGCGCCGTGCCTTGTAATGTGCCAATCAATGTCAACTCAGCGGCACTGACTTCGGCATTAGTGTCTGCCGAAGTGAACCGGAACACCAAGCTATCGGCGTTGTTATCAACCACAAACAACCGGCTGTCGTCCAGCGCGTAGGTCTCCGTTGCGCTGCCAATAACAGCGGTCGCCGCCACCCTGTCTATACTGCCAACAATATTAGTGGTTACTATAACCAGCTCTGCAAGCGCACTAAACGTATTAGGCGCGCTGATTTGCACGGCACCATCTATCAGGTGGTCGCCGTCACCGATAGCAATAGCCGCTGAGGCGGCAACATCGCCAATTTGTAAATGATCGGTGCCTGAACCAAAGTCCAGCAGCAAATCCGCGTCACCGACAATACCTAGCACGAAAGTGTCGGCGCCCGCACCACCGGTCAGCGTATCCGCTCCGGCAACACCATCAAGATAATTGTCGCCGCTGTTGCCCACGATATTGTTGGCAAGGCTGTTGCCCGTGCCCTGTACGCCTACTGTTCCGGTCAAGGTCAAATTTTCAACGTTATCGCCCAGTGTGTAAGCCGCCGAACTTTGGACTGTATCAACGCCTTGGCCTGCCTCTTCTATTACCTGGTCAGCTGTTACATTGACGATGTAAATATCATCACCGGCTCCGCCAGCCAGGGTGTCTGCGCCCAAACCGCCATTTAGCTGATTGTTGCCAGCATTGCCCTGCAAGCTGTTGGCCAAGCCGTTGCCGACCCCTTTAAGAGCCGCCGTACCCGTTAAAACCAAGTTTTCCACATTATCGGCCAGCGTGTAGCTAACTGAGCTTTGTACAGTATCAGTCCCCGCCCCTTTATTTTCTATGGCCTTATCGTCAATGTTATCAACCAGATAAGTGTCGTTGCCAGTGCCGCCACTTAACTTGTCAGCCCCTGCGCCACCGTCCAGCAAATTGTTGCCGGCATTACCGGTTAGCGTGTTAGCTAAGGCATTACCCGTCCCTTTGACAGCAGAACCTGTCAAGCGCAAGTTTTCAACATTGTCGGTCAAGTGATAGTTGATTGAACTTTGTACGGTATCGGTACCTTGGGCGCCAAGTTCTTCGACCACATCACCGCTATTGTCAATGATATAGGTGTCATCGCCCCCTTTACCCATCAAGATGTCCGCACCGGCAGCGCCGTTAAGGATATTGTTGGCCGTATTGCCGGTCAGACTGTTGGCCAAGCCGTTACCTGTGCCGTTAATGGCCGTAGCGCCCGTTAGCAGCAGATTCTCGACATTACTGCCCAACGTGTAAGTCAGCGCGGTTTGTACGGTGTCTTTGCCAGCATTGGCGCTTTCCTGCACGGTATCGCCGACATCGGCAAGATAAGTGTCATTGCCTGTGCCGCCCTTAAGTATGTCTGCACCTGCCCCGCCATCCAGCCAATCATCACCCGCACCGCCCTCAAGCGTGTTAATTGCGGAATTTCCTGTCAACCGGTTGTTCAATTGATTGCCGATGCCGTTTAGGGGGGTTGTTCTGGTTAAAATCAGGTTTTCAACGTTTGCAGCTAACGTAAGGCTAACCGCGCTTTGTACGGTGTCCACACCTTGACCGTTAAGTTCCACGACTTGGTCGGCAAGATTATCGACGATATAAGTGTCATTACCGGCACCGCCGGTCAATATATCGCCCTTCAAGCCGCCATCAAGAATATCGTTGCCTGCCAATCCATATAGACTATTGGCTGCACCGTTGCCCGTCAATTGGTTGCCAAGGCCATTACCTGTCCCTTTGACCGCACCAATTTGCAACGCCAAATTTTCCACATTGTCGCCAAGGGTATAATTGACACTGGCAAGCACTGTATCTGTGCCGGCATCCGTGTTTTCAATGGCCTTATCGCCCGTATCATCAACAAAATACAAATCGTTGCCCGCACCACCCCTTAAAGTATCTGCCCCGGCCAAACCGCTTAATGCGTCATTGCCGCCTGTTCCGGTCAGATTGTCGCCTACCGCAGTGCCAATAACGAAATTTTTAAGGGTGTTGCCGTCAGCCAGTTGCAGCTCATTAATTTGGTAAGCGGCGTTATAAAAGTGACTGGTCACAGTAAACTGGCTGCCAATCGTGCCGTAACTCACCACCAAGCTATAACCGTTGCCGGGCGCAAATGATATGCCCGTCAGATCAAGCAAAGTCACATCGGTGAGTCTAATAATATCCACGCTGTTATCGGTGTCATAGTTATTGATCACATCCTGACCATCATCACCTCTAAAACTATAGGTATCAGCACCGGTATCACCTTGTAAGGTGTCGCCACCTTGCCCACCAACCAGCGCATCGTTGCCTGCGCCACCATACAACGTGTCATTGCCGTCTCCGCCAGACAGTTTGTCGCCAAGCTCGCGCCCGTGCAGCACGTCATTGCCCGCCAGCCCGTCGATGGTGTTGGCGTAGCCGGCCAGCCCGTACAGGTCGTTGCTGTCGGCGGTGCCGTTATGCCTGGAGGCTATGTGCGCCGCCGTCCACGTCACGCCGTCGGAAAACTGGAACTTGTCGACGCGGTAGTTGGCGTCGGTCGAGAAATAGTAGTGCGCCGTCAGCTGGCTGGTGCCGTATTGCAGCACCAGGCTGTAGTTGGTGTCGGACACCGCCTTGATGTCGGTGGACGCCACGTTGGTGAACTTGACCACGTCGACGCTGCCGTCAGTGTCGTAGTTGTAGATGATGTCCTGGCCGTCCGCCTTGGCGATCTGGTAAACGTCCGCGCCAGCGTCGCCCTGCATGGAGTCGCCCCCCAAACCGCCGGCCAAGGTGTCGTTGCCCGCCGCGCCATACAACGTGTCATTGCCGTCTCCGCCGGACAGTTTGTCGCCAAGCTNNCCGTCGATGGTGTTGGCGTAGCCGGCCAGCCCGTACAGGTCGTTGCTGTCGGCGGTGCCGTTATGCCTGGAGGCTATGTGCGCCGCCGTCCACGTCACGCCGTCGGAAAACTGGAACTTGTCGACGCGGTAGTTGGCGTCGGTCAAGAAATAATAGTAGGCCGTCAGCTGGCTGGTGCCGTATTGCAGCACCAGGCTGTAGTTGGTGTCAAAAGACGCCTTGATGTCGGTGGACGCCACGTTGGTGAACTTGACCACGTCGACGCTGCCGTCAGTGTCGTAGTTGTAGATGATGTCCTGGCCG
>DIUY01000010.1 GCA_002422395.1 Methylococcaceae bacterium UBA6146 | reverse complement strand
CGTGAAAATTTTTCTTTGGCCATGACTTAATACCTTTATGTTATTAAATTTTATGAAGATTTTTTAATGATAGCTTCTGCAATATGCGCAGGTGCCTCATTGTATTTTTCAAACTGCATACTGTAAGTAGCTCGCCCCTGTGTCGCAGATCGCAAATCAGTTGCATAACCAAACATCTCCGCCAACGGCACTTCACAGCTGATTATCTTACCTGATAAGGTATCTTCCATCCCTTGGATTATCCCCCGGCGCCTATTAATGTCACCGACCACATCACCCATGTAATCTTCTGGCGTCATTATTTCCACTTCCATTATTGGCTCTAACAATACCGGGATGGCATTCCTTGCACCCTCCCTAAAACACATTGCACCTGCTATCTTAAAAGCAATCTCATTGGAGTCCACATCATGATATGAACCATCGAACAGAGTCACCTTAACGTCTAAAACAGGATAGCCTGCAAGAACGCCGCTTTTCAACTGCTCTTGAACGCCCTTATCAACTGCTGGGATAAATTCCTTAGGAATCACACCACCCACAACCGCGTTGACAAATTCATAACCTTTCCCTAAAACTTGAGGTTCAATACGCAACCAAACATGACCGTACTGGCCACGCCCGCCAGATTGCCTTATAAACTTTGATTCATGCTCAACTACTTTTCGAATTGTTTCCCTGTACGCGACCTGCGGAGCACCAACGTTAGCATCGACGCTAAACTCCCTTTTCATTCGGTCAATAATGATTTCAAGATGGAGTTCACCCATCCCAGATAAAATAATTTGACCTGATTCTTCATCAGTATTAACCCTAAACGAAGGGTCTTCTTGCGCCAATTTGCTTAACGCAACCGCCATCTTCTCTTGATCTGCTTTTGTCTTGGGTTCAACCGCCATTGAGATGACCGGCTCCGGAAACTCCATACGCTCAAGCACGATCGGCGCATGAAGATCGCACAACGTATCCCCTGTCGTCACATCTTTAAGGCCTATTGCCGCAGCAATATCTCCAGCAAACACATGCTTTACTTCTTCACGGCTGTTTGCATGCATCTGGACAAGCCGCCCAATGCGCTCCTTTTTCTTTTTTACCGAGTTATAAACACTATCACCAGTGCTTAGCACACCAGAATAAACCCTAAAAAAAGTCAATGTGCCGACAAACGGGTCGGTTGCAATTTTAAACGCCAATGCTGAAAAAGGCGCTTCATCGCTAGCTGGACGCCAATCTTCTTCATGGTTTTCACCAATCACGCCTTTTATTGCATTAACATCAACGGGAGACGGCATAAATTCAACAACTGCGTCAAGCATTGCCTGAACACCTTTGTTTTTAAAGGCAGAACCGCAATAAGCCGGAACAATGCGATTTGCTATTGTCTGAATGCGAACACCACGCTTTATCTCTTCATTTGTCAAAACACCTTCTTCAAGATATTTCTCCATCAATTCTTCGTCAGCTTCTGCAGCTGATTCGATAATTTTTTCGCGCCATTTTTCACAAAGGGCGACCATGCCGTCAGGGATTGACTTTTCAGAGAAAGTCATGCCCATATCACTCTCATCCCAATAAATTGCCTTCATTTTGACAAGATCAACCACACCTTCAAACGTATCTTCAGCCCCGATAGGCAACTGCATTGGAACGGCAGTAGCGCCTAAGCGAATTTTTATTTGCTCTATCACCCTTAAAAAATCGGCACCAGAGCGATCCATTTTATTGACAAAAACTAGCCGAGGGACATTATATTTGTCTGCTTGCCGCCAAACGGTCTCTGACTGCGGCTCCACCCCCCCTACAGCACAAAAGACAGCACAAGCACCATCCAGAACACGCAAGGAACGCTCAACTTCTATAGTAAAATCAACGTGCCCTGGAGTATCAATAATGTTAACCCTATGCAAGGGGAACTGATTCTCCATGCCACTCCAAAAACAGGTAGTCGCCGCTGACGTTATCGTGATGCCGCGCTCCTGCTCCTGAACCATCCAGTCCATTGTGGCCGCACCATCATGAACCTCGCCCATCTTATGGGAAACGCCCGTATAATAGAGTATACGCTCTGTCGTAGTTGTCTTACCGGCATCAATATGAGCCATAATGCCGATATTACGATAACGGTTTATAGGCGTCTTACGAGGCACTACAACAAAACCTTAACCAGCTACCAACGATAATGGGAGAATGCTTTGTTAGCTTCTGCCATTCTATGGGTATCTTCGCGTTTCTTAGCAGCCGTCCCTTTGCTTTCAAAGGCATCCATTAACTCACCAGCTAATTTTGCCGACATATTCCTTTCATTCCTTTTTCGCGATGCATCAATCAACCATCGCATCGCCAACGCCATACGCCGCGCAGGCCTAACCTCAACAGGAACCTGATAGGTCGCCCCACCAACACGGCGCGACTTAACCTCTACCCTAGGCTGGACATTTTCTAGCGCCTTAGACAAAACATCCAAAGGGACGCCATGCCCCTTAGACTCAATAACATCTAAAGCACCATAAACGATACCTTCGGCAACAGACTTTTTGCCACTCTCCATGATCATATTCATAAATTTTGTCAGCATAACACTCCCGAACCTAGGGTCAGGGATTATTTCTCTTTTTGTCGCAACTCTTCTTCTAGACATTTCTCACCAACCAATGTTAGCCTTTAGGGCGTTTTGTTCCATACTTAGAGCGACCACACTTCCTGTTATTCACTCCTGAAGCATCCAAGCTACCACGAACAACATGATACCTTACACCCGGCAAATCTTTAACGCGACCACCCCTAATAAGAACCACGGAATGCTCTTGGAGATTATGGCCCTCACCGCCAATATAACTGCTAACCTCGGCACCATTCGTCAACCTCACCCTAGCAACTTTACGCAAGGCCGAGTTTGGTTTTTTAGGGGTTGTTGTATAAACGCGAGTGCAAACTCCTCGACGCTGAGGACACGCCTCTAGCGCAGGAACATTGCTTTTTTCTATTCTTTTAGCACGCGGCTTACGAACCAATTGGTTAATCGTGGCCATATCTTTATTTACTCCGATAACAATTTAACTGCCAGACAATAAAACTAACTACCAGCAAACACGCCGACAGCTAAACAACTTCCGACCAGACCAAAGCACGTTAGCTTACGTTAGCAGGATATATTACCTGCTAAATTTGCCTTGGTCAAGGTATTTAACTGCACCTTATTTTCAAAGATTCAACGCCTGTTTGAGCGCCTCTTCCGCATCAATAGCGGGAGCAATATCCGTTTCGACAACATGCTGCTGGTTGTATCTATTTTTTCTTTCTTCATGATAAGCAAGGCCAGTCCCCGCTGGAATTAGCCGACCTACAATTACATTTTCTTTCAATCCTTGTAGGCTGTCACTTAGCCCTCTCACCGCAGCGTCGGTCAGTACTCGCGTCGTTTCTTGGAAAGATGCCGCTGAAATAAATGACTCAGTTGCCAAGGAAGCCTTAGTAATGCCCAGCAAAACAGATTCATAGCTAGCAGGAATCTTGCCTTCGCTTTCTATTCTGTCATTTTCAAAACGGACTGCAGCACGCTCAACCTGGTCTCCTTTTAGAAAGTTTGTGTCACCAGACGCCGTTATTTCAACTTTCCTTAACATTTGACGAATAATCGCCTCAATATGTTTGTCATTGATTTTCACTCCTTGTAACCGATAAACATCTTGGATTTCTTTAACTAAATAGTTAGCCAACTCTTCGATACCTCTTAGCCTCAGGATATCATGAGGCGTCAATTCCCCTTCTGCTATGGTCTCACCCTTTTCAACATACTCGCCTTCAAAAACTGTAATATGCCGCCATTTTGGAATAAGCGTCTCAACCTGCTCACCAGTAGAGTCGGTGATGATAACGCGCTGCTTACCTTTAGTTTCTTTGCCAAAAGAAATCGTGCCGCTTGTTTCTGCAAGAATGGCGGGGTCTTTGGTCTTGCGTGCCTCAAACAAATCAGCAACGCGCGGCAAACCACCAGTGATATCTCTAGTTTTGCTAGACTCTTGGGGAATTCTTGCTAACACATCCCCAACCTTCACTTCTCCACCATCCTTAATGCCAGCAATCGCTCCGGCGGGCAGAAAATACTGGGCAGGTATTTCAGTGCCCGGCAAATAAATAGTTGCGCCTTCCTTATCCAGCAGTTTCACCATAGGGCGTAATTCCTTACCTGCGCTACCACGTTGCTTAGGGTCGGTTACAACTAAGGAACTTAATCCCGTAACCTCATCCGATTGCTTCTGGACAGTTACGCCGTCAACAAAATGCACCAGTTCAACAATACCGTCCACCTCGGTGATAACAGGATGGGTAAATGGATCCCAAGTTACAATAATATCACCGGCATTAATTTTGCTGCCTTCCTGAACCGAAAGGACTGCACCATAAGGAATCTTATAACGCTCCCTCTCACGGCCATAGTCATCAACAACACCGACCTCGCCAGAACGCGAGACCGCCACCAGATTGCCCTCACGATTAACAACTGATTTAAGGTTGTTTAAGCGGACAGTACCCGCCGATTTGACTTGCACGTTACTGATAGCGGCAGAACGTGAAGCCGCACCACCAATATGAAAAGTGCGCATTGTCAGCTGAGTGCCAGGTTCACCAATAGACTGGGCCGCGATCACGCCTACAGCCTCGCCAATATTAACCAGGTGACCACGCCCTAAATCACGGCCATAACAGGCCGCGCAAACACCATGTCGGTTTTCACAAGTGATGATTGAGCGCACCAAAACTTGATCGACGCTTTGTTCATCCAGTATTGACACCCAATGCTCATTCAATAGTGTGCCGCTCGGGACGACGATATTTTCACCACCCACATCCATGACATCATTAACCACGACACGTCCTAATACCCGCTCCGATAATGGCTCGACAACGTCGCCCCCTTCAATGATCGGTGTCATAATAAGGCCGTTAGACGTGCCACAATCGTTACCTGTAATAACCAGATCCTGTGCGACATCCACTAATCTTCGTGTCAAGTAACCGGAGTTTGCCGTCTTCAATGCAGTATCGGCCAAACCTTTTCGCGCACCATGGGTGGATATGAAGTACTGCAATACATCCAGGCCTTCTCTAAAATTAGCGGTAATCGGTGTTTCAATAATCGAGCCATCTGGCTTGGCCATCAGCCCGCGCATACCGGCTAACTGACGAATCTGTGCAGCTGAACCCCGTGCGCCTGATTCAGCCATCATAAAGATTGAATTAAAGGACTTTTGTTTGACGGTATTCCCTTCCGCATCGACCACAGACTCTTCACCGAGCCCATCCATCATCACTTTGGCAACCTGGTCATTAGCATGTGACCAGATATCGACAACCTTGTTATACCGTTCACCATCGGTCACTAAGCCGGAAGCATACTGGCTTTGGATTTCGTTAACTTCGGCATCGGCAGAGGCAATAATGTCAACCTTTTTGGCTGGTATTGCCATATCTTCAATACCAAACGACACGCCGGAAATAGTCGCATACCTAAAACCTAAGTACATTATCTGGTCAGCAAGCACAACGGTATCTTTATTGCCCAAATAACGGTAACTGTAATTGATAAGCCGCGAAATGTTCTTTTTGGTCATATCGCAGTTCACTAGCTCATAAGGCACACGGTTAGGCACAACTTCCCAAATCAACGCCCGCCCCACTGTCGTTTCAACACGATGAGTTTTCTCTTCGACATCGCCGGCTGCTGTCGTGACTTGCTCGGTAATGCGGAGTTGTATTTTCGACTGCAACTCAACTGATTTCGCTTGCAACGCCTTATGAATTTCACTGACACTGACAAATATCGAGCCGTCACCTTTGGCATTTATTTTTTCACGGCTAATATAATAAAGGCCCAAAACCACGTCTTGAGATGGATTAATGACCGGCTCACCATTAGCGGGCGATAAAATATTGTTAGTAGCCATCATTAATGTCCTGGCCTCTAGCTGCGCTTCAATAGACAGCGGTATGTGCACTGCCATTTGATCGCCGTCAAAGTCCGCATTAAACGCACTACAAACCAAAGGATGGAGCTGAATCGCTTTGCCTTCAATCAACGTCGGTTCAAACGCCTGAATTCCAAGCCTGTGCAAAGTAGGCGCCCTATTCAGCAAAATTGGATGTTCACGAATGACTTCTTCGAGAATATCCCAGACTTCAGTACCTTCGCGCTCAACCATTTTTTTTGCCGCCTTAATGGTTGTCGCCAAGCCTCTAAATTGTAATTTACTGAAAATAAACGGCTTAAATAACTCCAATGCCATTTTTTTCGGCAACCCGCATTGGTGCAACCTTAATGTGGGGCCGACCACAATTACCGAACGCCCTGAATAATCGACGCGCTTGCCCAATAGATTTTGCCGGAAACGTCCCTGCTTACCTTTAATCATGTCGGCCAATGACTTTAAGGGCCTTCTATTGGTGCCAGTAATCGCACGGCCACGACGGCCATTATCCAATAACGCGTCGACCGATTCTTGCAACATCCGTTTTTCATTGCGCACAATAATGTCGGGCGCACTCAAATCCAACAACCTGTTCAGACGGTTATTTCTGTTAATGACACGACGGTACAAATCATTCAGGTCAGATGTTGCAAACCGGCCACCATCTAAAGGCACCAGCGGGCGCAATTCAGGGGGCAAAACGGGCAAGACCTGAAGAATCATCCATTCCGGACGATTTTTAGAACTCAGCAACGCATCCATCACCTTAAGGCGTTTAGCGTATTTTTTAATTTTTGTTTCTGAATTGGTGGCGTTTATTTCTTCACGCAAAATATTGACTTGTTCTTTTAAATCAATCGCCTTTAGCAACTCATAGATAGCTTCAGCCCCCATTTTCGCAACAAAATCATCACCGTACTGCTCGACTGCATCTAAATATTCGTCGTCAGTGAGCAATCGTCCTTTATCCAGCGGCGTCATACCTGCGTCTAAAACCACAAATGACTCAAAATAAAGCACCCGTTCAATTTCACGCAATGTCATATCCAGCAGCAAGGCAATTCTGGATGGCAGTGATTTTAAAAACCAAATGTGCGCAACTGGGCTAGCCAAGTCAATATGGCCCATACGTTCGCGACGAACCTTGGACAAAGTAACTTCAACACCACATTTTTCACAAATAACACCGCGATGTTTGAGCCTTTTATATTTTCCGCACAGACACTCATAGTCGCTGACCGGGCCAAAAATTTTGGCGCAAAACAAACCATCACGTTCCGGCTTGAACGTACGATAATTAATCGTTTCTGGTTTTTTTACTTCACCATAAGACCATGAACGGATCATGTCAGGCGAGGCCAAACCAATGCTAATACCGTCAAAATCGTCTGCACGACCTTGGCGTTTTAAGAAATTCATTAAATCTTTCAAGAGCTTGTCCTCTTTAAATAGGTTCTGGTGCAATCCAATACAGTCCGTTGGTTAAAACGGGATAAAATCGCGGGCTTACACAAGCTCCGCGATTTTTTAATCACCCTCCCGTCAATCCCTTTCCAACTCTATATTGACAGCAAGCGAGCGGATTTCTTTAATCAAAACATTAAATGATTCCGGCATACCCGCTTCCATTTTATGATCACCATCCACTATGTTTTTATACATACGCGTTCTACCGGTAACATCATCAGACTTAACAGTAAGCATTTCTTGTAGAGTGTATGCCGCACCATAGGCTTCAAGGGCCCAGACCTCCATCTCTCCAAAACGTTGGCCACCAAACTGCGCTTTTCCACCCAACGGCTGCTGGGTGACCAAACTATAGGGCCCTGTTGAGCGGGCATGCATTTTGTCATCGACCAAATGGTTTAGCTTCAGCATGTACATATAACCCACTGTCACTTCACGCTCAAATGGCTCGCCAGTCAATCCATCGTACAATGTCGTTTGCCCGTGCTCGGGCAAATCAGCCAATCGCAGCATATTACGAATATCATCTTCGCTGGCACCATCAAACACTGGAGTGGCCATAGGAACACCGGCAACTAAATTAACCGACATCTCAAGAATCTCTTGATCACTAAATGAATCCAAATCTTCTTTACGGCCACTGCTATTGTAGATTTTTTCCAGATAGCCCCTGATTTCGACGACTTTGGCTTTAGCTTCAAGCATTTTACCTATTTTTATGCCCAGTCCTTTAGCCGCCCAGCCCAAATGAGTTTCAAGCACCTGACCCACGTTCATCCGGGAAGGCACGCCTAGCGGATTCAACACAATATCGACAGGATTGCCATCCGCCGTATAAGGCATATCTTCAATCGGCCTAATCATGGAAATAACCCCTTTATTTCCATGACGCCCGGCCATTTTATCGCCCGGCTGTATACGTCTCTTAACGGCCAAATACACTTTAACCATTTTTAACACGCCAGGGGCCAAATCGTCTCCCATCGTGATTTTTTTACGTTTGACTTCAAATTTTTCGTCAAAATCTTTACGTTGCTGCTCTATTTGGGTAACAACGGTTTCAAGTTGAAGATTTATTTCTTCATCTTTCATTTTGATTTTCAACCAATCTGAATGCTTTAACCCTTGCAAATAGCCCTGGGTTATTTCTGTGCCGGCTTTTAACTGTCCCGGCCCTGACTGTGCAGGCTTGCCTATGAGCAACTTAGCGACACGCATAAAAATATCGCCTTCAAGGATTTTCAGCTGATCATCCAGATCCTTACGGTAACGTTTGATTTCTTCCTGCTCAATATCCAAAGCACGCTTGTCTTTCTTCACGCCATCCCGGATAAACACTTGTACATCGATGACAGTACCTTCAATACTTCCAGGCACACGCAATGAAGTGTCCTTGACATCAGCCGCTTTCTCACCAAATATGGCACGCAACAATTTTTCTTCTGGAGTCAGCTGAGTCTCCCCTTTCGGTGTTACCTTGCCGACCAGAATATCCCCCCCTTTGACTTCTGCACCAACATAAACAATCCCTGACTCATCAAGCTTAGATAACGCCTCTTCGCTAACATTAGGGATATCGGCAGTAATCTCTTCAGGACTATGCTTCGTGTCCCTGGCCACACAAGTTTTCTCTTCGATATGGATTGTCGTGAACCGGTCTTCTTTTACAACGCGTTCCGACACTAAGATCGAATCTTCGAAGTTATAGCCATTCCATGGCATAAAGGCAACCAACATGTTCTGCCCTAATGCCAACTCGCCCAAATCGGTGGACGGGCCGTCAGCAAGAATATCCCCGCGTGTGACAACATCGCCAATTTTGACCAATGGTTTTTGGTTGATACATGTATTTTGGTTGGAGCGGGTGTATTTTATTAGATTATAAATATCCACGCCCGACGAACCCGCCTCTGTTTCAGTGTCATTAACGCGCACAACTATCCTTGCCGCATCAACCATCTCGATACTGCCACCACGGGCGGCCACCACAGTCACCCCAGAGTCTTTAGCAACAGTCCTTTCCATGCCCGTACCAACTAAAGGCTTTTCCGCCCTTAAGGTAGGCACAGCTTGACGCTGCATGTTAGAACCCATCAACGCACGGTTAGCATCGTCGTGCTCCAAGAAGGGGATGATTGAAGCCGCCACAGACACGATTTGCTTTGATGACACATCCATATATTGCACCGTGTCAGACATTGCCAAGGCAAATTCATCTTTATGGCGGCAAGACACCAAGCCCTCCACCAACTTGCCGTTTTCATCTACAGCAACACTGGCCTGCGCAATAACAAACTCGCCTTCTTCAATAGCCGATAAATAATCAACCTGATCCGTCACAGAACCGTTAACAACTTTTCTATAAGGGGTTTCCAAAAAGCCGTAGTCATTTGTACGGGCATAAACGGACAGGGAATTGATCAGTCCAATGTTTGGCCCTTCGGGCGTTTCAATTGGACATACCCGACCATAATGCGTTGCATGTACGTCACGAACCTCAAAACCGGCGCGTTCCCTTGCCAAACCACCAGGCCCCAATGCCGAAACGCGGCGTTTATGGGTCACTTGCGATAATGGATTATTTTGATCCATAAATTGTGACAATTGGCTGGAACCAAAAAACTCTTTTACTGCGGCAGACACCGGCTTCGCATTAATGATTTCTTGAGGCATTAACCCTTCAGAGTCAGCTAGCGTCAAACGCTCCTTAACTGCCCTCTCAACCCTCACCAAACCCACACGGAATTGGTTTTCAATCATCTCACCAACTGAACGCACACGCCGGTTGCCTAGATGGTCAATATCGTCAACATTGCCATTACCGTTACGGATATTGATCAATTCTTTCAGGACGTCAATAATGTCATCTTTAGTCAATGTGCCGGAACCTACAATTTCTTCCCTATTTAATCGGCGGTTAAATTTCATCCTGCCAACAGCGGACAAATCGTACCGCTCATCTGTAAAGAACAAGTTTTGAAATAGATTTTCCGCCGACTCCTTAGTCGGTGGCTCACCAGGACGCATCATCCTGTATATCTCCACCAAAGCTTCTAGCGTATTAGTGGTCACATCCAAACGCATTGCATTCGATATATAAGCCCCTCTGTCCAAGTCATTGACAAACAAGGTGTTAATTTCTGAAACGCCACTTTCTATACACCGTTCTATGTGCACATCTGTAACCTCATCGTTTACATTCGCAATCAATTCACCGGTTGCTTCATCAATGAGGTTATGGCCTAGAATCTTACCTATCAGATACTCTCTTGGCACTTGAACTTCAGTAATACCTGAATTAACCATTTCACGGATATGCTTGGCCGTAATACGGCGGCCTTCTTCGACTAGGACATGATCGTTATGCCTAATATCAAATGCGGCAATTTCGCCGCGCATCCTCTCGGGCACAATCTGAAACATGCACTTATCGGCACTGACTACAAACCTGTTGGTTTCGAAGAACATTTTTATCATTTGTTCATTATCAAAACCTAATGCCCTCAGCAAAATGGTTGCTGGTATTTTCCTGCGCCGGTCTATCCGGACAAAAACACAGTCCTTGTGGTCAAATTCGAAATCTAGCCAAGAACCACGGTAAGGTATGACACGGGCATTAAAAAGCAACTTCCCTGAGGAGTGCGTCTTACCTTTGTCGTGATCGAAAAACACGCCTGGCGAGCGATGTAATTGCGACACGATGACCCGTTCGGTACCATTGATAACAAAAGTTCCGTTATCTGTCATCAGAGGCAACTCGCCCATATAGACTTCTTGCTCACGAATGTCTTTAACAACTTTAGCCGTAGCGGCAGCCTCCTTGTCATAAATGACCAAGCGCACCAATACCCGCAGCGGGGCGGCGTAGGTTGCGCCTCTTTGCTGACACTCCCTTACATCAAAAACAGGCTCGCCCAACCGATACCTTACATATTCCAGCACCGCATAACCGTTATGGCTTTCGATAGGAAACACACTGGAAAATGCGGCATGTAAACCTATATCTGAACGTTTTTCTGGGGTGGCCCCTAACTGCAAAAAGCTAGCGTAGGAATTAATTTGAGTTGCCAAGAGGTAGGGAACTTCGAGCACTTCAGTGCTTTTGCCAAAGTTGTTTCGAATACGCTTTTTTTCGGTAAAAGAGTAGGACATATCGCTTCCAAACTTTTTCGTCATGAATTGTTTACTGTACAGTTGTTGTAAACAGTAAAAGGCCGGTGACTTATGCCACCAGCCATACTTAAAAGGCCTAAGCCTTAGGTTGTCGGTCGAAATTATTATTTAATATCGACGGTGGCGCCTGCGTCCAGAAGCAGTTTCTTAATGTCTTCGGCTTCCGCTTTTGGCACACCTTCTTTCAATACGGTAGGTACACCCTCAACCGCATCTTTCGCTTCTTTCAAACCTAGACCAGTGATTGTGCGGACAGTTTTAATAACTGAAACTTTATTTTCACCGAAGCCTGTCAACACCACATCAAATTCAGTTTGTTCTTCGGCAACGGGTGCGGCTGCGCCGCCCGCTACAGGAGCAGCAACAGCAACAGCCGCAGCAGATACGCCAAATTTTTCTTCCATTGCTGAAATCAACTCAACAACTTCCATTACACTCATGTTTGAGATAGCTTCCAAGATATCTTCTTGTGTTAGTGCCATTTTGTGTTCCTCTAAAAATAATAGGTTTTAACTGTTTAATACTAAGCTTATGCAGCTTGCTTCTGATCCCTGATCGCGGCCACTGTACGGACCATTTTTGCGTGCGGCTCAGCCAAAGTACGGACAAATTTCTCTATTGGCGCTTTCATCACCGCCATCAGCAAGCTGATAGCCTGATCACGTGTAGGCAAGCTAGCAAGTCGGCCCAATTCATTTGGCCCATAAACCTGCCCGCCAATCGCAACAACTTTTGGAATTAGTTTGTCATGCCCTTTGGCAAAATCACCAATCAAGCGTGCTGCACAGCCTGGATCTTCCATTGAAAATGCAATCAGCATTGGCCCTACCAGCCCACCCTGCATACACTCAAATTCCGTTCCGGCCACCGCCCGTCTTGCCAGCGTATTTTTAACCACCCGCAGATAAACGCCAGTCTCTCTTGCGGTTTTACGCAGCGCGGTCAATTCCGTCACTGTCAAACCACGGTATTCTGCTGCAATAGCAGAATGAGCCTTAGCAGCGATTGCAGCGACCTCTTCCACGACAGCCTTTTTGCCATCTAAATTTAGTGCCACAGCTTACCTCCGGTATCTCTCTGAATTTACTCAGAATTAATAAAACGCACCCTAACAGATGCCCCTTACGGTTCTTTTACCTATCTTAGGCTCCAGCTCCCGTCTACGCAGGAAATTAAGTCAACGACACCTACGGTCTTTGACGGCTGCCGACTAATCGGCAACCCAAAGCTTTATAGTGCAACTAAGCAGAAACACCACCAAGATCCAACCACAGTCCTGGCCCCATCGTTGAAGACAACGTAATTTTTTTAATGTACACACCTTTTGAAGTAGCTGGTTTAGCCTTTTTTAAATCTGCAAGCAAAGCCTCCAAGTTACCCTGAATGGCCGCCTCATCAAACGTAAGCTTGCCTAAGGTACAATGGATAATTCCTGACTTGTCGGTACGATAGCGTACCTGTCCAGATTTTGCGTTTTTCACCGCAGTTGCAACATCGGCGGTAACTGTCCCGACCTTAGGGTTAGGCATCAGCCCTCTTGGGCCTAAAATCTGACCCAACTGGCCAACCACTCGCATTGCATCTGGAGAGGCAATAACCACATCAAAATTCATTTCGCCTTTTTTCACTAAGTCACCAAGGTCATCCATACCAACAATGTCGGCACCGGCTTCTTTTGCGGCTTCTGCATTAGCGCCTTGGGCAAAAACGGCCACCCTTACGAGCTTACCAGTCCCATGTGGCAAAACAGTTGCGCCTCGGACATTTTGATCTGATTTACGCGGATCAACGCCCAAATTAACACTTACATCTATAGCCTCATTAAATTTTGAAGTTCCCAGCTCTTTTAGTAATTGAACCGCATCAACGACTGAATACTGCCTAGTCCTATCAACTTTTTCCTTAACCAATTTCGCTTTTTTAGACAACTTAGCCATCACACCCCCTCCACATTGAGACCCATGCTCCGCGCACTGCCTGCAATCGTTTTCACCGCAGCCTCAAGATTCGCCGCATTCAAATCTTCCATTTTTATCTTAGCAATTTCTTCAATTTGTTCGCGCGTTATAGTTCCAACTTTTTTAGTGTTCGGATTGCTGCTACCACTTTTTAACCCCGTCGCTTTCTTGAGAAGAATCGATGCGGGCGGCGTTTTGGTGATAAAAGTAAAGCTGCGATCACTATAGACCGTGATAACAACAGGCAAAGGCAACCCTTTTTCCACGTCTTGAGTTTTAGCATTAAATGCCTTACAAAACTCCATGATATTGACACCACGCTGACCTAACGCAGGACCAACTGGTGGACTTGGATTAGCCTCACCTGCTTTTACTTGCAACTTTATATAAGCCGTTATTTTTTTTGCCATTTTTTACTCCAATGCGGGTTCAAACGCCTTTCAGCTCCCCTTAGACAGAAAAATCCCTGCCTTATTTAAAGACAGAGATCCAGTAAAGACATAAAAAGCTGTTAGCTTTTTTCGACCTGAGAAAAACCCAGCTCAACAGATGTTGAACGGCCAAAAATAAGAACGGATATTTTTAACTTACTTTTCTCATAATTAACTTCTTCAACAGTGCCATTAAAATCCTTGAAAGGCCCATCTATTATCCTGACGACTTCACCAGCCTCAAACAATATTTTTGGCCGAGGCTTATTAACCCCCTCTTCAACCCTATTAAGAATCGCCATAGCTTCTTTTTCAGAAATAGGCGCAGGCTTGTCGGATGTCCCGCCTATAAAACCCAAGACCTTAGGCACATCCTTAACCAAGTGCCAAGTTTCGTCCGTCAACTCCATCTGAACCAACACATAACCGGGGAAAAACTTTCTCTCACTTTTGCGCTGCTGCCCCATACGCATCTCAACAATCTCTTCCGTCGGAACTAAAATCTTGCCAAAACAGTGCTCCAATCCTTCGCGCTTAACCCTTTCCTCAAGCGCTTGTTTTACTTTATTCTCGAAATTTGAATAGGCGTGAACAACATACCAACGCAGCGACATCCCTATTCACCTTGACCAGTTAAAAGCCGCACACCCCAAAACAGAAACGTATCGAGAAACCACAAAACAAACCCTACGACAAAAACCATAGCAAAAACCAGCATTGTTGTCCTTACAGTTTCTTCTCGCGTAGGCCACACAACCTTCCTGACTTCTTGCCTAGACTCTAGCACAAAAGCCCATACCGAACGCCCAACACCAGTAGTCAACATCATCACCACAGCAATGACAACAAGAACAACCAAACCAAGAACCCGGTACAGCAGCTGGAATTCCGAAAAATAATAGAAGGCGGCAACACCAGACACTACGAAAATTACGGAAAAAACCTGCTTTACAACATCAAAAACTGATGATGCAGCTTCTACTTGAGTGTTCATGTATTATTTACTATGAAATTTGTGATATTTATATCTGAATGGCAGGCCAGGAGGGTCTCGAACCCCCAACCCGCGGTTTTGGAGACCGCTATTCTACCAATTGAACTACTGACCTATTCAGACAAAACTTATAATAGCTGGATATTATATATTATAAAAAGCAACTATTCAATAATTGATGCAACGACACCCG
>DIUY01000019.1 GCA_002422395.1 Methylococcaceae bacterium UBA6146 | reverse complement strand
GCAACAGCTCGATAGAAATGGCATCCTGTCACTCCATCAGTAAGTGTTTAAATGTCAAAATCGGCTATTTCCAGATAAACCTATTAAGTTTGCCACAATGTGGGCCTACGATGTTTCGACAGCGATAACCCCATAAAAAAACGGGTGGATACCGCTACGCTAACCCCGTATGGTTGCCCGAATTTACTCGGCTTTAATTAATGCAGGCGAAACCGGTTGCGACTGATGTTGATAACAGGCGGCTGAAGTTGCATATACAGGCATCTCTTGCTTCTCTGCTTGCCAACGTTCAAAGCCTGCTTCGGGACAGTATGTAAAAATCACTCCGGTGTCAGGATCTTTAGCGCTCAAGTGTACCCAGCTACCGGCAATCAGCTCACGTAAGCTTTGCTGACGCGCATAAATGCTCTCCAGCACCGTGGTTTTTGCTTCGACTACGAGATGCAATCGCATGGCTTCGTGGATTTCAATCATTTGCCTTGGCAAACCTGTACGCAAATCGCTACTCGTGCCTTCCATCACCCCAAACAGGCCGATGATATTATGCGGCGTTTTTGTGCCACACCCGTAATAGTCGTTATTGACAGTAGAAAAGTAATATTCCAGATTAATGCCTGCCCCGACTGGCCCGACCGCCAGCAAAATACTCTCAAGTATCGTGCCGTCTGTATCTTGTGTTGGATCATAAGAGACAAGAAACACCCGCCGGTCAAGAAACACCCCCTGCGTTAACGCACGGCGTCCAATAACAGCCGCAGCGTTTGTCGCATGCCCTAGTTCAGGCCGTGCTTGCGAAAAGTCTACCGCGCGTTCTTGGATATGCGCCAGCGCCGCTGCGGGTGTTGGATTGCGGGGGGCTGAAGCTAGCCGACGACAACGCTCATGCGCCGACATCTGTTGCGCATAGAGCAACTCCTGTTGCAATTTTTTGAACGCAGTTAGGCGTTCAGCAGGTAAATCACATAAATCATACCAAGTAATCTCTTCATTACAGGTATTGTGTTCGGCACCGATAAACCAGGTGTCAACAGGAATATGAACCCCACGCTCCGCCAAAAGCTTGCGTATTTCAAAACGGTTTGCCATCGCCGCAAATACCCGCGCATTCGGCCCGCCATGACGCCCGCTACACGCGCCACAATCATAAGCAGCGATGTGAGGATTATTTTGGCTGATGGAGCCATGACCCATCAGCACGACCAATTCCGCAAAGCCCTCGCTTAAACCGATGTTACATAGGAAACCGACTACGCAGTCAGCCTGTTCAACGTCAGTAAAACCTGGCTTAGCATGTTCCCGGACGGTGCCATTTTCGCTAAGCGGCACTTGGGTTTTAACGGTGGTCATTATTAGTTGCGCCATGCCAGTGATTAGTCGATGCCATAATTTCGGGGCTAGCACTTTGCCCAATAGCCCGATTAACGCCACAGGTGCAATGGCGTCGATCAATGGATATGCCAACAACACGTTGCGCCGCAAACTTTGATGCACTAGGAGACTTATATGCCGGTTGACCACCTTGCCTTTGTTATGGCGCAGTAAAAGTGCGCTTGCCTGATCCCTAGCCTGTTCATGCACCTCATGGGACGGGCTTACAATTATCGGACACAGTGACGTTACCCGATCATCATCCAGTCCCTGATAATCCATCGCAATGCCGAAAAATCCTGCCGCACCCAGTGTTTCAAGCGCCGGATTATGCTCTTCCAGGTGGCGGCGAAAGCTTTCTTCCCGGTCATCCATACAGAAAATGAGCTGCGCCTCTAGTCGTGCATCTCGCTTATGCCGGCGTCCCCGCTGATGATTGGCCTGCAAAGCCTGAAATAAACATTCTCGGTAATGGCGCTCGTAAGCATAAAGCCAAACCTTACTCCGGACAGTTACATTAAACCCATCCAGCACGGCCAACATTGCCAACAAATCAGTGTGGCTCAATGCTTGCACTTGTGTTGCCCCCAATCCTAGATGCTGGCATAAGCGAAATAACCGCCACCCCCTGTTTTCCACGCCATATTCAGTGCCTTGCGCCATTGGACTGAGTTGCCAAGTCAATATCAAATCGGCGAGCTGTCGCCAATCTGAACGGCACTGACGCTCAGAGCCCGCACGAATAATTAGGGTTTCCGCCTGCTGCGTCAGGTATTCTGGCAATTCACCCTGATAAAGGCGCTTACGCACCCAAAATTCGGACAAATTTTTGCAAAAATAAGTACGCAACGAACTGACCCGTGCTTCAACTTTCCATAAGTCATGGCAAACTTGATTTAGCCACAAGCGATCTAATGTTAGCCGGATCGCCAGATAATCAGCCAATGTCGGTGCCGCACCAATCGTTGGCTGGTACTTAGGATGCTGCTGCCGCCAATTCATCATGCCCGACCAACCGGGCAATTCCAGTGCTAGTCGGCGTAAATAACCCTCCCACTTCGCTTGAGGTATGTCCAACTGCATTAGTTGCAGAATAATAGTGTCCAGCGCATCGTCCGGCAATTCGGCAATGCTATTTTGCCAGTCAGGCAGCTGATGCAGAAAAAGATTGGCGTCAAAAGGCAAGGCCGCACGCCAGCTACGGTAAAGCCCCATACCTGTGCATTCAGGATTGTGCCAAGCGGCAATGCCTTCATCGAGCGCGGAGGCACAGATGCGTATCAGTTGCGGACGCACGGAATCAAGGACATCAGAACCGCTCAATGCAAGGACAAAACCGCGTAGGCTGATACTGTCGCCAATCAGGGCGAGCGATTCATCCAGCTCTTTGCGAGCATGTTGCTGGGTATAGGCATGGAACGGCACATTACTCTCCGGCGGCTGGGCTTGTGCCAACCAACTCTCAGCCTGATCCAGTGATAAGTCCACCATTGTTTCAGGGTGCAAGGCGGCTGGCTCCAACTTCAGTTTAGTTAAAATACTGTCCCACACTCCTCTGATAACGGACGGCTCATCGCCATCCGCCAGCAATTGCCGACGTGCAATTTCAGGCACATCCGCTTGTATGGTTTCCAGCACACCCAACGTCTGTGTCTGCCACAGCAACTGGCTGGCGCTAATGGCCGATAAATTAACCTGTAGCGCAACCTGATAAATTTCTTTGCGCGTAATGGTTTTGTTGTGTGCGTGACAAACCGGCCACTCCGCCTGCAAACTGGAGTAATGGGCAAACGCAGCGGCGATGTCGCTATCATTGATGCGCCCCTGCTGATAAAAACGGCGGCTTTCATTTTCCGGCAGATAGCCACTGGCCCCCGTCAAACTTTCAGAGCGGGCCAATGCCTCTGCAAACGATAAATGCTGGTAACCATGCAGGGTATTATGATGGACGAAATCAAGAATCGGCCCCTGCCCTGGCAAGACATGATCCAAATGCTTGAGCGCCTCGGTGATCTGGGCGCGATATTGTGTGTGTTTTAAGGATGATTCGTGCATTGGCCCACCTATAAAACCCGCAATTTGATCAAATTGTTAAACTGCATGATTGTAGTGGCCGATAAGTCAATCCAACGGGCAGGCAGCAAACCCAACAAGACAATGCAAACAACAAGTGCGCCTGAGGCCACTAATTCTGAGACGCATAAATCATCCAATACCTGCATTTGCGGTTTTACCGGTCCGGTGAATAACAAACTGAGGGTGCGGATTGAATAAGCTGCCGTAATCAGAATGCTGATTCCGAAAAACACAGCTAACCCCTGCCATTTTTGCAAAAAACCGATTAGCGCGTGCAGTTCGGCAATAAAGCCGACAAAACCGGGCAAACCCATTGCCGCGAATAAAGTTAAGATCATCATTAACGCAAAACGGGGCATAACCTGAAGCAAAGAGCTGTACTCCCGGATGTCCAGAGTCTGTGTGCGCTGGTAAAGCAGCCCGACCAACAAAAACAACGCACCGGCAATCAGGCCATGTGCGGTCATTTGCAACACCGCACCGTTAAGGCCCACCTCATTCAAACTGGCAATGCCTAATAACACAATGCCCATGTGGCTAATCGACGAATAAGCCACCATGGCCTTAAGATTGCTTTGCCGCCAAGCCAGCAAACCGCCGTAAAGCATCCCGAATAGCGCCAGAAAAATCAGCAATGGCTGTAGTAGCTGGGCGGCCTGCGGCAACATAACGACTACGCGTAACAAGCCATAAGCGCCCATTTTTAGCAAAACCCCAGAGAGCAAAATACTGACCGGGCTGGGTGCTTCAACATGCGCCAACGGCAACCAGCCATGGAGCGGGAAAATGGGTAGCTTGACGCCAAATCCCAATAGAAACCCGATCAACACCAAGACCTGCTCATATAACGGCATATCTTGCCCAGCTTGCTGCATCGACGTCATTAGAGAGCCACCGTGTTGCAAATCGTAGCGGCTGACCGCCAGCAAGCTAATGAGCATAAACACCGAACCAGCCATGGTATATAGCACAAAATTGAGGCTGGCAGCGTGGCGACGTTTGCCACCCCAACGTCCAATCAGGAAAAACAGCGGGATTAAAGTCACTTCCCAGAAAATATAAAACAACGCCCAATCTTGGGCTAAGAAAACGCCCAACAGGCCAAACTCAAGCAACAAAATGCAGATATGATAGCCTTTGACGCTGTTAGAAATAGTCAATGATGCCAGCAATGTGACTGCTGTGAGCAAGGTCGCCAACATCAGCATTGGCATTGACAGGCCATCGACGCCTAGCGCATAGGCATTGCCTAAATCAGGATTGAGCGGGAAATATTCACTAAACTGTAATGCCGGATTATGCGGGTCGTACTGAGCTAGCAAAAAACAGCTCGCCAAAAACGCCAGCATAGTGAACAGATGGGCGAGCAACCGGACAATATAGATATTTTGGCTAGGCGTAAGGACTAAGAGCAATGCCCCCACCGCCGGCGTCCAGAGCAGCAGGCTAAGAATTCCCATTATATAGTCCTTTTTTAATCTGATAATGTGGTGGTTTACTGGACACGCAAAGCCCACTAAATTTAGGGCTGTCTTGTAAGATTTGATCGACTATTTAATTAGGCACATTTCTCAAAAATAATTCCACACTTGTTGTGGGATAGCCTCCCACTTATTGGAGTGATCATCACTAAACCGCTTTTATAACCGATAAAGCGGCTCCAAACCAGACTCCTGCGCATCGGTTATTTTTTTTCTGGCGTTATTCTCGCTGAAGGCTTGAAACAGCCTTTTACCCTGCCACAGTGCAGGTTCCTTGCCATACAATAGCTGGTTCAAAGACAAAATTTCATCCCTTAACCGTGCCTCACAAAACCCGGCAACCGCTCCCAGATTAGTGACGGCAAATTGTTGCCGCCCCCAATCCAGCAAGGCATTTTTTGCAGCTATGGCGTCGTTATTGGCACAAGCTTGTTTTAACTGGGCAATCGTTTCTTTAAGGTGTGCTTGGTTAGGCCCATCCTTGATCTGGGCAAGCTGTTTTTTAGCTGGTCTTCCAACACTCAGGAAATAAGCAACCGTTATCAACCAACCTAATGCCAAAAGTAACGACGTCCACATCCAGCCAACAGCTTGCGGCGGCGCTTGATTAATGACGGCGGCGGCTTCCGTTGGCTTTGGTGTCGATGCGGGAGTGGCCGGAACAGATACCGGCGGCTGAGGCTGAGACACCGCCGCCAAGGCGACAGTAAGCGTAGTTTCAGGAATTTTAGCCACAGCCATTTTTTGGGTCTGCGTGTTAAACCAAGGGATTTCTATAGCGGGCAACTTGTAGACCCCTGCCTTTGAAGGCATCAGGGCAATCTTTTCTTCCTTAATGGAAAATAGGCCATCGGCATTTTTTTGCTCCTGCAATACCGGCTGATCGGGGTAACTCTTTAATGCCTCATGCACCGTATCCGCGCTTAACTCAGGTAATTGCCCAAGCGTTGCGGCTTTTGCGCGTAAGGTTAGCGTTCTTGTCAAAGGTTCGCCCACTTTCATTTGGGTGATGTCACCTGACCATTGCTCGGTAAGCTCCAGTTGCTCGGCAGGCAGCCAATGTGGTGCGGTAAATGTTGCAGGGACAGGTTTTACGTCTAGCGTGATTGCTTTGGATTCAACCCGTTTAGTCCGGGTCACTGACGAGTTAAAAAAACTATTGAACAGGGTACGGTTATTAGCCAAGACGTCAGCAGTCAAAACCAACGGCTTTATGGTCAGCGCCCCACTTTTTTGCGGAAAAATAGCATATTTGCGTTCAGTCACCGAATAATCGACGCCATTGATACGGGTGTTATAGTTGCTGTCTTCAGCCAGCTTTTCAATCACCGCATCGGCCAGTTCCGGCTCATTCAAACGTGCCTGGGCTATTTCAACCCGCGTGTACAGGCGCATAGTATAAAGGACCTGCTCCTGTAAGTAGGGGCTTTCAGGCGTCGCATCAACCTCCATAAATAAATCGGCATTGGTGTCGGGCGCCTTGTCTGTTGGCGCCTCAGTCACTGTGACAGACAGCGCCTCGCTGGCATCATCACCAAACTTTATCGCAGGGATAACTAAATCGCCCGCGTGTTTCGCCATCACATTCAGCGTCCATTGCATGGTTGTGCTGGCTTTCCCGTTGCCCCAAGATGCGCTGCTAGCCTGACTTTGGCCCAGTATCGAAAAATCCTGTGCTAACGGGCTGAAATCAGGGTTATCATCAGGTGGCTCGCTAGCAACAAAGGTGATCTGGAAAGACTCATCAACGCGCACCGGATTACGTTCCACTGACGCGCTAATCTGCGCCGCCAATACCCATTGGGGCATCAACAACAACACCAACATCATTATAAGCAACGCCGATAACAGCAGCATTGGGTTTGGCTGGGATAGTTGCCCTGTCGCTTTTATCATATTCATCATTATTTTCCATAAATTCAGTGTGCTTACGTTCGTTTATACGAAGGTGGCTATGAATTTAGCCTCAAACAAAATTAGATCTGATCCAAGCACCATAATGTATTAACCCTACAAGCCGAATTTATGCGCGGACAGATGCTTAAACTGTTTTTCCTCCGGGGCGCTTTGGCACATCCCGTCGCGCCGCGCCAACGTAAAGTTGACGTGGACGGCCTATTTTTTGTTCCGGATCAGCAATCATTTCGTCCCAGTGGGCAATCCAGCCGACAGTCCGCCCCATCGCGAACATCGCAGTGAACATATTGGTGGGAATGCCCAACGCATGCAGCACAATACCCGAATAAAAATCAACATTGGGATAGAGTTTTTTCTCGATAAAATAATCATCCTCAAGGGCAATGCGCTCCAATTCCAACGCCAACTTAAACAACTCGTTATCGTGCAGTTCCATTTCATTAAGCACTTCATGGCAGGTGGCCCGCATCAGCTTGGCGCGGGGATCATGGTTTTTATAGACCCTGTGGCCAAAGCCCATCAGCCGGAACGGATCGCTTTTATCTTTAGCTTTATCGATAAACTCAGGAATACGGGAAACATCACCAATTTCTTCCAGCATGTTCAGCACAGCCTCATTGGCGCCGCCGTGTGCAGCCCCCCATAAACAGGCAATCCCTGCGGTCACACAGGCAAACGGATTGGCGCCGCTAGAACCCGCGAGGCGGACAGTTGACGTGGAGGCATTTTGCTCATGATCGGCATGGAGGATAAGTATCCTGTCCAACGCACGCACCAGTACAGGGTTCGGCTTGTAGTCATCACACGGTGTCGCGTGCATCATGCGCAGAAAGTTTTCCACATAACTCAATTTGTTTTGCGGGTACATAAACGGCATGCCGGTACTGTATTTATGGCACATCGCAACAATTGTCGGCACTTTAGCTATGAGGCGTATCGCACACATTTCCCGGTCACTTTTGGAACGGATATCCAACGCGCCATGATAAAAGGCCGATAACGCACCCACCACGCCCACCATAATGGCCATCGGATGGGCATCGCGGCGAAAGCCTTTAAAGAAATTGGTCAACTGGTCATGCACCATCGTGTGCATGGTGATATTGTTTTCAAACTCTAATAGCTGATTGCTCTCGGGCAATTCGCCATGGAGCAGCAAGTAACAAACTTCCAGAAAATTGCATTGCTCGGCAAGCTGTTCGATAGGGTAACCGCGATATAACAGAATCCCTTCTTCGCCATCTATAAAGGTTATTGTGGAGCGGCAACTTGCAGTGGAATTGAAACCGGGGTCATAGGTAAACTTGCCGGTCTGTTTGTACAAGGATTGTACGTCAATGACGTCAGGGCCTGTCGTTCCAGATAAAACAGGTAACTCACATAAAGACTGGGCGTTCTCATTCAAAGTAAGATTGCGTAGATTGGTCATGGATTTTCTCTCTGTTTTAAAAACGGTTAGCGCTATTGCCTAGGCTTGGTAGTCAAACTGTCAGCGTATTTTCAACAGCTTGTTTGGCAAGTTCAGTTACTTTAGCCCAGTTTTTAGCCTTGACGGCATCGGCAGGCGCCAACCACGAACCGCCAACACAAGCCACATTGCCCAACGCTAAATACGCCAAATAATTGTCCGGTGAGATACCGCCGGTGGGGCAAAAAGTAATCTGCGGCATAGGCCCTGCAATGGCTTTTAGCATGGGAATACCGCCTGCCGCCTCGGCGGGGAAAAACTTAAAATGGTCCAGCCCGAATTCCATACCCATCATCAGTTCCGATAACGTGGCTATGCCTGGAATCAGTGCGATGTTGCCAGTTTGGGCTGCCGCTAATAGTGTCGGGGTTAAGCCCGGACTAATCGCAAAAACCGCCCCCGCTGCTTCAGCGGCTCTAAGTTGTTCTGGCGTGGTGATCGTACCCGCGCCAACAATGGCGTCTTTAACGCTGTCGCTAATCAGTTTGATCGCCTCAAGCGCTATTGGGGTGCGCAAAGTGATTTCCAAAACCTTAATGCCCCCCGCAACTAAGGCTTGCGCCAAAGGCACGGCATCGTCGAGGTTTTGAATAACCATAACAGGCATTACCGGGCCAGCGTTTAAGACTTCTTTCGGTTGAATTTTCCAGTTAGTTTGGTTCATTTTTAAATACAAAGTATGGGATAGGCGACAGGCGCTTTAGGCAATGCCCATCATGGGTGAATTACTAAGGCGGGCAAAACTGCACCATCTAAAACACCATCTTTTGGCGCCCACCCGACTTTTTTCTTAGTTTGTTAATCGCAAACAAATAAATTGGACGCGCCCGTTTCAGCCGACGAGGCGTTTAACCGGAAACGGCCAAACATTTCCCTGCCCATGCCATAGTGATGGTTTTTTGCCGAATTCGGTGAGGGGATACGCGCATTAAATTCCGCGTCGTCAACCAATACATTAACATCGCCCGTCTGCAAGTTCATGGAGATAATATCGCCATCGAGCACTTTCGCCAGCGGCCCACCCGCCTCGCATTCCGGACAGATATGGATAACAGAGGGCACCTTACCCGATGCGCCTGACATCCGGCCATCCGTAACCAGGGCAACTTTAAAGCCTTTGTCCTGTAACACGCCTAACGGCGGCGTCAGTTTATGCAGCTCCGGCATGCCATTTGCGCGTGGGCCTTGAAAGCGGATAACGGCAACAAAGTCTTTTTCCAGTTCGCCACGTTTAAAAGCTGCAAGCATATCTTCCTGATCATCAAACACGACGGCAGGCGCTTCAACAATTTGATGGTCAGGCGACACGGCGGACAATTTCGATATGCCGCGCCCCAAATTGCCGTGCATCACATGCAGGCCACCACCGGTGGCAAAAGGCTTTGCAACGGTGCTTAGCACTTCTGTGTCTAAGGAAGTTTCAGGAACAGCTTCCCAAACCAGTTTGTCATCAATGATTTTAGGCTCTTGGCAGTAATTACCCATGCCGCGCTCGTCGGCGACCGTCAGCAAATCTTCATGCAACAAGCCATTTCTCAACAGCTCGGCAATTAACACTCCCATGCCGCCGGCAGCCTGGAAGTGATTGACATCCGCAGGGCCATTAGGATAAATCTTTGCTATCAGCGGAACGGCTTTGGACAGATTATCAAAATCGTCCCAGTTAAGGACGATACCGGAGGCGCGGGCGATTGCAATCAAGTGCATGGTGTGGTTAGTGGAACCACCGGTTGCCAACAGGCCGATAACCGCATTAACTATCGCTTTTTCAGAAATCATGTGCGCAACCGGGCGATAATCATCACCCAGTGCGGTAAATTTTAAAATCTGCCGAGCCGCTGCTTTGGTGAGTTCGTCACGTAGCGGCGTGTAAGGATTGATGAACGAACTGCCGGGCAGATGCAACCCCATAATTTCCATCATCATCTGGTTGCTGTTGGCCGTACCGTAAAAAGTGCAGGTACCGGGGCTGTGGTATGAGGCCGATTCAGCTTCCAGCAATTCTTTGCGGCCAATTTTACCCACGGCATACGCCTGACGCGCACGGGCTTTTTCCTTGTTGGTGAGGCCGCTAGGCATGGGGCCTGCCGGAACAAATATCGCGGGCAAATGGCCAAAGCTTAATGCGCCTATGAGCAGCCCAGGCACGATTTTGTCACAGACGCCCAGATATAAGGCACCGTCGAACATATTGTGGCTCATGCCGACAGCGGTGGCCATCGCAATCAAATCACGGCTGAATAATGACAATTCCATCCCTGCCTGGCCTTGGGTGATACCGTCACACATGGCAGGCACACCCGCAGCAACCTGCGCGACGCCGCCCGCTTCCCGGACCGCCGCCTTAATCAAGTCCGGCGCATCCTTATACGGCTGATGGGCTGACAACATATCATTATATGAAGTGATAATGGCGATATTGGCTTTTTGGTCGCCCGTCAAGTCGGCTTTCTCACTAGCGCTGCACGCAGCGAAACCGTGGGCCAAATTGCCGCAACCCATGCCGGAACGGATAGGGCCGTTTTTAGCGATACCGTCGATGTATTTCAAATAGGCGGAGCGGGTCGGGTGGCTGCGCTCAATGATGTCTTGAGTCACTTTTTCAATGATCGGATGCATATTGTGTTCCTTAGGTTATTTGTTAGTGGGTTAGGACGTCAGGTTGCGCCCCGCCAGTTTCCGGCTATTCTTCCCAGGCTCTGCCATCTCTGGCGATAAGAGCCACTGAAGAGACCGGCCCCCACGTGCCCGCCGGGTAAGATTTTGGCACCGCATTAAAATTGTGCCAAGCATCTTGTATGGAATCAACCCAAGTCCAAGCCTGCTCGATTTCTTCGCGGCTCAAAAACAAGGTCGGATTGCCGCGCATCGCTTCTAACACCAGTTTTTCATAGCCACCAAAAATACGGCTCTTTTTAAAGGTTTCAGAAAAGCTTAAATCCAATTTGGTTTTTTGTAGTTTGATATGCTCGTCAATACCCGGAATTTTATTCAGCATCTCAATCTCAACGCCTTCATTTGGCTGTAAATGGATGATTAGTTTATTAGGCGGCAACTCCCGGAAACTATCGGAAAAAATATTGTGCGGCAACTGCTTAAAATAGACGACGATTTCCGTGCGTTTTCCCTGTAGGCGTTTTCCAGTGCGCAGATAAAATGGCACTCCGGCCCAGCGCCAGTTATCAATATCAACACGCAACGCAACAAAGCTTTCAGTGGTGCTTTCCGTGTCGGCCCCTTCCTCTTCAAGATAACCGGGCACGGCATTACCTTTTAAATAGCCGGCGGTATACTGGCCACGGACTGTTTTTTCATCAACATTGTGTGCGGTGATTGGGCGCAAGGCCTTAAGCACCTTAATTTTTTCATTATGTATGCTTTCGGCTTCCAGATTGACTGGGGGTTCCATCGCAATAAAAGTCAAAATCTGCAACAAATGATTTTGCACCATGTCACGCAATTGCCCGGTCTTGTCAAAATACTCCCAGCGGCCTTCAATACCGACTTCTTCAGCGACGGTGACCTGGATATGGTCAATGGTGTTGTGGTTCCAGTTAGTCGTGAAAATCGAATTGGCGAAACGTAACGCCAATAAATTCAACACTGTTTCTTTGCCCAAATAATGGTCAATACGGAAAACCTGCTTTTCGGTGAACACACTGGCCACGACATCATTAATCTCTTTTGATGACTTAAGGTTATGGCCAATGGGCTTTTCCATCACCATGCGCGATTCTTCAGTCAAAATGCCCGACTGGCTGAGCCCCTGACAAATGTTTTTGAACAAAAAAGGCGATACGGCAAAGTAATTCACCATAACCCTCGTTTTTGAATCAGTCACCGTCTTCATTTGCTTGTATTGGTCCAATTGGGTCAAATCGATTTGCAAATAAGCAAGCCGCCCTGAAAAACGCTCCCATACAGCATCATCCAATTTATCATTTAAAAACTCTTGTAAGCTCTTATGGGCAACCCCAACGAATTCAGCGGATTCATGGGCATGCCTATCGACACCAATTATGCGGGTTTCAGACTCCAGCAAATTTGCATTTTCAAGCCGATACAATGAGACAAGCAGCTTACGTCGGGACAAATCACCTAACGCACCAAAAATAACCAAGTCACAGGGTTTAAATTCTTTTTTGTCTTTCATTGCGTGTCGCCGAGTAAAAATTATTAGGCCAATATGAGAATACAGCAATTAATATGCCGTGTATTGAGGCATTATTATCGCAGAATTTAAGTCGGGATGCTTAGTGATTGCAACCCTAAGCCGCTAAAAAGCACCCTGTCCAAGCCTTGTTTTTGATTCGCTTTGGTGCATTGGTGCATAAATAAGGTGCGTAATATCCTCAAATAGTGGCAAAAATAATAGTCATCACCCTCGTTTTAATGGATTCGGCACACTTAACTAGTATCGGGTCAATACTTATTGACAACACCGCAAAGCCCAAATATAGTATTGACTCGAAACAATAAATAATAATGAGGTGAGTTTATGAGTACTGCAATTTTTTATCACGCTGGTTGCCCTGTTTGCTTAGGCGCCGAACAAATGGTGGCCGATGCCATTGACCCTTCAAAACACCAAGTGGAAATCGTTCATTTAGGGGAGCATCCAGAGTGTATTGGAGAAGCGGAAGCAATAGGCGTCAAATCGGTGCCCGCATTGGTTTTAAACAGCCAAGTCTTCCATATCAATTTCGGCGCAGCTATTGACGATTTAAAATCATAATTATAAAGGGGTATAAAAATGAACACCGAAGAACAGCAAAAAGATAAGTTTTGGTTATATGTCGGCTGCACATTGTTTGTCATATTGACGGGCATTTTCATGGTCAAACAAAGTGAAAATGAAAAATTTGCACCTATCAAACAGCAATTGAACGAAGAAAATGCACAGATGAACATCCGTGTACTGAACTAAGTTAAAGGCAGCAATCGCTTAACCTGATAATCAAGAGAATAACCATGAAATTTAATTTAGCGAGTTGGGTTGTGGCATTAGCCATTTATTCCGGCACGGCATTAGCCACAGAATATATTCATCGGGATCTTATGGCAAATACGCTACCCGCACCAGGCTGTGCTGCTGAAGCGGATGCCATCGCCAAAGCCAGCAAACCTTATAACCTTAACAAATACAGTAAAAAATTCTGCCAATCACAAGGCTACGGCTGGCATATCGAGGCAATAAAAGATAACGGCAAAATAGTCTGCCAAGATTGTTCAGGCAGTAAAGATCAAAAGCAATGCTATCTTGAAGATGTCGTTGTCACCTGTAAACGCATTAAACCAGGCTCGGTAGGCATGTTGCCTGGAAAAAGTTAATTAAGGCAACTGGCATAACCAGTTCAAAGAATAAGCGAGGCCGTCTGCCATGTTAAGACAACACAAAATTAACGCGCTTAAATCGGCCTCTTTGCTTTCACCATTTTCAAACGTTAAGGTAAAAAATAATCGTGTTGATATTTAATACTGACTAATTTCATTTGTCACTCCAGCGGTGCGTTTCGTGGCTTGGCGCATCTTATGGCTCATTTAATCTTCATCTAAATGTAAATTTTTATAGCCGGAATAATCCTTAAATTGTTGAGCCAAAGCGTCCCTTCCTAGTTTTTCCAAGGTTGCGTGAAAACTTGAATAAGGATAATCCGCTAATTTAGTGACATATCCATGCTTAACAGGATTATTAAACAAATAATTCAAACGGATAAAATAGTCTTTTTCATCACGCGGACAATAATCCCAGTAATTCCACCAAACCGGCAACTCGCAATACCCTTGTGTTTGAATAAACTGTGCTGATAACACATGGATTTTACGAAAAATTTTTGTCATTTCCTCGCCTTTATCACTGGTCGCCATTAGATGGTAATGATTGTCCAAAATCACCCAATGATCCAGCCGCCAGTTTTTTTCATGAAAACAAACTTCAATCGTAGCCAGTAAATGTTGTTTGATTGGTTCAGACTTTAATAAAGGCCGTTTTTGGTAAATCGCACTGGTTATAAAATAAGCGGCATTATCAACAAACAAATGTGCAGGAGAATGTAAGCCTCTTTTTAACATAAGAATCCGATGGGAGTACAAACCTAGGTTTGTACTCCGGTTTCGTTAATGTAAGCCATTGCCGCTAATTCGTCCGTTTCAATAGCGATTTCCACGGCGCGTTTGGCGGCGGCTAACAGGCGTTCGCTTTCGGCTTTTAGCGTGAAGCTTTGTTGAACTAGGTTGGCGATTTGGGTTTGCGTGTCTTCATTGATAACAGGAATGTAAAAATTCTCTATGTCTTTTGGATAAAGCTCTATTTGGCCTGATGAACCTTTAAAATATTTATCGACCTGATATTTTCCAGCTATGGAATTCAAATAAACAGATAGAAAAATCGGGTTTATTTTGTCTGTTCTTAAAATGGTGACGTGATTATCAGGGAGCGCGTTTTGCTCATGTAAATAACAGGCTGCACGCCCAATCGTCCCTACGCCTGTTCCGTTTATCAGCACATCGCCTTTTTTTATAATCAGCGGCTGTTCCTTTTCTGACAGGATGGCAAAGCGATTATCCGTTAAAAGCACCTCTCCTTCCCGGACATGCTTGGAATTGATAACCGGCAAGCCTTGCTCCGCATAATTCGGCTGAATTCCACGTTGATTTAATGTTAAAAAGTTTTTTAGCTTGCCCATTTTATGGGTTTTCGCTATTTTTTCTTCCAATTCATCAAACTTTGGATGGTAATATTCCGCATCCAAGCGACCAGAGGCAGCAAATGAATTTTCGAATGATTTTTCACTGGTATTTTTTGTGCGAGGTAAATAATTTTTTAATTGTAGATCTGAATTGAAAAAACTTAAGTTTTCCTTTTTGGCAAATTCAATAAACGCCTCAGCGATGCCGTCTTGCGTCAAACCATCGTGATTAAACAAATCATGCTTAACAATCAAATGTTCGTGGCTGTCGAGCAACGGCGAGCCGTCGGCGTTTTTGACATAAATTTTATCGCCGGAATTATCCTTGCTCGGTTCCTGCATGGTAGCGAAGAATATCGGGTAATCATCGGCTTTAGGGCACAGCGTGTCATGCCATTTCTGCACGAACAACACGCTGGTTTTGGTGCCGGTGTGCGGCTTGAAGACGTTGCCGTGCAAGCCGACCACGGCGAGGATGCGGCAATGCGCGGCGATGAATTCCCGGATTTGTTTGTCGCTGGAATTGTTGAAACGGCCTTGCGGCAACACCACCGCCATGCGACCGCCGGGTTTTAAAAAGTTGAGGTTGCGCTCGATGAACAAAATGTCGCGGCCTACCGTGGTTTGGTATTTGCCGTTGTCTTTCTTGCCCAGTTCGTATTTGGCAAGGATGCGGGTTTCCTTGATGTCGCCCGCGAACGGCGGGTTGGCCATCAGCACGTCAAAGCCGAAATCGCGGTTGTCGTCCTTGCTTGCCCGCAGTTTGCGCAGCTTTTTCCAGCCCTCGCCGTAAACGTCCTGCCAGTCTTCGTCCTTGGTTTTTTCGTCCCAGCGGTCGTAATCCAAGGTGTTCAGGGGCAGCACGTTGGTTTGGCCGTCGCCGGCAATTAAATTCAGTGTGCGTCCGACGCGCACGGCTTTTTCGTCAAAGTCGATGGCGAAGACTTTTTGCTGGACGTAATCGGCGCAGCGGGCGGGTTTTTGTTCCAGCGTGAACAAGTGGCTTTTATTCAGGCCCTCCTCGCGCATGATCTGTTCCCAAACATGAAAAATGCCATGCACGGGAAAGCCGCACGAGCCGGCGGCGGTGTCGATCAGGGTTTCGTGTTCTTGCGGATTGAGCATTTTCACGCACATATCGATGACGTAGCGCGGCGTGAAATACTGGCCTTTTTCGCCCTTGCTGGATTTGTTGATGAGATACTCGAAGGCTTCGTCCACCACGTCCAAATTCGAGTTGAATAGCTTCACGCCTTCGAGCGAGGAAATGCACACCGCTAAGTGGCTGGGCGTGAGTTGCAGTTTGGCGTCGTCGGTGAACACGCCTTCCCATTTGCGCTTAGCTTGGTCGAACAGGGCTTGGATTTTGGTTTTCAGTTCGGTTTCGGTGTCGCCGTAGTTGCGAAACACTAGATGGCGTTTTTTATCGCGTCCACCTTCCATTTCGTCGTAGAGTTTGGTGAAAATGAGCTTGAACAATTCTTCAAACACGTCCACGCCCGCATTCGCCAATACCTCGTCTTCCATTTCCAGGATCAAATCTTTCAGCGATTTTTTCTCGTTGACCAATTTGTCGTGTTTTATCAGGTCGGCTATCGTCCAGCGTTCCGACAAGATGTCGGACAGTTTTTCGCTGGCTTTGGGCAGCGCGGGGATATCTTCAAAATAATTCGGGTCCTTGCGCTGGTAGTAAGAAATCTGGTCGCCGTTCGTCCAGACGGCAATCGGCGCACCGGTGGCGTTGCAATAGCTTTTGAGCTGTTCCTTGCCGTCTTTGAGCTTGGGCTTTTTCAGTTCCACCAGGATGTATGGCACGGTGGGGCGGTCTTTATCGAACACGCAAATATCGGCGCGTTTGGTTTCGCGTCCAAAAGTTACGCCGTATTCCACCACTATACGATTAACGGGATAACCCAAGTTTTGCAGCAAAACCTGCAAATAAAGCTGGCGTACCGCTTCTTCCGGCGTAAGCTTTATTTCTTTATTCCGCACCAGGCAAGTGATGTATGGCGTGGGCTTGCCGCGTGTGTCTTTGACGGTGATCCTGCTTTCTAACGCCTGGATTTGTGCGGGGCTAAATTGTGTGAGTTTGTAAGCAGAGTCTTTGAGGAGTTCGTTTAAGGTTAAGATCATTGGATATGTCAATCAATTAATAGGTGGGTGTTGCCAGCGGTGTTAAATCAACACAGCGGGCAACATAACCGTCACGCTTTGTTTCTATGCGCAAAATAAAACATCAAACCACCAATAATTATCATCGGCGTAGACAGTATTTGCCCCATCGTCACCCAATCCAGCGCCAGATAGCCCAAGTGTGCGTCGGGCATGCGGTAAAACTCAACAAAAAACCTAAAGCAGCCGTAGAGCAATACGGCCAAACCGGTTGTCGCCATCACTGGCCTTGGTTTTTTCGTATAAATCCAGAGTATGGCAAACAACACCACGCCTTCTAAAAAAGCTTCGTAAAGCTGCGAGGGATGCCGCGCCAACGGGCCGCCGTTGGGGAAAACCATCGCCCAAGGCACGTCAGTCGGCCTGCCCCACAATTCTGAATTGATAAAATTGCCGATGCGCCCTGCCCCCAAACCAATGGGTGCAAGCGGGGCGATTATGTCGGTCAGTTGCATCATCGTGCAGTGCTGTTTTTTGCCAAAAAACCACATGGCGATAAACACGCCCAACATGCCGCCATGAAACGACATGCCGCCCTGCCATATTTTAAACAGGATGGTGGGGTCGCTTAAAAATTCGCTAAAGTTGTAAAACAGAATATAACCAATCCTGCCGCCCAAAATAACGCCTAATGCGCCGTAAGTGACGAGGTCTTCTATGGCTTCGGGTTTGATTGGCGACCACGGTTGTTGCGCCCGTTTTTGCCCTAAAAAATACACGGCGGCAAAGCCTGCCAAATACATCAGGCCATACCAGTGAACTTTCAGCGGGCCCAAACTTACGGCAACAGGATCAATCTGCGGATAACTTAACATTGTGGTAATTTCCTAAGATAAACAAAAGGCCATTATATAGTGTTTGCCGATAACTACTTGCCCTCGGCTAGTTTGCCTGATTGTTAGCCGCAGTCCGCTAAAAAGGGCGTCAGTAATGCTATCTTGCTATTAAAGAATTTAGTATTAATATCTTCCTGCTGGTGCTGATAAAAATAATAACAATGCCGCCCTTTAAGTGATTATGAATAAGTTTTTCGGTACAAACACGACTATGCGTCCTTTGAGGACGGGCAGTCGCCCTAAAACGTTTGAGTATGCACTTACGAGCCCGCCAGAGTCATTCCATAGCATCCGCATCAGGCGCAAAAAAGCCGCTTTGGCTAATTTTGCACTATTTTTCACCCCCCAATGCGGAGAATTACACATGGAAAAATCAAGCGGATTTTTCATGCAATTCCTACAACTAGCCGGCCCTTTCTGGAACTCTGAACATAAGACACAAATTCGTAGCCGGTCTTTGTTGTTAATTATCCTCACCATGATGCAAATAGGCGTGGCCGTCATCATCAACGAGTGGAGCGCCCATCTTTTTAATGCCTTGGAGCAGCGCTCCATGTCCGGGCTGTTTACTCAGATTAGCCTGCTGATTTTGATTTTAGTCGCCAATATCGGCATTACCTATGCCCATTTGACGATTAAACGGCGGTTGCAAATAGATTGGCGTAACTGGCTGACCGAGCGCGTGAGCAGGCAATGGATGCACAAAGGCCGCCATTATCAGGTCACGCACATTGCAGGCGAACATGATAATCCCGATGGCCGCATTGCCGAAGATATTCGGGTTGCGACGGAAGAGGCTATCAGTTTGTGCCATACCTTATTTTATAGCCTGTTGTTGCTCATCAGTTTCACAACCATCCTGTGGAACCTGTCCGGCATCATTGTGCTTGATTTATGGTTAGTCGAAATCCCCTTGCACGGCCATTTAGTCTGGATAGCGACGGTCTATGCGGCCGGTGCTTCAGCATTCGGCTGGTGGGTTGGCCAGCCACTGGTTAAAGCCACTGACACGCGGCAAACAATGGAGGCTAATTTTCGCTTTGGTTTGGTGAGGGCGAGGGAAAACTCTCAAGCTATCGCGCTGATTCATGGTGACGAAAACGAACAAAAGCGTTTTCAGACCCTTTTCCATGACGTTGTTAATGCGTTTAACGAACAAACCCGCGCCTGGGGGCATATCCTTATGTTCACGTCGGGTTATTCGGTCTTATCAACCGCCTTTCCTGTGATTGTGTCGGCACCGCGTTATATTTTAGGCAGCATCACGCTAGGCACGTTAATGCAATCGGCCCAAGCTTTCCAACAAATGGCCTCCGCCCTTTCTTGGCCGGTCGACAATATGGCGGCATTTGCCCAGTGGCGGGCGTCAGCTGAACGCGTGCTGGGCTTAATCAAAGCGCTGGAAGATCTGGATGAGGAAATCGCCCGCCCTGACCCGCACCGGATTCTGGTGGAAAAAGCCGACCGCTCTGCGTTGTGCTTCCATGACCTATGTCTTTCCAAATTCAATGGCGAGGTGATTATATCCGGCCTTAATTTGGAAATAACGGCCGGTGAACATTTGCTTATCACCGGCGATGCGGCCACCGCCGCCAAGCTCTTTAAAGCGATAGCAGGGCTTTGGCCTTGGGGCTGCGGACGTATCGAGTTGCCGGATGGCGACCCGATGTTTTTTATGCCGCCACGCCCTTATTTGCCCAACGGGACATTACGCGCAGCAATTTGCTACCCTTCAGCTATTGGAGATTTTGACCAGGCCGACCTTGAACATGCATTTAGGTTAGTTGAACTTGATGGGTTGCTGGATCAACTTGACCAATCCGATAACTGGGACAAGTCCTTATCACGCGAGCAGCAACAGCGGTTAGGCGTGGTCAGGCTATTACTGTACCGCCCTAAATGGATACTCTTGCAAGAAGCGTTCGATTCGCTCGACCCTGCCGGTGAGGTGATGATGTTGCGCATCATCAATAAAAACCTTCCCGAAGCGACAATTCTATCCATCACCAACCAACCTACCGCAGAAGCATTTCATCAGCGGCGACTGGTTTTGTAGCTTGCGTCATAACATCTGCGTTTTATTACAAGGGGAAATATTATGAATCATTTGTTTGATAACAAATTGGGTAAAAAGATACGCGGCGTCAATCTAGGCAGCTGGCTAGTCATCGAAAAATGGATGGCGCCCAGCCTTTTTGACGGCCTTGATGCAACCGACGAAACGTCTTTCTGCGTTGAGCTGGGTGCGCATGCCGAACCGACGCTAAAAAAACATTGGGACACGTTCATCACGGAAGCCGATTTTGCCTGGCTTGCACAAGTTGGCATCAATGCGGTGCGGATACCCATCGGGCATTGGATTTTCGGCCCTGATTACCCTTATCACCCTGCTTATGGCGAGATTGCCCATCCTTTTGTTGAAGGTGGCATTGATGTCCTAGACCGTGCTTTTGACTGGGCCGAACGTTACGGGCTGCTGGTTGTCCTGGATTTGCATGCCGCAGCCGGTTGCCAAAACGGTTTTGATAATGGCGGCATCAAAGACGTGTGTGAATGGCACACTAAGGACGAGTACATCAACCACACGTTGGACGTGTTGGAACGTTTGGCGGAACGTTACCACAACCGCCCTGCCCTACATGCCATTGAAACGTTGAATGAGCCCCGCTGGGATGTGGATACGGGATTGTTAAAAAAATACAACACCGACGCTTATCATCGTATCCGAAAGCATTGCCGCCCTGAGGAGGTTGCCGTAGTTTTTCACGACGGTTTCCGGTCATTCCGTGAATATTCGGGATTTTTAATGCCACCGGAATTTAAGAACACTGTTTTGGACATACACCGTTACCAATGTTTTGTCCGTGAAGAAATCGACATGGACATTTACGGGCATATCCAAAAAACCGTGGTGGACTGGAAAAATGAAGCCGCCGACATCTGCTATGACCGAGGGCCATGGGCTTATGTGGGCGAATGGAGCTTAGGCATAGACATCCATGTCGTCTCATTGTGGGCAGAAGGCCCGTTTAATCATGCCTTGGAGGGTATGGACGGGTTTCAGGCAAATGTTGCTTACAGGGCTTATGCGAGTGCCCAATTGGCTACGTTTGAAAAGTATCTGGGCTGGTTTTTCTGGAGCTATAAAACAGAAACAACACCGGCATGGTGTTTTAGGGAATGCGTGGAACGGGGCTGGTTTCCTGATAATTTTAGGTAGTGCCTTGAGCTGTAGGGATGCTTTTATGTGTCCCTGCAGTATGTTTGTCAGATTTTATAATTAATGAAAAGCCAAAAGGCGTGACGTACCCGCTATTCCGGCTGAATATCAAGCATCAGTTTGGATGCAAACAAAGCCATTGTCCTAAAATGATTACGTCAGTCCGTGGAACCCATTAGCGGGTAGGGTAATACGCCTGATGGCCGTAAGCCAACATGCGGTGTGGGAATTACGGGTTAACGATTGGTGCGTCAGTTTGACTAATTTGTTAGGTTTGGCGTTTACTGCCAAAGCCAAATCACCACCTAATAAAAATGACTGATTGTTAAACTGCTTTTAGCTTACCCCAAGAACTCTCTTTACCGCGCTATCAAGTTGTTCCCCTTTCGGCAAATTTGGGTCAGAGATAAAACGTTGTGAAAATTCGTCCAACGAAAAACGGATATTTCTCTTCATCAGCAATTTGCGTTGGTCACCGTGCGTTGTAAAAGGAGATAATTCATAGGTGTGAATTGTCAAAATGCCTTTTCCAGCTTTTTCAAGTAGCGGAATGTCTTTACCAATAATTTCCTCAAACTTTCGGTAAACAATATCCGGCACAACAAAGTAAAGTCCTGACTTAACGAGATTTGAGCGCGAGTAGATTGTCCCTTTCCTAATTATTTGTGGAATAAGCCGCTTATGAACATTTGCCCAATTCATTCCATGTTGGGAGCTTGGAATAACCAAAGTTTTTTCAGAAATGTTTTTATAGGAATGCCAAGCATCACGGTAATTTCCGGTGATGTCTATGCTTTGAACTTCAACTCCTACGTATTCGATCAGTTCTCCATTCTCAAGTCTTGCAAGAACCCAATCCATTGAAAGGCTAGTGCCAATTTTTACTTCCTTTCCTGAGTTTTGACCCAAAGCGACAATGCAGTTTTTCGCTGTTTCTCTTATGGGGATAAATTGCTCATACATGAGAAATTGCAAGTTTTCATCAAAGGCTTCGCTTGCTATTGTCCGTAGCGCTTCATAGTTATTTTCATAGAGCCTATTAGGGCAAATGACACAATCCCCATAAGGCGAAGAGACACTGCACGTCCCATAAATGATTGAGCTGTCATGATTCGCTTTTGTACACTGCTTGTTAATGAATGGACAGGCCGATAAACTCCAAAGGCTGCGGCATTGTGACGTTGTATCATCGGGGGCATAACCAAATACCTCAATCAGGTCTTTTTTAGGTCGAGTAATCACGCTGTTTCCCCCAACATTTTCATAATTTCGTCTCCGATTGCCTTACCCAATAAAGGGGGAACCGCATTACCTATTTGTTCGTATTGTTGTGTGATACTTCCTGAAAACACATAGCGGTCTTGGAAAGACTGTATTCTCGCGGCTTCACGTACAGAAATAACACGATCTTGTGTTGGATGAAAAAAGCTGCCCCAGTGCGGATCACACTTAGTCAGAACGGTTGAACATAAGCTGTCGGGATGCAAACGTCCATAACGTTTAGTATGATCGCTTCTTCTTGCCCGTTTTAAACCGTTAGGCAAAAGGTCGTAAGGTATATCCCGCCAACTTCCGCCTTGAGGAATATGTTTAAGGCGCTCAAGATTAATAGCTGCAATTTTGGCACAGTAGTGAGCCGTTAATTTCTCACAGTCACTTCTAAGATAGTTTTGGTAATCATTTTTTGGGGTATCCGCATAATTTTCAGGGCTGGTTGTTTGATTATTTGCAATTTCAGGCAGGTCTGATAAGGCTTCCCAAACATTGACTTGAGGTTTTAGGTTGGGATAAAAAATAGGCGGCGTTGAGATACACAACTCTTTTGCTCCAGTAAAATTTGCAACCGCTTTTGCCGCAAATTCAGGTTCTGGAAAAGCTATTTCCCCGTGATAATTTTTTATGCCAATAATGACCGTTCTAAAGCGCATTTGGGGGATACCATAATGCCCAGCAAATAGTATTTTATGCTTTACCTTGTACCCCAAGGCTTCAAGTTCAGCATATATTTGTTGAACCACCGTCCCTTTACCCAACGACACTATGCCTGGAACATTCTCTATTAACACCGCTTTTGGTTTCAGGGATGAAACCACCCGAAGAAAATCCTTGAACAGATGGTTCCGTTCATCATCAAGTGTGCGAATAGGCGCATTTATAGAAAAGCCTTGACAGGGCGGGCCTCCTGCAACTAAATCAACCTCACCCTCTTTTACGCCAAGTAACTTTCTAAGATTGGTTTCGCAGACTTGACGCACATCGCCAATAATAACGTGAGAGTCTGGGTGATTGATTTGATAGGTTTCTGCGTACTGAGGTACAAGCTCATTGGCAAGAAGGGAGTTAAATCCCGATTGTTTTAATCCGCATGACAGCCCGCCTGCGCCAGCGAATAGATCAACGCTCTTCATATAATCTCTTGTGTCGTAGTTTTTCTCATAAGGATACTTTACTACGCCAGTTTTGACACGGTAAGGCTAATGAACGCCTAACGTTAGTAGATACTTTCTTAGGTGTCGTGAAATAAACCGAAATACGTACATACTATTTGAACGAACCAGAATGTTTTCTGGAATGTGTCTTAGAACTTTTTTGTTAGCAAGCTGTTTCTCCAAACCCGTTATAAACATATTAAGGAAAATTAGGGGGAGCTTAAGTGTGCCACATTTTTTTAGGGCTAATAACTGATTCAGCACTCAACTGACATTTAAAAATCATGGTTGATACGCCGCCTTTGTGAAGCGGAATTGAAGCTCCCCCGACTGAGGGAACTATTCGACGCCAGTTTGATTGCAGGGCTTATCCCATAAGTTATTAAGTGCTGACAACAGTGTTTTTTTATACGTCCAGATTAGTGACATCCAGCGCGTTTTTAACGATAAAATCGCGGCGCGGCTCTACGACATCCCCCATCAGTGTGGTGAAAATCTCATCAGCGGCGATGACATCTTCAATCCTGACTTGCAGTAACCGGCGGTTGTTTGCATCCAACGTGGTTTCCCAAAGCTGCTCAGGGTTCATCTCGCCCAGACCTTTGTAGCGTTGGATATGCTGGCCTTTTTTGACTTCTTTCATCATCCATTCAAACGCTTCTTTAAAACTGCTGACTGGCTGCTGCCTTTCGCCCATCTGGATAAATGACCCCCCACCAAACATCCCCGCAGTGTCTTCGGCATATTGGGCAATTTGTCGATAATCTTTGCCGTTAAAAAAACTTGACTGCAAGACAAAGGTTTTAGTGACACCATGCAGGCGCTTATTGACCACCACAGAAAAATCAGCGCCGCTTTTGTAGTCCATCTCTATTGAGAATAATGCTTTACCTGCGCTGTCATTTAATTGCTGTTCCAGTTTTGCAAACCAGGCCGCCAATTTTTGTTGGTCTTGTTTGTGTCCGTCGCTAACCGTTTCCATGAAAGTGATTTGCTCCAGAAAACTGGCGTCGTAGCGCCTGAACAAACGGTTGATAATGCTGACCACGCCAGTGAAGTCTTTTGCCAGTTTTTCCAGGCCTTGCCCTTGTATGGGGGGGGTCGCCTCATCAGTGAACAACTGCGCTTTATCCAGTGCCAGTTGGATCAGATACTCATTCAAACCGGCGTCATCTTTTACATAGTGTTCCTGCTTGCCTTTTTTGACTTTGTATAAAGGCGGCTGGGCGATATAGATGTAGCCTTTCTCGACAATCTCAGGCAACTGGCGGTAAAAAAACGTCAATAACAACGTCCTGATATGGGAGCCATCGACATCCGCATCGGTCATGATAATAATGCGGTGGTAACGCAGTTTGGCCAGATTGTATTCATCCTTGCCTATGCCGCAGCCTAAAGCAGTAATTAACGTGCCGACTTCCTCCGAGGAAATCATTTTGTCAAAACGGGCTTTTTCAACGTTAAGTATCTTACCTTTTAACGGCAATATGGCCTGAGTGCGGCGGTCTCTACCCTGTTTTGCCGAACCGCCCGCCGAATCCCCTTCCACCAAAAACAGCTCGCAAAGTGCGGGGTCTTTTTCTTGGCAATCGGCCAGTTTTCCGGGCAAACCGGCAATATCCAAGGTGGTCTTACGGCGGGTCATTTCACGGGCTTTACGCGCGGCTTCCCGGGCACGTGCCGCATCAATGATTTTGCCGACAATGGCTTTAGCTATCTGCGGTTTTTCGAGCAAAAATTCTTGTAGTTTTTCACTCATTGTCGATTCGACTAATGGCTTGACCTCTGACGAAACTAATTTGTCTTTTGTTTGTGATGAAAATTTGGGGTCTGGCACTTTAACCGAAAGCACAGCTGTCAACCCTTCCCGTGCATCATCACCAGTGGTTTGAACTTTTTCTTTTTTGGCCAGCCCGCTGGACTCAATATATTGATTGACGGTTCGGGTCAAAGCACCTCTAAAACCAGCCAAGTGGCTGCCGCCATCGCGTTGCGGAATATTGTTGGTATAACAAAACACATTCTCTTGGTAGGAGTCATTCCATTGCATTGCGATTTCAACAACGACACCTTCTTTTTCAGCAACAAAGTGGAAGACTTCAGGAAATAATGGTGTTTTATTTTTATTGAGGTGCTCAACAAAAGCGCTGATACCCCCTTCAAATTCGAACACGTCATGTTTGTCGGTACGCTCGTCGTGCAGGCTAATACGCACGCCTGAATTCAAAAAAGATAACTCCCGTAGCCTTTTAGCCAGAATATCGTAGTGATATTCGACATCCGTAAATGTCTTTGCGCTAGGTTTAAAATTAATCAAAGTGCCCGTACCTTCCGCTGCGCCGACCACGGCCAACGGTGCAACCGGCTCCCCCATACGGTATTGTTGCTTATGGAGCAGTCCGTTTTTCCGCACTTCCAAGTTCAATTCTTCAGATAAGGCATTAACGACCGAGACGCCAACACCGTGTAAACCACCGGAAACCTTGTAAGCATTGTCGTCAAATTTTCCGCCGGCATGTAGTACGGTCATGATAACTTCCGCAGCCGACCTGCCTTCTTCTTCATGAATATCAACCGGAATGCCTCGGCCATCATCAGCGACTGTCACTGAGCCATTAGTGTGGATAATTACTTTAACCTCTTTGCAATAGCCCGCCAGCGCTTCATCAATCGAGTTATCGACGACTTCGAAAACCATGTGATGCAAACCGGAACCATCATCGGTATCGCCAATATACATACCTGGACGTTTTCTTACGGCATCAAGCCCTTTTAAAACTTGGATATTGGTACTATCGTATTGTTTGTTATCGTCACTCATGTATATTCCCGATTTTCCTGTTATTGCCTGAATGTTCCACGTGGAACATTACACTTGTTTTATATTTCCATGTTCCACGTGGAACACTTTATAATTTTTTACTTGGCTTAAATCACCAAAATCAGCCAACTCTGTGGCTGTCACAAATACTTGGCATCCCATTGCCGATAAAAACTTAAGTAGCTTGCTCCGGTTGTTTATATCGAGTTCAGCCGAAAAATCATCAATCAATATACAACCTATATCCCGATGCTCATCAGCCAACAACTGCACTTGCGCCAGTTTTAAGCTTAACACCAATAACTTTAATTGGCTGCGAGAAACAAAATCTTTGGCCAGCCGGTTGTCCACCTGCAACTGTATATCACCGCGATGTGGGCCGCTATGGGTAAAGCCGTAACGGAGATCTTTTTCCAAGTCATGGATCAAGACATGTGGCAATTCTTTGGAGGAATCCCAGCCGGATAAAAGCGTAAGCTCTATTGAACCTATATCAAGGAATTGTTCAGCAATCCCCATGAAAACAACTTTAAACTTTTCCAAATAATGCTGTCGGTAACCATTGACTATTGTACCGTAGTAAGCGAGTTCTTTATCCCAAACATAGAGTTGCTCAAGCCGTTTGGTCTTTAACAATGAATTGCGTTGAGCCAATGCTTTTTTGAATTTTCTCCATGCCCCCAAAAAATTTTCATCATCATTAAAAACCCCCCAGTCTAAAAACTCCCTTCTGGTTTGGGCACCCGCATCGAGCAGTTCATAGCTTTTAGGGTGGATAAGCTGTAACGGTAAAGCGTAGGCTAAATCTGACCGTTGTTGTTTAGATTCCTGGTTGATGCGGATTTCAAAACTTTTACCATCCAATTGAATGCCTAAATGGAGATTCCCACCATTAGCTTGCACTGTTTGGGCCGAAACAATGAGATTTTGCTGTTCAACATTGATAACCGACTTTATTGATGCTGAACGGAAAGACTTGGCTCTGCCTAAAATATAAATACTTTCTAAAATGGAGCTTTTACCGCTGGCATTTTCGCCAAAAATAAAATTGATCGTTGGCGAAGGCGCTATAGATAGTTTTTGAATATTTCGGACATGGTAAATATCCAGTTTCAACAAACTCATGGGCAGGCACTATAACCTCATGGGCATAACAATAAATTTATAACCACACTCATTAGGTTCATCAATAAAGCAACTGCTGGCGTTGTTTGCTATTGTCAATACTGCAAGCTCGGAATCCAGATTAGTCACCGCATCCAACAAATATTGGGCATTAAAAGCTATTGACAAAGGATCGCCGGTATATTCAATGGAAAGCTCTTCTTCCGCTTCATCATGTTCAGGGTTGTGGGTGCTGATTCTTAAACTGCCGGAAGCTATGTCTAAGGTCACCCCCTTAAATTTCTCATTGGATAAGATAGCAACACGCGTTAAAGCTTCTTTTAAGTGTGTTTTCTGGATATGGATTTGATTAAAAAATTCTTGTTGGAAAACTTTACTGAAATCAGGATATTTTGAATCCACTAATTTTGCCGAAAAAATCAGGTTCTTAATAAAAATCCTTATATTGTTGGCCGAAAATTCCACTTTTAAGTCAATATCAAAATCATCGAGCAAGCGGCTCAGTTCCAATACGCCTTTTCTTGGCAAAATGATCCTCGCTTCAAAACCTGCGGCCTGTTCCAGTTGGTCTTCATAAATCGACAAACGGTGTCCGTCTGATGCAACCAATTTTAATTTACTGTTGGAAATATTAAGGAGTAAGCCATTCAAGTAATAGCGCACATCCTGGTTAGCCATACAGAACGTCGTCTTATCCAATGCTTTTTTAAATTTCCCAGCATTGATAATAAATTGGCTTTCCAAATTGGACTCTGAAAATTCAGGGTAATTGTCGGCCGGCAAACAACTTAAAGAAAAGCGGCTACGGTTGGATAATATTTTGACCTTATCGGCTTGTTGTTCAAATTTTATTTCTGCGCCGTTAGGCAATAGTCGGCAAATATCCAAAAACTTTCTGGCAGGTACAGTAATTGACCCCGCTGTTGCTGTTGCCACAGCAATTTTTGCAATAATTTGTATTTCCAGATCAGTGCCCGTCAATATTAATTGATTATCTTCAATGACCATTAATACGTTGGCAAGAATAGGCATGGTTTGCCTTTTTTCTATGACACTAACAATTTGTTGCAAAGGGGTTAAAAGTGATTCTCTGTTAATAATAAATTTCATAGCTTATTTATCTTATTACTATTAGGGTTGGTAAAATCTGTGTAAAACAGTGTTTTTTTGTTAAAATTCAATTAGTTATTATGTGCTTATAGCTAAAAAAAGCCTGTGGGTTAACTGTGTGTAATTTACCGCCAATTATCTAATCTTTTTTATACACAACAATATCCCCAGAAAACGCGCTTGTTACACACAAACTTATCCACAAGCCAAAAATAGTAAACATCTTCTTTTATCTACCGGTTTGTAATAACAATATAAAGTATATTTTTATTTAATTTATTATTATTAAGCATCAAAAAAACGGGTAAAAGTCTATTTTATTATTAATTTTCAATTAGTTGCCGTTTATTTAATGTTGTGTTTTAGTTGTGTGCAAAGTGTGGATAACTAAAGTCGCTTAATAATCGCTATTTTTATACACAGGGTAGGCCACAGAAAAGGCTAGGGTTGTGCATAATGTTATCCACAGTTAGTGGGATAATGTTCTCAACAGATTAGAATAGTCTTCGGCAATTTTATGATCTGTTTCCTTTAATTCACCAATCCGCTTACAGGCATTGATGACAGTCGTATGGTCGCGGCCACCGAACGCATTACCTATTTCCGGAAAACTATGCGACGTCAATTCTCTTGCCAGGCACATGGCCATTTGCCGTGGACGGGTGACAGCCTGCTTTCTGTTTTTTGACGATAAATCCATGACCCGAATTTTGTAATAATCGGCAACCGTTTTTTGAATATTGTCAATATTGACCAGCTTATCTTGTAGGGACAATAAATCGTGCAATGCTTCTTTGGTGAATTCGGTAGTGATTTCCCTGCCCGTAAATTGGGCATTGGCAATAACCCGCCGCAATGCGCCTTCAAGATCCCGGACATTGGACGGTATTTTTTTGGCAATAAAAAAAGCCACTTCTTGTGCAAGCTCCACATTAACCAAAGCTGCTTTCTTCATTAAAATAGCCGCTCTGGTTTCCATGTCGGGGGGTTCTATTGAAACCGGTAGCCCCCAGCCAAACCTTGATTTTAAACGGTCTTCAAGACCGACAATTTCTTTGGGATATTTGTCGCACGTTAAAATAACCTGATGCTTTTTTTCTAACAGCGTATTGAAAGTATGGAAAAATTCTTCTTGGGAGCGCTCCTTGCCGGCAAAAAACTGAATGTCATCAATCAACAAAACATCAATCCGGCGATAAAAAGCTTTAAATGAGTCGATGGTATTTTGCTGTAGGGCTTTGACCATATCCTGAACAAACTTTTCAGAATGCAGGTAAACAATATTAGCTGAAGGGTTTTTATGGAAAACGGCATTGCCTATCGCGTGCATCAAATGGGTCTTGCCTAAACCTGAACTTCCGTAAATAAGTAACGGGTTATATGCCTTGCCACTGTTTTCTGACACTTGCACCGACGCCGCCCGCGCCAATTGGTTGGATTTGCCTTCCACAAAATTATCGAAAGTGAATGCCTTGTTAAGAAAATTATGGCTGGATTTTTTTGCTTCGGTAACCTTGACGGTATTTATGGCCGCAGGTGAGGCTGACTTTCTGGAACCTATCTCCAGATTTAAAGTTAAGCCGCCATTGGAAAACTCCGCGATAGAAGCCGCGATTTTTGCAAGATAATGTTGCTTTACCCAGTCCAGCACGAACCGGTTGGGTGCCAGCAGTTTTATTTGATCGTCAATTTCTATGGCCTGTAGTGGCCGTATCCAGGTACTAAAATCCGTGGCAGAGATTTCGTTTTCAAGTTTTGCAAGACAGTTATCCCAAATTGAGCTCATTGAATTAGGTAAGATATTGATTTGTGTAGAAAGAGAATAGTGCGCATCCGTCACTATACAGTAATAAAACATTGCGCTACAGAATTGACAGGGTGGGTGGTTTATTTTATCATCCGTGATCTTTTTTATCCGTTTTTGATAACTCTCATACACTCAGGTTTTAGTCATGAAAAGAACATATCAGCCCAGCAAAATTAAACGCGTCAGAACCCATGGCTTCCGTGCCAGAATGGCAACCGTAGGTGGCCGTAGAGTTTTAAACGCCCGCAGAGCAAAAGGACGCGCTAAATTAACCGTTTAGCCGCCTATTGTGTGGCTAACAGCGATTTTAGTTTCCCTCCCCGGCTGCGGTTAAAAAAACCTGCTGAATATCAAAAAGTTTTTGCTAAGCCTGTAAAGTCAAGTGACCAGTATTTTACTTTGTTAGCCATCAGGAATGATTTGGATCATCCTCGTTTAGGCTTAGCGATTGCCAAAAAAAATATCAAAAAGGCGGTGCACAGAAATCTAATTAAACGCACTGTCCGGGAAAATTTTAGACTGCAACAAAATTTAGGCAATATCGATATTGTTGTTCTGGCTCGCCGGGAAGCGGTCGATGCGCCACTGGAATCATTAAGAAAGTCATTGGAAAAGCACTGGCTCAAATTGGTAACCCGATGCGCTTCATTCTCATAGCAATTATAAAGTTTTATAAATACTTTATTAGTCCCTTGCTTGGGTCTAACTGTCGTTTTTATCCAAGCTGTTCAAGTTATTCCTTAGAAGCACTTCAGCGCCATGGCGCTGTCGCTGGCTGCTACCTCACTCTCAAAAGATTATTAAAATGCCACCCTTTTCATGAGGGGGGCATAGATCCTGTTCCAGAAAAATTGGGTAATAAGAATGGATAATATAAGATTTGTACTCATTGTTGTTTTTGCAATGCTGATTATTTTGCTAATGCAGGCCTGGCAACTGGATTATGGTCCAAAACCAGAAATTGCTGCCGTGACAACACCAGAGGCTGTTACTGCCACTAAAGAAGACTTACCGGACACTACTGAAAGCTCCACTGCACAAGCTGCGGCCGCTGGACAAAACACCAACTCGGTGGCGGCTACGGTTTCTCCTACGCCATCAAGCAAAATCATCACTATAAAAACAGATGTCATAGCCCTTGAAATTGACACACAAGGCGGCACTATCCGTAATTTGGATTTGCTGGACTATCCGGTGGAAAAGGACAACTCCGTTGTCAATAAATTACGTAATCTAGTCGGTTTACCTGTTTCAGAGAAAAATCACGCGCCTGTAAGATTATTCGACAACAATCCAGAAAAATTGTTTGTTGCGCAGAGCGGCCTGATTGCCGGTAGCGGTTTGGCTGCTGTCCCCAACCATTACACTATTTTTAATAGTGAGAATGACAATTATGCCTTACAACCAGGACAAGAAAGTTTGACTGTCCCGTTGACATGGACTGACAGCAACGGACTGGTTATCACTAAATCATATACGTTTAAACGTGGCAGTTATGAAATAACCTTAGCACAAGATGTGCAGAACAATTCCGGTAAAGAATGGGCGGGCAGACAATACAGCCAGTTACTACGGATACCGGACACTGAAAACAAAGGTAACCTGCTGACCGGTGGCATGAGAGCCTACGATGGTGGCGTTATCTATACCCAAAAAGATAAATACCAAAAAATAAGTTTTGACGACATGGCTAATGAAACGCTTGATGTCGCCACTGAAGGCGGTTGGGCGGCTATGATCCAACATTACTTTGCTTCGGCGTGGATTCCACCTGCGGATCAAGAAAATCATTTTTATACCAAGTCACTTAAAGATGGGCAATTTGTTATCGGCTCCTATTCGCCTTCAGTGATTATTGCAGCTAATTCATCCGGGCAGTTTGTGTCGCGATTATTTGCAGGCCCTAAAATCCAGCCGGTTATGGAAAAAATAGCGACCGGCCTTGAGCTGACGGTTGATTACAGTGTGCTGACTTTTATCGGCAAGCCGATTTATTGGCTACTTAACCAGATCCATAATCTGGCGGGCAACTGGGGTGTCGCAATCATCGGCGTGACACTGTGCATTAAATTGCTGTTTTTCCCATTATCGCAGGCCAGTTTTAAATCAATGGCGAAGATGCGCAAAATCCAGCCGCGCCTTAAAGAGCTGCAAGAGCGGTTTAAGGATGACCGTCAGCGGTTTAACACCGAAATGATGGCCATGTACAAAAAAGAGAAAGTCAACCCGCTTGGCGGTTGTTTGCCGGTGCTGGTACAGATCCCAGTTTTCATGTGCCTTTACTGGGTATTAAGCGAAACGGTTGAATTCCGTCAAGCCCCATTCATGTTATGGATACAGGATTTGTCGGTAGAAGATCCTTTTTACATATTGCCGTTGATTATGGGCGTGACGATGAAAATCCAACAAAGCCTTAATCCGGCGCCAATAGACCCTATCCAAGCGAAAGTCATGCGGATGTTTCCGGTCGTTTTTACTGTCTTTTTCTTGTTTTTCCCAGCAGGCCTGGTCTTATACTGGGTCGTCAATAACACCTTATCTATCATTCAGCAATGGTACATAACCAAAAGCATTGCCACCGCAAAATAAGTTTTTGAGTGGATATTGACAATTTCGACACTATTGCCGCTATTGCGACACCGCCAGGAAATGGCGGTGTCGGTATTGTCCGTGTCTCAGGAAGCTTAGTCCCTGATATTATCAGGCAGCTGCTCAACAAAGCATTATCCCCCCGCTACGCCAGCTATTCATCGTTCATAGATGCTAACGGCGTTGTCATAGATTCAGGCATAGCCCTTTACTTTCCCGCCCCCGCCTCTTTCACCGGCGAAGACATATTGGAGCTGCAAGGGCATGGCGGTCCAGTCGTATTGAATATGGTGTTGCGGCGGGTATTAGCACTAGGCGCACGCCTAGCCAATCCTGGCGAATTTACTGAACGCGCATTTCTCAATAACAAACTGGATTTAGCGCAAGCAGAAGCGGTTGCCGATTTGATTTTTGCCACCACCGAACAATCGGTGCGCTCTGCACAAAAATCCATGCAAGGCGTATTTTCTGCACAAATTAACGAATTAGTCGAAAACCTGACTGAGCTGAGAACTTATGTTGAAGCCGCTATTGACTTTGTCGATGAAGAAATCGACTTTTTAACTGATGGCGTGGTGGAAAAGCGGATCGTCAACTTGTTACACAGCCTAGAAAAAATCCAACAAACCGCACAACAAGGCCGGTTATTGCGTGACGGCATGACAGTCGTGCTCGCAGGCAAACCAAACGCCGGAAAATCGAGTTTGCTCAATGCCCTAGCGGGACATGAAGCGGCGATAGTCAACGATATTGCCGGCACCACCCGTGACGTGCTCCGGGAACGTATCCAGCTTGATGGTATGCCGCTGCATATCATTGACACTGCCGGGCTAAGGGCAAGCGACAACCCGGTTGAGCAAGAAGGTATCCGCCGCGCCCGTGCAGAAATCGACAAAGCCGACAAAATCCTGTTACTGATTGATGCCCGGGAACCTGAGCCACAAGAATTGCTGGACAGCCTGCCAACCCATATTGATGTCACCCGTATCTACAACAAAATAGACCTGTCAGGCTTATCCCCTTCGATGACACATACAGAGCAAGGCGTCCAAATCCAGTTATCGGTTAAAACCGGCGCTGGCATGGATTTGCTGGCCGAACATCTGAAACAAAGCGTCGGTTATAACGATTCGGCAGACAATGTCTTTATCGCCCGCACCCGACATTTAGAAGCGCTAAAAGCCGCCCATGAATTTATCGGATCCGCGTTAAATCAGTTGCAAAGCAATGCGGGCGAGCTAGTGGCGGAAGATTTACGCCAAGCGCAACAAAGCCTTGCTGAAATTACCGGAAACTTCACTTCCGATGACTTGCTTGGAAAAATATTTTCTAGTTTCTGCATAGGGAAGTGAAGCGGTAAAACAACAACAGACAAGAGCTAAACAAAGTCAATTATAACAATGGCTTTACCCGATTAATCCTCTTTTCAATTGTCCTTAGTTAGCTTTTAATCGCATTATATTTACTCCTAATTTACGCTGCACCCTTTATTAGGCGTAAATAGGCGTAAAAATGAAAATCACTATCGAGAAACGCCCCCTCAGTGACGGCAAAAAATCATTACGGTTGACGTATTACTACGGCCACACAACGGACGCAGACGGTAAGATCAAGCATCAGAGAAAATATGAAAAGCTCGACTTGCTCATCCATGACAAACCCAGAACCCCCGAAGAAAAACAGCGTAGCACCTCACAATCCAATGCCAGCACTTGGGATGGATGCTATAAGCAGTTCATCAAATGCCACCCCGAACAAGATTTAAGTTTCGAGAACCTCACCCCTGAGTTTATCGACGGCTTCAAGGACTATCTGCAAAACCTTGCCAGAACGAAAAGCAACCAGCCACTTAGCCAAAATACCGCCAGCACCTACTTCAACAAGCTAAGGGCGGTTGTCAATGAGGCCAATCAAAAGGGCGTTATTGCCAAGAACCCGCTACAGCAAGTGTCTGGTATCAAAGCCGAAAACAACAAGCGCGAATACCTCTGCATCGAAGAGCTAAAAGGCTTGGCTAAAACGGATTGCCGCTACCCTGACCTAAAAAACGCCTTTTTATTTAGTTGCCTTACGGGGTTGCGTTGGAGTGACGTTAATAAATTGACTTGGGAAGACGTTCAGGCGTTTGACGGTGGACACCGGATCACCTTCAACCAGCAAAAAACCAATGGCCTGCAATATCTGGACTTGTCCGCCCAAGCCTACGGCCTCATGGGAGAGGGAAAAACAGGCCGGATTTTTATAGGCTTGCGTTATTCGGCCTACATGAACACCGAGCTGTTACGTTGGTGCATGGCGGCCGGGATTAGTCGGCACATCACTTTCCATTCAGCCCGACACACGTTTGCAGTCACCCAGCTAACAATGGGTACGGACATTTATAGCCTATCCAAATTGCTGGGGCATTCGGAACTGAAAACCACCCAAATCTACGCCGACATCATCGACTCACAACGCAAATTGGCGATGCACCGCATACCCGATATTGGCTTGTAGCCAAATGTTAAACGCTGGACGAATTACGCAAAGCGTAATAATATTGGCCTATGATTAAGACCTTTGCCGACAAGACTACCGCCGCCGTATTCGCCAATGAAAGGGTGCGCAAAATTCCACCTGATGTGTTGCAAGCAGCACGGAGAAAATTGGTTTTGTTGGATCAGGCGGTACGGTTAGAGGATTTGCGTATGCCACCGGGCAACCGCCTAGAAGCTTTACGCGGCGACCGTGCCGGACAGCATAGCCTACGCATTAACGGGCAATGGCGTGTCTGTTTTCGTTTTCAGGACGGACACGCCTACGATGTTGAAATTGTTGATTACCACTAAAGGAACGCCACCATGACTATCCGTATTGAAGATTTGGACACCCTTGATTTTTCGGACGTTGCCGACACCCATCTTGGCAAATTGAACCCTATCCATCCTGGCGAAATTCTGCGGGAAGAGTTTTTGTTACCGCTCAATATGAGTGTCAGTGCGTTGGCCTTAGCTTTGCGTGTACCCGCCACCCGCCTACATGAAATTGTCAAGGAACGCCGTGCCATCACGCCTGACACCGCATTGCGCTTGGCGCGGTATTTTGGAGGTGAAGCCCAGTTCTGGCTTAACCTGCAAACGGCTTATGATTTGCGGCTTGCCCAACAAAACACCCTGCCAGCCATAGAGCGCGAAGTGTTGCCACGGGTTCTGGTTGCAACGTATTAGGGTCAACGGTAACCCGTTTACCATCTTAAACAATGCTGCCGTTTCATTTTTAAGCAGGTAGCACCATGACACAAATGTACAATCCGTCACACACTGGCGAAGTTTTAAAAGACGGCGTGTTTGCCGAAAGCGATATAACCATCAAACAATTTGCCGAACGGCTAGGCGTTACCCGTGCGGCGTTGTCGCGGGTACTGAACGGACGCGCCGGCCTATCGCCGGAAATGGCGTTAAGGTTTGCCGATGCTTTAGGCGGCAGTGCGGAAAGCTGGCTGCACATGCAGGCAAACTACGATTTATGGCAAGCGCGGCAAAAACCACGCATACCGATAGCGCGTTTAGAAATTCACGCATAATTACCACCACCATGACCGAATCCACCACACCGCTATATAGTGATGAAGCTCAAACGGTAATTAATCAGCTCAGAATTGAGAATGACGAACTTAGGGCTGAATTAAATGATTTGCTGGAAAGGCATAATCGCCTTATTGATGTAATCGGGAATCATATTCAACGGAGCGAGCAACTATTTGAATTAGATAAACAACAGCTTGGAAAGATTGCAGGGCAAAACCAAGAGTTGATGAATCTGGTGATGAATATGCCTAAGCTTTTGGAGGATTATAAAAATTCAATTAAATTGGCATTCTTAGAGTCGATTAAACCCGAAATCCATAAAGTTGTTAATCATCATAATCAACTGCTGGAAGCGGCTAACAAGTATAAAAGAGCGGCGATACACTTTAAATCCCAACGTGATAAACGCAGTAAAGGCTCCGAAGTCAAACACCAACAAACAATTGATAAATGGGAGCCTTACCAGAAAGAGTATGCCACGCTTGTAGCTGTAGGAATGACACCAGCGAAAGCACAAAATGAGATAGTCAAAAAAATTAAAGACGTTATTAAAAAAAACCCAGAAAAAACACCGTTCAAACAAATACCCGAAAGAACGACTGTCTGGAGAAATGTCGTGGATAAAAATCCGTTTCTCGGAGATCAACCATCTATCGGCAATTAGTGCGGAATAGCAAAACCTTTATAGCCTTTGATGCCGGTAATTTAATCAACGTTGCCAAAATTGTCAGGGCGAAAAACCCTGATGCTGACATTATCATCATGGGCGATAACGACTTGAGCGGCACGGGGCAAGATGCCGCGAAACGTGCAGCATTGGCTTGTGGCGGCAAGTATTTAATCCCCGCAACTGTAGGCCATGATTGGAATGACGAGATTAATGCGGAGGTTTTGATATGAGCGGATTGCCTAACCATGACCTTTTTATCGACTTGCCGGACGAATCCAACAATGACGCGGGTTTAGTTGACTTATCCACAGCCGCAAAACCCAATAAAGCAGCTCGAAAACAAAAAGTTAATGTTACTGCAAAGAAAACGGGTGTTACCGCCGAAATGATAAAGCAACTGATAGCCGAAACGGCCAGCCCAACCCAGCCCGAACCACTACGCGCACCTACCCCAAAAGCTGAACCCTACCCCGTTGAAGCGTTGGGCGATGTGCTAGGCGGTGCGGCAAGCGCCTTGCATGAAACCATAAAAGCCCCATTAGCCTTGTGTTGCCAAAGCGTTTTGGCCAGTGCATCACTGGCGGCACAGGCTCATTTTGATGTTGTACTGCCGTGGGGCGGCAAAAAGCCGTTGTCATTGTATTTTCTAACAGTGGCCGAATCAGGCGAACGCAAGTCGGGTGTTGATGATGTCGTATTGGGTGCGGCCAAAGCCCATGAGCATCTAGCAATGGATGGCTATGGTTTGTTATTGGAGCAATACGAGGCCGACTTGGCGCGGTGGAAGGCCGACAACGAAGAGCGCAACAAAACAGCGGCGAAAGCCAAGACGCAGGCCGCGCATGATGAGGTTCCGGCGGCGGATTGTCAGGCAATGCAAAAGCCAAGCCCCCCCGTGATGCCGTTAAGGTTTGTCACCGACCCTACCATTGAGGGACTTTACAAGCTATTGGCGGTAGGCCAACCCAGCGTAGGCTTGTTTAGTGATGAGGCAGGATTACTTATCGGAGGCCATGCCTTAAACAGCGATAATGCCCTAAAAACTATGGCTAGGTGGTGTAAACAATGGGACGGCGCACCCTTTGATAGGGTGCGGGGCGGTGATGGCAGCGGCGTGTTATATGGGCGGCGAATGGCTATGCACCAATTGGCGCAACCTGACGTGATGGTTAAGCTGTTGGGTGATCGGATGGCTAACGGACAGGGGTTTTTAGCCCGTTGCCTAGTGGCCTGGCCTGAATCAACTATCGGCACACGGCACGTTGATAAATTTGAATGGGCGGGGGAACGCCGCGAAGTCAAACGCACTGTTTAAAGTGCTGTCAGATTTGATGGAGGCCGAACCGCGCACCGGAAAGACGGCACAGGAGCTTGACCCCGTGGAGTTGCCCTTGGACGATGAGGCAATCCAGTTGGCAGTTGCCGCGTCAAACCAATTTGAAACCTTGATGATAAAAGGCAATGACCTTGCCGAACTCAGAGACCGTGCATCCAAAGCCCTAGAAAACGCTTGCCGGATTGCAGGCGTATTGGCGGTTATTGAGGGGGGCATGGCAACCCGTTCTATCAGCAGAAAGCACCTTGAACGCGGCCTAACTATCGTTCAGTGGTATCTATTGGAGTCGTTGCGCATACGCGGCGCGGCATTAGTACCACAGGCGTTGCTGGATGCCGAATCGTTGTTAAAATGGCTACAAGAACGCGGCATGACACTGTTCAGGACAACCCCGATACTCACAAATGGGCCTAGTCAATTACGCAACAAGACCCGCTTAAAAGCCGCCATAGAAGAGTTGGTTAATAACGGCTACGTTGACGCCAACGAAAGCGGCACGTTGGTTGACGGTGTAAAAACTAGGCTATCGTGGAGAGTCATACATGATGTGGTTTAATCCAGCCGAATTGCTACCAAACACAATCGCCCCCCCCTGCTAATTCTGCTAATTACAGAGCAGAAAGCGGGGGGCAAGTACCCTTAATTAGCAAAACTAGCAGAATTAGCAACCCTGTCCATAACCAACCATACCCATTTGATGAGCGCCACTTTTGCCGCGAATGCCGACACCTGAACTACCTAAGCCGATGCAAGGCCAGCCCTACCCGTTACAGCCCCGTGGACACCCACCCGCGCCACTGTGCGGATTATTTAGGAATTGAACCATGAACAACGATGTTTTAGAAAGCTTTCTGACCAGCTACGAAATTGGCGCACTCACTCAGACCCCGCACGTTTGTGTATTGGAACGAGCTTGTGAGGCGTTCTTGGCGGCAGGCATAGACCCCAACCAATATTGGTGCAGACAAGAATATCCACCGAGTAACGTCTTAAGCCTGACCAAACCCTTAGCCATCATTGCCTTGGGTAACGAGTGGTACAGCGACAAGGCACGGGCGGCGGTTATGGACGTTTTCGCCACTTGGGAGCGTCAAGGTGGCTGAGTTTTTAGCCACCCATAAATAGGATGGTCAAGATTTTGACCATGAACAAATCCAGCCGCTAACCACAATTTTTTAAAGGAACATCACATGATCGACGCGCTAATCAGCGGCAAACTGATAAAGGACATCGTGTTAAAAACGGGGCAGTCCGGCAATGCCTACACCCATTTCTTGCTATCGGTGCATGTGGGCGAACCACAGCCGATAGTGGTGTCGGGCATTGCCTTCGGGGAAGTGGCGGAGCGGATCGCCAAACTGGGCAAGGACGACGCTTTGGCGGTCATTGGCGGACTAAAACCTTCCGAATGGCAGGACAAGGCCACGGGCGAAACCAAGCACGGGCTTAACGTCACCGTGTCGGATTGCCTGAGTGCCTACCAGATCAAGAAACGGCGTGACAGCACATGATAAGCGTTACATCAATCATCTTGATAACGGTTACATTAACCAAGATGACACCCGTTACATGATTCAATATGATTATTGTTACATAAATCATCTTGATAAACGTTACATTATTCAAGTAAGGGGTTCACATGCAATACGATGGAAAGGGCAAACTGGCGGAAGCCATAGCGGCCTTATACGGGCTTTCACGCAAAAGCAGGGTGCAAGTAGCGGCGCACATCAAAAAGGCCAAGGTCGCGTTAGGTATCATCAGCAAGTCCAAGAGCCTGCCCGATGAAGTGAAGCTGGCAATCTACCGCTGGCATTACGAACAGTTAAACCCTGCCCAAGGTGCTGGACAGCCCACGCTTAACGGCACTGGCGCGGCTGATGGCCTATCGACATCTGAACCATTACCAGAAATTGACGATACCCATACAGCGGCTATCGAGCCTACTGTCACGGCTATTGACGCTCCACCGATGCCCCACACCACCAAGCCGCAACACGGCGGCAAGTGGGGCGGTGTCCGGCAAGGGTCGGGGCGCAAGGCCACGGGCAAGCAGACCGTCACCATGCGCGTACCCGTGGAGCTGGTGGGCATGATCGGGGAAGCCAAGCGCACGGGCTTGGATGACTATAGCCAATTGTCGGCACGGGTTCAGGAACTTGAAAAGGCGTTACACGATTCAAACGCCGAATGTGGACGGTTGCAAGCCGTCATCAAGTCATTGGGTGGATAGATCATATCAGTTCAAAAATGCCATAGATGGCGTATTTGGTTGCAATCTGTCTGGACACCACACACCCAAAGGTTTTGAAATTGACCAGTTCAAGGAAGCGTTTAACCGCTATTTGGTGGATTTATCCGCAACACCGCATTTTTGCAGAGTTTTAGTTGCGTCGCTTTTGCGTGACTTTTTGGTTGCGCTAAAACCTGCTCGAAACCGACGCAAAAAGTCACCCCGCAACCATCCCGCAACGGCGAACCAATTACAAAACAAAGGCTTGCCGTTTCCGGTGCGCGGCCTTTGAACGGGTTATGCCGATACTTTTTACAGTCAATATAGCCATATTGGGAAACCTTGCCTAAACGCCTTTCGGAAACGCGCTTTAATAAAGCCGTACTTAACAACGGGGGCAATATGGCTACTGACTTTTACAACGAAATCGGACAAATTATCGAGGATGTTTTGATCGGGCGAGAAATCGACGAGGATTTAGCGTCTGCTATCGCGGCAAATATCATCACCAATGTGGCTCACACCTTTGGCGGTCAAACCGTCTACTTGAAAAACGGGTTATCTGGCGAAATCGCCCTAAAGCATGAGCAGATTGCCAGTGAATACAATAGGCGCAACCTTCGGGAACTGTCTGTCAAGTACCGCATGTCGGCGGTATGGATTAAAAAGCTTATCAAGAGGCACGGCAAATGAATTTACCGACTAACAGCCAGTGCCAAAAACAACGCCTGATGGCTTATCTACAGCAACACGGACGCATCACCACCTTGGAGGCCAGGACAAATCTTGATGTATTTCATCCGGCAGCGAGAATCCAAGAGCTAAAGGAGCAGGGCTATAACATCATCACCATCCGAAGGATGGTTAATAGCGGCCTAGGTGAACATAAAGTGGCTGAATACGTTTTGATGACATAACACTCATACAACAACTAGGCTTTGCCAGCTACTCAAAATACTGGCTAAGGAACATTTATATATGGCTACCGAACTAGCCAGAGACCTACGCCCCGTCATTACCGGACTGGAGCGGAGCGGCTAAAGTGCGGCAAATTCGCCAGAGAACTCAACGGCTACGCGAAATTGGCGGCATTGAACCCGAAACTTAGCCAAGCGATTGCATTGATTCAGGAGGTTGCGGACACCTTGGACGACACCGTACAGGCCGACAAGCAACAGGCGTTGGACAGGGGCATGAGGGAACTGGCGACACTTTGCAACAGACGGGTTAGCGAGTTGGAGAAAGAAATCCCATTGCACCGCCAAAAACGCAAGGACGATGCCGAACGCTGGCGGGTCACTTCCGGTGAACTGGTGAAAAAGGGCTTCACCGAGGCGCAAATAGAAAAAGTCTTGGAGGACATGCCAAAACCGCTAGGGGAGCATGAGCATTACCTAGCTGTCATCCAGCCATTGGAGGATGAACTGGCAAAGCTGATTGCATTCGTAAATGACAGGCCACGGTATGACCAAACGCTATTAGCGGGGACGCGCTTTGAAAACTGGCAACCCGAACCCACCGGGGCCGACACTGACCAAGCGGCGTTGATGCGGTTGTGCAGGGGAAGGGAAATCCACGCGGATGCCTGAAAACAAGCAAGGGGAAAGGCCGCCTTCGGGCGGTTTTTTATGTCTTGGATATTGGGAACGTCGGCAATTGGTGCGGCGTAAAAACAGCAAATCTACTTTTTGGTGTGAGATAAAATAGAAATCTGGTATTTTTACGCCTAATTTACGCTAAAACATCTATAACATAATGATATTTATAATAACTATACTTTCTGCATAGGGGAAAGTGAAGCGGTAAAACAACAACCGACAAGAACCAAATAAAGTCGGCTATATTAATACTTTGGTAGTGGGTTAAATCTGGTGGCTGGAGTACAAGCCTAGGGTTATACAGGCGCAAACCAGGTTTGCACTCCACATTACGAACTAAAATTACAGATTTAACCCACTACCAATACTTTTAGCCATTTTAACCACCCACCTTTTTTTCAATTTACAACCAATTGATTAATAGGGTTTATTTTATATATAGAAGAAATCAAACCGAAATTGCCGCTTTGATATGGTCATGTGCTTGGTAACCAATGATTTCAAAATCTTCATAGCCGTAACCGAATATCGACGTCGGTTGATGTTTTACCCTTAAGTCAGGCAAAGGGTACGGTGTCCGTGCCAGTTGCAGCTTGGCTTGTTCCAGATGGTTCAAATATAAATGCACATCACCACCTGTCCAGATAAAATCCCCAGCTTCCAAGCCACTCTGCTGCGCCACGATATGCGTCAATAAGGCATAACTGGCAATATTGAACGGCAACCCCAAGAACGTGTCGCAACTGCGCTGATAGAGTTGGCAAGACAATTTCCCATCGGCGACATAAAATTGGAAAAATGCATGGCAAGGCGCTAAAGCCATTTTTCCTTGGGCGACGTTCGCTTGCGGGCTGATGCACTCGTCTGGCAAATCCGCGACATTCCATGCTGAGACGATAATGCGGCGGCTATTGGGCGTTTGTTTTAATTGTCGGATAACTTCGCCGATTTGGTCGATATGACGCCCATCCGGTGTGGGCCACGACCGCCATTGTTTGCCATATATCGGCCCTAACTCCCCTTGCCCATCTGCCCATTCATTCCAGATAGTGACATTGTGCTTATGTAAATAGTCCAGATTGGTTTCGCCTTTTAAAAACCACAACAACTCATGGATTATTGATTTTAAATGGATTTTTTTTGTTGTGACCAAAGGGAACCCGTGCGCTAAGTTAAAGCGCATTTGATGCCCGAAAATAGACAGTGTGCCGCTGCCTGTCCTGTCCCCTTTTAGGTGGCCTTCGGTTAGGATTTTTTCAAGTAATTCTAAGTATTGCTTCATAACATTTTTTAGGGGTGGGGCGTTTTTAAAAGTGGCAATGGGAGGCCATTGGATAAGATAAAAATCAGTTTGCTAAGTGTTGCCGCCGCAATGGAACGGGGTAATGGTTAACACGAACAGTTACGGCTCGAACGCTATCTATAACCAAATAATTTAAGGACTAAATGGACGCTTACTGCACGAACTCAACCTCATAACCCGAATATTTACGGATATTAATCACGCCCGTGTCCAGCAGCAGATATTGGCCTTTTATGCCTTGCAGGACACCTGAGATGTCGGGTGTTTTGATTAAACACAGCGATTTGATTTTGGCGGGATAAATATCTACGGGAAACTGGATGTCAATGGTCGGTTCGTCGGTCAGCAAGCTTAACGCCTGTTCACCAAAACGCTCTTTAAGTTCAGCCAGTTCCGTCTGGCATAAGGCAATTAGCAGGTCACGCGACTCAACGAGCGCCAGCGGTTCGGCCTGGCGTTTAAGCATTTGCTGCCAATTAGTTTTATCGCTGATATGTTTGGCGATAGCCACTTCAAGCAGCCCCGAAAGGTGGCGTGACGATACTTTAAAAATCGGTAGCGCTTGCACTGCGCCTTGGTCTATCCAGCGGGTTGGCACCTGTGTTTGCCGGGTGATGCCCACCTTGATGCCGCTGGAATTGGCTAAATAAACGATATGCGGCTGAAAGCAGAAAGCCTCCCCCCAAGCGGGTTCCCTACAGGTGCCGGCGGCATAATGGCAAGTTTCCGGTTTTATGATACAGCGGTCGCACTGCGCCAAAGCGACAAAACAGGGGTAGCAATAGCCTTGGTTAAAAGTCTTTTTAATGCCCCGATTACAATGCACACAAAATATGCGCCCCGTATGTTTAAGCTTAACCGGCTTGCCGATTAACGCATTTAACGGCACTTTTTGGTCACCTAAAACCAATTCATACTGAACCGGACTGCCCAATTGGCTGGACATTTTTTTTAAAGATCCCTGCATTGCATTTCCTCAATTAAAGTGTGGGTAGTGGGTTAAATGTGGTGGGTGGCTTGTACTGAGGCAAACCAAGTTTGTACGCCAGCTTATCAACGTGCAGCTACAGATTTAACCCACCACCAGCACGGGGACTGACGACTGCCCGTCCTTCAAGGACGCGCAGTCGTAACGCGGCAGTTACAGTTTAACTACCACCTAAATCCGAAGTGGGGCAATTAACTCAGCGCCTGTTGCAGCGGTTGGTAAATGCCGCCAAAACTGCCATTGCTCATCAGCACAAAATGGCCGCCGTGACGCGCTTCCTGCTTGAGCAGGGCGATAATATCTTCCAGCGACGGGCAAATTTCGATGTTTTCGGCATATTTTTTCAATAAACTTAAATCCCAACCCAAGGCGGGGGGTTGGTAAATGACGGCCAAATCTGCAGCCGCCAGCGATTTTGCCAACGTTTCGGTATGGACGCCTAAGCGCATGGTGTTTGAGCGTGGCTCGACAATAGCAATGATGCGCTCGCGCCCCACCTGTTTGCGCAAGCCGTCCAGTGTGGTTTGGATCGCCGTCGGATGATGGGCAAAATCGTCATAAAGTGTGACGCCATTTATTTTTGCGAGCACTTCCATGCGGCGTTTGACATTCTTAAATTCCGCCAAGGCGGCGACCGCATGGGGCGGCGTGATGCCGACATGATGGGCGGCCGCTAAAGCAGAGAGGGCGTTATAAACATTATGCAGGCCGGTCAATGGCCACTCGACCACGCCCTGCTCCTGATTGTCGAGCAACACCTTAAATTGGCTGCCATCGGCCTTGATAAGCTCGGCATTCCAGCTTGCCTTGCCATTGACGGAAGTTTTTAGCACGGGCGTCCAGCACCCCATTGCCAGCACATCATTAATATTGCCGTCGTTTTCGGGGCTGATGATCAAGCCCTCGGCCGGGACAGTCCTGACCAGATGGTGGAATTGCTTTTTTATCGCGTCCAAGTCAGGAAAAATATCCGCATGGTCAAACTCCAGATTGTTCAATATCGCCGTGCGCGGGCGGTAGTGGACAAATTTGGAGCGTTTGTCAAAAAATGCGCTGTCGTACTCATCGGCCTCAACCACAAAAAATGACGATTCGCCCAGCCGTGCGGAGATGCCAAAATTAAGCGGGACACCGCCAATTAAAAAGCCAGGGTTAAAGCCCTGATGCTCTAATATCCAGCTCAACATGCTGGTTGTCGTCGTTTTGCCGTGCGTCCCCGCTACGCCCAACACCCATTTGTCCTGTAACACATGCTCTGCCAACCACTGCGGCCCGGAAACATAGCGCAAGCCTTTGTTAAGCACCGCCTCAACCTCTAGGTTGCCGCGCGATAAAGCATTACCAATAATCACCAGATCCGGTTTGCCGTCAAGGTTTTCAGCCCGATAACCTTCCATCAAGCGGATGCCCTGTGCCTCCAGTTGTGTGCTCATCGGCGGATAGACGTTTTGATCCGAACCGCTGACCTGATAACCGAGCTGTCTGGCAATCAACGCCAAGCCGCCCATAAACGTGCCACAAATACCTAAAATATGAATGTGCAATGTCTTGCCCTGCTGTTTGGTAAAAGATTAAGAAAATAGTTGCTTGCGTTTAGCGGTAAGTTACGCTGAAATAATCCGCTAACTAAATGCCATATCATCTAATAATGAAAGAAAAAAACAAAATAGTCGTTGCAGCCACGCCTCATTTTATAGCGGCGCAATCCGTGCCGGAGAAAGGCCGCTATGTCTTCGCCTATACTATCAACATCACCAATGAAGGTGAAGTTGCCGCCAAGCTGTTAAGCCGGCACTGGTTAATCACCGATGCCAACGGCAAGATCCAGGAAGTCAGGGGCGAAGGCGTGGTGGGTGAGCAGCCGTACCTTAAACCGGGTGAAACCTTTACTTATACCAGTGGCGCCATTATAGAAACCCCAGTCGGGACTATGCAGGGCGTTTATAATATGCACTCTGATAACGGTGAAGATTTTAACGCTGAAATCCCCCGCTTTACCTTATCCATCCCCAGAACCCTGCATTAAATGGCCATTTACGCAATTGGCGATGTTCAAGGCTGTTACGACGAGCTGTTAAGGCTGCTTGATTTCATCGCTTTTAATGAAAACTCGGATCAATTGTGGTTTGCCGGCGACTTAGTCAATCGCGGCCCTAAGTCATTGGAAACACTGCGTTTTGTCCAAGGCTTAGGTGATGCCGCAGTCACCGTGCTGGGCAACCATGACATGCATTTGCTGGCCGCCTCCTGCGCCCCCAAAATCGCCCTTAAAAAAGATGCGCTCACGCAGGTGCTTGAAGCCCCTGACCGAGACGAACTGATCGATTGGCTAAGGTATCGGCCACTGTTCCATTACAACGACGATTTTTGCCTGCTGCACGCCGGCTTGCCGCCCCAATGGGATTTTAAAAAGACCAAAAAAATGGCGGCCTTAGTGGAACAAACGTTAAGAAGCCCTGATTATCCGGTTTTTTTAAAGCAAATGTACGGCAACAAGCCTAATGTGTGGTCATCCAACTTAAAAGGCATGGCCCGGTTACGGTTTATCGTCAATTGCTTTACCCGTATGCGTTATTGTGATGCCACCGGCAAGCTCGATTTTGCCAATAGCGGCCCACCCGGCTCCCAGCCTAAAGGCCTGATGCCTTGGTTTGACGCACCAAACCGTAAAAATGCCCAGCTGCGTATTGTCTGCGGGCATTGGTCCACGCTAGGTTATTACGAAAGCGGGAATTGTTACGCCATTGACACCGGCTGCCTTTGGGGCGGGCAGTTGACCGCACTTAAACTCGACAACCCCGTGCAACGTTTTGGCATCGATTGCCCCGCTGCGAAAAAGCCCAATAAATCCTATGGCGTTCCTGTGCGCAGCAATGACACCCTTCAGCCGCTAGTGCCAATAGACTGATGGCCATGCCGTCCGCTCTTGGCGCACTTGAAAAAACCTTCAACCGCTCACCGCTTACCCGCATCAATGACCCGCTGTTCCGACAGCGAACCGTCGAGCTTTGGCTGAAACGCGATGATTTGCTGCATCCGGTCATTTCAGGCAACAAGTGGCGCAAACTTAAATACAGCCTCCAGCATGCTTTGTCGTTAGGTGCTGACACGCTTATCAGCATGGGCGGCGCCTACTCCAACCATCTGCATGCGCTTGCTTATACAGGGCATGTTTTAGGCTTAAAAACCATTGGTTTTATTCGCGGTGGACAACCTAATGTATTGACACCTAGCTTGGCCGATATGCGTGGCTGGGGCATGGAACTTAAGTTTGTGTCCCGCACCGACTACCGGCAACTTAGACTTTATAAACATTGGCAGGCGTTGCCGGGCATAAAGCCTGGCCAATACTGGCTGCCCGAAGGCGGCGCCCAAACCTTGGCCTTACCAGGCATTGCCGAGCTGGTGCACGAGCTGGACAGCCCTTATGATGTGCTTTGCGTGCCTTGTGGCACAGGCACGACATTGGCAGGGCTTATAGCTGCCGCACCAGCGAAGGCGTCCATCATAGGTTTTGCGGCATTAAAAAATGCCGGTTTTTTAACCGCCGAGATTGCCGCATTGTTGGAACAGCAACAGGATAACTGGCAGGTCAATCTGGATTACCACTTTGGCGGATTCGCCAAGACCAACGCTCAATTAATGGCGTTCATCACCGCATTTGAAACCAGAACGGCAATCCCGCTAGAGCCTGTCTATACCGGAAAAATGCTGTATGGCCTTTATGATCTGCTAAAAAAAGATTATTTTTCCGCCGGGCAACGCATTATTGCAATCCATACCGGCGGCTTGCAGGGTAACCGGGGCTTTGGTGACTAAACCAAGGCCTTGGCCTTTAATGACGGGCAGGCATGACTTGTCACCCTTGCCGAAAAAAATCATCAAATTGCCGCTCCAGCTTTAACAACCAGCGCAGCCCTTTGCGCCACCAAGGCAACAACGTTGCCGTATTGTCCCGCCACAGCAACAATTCTGCCAATGCCCGTTCCGGCGTCGTAAATTTGCCGGTTGTGCGGCTGACATAAGTCGGGTAAAGGATCAGCACACCGGCAACCAGCTCATCCAAGGCCAGTTTCCGTGTGCGCCGCTCCAGCCGCAAGACATCAGCCGTCAAACCCCAGCCCGCATAAAAAGGCAAGCCATAACACACGACTTTTTTTCCGCGCAGCAAGGCCTCAAAGCCAGTCAGCGATGTCAGGGTATGGACTTCATCGACTTGTAAAAGCAATTGCGCCATTGCCACATCAATGACTATTTCATTACAGCAATGGTGTGCGTCAACCTCGCCTTGCCCCGCTTGGCGCAGTCCGGCAACCACATCGGGATGTGGTTTATAAACGATATAAGCCTGCGGATTAGCGGCACGCACCGCCGCTAACAAATCATAATTCTTACGGACCACGGGGGCGCCAAAGGCCAGCGACGCATCCGATTCGACTTGACCGGGCACCAGGATCACCGTGTTGTTGGCGCAAACACTGCTATCGGGACGCCGCCAACCGCTGCCGCCAACATTGTATTTGGTCAAACCTTCGGTGACCAGCCGGTGGCGTAACTGCCGGGCCCGGCCAATAAGCAGGTTATCAAACACGCCATGTTCCAAAATGTCTTCCAGATCGGAAGCGCAAGTCGCATCGTAATAAATGCCCCGCGTATCCATCGCCCATGACAGCGGTGCCACCAAATCAGCCCCTAGGCCTACAGAACGGATAAAGCCATCTTCCAGACGCACAGCATTAGCCACGTTTTCTGAAGCTTTGGGCGTACGCCGTCCCCATGTCACGACGGTGGCTTGCTCCGGCAACGTCTCCACGGGCGCGTCAAACACGACCTGGCTGCCTTGAAAAAATCGCCGGACTATCGGCATTTTGTAAGATGAGAAATTGTAGGCATAAACTGTCGGCGGAAACCGCCCGCGCATCCGCCGTTGCAGGCCAACCCAAGCAATGAGCTGTTCCGGCCCGCACGGTTGTGCGGTTTCCTTATCAAGGTAACAGGAACAGGCCACTAAGCAGGCATAGACGAGATTCTCCAGTGCCACGGGTTTACGCCGTGCCGGTGCGGGCCTGTCATCCTCAGTTAGCCCCCAGCCCGCATAAAATGGCAGGCCAAAAGTGCGCACCCGTTTGCCCCATAACAGGGCTTCAAAACCGATAGGCGAGGCCACACAATACACCGCTTGCGCGTGCTCAAGGAGTGGGGCGGGATGTGCCTGTCCGGTCAGGGTTGTTATGCGTGGTTGTGCGGCTAGGCGGGCAAAATCAAAATGCCCGCGCCATTTTTTGTGCCGCGTACCAGAACAAGGGGCGACCACGACGTGGCAATCGGGGTTTTCTTGCAAGGCCGCGTCAAGCATACGCTGAAAACAATCGGCATCCGCTAAACCGGAGGCTATCGAAGCATCCGTGGCGTCTTGGTCGATGACTAAAACATAAGGCAATGGCAACGCACCCTGATAAGTCCGGCAATGGTTATAACGCGACACCTTATGCGTCTGCCATAAGGTTATCAGCTTGCGGGCCCGGTCATGCTGCGCCGGTAAAGAAGAGGCTATGACCTGTGTTTCCAGGCTTGACGCCCGGCCTGCGTCTTGGTAATTGCCCTGCTCATCGGCAATCAGCGATAGCGGCGGCCCGTCAGGGTCCAAATGAACAAAGCCATCAGCCAAATGCAGCGGTGTGCTGCCCCGCCACCGTGCGGACACCGATAGCAAGCGGAACCCTGTCGGAAAACCAGCGTACACCACTGGCGCACACCATTGGCGGTTTAATGCCCACAGCGTGAAAAGGCCTGGCTTTTTTAAAAAAGCACAGCCGATTGGCACGTTTGTTGTTTGCTCGTCAGCGTCCATCTACTTGTCAAACTTACGCAAATCGGCATAAGCGTGTTGCGCCTGCACCGTCAATGCCAGCATTTTTGCCTGGGCGTTACACAATAGCGTTTGCCAATACGCATCATCCTGGGTGAGGCTCAAAATGGCGGTGGCCCAGGCCGCTTGGTCAAGCCCTACGACCAAGCCGTGTTGCTGGTGGGTGACAACCGACGCGCAAGCACTGTCAGGCGTGTAAATGCCAACCGCACCGCAACGTGTTATGTCAAAAAATTTTGTGTAAGAACGGGCGCGGTTAAACGGGATATCCAGCAACGGGTTTAAGCCCACATGCCGTTCCTGCATCGTCAAAAAAGCCTGATAGGCTGGCCATTTCAAGGTATGCAACACGGTGACGCGCGGCAACCCTTGGTACAGCCGAAAGACATCCTGTTTGCCAATAATCTCAAAAACAGCCTGTTGATCTTTATGCAGCACCTCTTCCAACACCGGCCGCAACCAACGGATATCCGCCTTATGCGTTGCGACGGAACCATGGTAAAAAACCCGCCGGACCCGATTGGGCAAAGGGATGGGGGTGGGCAAAACCAATTGGGGTGGCCAGTCGGCATATTTATCGGCCAGATAAGGGGTGGAAACCCAGAGCCGGGCATGTTGACGGCGCAACCAGCTATAGCGGGACAAAGCCAGACGGACTAATTTGTTGCGGTAACTGAGCGGCATTTGCGCTGAGGCTGAAAAATCCAGCACATCGTCATCCATAAAAAAAATGAGCGCACGTAGCCGCTGGCGGGCTGCGGTAACCAGCTTTAACCAAGCGGCAGGGATATAACGGACAAAAACGACCACGGCATTGGTCAGTGCCTCGCGGCTGGGCAAATCAGCGTGCCCGCAGCGGATGACGGTGTGGTTTTCGGCGGCAAAAACCGGCAGGATGAAAAAGTCGGTGGACGGGTTTGCTTGCTCCTCAATCAAAAAAACCGTTTGTTTATGCAGTAAACCGGAAGTCATGTTAAGCAGCGGAAAAGGGAAAGTGTCGCCATTGTCATAACTAGCCTCATAACTGGCGATTGGCACAAGGGGAATGCTGTCCCCCGTAACTTAAAGGACAGCGGGCAGAATGCTAAAAACAGCCGACTATCACAACACCTTATCGCTCAAAAGGTTATAAAGATACTGGCCATAGCCGTTTTTAGCCAAGGGTTGCGCCAGCCTTTGCAGCTGTTCGGCATCAATATAGCCTTTGCGGAAAGCAATCTCTTCGGGGCAGGCGATTTTTAAGCCTTGCCGATGTTCGATGGTTTCAATGAAATTACTGGCCTCAATCAGGCTTTCATGGGTGCCAGTGTCTAGCCAAGCAAAACCACGCCCCAAAATTTCCACCGCCAGTTGCTTGCGTTCCAGATAGATGCGGTTGACATCAGTGATTTCCAACTCGCCTCGCGGCGATGGCTTAAGATTAGTGGCAATATCAATGACGTCGTTATCATAAAAATACAAACCGGTCACGGCATAATTGGATTTAGGCTGTGCCGGTTTTTCTTCCAACGACGTGGCGCAGCCTTCATGATCAAACGCCACCACGCCGTAACGCTCAGGATCATGGACATGGTAAGCAAACACTGTGGCTCCGTCAGTCCTGGTCATGGCGCGTTCCAGTTGGACATGCAAATCATGGCCGTAGAAAATATTGTCGCCCAACACCAGTGCGGTAGGTTGGTTGCCAACAAATTCCTTGCCAATGATAAACGCCTGGGCAAGCCCGTCGGGACTAGGCTGCACGGCATATTGGATATTCAGCCCCCAGCCGCCGCCATCGCCTAACAATTGCTCAAAACGGGGCGTGTCTTGCGGTGTGGAGATAATCAGAATATCGCGGATACCTGCCAGCATCAGGGTGGCCAGCGGGTAATAAATCATCGGCTTGTCATAAATCGGCAGCAACTGCTTGGAGACAACTTTAGTGACCGGATAGAGCCGGGTCCCTGATCCGCCCGCCAGAATAATGCCGCATCTGGATGGAATGGTGGCCGAAGAGGGTGTTGTTGATGCTGAAAGTATCATAGTCGGATTCCGTTATTTGCTGAGTATTTCGGTGAGCATACGCGTCACGCCTGTTTGCCAAGGCGGCAAGGTCAAATTAAAAGTTTTTTCCAGCTTATCGGTCGCCAAACGGGAATTGTGCGGGCGCTTGGCGGGCGTTGGGAAGGCGCTGGTGGGGATGGGGAGAATGGCATCAGGCGCGGCTTTTATCCCAATGCCGGCCGCACGGGCAAAATCCAAGACAAAAGCGGCGTAGCTATGCCATGATGTTTCACCTTTGGCAACCAGATGATACAAACCCGACACCTCAGGCCGCTGCTGGGCGGTACGGATAATGTGGGCAGTGACATCAGCCAACAGTTCCGCGCCGGTGGGCGAGCCGATTTGGTCGTCAATGACGTTAAGGCTGTCACGCTCTTGGCCTAGACGCAACATGGTCTTGGCGAAGTTATTGCCGCGTGCGGCATAAACCCAGCTGGTGCGCAGAATAATATGCCGACAGCCTGATTGTTGTATCAGCTGCTCGCCCTCCAGTTTTGTCGCGCCATAAACACCTAGTGGCCCGGTCGCATCCGTTTCCTGCCACGGTTTGTCACCCCCCCCATCAAACACGTAATCGGTCGAATAATGGATCAGCCATGCGCCGCAACGATTGGCCGCCTGCGCCAACACGCCGCTGGCCAAGGCATTGATCGTGCGGGCCAGTTCCGGCTCGCTTTCGGCCTTATCCACGGCAGTATGGGCCGCCGCGTTGACAATGACATCAGGTTGCAACAAATCAATCGTGGCGGCCAAACCTTGCAGATTGCCCAAATCGCCACACAAGCCGTTGTCAGCATGGCGGTCAAGCGCAACCACTTCGCCTAGCGGTGCCAAAGCACGTTGCAACTCCCAGCCAACTTGGCCATTTTTACCGAGCAGCAATATTTTCATCAATCCCGCCCCGCATAATTTTTTTCCACCCAATCGCGGTACGCACCCGATTGGACATGCGCCACCCATTCGGGATTATCCAAATACCACTGCACCGTTTTACGGATACCGGTGGCAAACGTTTCGGCAGGTTTCCAACCTAATTCTTTTTCAATTTTGCTGGCGTCTATCGCATAACGGCGGTCATGGCCTGGGCGGTCGGTCACAAACGTGATTTGTTCACGGTAAGATTTGCCATCGGCACGCGGACGCGTCTCATCCAATAAATCGCAAACTGTATGGACAATATCAATGTTGGCCATTTCATTCCAGCCGCCGATATTATAGGTTTCCCCGACTCTGCCGGCTTCCAGCACCCGGCGGATGCCTGAACAATGGTCGGCGACATAAAGCCAGTCACGGATTTGCTGGCCATCGCCGTAAACCGGCAAGTTTTTTTCGGCCAACGCATTGGTGATCAGCAACGGAATCAGTTTTTCCGGAAAATGGTACGGGCCGTAGTTATTTGAGCAGTTAGTCGTCAGCACCGGCAAGCCATAAGTATGGTGGTAAGCGCGGACCAAATGGTCGCTGGCGGCTTTGCTTGCCGAATATGGGCTGTTAGGTTCATAGCGGTTAGTTTCGCTAAATGCCGGATCGTCTTTTTTCAGTGAGCCATAAACTTCATCGGTGGACACATGCAGAAAACGGAAAGCGGCCTTATCTTCTGCCGACAAGCCGTTCCAATAATTACGGGTGGCCTCCAGCAACCGGAAAGTCCCGACGATATTGGTTTGGATGAAATCTTCAGGGGAATGGATAGACCGGTCAACATGCGACTCAGCCGCAAAATTGACGACCGCGCAAGGTTGGTGGGTTGCCAATAATCCGGTTATCAATTCGGCGTCGCCGATATTGCCCTTAACGAAGATATGGCGGCTGTCCCCGTCCAGCGAGGCAAGGTTTTCCATATTACCGGCATAAGTCAGGTAATCCAGATTAATGACCGTGGCATCAGACTGTGCTAACCAGCCCATAACGAAATTGGAGCCGATAAAACCGGCGCCGCCTGTCACAAGAATAGTTTTGTTCATAACAATATCGCTTTAGAAAGTGGGAAGAAGCTCTTGCGGGAAATCAGCCAATTTAATGCCTTGGCTATCTTTTGCCGACAATTCCGGCGCATCAGTCGGCCACGGGATGTTAAGGTCAGGATCGTTCCATAACACGCTGCCTTCTGATTGGGGGTTGTATTTGTCGGTGCATTTATAAGCGAACAACGCCGCGTCAGAGGTCACACAAAAACCGTGTGCAAAACCTGCGGGAATAAAAAACTGCCGTTTGTTGTCAGCAGACAGCACAACGCTCGTCCACTGCCCAAAAGTCGGCGAACCGATACGGACATCAACGGCGACATCAAAGACTTCACCTTGTAAAACGTAAACAAGCTTGCCTTGCGGGTTTATCTTTTGGAAGTGCAGGCCGCGCAAGACGCCTTTTCTGGAAAAGGACACATTGTCCTGGACAAAATTATCGCCTGTCACACTATCGGCATAGCGTTCCTGATTCCAAGTTTCCATAAAAAAACCGCGCTCATCACCAAAAACTTTTGGTTCAATAATCAAAACGCCCGGAAGATCGGTTTTATGAATTTGCATCGTTTTCCCTTCAGTATTAAAAGTTTGGTTATAGTTTTTAGAGCCGCGCTATTAAAACATTTAAATGGGCGCACCAGGTAAGTTCGCCTATTTCAAAATCACGCGAGCGCCGAGGGCCATCTGGTAGATCA
>DIUY01000015.1 GCA_002422395.1 Methylococcaceae bacterium UBA6146 | reverse complement strand
ACGCCGTCACCGGGGCGCAGGGACACGCCGCCGCGGTTGCTGATGAAGGCGGGCAGTTCGCGGTGGGTCTTGACGTCCACGGCCTTGGGGTAAGCGGCGGTGTGGCAGAAGGACTGCATCACCATGTCGGCGCTGAAGCCCAAGCAAGCCAAGTCTTTCAACTCGTCGCGGGTAATCGGGCCGGTGGTGTCTTGTGAGCCGACCGTGGTCATGTGCGGTTCGCAATAAGTGTTGGGGCGCACACCCGCCACGCCGCAAGCTTTGCCGACCATTTTTTGCGCCAGCGTGTAGCCTTTGCCGGAATCGGCTTCGTCACTTGGGCGGATAAACACGGTAGAAGCAGGCAAGCCCAACGCTTTACGCGCCCGGTCAGTCAAACCGCGTCCGATAATCAGCGGGATACGGCCTCCGGCGCGGACTTCGTCCAGCAACACATCGGTTTTTAAGCTGAACAAGCACACCACTTCTTCGCTGTCATGGCGTTTGACCACGCCTTGATACGGGAAAATGTCGATGACATCGCCCATCAATAAGCGCGTTACATCGCATTCAAACGGCAATGCGCCGGAATCTTCCATCGTATTGAAGAAAATCGGCGCGATTTTGCCGCCGATACACACGCCACCATCGCGTTTGTTGGGGATGAACGGGATGTCATTGCCCATGAACCAAAGTACCGAATTAGTCGCCGATTTGCGCGACGAGCCGGTGCCGACCACGTCGCCAACGTAAGCGACAGGGAAGCCTTTTTGTTTTAATTCATTGATTTGTTGCTCGGCGTTGGTGATGCCTTCGCGCGGCATTTTCAGCATGGCTTTGGCGTGTAACGGAATATCAGGGCGTGACCACGCATCGGGTGCGGGTGACAAATCGTCGGTGTTGGTTTCGCCTGTGACTTTAAACACGGTGACGGTGAGTTTTTCCGGCACGGCAGGTTTGCTGGTGAACCATTCCGCGTCCGCCCACGATTGTAAGACTTGTTTGGCGTAAGCGTTGCCCGAATCGGCTTTGGTTTGCACGTCATGGAAGGCATCGAACACCAACAAGGTGTGCGACAAGGCTTTGGCGGCGATAGGCGCAAGCGCGGCGACATCCAGCAAATCAATCAACGGCGCGACGTTGTAACCACCGAGCATCGTACCGAGCAATTCGGTGGCATCTTCCGGCGTTAAAATCGGAGAAGTGGCCTCGCCTTTGGCAATCGCGGTCAGAAATCCGGCTTTGACATAAGCCGCTTCGTCCACACCTGCGGGGATGCGGTTGGCGAGCAAATCCAAGATGAAAGCTTCTTCGCCAGCGGGTGGGTTTTTGATGAGTTCGCATAGGGCGGCGGTTTGTGCTGCATCTAAAGGTTTAGGCACGATGCCTTCAGCGGCGCGTTCTTCTACGTGTTTTCGGTATTGTTCTAGCATGGGGGGCTCCTTGGCGAGTATTAAATAATGTGTTTAAAATTTGGGGGGCATTCCGCCTTTAATATTCGCGGTAATAATATTCGTTTGATAGCAGCAATCCATACAACCCTAATAAGTTGGGTAGTGGTAAACATTCAAATGCTTAAGTGACAGCGGAGTCAAAAAACATATTTTTTGACTCCAAAATAGCATTACCATTTTTACCGCCACCCAAAAAAGTTGTATGTCCTCGATATTCTGGCTCATGCGGAATACGATAAAGAGAAAGGGAAGCCTTAACAAATAATGGCATTAAAGAGGGTCTACATTGAGAACAGCACCCTACAGACCATGATAACAAGCTGGCAAGCTATCGCCTGTGTTTTTTGTAGGTTGTGGGTGGGAACCCCTTTATGGGCTTGGGTACCACAATCCATCGGAGAGGCAAGTGTTGGGGTTCGCATACTCACCCCAACCTACAGTTGTTATTCCATCGCCGCCACAATCGCACTGCCCATTTCCGTTGTGCCCGCCTTGGAATCAGGGTTCAAATCCGGTGTGACGTACTTGCCTTCATTAACCACTTTTTGCACCGCTTTAACGACGCGCTCAGCGGCTTCTTGTTCGCCTAAGTGGGTCAACATCATCGCGCCTGCCATAATCACGGCAATCGGGTTGGCCAGGTTTTTCCCGGCGATGTCCGGTGCACTGCCGTGCACGGCTTCAAACAGTGCTGCATCAGTGCCGATGTTTGCGCCGGGGATCAGACCCAATCCGCCGACCAAGCCTGCGGTTAAGTCAGAGAGAATGTCGCCGAACATATTGGTGGTCACGACCACATCGAACTGTTGAGGGTTCATGACCATGTGCATACAAGCCGCATCGATGATTTTTTCATCGAATTGGATGTCAGGATAGCGGGGGGCAATCTCGCGGGCAACATCTAAAAACAAACCTTGCGTATATTTGAGAATATTGGCTTTATGGCAAACGGTGACTTTTTGCCGTTGGTTGTCGCGGGCATATTTGAAAGCATAATCAATGATACGCTCCGAAGCGGCGCGGGTGACCACCGCCAAGCTTTCGGCGATGTCTTTTTTTGGGGTCAGGTAATGTTCCAAGCCAGCATACAAGCCTTCGGTGTTTTCACGTACGATGACAATATCAACATCTTCGTAACGGGTTTTAATGCCTGGCCAGCTTTTGGCGGGGCGCACGTTGGCATATAAATCGTATTGTTGGCGCAGGGCGACGTTGATGCTTCTAAAACCGGTGCCGACCACGGTGGTCAACGGCCCTTTGAAGGCGACCCGGGTTTTGTCGAACGACGCCATCGTTTCTTCAGGCAATGGTGTGCCGAATTTTTCAAACGCCGACATGCCGGCATAGGCTTCTTCCCACGTAATTTTTACGCCCGATGCGTCGATGACTTTAACTGCTTCGTCCATAATCGATGGGCCGATGCCATCACCTTTAATCAATGTAACAACGTGCATTTATTTCTCCAGAAGTTTAAAGTGCATTAATAATTATAGGGCTTTCGGCAAGCCTTTAGCCAGCGTGCCGGGTATTTTAACGGCTTCACCTTGTTGGTGCGGATTAATCATTGTTTGCACCGGTTTAGGTTGGCGATCAGATATTATTGGTGCTTACAAATTTGCCTGCGTTTATTTTGATTTATTACAGCACTTTTCATGCCTTTAACTATAGATATAGAAAATTTCTTACAAGGCCACTGCCAGGCAGCCAGATTATTGGTGGCTTATAGTGGTGGTGTTGATTCCCACGTGTTGCTACATTTGTGCGCCGCGTCGCCGGCATTTAAAGGTAAGATCACCGCTGTTTATGTGCATCACGGCCTGCAATCTGAAGCGGAAGCGTGGGGCGGGCATTGCCGGTCAATAGCTAAGGCTTTGGGGGTCAGGTTTGTTTTGCTGCGGGTGAATGCCCTTGCCAAACCCGGAGAAAGCCCGGAAGAGGCGGCCAGAAACGCCCGCTACCAAGCTTTGCAATCGCTCATCAATCAGGGCGATGTGTTGTTGCTTGCCCAGCATCAGGAAGACCAACTGGAAACGGTGTTGCTGCAATTGTTCCGTGGCAGCGGTTTGAAAGGTTTGTCCGGTATGCCCGAAAGCATGGCGTTTGGGTCGGGTTTGTTGCTTAGGCCGTTGCTGGATGTCCCTAAACAAGCTATCAACAGCTATGCTAAGGCGCACGCATTGCAATGGGTTGAAGATCCCAGCAACCAACTCAGCGATTATGACCGTAATTTTTTACGTAACGGCATTGTGCCGCTACTCAGGCAACGTTGGCCAGCGCTGGCTAAAACTGTTTCACGTTCGGCCAAACATTGCGCCCAAGCTCAAAGTTTGGTTTCGGTGCTGGCGCGCGACTTGTTTTTAACGGTTTTCAATGAGGTGGATGGCACTTTAGCCATTAGCCAATTACAACGGCTTGATATGGCGGAACAGCAACTGGTCATCCGGCATTGGTTTGGGCATTGGGGGTTGAAAATGCCTGCCCAGGCAGTCATCAGCCGATTATTTGCGCAGGTGCTGGCGGCGCGGGAAGACAGTGGGCCGGTGCTGGCGGGGCGGGGCTATTGCCTACGCCGTTATCGGGACAAGTTGTATTGTCTACGGCAACTTGAATTTGAGCCGGAGGTTTGTGCCGTCCAGCGTTGGCCAAAAGGGCAGGCGTCAATAAAGGTCAGCCATCAGCAGGCTTTGTCATACGCCCCTTCGTCGGTTGGCATATTGCAGGAACACTGGGAAAAAGCCGTTGTCGAGATAAGGCCCCGTAGCGGCGGCGAAAAGATCCATTTGCCAGGCAGGGAAGGACGGCATGACCTGAAAAAACTGTTTCAGGAAGCCGGTGTCCCGCCGTGGGAAAGGCTGACAATCCCCTTGGTCTATCTCGACAATAAGCTGGCTGCGGTTGGCGATCTTTGGATAAGCGCAGATTTTTATAGCGAAAAAGAAAGTGGCTGTATCAGCTTGTCCCTTGCTAAGGCGATGTGCCACTAAAGCGGTTAGGCCTTGCGCCTGCCTATTGACGGCCGACAACAAATAAAACCCAAAAGACCATGACGAATTTATCATTGTCGATTAAAATGTTTAGGTTTTGAATGCGCCCCACGCTACCTTCTAACGCCCATATAACCTACATGACAAAATACATTTTTATTACCGGCGGTGTTGTTTCATCGTTAGGTAAAGGCATTGCCGCATCTTCGTTGGCAGCCATTCTCGAAGCGCGTGGCCTGAAAGTGACCATGACTAAATTGGACCCCTACATCAATGTTGATCCTGGCACTATGAGTCCTTTTCAGCATGGTGAGGTGTTTGTCACTGAAGACGGTGCCGAAACTGATCTGGATTTGGGCCATTATGAGCGGTTTTTAAAAACCACGATGACCAAGAAAAACAACTTCACCACCGGTCAGGTCTATGACAGCGTGTTGCGCCGTGAACGCAAAGGTGAATACTTGGGCGCGACCGTGCAGGTCATCCCGCATATCACTGATGAAATAAAAAGCAGGATTTATCAAAGCGCCGAAGGCATGGATGTGGCGTTGATTGAAGTCGGCGGCACGGTGGGTGATATTGAATCCCTGCCGTTTCTGGAGGCTATCCGGCAAATGCGTTTTGAACTCGGTTCGGACCGGTCGCTGTTTATCCACTTAACGCTGGTGCCTTACATCCGCTCGGCAGGCGAGATTAAAACCAAGCCCACCCAGCATTCGGTAAAGGAGCTGCGCAGTATCGGTATCCAGCCGGATATACTTATTTGCCGATCCGAGCAAATGGTGCCGGTCAGCGAGCGGCGTAAAATCGCGTTGTTCACCAATGTCGAAGAAAAAGCGGTTATCTCAGCCGTCGATGCCGATTCGATTTATCGGATTCCATTATTGCTCCATGACCAAGGTCTTGATGATATTGTTGTCAAACGGTTGAGGCTTGATGTGCCGCCTGCTGATTTGACTGAATGGCGGCAGGTGCTCGAAGGGCTTGGTAATCCTACCGATAGCGTCAATATCGCGATTGTCGGTAAATATGTCGACCATTCCGACGCCTATAAATCGCTCAATGAAGCGTTAATCCATGCCGGTATCCGCACCCGCATCAAGGTCAACATCGTTTATATCGATTCAGAAATCATCGAGGATGAGGGGGTTGGCAGGCTTAAAGATGTCGATGCTATTTTAGTGCCTGGTGGTTTTGGTGAGCGTGGAGTCGAAGGCAAGATTGCCACTGTCCGTTACGCACGCGAAAACAATATCCCGTATTTGGGAATTTGTCTTGGCATGCAGGCGGCGGTGATTGAATTTGCCCGTGATGTGGCAGGCTTGGAAGGCGCGCACAGCACCGAATTCTTACCCACTTCACCGCATCCGGTGATTGGTTTGATCACCGAATGGACGGCGGAAAGCGGCCGCCTGGAAGTTAGGGATGAAAACTCCGATTTAGGTGGCTCGATGCGCTTAGGTGGCCAGCAATGCCGATTGAAACACGATACTTTGGCTTTTAGCTTGTACCAAAAGGATGTGATTACTGAGCGGCACCGTCACCGTTACGAATTTAATAACCAGTATTTTGAAAAGCTGGAACAGGCAGGTATGCGGTTTTCCGGCAAATCGATAGATGGCCGCTTGGTGGAAGTGATTGAGATACCTACGCACCCGTGGTTTTTGGCGTGCCAGTTCCATCCTGAATTCACTTCGACGCCGCGTAAGGGACATCCGCTATTTTCGGGCTTTGTCGCAGCGGCGGCGCAACATAAACAGGCTGATAAATAGGCGATGGCTTGGCTGTAGTAGCCACTACTGGTTTGGTCAATCGGGCCAATTTTTTGAAAATTGGCCAGAAGCATAACGTAACACTAAATAACAACGAGAAAACTCATGCAATTATGTGGCTTTGAAGTCGGCTTGGACCAACCCTTATTCTTAATCGCAGGCCCTTGCGTCATCGAAAGCGAACAACTGGCTTTAGATACGGCAGGCTATTTGAAGGAACTGACAACGGCGTTAAACATCCCTTTTATTTACAAATCGTCGTTTGATAAGGCCAACCGCTCATCACACGAAAGCTTCCGTGGTTTGGGTGTGGAACGTGGCTTGGAAATTTTGGCGAAGGTCAAGCAACAAATCGGCGTGCCGGTTTTGACCGATGTCCATGAAGACACCCCGCTTGCGGAAGTGGCAAGCGTGGTTGATGTCATGCAAACGCCCGCTTTTTTATGTCGGCAAACCAACTTTATCCAAGCCGTTGCCGCGCAAGGCATTCCGGTCAACATCAAAAAAGGCCAGTTCCTCGCGCCGTGGGACATGGCGAATGTCGCCAACAAGGCCAAAGCGACCGGTAACCGGCAAATCATGGTTTGCGAACGCGGGGTATCGTTTGGTTACAACAATCTGGTTTCCGACATGCGCTCATTGGCGGTGATGCGTGACACCGATTGCCCCGTGGTGTTCGACGCCACGCATTCGGTGCAATTGCCCGGCGGGCAAGGCAGCTGTTCAGGCGGCCAGCGCGAATTTGTCCCCGTGTTAGCCAGAGCGGCGGTTGCCGTCGGTATCGCCGGATTGTTCATGGAAACCCATCCGAACCCAGCCGAAGCCAAAAGCGACGGGCCAAATTCGTGGCCGCTGCACCGGATGCGTGAGCTATTGGAAACATTGTTGATTTTGGATAAAGCAGTTAAGGGTCAGCCGTTTATCGAAACAACGTTATAAGTTTTAAAGGCATTGCTATGCCTGTTCATTACTGGCCTGTCAAGACCCGATTTGAACGGCAGTTATAGTTAGGCTGAAAACCGTTAGGCAACACATCGTTATTTTTTATTTTTTAACACTTGGAGCTATTCAATAACATGAGCAATATCATAGAAATCAAAGCCAGAGAAATTTTAGACTCACGCGGCAACCCCACGTTAGAAACTGATGTAACCTTGGCGTCCGGCGTTGTCGGCAGCGCGATGGTGCCATCAGGCGCATCAACCGGTGAGCGTGAAGCAATTGAATTGCGTGACGGCGATAAAAGCCGTTATTTGGGCAAAGGCGTGTTAAACGCGGTCAATAATGTCAATACCGAACTGCGCACTTTAGTCTTGGGTATGGATGCGAATGACCAAGAAGCCATTGATAACGCCATGATTGCACTTGATGGCACAGACAACAAAGCCCGTTTGGGTGCGAATGCGATTTTGTCAGTGTCCATGGCAGTTGCCCATGCAGCAGCTAAAGATGCTGGTGTCCCGCTTTACAAATACCTGAACAAAAGCGGCAAATTCATCATGCCCGTGCCAATGATGAACATCATCAATGGCGGTTCACATGCGGACAACAGCGTTGATTTGCAAGAGTTCATGATTTTGCCAGTCGGTGCGCCAACCTTCCGTGAAGCCATCCGTTACGGTGCTGAAGTGTTCCATAACTTGGCAAAAGTCTTAAAAGCCAAAGGCTTGGCGACAACAGTAGGTGATGAAGGCGGTTTTGCGCCTAACCTGTCTTCTAACGAAGAAGCCATTGAAGTCATTTTGGAAGCCATCGAAAAAGCCGGTTACAAAGCGGGTGTGGACATTTTCTTAGGCATGGATGCGGCGGCTTCTGAATACTACCAAGATGGCCGTTATGTGCTGTCTGCCGAAAACAGAAGCTTTGACTCCATTAAAATGAATGATTTCCTGGCGACTTGGGTGGAAAAATACCCAATCCTGTCGATTGAAGATGGTCTGGACCAAAACGATTGGGCGGGTTGGAAAGACCAAACTGAAAAATTGGGCGGCAAAGTGCAATTGGTCGGTGACGACTTGTTTGTGACCAACCCAAAAATTTTGCAAGAAGGCATCGACAAAGGCATCGCCAACTCGATCCTGATTAAGGTCAACCAAATCGGCACGTTGACCGAAACTTTGGCGGCCATCAACATGGCGCATGCGGCAGGTTACACGGCCGTCGTATCGCACCGTTCAGGCGAAACCGAAGACACCACGATTGCTGATCTGGCGGTTGCAACCGGCACTGGACAAATTAAAACCGGCTCATTAAGCCGTTCCGACCGTGTTGCCAAATACAACCGCTTGATGAAAATCGAAGAAGAGTTGGGCGACAACTGCGTGTACGCTGGCCGTAGCGCATTTAAAACGCTTTAATTAGGTAAAAAGCCGAGGGGCTGGTGTAAGCTAGTTTCCTCGGTTTTTACGGTTTATTCTAGGCTTATGAAGTTTATAGTCATTTTCATCATCTTGTTCACTGCGCATTTGCAATACCGGTTATGGTATGGCAGTGATGGCAGCATTCCGCAGATAAAAGCGTACGAGTTGCGTCTTGAGGAATTAAAAAAACGAGTTGAAGAAAAGCAGCACCGTAATGCAGCCTTGTACGCCGAGGTGGAAGACATCAGGCAAGGCCAGGATGCTTTGGAAGAAAGGGCCAGGGATGAGCTGGGTATGATTAGGGAAGGCGAGACTTTTTTCCAAGTTATTGAAAAATAGAAAGCACCGTTTTAATTATCCACGTTGCGTAATGCCGGATACACAATCGAATCCGTTATAATTTGCCAACAGCTCCAATATTGAAGCTTCATAGCTTCCACATCCTGAACATGCGCCAGTCATTCTCGACAGGCTATCTAAGTCGTTAATTTTATTGTCAATCAATGCCTTAATCCGTCCTTCAGTCGTGCCGCTACAGTGGCAAATAACGTCATTTTCTTTGTTGGCTTGTCCGGTTGTCGGCCATGTAAAGTTTCTGGTGCTAAGGATTTTCAGAACACTTAATCTCGCGCTGCATAACCCCGTAAAGACCTTCTACTTTTTCGCGTGTCCAAGGCATTTTGCGCAAAAATTTTAGGCTGGAGCTGATACTGGGGCTACTGCTAAAGCAGCGTACGGGGATGCGCTTGGCTACCGTATTGTGCGCCACCAGTTCTGTGACTATCGTCTCCAAGGTGATACCGTGCAAAGGGTTATGGTGTTTGACGTGTGTAACGGATGAGTCTCGGTCATTTATATTCCTATCACAGTATGATGGTTGTGCAGGTTGGGGTGAGTGTGCGAACCCTGCGTCACCCCAACCTACACGGCAACTGCTTTGTGTGAAGTGGTTCTTCACACGAACCCCATCAACCCTGCAACGCCTTTAAAACCGCCTGCATACTGGTGTTGGCGTCACCAAATAACATGCGGGTATTGTCCATAACAAACAATGGGTTGCCAACACCGGCGTAGCCCGATGCCATGCTCCGTTTCAATACTATGGTGGTTTCGCCTTTCCAGCATTCCAACACCGGCATACCCGCTATCGGGCTGTTAGGGTCATCGAGGGCTGACGGGTTGACTATATCATTGGCGCCGATGACGATGGAGACATCGACATGCGGGAAGTCCTCGTTAATTTCATCCATTTCATAAACAATGTCGTAAGGCACTTTGGCTTCCGCCAGCAAGACGTTCATATGTCCGGGCATACGGCCTGCGACTGGATGGATGCCAAAACGCACTTTTTTGCCTTTTTCGCGCAATAATTTGGTGATGTCATTAACGGTATGCTGGGCTTGGGCGACTGCCATGCCGTAACCAGGGATAATCACGATGTTTTTTGCCGACAACAATAATTTTGCGGTATCTTCGGCATTGATTGGCTGCACTTCACCTTCAATAACGGCTGCCGGGCCACCGTTTCCTGTGCCAAACCCCCCGGCAATAACGCTGATAAAATTCCGGTTCATGGCGTGGCACATGATGTAACTCAAGATAGCCCCGCTGCTACCGACCAACGCGCCAGTGACGATTAACAGGTCATTGCCGAGCATAAAACCAGTTGCCGCTGCGGCCCAGCCGGAATAACTGTTGAGCATGGACACCACGACGGGCATGTCGGCGCCGCCAATTGCCATGACCATGTGCATACCAAAAAATAGCGCGATCAACGTCATGATAACTAAGGGGAAGGCGCCGCTAGTATCCATATACAGCAAAGGCAAGGCCCCTACGCCATCGTCTATTTGATCCAAAAAAGTGAAACCCAACACAATGGCGCCGAGGAGCAACGCCAGGTTAAGCCAGTGCCTTCCTGGTAACAATAGGGGTTTGCCGGTGATTTTTTCGCTCAACTTACCAAAGGCGATGACCGAACCGGAAAAGGTGATTGCACCGATTAAAATACCCGCATAAATTTCTATTTCATGAATGGTTTTTTCCACCCCCCCAATATGGATTGAGCTGTCCATAAAATTGGCATAACCGACCAAAACTGCCGCCAGGCCGACTAGGCTGTGCATAATGGCGACCAGTTCCGGCATTTGCGTCATATGAATTTTTGCCGCCGCGAAGGCGCCGATGCAGCCACCCACCAATACCGCGCCGAAGAGGGTTTCGTAAGCGGTGACAGAGCCGCTTAAAGCCGTCGCTATAATGGCGATAGCCATGCCTAACATGCCGTAATAATTGCCCCGGCGGGCGGATTCCTGATTGCTTAAACCACTTAGGCTAAGGATGAACAGAATGGTGGCGACGATGTAGGACATCGTGACTAAACTTTGGGACATTAGGTTTCTCCGGTTATTTTCTGAACATGTCCAGCATACGGCGGGTGACTAAAAAGCCGCCGACAATATTGATGGAAGCAATGAGGGTCGCCAGTCCCGCAAGCAGGCTGACCGTGCCGCTAGTTGCCGACACTTGCAGGATAGCGCCGATGACAATAATGCCGCTGATGGCGTTGGTGACGCTCATTAACGGCGTGTGCAACGCGGGCGTCACGTTCCAGATAACCTGATAACCGACGAAACAGGCAAGCACAAACACGGTGAAATGGGTCATAAACGATTCTGGCGCGACCGCGCCGACGCCAAATAAAACCAGACCCGCCAGCAGCATCGGTAAAAACTGCTTGGCGGCCTTGACCAGTGCCGACGGTTCTTTTTTTGCCACAACAGCGACGCTGGCTTGGGCGCTGGCAGCCGGTGCGGCGCTGAGTTTGGGCGGCGGTGGCGGCCAAGTTATTTTGCCTTCTTTGATAACAGTCGCGCCACGGATCACTTCATCATCCATATTAATGTTGACCATGCCATCTTTTGCCGGCGTGAGTTCGGTCAATAAATGCCTGAGGTTGGTTGCGTAAAGCTGGCTTGATTGGTTGGCGAGACGGCTGGGCAGATCGGTGAAACCAATCAGGGTGACATCGTGCTTGACGACGACTTTATTTTTTTCGGTCAATTCGCAATTGCCGCCTTGTTCAGCCGCCAAATCGACAATGACGCTGCCGGGCTTCATTGATTTAACCATGGCGGCGGTGATTAGCTTGGGTGCCGGTTTGCCGGGGATCAGCGCCGTGGTGACAATGATGTCCACCTCTTTGGCTTGTTCGGCGAACAAGGCCATTTCCGCCGCGATAAACTCAGGCGACATGGTTTTGGCATAACCGCCGGTGCCTGATCCTTCTTCTTTAAAATCAAGCATCAAGAACTCGGCGTCCATGCTTTCGATTTGTTCCTTAACTTCGGGGCGGGTATCGAAGGCACGCACGATAGCGCCCATGCTTTTGGCCGTGCCAATCGCGGCAAGACCTGCCACACCGGCACCAATGACCAATACTTTGGCAGGCGGGATTTTTCCGGCGGCGGTGATTTGGCCGGTAAAAAAACGCCCGAAATATTGGGCGGCTTCAACAATGGCGCGATAACCGGCGATATTGGCCATGGAGCTTAACGCATCCATTTTTTGCGCCCGGGACATGCGTGGCACACTGTCCATTGCCAGCACCGTGGTGTTTTTGGCCGCCAGTTGCTGCATGACAGGTTCATTTTGTGCCGGCCAGATAAAACTGATCAAACAGCGGCCTTCCGGCATCAGCTCAGGCTCATTAATGCCCAGTTTGGGGCGATTCATCGGGACACGCACTTTCATGATGATGTCCGCTTGCTGCCATAAGGTTTGGGTGTCGGCGATCACCTCAACACCGGCCGCACGATAGGCGTCATCGGAAATATTAGCGGCTTCACCCGCCCCGCTTTCTACGCATACGGAAAAGCCTAGTTTGATGATCTCTTTAGCCGCATCGGGTGTCGTGGCTACGCGCTTTTCACCGGGAAAAATTTCTTTCGGTATACCAATTTTCATAATGTCTCCTGTATCAGTCGGTTGCCTGTTTGGAATGGATAAAAGTGCCGTAACCTAAAGGTTGCGAGGTTTTTTTCAACCCATTCCAAAGCGGGGGCGGTTGGTTTTACGGGCTGACTTTACCAGAATAACAAGCCACACTCACTATATGCTGTTGAACTATTTAGTAAAATCAGTTGCCGCTGGACTATAGCGAGTCACCTATCTCAGGTTTGTAAAACGGCCAAGTTTTAACGTGCAGATACTTTCTGATCGGCGTTTTAATCACCGACACGCATAATGCGATAGAAAACAGGCACCAGACCGCCGCATACTCGTTAGGGTCATCGGTGGTCAGGTCGGAAATCAGCGGCCCAATCAAATAGTGGAAACCGACGAAACGCCATGAGCCGTAAATAACCGGCATAATGAACGCCACCAGAATATAAGTCAGCGCATGCAGCCCCCATTGGAAATCAAACAGCCAGGCAATAGGTTCCGATAACAGGCCGTTCAAAGGCATTTGCCAGGCGATATGCCAATCGCCATGCACTGAACAGACGTGCGGGCCGCAAAAACCTTCTTGACCGATATGGCACATGCCCGCCCAATCAAAAGGATACATTTTGATCAGCATCGCCAGTGAGCCAATCGCGCAAATGGTATAAACCGTTGTGCGGATTTTTAATTTGACGCTAACCGGTATGAAATACATTGCCACCATATTGACAAAAAATGGCTGGAACGCGACATGCAAATAACCCAGCAAGGTGAGTATCTGATTGTTCGGATTATCACATAAGTCGATATAGACATATGTGAGCGCCTGCAATAATTCCATCAAGGCAAAATAAGTCAACGGGATCCAAAGCTCTTTCGATTCCCCTTGTTTCAGCGCGACATACGCTGCGGTACTCAGACCCGCGACCGCTAACACACCGGACGCCTCTCCACTCCAACACATAAAATCCAACCCTGTTTTATAATTATTTGATTATGTTTACCCATAACGGCCTAGCGCCTTAAGCGGATAACATACGGGGGATGGCCCCACAGACTTAATAAGGTTAAGTTGTTATGAATATCCACTTACGAAGCCGTCAGACGGTTATCGGCAGTCTTGTTTATTTGATCGCCGGTATCTAAACGGTTAAATAAACCCACTTATTCTAATACAAATGAAGGGGAATTGAGATTTCCTATAGCGGGGTAGGGCGCATACCTTAAATTACCCGCGCTGTTAATGGCCTTGATTAACCGATATAATTGCGGGTTAGTTTATAAGCAGTGAGTGGAAATCGAGTGGATATTAAAGAATACATGCACGGCCTCGGCCTCCAGGCAAAATTAGCCGGACGGGAAATAAGCCGCACCGAATCAGGCAAAAAAAATCTGGCGTTGCAGGCAATCGCCCAAGCGCTCGAAACCAGCCGCGAACGCTTAGCTACGGAAAACCAGAAGGATTTGGCGGCGGGCAAGCAAAATGGCCTTGATGCGGCCTCGCTTGACCGGTTGGCTCTGACGCCGAAAAGCATTGACGCCATGATTGAAGGCTTGAAACAAGTTGCCGCGTTGCCTGACCCCGTCGGTGAAATAACCGATTTAAGTTACCGGCCCAGTGGCATCCAAGTTGGGCAAATGCGGGTGCCCTTGGGCGTGATCGGCATCATTTACGAATCCCGGCCCAATGTGACGGTCGATGCCGCCGCCTTATGCCTAAAATCGGGCAATGCCTGCATTTTGAGGGGCGGGTCGGAGGCACTACATTCCAACCAAGCGATAGCCGCATGCATCACCGAAGGCTTGGCGGCTGTGGGCTTGCCTACCGCAGCGGTGCAAATTGTCGCGACTGCCGACCGTGCCGCAGTCGGCGAACTCATCACGATGAGCCAATACGTTGACATCATTGTGCCCAGAGGCGGCAAAAGCCTGATTGAGCGGATTGCCAACGAGGCAACGATTCCGGTCATCAAGCATCTGGACGGTCTGTGTCATGTCTATATTGACGGCAGCGCCGATATGGACAAGGCGGTTAAGATTGCCGTCAATGCCAAAACCCATCGTTATGGTGTTTGCAATGCCATGGAAACCCTGTTGGTTGCCGAAAGTATCGCGCCGAAAGTCTTGCCATTGCTGGCGGGCATCTATCTGGAGAAAGGCGTTGAGTTGCGTGGTTGCGCTAAGACTTGTTCGCTGATACCCGCGTGTAAACGGGCGACCGAAGAAGACTGGCGCACCGAATATCTGGCGCCGATTTTGTCGATAAAAATTGTTGAGGGCATCGACGAGGCAATGGCGCATATCAACCAATACAGCTCCAGCCACACCGAAGCGATTGTGACCGAAGACTACACTTTGGCGCGGCGTTTCCTGCGCGAAGTCGATTCCAGCTCGGTGATGGTCAATGCCTCCACGCGCTTTGCCGACGGCTTTGAATACGGTTTGGGGGCGGAAATCGGCATCAGCACCGACAAGCTCCACGCCCGTGGCCCGGTGGGTTTGAAAGGGCTTACGTCGTTAAAATACATCGTGCTGGGTGACGGCCATATCAGGCAGTAACTTGATCGGGATTTTTGGCGGCACGTTTGATCCGGTCCATTACGGGCATTTGCGTGCCGCATTGGAAGTTAAGGAAATTTTCGGCTTGGCTGAAGTCCGGTTAACCCCCAGCGCCACGCCGCCGCACCGTGCGCAACCTGCCGCAACCGCGCAAATGCGCTTGCAGATGCTGAAGCTGGCCGTGACTAAGCACCCTGGTTTAACCGTTGACAGCCGCGAGCTGGACAGGGGAGGGCCGTCTTATATGGTCGATACGCTTAAATCGTTGCGGCAGGAATTCCCCAACGAACCGCTGTTGTTATTTATCGGCAGCGATGCGTTCAACCACTTGGCCCGTTGGCATCAATGGCAACAATTGTTCAGTTACGCGCATATTGTCGTGATGACGAGGCCAGGCTTTACGGCACAGGCGTTGGATGATTTTTTCACCGGCCGACTGGCCAGCGGGCAACAAGAACTGGCACAAACCGTTGCGGGCAAGCTGTTTTTTCAAGCGGTCACCCAACTGGACATTTCCGCAACCGCCATCAGAAATATGATCGCAGAACAGCATAACCCAGGGTTCTTATTGCCCGATGCGGTTATCACTTACATTAAGCAAAACGGGCTTTACCAAACGCCCAATCTCACACCACACTAGGAATTTGAATGCAAGCAGAAGAAGTATTAAAAATTGTCCAAGAGATTTTGGACGAACGCAAAGGGCAATACATTACAACATTAGATGTCCGGGGCAAGACCAGCTTTACCGATTATATGGTGCTGGTGACCGGCACCTCCAACCGCCATCTGAAATCGTTATGTGATTATGTCGAAGAAAGGCTTAAAGAGAGCGGCTTTAAGGCGTTAGGCGTCGAGGGCGATATCACTTCAGACTGGGTGTTGTTGGATTTGGGCGATGTGATTGTCCATGCCATGACCGCCCAAGCACGGGAGTTTTACCAACTGGAAAAACTGTGGTCGGTGGACAGGCCGAAAGAAAACGAAGCCGAAGTGGGCTAGATTGACATAGCCCCGGTTTAGCGTGGCGTAGCCCGACAATTTCCCGCCACCTTAACAGTTTTGCCGTATCGCCAAGCATTGTTGCGACGTTAGGGACGCGGGGTTGTTGCCCCGCCTATCGTTAAACAGGGCCCTTTTAAATTACCGCAGGTAATACGATATGACAGAACCATTGCTAATGCTTAGCGCCGCGCTTTTGTCCGGCATCCTGATTTTACTTTTGCTGGCCTTGAGCCGAATCAACTTACTGATTAAGGCGCAATCACAGGCAAATACCCAAGAACTTGTCCGCTTGCTTCAGAACAACGAAGCGTCCCTAACCAATGGCTTTTGTGAATCCAGAAAAGAACTTAGGGAGGTCAGCGCCGAAAATCGGCGTGAGAACCAGGACGTTTTTAAGAACCTGCAAGACACGTTACTCAAACGTATTTCTGAAAATTGCGCGATACAGATTCAGCAGCTCAACGCATTTAAAGCCGCATTAAACGAACTCTCCGAAAAACTCATCAACAATTCCAGCGATTTCAAACAGAGTGTTTCGCATTCATTCCAAGCATCAAGCGATGCGCTAAATAAAAAGCAAGACGAGTTCAGGGACAAGACCCTGCAAAAACTCGAAGGCTTTGAAGCCACGATAAAAACCGATGCGCAAGTCAACCGGCAAGAATTGAACAACGGCTTAAAATCATTTGAAGGCAAATTTTCTGACGGCATCAAAGACTTCAATGAACAATTGCGCATCCAGTTTACAGATTTAAACAAACAACAAGCCGAAGCCACGGCACAAGCGAAAAAAAGCATCCTCGAAATCAAAGAAACCCTAGAAAACCAGTTAAAAGCAATACGCGAAGACAATAACCTACAACTCAACGAAATGCGCAAAACCGTTGACGAGAAACTGCACGACACGCTAGAAAAACGGCTTGGCGAATCGTTTAAGCAAGTCAGTGACCGGCTGGAGCAAGTCCATAAAGGCCTGGGCGAAATGCAGAATCTGGCGGTTGGTGTCGGCGATCTGAAAAAAGTGCTGTCCAACGTCAAAACCCGTGGCATCTTGGGCGAGTACCAACTGGGCAACATCCTCGAACAAATTTTGTCGCCTGACCAATATGCCGTTAATGTTTCCACCAAACAAGGCAGTCGGGAAAATGTCGAATTCGCCGTCAAACTGCCTGGCAAGTCTGATGAAAAAACCGTGTGGTTACCGATTGATTCAAAATTTCCGCTGGAAAGCTACCAATCCTTACTGGCAGCCTGGGAAGAGGGCAACATCGCCACTATTGATGCCGCACAAAAACTGTTGTTGAAAGCCATAGAAAATTTTGCCAAAGACATCAGCAGCAAATACATCGACCCGCCACATTCCACCGATTTTGCCATCATGTTTCTGCCGGTTGAAAGCCTGTATGCCGAAATCCTGCGCCACCCCGAACTGTTTGAACGCCTGCAACGCACCCACCGCATCACAATCACCGGCCCGACTACACTATCGGCCTTGCTGAACAGCTTAAGCATGGGCTTTAGAACCTTAGCCGTGCAAAAACGCAGCAGTGAAGTGTGGAAAGTGCTGGCTGAAGTCAAAACCGAATTTGTTAAATACTCCGAGCAATTGGCGGCTGTCCACAAACACCTCAACTCAGCGTCCAATACATTGGAAACCCTACAAACAACGCGCACCAAAGTCATGGAGCGTAAACTGCGTAGCGTTGAAGTGATGGAACTGCACAGTGATGGTGTCCAGCCTGTGCTATTGGATGACGGCTCATAGCTGTCGATCATGTTGCGGCTCGGAGATAAACCATGCTCGGCACCCCATATCACACTGAGCAAAAGGCGCAAGGACGAAACAGAAAAACCGTTCTGGATTTCTATGATACTCCCCATATTTTAGAC
>DIUY01000021.1 GCA_002422395.1 Methylococcaceae bacterium UBA6146 | reverse complement strand
TCTACCGACTGAGCTACACCGGCTTATTGGAAAATAATGGGTAATTTTCTAATATTTTGCCCGCTAGGGCAATCAATATGTATCAGGGAAAGACTGCTGCAACAAGCTGGCTTGGTCGGCAGGCAATTGCACAACTAGCTTTACCCGCTCAGCAAAATCCTGTTTTACAATCTGGCCGTTGAGCTTTTTTAATAGGTATTCAAGCGGTTGTATTTGGTTGTAATCCAGTGCCAACGGCATTTTTATCCAATCAATGTAGGGACGGACAGCTGCGGCTTCAATGACATTTTTGGCGGTATTGCCATAGGCGCGGGTCAAGCCCCCTGCCCCCAACTTTATGCCGCCAAAATACCGGATCACGGCAATCAGCACATTAACCAATTCTTTACCCTCAAGTTGCTGAAAAATCGGCTTGCCTGCCGTGCCGGTCGGCTCACCGGCATCATGAAACCGGTACACCAAACCGTTATCAGTTTTAATCCGGTAAGCATAGGCGATATGCGTGGCGCTGGGATGCTCATTATGCAACTGCTTAAGGTTCAGCGACACCTCACTTTCATTAAGGCAAGGCACAATCACGCCAATAAAGCGGGATTTTTTGATGCTGTCTTCCAAAGCACATTTAGTTTCGACGCAATTCATAAATCTTCCTCAGGTGGTGGGTTAAACCTGTAGCCGCACCTTGATAAGCTGGAGTGCAAACTTTGGTTTGCCTCAGTACAAGCCTTGGCTTGTACTCCAACCACCACATTTAACCCACCACCTCTTCCTCACTGTTCGCCACGTGCTGCCGCTTACCTCCGCTACCCATCGGCATAAAAAGATATTTTTCACGCCACCAAATGACCAAGCCAGCGTAGGGCAGCACCCCTAAGTTTTTAACTAGGCATATCACCCAGTTTTTATTTTGACATCAATTTTAGCTTATTTAGCTTATTAGAATAGGCCGAAATAACATTTAAAAAAACCATACCAATAGCCAACAAATTGAATAATAAGCATTAATTTTTAAGCCTGTAAACCAGCAAAACTACCGGTGCGGATACAACCATAAAAAAATAGGTGATATGACCCACCTTACCGAGGCATATCACGCAGCTTTATCAGGGGGCGGCAACCCTAACTCATTGTCATATAATAATTTTGATGTATGGCACGGTGTTTGCTTTATACCTACCGCTAGCAAGTTTATTCGGCACAAGATGCAAGCTACTGTAAAAGGGGGGCGTGAATAAGGGGAGGGCTTCTCCCCCGCTGTCTGGCGATCTCGACATCAAGAGACAGCGGCTTCGTTAGTGCGACTTTAACCACTTAACTAACGAATAATAACTGGGAGAAACCCAATCGTGAATAAATACAATAAAATCCAAAACTACGCAAGAAAACACCATAGTCAATTGGGTATGACTTTAATCGAATTGACCGTTGTGCTATTGGTCTTGATCGGTTTGGCGGGTCTGTTGATCCCTTATGTCACAGGTTTTATGTCTAAAACCCATGACGGTACCGGGACGTTCAACTCAGCCGCGCTGGATAATAACATCCAACGTTATATGGTCGACAAAATGCGTGCGCCAAATAACATGGAATCGCTGGTATCCAGCACTGTGGGCGCTGATGCGTCGGGTCAATGTGCAGCGGCTAACGCGGCAGTGGATACAGTCTATTGCAAATTAATGGCGCCTGGATTCTTCGCCACGACCGCCCTTACCGGACCTCAAGTCATGTCATTAAGCGGGGCTGGCATCACCTCCGTCTACCACATGGACAATACTGCCACTAATGCGACTTTTGGCGCGACTGGCACAAACGGCACAACAACTTTAGCCGCCGCCGTTCCCGTTGCAACCGTCGCGGCTTTGGCAACTGGAGGCGCCGCGCCTAACAACTTCCCCGAAGCACTGACCATCGAACAACATTTGGCTGCCGCTTACGAGCGCCCTGCGACTGATTTTGATTCAGCTTGTTATAACTACGTTGCCTTTGGTATCGGTGACAAAAGTGACTTGATTGGTTCAACAATGTCAACTGCGCCAGTACATTTTGCCCAACAAGGCGCAATGGGGCCAGCTAACCGCTACAACCGTTTTGTGGCTGTTTTCCAAGTTGACAAAGTCAACGCCACCGGTACCGCAAGCACTCCAGGCGGTGTCGCTGACGGTAATGAGTGCAGCGCCAGCGTTGAACCGGCCAAATACATTGGGGCCGCGATGTCAATGGCCGCCATGTCTGGACACTTGTGGGGCACTAGCCACAGCTTAGCCCACTCTTGGGAAAACATAGCGGCTAACTAATCGGTAGCCATCCAAAGGTGGGCAAGGCAGTTTAGCCCATCTTTCCAGCTAAGCGAAAAAACGCCGGGCCGCTAGCATCCTACCTGCTTTCTGCGGTCCGGTTCCGTTATGATGACAAAACGCCGTTGATTCCTTATACCGCTGCATTCCCCCTGACTGCCCCCGCTAAAAAATGCAGCGGTATAAGCCGTTATGGCATTGCCACACCATTTGCTGAATTTTAACACCCTGATGAAATCGCCCCGTTTTAACAAGCGTAATGCCCACACGCTGCTGTTTGTCACTGACACCAAAACATTCCGTGTTGATGCCGACAAAGCCGGCATTTTGTTGGATGGAGGCGAAATGCTCACCATCGGCTGCACCAACCCCGCCAAACTGGCCGATTGCATCAGGCTGATTGCCAGCAACAACCGGCCGCTAGGACGTAAAGTGTGGCTGCTCTACGCCCGTCTGCCAATGAATGCCTTAAGCCTCCCTTCAGTGCAGATTGACGGGGTTGACGAGGCCACACTAATCCATGCCTTGCAGTTTGAGCTGGAAGGCGTGACCGGCAACAGCCATCAGGACATGCAGTTGGCGTATCAGCTGCTAAGCAACAAAGATGAAATGAGCAATTACTGGGTTAGCGAAATCAACCAGCTGCATTTTGAAGATGTCGGCAACGCCCTGAAAAAAACCGGCAGCCGCTTGGGCGGTTTGTTGCACCCTGCCGGTTTGCCGCGTTCGCTGGAAAATATCGGCCACGCAGATTGGTTACGGCTTGAATCATGGCCCAACCAAGTGGCCGCATTTCGGAATGATCCGGCCAGCGGTTTCGACATCCGTTTGTTTGCCCTTGAAAGCCGCCAGTGGCAAGACCGGCTGGCACAGTGGCTGGCCGCGCAAGGTGAGGTCGAGCAGTCGGAGACCCTGCAATCATTCTGGAACAACAAGCTTGAGTTATTGCCGGAAACACGGTTAATCCAGCATTTGAATGACAACGAGGCGATTGCCGAATGGCTGGGCTTGTGGGCGGCGGCGCTGGTTAACAAAACACCGCCCGCAGTGCCGGTGTTGCATCACCAGTCCAGCCTAAACCAGAATTTAGTGCTGATGGCATCGGGCGGTGCCATCGCCGCCGTGATTTGCGTAGGCCATTTAAGCTGGCATTTATATCAGGCCAATTTTTACACGGCCCAGCTTGAGGCTTTGCAAAAAATCCAAACCACCATGACCACAATGCGCAAGGCCCTAACCGACGACCGCGCCAAACGGGACAAATTGCTGGCCGACAACGCCAAGCTAAAAGCCGACACCGAAACCTTGCCGACATTAATTAAAAACATCCAACGCCGCCCTTCGCAGTTGCTGGAAGCATTGGCTAAAGGCCGCACCGAGAATTTGCTGGTGGAGCGCATCGACGCGGACAAGGATGCCGTCAAAATCAGCGGCGTCACCCTGGACGCAACCTCCGCCAATGCGCTTTCCAATTATCTGGAACAGCAGCTTGCCACCTTGGGCTGGGCGTTTATGGCACCGGCCAAGAAAAACCTGGAATTGTTTCCCGAAGGCGGGCCGTGGGAATTTGAGATCACCTTGCTTGATTCGGGCGCGGCCGGCTTCAATGACAAACCAAAGGCCAAACAATGACCCCGGAACAAAAGCGTGAACAATGGCTTAAGCGCATCTTGCCCGCATTGGCGGTTCTAGTGGTTTATTTCGCCATTATCAGCGGTTTTGTAACCGCCAAATCCTCCGAGGCCAAAACACAGTTTATGGCCCTGAAGCAACAAGGGATTGATGAAGCGGCCTTGCCGGGTATCGGGCAGGAACAACGGAAAATTAAAGATGAACTGGCCAAGCTGGAGCAGGAAAATAAAGCAATCCATGAAAAATTGGCGGCAAGCAGCAGTTTTTTGTCCCAACCGGAATCCGCCAACGTGACTGTGGAAAAAATATCAGTGGTTTTAGCGGACAATAATTTGCAGGTGCTGGAAGAAAAACGTAATGGCAAAGCGGATGCCGGCACTTTGCCGAAATCCTTGCGTGACACCCAAGACTGGCTTAACGCCATTTTAGCGCCGGATACCGGCAAAAAAACCCAATCAGCCACGCCCGGCGCAGCCGCCAAGGATTTAAATATCTGGACGATCCGTTATATAGGCAATTATCTGGACAATTATCGGGCGCTAGCGGCATTGCTGGACAGCGGCACAAAGGCCTTGCCGGTGTCGCTGACAATGCGGGCGTACAGGGCCGATGCCAGCAAACAGGAATGGATTTTGACCTTATGGTTATGACTTTTAGGTTGGGTGGGGCCACCCTACGTAATTTAAAGACTGGCTAAAATGACCCACTATAGACCGAAGCTAATGCCTGATAAGCCGCGTTTCTTGGAACGCCGCCAAGTCCCGCGCGAGCCAGTGGACGGCTGGACTGCGACGCTTTTTGCCGATAACGGCACAATTGCCAACGCTACGGTTAACAACTGCGCCATTGGTGGCTTGGGCTTATCGCTGGACGGACAACCTGAGTTAATCGGTGGCCTGTTCGCCGAAGGCACACCCATTACCTTAAGGATTAAAACGCCGCACCGGCGGTTTAGTAAAAAAGCCCAAATCCGCTGGATACAGGCCGACACATCGGCGTTACGTTTCGGTGTGGCCTATCTTGACCATGTGGGGATCAATCCGCAAAACCATGTGTTGGACATTGATGACTTACGCATTGACCCGGCTTGCGCGTTGTCAATACCCGCCAACATTGCCCTCCGGCAAAAAGTGTTGCCGTTTATCCAAATGGATGATGTCGCCCACGTTGTTTGCGCGGATATTGACAACCATACGGCCATCACCGTACTGGAACGGCTGTTAAAAAAAACCGTGCAGTTGTGGGCGGCTGACACGGACAAACTGGAACTGAAATTACGGCAGGTTTATGGCAACAACCTCGCGCCTATACGGATTGTGCCTAAGCATGAGACTAATCCGGCAGAGCAACAAAACGCGGCGGTTGGCGCCAGCGATGAATTGCTGTATGCCGCCTATATGCGCCAAGCGTCGGACATTCATATCGACCCTGGCTTTAATGGCGCGACAATCCGGTTTAGGGTGGACGGGCAGCTAGAGCCTTACCGGGAAATAAAATCCACTATTTATGGCGAATTGGTCAGCTTGCTTAAAGTCATGGCGTACTTGGATATTGCCGAAAAACGCTCGCCGCAGGATGGCCGGTTTTCGCATCAGTTTGTCGAGGGCGGGCGGCGGGTTGATGTGCGGGTGGCAACCTTGCCGACCAAATACGGCGAGCGTGTCACGCTGCGTTTGCTGGCCGTGCAAACCGATTCGCTAACACTTGAGCATCTAGGCTTTGAGCCTGTCCACAAACAGATGATAGAAGGCTTTTTGCGCCGCATCCAAGGCTTAATGATTATCACCGGGCCTACCGGCAGCGGTAAAACCACCACGTTGTATGCCGCCATCCGCATGTTGCTGGAAGAGCGCCAAGTCAACATCATCACTGTTGAAGACCCTATCGAATATGAGATTAGCGGCGTGGCTCAGGTTGAAGTGGATTCCGCCGACAAAGTGAGCTTTGCCAAAGCCTTACGCAGCATTTTGCGCCACGACCCCGACGTTGTGATGATTGGCGAGATTAGGGACAAAGAAACTGCCGACATTGCCATCAAAGCGGCGCTGACCGGACACATGGTATTGGGTACGCTGCATACCAATTCAGCGGCAGCGACAATCACGCGGTTAACTGACATGGGCGTTGAACCTTATCTGGTGGCGGCGGCGTTGCGGCTTGCCAGCGCCCAGCGGTTACTGCGCAGATTGTGCAAATATTGCCGGATCCCTAGACCAATGACCCAACAGGAAGCCCTCTCCGTCAACCGTCCGGCATTGGCAGGGCGTATTATCCACGACCCGTCCGGCTGTATTTATTGTGGCACTAAAGGCTATTCGGGGCGGATTGCGGTTTATGAGCTGTTGGAATTGAATGAGGGCTGGGCCCGCGCCATTGCCGAAGGCGAGGGGGAAGTGGAACTGGTGCTTAAAATGCGGGGTTCAGGCATCAAGAGCTTATTGGATGATGCGCTGGATAAGTTGCTAACAGGCACCACCTCGATTGCAGAAGTCGTACAAATTGCATCGTCATGGTGATTACCGCTATGGCCTATCCGCACCACTTAACCGCCTAACCTAACTGATGCCAGTATTTACTTACACCGCCCGTGACCGTAGCGGCCTGCAACGGGACGACGCCATCGAAAGCGCAAACCGGGAAACAGCCATTTTGGCATTGCGCGCCCAAGGCCTGTTGCCGTTAAAAATTCAAGAACTCAATAAAAATCCGGCCCCCAAAATAAAATTCAGCCTTAACCCTTGGGCTTACCGCGCGTTTAACGCCAGCGACATCGAGCATGAGTTCCACCAGATAGCAGTGATGTTGCGCAGCGGGATAAGCCTGCTCGACGCCATAAACCTGACGCTTAAGCATTGCCGTATCGGGGCGCGGCCAACGTGGGAACGGTTAGGAAAACGCATCCAACAAGGCAGCTCTTTTACCGAAGCTATGGCTGAACACAAAGCCTTCAGCGAATTCACCATCCAATTGATCCGGGTTGGCGAGCAGACCGGCAACCTTAACACAGTGCTGGATGAGGCGGCCAGGGAGGTCAAATCCAGCCGCAAATTAAAAAAACAGATATTTACGGCTTTAAGGTATCCGGCGTTTACCTTGCTGATGGCGATAGGCATTGTCATTTTTATGCTGACCAGTCTGGTGCCGGAAATAAAAAAATTGCTGTTGATTATGGGCAAGCCGATGCCACCGATCACCCAGGCATTGATTGACGTGTCGGATTGGGTGTTGGCGCACGGCTTGACCATCCTCGTTTTTTTTGTCACCGCAACGGTTATCTTTATCGTGTTTTATAGCTGGCCGCCTAGCCGTTTGGTAATCGACCGCCTTGCGTTAAAAATACCCGTCATTGGTTATGTGCTGCGGTTATCGGGCACGGTTTTGTTTGCCCGCGCGATGGGTTTGTTATTGCGTAGCGGCGTGGTTATGGTCGATGCCTTGGCAACAATGGAAAAACTGCATGTGAACACTTATATGGCCAGCCGTATTGCTTACACCCGTAGCCGTGTGCTGCAAGGCGGGTCGCTGGTCGAGCCACTGGAAACCGAATCGGGTTATTTGCCGTTGTTATTACAAATGGCCCGGGTTGGCGAAAACTCCGGGACACTGGATGAGATTTTGCTTGAAATGACTGACTATCACGATGAACTGTTACAACGCGCTATCGCCACGCTCACCGGCATGATTGCCCCTGTCATGACAATATTTGTCGGTGGTGTGATCGGGTTTGTCTACGCCGCATTTTTAGTGGCGATGTTTTCAGCCGCTGGCGGAAGCCCCTCATGAAATTGCTGCAACCTATCCTAGCGGCGCTGTTTTTGCTGTTGTGCGGCAAGCCGCTGTGCGCCGCGCCCGCCGATGGGCAACCCGCCCCCCCTACCCCGCGCCTGACTGCGGAACATATCGGCAAAGCCACCACCGGATTACGCGACCCGACCGTGATAACTGAAAAACTTACCCAAGGGCTTAAAGGCTTGGGCTTGGCGGACACCCAGAAAACTTCCACGGCAAACCAGAAAGAAAATGGGCTAATAGACCCGACCCAAATAAACCAAAACTTCCGCGACGCCTTAAACCAAATCATCAAAGGCAAACCCGCCGGGACGGACGGCACCTACACGCCACAAGCGCCTGTCTTGCCTGAAATCACCTTGGTCGCCAGTGTGTGCGGCATGGCTAAAGACAGGGTTTCCGCCATGTTGCGCATCAACGGCAAAACGGAAATGGTGCATATTGGGGACAAGGTAAGCACGATAAGCAATGGCGGATTGATAGAAGTGGAAGTGCTGGACATACACCGCCGCCACGTTTCAGTAAAGGTGCGACCCGCCAATGAAATACTGATTTTACGGTGATTATGGCGCCAATGCGCAGAGTGGGTGGGGTTTACCCGCTGGGGCAGACTGGCTCGCGCCCTAAGCAACTTTTTGGCGCTTTCTTAAATAACAACCATTACCTAAACAACTTACTTAAACCATGCCGCCATTTTTTGCAAAATCCGCTTTTATCGCCATTGCCTGGGCTTTGTTGCCACCTGCCGCCGTTGCCGCGCCCAGACCCGTACCTAAGATCATCCGCCACAATCAGGCGATTGAACAAATTGAATTTAGGGATGTGACGGTGGGTGACGCGTTAAAAATTCTGGCAGACCAGTCCAACCTCAACATTATCGCTTCCAAAGAAGCCGCCGGAATACATGTCACGATGTTTTTACGGCGGGTGACCGCCATGGAGGTTATCGAAGCCATTGCTAAAACTTATAACCTTTGGTACCAACGTGATGACATATCCAATATCGTGCGCATTTATACGGTGAAAGAATACCGCTTGGAACAGGTGGAGTTCAAAAAAGAGGAGACGGAAATCTTCACCATGAAAAACGCCAAAAATGCCCTGGATCTGGCGGAGACGATACAAAACCTATTTTTTGGCCGGGTCATGTTGAGTTATGGCAAAAACCAGAACGAAATCATGACTGACTTATCGCAACGCTTCCAACGTTTTAACATGATCGATGGCCGCTCGACGCTATCATCCAGCAGAAGCGGCGGCTCCAATGGCAGTGGGGACAACAGTTCTACAAATATCAATGCCGGTAGCGGCGGTGTTTTTGGTAATCAGGTTGGCGTTTCTACCACAGGGCAGCAAAACAGCTCCAGACCCTCCAATCGAGAACTCGAAATGGATGAGCAATTGCGCGTGAGTACCGACATCTTGCGCAAGTTTACCGATGGATCAAAAAGCGGCGCGGAGTGGTTAATAACCGGCGATGCCAGTCAAAGCCGTGACCTGATGGACACTACCATCCGTCATCAGGCCTCGATTTATGTCGGGGTCATCAAGCACCAAAACCGGGTGCTGGTGCGCACCCGCGACCAGGACGCCATGAACGAAATCCGCCAGCTGTTTAATAAACTGGACACCGACAGCTCGATGCTGCTGATGGAAGTGAAAGTGTTGTCGGTTGATTTGTCCGATGGTTACAACTCGTTATTCGACTTTAAAATAAAAAACGGTGATGTGGGGGTAGCCACCTTAGGCGCAACCAAAACTATCGGCGCCACGGCGCTTGAAGACACCGTTATGCGGATGGCCTCTTCGGCGTTCGACCCCGCCTTGCTGGCCACCGTGGTCAGCAATAACTTTGAGGCGCGGCTGCAATTGTTGGAAAAGGAAGGCCGCGTCACCGAGTTGGCAACACCGATGTTGATGACAACCAACCAAGAAGTCAGCCGGGTTTTTGTCGGCGAAGAGCGCCCTATTGTCAGCGGTTATAACGCGTCGGCTTCGACCAGCACCGGCGTGGCGACCGGAACAACGGTGCTAAGCCAACCGATTTTAGTTCCCCAAACCGAAGTCAGGGCAATTGGCACCACCCTATTGCTTACGCCGAACATTAACGCCGACCATACCGTCAGCATCCAACTCTTGGTTGAGCAATCATCAATATCGGCGGGCAAAGGCACAATACCGGTGCAAATTGGCAACACCCTCCAAGATGCCTTGGTTGATCTGGTGCAGGAACGCACGTTTACCGGCACTATTGTTGCCAAAGACACAACCTCAGTGGCAGTTGGCGGGCTGATTGAAGAAACCGCAGGCAATACCGAGAAAAAAGTGCCGATTCTGGGCGATATTCCCTTGCTAGGCTTCTTTTTTAGGGAAGAAGCCCAGTCACGGACGCGCAAGGAGCTGGTTATCATCATCAAACCCCACATCATGGAAACGCCGGCTGAAGTCGCCGGCATCAGCAAAGTGGTCGTCAGGGACAACAGCATCCACCCCAATGCACTGGTGCCCGATAGCATGAAGGTGTACAGCAACCCCGACAAAAAGCACAAAAACTACCGGCTGGAACAACCATTTAAAGAATATGGCCATCAGGACAGCTTGGACCGTTATCAATGGGACAGGCGTAATCCGTCACGTTAAACAAAAGCGCCCTTATGCCAAAAACACATTCAACCCGCCTTAGATATTCGACCGAACAGGGCTTCTCATTGGTTGAGCTGACCGTCGTGCTGCTACTGATCACATTACTGGCAAGTGTCGCCGTGCGCTCGACCAACGGACTGGGGTTTCAGGTGCGCCATGAACAGACCAAAGAGCGGTTGGAGCAGATTAAGCAAGCGATTATCGGCAACCCCAACCGGACTATTAACGGGCAATCTGATATTTTGGGGTTTGTCGCGGACATGGGGCGGTTGCCGACTTGCTTGCGGGAGTTGGTGGAAAATTACAATTGCACCACGGCGGCGGCAAACCCAAACGGCACAACCGATACGCTCACTAAGCTGTGGGCCGGTTGGCGCGGCCCTTATTTAAGCATATCAGGCAACCCCGCCGATGCTGATGCCTTTAGTGATGGCTGGGGCAATGTCTCGGCTAACGGCAATTATGGCTGGCATTTTGACAGCAGCGGCGCACCTGATTTAATCTTGCAAAGCCTTGGGAAAAATCAACAGTCGGGAGCGGGGGATACCGGCTACGATGAAGATTATCCGCCCTCACAACCCACGTTAAGCACTGTTGATTGGCGGGTTAATGTCAGCTCGATAACGGTCAATGTGCAGGCCAGTCCGTTGGTGTTAACCACAACCGGCGCTTGTTCTGACATCATCCATACAACTAAAACTAACTGCACTGATAACGGCAAAACTTGGACAGAAAGCACAACCGCCCCAATCCCACAAGACTTATGCTTAAACCTATACTACCGCACGGCGGGCGGCATTAACCGGACAGCAAGCGCCCCAGCGTCAATTACTGAGGACGGGCGGACACATTCGCTCAGCTTTAATGATATGGGTGGCTGTAGCGACACAAGCCATAAAAGCAAAGTGGCTTGTGAGGCTAATGGCAAGATATGGACTGCACCGCTAGCCGTACCGATAGGGCAAGCCGCCATTGACATACGCAAATCCGATGGTGATTGCGACCCTTCCGACACCGCCAACAACCCGCTCTATCCGGCCACGCAGGACGGCCCGATCCCAATCGTCATAAGCCCTAAGAAGCCGCTATTGACTATTCTAACGTGGTGACTCGCACAAAGCACAGCGGGGACGGGGCGTGTGCCAGACCACACATTCTTAAAAGCCTATCCATCACCTAACACCTTTATTATCATGATTATTAAGTATTTTGATGGGTTTTGCCCACACCCTACCCATCCCGCACACGCCCAAAAGCCGGCGCAAGCTCCGCGCAGGAGACGCAAAGCGGCACGGCAGCCATCATTTGCAAACGCCAAAAACCACCAACAAGGCATGACCCTGATAGAACTTAGCGTGGTGCTGCTAGTGTTAATCGCGTTGGCCGGTTTGACAATCCCTTATATCGGCGGCACGGGACGGACGGCGCTGTGCCAAACCACCGATGCTTCCCTACAGGCGGTTAAGCAAGCGATTATGGGCGGGGCTGCCGGAGTAGGTTTTTATGACGACATGTTAGGTGAATTGCCACGGGACAAGGCCAATGCGTCAGGCTACAACTTGGGTTATTTGTTTTCACAGGGTGGTTGGCAAACTTATAACCCAACAACCGCCGTCGGCTGGCGCGGCCCTTATTTGCAGTCAGGTGGCGCCGCCACGCCGCCAAGCTTAAATGCCAGCTTCATTAATGTGTTTGACCCAACAACCAACACGACTGGAACAGTCCATCTGGCAATTGACGCCTCGGCGGGCCCGCAGGTTATGGATGCCTGGCATCGGCCCCTTATTTTGCAAGCGCCCTATTACGGCGCATCGTATCATCCCGACCAAGCCCGCCTTGTTTCAGCCGGCCCTGATGCGGTAATCAACACGCCTATCAATGAATCGGATGCGGCTTCACGTGGCGATGACCGGGTGCTATTTTTGATAATCCCCGACCCCAAGCAAGGCGGCAACACACCTTGCGACCAAAGCTAATTCGCTTTCTTCTGCATACTCTAGTGGTTAGCCAATGCGATTTTGATGGGAAGCATAATAGTGTAGGTGCGGATTTATCCACGCTGTGCGAATGAATTCGCACCTACAGCTGATTCGTCATTAAATGCTTGGCGGACTACTAGCCCTCCCTAGACAAGAGCAAGCCTTAATCCGAAAAATAGCGGCAAGAGCCATTTGAACCCATCGGAGAATTGTTGGAGGATGCGCCCACCCGTTCGTGCCGGGCTTGTCGATGCAGGTATGCGTGATTGCTTAGGGGGAATACTTTACGCCCCAAAACGCTGAATTTACGGAATAGTTGGACGCTGTTTTAAGAGCCTAAGAAGTGGGATTTTAACGCGTTATCTATTGTTAGTAGTGGGTGAAATCTGTAATGAATCTTCAGTTGGCTGGAGTACAAACCTAGGTTTGTACTCCGAGCAGTCACAAATTTCACCCACTACCCTATTGTTAAATAGATTGATTAATTGGAGTAAAAAAAAACGGTAGTCCTACAATCGGAATGCTTTGTAAAAAGTCAAATTCATTGATTTGTAAGTACGACTGCCCGTCCTTTGAGGATGCGCAGTCGTCTCAGTGAATGGCTTGACAAATGCCTTATCATTCCGATTGCAGGACCACCATGCTTTAATATAATCATCAATAGACGACCACTTATTTTTTTGACGAAACCCTAAGGAAATACCGTGACAATCAAAACATTTAAAAACAAGCGCCCTACCCTTGGCCAGTCGGTTTACATTGACGGCCACGCCGTGGTCATTGGCGATGTCACGCTAGGCGATGACGTGTCAATCTGGCCAATGGCGGTGGTTCGGGGCGACGTGGAACGCATCACCATTGGCGTCGGTACGAATGTCCAAGACGGCGCTGTGCTGCACGTTTCCCATGCCGGCAAATTTTCGCCTGAAGGCCACCCGCTGGTCATTGGCAAAGGCGTGACCATTGGCCACCGGGCGGTCGCCCATGCCTGCACGATAGGTGATTACTGTTTAATCGGCATTGGCGCGATTATTATGGATGATGCCGTGCTTGAAGATTATGTGATGTTAGGCGCGGGCGCGTTGGTGCCGCCGGGAAAAACGCTTGCCAGCGGCTATCTTTATGTAGGTGCCCCAGCCAAACAAGCCAGACCTTTGACAGACGCCGAAAAGGATTTTTTGGAATATTCGGCAGCGCATTATGTCTCGTTAAAAAACGCTTATTTATAGCGATTGCGGCCCGGCCACTGCCGAAACCGCCAAAATGTGCCTGACACTTGCCCAGTCATCCCGCCAACCACAAAGCGCCGCAATGGAACACTCCGCACTTGTGCCTTACGCCTTATGAAATATAATGGACGCTTTTAGCTTAACTGGAGTTTGCTTTGAAACCGATAAAAGTGGGTGTGTTAGGATTAGGTACTGTCGGTGGCGGTACGGTTAACGTCTTAAAACGCAACGCGGCGGAAATCGCCCGCCGGGCCGGTAGGGAAATTATCATCACCCGGGCCTCAGCAAAAGATTTGACTAAGCAACGTATTTGCGACACGCAAGGCATTATCCTAACCAGCGATCCGTTGGACATTATCAATGATCCGGAAATAGACATCGTGCTGGAATTGATTGGCGGCGCCGGTGCGGTCAAAGACATGGTGCTGACCGCAATAGCCAACGGCAAACATGTCGTCACCGCCAACAAATCGCTGATTGCGCTGCATGGCAACGAGATTTTTGCCAAAGCCAGCGAGCAAGGTGTCATCGTGGCGTTTGAAGCCGCCGTTGCTGGTGGCGTCCCTATTATCAAAGCCATCCGCGAAGGCTTAAGCGGCAACCGCATCCAATGGTTGGCGGGCATTATCAATGGCACCGGCAATTTTATCCTGACCGAAATGCGTGACAAAGGCCGTGATTTTGCTGACGTGCTGGCCGAAGCGCAAGCCTTAGGTTATGCCGAAGCCGACCCCACGTTTGATGTGGAAGGCATTGATGCCGCCAATAAATTGACCATTTTGGCGTCGATTGCGTTTGGTATCCCGTTGCAGTTCGATAAGGTCTACACCGAAGGCATCACCCAAATCACCCGCACCGATGTGGAATACGCCGAACAACTGGGCTACCGCATCAAGCATTTAGGTATCGCCAGGCAAACACCGGAAGGCATTGAACTGCGGGTACACCCCACCTTAATCCCTGAGCGCCGCCTCATTGCCAACGTCGACGGGGTAAAAAATGCTGTGCTGGTCGAAGGCGATGCCGTTGGCCCGACGCTGTATTACGGTGCCGGTGCCGGTGCCGAACCGACTGCATCCGCCGTGGTCGCCGATGTGATTGATGTCGTCAGAGCCTTAACGAGTGACCCTGAAAACCGCGTCCCGCATCTGGCCTTCCAAGCGGACGCCTTGGCCGACATTCCCTTGTTATCGCCGGAACATTTTAAAACGGCGTATTATTTGCGCCTGAATGCAGAAGATAAGCCGGGGGTATTGGCGGATGTCACACGGATTTTGGCCGCCCACAACATCAGCATTGAGGCGATTATTCAAAAAGAACCCTCGCACGGTGAAACGGCAATCCCTATCATCATGCTGACCCAAGTCACACTTGAGCAAGAAATGAACGCCGCGATTGCCAAAATCGAAGCGTTACCCACCGTAACCGGAAAAATCAACCGTATCCGTTTGGAAACTTTAGGATAAATAATTAGATGACTACACCAACACGCTACACAGGCATTATTGAACGCTACCGCCACCGTTTGCCGGTCAGTGCCGAAACCCGTTTAATCAGTTTGGGCGAAGGCAACACACCCTTGATCCAATTGCAAAACATCCCACGCCTGATCGGCAAAGACGTGGACATTTATGTTAAATTTGAAGGCCTTAACCCCACTGGCTCGTTTAAAGACCGGGGCATGACCATGGCGGTGACGAAAGCCGTCGAAGCCGGTAGCCAAGCCATCATTTGCGCGTCCACCGGCAACACCTCCGCCGCCGCCGCCGCTTATGCCGTGCGGGCCGGCATTAAAGCGTTCGTGTTGATTCCTGAAGGCAAAATCGCGCTGGGCAAATTGGCGCAAACCTTAATGTATGACGCCAAAATCATCCAGATTAACGGCAACTTTGATAGGGGTATGGCGTTGGTTAAAGAAGTTGCCGCGCTTGCGCCGGTGACTATTGTCAATTCTATCAACCCGTTCCGTATCGAAGGCCAAAAAACCGCCGCCTTTGAAATCGTTGACGAATTGGGTTTCGCACCCGATTTCCACTGCCTGCCCGTGGGTAATGCAGGCAACATCACCGCTTACTGGAAAGGCTACCAAGAATATGCCACCGAAAGGGTCTGCGGCAACCGCCCTGTTATGTGCGGCTATCAAGCCGCAGGCGCCGCACCATTTGTCTTAGGTGCGATGGTTGATAACCCCGAAACCGTGGCAACCGCAATCCGCATTGGCCACCCACAATCTTGGGATTTGGCTTGGAATGTCCAAAAGGAATCCGGCGGCTGGTTTGACAAGTTCACCGACGAGCAAATCTTGGCGGCGCAAAAAATGCTGTCGCAACACGAGGGCGTATTTTGTGAGCCTGCTTCAGCCACTTCATTGGCGGGCGCGTTGCACGACATCAGCACCGGCAAAATTCCGGAAGGCAGCAAGATAGTCTGCACCTTGACAGGCAACGGCATCAAAGACCCGGACATTGCCATGAAGCAATGTGCCGATGCCCAGCCAATCACGATTGACGCCAGCCTTGATGCGGTCAAACGGGCGATTTTGGATACTTTGTAAGAAATACTGGCTTGCCAGCATGAAGGATAAAAGCATAAACGGCGCATCCTTCATGTTGGGCGGAGCGTTTAGGATTTGGCTAACACTAATTCTTTACTAAGCCGAATTTCAAAAAGCGTCAGCTTTCATACCACTTAGGTAAAACTATGTCAGATTTTAAAAAATATCACTGCTTAGAATGCGAGCATATTTATGCTGAAGAAAAAGGCGATCCCGACAGCGGCATCTTACCGGGCACGCGCTGGGAAGATATTCCCGACAATTGGGATTGCCCAATCTGTGGCGCACCTAAAAGTTTTTTCAAATTGATGGCATAATCCGGCTTACAGGGTTTGATGAACGGTAGTCCTGCAATCGGAATGATAAGGCATTTGTCAAGCCATTCACTGAGACGACTGCGCGTCCTCAAAGGACGGGCAGTCGTACTTACAAATCAATAAATTTGACTTTTTACAAAGCATTCCGATTGCAGGACTACCTGATGAACAAATAGCTTTCGAAAGGACTGGCAAACGTGTATCAATCAATGGATAACCCCAATATTATCGTTATTGGCTTGGCCCGGCCCGATAGCTTCACGGCAAGCCCTCCCTACATAAAACAGGCTAGCCATTCAGCCGCCTCTCTTTTGGGGTACAGCAACTATGAACTTATAAACCAGCCGCTAGCCATCCTTTACTCCACCGAAAACCAGTCGGCACATTGGCAAACCGCCATTGCTAAATTGCTCTCAGGCTCTACTGATCTAAGCTTTAAAGCTGAATTGGCCACCAAATCAGCCCAGCCTATCCAAACATTAATAAGCCTTTCTGCCCTAACCGGCCATTCGGCAAAAGTAACCGACCTCGTGTTATTGTTTGATATGCTCAGCGGCCAACAACAATACAGCACGCTTTTAACGCAAACGCTGCCGGAACTGGATTACAGCCAGTGCAAAGCAACCGAATCGGCATTGTCTGAAAGCGAGGAGCGTTTTCGGCAAATGGCGGAAATGACGGGCGAATGGCTATGGGAACAAGACCCCGCAGGCTACTATATTTACAGCAGCGTTGCCGTTAAGCAAATCCTGGGGTTTGACAAAGATGACATTATCGGCAAACACTACACTGAATTTTTAACCGCGCAAGACAAAGCCGAACAGCAAGATTATGCCGCCATCAGCCGGCCTTTTTATGGCCTGATCAATCATCTCTGCCATAAAGACGGGCATCCGGTTTTTACCGAATCGACCGGCTTACCGATTATCAACAAACAAGGAAAACTCATTAAATGGCGTGGGGTTGACCGTGACATCACCGCTAAAAAACAGTTCCAGGATGAACTGATCGCCAGTGAGCAGCGCACCCGGCTTATTATTGAAAGCTCGCTCAGCGCAATTGTCCTTATGGATGCGAAGGGCCAAATTACCGACTGGAATCCCCAAGCGGAAAAAATGTTCGGTTGGTCCAGGCAAGAAGCCATAGGCCAACCGCTTGATGCGTTAATCATTCCGGCCCGATTCCATAACGCCCATCGCCAAGGTTTGCAACAATTTCTGCAAACCGGCATGGGGCCGATACTCAACCAAGTGATTGAACACGTCGCAATACGCAGAAATGGTGCGGAATTTCCGATTGAGCTAAGCGTTTCGCCACTTAAGCAAAACAACACTTACATTTTCAGCGGCTTTATCCATGACATCAGCACGCGCAAAGCAACGGAAGCAACCATTCAGGAAGCGCAAGTCAATCTAGCGATTGCCCGTAACGAAATCAAGATTGCCCAACGCATTCAAGCATCTTTGTCGCCCGCCTTGCCGATACAGTCGGACGCACTTGAAGTGGTTGGTTTTTGCCTGCCTGCCAACCAGGTCGGTGGCGACTATTTTGATTATTTTTTTCAAAACGACAGCTGTTTGAACATGATTATTGCTGATGTGTCCGGGCACTCTATTGGCCCCGCCTTGTTTATGGTGGAAGCCCGTAGCGCGATACGCACACTGGCAAGCAGCGCCAGCACACCGGCGGCAACCTTAGCCACGCTCAATAATTTTTTATTTGCCGACTTAAATAAGACCGACTATTTCATCAGCTTGTTTTACTTGCAATACGACACCAGCAAGCGGCTATTATGCTTTGCCAATGCCGGTCATCCTTCGCCGTTATTGCTTAGCCCTTTCCAGTCCAAGTGCCGCCAGCTCGATGCCGACGGGTTGATTTTAGGCATCAATAAAGACGAAGTGTTTGAAGAAAAAACCGTGGCCTTGGCCAAAGGGGATTTAATCTTGCTTTACACCGACGGCATTATTGAAGCCGAAAATCCTGCTGGCGACTTTTTTGGTATGGAACGGTTAAGTGAAGTTTTTATTCAACACGCTAACGAACCCCCGCAAAACATCATTAGTGCGTTGTTGGAACGACTGAAACAGTTCTGCGAAACCGAAACATTTAACGATGACGTGACCCTAATGGTCTTTAAATGCGGATAAATTGCGGGTAGTGGGTTAATTGGGGCGATTGGCGTACAAGCCTTAGCTTGTACTGAAGCAAACCAAGGTTTGCACTCCAGCTTATCAATGTGCAGCTACAGATTTAACCCACCACCGTTGTGCGCATAAAGCACCCATATAAAGTCACATACAACTGGCAATCGTCAGTAAACCAACTGCTCAAGCGCTTTAGCCAACACCACATAAGCCGACACGCTTACTGGACAGGTGTTGCTGATGTCCTGATAAATATGCCGATAATAGGCCACTTTGCGTTGTTGGTTGGGTTTGGAGAAATACGCCGCACAAGTCGGCGCATCACTTGCCACCATGCCTTTAAGCACAACGCCCGCCACCTGCTTGACCGTTTCCTGCAAATCGCCCAGAACTTTGCGCTCCCATTCGTCATGGGCCGGCAATTTCAGCAAATGCGAAATAATGTCCGATAAATTCAAAAACTGGCTAATTTCATTGAATAATTGATGGACACTAACAAAGTCACATACCGTTTCGTCAGCCAATGCAACTAACAAGGGAAAATCCTTAAGGCTGGCTATAAACACCAGCTGTTGTGCCAAGCCCTCCGGCACGCCGTCTTGCTGAAGATGTTGGAATAATGGCGTTTGTCGGCAATCAGCCTGTTTAAAATACCGTGCATAAGCCTGTAAATGGCGGTTATATTCTTCAATAATTGGCTGTGTGGGATGGATCTTTTTGCCGTGCGCCACTGCCCAACGGCAGAAATTAAGCAACACACCTTCAAGCTGCACCCGCAACTCATAATGCTTATCCACCGCAATATGATTGTCCAGCGCGTCAATTGCTTGCCGCAGCGCATTGCCATCGAGCACTTTGTCAAACGTAAGATAACAACCGACCGCATCAAGCAGCGTCACTTTATCGTCATCAATGTCCAGGTTTAAAAAACCACTGCCCGCCTGATTAATCACCTTATTGCTGACAATGGTGGCTTTAATGTTGCTGGCTAACGGATGACCCGACAGCTGATCGTTATAATGCGCAGTGATTTGGCTTGGAAAATAATCTTGCAAGTAACACGCACAGCAATCTTCTTGCAACAAAGCGCTTTGCCCTTCTATTTGCGCCGTCAGGTACATTTTGCTGGCCGCCATCAGCACAGCAAATTCCGGGCGCGTCAAAGTTTGCCCAGGTCTGGCCAGGACATCTTTATCTTGCGGAAAAGACTCCACCGCCTTATCCAGAAACCCGGCGGCTTCGAGCCGTTCCGCAACTTGCAAAAACTGGCCTGCATTATCCTTGCTACGGCGTTGCTCCAACGATAAACAACGGCTTTGCGCGACATTATTAGCGAGCACTAACCCGCAGACAGCAGCGGTCATATCGATAAACAGCACCTGATAATCCGCGATGACCGCTTTCTTTTGCAAATCCCTTAGCAGGATTTTTAAGTTGACTTCATGATCGGACGTATCGACCCCAGCGGAATTATCAACCGCATCGGTGTTGATGCACCCGCCCTGCAAGGCATATTCACTACGCGCCTTTTGGGTGAAGCCCAAGTTGGCACCCTCGCCCACGACCCGCGCCGCCAAATTAACAGCATCTACGCGTACCGCGTCATTGTTCCTATCGCCGACATCCTCGTGCTTTTCAGTGCTGGCCTTAACGTAAGTGCCGATACCGCCCAGCCATAACAAATCGACGGGCGCGGTCAACAGATAACGGATCAACGCCTCACCATCAAGCGACTTATAACGTATCCCTAACCATTTTTTTAGTTCTACCGAAATCGGAATGTCCTTATCCGAACGCAAATACACGCCGCCGCCAGTGGAAATTAAGCGGCGGTCATAATCGTTCCAACTGGAACCGGGCAAGTTAAACAAGCGATTGCGCTCATTAAACGCATCCTCGCTATCGGCGGGATGAGGGTCGATAAAGATATGCTGGCCACTGAAAGCGGCGCGTAACCTTATAAACGGTGACAATAACATGCCATTGCCGAACACATCGCCATCCATGCTGCCAATACCGACAACGGTGAACGCCTCGTTTTGAATGTCTTTACCCAATTCACGGAAATGGCGTTTGACGCATTCCCACGCCCCCCGTGCCGTAATCCCCAAGGCTTTGTGGTCATAGCCAGATGAGCCGCCACTAGCAAACGCATCATCAAGCCAAAAATTGTACTCAGCGGCAACGCCATTGGCTACATCAGAAAATTGCGCGGTGCCTTTGTCGGCGGCAACCACTAAATAAGGGTCGGGGTTATCATAAACAACCCTATCATCAAGCTTGACGACGGCGTTATCGGCACTGTAATTATCAGTCAAATCTAGCAAGCCCCGCATCAAACGGATATACGCTTGTTTGCCCGCCACTTTCACATCAACTTTTGAACCATTTTTTTTGATGACAAAACCGCCTTTCGCGCCAGTTGGAATAATCAAGGCGTTTTTACTGATCTGGGTTTGCATCAAGCCCAGTATTTCCGTCCTAAAATCATCAGGACGGTCTGACCAGCGAATGCCGCCACGGGAAATTTTACCGCCGCGCAGGTGGATGCCTTCCATATCGACCGCATGCACGTAAATCTCGTTCTGTGGCTTTGGGTTAGGCATATCAATAACGCCTAAGCTATTAATTTTAAAAGCAATGAAGTAATCTGCCAACGCGCTGCGCCGATGAAAATTACTGCGCATCGTCGCATCAATCAAATTGAATAACGTCCGCAAAATGCGGTCATCATTAATATCGGCAACCGACGCCATGCTGGTTAACAATTGCAAGCGCAAGGGTGACAAAACCTGTTCTTCCCGTAACAATGGATCATCCCATAGCAGATTAGGTCTAAAACGGGCTTCAAAATAATTAAACAGGTGCAAAGACACTTGCGGATTATTGACCAACGCATGATGCACACTGGCTTTAGTGGTGTGATGCCCCAATTGCAGGTAGTAATTACGGTAAGCCCTGAGCAGATCAATAGCCCGCCAGTCCATGCCGGTCACCACCACCAATTTATTAAGCGCGTCATTTTCAACCTTGCCATCCATAACGGCTTGAATGGCTGCCAGCATCCGCGCCCGCAACATTGGGAAAGCGGCGCACTGGCTTTTAGCGGCTTTAATGGTGAAGCTTTTAATGTACAGCGTCATGTCGGCCAACGGCGTCCGGAACTGCACATGATCCATCACCCGCAAGCCCATGTTCTCTAGCAGAGGGATATATTCATCCAAATAACGTTCTTGGCCACTGTAAAAATGCAGGCGGGGATGCTCAACGCCTTGGTAGGGATTTAGCAAACTGACGCATTGGCTGTCGGGCGCGGCGATTTTGCCTAGATAAAGCAAATCTTGCAGGCCGTAGCGGGGTGGCACCAACGCTTGGTAATCCGGCGTTAGCAAGGTTTGGAATTTGGCCAGCAAAGCGCTTGCCATTGGTTCGCCTAACGCCCTAACTGCCAGGCGTTGCAGGGCTTTATGCCAATCGGTCATCGGTGCGGCCTCATAGGTATTTTATGATTTCTAACACATTACAATCACTTTGACGGGTATAAGTGACCGAATCCATTAATGTTTTAATAAAAAACAAGCCCATGCCGCCTTCTTTGGGATGGTCAAAATCGGGCAGCGGCACGTTTTCCAGATCAAAGCCCTGACCGTGGTCATAGACTTTGATATTCAGCTCGTTATCTTCGATATGGATTTGTATCTTTACAGTATCTTCGGGCGTCGGTATGGTGGCATGCTTGATGGCATTAGCCGTCGCCTCGGTCAGCACCAAATTTAAATGATAAGCCAATGCGTCTTTATCACCCGTATAATTGTCCAGTTCTTTGGCGATACGCTCGCCAATACTGCCTATTAAATGGAGATATTTAGTTTGCGTTGGGATAATGACATCCACTTGAATGACGGACTTGCACACGGCTACCTCCTAAATTTGGCTATCAATGGCTTCATTGACATCGGCATAAATCTCAAACACCCTGTTTAACCGGGTCAGCTCAAACATTGACACAACCTGCGGTTGCACGTTTGCCAAAGCAAATTTGCCGGCCCGAACCGCCGCGTTTTTATGGCCGGAGAGCAATGCCCCTAGCCCAGAACTATCAATAAACCGCACCGATTCCAACTGCACAATAATGCGGGCTTCACCCTGCTCTATCAGATGCAAGATAGCGTCTTTTAATTCCGCTGAATTATGCGCGTCTATCCTTTCGTCCTTAACGGCAAGCACGCTATAACCCTGTATTTTTTCCAGATTTAGATTCATTGGCTTTTCTTTGTTGTGGTTAATGGTTAAGCGCCTACGACTGCCAGCGAAATTATTTCATACCCGCCCCTTAATTATTTTAACCGCCCTTGCCACATTAACAAGATGAAAATGCCAAGCGTTGGTTTCCCACAAGCAGATAATCACATAGCAACATCATCGGAATGGCGCGGCCGCCCATTTTCGAAACCGCAAACATAAAAAAACCCCCGTCCGTTGTCGGACGAGGGTGATAGGGCATGGCGGATACACGGGGTATCCGCCCGACAAGCCGATGTTAGAAAATAAAATCGCCTGATGTCATAGTCAACTCAAAACCGCCTGTAAGCACAATAACAAACTCAGCGGCATTATCAGCATCGGTGCTGCCTTGAACAATCAAGTCGGCACCACTAATTTCCACCCGGACTTGACCCGTAGCATCAGTGCCGTTAAATGCATTTGTACCGATAAAAGACGCACTGCCACCAAAAATGCCGGACAGGTCAATCAGGTCTTCTTCAGTAGTATTATCAAAGTCGCCAATAACATCAGTGCTGGTAATCGATGTGGTCAAATGTCCAGACACTTGGCTAAAAACAAAAGTGTCATTGCCAGCACCACCCACCAAGACGTCTTTACCTGCGCCGCCGTCCAATTCATCATTGCCGGCACCACCGTTAAGTGTGTCGGCGCCGGAATTACCATTAAGCGTGTCGTTGCCGCCAAGGCCGATTAGGGCATTGGCGCCCGTATTGCCGTTAATTATGTTATCCGCAGAGTTTCCGGTGCCTGAATTGGCCGCAGTGCCCGTTAGGGTTAAATTTTCCAAATGGCTAACTAATGTGTAAGTTAAGCTGGAGTAGACAGTGTCAACACCATTAATAGTGTTGTTGGTTTCAGTGATGACATCATCCACGTTATCACGGTAATAAGTGTCATCGCCAGCACCGCCGATCATGGTATCCGCACCGGTTTTTCCGTCCAGGATATTATTTTCGCCGTTGCCCGTTAGCGTGTTGTTCAGGGTGTTACCATAGCCATTGAGGGCACTATCTATCAATTCCAAGTTTTCCACGTTGATGGGCAAGGTGTAGCCTGTTGAGGTGCTGATGCTGGACTGCACGGTGTCGGTACCGGCATCAGGGTTTGCATCTGTTATGGCAGCCTCAATCACTTTGTCGGTGCTTACATTAACCACATAAGTGTCATCACCATTACCACCCGTCATGGTGTCACTGCCTTCACCACCATCCAGTATGTCGTTGTTGTCGCCGCCCGTCATGATGTCGTTGCCGGTGCCACCGTTAAGTATGTCTTCACCAGCGCCACCAAGCAACGTGTCGTTGCCCCCATTACCGCTCAAGGTGTTGCCCAAATCGTTACCCGTGATGGTGTTGATGGAGTCGTTTCCTGTGCCGGTAGTGGCACTGCCGGTCAGGGTCAGTTTTTCGACGTTGGCGCCATCAGTCGCCAAGCTAAAATCGACGCTGGAAAAGACCGAATCCGTTCCTGCGCTTGATGCTTCAGTAATGCTGACAGCGCCTGTGCCAGTATTGTTGACAAAATAAGTGTCATTGCCTGCACCGCCTACCAACGTGATGTTGGCAGTACCGCTAGCATTGGCTGTCAGGGTGTTGGCAAGGGTATTGCCAGTGCCGGTTATGGTGCCAGTGCTTGCAGTCAATTCCAGATTTTCAATGCTAGTGCTGCCGGACTGGGTCAAGTTGACAGAGCTGGTGGCAAGCACAGTGTCGCTACCGCCGGAATCCTTCAGCGTGGTGGCACCAAATTCACCCAGATTGTAAGTGTCATTACCTGCACCACCGTCCAAGGTGGCATCGGCGCTGCTGCTGATCAGCGTGTCGGCACCCGCCAAACCTTTAACTGTGCCGCCATTTGCGCTGCTGGTCAATGTGTCATTAAAGCGGCTGCCGGTGAGGTTGCTGAAACTGCCTGCGGTAATAGTGTCTGAGCCAGAGCCTACAGTAGTTTGTGCTACTGTGCCTAAGGCTAAAGATACGGTAACGCCACGGGTCGCGCCATATTCATAAGACAAGGTGCCGCCGCTGCCAGTGATGGTGTTAGCGCCCGTGCCTGCATAGATAGTAGCTGTTGTGACCTCGCTGTCGGAGGCATCAACACTGGCAGCACCCACTAAGCGCACGATTTCAACGTTATTGCTAAGGGTGTGGACACCAGCCGTTGCCATTATAAAGGCCGTATCGGTGCCGCCCGTTGAGGTTTCAGTGATAACATCCAAATTGTTGTTCACTATGTAGGTGTCGTTGCCTGAACCGCCCTCCATAGTGTCGAAGCCGCTAGTGTTAAGCCCACCGTCGATAATGTTGGCAGACGTATTACCGGTGATAGTGTTGGCCAATCCGTTGCCTGTACCGTTGAAGGAACCGCTTTTCATAACCAGATTTTCAAGGTTGGCGCCTAGTATATAATCGGTTTTGGTTTCTACGGTGTCAGTGCCTTCGTCCGCAGCTTCAACAATGACATCACCCGCAGTCGCCACATAATAGTCATTGCCGTCACCACCCGTCATGATGTCGTTGCCTAATCCGCCATTCAGGTTATTATCGCCCGCATCACCGGTCAGTTTGTCGTTATATTTGGAACCGACAATGTTTTCGACGTTTTTAATAAAGTCAACACCCGCACCGCCAGTATCTTGGGCGCTTGTAGTGTTTGACAAATCCACAGTGACGCCGGAAATGGCCAATGTGTATTTGACGGTGTCGCCCGCAGCACCATGGCCCAAACCATCGATATAGTCGTCAGACAAGGTGGAAATCAGGGCGTTGTTTTGGCCATCTTTATCGGTAGCGGTTGTGCCATCGCCAATCAACACTTTACCACCGTCAGCAAAAGTGAAGGTGGTGCTGCCAATTTTGGCCAATTCGGTAGCATTTAAAGTGAGGGCTTTTTGGCCACCATCAAAATTAAAGCTAACGGTTACATTGAGGCCACTTTGTTCAATCTGCAATGAAGAGGCCGTTAAATCTTCTGCATCGCCATCGAAAATAAATTTATCCGCAAGTAACCAATCTAAAGTAGATGTATCATTTGAACCATTATTAAAGCCAGTTGAGTCGGTGTATTTGTAAGTTGCCATGAGTCGCTCCTGTATAAGCGTGAAGGGAAGTTAAAGGTGTTTTAGGGACGTCGTTAGAATTTGTTATTGAGGTTTAACCATACGCCTGCTAACCAAGCAATTTTTAAACCAGTTTTTAAGTTTGTTTGCCCTATAGCGGGTTATTAACGGGTATAGCGGCCTAAAAAGCGGCTTTACGGTGTTGCCTAACTGGCGGCATGGCCTTGAAAGCGCCTTTTTTTGTCATCTTTTGACAAAAAATGTCTGGCGTTTTGGGCATGTCCCATGGTTTCGGCAATATGCACTTTAAACGGTCAAGTTTTCGGTTTTGGTGGTGGTAAAAAGGGTAAGTAATTATGAATAAGTTTTTCGGCACAAAACGACTGCGCGTCCTTTGAGGACGGGCAGTCGTAGCCATAAAACTTTTGAGTATGTACTTAATGCTATTTTGGAAGCAAAAAACGTGTTTTTTGGCTCCGCTTTAGCTAAATGCTTAGGTAGTGGGTTAAATCTGTAATTTTAGTTCGTAATGTGGAGTGCAAACCTAGGTTTGCGCCTGTACAAGCCTAGGCTTGTACTCCAGCCACCAGATTTAACCCACTACCAATGCTTAGTGGCAAGTGAGACAAGGTTTGCTCTGTACACCATTCCTTTAGCCTTAAACCACGCCATCTTTCTTCATCATCATGCGGATACCGCGTATTGCCTGGCGGGTGCGGTGTTCGTTTTCAATCAGGCCAAAGCGGACATGATCGTCGCCGTACTGGCCGAAACCAACGCCCGGCGCCACGGCAACTTTCGCTTCCAGCAACAGTTTTTTGGAAAACTCCAGCGACCCCATTGCCTGATAGGCTTCGGGGATTTTCGCCCAAACGAACATGGTGGCTTTGGGCTTTTCAACCGGCCAGCCCGCTGCCGTCAGGCCGTCACATAAAACATCACGGCGCTTGCGGTACATTTCGGTTATTTCCGCCACGCAGTCTTGTGGGCCTTCCAAGGCGGCAATCGCGGCAATCTGTATCGGGGTGAAAGTGCCATAATCCAGATAAGATTTGATCCGTGCCAATGCCGAGACCAGTTCTTTGTTGCCGCACATAAAGCCTACGCGCCAACCCGGCATGTTATAGCTTTTGGACATGGAGAAAAATTCTACGGCAATGTCTTTGGCGCCTTCAATTTGCAGGATGGATGGCGCTTTGTAACCGTCAAACGCAATATCAACGTAGGCAATGTCGTGGACGACCCAAATGTTATGCTCTTTGGCAAGGGCGATTATTTTTTCAAAAAAATCCAGCTCCACACATTGCGCTGTCGGGTTACCGGGAAAATTAATAATCAGCATTTTCGGTTTGGGCCAACTGTCGATGATGGCTTTATGCAGCTCATCAAAGAAATCCACGCCAGGAATTAAAGGGACATGGCGCAAATCCGCACCAGCAATCACGACACCGTAAGGGTGGATTGGGTAGGCCGGATTGGGCACCAGCACGACATCGCCAGGGCCTAGGGTGGCTAACGCCAGATGCGCCAAGCCTTCTTTGGAGCCTATCGTGACGATAGCTTCGGTTTCGGGGTTTAAATCGACATCGAAGCGATTTTTATACCAATTGCATATCGCTTTGCGGAGCCTAGGAATGCCTTTGGACATGGAATACCGATGGGTGTCATCGCGTTGCGCCGCTTCTATCATTTTATCAACGATATGTTTCGGGGTCGGCTGGTCAGGGTTACCCATGCCAAAATCAATAATGTCTTCACCGGCCGCGCGAGCCTTGGCTTTTAGTTCGTTGACAATGTTAAAAACGTAGGGGGGGAGGCGACTTATTCTCTGAAATTGTTCCATTACGGCTCTTGACGACCAGGGGGGATGAAAAGTTAAAAATAAACGTTCTAAGGTACTGTTATAAAAATAATCTGTCAAATAAGGAAAATGGGGCTAAACCAAATGACCGGTTAAAAAATCAGGTAGTGCTAAGCATTCAAATGCTTAAGTGGCAGCGGAGTCAAAAAACATGCAAAAATTAGTGGTTGGGTAGAGCGGTAGCGAAACCTAATTTACTTAATTTTTTATATAACCTATTGATTTTTATATTTTTTGCATAACGTAATTCATAGCGCCGCCAGAATTGTGTGCATCCGACCGGATATGAATATCCCGCTGGGGAAAAGGGATTTCTATATTATTTTCGCGTAAAGCCCGCTCCAACAAAATATGCAAATCGTGGATAACCTGAAGCCGATGGGCCAGTTCGGCAACAAAAACGCGTACCGAAAAATCTAAGGCGCTATCCCCAAACTCCATAAATAAAACACAAGGTTCCGGGTCGGCAAGCACTAGCGGCGCTTTTTGTATAGTCTCCAGCATCACTTGATGCGCCAGATCAACGTTGGACCCATAGGCAATGCTGACCGGGATGACCACCCGCGTTATCGCCGAGCTTAATGTCCAGTTGACCAGCTGATTAGTGATAAATGTTTTGTTGGGCACGATCAGCTCCTTCTGGTCCCAGTCCATAATGGTGGTCGCACGCATTTGAATACGGCTGACTTTACCTGTGACGTCACCTATAGTCACCGTGTCCCCTACCCGTATCGGACGCTCGAACAGCAGGATAATGCCCGAAACCAGATTGGCAAAAATCTCCTGCAAACCAAAACCCAAGCCCACACTCAGCGCGGCCACCAGCCATTGCACTTGCGACCAGCTACCACCTAATTCATTGGCGACACAGATAAAGCCGATAGAAACGATGACATATTTGGCCAGTTGGTTAATCGCATAACGACTACCCGCTTCGATGGTCATGCGCCTGAACACCAACAATTCCATAAGGCCCGAAAAATTCATCACCGATACGGTGGCGATAAACATGTACAAACACGCCAGCATAAGATTCGGGAGGGTTATAGGCGCTAACATTTCCTGTTTATCAACAATCGTCAAATGCTGCCAAAGCACGACCTTTTCCAAAAAGGAAAAAGCGGGCAGGATGTTTTTCCAAATCATCCACCCGCCAATAATCAACGTAAAGCCAATAAAAACATTAAGCAAGCGGATGGTTTGGATATTTATTTTAGGAATATCAATCAGTTGGTCATCAATTGGCAAAACGGGGTTTTCGCCACCGGCCACCTTCTGGGGCTGCTTTTCCGTCTTCGCCGCCGCCTTGCGCTTTTGTTTGGCATTCTCGATAGCCAATTGCCGGTTAACCAACGTAAGCCAGCGGAACACCATTTCGTGAATGATAAGGGTCAATATCAACAAACGCAGGGTAATGATTAATTTCTGCTGCAATTCCAACGCACTCAGATAATATCCCGCCACGGCAAAGCCAATGATGGTCAGCGGCAATAAAATAGCCAGCGGATACCAAATATAGCGGGATTTGCTTAGCCACCCTTCCGGGTTGGCGGCAATAATTTTTTGTAGCAGCCCGTTGCTAGGATTTAAGGTCTTGCGGAAAAAAACCGCCACTGCAATCATGCTGGCAATAAGCGCCAACCGCCCCAAGCCATCGCTATGCACAGAGGCTTTTGACGCGCCCGTGCCGGCAATGATAAAGACCACCGGCACAGCAACAAAGCGTATCCAAGCGATTTGCCGGTGCAACAGATCCGCCGTTTCTTTTTGCCATTGAAAATGTTTTCTTGCGATACCGGTTGGGGCAAACAGGCTATAAAAAAATTGTAAAAAGAACAGCGGGACCGCCGCACTTTGCAAACCCGCACCAACAGCCTGGCTAAAATCTTGCACCTGGGGGTTGTGTGTTAAAAACCAGCCCGCGTAGTACAAGAATAACGGGGCGGGCGCTACCCGTAACAGACAATAGGCAAGCGCTTTTAGGGTGTGGTAAAAGTGATCGGTGTAAATTTTATCGACCTTATCCGCCAGGTTTGTCAATTCACGTTGTATCCAAGGTCGGCATGACAGCAAAGCGGCTAAACTTAACAGCGCAAGAAAACCGACAAACGGGCGTTTAAACACTGAATTAAGCGAGTCTTTAGCCACTGCAAACCAATTGACCGGTGACAGCAGCCATTGTGTTGAACGATAAAGCCCCGCCAGATAATCCTTATTGATGGGTTCGGAGCTGGGCACCCACAGCAGGCGCTCATCGAGAAAAACAGCAAATTTATTAGCCAAGACATCCATTTGTTGCCTGGCAAAATCAAAGTCCCCCAGTGCCCGTAAATACGTGGTGTCAGCAAGGTACAACTTGTCCAGCAACTCTTTTTGGTTGTTCAACAAAACCCGCAATTCGGCCTGGATCATCATGCGCTGGTCTTGGGGCATTTTATGGTCGACCTGCGAAGCCATGATTTCCTGTAACTGGGCATCAATATCAGCCAATTTTTTCAGGCTATCTTCAACTTTAAATTGCTCAAGACTGGTTAAGGCCGTTTCGTTCTCAATAGTTTCCGACTGGAGCGCCGTTGAACTTTGGGTCAGCAAGTTACGGCGCTGCTCACGCAGTATCTTGCCTAACGCCGGACTTACACCGGCGAGGCTGATTTTTTTTTCCGCGCTTTTAAAATCGGCGTCAATTTCTTTCGCCTGCGCCTCATAACGGTTTTTTTGCTCGTTATAGCTGTCAATTTTTGCTGTAACCTCCTGTAAACCTTTACTGTATCGGATATTTTCCCGCGTGATGGTCTGGATGACAGGGTGCTTGCCGGACAGCTGCTTCTCCGCTTCGCGAAGCGCCTCTTGGGCATCTTTTGCTTCTTGTTGCCGACGTTCTGCCAACAAATTTTCAATCGCCGCGATAACAGGGCTTAGCGCGGCTTTTTGTATATCCAGCTGTTGCCGCTGCGCTTTCAGCAATTCCACCCGGACAGGGTTGCTGATAGCCTCAATGTCCAACATTTTAAGTTCGGCAGTGCGGGCATCGAGCAAGGTTTTTACATAGGCTTGCCGGGCTTCAGTTTCTAATTGTGAGCCTGCATCAGTGGCCGGTGCTTCCAGGGCTTTGTGATTAGCCTCCACGTCCTGTTGTGCGGCCACCATTTCCTGACGGATAAGGGCAGGCCGACTATTTTGCACGGCCAGTTCCGTTTGCAATTTGCTTAACCGCTCCTCCAGATTACTAAGCTTCTCTTTCTCAATAATCAGCCGTTGGTCCAGCTCTTCGGTAGGGATAGCTGAAAAATCCTCCGGTTTTTGCTTAACCAGCTTCGTCTGGGTGTCGGCAACCTCTTTTTGCAGTTTTTTAGTCTCGTAGGGCGCTTGCTTAATGGCTTGTTTAAATTGACTGATCCGCGCATTAGACAGCTCGATATTGTTTAGATTGTCCTGGGCAGACTGGTACAACTTAAGCACTTTGGACTTAGCCGCATCATCAAGGCCCTGACGGGCGTTAATCGCCTCAATTTTGGCGGCTAGCGACTCTTTGGTGATTTCCAAGCTTGCGCTTTGTTGCCTGACCGAGGTGGTTTGGGCATTCGCGGTGGCCGCCAAACCGCAACTGATGACACCAAGAAAAAAAAACAACACGTTGATTTTTAATAAAAAATATGGATTATCAAGAAATTTCATTTATATGGAGTGGCAAGTAAAAAGGGGCGATAAGGATTGCGCGTGCGGATCGGGTCTGCTATGGAACGTCGTGATAGCTGGATTTTGCTGCAACAGTCCAGATAATCGCGGCTGGGGGCAACAAGCTTCTTGGGATAGTTATTTTACAACAGTGCTGCCCGTCCCCGCTTCGATTATCTGCCCGAAGCTAATGCCGCCGTCACCAGTGGGGATATTTTCGTGCAGATAAACCTCAAAACCTAAGTTTGCCAATGCCGCCAAGGCTTGTTCGGTCAGCAGCCGGTTCTGGAACACGCCGCCGGACAGGCCGACCCGCGACACGCCGCACCGTTCGCGGATAGCCTGCGCCTGAGCGGCAATGGCCTGCGCCAAAGTGGCGTGGAACACCGAACCCCGCTCAGAAGGGCTTGTTTCAGCATCCAGTAAAAACGGTAGCAACGGCCCCCAATCACTGATTAAAACACCCGCTGAGTTTTCGGCAAGCGGCAAGGGGATCGGATTGAAACCAGCGCCGCTTATCGCTTCCAAACGCATCGCCGCATGGCCTTCGTAGGTGGATTGCCGGGCAACGCCAATTAGCGCGGCGGCCGCGTCAAACAGCCGGCCGGCCGAGCTGGTGGCGGGGCAATTGATGCGCCGCTCCCAAGCCCGCCGCAACAAAGTGGTTTCGGGCGGACAATCCGGCCATGACAAGCCCTGTTCCCAGCACACCGACAAGGCACAACGCCACGGCTCGCGGCTGGCTTTATCACCACCCGGCAGGTAAAACGGCCTTAACGAACCGACCCGCTGCCAACCACCCGGCGTACCCAACAACGCTTCCCCACCCCAAACAGTGCCGTCTTGGCCATAACCTGTCCCGTCCCAAGTGAACACTAACAAAGGCCCTGCCAGCCCATGCTCTCCGGCCAGCGCCGAGGCATGGGCATGATGATGGAATACGGGGATGACTGGCAAGCCCTGCCCTTTTGCCCAGCGGTGCGTGTGGTAGTCAGGATGGGCATCACAAACAATGGCTTGTGGATTGATGTCGTAAAGCCTTAACAAATCGCCGATGACCTGCCCGAACACGTCCTCGCTACGGGCTGAACCCAAGTCCCCCAAATGCGGGGCAACCACCACCCGATCACGAAAACCCAGCGCCACGGTGTTCTTTAAATCCGCGCCCACCGCCAATAGTGGGCGTTCAAGCCAGAACGGCAACTTCCGCTCTAGCGGCGCAACGCCGCGCCCTAGCCGCAACGGGCGGAGTTTGGCGACAATCCGGCGATACACCGAATCGTCAGCGGGACGGCGTATCGGGCGGTTGTGGTGCAAAAACCCATCGGCGATCTGACCCAGCCGCGCATCCACTTCATCGTTATCTATCAAGACCGGCTCGCCACTTAAGTTTGCCGATGTCGCCACCAGCGGCGCACCAAAACCATCAGCCAGCAGGTGATGTAAGGGACTGTGGGGCAGCATCAGGCCCACTTCGCCCAAATCCGGCGCAATGGCTTCGGTCAGCAGCGAATTGAGGCGTTTTTTGACCAGCACAATAGGCCGAAGCGGCGAGCGAAGCAGTTGTTTTTCTGTTTCTTCCAACTCAGCCAACTGCCCCGCTAACGCCAACCCGTCCGCGCCACACCAAGGCACCAGCACGGCCAGTGGCTTATGCGGACGCCGTTTTCGCTCGCGCAAGCGCCGCACCGACGATGGATTGCTGGCATCGCACATCAAATGATAACCGCCAACACCTTTGACGGCGATGATTAAGCCCTCACGTAAGCCATCTAGGCAGGCGGTTAAGGCCGCCCCGTTGCAGCTCAATTCAGGATAACCGGGGCGCTGGAAACTGAGCGTCGGCCCGCAACTGGGACAAGCTAGCGGCTGGGCATGATACCGGCGGTCATTGGGATTGCCGTATTCGGCTTGGCAGTCGGGGCACAGGGTAAAATCGGCCATCACCGTGTTAGGCCGGTCGTAAGGCAGGCGATCAATAAGGGTGTAACGCGGGCCGCATTGGGTGCAATTGATGAAGGGGTAACGGTGGCGCCGTTCCGCAGGGCTGTGCAGCTCGGCCAGACAATCGTCGCAAACAAAATAGTCCGGCGGGATGTGCGCGTCGGCATTATCGCCGGCTTCGCTACATGCAATGGTGAAGCCAGAGAAGCCAAGCGGGACTGTTTCGGTCACCTGGGGGCAATCCGGCTGCGCCAGCGGCGGCGCCCGATTTAACAAGTCACGGCTAAAGGCGGTTATGGCATGGTCAGCGCCTTCGACATGGATTTCCACTTGCCCGCTACGGTTGCGCACCCAACCGGCCAAGCCAAATTCATGGGCAAGACGGCTGACGAAAGGCCGGAAACCGACACCCTGCACGCGCCCCGTGATGATGATGTGGCGTGCCAATACGCTGTTCACTGATAACCGCCGGATTTAGACATATTCAGAGTAAGCACAACCGTGATAATTGACGACCGCCAGTCCTTGGAAGACTGGCGGTCGTGCTGTTTGAAGCAATATTAACCGCCCTAAAAATTGTTGCACTAAAACCCTCCAGGTTTTGAAAACCTGGCGGGTTTGGCTACGCGAATACCTATGGGACGATAATATGAAACTCTCGCGCCTCTTATGCCCCAAGGTGTTCGGTAAATTTACTCTCAGAAACCGCCTTAAACCTTGGCGACCGGGCGAAAGTGGATTTCCGGCGCTTGCGCATGAAGCTTATTGCCATCCTGTTGGATGCGCGGGCGCAAGGTTTGGTTTTGTTGAACACGCACCTTGTGTTGGCTAACTTCTTCTTCCAACCAGCGTAACCACGCATCCAAACCCTCGCCCGAACGGCTGGAAAGATTGAGCACAGGTGCTTTACTAGCCAAGGCGCGTTGGCAATGCGTGGCCTTTTCAGATGAAAAATCATCGAGGTACGGCAACAAATCGGTCTTGGTAATCAGCATCAGGTCGGCAGCCCGGAACATGACGGGGTATTTCGCGGGTTTGTCGTCGCCTTCAGTGACCGACAATAACGTGACATTACGATGATGCCCTAGGTCGAAGCTGGCCGGGCAAACCAAGTTGCCGACGTTCTCGATAAACAGCAAGTCGATTTCATCAAGCTTAAGGTGCGTCAAGGCTTGCTCAACTAAATGGGCATCGAGATGGCAAGCCGTGCCGGTGGTGATCTGGTAAGCAGGCACACCCTGTGCGCGGATACGTTCGGCATCGTTTTCCGTTTCCAAATCGCCTTCAATCACGGCAATCCCAAACTTGCCCTTAAGTTGTTGGATGGTCGCTTCCAGCAACGCCGTCTTGCCAGAACCGGGCGAGGACATCAGATTAATTGCCAATACCCCGTGGGCATCAATCTTTGCGCGGTTAAGTTCCGCCTGCGCATCATTATGCTTGAGCAAATTACTGAGCACGGAAACTGCGGTCACCGGCTTTTTTTGCGGGGGGGCGGACAATAAATGGCGATTGCCTGACGTTACGTTACATCCACAAGTACCACACATGTTTTAACTCCAAATTTAGTTGGTTCGGGAAGCTTAATTCAGCCTGCATTTAACAATTCGACACGCGCCAGAATCAATTCGTCGCCGCTTAGCAGCTGGGTGTCATACGCGCCGCAGTGCCTACAAATAAGATTGTTGACGGTGGCCTCGGACTCAAGCTGGCAACAGTTGCACAACACACGGATAGTCAGCGTCTCCATCGACAGTTCGGCTTGTTCAGCCAAAGTGCCTTCCTTGATGATGCTAAAGGCACTTTCCAAAAGCATCGGCTCAATACCCGAAAGCGGGCCTATCCTGACAATGATGCGGGCGACTTTTTCTGCACGATGCGTCTTTGCAATTGCCGCCACTTGCTCCATCAAATCCCCACACAACGAAAGCTCATGCACGCGTACATTCCTCTAACGGCAACAAACGGTTAACGGTAGCCGCCAAGGCCAACGCATGGGCGCACAATCTAAGTGTGCGGAAATACACTTTTTCTTTCATAAATTGGTTGAAGGTAAAAATGGTAATAATATTTTGGAAGCAAAAAACATGTTTTTTGCCTCCGCTGCCACTCAAGCATTTGGATGTTTACCACTACCCATAAATTTTCGTCTGGCCAAACAGGGCCTTAACGGGTATTGAACGCTTTTTCATTGTCATCAGTATAACCTAGGGTGAGTGTCAATACAGGCATTGCCTTCTTTATGATTATAATACGCTAACTGACTCCTATTATCCCGTTACAGGCCTTCACTATGAAAATAAGCATGAAAATAAGCATGAAAATATTGACCAGTATGATGCTGATGCTTTTGGCTGCATGTTCAAACCAAAACGTCAAGCAAGAGGCATTGGCCACAACGCCGCCCATAGCCAATAAATTGCCTTCCGTATCAGGCCAAAATCCGCCGATGCAAATGACCAAGGACGGCAAGACCTTGAATCTGGTCAGAATAATGGACGGTGCGGCGTGTAAAAATGAGCTTGAAGGCGCAAAAGGCATCTTTCTTGTGTATGCCAACCCCGCTGATATAGAACGCATTAAACGGGAAAAGGGCGCAAAAGTTTTCACTGAGTTCGAAGCCAAAATCCAAATATTTTCAGAACACGCTTTACAGCACGCCGTCAACACCATGAATCTGGCCAAAGACCCTTTTGCACTCGGCGAGGATGCCGCACAACAAAAACTGGCCCGGCAGTTGGCGGATAACTTTCGCCGCGCCGCCGCAGATGCGCTCGATGCGTTTAAAACAGAAACCACACTGACTGTTGAAGTCACGGCATTCCCCCCCTCGCTTGCCTTCTATCAAACAGGTTGCCAAGCAACCCTGGCAGAGCCTGACTCTTCAGAAGACAACAATTACCTGGAGGGCAATTGACTACCCACACCAGCCAGAAAATGACAACAACGGCTTAGGTCGTGTTCTATTTGCAAAAAGGATGTCCTCCTACATGAATTCCCCCGACACATCAAAAGAAGAACTCCGTAACCAATTACGGTTAGCGGCCCTGGAATACCACGAATTCCCTAGCCCGGGCAAAATCAGCGTCACGCCAACCAAACAACTGGCTAACCAGCAAGACTTGGCATTGGCGTATTCGCCAGGCGTTGCCGCCGCCTGCGAGGAAATCGCCGCCGATCCTGCCAATGTCTTTAAATACACGGCGCGGGGCAATCTGGTCGCAGTCATCACCAATGGCACCGCCGTGTTGGGCTTGGGCAATATTGGCCCGTTAGCGGCTAAGCCTGTTATGGAAGGCAAAGGCGTGTTGTTTAAAAAGTTCGCGGGTATCGACGTGTTCGACATCGAGATCAACGAATCTGACCCCGACAAACTGTGCGACATTATCGCTGCACTGGAGCCCACGTTTGGCGGCATCAACCTGGAAGACATCAAAGCGCCGGAATGCTTTTACATCGAGCGCAAGTTGCGCGAACGGATGAATATCCCAGTGTTCCATGACGACCAGCACGGTACCGCCATTATTGTCGGTGCGGCGATTCTGAACGGCCTAAAAATAGTCGGCAAAGACATTAGCCAGTGCAAATTGGTTGTTTCCGGGGCCGGTGCGGCGGCACTGGCTTGTTTGGACTTGCTGGTTTGCCTAGGGTTTCCGGTCGAGAATATTTATGTCACCGATCATATTGGCGTGGTCTACAAAGGCCGCAAAGAATTGATGGACGCCAATAAAGCCCGTTTTGCCCAAGCCACCGATGCCCGCATCTTAGCGGACGTGATACCTGGCGCAGATATTTTTTTGGGTTTGTCCGCAGGCGGTGTGCTAAAACAGGAAATGGTCAAAACGATGGCAGACCAGCCATTGATTTTGGCACTGGCCAACCCCACGCCAGAAATTTTGCCCGAAGATGTCAAAGCGGTGCGCACCGACGCCATAATTGCCACAGGCCGCTCCGATTACCCCAACCAAGTCAATAACGCGCTGTGTTTTCCCTACATTTTCCGTGGTGCGCTAGATTGCGGCGCAACGACCATTACCCGGACAATGGAAATTGCCGCTGTCCATGCGATTGCCGGATTGGCGCAGGCCGAACAATCGGACGTGCTCGCCAGCACACTGGACGCCAACCAATTGTCGTTCGGCCCCGATTACCTGATCCCCATGCCGTTTGATCCGCGCCTGATGATCCAAATTCCGCCCGCCGTCGCCAAAGCAGCGATGGAGTCTGGGGTTGCCACGCATCCGGTTGAGGACATGCAGGCTTATACCGAACGCCTGCAACAATTCGTCTATCGCAGCGGCTCGCTGATGAAGCCTATTTTTGAACATGCCAGAAAGGCCGACACCACTGAAAAACGGATTGTCTTTGCCGAAGGCGAGGACGAGCGGGTGTTGCGGGCCGTGCAAATTGTCGTTGATGAAAACCTTGCCGCGCCAACCTTGATTGGCCGGCCAGCGGTTGTGCAATACCGCATCGAAAAACTGGGTTTACGGCTCAAGATGGGCGTTGATTTTCAGATCGTCAACCCAGAGTTTGATGAGCGTTACCGTGACTTTTGGCAAACTTATCTCAATATGACCGGCCGCAAAGGCGTCACGGAACAATACGCCAAGCTGGAAATGCGCCGCCGCCCCACTCTGATTGGCGCCATGCTCATGCACAAAGACTATGCCGACGGCATGATTTGCGGCACGTTCGGCACGCCCCCCCTGCATTTGCATTACATCGACCAAGTGCTGGGCAAACGCGCAGGGGTCAATGTCTATGCCGCGATGAATTATCTGGTGCTGCCAGACCGGCAGATTGTGCTCGTTGACACCCATATCAATGAAAACCCAACCGCCGGACAACTGGCTGAAATCACCCTGATGGCCGCCGCACAAATGCGCCATTTTGGTATGGTGCCGCGTGTTGCCCTGCTGTCACACTCTAATTTTGGCACCAGCAATAGCGAATCCGCGCAAAAAATGCGTACCACACTGGCTATCATTCGGCAACTCGCACCGGAGCTGGAAGTCGATGGCGAAATGCACGGCGACACCGCGCTCGATTTTGCCATGCTGAAAAAAGCAATGCCCGACACCCCACTGACCGGCAGCGCCAACTTGTTGGTTGCACCCACCATAGACGCCGCCAATATCGCCTACAATCTGCTGAAGACCGCCGCCGGCAACGGCATTGCGATAGGCCCAGTCTTGCTCGGCTGCGCCCAACCCGTGCATGTTTTGACCGAATCGGCAACCGTGCGCCGTATTGTGAACATGACCGCGTTGTGCGTGGTGGACGGAATTTTGCAGGAAAGGCAGGTTTAGCAAACAGCCGTATGAAGCTGCGGGATATTTGTAGAGACGCAAAATCTTGCGTCTCTACCCCCCCCCAACGACACCACAAAACCAATTTGGCCCGCAATCAAAAAACCTGGCCTCCATCATTCGCGGTTATAAAATAGGCGTGACCAAACAGGCCAAGCACATGTAACCAAACTTTGCCTGGCAACCGCGTTTTTATGACCACATCATCCGTAATGAAGCCTCTTATCTCAAAATTGCCGAATATATTCAAACTAACCCACTGAAATGGCATGAAGATAAATACCACCTATAAATTCATCGGCAGAATGCGCGTTATCGCCCATGGATAAAAAAACCATAAATTGGCGGATGGCTAAACTCATGCCGAAACACTTAGGGCATTTATGGCAGGACATTGTCCGTTTTGACAATCTGCTGCAAGCCTACCGCCAAGCGCGGCGCGGCAAACAACAACGGCAAGCGGTGGCGGCGGACAAATTTAAGGATTTGGGCGTTAAGGCGCAATCAGTGCATTGCAAATAACAGAAGCGTAGAGACGCAAAATCTTGCATCTCTACTTGAGCAAGTCATAAACGCCATCAAAATTTGCCGTGTTGGGCTGCGTTGCCAAGACTTTCAGCCGTTGCAAATACAACGCACTGGCGGCATCTTGGTGAGCCGCAAACAAGCTGGTGAACAAGTCCTGCGCTGGTTGGAACTGTTGCTGGCGGAAGGCCGCCAAGGCATCGCCAAAGTGTCGGCAAAACTGCTGTTGTTCCGACGATAACTGGTCATGCTCAGTGATAACCTCATAAACCGTCACCGACTGCTGTTTGCCTTGCACCCGCACCTTATCCAGCTCACGGCAGGCAAATAGGCTATTGACCTGCCGATAGGTGTGTTCTGAAATCAAAATCTCGCTGCCGTAATATTTGTTAGCGCCCTCAAGACGCGCCGCCAGATTGACGGTGTCGCCAATCATCGTGTAATCCAATCGGTCAAGGGAACCGATATTGCCGACCACCGCCGATCCGGTATTGATGCCGACCCGCATGGTAAGCGGCGGCAACCCGCGCCGCCGCCAATCGCCGCGCAACTGCCGTAACCTGCGCTGCATCGCCAAGGCACAAGAAACCGCCCGCCAAGCATGGTCGCTATCGGTCACTGGCGCACCCCAAAAAGCAACGATGGCATCGCCGATAAATTTGTCCAATACCCCCGAATGGTCACTGATGGCGCCGCTCATATGGGTCAGATAATCATTGAGCAGAGCCACCAATTCGTGTGGTGGCATGGCTTCGGCAATGCTCGTGAAACCGGCCAAATCGGTGAATAGTGCCGTGATCTCACGGGTTTCACCACCTAACACCACCTCATTAGTGAGCAGTTCATGCACCACGGCGGGGGAAGCGACCTTGCCCAACAGCGTGCGGATTTTTTCTTTTTCCAATAGCTGCGTACCCATCGCATTAAAAGCGACACCGAGTTTGCCTATTTCATCTTGGCTATCAATGGCCACTTGATAATGGTAATCGCCCTGCCCTATCGCCTGCACCCCTTTTGCCAACGTTTGCACCGGTTTGCTGACTGTTTTGGCCAGCCATGCGGCGGCCAGACTGGCAAGGCCAATGCTGAACAAGGCTATCACCAGCAACAGCCATTGTAACCGGTAAAAGTTTTCCAACGCTTTAGGCCAAGAACGTTCGATGAGCGCGACCAGCTTACCGGTGGGTTGCTGTTCCAACGTCACCAACCGGCTTAAATACATGCCGTTATCATCATGCCAAAAAAAACCGTCGGCATCAGTTTGGTACAGCGGCTGCTGTGGGCTGAGATTGCCCAAAGTTGAAGCATGCCGCTGTAAAGCACCGTTTTGCTCGCTTAACAGGCTAATTTCCACTTGGGTCAATTGCTTCAACTGCGCCAACACCGACTGGTCAACCACAAACCCCAGACAAAGCCAAGCAATAGGTTCAGGGGCCAGTACCGGCACGGCAATCAATTGGTAGGGCATCCCGTTGACTAACATCAAACGTGATGCTGTGCCTTCGGCTTCGGCTTGGTCAAGCAATGCGGCGGCGAAAAATGCTTGTCCGGTGGCTTGGATATCCAGGCTATCGGCCATTATTTCATAATCCGTTGACACCAAAAATGCGGCATCGGCGCGGATACGGGCGCTTAAATTCATTAGCGCCGATGTGATGGTCGCCTTATCTTGCGTGGCGATGACCCGCTTAAAAGCAAAGTCGCTCGCCAACGCAGTGGCTTGTTGGCTTAATTGCTGGCTACGTTCCGTCAATAGCCGCAAAAACACCTGCTCGGTCACCCATAATTCATGGCGGATGCTCGCTTCGGTGTTTTGCCTGAACACATGGTTGACCACGCCAAACACCCCCGCCAACACCAACAGCAATAAGCCGATGACATAAACCAACAAGCGGCTGCGGAAGCGTTTGAACCGCCCAAGCCGATTAACGGTAGCCAATTGCCAAACCTGATCCGGCCGGCAAACGGATGGGCCGGGACTTGCGTTTTAACTGCATGGTCAGCGCCAATTCGGCAGTGCCGCCCGCCGCCACATTAATTTTAGGTTGCCTTGGCTGTAAGCCTTTCAGGTGCCGATGCCAAGCGCCAATAACATAGCCGCCACTAGCCGGCACATTAAGCTGCGCCCTACCCGCCTGATCGGTCACGGCAAAATAGGGGCTGTCCACAACATAAATATACGCTGACATCCAATCATGGATATTACAGCCCAAGGCAACTGCGCCGACCTTATCGAACACCACGGGTTCAGGTGGGATACCTGCGTACAGGGGCAATTCAAACACCTTAGCCGCCGAAAAAGAATAGACATGATGGCGGATCTTGTCGTGATTAGGGAACGACACCGCCGTGCCTGTTTGGACAACCGTCAGGTGTTTGATGAATTCCTTGTCAATTTGGTCGATGATGATGGGTTGTGGTTTGGCTTGTGCCGCCATTGCGGCGACCGGCTTGGCGTAAACGGCGGCATCGGCAACCGGCCCGCCTTCGCTATCAAGCACTTGCACAGTAATGGTTTCGGCATGGGCCATGCTTAACGCTAATCCGGCAAGCAATACGAGCATTTTGCTGTTCATGGTTAAGCCGCCTCAATAACTGGTGTTGACACTAAGTTGGATCTGATGGCTTTGATAACCAAGCCCTAGCGCTTGCGTGTCTATGTAACTGTAATTTAACGCCGTTGCCACATGCCCCCCAAACAATGCGTAACTTACCCCCGCGTTGACGCGGTGCGTATTGCCCTGGGCGCGGTAAACCCATCCTGGAAACGCATCGTCCCGCGCCACCTCGCTCACTTTGCTTAATGCCGATGCAGGCAGGCTGGACGGCAAGTTGTTGCTGACAACATCACCGAAGCGATGGCTGTAGCTGACATTCACTTGCCAATAGTCATTGACGACGATGAAGTTACCTATTTCCACCGTGTGGCCTTGCAGGGCAAAAACCGAATTGGGCTGGTTTGAAAGCGGATTATTGGCGTTCGGGCCATTGCGGTCATCAAAATGGTAGCCGATAAAACCCTGCAAAAAATCATTGCACCACGACGACAGCTGCAAGCCGGCCGTTATTTGCCCGCCTGAGCGCAACTGGCTTTCAGAATAAATTTCCCCGCCTGCCAGATCCATCTGCAAGACCGGCGCTTGCCAGCCCAACCCGAATTTATGGGCCAACACAGCTTTGCCGCCAACACTATGTTGGTTAAGCCGCCAATAATCGGCATGGCTTTCCCCTTGCCATTCAGCGGTAATGTAAGCCCTTGAATAATCGTCCAATTGATAAGCCCTGCCCGCCGATAAGGCGATTTTGCCGATACCGTCCTGACGTTGTTGCGCGGCAAACAGGGAATGGTTGATATTACTGTCAAACTGCCCTGACACACGGCTGTCAATCAACCACTCGACCCACTCGGCCTGTGCGGTGGGGCAGTCAAATAAGGCGAGCAGTGAACAGACAGTGATGCCAACAGCGTGTGCTGTTTTAAACATGGCGTTTCCCCCTTAGTTTCTGAGCAATCCGGAATAGTGGCCGCTGTGCGCCCTGACCTGGTTAGCTGTCCTGCAAACGTACCGCCAATACGTCGCACTGGGCATGATGCAACACGCTATTGGCGGTGGAGCCTAGCAACAATGCCCAGCCATGCCGCCCGTGTGAGCCTAAGACAATCAAATCAACCTGTTCCTGTCCGGCAATGCGGACAATCTCCTGCTTAGGCACACCCCAGATTAACCAGCGGTTGCCCGGTTCAACACGCAGCTGCCTGCCCCATTGCATAAACCGGGCTTTCTCTTCTTCCAGCAACTCATAACCGGAATTCTTAGCCACCGGAATGACTGTACCATAGTTGGTGTCTGGCATGGGGATGTTGTCCAGGACATGGATCATGCTGAGCTTCGCCTGATAGCTGTCCGCCAAAGCCCGCGCTTTGCCGGCCACGGTGACACCATGATCGGAGTAATCAACCGCCAATAAAATATGTTGGTAATCTTGCATTGTTATCACCTTGTTAAGGATTGTTGGGTGTCTCCGATTAAATTTACAACAATTGCTTTAGAATGGCTAATGTACCTGTTCAAACCCTATCCTGATTAAGCCGCTGCACCCCAAATACAAGGTAATACCCTTTGATTGCTTACCGATGCCCCCTGACGGGAGCCTGTCACTAAAATTGTTTCGCCCATTATTTTCTTAGAAGTGCAGAGGTTTTGGCATAGGAAGACATACATGGCACAACACCACATGACTGTGGGCGTTAAAACTTTTAAAAGCTTGGACTTCCTCCGCTAAGCGAGCCAATAACAGCAACTCTTAAAGATGTGCATGTAAATCTTCCAAAGTATGCTGTTTGTGTCGGTCTGGTTATTGGCATGTATCGCCAGTTTGACCGCATGGCGGCTGACGTTACGCGACTCGGTGCCTAACGCAACAGTAAGCAGCCCGCGCCCGTGACGGACTTTGAAAGAACGCTGAAATTTAACCCACGACAGACTTTATTAGCGCCAACGGGCGCGGGTCTGTTTGACTGACTTGTTAGGCGAACTAGGTGCGGGTGCCGCCCCAAGCATCGGGCAGTAAGTCAGGACCCCCAATCCGCGTTTTCACCCAACAATTGGGCGGGTGCGGATTAATAAAAAATCAACGACTTAGGAATGACTTACTTGTTAGGCTTGGAAAGATCAAAAGACATTGATTACGCTTTTGCAAACCTGTCATAATAAAAGTTATGAACATTATTTACCAAACAAAAAAACAAAAAACGCATAGCTTCTATGAGTTTTTTGCAGGCGGCGGCATGGCGAGAGCAGGACTCGACTCGGCGTGGAGATGTCTTTTCGCCAATGATTTTGATCGCAAGAAAAGCGAAACCTATATCAAAAACTGGGGAAATAACGAACTTAAAGTAGCGGACATCAAAGCTTTGACTACTACAGATTTGCCGCTTTCAGTTGATTTGGCATGGGCGTCTTTCCCGTGCCAGGATTTGTCATTAGCAGGCGGCGGAGCTGGATTAAAGGGTGAGCGTTCGGGGACATTTTGGCCGTTTTGGGATTTAATGAAAGCGGTTATTCAAGAAGGTCGGGCACCAGGATTGATAGTGCTGGAAAATGTTTGCGGCGCGCTCACTTCGCATAACGGCAAAGACTTCGCCTCGATTTGCTCGGCTTTTGCGGGGGCTAGTTATTCATTCGGCGCTGTTATCATTGACGCGGCGCTTTTCGTTCCCCACTCACGCCCACGGCTTTTCGTTATTGGCGCACGTCCAGGTTTTTCTATTTCTAGCCATTTAGTCGGCGTCGGCGCGTCGGAGCAATGGCATCCTAAGCGCTTGCGGACAGCCTTTGATAAATTACCTTCTGAATTGAAAGATAGTTGGGTCTGGTGGCGTATGCCGCCGCCAGCTCTCAACGCCTCCCGGTTCGCCGACGTAATCGAAGACGAACCCACCGGCGTTGCGTGGCATAGCAAAGAAGAAACCGTGCGGCTTCTTAGCATGATGAGTCAGGTTAATTTAGCGAAGGTCGAGCAAGCTAAGCGCTCTGGTAAACGCATGGTTGGAACGATATATAAACGAACACGACTGGATGAAAACGGCTTTAAGGCGCAGCGGGCGGAGGTTCGCTTCGACGATATAGCGGGCTGCTTGCGCACTCCGGCAGGTGGTTCCAGTCGTCAGTTAATTATGGTGGTTGATGGCGAACAGGTTAAATCACGCTTAATCTCAAGCCGCGAAACAGCGCGGCTTATGGGGTTGCCGGACAGTTACCTGTTACCGGACAAATACAACGAAGCCTATCATCTTACGGGAGACGGCGTGGTTGTCCCTGTTGTTCGTCATCTAGCGGAACATATTCTTGAACCGCTTATCGCCGAAAACAAAAAAGCGAAATTAACGTTGGTTGCCGCATGACCATCATACCCTGCGAGCAAAACGCCGAATTGCGCGAGCGTATCGAGCAGTACGTCGAAGCTCTCAAAGTTGAAGCGCATAAATTAGGGAATCATGGACTGTCGGAAGCGGAGTTTTACAATAGCGGTTTGTTTCGCGGTGCCATTGAACGCATTCGCGGCCAGTTTTCCGCGACGATGCGCGAGAAACGCGAGTTTGTCCAGCATTTCTTGAACACCATGCAAGATCAGGGATTTATTCAAGAGTGGGAATCGGCTGGAGAGGCGAACCGGCATGACTATTCTGTGCTGCTTAATAGCGGCAGGACGGCCATTATTGAACTAAAAGGCTGTCTTGACGGCAACAACACCAATATTTTTGAACGCCCACCCCACGCTCAAGAGTTTATTATTTGGAGTGTTTGCATTAACCCAGGCGCTGACCCTAAACGCAATGCTTGGTCAGGCATTCATACCCGGCTGAGCGCCGAAATTATTTCCCGTGGACAGCGAATCGATGGCGTTTTGATCTGGGATATGGTGTGTGGAACGATTGGCCGCCCTTGCCCAAAACTTCATAAATCGCCTGAGCTTTTCACTAACGTAGGCCCATTTCGTTTGCCTCCGCCTTGCATCTACCTTTTCCCCGCGACGATTCCTAGCCCACGAAACAATCCACATCCTATGGCGCAGAGCCTTGATGACGTAGAGTTATTGGCGGCGTTTACCGCCTGCTTTCAAGGTGACGCGGCGGAAGTTAACGCCGTGGATTTCATGGTTCAATATCGAGGCTCCGATATTCTGAGGACAACACGGGTCACTAGAAGCGGAGTCGTTCAACAAGAATCCGCGCCTACTGCCATTCGCCGAGCATGAGCTTAGCGGCTCCAATATCTGCGGTGGAATACCTACCGCGCAAAGACTACGCCGAAGCTACAACAGCAATGGCTGTGTCGTAAAGGCAGTGAACAATGGACTGAAGGCGCGAGGTGCCAACTGTGGAGGATGCGTCGAGGTTGAAAGAGCCTGTTAGAATTACATAATGGATTGACTCCTAACATATGCATGCGGCAAATGAGCTGATGTTCGTATCGGGTCATATTATGCCTATTTCCGTCCCCACACCAAGCCACGCGGCGGGGAGTTTTTTTAAAATCGCAGGGGCTACTGCCCCCAAAAGCACCGAATCACCCGATGTTGCCGCGCCGCCTTAAGCCCAACACCCCCACTAAGCCACTACCCAACAACCAGACTGTGCCGGGAATTGGCACTGCTACGGCAACATCGCCGGAACGAACAGCCCATGCGTAGTACTCGGTATGCTTATAGTAGTAGCCCTGGTTGCCAACGTTAGTATTGAAGTACCACCCGAGATCAGTATTAGGTGCGTACTCAGTACCCGACCAGTACTGATAGGATTGCAGGTTGTTGACCAAGCCTACGTTATTTTGGCCACCTGTAGTGCCCCGTTGCCGAAAATACCAAACGTGGGCTGAGGGGCACCGCTGGTGTCGTAGTAGCTGTCTAAGCCCAAATTGACATGGTACATGTACGCCAGCTCGGAGTTAGGGCTGGTGATGTTGTAACCTACATCGGTTGTGCCATTGACGTTATAGTTGTAATCGAAGGTGCTGCCGTTGACGGCGGTGTTGCTTGCCAAACGCCAGTCGCTGTAACCGCCATAGCTCAGGTTGGCTGCCCAAGCGGTTGCGCCACCCCAAGACATCAGGCCATCGGCATCATAACCGCTGGTTTTGGCATAGTTGGCATCTTGCAGCCAAGTGAGATTAAGGACGTCGTCATACAACAGGCCGTTGCCGCGATCAAGCAAAGCGGCGTGGGCTGTGCCCGTGGCGGCACTGGCGATAAATAGCAACGCCGTTACGTTTTTTGTTGTTTTCATAAAGTGAGCCTCAGACGGGGGTATCATTTAGCCGTAATTAAATCGGCGGCATAAAAATAGCATACAATCTAGTCTAAATAAACTATGTATCTGATACTATCAAACGACAAAAAATTAACTTGTGCCGGACATAAACCAATTTTTTAGGTGCTGGTTGAATCGGAACCGGCTGGTCTGTTACAAGTTGGCAGGGAGTGCAAAGCATGCTTTGCAACCCTAGACCTAAACAGCAGCCAACAACCGTCACCGTTTTTCTCGGCCTCATGGGCGATAAGCCCAGTTTTTCACCGGATCCTTTAATGTATTATCAAGGCATCAAAAAAATCATTGTCCCCCGCCCAATCGGCAAAAAACGCACCCAATTCGGTGACCTCCACCCGCTCCTCCAGCGCATTTTTGCCGCACGGGGATTGACCACTACAGAAGAGCTGGAACGGACGCTCGCCAAACTGCCGTCCCCGTGGTTGCTGTCGGGCATGGACGTGATGGTCGCCCACTTGATCACCGCCATCAACGGACAACAGCGGATTACCATTGTCGGCGATTTTGATGCCGATGGCGCAACCAGTTGCGCAGTTGCCATCAAGGGCTTGCAATTGCTCGGTGCGGCGGAGGTGTTGTTTGTCGTGCCAAACCGGTTTGAATACGGTTATGGCCTGACCCCTGAAATCGTCGGGCTAGTCCAGCAACAACACCCTGATGTGATTATTACGGTTGATAACGGCATCTCCAGCATAGACGGGGTGAAAGCCGCCAAAACCGCAGGCATAACCGTGCTGGTGACCGACCACCATTTGCCGGGGGCCGAACTCCCCGATGCGGACGCGATTGTCAACCCCAACCTGCCGGATGACCCGTTCCCTAGCAAAGCGTTGGCGGGCGTGGGGGTGATGTTTTATGTGTTAATGGCCTTGCGCAGCCGCTTGCGTGAACAAGGCTGGTTTGCAGCCCAGCAAAAAGCCGAACCTAACCTCGCCCAGTTGCTGGATTATGTTGCCTTAGGCACGGTTGCCGACGTGGTCGCGCTTGATCAAACCAACCGCACCTTGGTGCATCAGGGCTTGCTGCGGATACGCACTGGCCGCAGCCACCCAGGGCTTACCGCGCTGATTGAAGTGGCGGGCAAAAACCCGCAAACCATTGCCGCAACCGACTTGGGGTTTTCATTAGGGCCACGATTGAACGCCGCAGGGCGTATGGACGATATGTCCTTAGGCATCCAATGCTTGCTGACCGACGACCCGAAACTGGCGAAAACCATTGCCCTGCAACTGGACGAACTTAATAACGACCGGCGGGACATCGAAAACCAAATGAAGCATGAGGCAATGGCGTTATTGGCGGAAATGAAAGCACTGGACACTCAGCATTTGCCCGCCGGTGTGTGTCTGTTCAATGCCGAATGGCATCAGGGCGTTATCGGGATTTTGGCGTCACGCATCAAAGACCGCCTGCACCGCCCGGTGATTGCGTTTGCCCCAGCCGGCAAAGACCTCATCAAAGGTTCGGCACGGTCAATTCCGGGGGTGCATATCCGTGACGTGCTTAGTGACATTGCCGCCACGCATCCTAAATTGCTGAGCAAGTTTGGCGGCCACGCCATGGCAGCGGGCTTAAGCTTGACGATGCACGACTATCCGGCGTTTGCGCTGGTGTTTGATGAAATGGTCAGCAAACGCTTAGAAAATGTCGATCTGGAACAAAAAGTGCTGTCGGACGGCGAACTGACCGAACAAGAAATGACGCTTGAACTGGCGGACTTATTGCAAAACGCCGCGACTTGGGGACAGGCATTTCCGGAGCCGGTTTTCCACGGCGTGTTTGATGTCATCCAAGCGCGTATCGTCGGGCAACGGCATCTTAAACTGGTGTTGCGTAGGCCTAATGGCGATTTATTAATCGACGCGATTGCTTTTTTTATCGACCAGCCAGAACAATGGCTAGGGTTAAGGCAAATCCTCGCCGCCTACAAGCTGGACATCAATGAATTTAGAGGCCAGCGCAGTGTGCAAGTTGTGTTGCAGTATCTGGAAAAAATGGCGTGAATAACCCAGTTTAGGCATATGCACGAACCTCAGCAGTTGTTACTTAGATGTGTCCTGTTGACCCATGATACTTGTCGAGGATATCGCGGGCATTTGTTTAGCTGGCCAACCATTAACAGGATCATAGCTTTTTTAATTCTATTTTTTTGGGGGGGGATGATGAAACCATGCCGTGAATGTCAGCACTTGATTTCTGAACAAGCGTTAGCTTGTCCGCAATGCGGGGCGCCATACCCGGCCAAGGGGCACTGGGATGGCCTTGGATTTGAGTACAAATCCAAGGCCACTTTATTGGGCTTGCCTTGGCTGCATATTTCCTTCAAATACCGCCCGAACAGGTGGCCTGTGCCGGCGAAGGGCGTTATCGCCATTGGCCAATTTGCATATGGCGTTTTTACCTTGTCCCAATTTGGTATAGGTGTTGTCAGCATCAGCCAATTCACTATTGCCGGTTTCGCCTTGGCACAATTTGCGCTGGCTTATTCGCTGATTGCCCAGATGGGGATTTATCTGCATGACGGCTATGGCCAACTGGTGGTTAGGTTCACTGACATATTGGCAATGCCCTAAAGGATACCCGTCAAGATTGCGGGGGAGTTGACCGGCGCTACATAAAAAAAGGGCGGATAAATCCGCCCTTCCCCTCTTGCTTAGGTAGCTAAAAAATAGCGTTATTTTTTAGCTTTAGCAGGTTCTGGCTTTTTAGCTTCTTCAGTTTTTTCGGCTGGCTCAGGTGCTGCGACGTCCCCTTCATTTGCTTCTTCATCGGCTTCTTCAATATCTACAGTATCGTCTTCTTCGATAGTTGTGTCGTCAACGATGAGTTCTTTTTCAACTGTTTTTCCTGAAGCGTCTTTAACTTCCGCTTCTCCAGCAGGCGCTTTTGGTTTTTCATCTGTCAACGGGATCAAAATTTCCACTTTAGCCTGTTTACGCAAGTTTTCCAGCATGTCCTGGACTTTTTTGCGTTGCAGCATCGGCGTCAATTGGTCTTTTACCGCTTCTAACGGAGGTGGGGTTTGTTGGCGGGAATCTTCACGTAAAATAACGTGCCAGCCAAACTGGGTTTGGACAGGCGTTTTAGTGTATTTGCCTTTTTCCAAAGCGGCAACGGCTTTAGAGAATGGTTCGACCATTTGGCCGGCAACAAACCAGCCCAAATCGCCGCCATTTTGTGATTCTTTGCCGTCCAATGAGTTTTTGTTAGCCAACTTAGCGAAGTCAGCGCCTTTATCCAATTCGGCAATCAATTTTTTGGCTTCAGCCTCAGTTTTGACCAAAATATGGCGGGCTTTATATTCCGTGGCGTTGGCGCCGCCCACTTGTTTGTCATACTCGGCTTTAATTTCAGCATCAGTCACGGGGTTGGCTTTCATGAAATCTTGCACATCCGCCTGAGTCAATAACGCTTTTTTAGCTTCTTCAAGACGTTCGGCAACTTCAGGTGACTTGTCCAATTGCTTTTTCATGGCATCTTGAACCAGTAACTCACGTTGGATCAGCTCTTCAACCAATTTTTCTTTAGGGAACGTTTGGCCTTGGCTACGCTCGGAAATTTCTTTCTCAAGCGTGGCAAGCGTTGATTTGGCAATGAATTTACCATTTACTTCAGCAACGGCATCTTCTTTCTTAACTACAGGCGCGTTGCTGCTGGTTGATTGTTGGTCACAACCGGCAATCAGTGCAGTGCTTACAACTAGCAGAGGGATGAACTTATTTTTCATTTAAAAGTTTCCTTTAGTTTCTTCAGAGGGTGAGAGGGCATTTATGCCTAAGGCATGAATTTGTTGCTTCATCATATCGCCAAGTGCCTTATAGATTAGCTGATGGCGTTGGACCATTGATTTGCCTTCGAAAGCGTCGGCAACAATGGTCACATTATAATGGCCGCCGCCACTACGCGCACCGGCATGTCCGGCATGGGCGGCGCTGTTGTCGATAATTTCCAATAGTTCAGGTTTAAAAGCGTCTGTCAACAGGCGTTTAATTAATTCGGAGGTCATTGTGGGAATACTTTTTTAAAGGGTTTAACGGTGACACGGGCGTAAACACCGGCATCAATATAAGGGTCTGCCGCTGCCCATTGCTGGGCGGCTTGCAGGTTTTCAAACTCAGCCACAATCAGGCTGCCTGTAAAGCCAGCTTCACCTGGATTTTCACTGTCAATAGCAGGGTGGGGGCCCGCCAGTAGCAGACGCCCCGCGTCTTGTAGATTTTTTAACCTGTCAATATGGGCGGCCCGGACTGTGAGCCGTTTGCCCAAACTGTCTGTGACATCTTCACTGATGATCGCGTATAACACCGGCTATTCCTCGGCTTCGGGGACGTATTTATATAAAAAAATCATTTGTAAGACAATAAAAACAACCATCAGCCCAGGCACACCAAAGGTTTTAAAGCTGACCCAATCATCTGTGCTGTAGTTGTACATCACATAAACGTTGATAAAACCAACGCTGAGAAAAAAGACACCCCACATAATGTTCAGACGTTTCCAGATGGCAGCGGGCAAACTAAGATTGGAAGACATCATCCGTTCAACAAAAGTTCGCTTGCCAATAAAATGGCTACCCAAAAAGGCGACGCCAAATAACCATTCAATAATGGAGAGTTTCCATTTGATGAATTGCTCATTTTGCAAATAAAGTGTTGCACCACCCATGACCAGCACTAGGCCTAAGGTTATCCATTGCATGGCTTCAACCTTGCGGTGCCTAAACCAGGCATAGCTGACTTGGACAATAGTCGCAATGATGACCACAGCAGTGGCCACATAAATGTCGTAAAACTTGTAGGCTATAAAAAAAAGGATAATGGGGACGAATTCGAATAACTGTTTCATGTTAGCAGGGATGCTGTGTAGGTGGGTGTTTAGACTTGCCCTAAAGGGCAATTTAAAGAGCCTGTTATTGTAAAATCTTTACTGGTGAATGTACATGGTTGCAGGGCAGTTTCTGTTAGAATGCCCATCATTTGAGAGGTGAAATATGGTTGACAACACACAAATAGAATTGGAAGCGGCCGCTTTCAGAAGCCTGGTCAAACATTTGCAGCAACACCCCGAGGTGCAAAACATTGATCTGATGATACTGGCGGATTTTTGCCGCAATTGTTTGGCTAAATGGTATGCCGCAGCGGCCTCAGAACGCGGTGTCGCCGTCGATTATGAGCAGGCTAGGGAAATAATTTACGGCATGCCTTACAACACCTGGAAAGCCCAGTTTCAACAAGAAGCAAGCGCCGGACAGTTAGCCGCCTATAACCTTAAACAGCAAGCAAAATCATGAGCTTAGATAGAGACAAATACGATTCGATGTTTTCCGGCATCATTGGGCGGGATTACGACTTGCTGAAGCAAATCTGTCCGTTGATGACAGAAATGAGCCGCTTGGTAGGGGTTGCCGTCAACGGCTATCCCGCGTCAACAATTCCGCTGAAGGTTGTCGAATTAGGCGGCGGCACGGGTATCACAACCCTGTCCCTGCTAAGCTCAAAAACCGACCTGACTGTTTTTAGCATCGACAATGAACCGACCATGCAAAATCAGGCTAAAAAACACCTGCAACCCTGGGTTGATGAGGGGCGGCTAGCATTTTGTACCGATGACGCGCTGGCGGCACTAAAAAAGCTGGCGACAGGGAGCGCCGACATTGTGGCTTCCGCCTACACTCTGCACAATTTTATCAATTCCTATCGTCAGGATGTGATTCTAGAAATTTTTCGCGTGTTAAAGCCGGGCGGCCGATTTATTAATGGTGACCGCTACACCTTAGACGACATTTCCAACCACACCCGCCATATCAAAGAAGAAATCAGCGCTTACTTTAAGGTGCTGATCCAAGCCGACAAGCCTGATTTACTGGAGCAGTGGATAGTGCATTTGTTTAATGATGAATCAGAAAACCACATCATGCGTGAATCCGTGGCCTTGCAACAGTTACACAAAGCTGGCTTTACCGCGGTCAACTTGACCGACCGACTTAGCGTTAATGCCCTGGTCTCCGCGACCAAACCCCTTTGATTTTTTCTAAGCAATTGAAAATCCAATTATTAATCGGCTCTATTGGCGGCGTTTTTTAAAGCGGCCTTTGTTGACAAGGCCGGGGGGAGCTGATACTTTCGCTGATTGGCACTCTTCCTGTCTGAGTGCTAATTTTTTTATTTGAAAGGGGTTAATGTGAGTCATTGCAAGCAACAGTTAAATGAGCGGTCGTTACAGTTGTTAAAAACACTGGTTGAGCGTTATATCAGTGACGGCCAGCCGGTCGGCTCGCGGGCATTGGCCAAAGACTCGGAATTAAAACTAAGCCCGGCAACAATCCGCAATGTGATGGCTGATTTAGAAGACCTAGGATTAGTGCATTCGCCGCATACCTCGGCGGGACGGGTGCCTACAGTTAGCGGTTACCGCTTGTTTGTTGACAGCCTGTTAACGGTTAAGCCATTGGACAAGAACGACTTAAACCGCTTAAATGAAAGCTTTTCGGGGCCACAGGACACCGGCGGGGTTATTGGCGTCGCGTCAAAATTGCTGGCCGAATTGACACAAATGGCGGGGGTGGTGACTTTACCTAAACGGGATATTGTCTGTTTGCGGCATATTGAATTTCTATCCTTATCAAATAACCGGATTTTAGTCATTTTTGTGACCAATGAGCAGGAAGTCCATAATAAAATCATCCATACCGACAAAGTCTTTAGCGCATCCGAATTGCAACAAGCCGCCAATTACCTAAATTCCATTTATTCCGGGCGCAGCTTAGTGTCGGTCAGGGAAGCGGTGTTAAAAGACTTGCGTAATGATCAGGCGCATATCAACCAAAGCATGCTTGATGCAATCAACATGGCGCAATTAACCTTTAGCCAAGATAACAAGCAAGATGATTACGTGCTGACCGGCCAAACCAACCTAATGGGCTTTTCTGAACTGGCCGACAGGACGCGCTTAAAAAATCTGTTTGAAGCGTTTAACCAAAAACAGGACGTTATCCATTTGCTGGACCAGTGCATGAAAGCGGAGGGCGTACAGATTTTTATTGGCGAAGAATCGGGCTATCAGGCATTCCAGCAGTGCAGCTTAGTGACCTCGTCTTATTCGATCAGCAATGAAGTGGTCGGCGTACTTGGCGTTATCGGCCCTACGCGCATGGCGTATGAAAAAATCATCCCCTTTGTCGATGTGACGGCAAAATTATTAGGTGCCGCCTTGAATCCCAAATCCACACCCCCATTGTAAGTTGCTTAATCAACTACTAACTATAAGGTATAGCCAATGAGTACAGATCAGGAAACACCTGAAACACCCGTAGAGGTTGAAAACGAAGCGACCAACACTGAAGCTGCAACCGATGAAGCGCCGCATACTGAAGTAGGCGAGCACGAATATACGATTGAAGAGCTAAAACAAGAGCTTGAAGAAACCAAGCAAAAAGCCCAGGACAACTGGGATAAAGCCCTGCGTGTGCAAGCGGAAATGGAAAACCTAAAAAAACGGGTCCAAAAAGATTTGGAAGACGCACATAAATTTGGCCTGACCCGTTTTGCCAAAGAATTGTTGCCCGTTTTTGACAGTGTAGTGTTAGGTTTGCAGGCAGCGACTGGCGACAGTGAAGAAGTTAAAAAATTCAGGGAAGGCTGCGAATTGACCATCAAGCAATTTGAAGCGATGTTTGCAAAATTTAATATTGAGGCGATTGACCCGCAAGGCCAGCCATTTAACGCCGAACAGCATCAAGCAATGATGATGCAACCAACAGAAGATGCCGAGCCTAACACCGTCGTCAATGTGTTTCAAAAAGGTTATCTGCTGAACGGGCGCTTATTGCGCCCTGCCATGGTTGTTGTCGCTAAAGCGGTGGATTAACACTTAGGCTTAAAAGCATTGCCTTGAAATAAGAAAAAACAGCCTTATATCGGTAAAAACTTTTACAATTTTATATAAATTCTGGAGCATTCAATGGCTAAAATAATCGGGATAGATTTAGGAACCACCAACTCGTGTGTCGCCGTGTTAGAAAACGGTGTCGCAAAAGTTATCGAAAACAGCGAAGGGGCACGCACCACGCCTTCAATTATTGCCTTTAGCAGTGATGATGAAGTGTTAGTCGGCCAGTCCGCAAAACGCCAAGCGGTCACCAATCCCAAAAACACCTTATTCGCCATCAAACGTTTGATTGGCCGCCGTTTTAAAGATGACGTCGTACAAAAAGACATCAAAATGGTGCCTTACCAAATCGTTGAAGCAGAAAACGGCGATGCATGGGTTGAAGTCCACGGCAAAAAAATGGCGGCGCCGGAAATTTCCGCGCGTGTGCTGATGAAACTGAAAAAAGACGCTGAAGCCTATCTGGGCGAAACCGTCACTGAAGCGGTCATCACCGTGCCTGCGTATTTTAACGACTCCCAACGCCAAGCAACCAAAGATGCCGGACGTATTGCGGGCCTGGACGTTAAGCGTATCATCAACGAGCCGACTGCATCTGCACTGGCTTTCGGTATGGACAAGCCTAAAGGCGACACCAAAATTGCAGTCTATGACTTAGGTGGCGGTACGTTTGACATTTCCATCATTGAAATCGCCGAAATTGAAGGCGAACACCAGTTTGAAGTGCTGTCAACCAACGGCGACACGTTCTTAGGCGGTGAAGATTTTGACTCGCGCATTATTGAATATCTGGCGAGCGAGTTTAAAAAAGAAAGCGGCGTTGATGTCCATAATGACCCGTTAGCATTGCAACGGTTGAAAGAAGCGGCGGAAAAAGCCAAAATCGAGCTGTCATCCAGCCAACAAACTGACGTCAATTTGCCTTATATTACTGCCGATGCCACTGGCCCTAAGCATTTAAACGTCAAACTGACCCGTGCTAAGCTTGAATCATTAGTTGAAGAACTGATTAACCGCACTAAAGGCCCTTGCGAAATGGCCTTGAAAGATGCGGGCTTGTCGGCAAAAGACATTAATGACGTGATTTTGGTCGGCGGGCAGACCCGTATGCCCAAAGTGCAAGAAATGGTGAAAGACATTTTTGGCAAAGAACCCCGCAAAGACGTCAACCCAGACGAAGCGGTTGCCTTAGGTGCGGCGATTCAGGCAGGCGTATTGGGCGGTGAAGTTAAAGATGTCTTGTTGTTAGATGTTATCCCTCTGTCGCTGGGTATTGAAACCATGGGCGGGGTGATGACTAAACTGATTGAGAAAAACACGACCATCCCAACCAACGCGTCACAGGTTTTCTCCACCGCAGATGACAACCAAACCGCAGTGACTGTGCATGTGTTGCAAGGCGAGCGTGAAAAAGCCTCAGCCAACAAATCGTTAGGTCGTTTTGACTTGGCTGACATTCCACCTGCACCGCGTGGCATCCCACAAATTGAAGTGGCGTTTGATATTGATGCGAACGGTATCTTAAACGTGTCGGCTAAAGATAAAGCGACTGGCAAAAAGCAATCCATTATTATTAAAGCCTCTAGCGGCTTGTCCGATGATGAAGTGCAACGCATGATTAAAGACGCCGAAGCGCACGCCGATGAAGACCGTAAATTGACTGAATTGGTTCATGCCCGCAACCATGCAGATGGCATGATCCATGCCACAGAAAAATCATTGAAAGAATTGGGCGACCAAGTCGGTGCCGATGAAAAAGCGGACATTGAAAAAGCCATTAACGCGCTAAAAGACGCCGTTAAAGGTGATGATAAAGCTGAAATCGAAGCTAAAACCAACGACCTGACCGAACTGTCCGGCAAATTGGCAGAACGCGTTTATGCCCAAAAAGGTGCGTCTGAAGAACACGGCCATGCTGACAGCTCATCCGCCCATGCCGCTGATGATGGCGTAGTTGACGCGGAATTTGAAGAAGTTAAAGAAGACGATAAAAAATAACTTATTGTCGGGCGGGAAAGTCTTGTTCCCCCGCCAAACCGGCGGGGGAACAAGACATATAAGCGACATAATCAAGAGGCTTACGCCTCTTTTTTGCATTTACGCATTAATAATGCCTTAGTTGACGTACTCCACCGCTATAACGCAAACATCAAATAAGCATCATTTCCAGCTATTTAATTTTAATCATTAGCACTTGCCTAAAAGGCTAAGGCCAATTATTAAAATTAAATAAATTAAGGGTTAAAAAAACCATGGCAGAAAAAGAAGATTTTTACAAGGTACTGGGGATTGAGCGCAACGCTAGCGATGCGGAGATAAAGAAAAAATACCGTAGCTTGGCGATGAAGTACCACCCCGATAGAAATGCGGATAACCCGCAAGCGGCGGAGGTTAAATTCAAGCAGATCAAAGAAGCTTACGAAATTTTATCAGACCCTAAAAAACGCGCCGCTTATGACCAATTCGGCCACGCCGGTGTTGATCCGTCAATGGGCGGGCGGCCTGGCGGATTTAGCGGCGGTGCTGAAGGTTTCAGCGACATTTTCGGTGATGTCTTCGGCGATATTTTTGGCGGCGGGGGTGGCCGAGGCCGTGGCGGCGCACAACGCGGTTCCGATTTACGCTATAACCTAGAAATAACGCTAGAAGAGGCAGTCGCCGGCACCGAACAAAAAATACGCATTCCGGTATTGGTGAGCTGTGGCGAATGCGCGGGCACGGGGGCAAAAAAAGGTTCATCCCCCGTTATCTGCACCACCTGTCATGGCCATGGCCAAGTGAGAATGCAACAAGGCTTCTTCTCTGTGCAACAAACCTGCCCGACCTGCCGTGGCACCGGCAAGCAGATAAAAGATCCTTGTGCAAAATGTTATGGTCAAGGCCGTGTTCAGGAAACCAAAACCTTATCGGCAAAAATCCCCGCTGGCGTCGATACAGGTGACCGCATCCGTCTAGCAGGCGAAGGCGAGGCGGGCGAGCGTGGCGCTCCAGCAGGCGACCTTTATATTGAAATCCATGTTAAAGAGCATGAAATTTTTACGCGCGACGGTGCAAATTTATATTGCGAAGTGCCTATCAGTTTTGTGACTGCTTGTTTAGGCGATGAAATACCGGTGCCCACTTTGGATGGCAAAGTGATGCTAAAAATCCCGCCTGAAACCCAGACTGGGAAATTGTTCAGGTTGCGCGGCAAAGGGGTAAAACCCGTGCGCGGTGGCGCAGTCGGTGACTTAATGTGCAAAGTGCTGGTTGAAACACCCGTCAATTTGACCAAAGAACAAAAAGCTTTGGTTGAAAAACTAGGCGAATCTTTGACGGGCGGCGGCAAGCACCACAGCCCACAAGAGCACTCGTTTTTGGATGGCGTGAAAAATTTTTTCGATAAATTAACGGGTTAGCCATGAATCGTATTGCAATAGTAGGCGTCTCAGGGCGCATGGGCTTATGCTTGATTAAAGCGGCGGCATGGACTGAAAAAGCAACCTTTACCGCCGCCATTTCCCGTCCGGAAAGCAACGCTGTCGGCAAGGATGCTGGCGAACTGGCGGGCATTGGCGTACTGGGCATTCCAGTCGTTGCTGATTTGTCTGCGGTTATCGATCAATTTGATGTGGTGATTGACTTCACCCGTCCAGAAGCGTCTATGGATCTGCTTGAACAATGTCGGCTGGCGGGGAAAAAACTGGTTATCGGCACGACCGGTTTCAGCGCCGAACAAAAGTCCGCCATTGCAGAAGCCGCCAAAGACATAGCAATAGTGCTTGCGCCCAATATGAGCGTAGGCGTCAACCTATCGCTGAAATTGCTGGAAATGACCGCCAAAGTCATGGGTGATTACACCGATATCGAAGTGATAGAAGCCCATCATCGCCACAAGGTGGACGCCCCTTCCGGCACCGCGTTGCGTATGGGTGAAGTCATCGCCAAAACGCTAGGGCGGGATTTAAAAGACTGTGCAATTTATGGGCGGGAAGGCAACACGGGCGAGCGCGACCCCAAAACCATCGGTTTTTCAACAATCCGTGCAGGCGATATAGTCGGTGAACACACCGTGATATTCGCCGATGAAGGCGAACGCGTGGAAATAACCCACAAGGCCAGCAGCCGCATGACCTTCGCCAACGGCGCCATAAGGGCGGCGGTTTGGTTACAGGATAAAGAAAACGGGCTTTATGACATGCAAGATGTGTTAGGGCTTGCCTAATGAACTCATCGCCGATTAGCCGCTCTTAAATTAAGTTTTCAACAGAATTTGGCTGCTGCGCCGAAACTCCCAGAGGGGCGTGGATCCCTTTCCGTAACATTATGCCCATCTAAGGCGAAAACAACTATGAGTGCGACAAAACACGGCCTTTCAATAGGCATCGAAAAAATTGACGATGAATTTTTCCTGTCCCTAAAAGCCGTAGGGCGGCTTACCCATGAAGATTACGAAACAATAGCACCAATGCTCGATTCGGCTCTTAGTGCGGTAAAAGAACCTAAAATAAAAGCCATAGTTGATGGGACAGAACTGGAAGGTTGGGAATTAAGGGCGGCCTGGGACGATTTCAAGCTTGGACTTAAACACGGCAGTGAATTTGAAAAAATCGCCATTTATGGAAATAAGAATTGGCAACAGATTGCCGCTAAAATTGGCTCATGGTTTATTTCCGGTGAAGCAAAATACTTTGAAAATTATGATGATGCTTTAGCATGGCTAAAGCGTTAAGAAAGCCAAAATATCAACGTATTTCATAAAAATTAGCTTAATAATGGGGTAAAAAAAACATGTTTTTTTTACTCCGAACTTGGCTGATTGGCAAGGCCATAAGACATCCGCCCCCCATCAATAAAAACCCACGCCATTAAACAAATTCCAATAAACCAATCATCCCCACTGCGACTTACGCACATTAAAGCTGCGCCCCTTGATTTTTCCGTTTCTTAATTGATTTAGCGCTTTATCGGCGCTATCACGTTTGATAGCGACATAAGCATGGGCGTCAAAAATATCAATTTTGCCCACTTCGCTGCCCGCAAGTCCCGCGTCACCAGTCAATGCGCCCAATATATCCCCCGGACGCACTTTGTTTTTACGGCCACCATCTATCCATAAGGTCACCATCGGCGGCTCAAAGCGGTGTTCGTAACCCATCACAAAGGGCGCGACCTCATCCCAACGGGCGGTGCTTGCCTGATAGTCTTCAATCGCTTTAACACGGCCCAATTCCTGCTGGGTCGCTAAACTGAGCGCCAGGCCTTTGCTGCCCGCGCGGCCAGTGCGGCCAATACGGTGCACATAGATTTCCGCATCCCAAGGCAATTCGTAGTTAATCACGGCTTGCAGTTCTTTAATATCCAAGCCGCGTGCCGCGACATCGGTGGCCACTAAAATGGAGCAACTTTTATTAGCAAACCGCACCAATACCTGATCCCTGTGTTTTTGTTCCAGGTCTCCATGCAAAGCCTGCACCGAAAAACCGCAGTTTTCCAGCATGCTAGCGACATCCTGGCAGTCTTTTTTGGTGTTGCAAAAAACCACTGTCGATTCAGGGCGGTGGTACGCCAACAGATAGCCCAAGGCATTAGCCCGTTGCGCTTTGTCGGTTTGATAAAAACGCTGTTCGATGACGCTGTCATGATGACGGCTGTCGATGCTCACGGAAACCGGTTGGTTTTGAAACGCCTGGCTCATTTCTCGGATAAGGTCGGAATAAGTCGCGGAAAACAAAAGGGTTTGTTTGTGCTTGGGCGTGTAGGAAAGCACGTCTCTGATGGCGTCTTCAAAGCCCATATCCAGCATTCTATCGGCCTCATCCAGCACGAGGACTTTAAGGTTACTCAAACGCAAGCTGCGTTTGCGCAAATGTTCCTGCAAACGTCCGGGTGTGCCGACCACAATATGCACGCCATGCTCCAAAGACGCCAACTGGGGGCCGAACGGCACGCCGCCGCACAGGGACAAAATTTTACAATTTTGGGTAAACCGCGCCAGTCCGCGCAATTCCTTAGTGACTTGATCGGCAAGTTCACGCGTCGGGCAAATCACCAAAGCTTGTACGCTAAAGCGGCTCAGATCCAGGTGCGACAACAGGCCTATGCCAAAAGCGGCGGTTTTGCCACTGCCCGTTTTGGCTTGGGCAATCACATCACGGCCTTCGAGGATGTGCGGCAGGGTTTCGGCCTGGATGGGGGTCAAATGGGTATAGCCAAGGGATTTGATATTATCCAGCAAGGCGGGGTTTAGCGGTAATGAGGAAAATTCAACAGTGTTCACAAAAGACTCTTAGGCAAGACGGATAGCGGCGCATTGCCACAATCAATCTGTCATGATACCAGAAACCCGTACTTTTGGCGGGCATAGCAGCGGCATTTTAAAATGCCCATACAAGCGGTTAACAACAAAGCCGCCTCCTGTTTAAAGTTTAAAGCGGCGCGAGAGAGGTATTCATTTACTATTCATTGTATTAACCGAAAATTGACGGTTGCTAATTTCGACAATCCTATTTATGTATAATAGTTGCCGATGATGTTTGAAACAGATAATTAAGGCTATGGCAAAGAAACCACAAAGCACCAGTGTCCGATATGGCAGCAAAAAAACCACAAAAAAAACCGGATTCCATTGGTTCAGAAACTTATTGCTGCTCATAGTTGCCGGATTTTCCTTTATATTGTTGGCGTATCTAAGCTACCTGGACTACAACATAAGCAGCCAATTTGAAGGCAAACGCTGGGCCATTCCGGCGCGTGTCTATGCCAATCCGGTTGAACTCTATGCGGGGCGTACGATCACCCCAGCCAAGTTTGAGCAGTTATTGCAAATGCTGCATTACCGGAAAGACCCCCATTTATCCGCTGAAGGCACTTATTTCAAAGACGGGCAACAAATCAGCGTTAGGACGCGCGATTTTACGTTTTGGGACGAACAACAGCCGAGCAAGCTGATGGGGGTCAATTTTACTGAAGCCGGCATTGCCTCCATGACGGATCTTAGACAACAAAACAGCATCGACATCATGCGCATGGACCCGGTGCAAATTGGCAGCTTTTATCCCACCATCAAAGAAGACCGCGTATTGATCAAACTGGAAAACACGCCAAAAGCATTGATTCACGGCTTGCTGGCCTCCGAAGACCGTGAATTTTACCAGCATTTCGGTATTTCCATGCGCGGCATAGCCCGGGCAATGTGGGCAAATCTTCGCGCAGGCGGCATGGTGCAGGGCGGCAGCACAATTACCCAACAGTTGGCTAAAAACTTTTATTTAAGTTCGGAACGCAGCTTGTCGCGCAAGGTAAAAGAAGCGCTTATGTCGCTAATCCTGGAGTTCCGCTACAGCAAGGATGAAATCCTGGAGGCTTACTTAAATGAAATTTATCTAGGCCAAAACGGCGCCCATGCCGTACATGGTTTCGGTTTGGCAAGTGAATTCTATTTTGGCAACCCGCTAAAAGATTTGCCCTTGGAACAGGTCGCATCCTTGATTGCCTTAGTGCGAGGCCCCTCTGAGTATGACCCTCGACGTTACCCCGAACGCGCTTTGCAACGGCGCAATCTGGTGCTTGATGAAATGGTGCTGGAAGGCTATCTGACCGAAAAGCAAGCCATTACCGCCAAGGCCAAACCACTAAGTGTCATTCCCCGCTCGCAACGACCAACTAACCGTTACCCAGGATTTCTTGAACTGGTCAAACGCCGCTTGAAGGAAGAGTACCGTGAGCAGGACTTCACTTCGGACGGCCTGATTATTTTCACCACGCTGGACACGCAAATCCAGGACACTGTGGAAAACACCGTGGCCGCTAAGTTAAATCAACTGGAAAAATTACCCAAAGCCAATAAACTTGAAACCGCCGTTATTGTTACGCGCCGGGATAGCGGCGAGATTGTCGCGCTCATCAGTGGCCGTGAAAATTCCGCAGCCGGCTTTAACCGCGCCCTCGATGCGGTGCGGCCAATAGGCTCGTTGATTAAGCCAGTGGTTTATCTCACGGCACTCGAATACCCTAACAAATACACCATCACGACCCGTATTAACGACACGTCCATTACGGTCAGGGGACAAAATGGCACTGACTGGACACCCAAAAATTATGACCATCGCGAACATGGCCGCGTCCCGCTTCATACTGCATTGGCAAAATCTTATAACTTGGCTACCGTGCGCATCGGTATGGATGTGGGTATTGCCCGGACAGCCAAGACTTTAAAAAACATGGGCGTAAACAAAGCTGTCGATCTGTTCCCTTCCTTATTGCTGGGCGCATCGTCACTGACCCCTATGGAAGTCACGCAAATGTACCAAACCCTGGCAGGTGATGGTTTTTTAACCCCGCTTAAAGCAATCCGTGCGGTCATCGCGGCTAACGGCGAACACCTGCAAAGCTACCCGTTTAACGTCAGGCAAACGGTGGATCCCGCCGCGACCTATATCGTCAACACGATTTTGCAAGAAGTGATGCACGAAGGCACAGGCAAATCTGCGTACACTGCTTTCCCCGGTGATTACGGCCTGATTGGCAAAACCGGCACCACCAATGATGCCAAAGACAGCTGGTTTGCCGGCTATACCGGCGATTATCTGTCGGTCGTCTGGGTAGGCCGCGATGACAACAAGCCTATTGGTTTAACCGGTGCAACGGGCGCGTTACCGGTCTGGACAACGGTGATGCAGAAAATATCCACCCAACCGGTCATTTTAACCCCGCCCGATAATATAACAATGGCATGGGTTGACCGCAGCACCGGCCTGTTGGCCAAAAAAGGCTGTGGCAACGCCAAAGAATACCCTTATATTGCCGGCTCGCAGCCGACCACTTATTCCGCCTGCGGGACTCCGGTTGTTGAGCCAGACCGGTCATGGTTCGGCGACTTCTTCCCCGAATGATTTTTAACCTTGAGTATTATATGAATATCCTTAATTTTTTTCGTCCGGCTTTGATAACCGCCCTGCTCGTTTTTACTGGCGCGGCACACGCCGAAGACAAGCCGGCCCAACAATTAAAAACTTTTCTGTCATCCACCCGTTCGCTGACCGCTGACTTCAAACAAGTGTTGGTGAATGAAGCAGGCAACCCTGCCCAAACCAGTTACGGCGTTTTTTATTTACAACGTCCGGGGAAATTCCGCTGGGATTACCTTAAACCCTTCCAGCAACAAATTGTCTCCACTTCCGGGAAAGTTTGGTTTTATGACACCGACCTGGAACAAGTCACCATTAAAAAGCTGGATGAATCGGTTGGCTCAACACCGGCACTGCTGTTAAGCGGCGATGTTTCATTGGAAGAAAATTACACCATGGAACAGCAAGGGGCTGATGGTGATATGCAATGGGTGAAATTGGTGCCTAAAAATCAGGACAGCAGCTTCAAATACCTGCTGATTGGTTTAGAAAACGGCTCGCTAAGCGGCATGGAACTCAGTGATAATTTCGGCCAGCTCACCCGCATTTATTTTTCCGCCATCAAGCTCAATGTGCCGATACAGCCTTCAATATTTGAGTTTCAGCCCCCCAAAGGCGCCGATGTGTTTTCTGAATAGCCCGAATGTTTGACGATTTGACCAAACCGCTGGCCGACCGGATGCGGCCACGCGTGTTGGACGACTATGTTGGCCAAGCGCACATCCTAAAACCCGGTAAGCCGCTGTATGAGGCCATTGCCTCAGGCCGCTTGCACTCGATGATCTTCTGGGGACCGCCGGGCACTGGCAAAACCACGCTGGCGCGATTGATAGCCCAGCATTCGGATGCCGAGTTCATACCCATTTCGGCCGTGTTGTCAGGCGTCAAAGACATCCGTGCCGCCGTTGACGAGGCAAAAAAAATCCAGCTGAACCAACACAAGCGCACGGTTTTGTTCGTCGATGAGGTGCACCGCTTTAATAAATCGCAACAAGATGCGTTCTTGCCCCATGTCGAAGACGGCACGGTATATTTTGTCGGGGCAACCACCGAAAACCCCTCTTTCGCACTCAATAACGCCTTGCTGTCACGCGCCCGTGTTTATGTGCTTAACGCGCTGACTGAGGATGATTTGTTGTCAGTGCTAAACAAGGGGCTGACCGATGAACAGCGCGGCCTAGGCAGTCTTGAGGTTAAAATCACTGACAGCATTAAACGGCAATTTGCCAACACCGCCGACGGCGATGCCAGAAGGTTGTTGAATTTATTGGAGATTGCCGTCGAACTCGCCGCCGCGCAAGGTGGCTCAGAGATAACTGAAACCATTGCCCAAGAAGTGCTCAGCGGCGGCGTCAGGCGCTTTGATAACCAGGGTGAAGAGTTTTATAACCAGATTTCCGCACTGCATAAATCGGTGCGCGGCAGTTCCCCCGATGCGTCACTGTACTGGCTATGCCGCATGATAGATGCTGGCTGCGATCTGGCGTACTTGGCCCGCCGTGTCGTCAGGATGGCGTCAGAAGACATCGGCAACGCCGATCCCAGAGCTTTGCAGATTGCTATCAACGCGTGGGAAGCCCAAGAGCGCCTAGGCAGCCCAGAAGGTGAGCTGTCATTGGCGCAAGCCGTTGTTTATCTGGCCTGCGCCCCTAAAAGCAATGCCGTTTACAAAGCCTACAACGCCGCCATGGGCCATGTTAGGCAAAGCGGCAGCTTGCCTGTACCCGTGCATCTACGCAATGCGCCCACCAAATTAATGAAGTCACTAGATTACGGTAAAGCCTACCGCTACGCCCATAATGAACCCGAAGCCTACGCAGCGGGAGAAAATTACTTTCCGGAAGAACTGGCAGGCACACGCTATTACCAGCCCGTCGAGCGCGGGCTAGAAATAAAAATCAAGGAAAAATTAAGGCATTTGCAAGAGCTAGATAAGAACAGCGGATAATCAACGCGCCTTGTTTTAGGATAAAGGCTGGGCTGACAAGGCCACTAAAATTTTGTCGCTTTTATTCTTGTGGAGCCGGTTAAAGCAAACTTTACACCCCAACCTTTTGCCTCTATCAGCCTTAGAACGTGCTTTGAGCAAAATCACTACAAACTGCCACTAGCCCTTTAGCCTTGGTAACGACGCTTAATCGCCTGGGCCAATTGATGCACGGCCATCGCGTATTTGTCGCTGTTATTATAACGTTTGATGACTTTGAAATTGGGATGGACGCGCCAATATTCATTGCCTTCGTAGGTGCTTAAAGCGATAACGGCAGAATCGTTAACCGCATGGGTCTGATAAGCAACCGGACTATTAAAATGCCAGCCACTGCGTGAAAAATAATGTGCGACACTGCCTACGGCATCATCCGGCTGCCAAATGTCGCGGCGGCCGTTGTTGTCAAAATCAACCGCCAATTTACGGAAACTACTGGGCATAAACTGCCCTAAACCCATCGCGCCCGCCCATGAACCTACCGGCTTACGAGGCTCGTAACCCTCTTCCCGCGTCATTAACAGATAGTTTTCCAACTCTGAGGTAAAAAACTTGGAGCGCCTGTGCGTATCAAATGCCAAGGTGGTCAACGCATCAAAAATACGGGTTTTACCGATATTTTTGCCAAAATACGTTTCCACGCCAATGATCGCAACAATGTATTCAGGGTCAACGCCATAAGTGGAACTGGCCCTTTGGATAGCAAAGGCGTGGTCGCGCCAGAACTCCACACCATTATTAATGTGGGCATCGGTAAGGAACTTGTTACGGTAACGCGTCCAGCTGCCCGACCTTGGTTTGGACGGCCCTTTATAAGGTGCGGGCGATTCCAAACGGATCACTGATTCCAAGCGATTAGCCTCTGAAAACAGGCCATTTAAATAAGTTTCTGAAAAACCGTGCGTTTGCACCATGTGCTTGATAAACGTATGCAATGCAGGATAATCCGCATAAGTCCCCGTTAAAGCGCCCGCCGAATAACTATAAAAATCCGGCTCTGGCATTTTAGTTTGCGGATAGGGTTCAAGGGGCGGCAGCACAGGCATTTTAGCTATGGGGGTGATAACAGGCTGGGGTCTATTGCTGGCCTGTTGCACTGGCTCACTGGCACAGCCAGCCAGTGCTATCACTAAAGCGGACTTCAGCAAGTGTTTGTTGACTACTTCTACCATGAAAACCCCTTTATTTTTTTCATAAAAACCTCCAATTCGCCGTAATTCTTTCAATTATCACGCGATATTAGAACGTAATTACAATTCTACTAATAACCTAGTAGAATATCCAAGCTTATGTTGTAGAAAAATGACAGCATTAATAAAAGGGTGGTGGTAAAAATGGTGATGATATTTTGGAATCAAAAAACATGTTTTTTGACTCCGCTGTCACTTAAACGTTTGAATGTTTACCACTACCACTAAAAGTTTATCTAACCGTTTTTTAAAAGAACTTGTGCACTTTTATTATGTGCATTTAAAAAACAGACAGTTTCGACTCATATCGAAAAAACCTATTGATTGAGGTAGTTAGCGTGGAGCTAAGCGGCGGACAAATTCTGATTCAAAGCCTTAAAGACGAGGGCGTAGAGTTCATCTTTGGTTATCCTGGCGGGGCGGTGTTACATTTATATGATGCTATTTTCCAGCAGGACGATGTCAAACACATTCTGGTTCGCCATGAACAAGGCGCAACCCATGCTGCGGACGGTTATGCCCGGGCCACTGGCAAACCGGGTGTCGTCCTTGTGACGTCAGGCCCTGGCGCCACTAACGCAGTCACTGGCATCGCCACCGCATATATGGATTCCATCCCTATGGTCATCATTTCCGGCCAGGTACCATCGCCCGTAATAGGTAGCGACGCGTTCCAAGAAGTCGATATGGTTGGCATCACCCGTCCTTGTGTAAAACACAATTTCTTAGTTAAAGATGTCACCAAACTGGCGGAAACCATAAAGAAGGCTTTTTATGTCGCCACCACAGGCCGCCCTGGCCCTGTCGTTGTCGATGTGCCTAAAGACATTACCGACCCCAACATTAAGGTGCCTTACAAATACCCTAAAAAAATCACGATGCGCTCTTACAACCCGTCGGTAAGCGGGCACAAAGGGCAAATAAAAAAAGCCGTCGAATTGTTGTTGTCGGCACAAAAACCGGTGATTTATTCGGGGGGCGGGGTCGTGTTGGGTGAAGCGAGCGGACAATTGACTGAATTTACCCAATTATTGGGTTATCCAATCACCAACACCCTAATGGGTCTAGGCGCTTATCCGGCGACTGACAAGCAATTTATTGGCATGTTAGGGATGCACGGCACTTATGAAGCCAATATGGCGATGCACGAAAGTGATGTGATTATCGCTATCGGCGCACGGTTTGATGACCGCGTGACTGGCAAATTGGCTGATTTTTGCCCCTACGCCAAGATTATCCATATTGATATTGATCCCGCCTCAATTTCCAAGACAGTTAAGGTGGACATTCCTATTGTGGGCGAAGTTAAGGCGGTGTTGGAGCATATGCTCGAACTGATTAAAGAAAGCAAAGCCAAGCCACATAAAAAAGCCCTGGATGCCTGGTGGAATCAAATTGACCAGTGGCGTAGCATAAAATGCCTGGAATATGACCGTGACAGCAGCTTGATTAAACCACAATATGTTATCGAGCAACTCTATGAAGTCACCAAAGGCCGAGCTTATGTGACCTCTGATGTGGGCCAACATCAAATGTGGGCGGCGCAATATTATCTGTTTGATAAACCGCGCCATTGGATTAACTCAGGGGGCTTAGGCACAATGGGGTTTGGTTTGCCTGCCGCTATCGGGGTAAAATTGGCCTTTCCTGAAGCTGACGTTGCTTGTGTCACCGGCGAAGCCAGTATTCAGATGTGCATCCAAGAACTATCCACCGCATTACAGTATAAAACACCGGTTAAAATCATTAACTTGAACAACCGCTACATGGGTATGGTGCGCCAATGGCAGGAATTCACTTACGAAAGCCGTTATTCGCATTCTTACATGGACACCATTCCAGAATTTGTCAAACTGGCCGAAGCTTATGGCCATGTAGGCATACGCATTGACAAGCCGGAAGAAGTCAGGCCAGCCTTGGAACAAGCGTTTGCATTAAAAGACCGCACGGTATTTTTAGACATCATGACCGATAGAACCGAAAATGTTTACCCGATGATTGAAGCCGGCAAAGGCCATCATGACATGAAATTGCGCGTCGCCTTAGGCACGCCAACCGATAGGGAGTTGGCATAATGCGGCATATTATTTCTATTTTGATTGAAAACGAATCCGGTGCGTTATCGCGTGTTGCAGGCTTGTTTTCAGCGCGTGGCTATAACATTGAGTCATTGACAGTCGCTGCCACCGAAGACCCTAGCCTGTCGAGAATGACGCTGGTCACCCGTGGCAATGAAAACATCATTGAACAAATCACCAAACAGCTCAATAAACTGATTGATGTCGTCAAACTGATTGATTTGGTCGGCTCCAGCCATATTGAACGCGAATTGATGATGCTTAAAATCAAGACCACTGAACAGACCCGTGCTGAAATCAGAAGTTTGGTTGAGATATTTCGCGGCCAAATTATTGATGCCACACCGACAAGCTATGTTATTGAAATGACAGGCACATCAGAAAAACTTGATGCGTTTGTCGCCGCAGCAAATCCGGATTCCATTATTGAAGTTGTCCGCTCAGGCGCGACCGGCATATCTAGGGGCGAAACGGGCCTGCATTTGTAACCCGGTTTTTGTACAGGCACTAACAGGACAAATTCCACATATCCTAAGAAAAAACGGCGACGTATGCGCTAAGAAGCATTCGCCGCCTACTAAATCAACACTCGCTAACATTAAAAAAACAAGGAAAACCCATGCAAGTTTATTATGACAAAGATGCCGATTTAGCCATCATCAAAGCCAAAAAAGTGGCAATCATCGGTTACGGTTCACAAGGCCATGCCCATGCCCTTAACTTAAAAGATTCTGGTGTTTCAGTTGTCGTGGGCTTACGCGCCGGCTCACCTTCAGTAGCAAAGGCTGAGGCGCACGGCTTAACTGTACAAGAAGTTGCACCCGCAGTTGCCGGTGCGGACATCGTTATGATTTTGACGCCTGATGAATTCCAATCGAAATTGTATAAAGACGAAATCGAGCCGAACATCAAACAAGGCGCGACATTAGCCTTTGCCCACGGCTTCTCGATTTTATTCAACCAAGTTGTGCCACGCGCTGATCTGGACGTCATCATGATCGCGCCAAAAGCGCCCGGTCACACGGTGCGTTCTGAATTTGTCCGTGGCGGCGGCGTTCCTGACCTGATTGCAGTTCATCAAGATGCTTCGGGCACAGCGAAAGCGACTTGTTTATCGTATGCCTCTGCTATCGGTGGCGGCCGTTCAGGCATTATTGAAACCACCTTCCGCGACGAATGTGAAACCGACTTATTCGGTGAGCAAGCGGTACTCTGTGGCGGCGCAGTTGAACTGGTCAAAATGGGGTTTGAAACCTTGGTTGAAGCGGGTTACGAGCCGGAAATGGCCTATTTTGAATGTTTACATGAATTAAAGTTGATTGTGGATTTAATGTTTGAAGGCGGTATCGCCAACATGAACTACTCCATTTCCAACAATGCGGAGTATGGCGAATATGTAACAGGCCCTAAAGTCATCAACGAAGAAAGCCGTTGGGCAATGCGCGAAGCGTTAAAAAATATCAGAAACGGTGAGTATGCCAAGCAATTCATCATGGAAGGCATGACTAACTATCCTGAAATGACGGCCAAACGCCGTTTGAACGCCGAACATCCAATTGAAGTCGTTGGCGCACAACTGCGCAGCATGATGCCGTGGATTAAAGCCAATCAGATTGTTGATAAAAGCAAAAATTAATTGCCCAAAGTCAGTGCTGACCTTTACACGCCAGCACTGAATAAACTAAACCGTCGCGCATTCTTCCTTGGATTCCGACGGTTTTTTTTATGAAGGGCAGACTGTTACAAATAACTGTTTCCTGACAATAAAATTGCATAAAAACATGGCCCTCAACCAAACTCTCCCTATCCTATTTTCCCACACCCATCGCCTACAATGGGAAGAAGCCCAACAAAAATACGTCATCCTGTATCCTGAGGGCATGGTGGAACTAAACCAAAGTTCGGCGGAAATCTTGAAATGTTGCGACGGCACGCGTAACCTTGTGGAAATTGTCAGTGAACTGGAGCAACAATTTGCCACGTCAGGTTTGCACAATGATATTTCCGCTTTTCTGGAGGTCGCCTTAAAAAATGGCTGGATACAACAACAATCAAACTGACATCACCCCGCCGCGTTGGTTACTGGCGGAACTCACTTACGCCTGCCCGTTGCAATGCCCTTATTGCTCCAATCCATTGGATTACGCCAACTACAAAACCGAATTAAGCACCGATGACTGGAAACGGGTGCTGAGCCAAGCGCGGAAAATGGGTGCGGTGCAATTGGGCTTTTCCGGCGGCGAACCGCTGACCCGCCAAGACTTGCCGGAACTGGTCAAACACGCACGGGAACTGGGTTATTATTCCAACCTGATAACTTCCGGTTATGGCATGACCGAAGAGAAAATCATCCAGCTAAAAGAAGCCGGACTGGACCACATCCAAGTCAGCATTCAGGCCAGCACCCAAGAACTGAACGACCATATCGCCGGAACGGCGTCATTCCAGCATAAAAAACAAGTCGCGCACCTCGTCAAAAAGCACGGCTACCCGATGGTGTTATGCGTGGTCATCCACCGCGAGAACATCCACCAGATGCCAGAAATATTGGCAATGGCGGAAGAGCTGGGCGCAGATTATCTGGAACTCGCCAACACGCAATATTATGGCTGGGCGCATATCAACCGGGACTTATTGTTGCCGACTAAAGAACAGTTTGACCAAGCTGAAGCCATTGCCCAAGCCTTTAAAGAAAAAGTCGCCGGTAAAATGAAAATTTACTATGTCGTGCCGGATTTTTATGAAGACCGTCCGAAAGCCTGCATGAATGGCTGGGGGACAACCTTTTTGACCATCGCGCCAGATGGCGTCGCCCTGCCCTGCCATTCCGCGCGTGAATTGCCTGGCCTGGATTGCCCTAATGTCAACGATAACAGCATCGAAGAAATCTGGCACGAATCCAAAGCCTTCAACTTTTTCCGTGGTTTTGACTGGATGCAAGAGCCTTGCCGCAGTTGTGACGAAAAAGAAAAAGACTTTGGCGGCTGTCGCTGCCAGGCTTACCTGCTGACTGGCAACATGTACAACACCGACCCTGTTTGCAGCAAATCGCCTGCCCATGACGTTATTGGACAAGCAATAGACACAGCGAGGATCCAAGCCTTATCAGGCAATGAAAAACCACTGATTTTCCGTAACAGCAAAAACTCACAGTTGTTGGGCTAATTATCCTTTTTGAAATTGATGTTTCTGGCCCCCGGATGTCATGACTGCCAACCCTTAATGGACTGGCAGTCATTTTGTTGCCGACGTTTTGTCACACGCTTTCCTTAGTCTTAACCCTACTTTCCTGCCAATCAAGCGCCTATGTTTTACGCTAAAGATTTTATAGAAACCGCTGAAGGGCTGGTTTTCGCCGTGGTGGCGTCGGGTATTGAACAAGGTAAAGTGCTCTGTTTTTTGCGTTATGTAAGAAAATCACCGGGCTGGAAAAAGCTTTCGACTGAGCAAGCCAATGCCCTGTTAAAGCAACATCATCGTGATTATTTGCATTATTCCACGGTGCTTGACACTTTTTTACATGCAGTTCCAGTGGAAAAAATTGTTAATCATCACCAACCCAAACAACGCTTACAGCAGCTTATGCAAGCTAGCCAACATGACGCCGTTGAGCGTGATCTATTGCAATTGGCCAAACTATTCCAGCAACACGGCCTAAATTTAACGCAAACGGGCATAACCGGCTCCATTCTAATTAGCGCACAAAATCGCCATTCTGATATTGATTGGGTCTGCTACGGACGGACTGTTTTCCATCAGTGCCGCGCCATCACCCGTGAACTTATCAAGCAAGGGCAATTATCTGAATTGAGCGACACCGATTGGCAACATGCGTATCAGCGCCGTTCGGCTGAATTAAGCTTTGCCGACTACGTCTGGCATGAGCGGCGAAAATGCAACAAGGCCGTCATTAACGGGCGTAAATTTGACCTCAATTTTATTGATCCTTCAGAACAAAGTGACACCACCCATTATCGAAAATGCGCCGCCGTGACCTTACGGTGCAAAATAACCGATGACACCCATGCGTTTGATTATCCGGCGCTATTTGCCGTAGACCATGAAGAGATAAGCACTATCGCCAGCTTCACCGCAACTTATACCGGACAGGCCATCACAGGTGAAACAATTGAAGTTTCAGGCACAATTGAACAAGCCGGACACGGCACCAAACGCATCGTAGTTGGCTCTAGCCGGGAGGCGCAAGGTGAATATATCAAGGTGATACATGATTAAATCCGGCGATTTTTCTGCCGTCATTTTCGACATGGATGGCCTTGTTTTGGACACTGAAAGCACCTATCGGATAGCTTGGCAGCAGGCCGCAAAAACCATGGGGCATTCACTTTCGGAGACCTTTTTATTGTCATTATCCGGCCTGCACCATCAGGAAGTGGAGCAAAAACTACTGGCTGTGTGCGGCGCTGATTTTGATCTGCAAAATTTTAGCCATACCGCCAGCCGTTTTTGGCGTGATCATGTTGCCGCCCACGGCATCAAAACAACGCCTGGCTTCACTGAATTGCTGGAATTTGTCATTGCCCGGCACCTACCTTTTTGTTTGGCAACCAACAGCCGTGCCGTCAACGTCGATGAATGCCTTGGATTGGCCGGCATAAAAACGGTATTTTCAACCATCATCACGCGTGATGATGTCGACCACGGCAAACCGGCACCGGATATATTTTTAAAGGCCGCCCAATCCTTACAGGTGCCTATCAGCAAGTGCCTTGTGCTTGAAGATTCCCCTGCGGGTATCGTCGCGGCTTCTAAAGCAGGCGCCATTGCCGTATGGGTGTCATCAGCCAGCCCAGTTGACGCGGAAACACTGGCATTATGCGACCTGATGATACCGGATTTGGTGCAGACGCTGGCAACTCTCCGCGCTTAGTTCACCTATCGGTAGGGCGTTCGGGTATAATCCATGTCTTTTTTGCAGCACAATAATACATCATCGTGATAGTCCAACATTCCAGCGTTTCAGTTGTTGCCCCCGCTAGGTTACACATGGGGTTTATCGATTTAAGCGGATCATTAGGCCGTCATTTTGGAAGTGTCGGCATTGCACTTAATGAAATTAGCACACGCTTATCGGTTACCCGTGCCAACGCTTGCCAAATTACTGGCCCTTCGATGGAGCGGGCAAAAACCTGTCTGGCCCAGTTATGCCAGGCATTAAATGTTTCCGATAAGCTTAATATAACCATCGAGGCGGCCATCCCCGAACACGTGGGTTTAGGATCCGGCACACAAATGTCCCTAGCAATCGGTTCTGCGCTTAACGCAATATACGGCCTTGGACTGGGTGTGCGTGATATTGCGGCTTTCACCGAACGCGGTCTGCGCTCTGGCATTGGCATCGGCATTTTTGAACGGGGCGGCTTGGTGGTCGATGGGGGACGGGGCGAAAACACCATCACACCGCCTGTTCTGGTGCATTTGGCGGTGCCTTCTGAGTGGCGTTTCATTCTGGTTTTCGACCAGCGCGGACAGGGGTTGCATGGCTTGCAGGAAATACAGGCATTTAAACAATTACCGCCTTTTCCACAACAGGAAGCGGCACGCTTATGTTATTTGTTGCTGATGCAAGGCTTGCCTGCACTCGCGGAAAACAATCTTAGCAAATTTGGCGAAGTGATCTCACAATTGCAACAATCGGTTGGTGAACATTTTTCCTCAGCGCAAGGCGGGGTTTTCACCAGTTCTGAGGTTGCCGAAGCAATGCAATGGCTTGCCGAACAAGGGGCGGTGGCAATTGGCCAAACATCTTGGGGCCCGACGGGGTTTTGTGCAGTGGCTGACTCAGAATTAGTTGAAACGATCACTTGCCAAGCGAGACAGCGGTTCGCCCATTTTTCCAACTTGAGCTTCATCACTGCCAGCGCCCGTAATAGCGGCGCAGATGTCCTGTGTTACAAATGAATGAGGGCTAAGTAAGCCCTTCAACAAACCCGCCAAAACGTCGCCGATTGTCAACAATCGGCCTAAAATAAAAGACTGTCCGGCATTTTGTAACCTGGTCTTAAAACGTGATTCTGTGGTTTTTTATCCAAACAGCGGACACTAACCGTTAGCTGGAGTACGTTATAAAACCACAGAATCGATCCGGAATTATTTTTCCAAAAACGCTCTTTTACCTTCTTTGCCGTTCCACTCGTCAGCATCAGGCAACGGCGTCTGCACATCCGTGATGATGGGCCATTGTTTGGCTAACTGGGCGTTCAATTCAATAAACATTTGCTGGTCTTCAGGCACTTCATCTTCGGCAAAAATGGCGTTGGCAGGGCATTCCGGTTCACATAGCGTACAGTCGATACATTCATCCGGATCAATAACCAAAAAATTCGGCCCTTCATGGAAGCAATCGACAGGACAGACATCGACGCAGTCAGTAAATTTACATTTAATACAGTTTTCAGTGACTACAAAAGCCATAATTATTACCAAAAATTTAAGAAAGTGGGTGTGAATTAAGCAGGCTATCTTAGCAGAAAGGATTAGCAGATAGAATACCGCGTTGCGATTCCTTGCCAATTAAAAATTGGTTTTCACATCACTTGATGCCAACCGCAAACAACGATGAAAATGTCTTTTTTAATTCACCAGATTTGGGTTGGCGCACATTTTCCAATGCCATTTTCGCCTCTTTTTTCAGTTCAATATCCACATAAACTTGTTCGGTGCGGACGGGTGCGCCAATTGCCTTGGCAAAATGCCTTTCGGCTTCTTCAATACGGTCTTGTGACATTAAATATTTGCCATAAAAATAATTGCTGTCAATCCCATCTGGATTAATTTTCAAGGCCGTTTGCAATAATTTATTGGCTTCGTTGTCATCACCAAACGCAACAGGCCATGGCGGCGTCAAATGATAAAGTGTGCCTAACACCACATAAGCAGAGCCTTCCATTGTTTTTGGATTGATGGCAATGACTTTTTGCAATAAATCACGCACTTCATAGATAGCATGGAGCGCGGTAAGTTCGTTTTGATATTCGGCATAATTAGCCTTAACCACCGCTTGCCAATAAAGGATGTCGGGGTTGCCGGGATATTGCCCGGCCAGCGTGGCGGTTTTCTCCAACAACTGCTGATAAGCAAGCGCCTGCTGTGCTTTAGGCATACCGTAATAAATATGCGCCCATTCGGATTCAAGCGCGTCGCTTGTGTCTTTTAAGGGGTTGGCCATGGCGTCGCCAAGAACCAATACTAAGGCGATAAAAAAGAGGGTTTTCATGTCGTCATCTACATTAAATTTTTAAAAACGTCTTAGCGCCCACCCCATTCAGAATAAGGATGGACTGACAGGTTATTGTTGTAATAACGCAAGTCATGGGTCACTTCAATACCTAGCCAATCAGGTTTTACAAAGGTTTGGCCGACTTCGGACAACTCTATTTCAGCGACAATCAGGCCTTGGTTGTCACCATAAAACTCATCAATTTCCCAGGTATTGCCGTGGTCAATAACAAAGTGGCGGGTTTTTTCAATTAATGGTTTCCGGCATAAATTAGCCAGGATTTCCTCCGCATCTGCCAGAGGTATTTCGTATTCATATTCATGCCTGTGACTGCCAATTGTCGCGCTTTTTATATTTAGCCACGCCTGCTTATCACTGCTTCTGACACGAACAGAGCTGGTTGCCTGCGAACTTAAATAGCCTTGCCGATAATTGACCGAGCGTTCAATATGTTCGCGCCAGCTGTTATTGGCGAGTAAAAATTTGTGTTCGACTTCTATTGCCATAATGGGATTTTTACCGTGACGGTTATAAAGTGGTTTTTGCGCAAAAATCAGCGCCGCACACTTTCAAAGGCAGTCAGGATAACCTGGCCAACCTTAATATAAAGCTAATAAAGCGGTGAATCTTGCAGCCGTGTCGTCCAAGGCTCTTTAGCTAGCGGGTCAATATGGAACGTCAATGTGTCAGGTTTATGAAGCAACCCTTCTTCACCTGACGCATTCGGGTTGAGTTGCCTTTTCTCGATAAAATCGACAAGCCGTCGGGTGTTGTAAATCACCAGCACCCGATAAATGCCGTTACTGTGGTAAATCTGATACGCGACGTTATTTTCATAAAAAGCGGGGTTTCTTTCGATAAGGCCATCAATGGTGCCAGGCTCGTTTCTGGCCAAGTTTTTCAAAACCGAATCATCATGGTGCTTGCTTATATCCTTTAGATGCCCCATTAGCGAGCCTGCAACCTGATGCCGTTGCAGGGCCCGCACTTCGTCATCGGAGCAAACAAAGCTTTCGGCAACCAAATAATGTTTGTCCCGTTCGCCATCGTTGGCAAAGAGTGACAACTTTTGCAGTGCCTGATGCTGTAGGGCGGCCAGAAATGACGCCGGCGCGCGGATGTGTTTGTCGACCGTGACAACCCACGGCAAGGCGCGGCCAGTTTTGGCAAAGCGTTCTTTAACACTGTTAATCACCGCCGATCTTAACAGCTCATCTTCACGCCCTTCCGGTTTGACAATAAAGGCATCCACCGCCGTAATTTGGGTGTGAAAACCTGCCTCACGGAATTGCTCAATAATGTCAGAATAGCGCGGTTTATAAGGTATGCCAGTGCCATCATAAAGGATATTGACTTGTAGCTCCCTAGCATGACCTGCCACCAAGCCGCGCAAGCGGTTGGCGAAGGGTTCTACGAACACATAATCGTCACTATGGTGGCTGGCGGCCGTCAGCACCGTATATAAGTCGCTCAGTTTGCGGAATTCATCCAATGAGGCGATGACAAAATTATCGCCGCATTGGGCGGTGGCAATTTCTTCAACGGCAGTTTTGCCCGAACCGGCACCGCCCATGCACATAAACAGTTTAGGGGTCAGCGCCGACGTTTTACCCTGAAAAATCGCATTCTTGGCATTATCGAGTTTTGCAGTGATCTTACCTAGCCGCTCATAGGCAATTTCAATGCCCCGTTGCAGACGGGCATCACCATCAGCCGCGATTAACAAACGGTTTTTCACCGCCTCGTTATTCGCCAGCGTAAAAATTGTCACCATGTCGCCTTCGCATTGCTTGAGCAACTCAACAATCTCAGTGTGGCTGGGCGCACGCAAACCAGTAAGGATATTGACATCAAGGCAAAATAGCGGGGCAATGCCATGTTCATCAATGCTAATACCGTCAACATCCCGTTTGCCTGGAACCCGCAATGATTCCGTACCGGGCAAATAGCCCACAATGTTCTCCGAAAGACTGGCTGCGTAATCAGCGAATTGTTGATCGGGTATAAACAGGCTTTTGTTAATGCTGTCCAAAGGCACTAAGCCGCCATTAACCGTGACCAGACAATCGACGCCTTCTTGAGTGCGGTGTGACAGAAACGGAATCCCTCGGACAAATTTTTTGTTTTCTGGCCATTTGCCATAACCATTGGGGCTGTTCTCTAGGCTTTTGCCGCGCGAGGGATCAAGCGCATGTTGAAAAGCAAGGGTCACCTCTTCGTGGCCGCTGTCTGGTTTATGCAAGGCAATCGTGTCGTTGCCGACCAGCCGCCGGAAGTCAATGCCTTGTTCATAAACCCCTTTGAAGGCGGGCAGACTACCTAAAGCAATCATGAAAAAATCCAGCGTTATTCTATTGCCATAAGCAAACGCCCTGACACAACGCATTTTCTGATAAAACACGCTCAAGCGTTCGGCAATATTTTCGGTATGGATAACAAAACCATTATTGTCAAAAATAGCGGTGTCCCGGTTGTCGTCGCCATCCAAAACCAGGCGCTCTATCGTCTCACGAAACTGTTTGCGCTTACCGGAATCGGGCATAGTGCCGGGGCGGTGGCTAACGGTGGCCTGCTCTTTCCAGTCGTGAAACATATCCCGATGAATCCGTAAAAACAGGTCAGTCAAATAGGTGACCCGTTTGGCCTGGTCATGCGAAACAGTGGCTTCCCGCTCGCGTTGCAGGGAACTCAGCAGAACGCTCGCCCGGGCAATCGCCAAAGCAGTCCGCAAGTTTTTCAGCTGTTGATAACCTGAAACAAGAAAACGGAGGGGTTCGTTCATAAGGCTTACCTAAATGATCAGGGCGTCAAAACATGCCAGGTATTGGTATCGTCTATTTGTTGTTGATTAGCTTAATAGCCGCTAAAGCAAACCGCTCACCCAAGATCTTATAGCCTTCGTCGGTATAATGAAGCGCATCGGTATCACCGTTAAGGTCGTCAGTGTCAACCCAAGCGCGATGGCTACTGTCAGCATCGGCAACTTTAACTTGCACATTGCGGATTAGTTCCCAGTCGCTGCTTTGCCTTTTACGCCGCAGTCCGGCGTCACTGATGCGCCCAATGACCACATCTATATCGTCACGGCCCATATCCTCTTTTAGCTGGGCTATCAAGCCACGCAATTTAGTTTCATATAAATCGGCCTGACGTTTTTTGGCATTACTTTCCCCTTGCATCCAAACAAAAGTGACCGTAGTGTAAGTGTTCGCCGTAGCACCCAGCTTAACTTTATCCATAAGCCGCTGATATAAATCATTGGTGGCCACGGCTTGGTTGCCAATATTGCCGGGCACTGGCGGCTCCCGATACCAGCGCTCTATCAATTGCCCGCCTTGGGCATCTTTTACCACCGTAATGTCGTCATTTGGAAAGGCCTTTTTAAGGGTGGGCGTAAAAGAGATGTCCGGATCCAAATGGGCCATATTTGACTGCCCTGAAAGGATAAACAAATGGCTGGCGCGGACGGGCAAATCGGCCGCATTCGCTAATACGCCAAAACACAACAACATTATTATATGGATTGCTTTCTTCATCACATCCTCTCCCGTTAGCCGTTAATTTGATGGTCGCCGTTAAAGCCCTTAAACCTAGTCAGCCGACGCGTTCCGCCATGATGCAATCACCATCGACAGATGTCAGCCGGGCGTTAATGGTCTGGTTTTCAAGACTGATTCGCCTGCTGATTATACAGCCAACCCGAAGATAATTGGGCGTATAACCGAAGACCCGTTGTTCGTCATCTGAATAAGGCTCGCTGTAGGCTTCCCACAACACCGGAAACGTGCTGCCCAGATTGCTTTGGCAAAACTCTTGCTTCATTACCTCGGCAAGTTGATGCAACTGCTGGCTACGTTGTTTTTTGACCGCATTATCCACTTGGTTTGGTAAAGTGGCCGCCTTAGTCCCCTCACGCCTAGAATAAGTGAAGATATGAATATGGCCGAAACCGGTTTGCTTGATAAAGTCAAAGCTATCCCGCCATTCCTGCTCAGTTTCGCCTGGAAACCCTACGATAATGTCCGTAGTGATATTAAAATGCGCAATGTGCTCGCGCAATTGTTTGACAATCGCAGTGAATTCGTCCGTTTTACACCGTCTGGCCATACGGCGCAGCACAGAATCCGAACCACTTTGTAAAGGCAAATGCAAGTGCGGCATCAAACGCGGGTTCTGGAACAATTCAAAAAAATCGGCGGGCAATTCCCAAGGTTCCAAAGACCCCAACCTAAGCCGGGGGATGGCGGTTTGGGCAAATATTGCCCTAATCAAATCGGCTAGATTATTGCCCAAATCGCCACCATAACCGCCCAAATGCACACCCGTTAAAATAACTTCGTTAATGCCCTGCTGGTGCAACGCATTGATTTCTTCAACAACCGCCGCTATCGGACGGCTGGTTTCGTCGCCTCTGGCGATGGTGACTATACAGAAGGTGCAACGGTAACGGCAGCCGTCCTGCACTTTAACAAAAGCGCGTTGCCGCCCACGGGTGAATAAAGAAACCTCCCCCGGTTCGGTCGAAAGTGTCGGCATAACGGACATATCCAGCTCAGTTAAGGTTTTTTCGACCAACTGGTGTTTATCCTGGTTGCTGACGACCAGATCGACACCTAAAGTGGTGGCCGCCTCATCTTGATTTAAGGTGGCGTAACAGCCGCTAACGACCAATTTGGCATGGGGATTGTCACGGTGTATGCGGCGGATCAGCTGGCGTGACTTACGCGCCGCATCTTGAGTGACGGCGCAAGAGTTAAGGACGATAATATGCGCGGCTTGCGCCTGGCGGGTGATTTCATGGCCGGCCTTCTGGAAACCTTGGGCCCAAGTCTCCAGCTCCGCTTCGTTAAGGCGGCAGCCGAGCGTTTTAAGGTAAACTAACATAGTTAATTAATCAATTAATAAAGAAGCAGCCATAACACTGCAAAACTGAGCATTATCCCACAGCTTCCGGTATGGCGAATATGTTTGCCAGCCAACCATTATATGGCGCTATTTTCAACAATCCCGTAAAGGAGAATAAAATGTTACTTTGGTCAGACACTTTTGCCACACATATAGAGTTGGTTGACACCCAACACCAAAAGCTATTCGAGCTGCTCAATTCATTGTCTAATAGCTTTAAGCAGGGCGATCCTAGTGAAGCGGTGATTAATGGTATTTTGGAAGAACTGATCGCATACTCGGACAAACATTTTGTCGATGAAGAATTGCTGATGGCGCACAGCAAGATAGATCCCAGACATCTCAATATCCACCGCATGGAACATAAATCGTTTATCTATGATACGAAAAACATGTGGGAACACCTATGCACGGAAGACGATTTGATAGTTATCTCAGAAAAGTTAGTGCGCTTTATCACCTCTTGGCTAACTTTCCATATTTTGGGGACTGACCAAACAATGGCCGCACAACTCTTTGCCATCCAGCACGGCGCAACGCCAGAACAAGCTTATGAAGCAAGGCATACCATCAAATATGACGTGTCCGTCACCCGCCTGATGCTAGATTCGGTTTTGGATTTGTGGCAAATGTCGATAGAGCGTTGCCATCAACTGGAAACAAAGTTAGCTGCGCTTAACGATGGTGGCCAGCAGTAGGGGCTATTGTAAAACGGCGCGGATTGGCATCCTTAACCGCTTCATTGACATTTAGGGCCGGTTATCTGAAGGGATAAGCGAAAATATTCTTATTTTCTTAACCCACTCGTTTTTTTATTGCCCATAGAATCAAAACATACTTTGACCCTTGGATTTCCAGGCAGGTGCTAAATTGACGCCCCCTCGCCTAAAAGCGCCTTACATTCTTATAGACCGGATTCGCTTGGCAGTCGAACAGCTTTTCGATAACCGCCAAGCTGATTTTTGCTTCCACACTCTCTAAATTGTGTGTTTTTAGCGTTATCCAACAAATTCAAATTTTTTAAGACGTATCCAAATCATGGGAAATTACCCTTATTACAGTTACTTAACTGCGGCGGTGGCCTATCTTTTATTATTGCTTTGGGCGCTGGTAGGGATTAAAAAAAACCCGCTCACCCCAGCGGTTATTGCGGCAATCGCTTGCTCCCTGCTTTGGAGCGGACTCGCCGCTTTTGCCTTGCATGGTGATAATTTATCTATCTCAAACAGCCTAGCGTATGAAACCTTGCGCAATGCCGCTTGGTTTTTTTTGCTCAACATCCTCATATCAAGGCAACAATTCAATAGCAATTACGGGCTATTGCGCCTATCCAGAACCGCCCACGCAGTCGCCCTCTTTATGGTCTGCATTTTCATATTAGAAATATCCAGCGGCACCCTTTTTTACGTCAAACAACTGGTCGGGGCAAAAACCCCCATCCGCTTAACCTCCCATTTGCTCTTCGCGGTCATCGGCCTAGTTTTAATAGAGCAACTTTACCGTAATGCCGTCACTGAATTCCGTTGGACGATTAAGTTTCTATGCCTTGGCCTAGGGGCTATATTTGCCGTGGATTTTATCGTCTACAGCAAATCGCTGCTGTTTGTCCAAATTGATTCCGTGCTTTGGAATTCAAGGGGAGTGCTTAATGCGCTGATAACACCGCTATTGGCAATTGCCTTGCGGCGCCTACAAACCAACACCGTTGTAGGGTTTACGATATCAAGAAAATTCGCGTTCCATTCCACCGTTTTATTAAGTGCCAGCGCTTATCTAATCTTAATGTCCATGGCAGGTTTCTATATTAGGGATTATGGCGGTGACTGGGGGAAAGTGGCTCAAATCGTCTTCATTTTTTCGGCCGCCCTGTTACTGGTCATATTGTTCACTTCAGGCAAAATCAGGGCGCTGCTTAAGTTTTATTTAAGCAAACATTTTTTTCACTACCGTTACGATTACCGCGACGAGTGGCTTAAGCTCAGCAGAAACATTGCGGAATTAGAGACACTTGACGAATTGTCGGCACTTATTATCAAAACCATGACCGGTCTGGCAGATTGCTCAGGCGGTGGTCTATGGTTAAAAAACGAGCAAGGCGATTTCTATCTGAGCGAGCAAAAAAACCTGGGCTTTAATTCACCACCCATCATCCCGGCGGATTCGTCGTTAGCCGCCTTTATGACTAAAAAAAAATGGGTCGTCGATTTGCTGGAATTGTCCAGCTCGCCTGAGCGTTATGCAGGCGTGGACTTATCATATTGGTCGGCTAAAGATAAGAAAATATGGCTAATTGTCCCCTTATTTTTACAAAACACCCTGAGCGCTTTTGTGGTGCTAACTCAGGCAAAAATCCCCCGAATACTTAACTGGGAAGACCACGACATATTAAAAACAGTGGGCATGCAGTTGGCCAATGTAATGGCGCTTAACAAGACCAGCGACGCCTTGTCCCAAGCCAAACAATTTGAAGCCTATAACCGCATCTCAGCCTATCTTGTCCATGACCTTAAAAATTTGGTCGCCCAAATTTCGTTAATTGTAAAAAATGCCGAAAAACATCGCCGTAACCCTGAATTTATAGATGATTCGATAGCGACACTGGAAAATGTGGTCAGCAAAATCGACCATATTCTTGGCCAGCTAAAAAAAGGCGACATCAGCAACAATCAAAAAACCATTATCAACCTGGCCGCCATTGTTCATGATGTCTCCTTACAACAATCTGCAAACACCCCGCACCTTGAATGTCTGACAAGCGATGACCTTATTGAAATTATTGGCGAAAAAACAACAATGACCGCTATCCTGGGGCATCTGGTGCAAAATGCCCAAGATGCGACGGCCGATGATGGGTTTGTAAGGCTAGAATTGAGCAAAAATGAACAACAAGCTATTATCAAAATCATAGACAATGGATTAGGTATGGATGACAAATTTATAGCCGAACGCTTATTCAAGCCGTTTGACACCACCAAGGGCAACGCCGGCATGGGGATTGGCGTTTATGAGGCACGGGATTACATCTTAAAAAACGGCGGCGCCTTTACTGTTGAAAGTGTGCCAGAGGTGGGGACCACCTTCACCCTCCACCTACCGTTGGCAAATTTGCCAAACGTATAGATAAAAATCCACCTAAATATGTAATTGCCTTGATTAATAAGCAGCATTGAATATAATGAACAAATTTGTAAAAAACCAACATAGTGTTGTATCAAGGCAAATCAATACAACGCCACTATACGGTAGACGAGACCGCTTAAGCGAAGCGGGGGGTTTACCCTGTTCATTTGCCTTATTTACAAGGCATTGCAGTTATTTTTAACCTAAATGATTTACCAATTGTTATAACTTTACGAGGAAAATATCATGATAAAAAAACACCTATTGGCGGTTGCAACCTTTACGGGCATGGCAGTTATGCCGCTTGCCCAAGCCGATGAATTTCTAGACAACAGATGGTATGCCGCACCATTCGCCACCTTCATTCACACTGGCGGCGACCGCGGTGCCCAAGATGGCTGGGGCGGCGGCCTAGGCATAGGCAAAATCATCAACGAACATTTTAATGTTGAACTAAAAGGTTTTTACCAAGGCTTTGACCAAAAACCAGGCGTGAATGGCGCTGAATGGCAACTGGCTGGCGCCACCGCCGACGTGCAATATTTTTTCTCACGTAACGCTTTCGCACCTTACACTGTGATTGGTTTGGGCGGTATGAACACCCGCTTAGGCAATACTGAAGAGCCATCCTTCATCGGTGAGGCAGGGGCAGGCTTCACCTATGAATTGCACGACAACTTCCTGTTGCGCAGCGATGTCCGCTACCGCTACAACAACAACTTCGACACCACATTCGGCCGTGACACTGATGAATTCCATGACATGGTCGTCAACGTCGGCTTCGTGGTCCCGTTTGGTGCAAAACCAACCGCCGTCGCCAAATTTGAAATGCCAGCCCCTGCCCCTGTGGCAGCGCCCGACTGTTCAACATTGGACTCTGATAATGACGGCGTCAACGATTGCCAGGATCAATGCGCCAATACAATCTCAGGCAGTAAAGTTGATTACCAAGGCTGCCCTGTTAGCCTGGAGCTAAAAGGCGTCAACTTCATAGTCGACTCAGCGGAACTGACAGTTAATGCGATGGCCATACTTGACGGTGTCGCAGCAAGCCTGATCTCTTACCCTGAAAAAGATGATATAGAAGTTCACGGCCACACCAGCAGCGAAGGCAGTTATGCCCACAACATGGGACTGTCAGAAAGACGTTCACAATCTGTTGTGGATTATCTGCAAATGAAAGGCGTCACCAACAGGCTGATTGCTAGAGGCTACGGTGAAAGCCAACCGGTTGCTGATAACAACACCGAAGAAGGCAGATCAATGAACCGTCGCGTTGAGCTGATCTGGACTGGTAATTAAGCCAATCCATCACCAAATGCAGTAAAAGAAAACCCGCTTCCATAGCGGGTTTTTTTATTCTGGCAAAGTGACAACTAAGCGGAATAAGGACACTGGACAAGCCAAAACAAACCCCTTATGCTCACTAGCCTCTAATCCCACCCTTATTTTAAGAGACACAACATTTATGGATTCTTTTACCTCTATTCGCGCCCTAATTATTGATATGGATGGGGTGTTATGGCACGGCTCCCAGCCAATGCCCGGTTTGGCTGAATTTTTCCACACGCTACGCGAACAACAAATCCGCTTCATACTGGCAACCAACAATGCCAGTTTGACCCGCGAACAATATGTCAACAAGCTGGCAAGCATGGGCGTTACCGTCACGCCAAATGAAATACTAACTTCAGGTATAGCAACCGCATTGTACCTGAGCCAACATGAAGACCCTGCCAACACACGGGTGTTTGTGGTCGGTGAAGATGGCGCTAGCGAACCGCTGAAAGAGCACGGATTTACCGTGACAGGACTTTATGAATTGGACGCGGATATTGTCGTTTGTGGTAAAGACCAAACATTGACCTGGGACAAATTGGCAACCGCCACACTTAATATCCGCGCCGGTGCAAAATTTATCGGCACCAACGCCGACACCACCCTACCAACCGAATATGGCATCACCCACGGCAATGGCGCTATTTTAGCCGCCTTACAAGTCGCCACTGGGGTTGAACCGATTATTATAGGTAAGCCTGAGCCTATTATTTACCAACAGGCGATGGCATTATTAGGCACAAACACCAGCGAAACCATCGCTATCGGCGACCGTTTGGAAACTGATATTCTTGGAGCTGTACGCACCGGGATACGCAGCCTTATGGTGCTCACTGGCGTATCGACTGAAGGAGACCTAAAAACGTCTGACTACCAACCAACTTGGGTTATGCCCGATATTCGCGCCGTCACGCTGGCATTGCAAGGCAACTACCCAGCCAACTAGGGAGTGTTGATCATGAAAAAATTCCTCAACAATGTTGACACACTGCTTGACGAAAGTTTAAGCGGTTTCGCTAAAGCCCATGCGGATATTGTCCGGCTCAACAGCCAACCCCGCTACGTCAAGCGTGTGGCCCTTGGTAAACAAGGCAAGGTCGCGCTCATCTCCGGTGGAGGTTCGGGACACGAGCCATTGCATGTCGGTTTTGTCGGTGCCGGCATGTTGGATGCGGCCTGTCCCGGCCAAATTTTCACTTCACCAACCCCCGACCAAATGCTGGCAGCCGCACAAACTGTAGAGCAAGGCAGCGGCGTCCTGTTTATCGTCAAAAACTACGCCGGGGATGTGATGAACTTTGAAATTGCCGGTGAAATGCTGGACTGCCCAAATATGACGGTTCTAGTGGATGACGACGTATCCTTACCCAAAACGCACAGCGTTGGCCGGCGCGGCGTGGCGGGGACTTTGATTGTTGAAAAAATCGTCGGCGCAGCCGCAGAAAGCGGCGCTGATCTGGCTAGCTGCAAAGCCTTGGGCGATAAAGTGAACCTTGCCACCGCCTCGATGGGGGTCGCACTAAGCAGTTGCACTGTACCCGCATTAGGGAAGCCCACTTTCGGGCTAACGGAAAATGAAATGGAAATGGGGGTTGGCATTCACGGGGAGCATGGCCGCGAAACCCAAAAACTAAGCAGTGCCGCAGAAATTGTCGAGCATATTGCCGCCGAAATCCATGCCGAATTGAATCCACAAAGAGGCCAGCGCGTACTGCTGCATATTAATGGCTTCGGCGCAACGCCCTTGATGGAGTTATACTTGATTTATGAACTGGCTGAGCAATTCTGGCAAAAACGCGGGCTTAACATAACCCGTTCACTGGTCGGCAATTACACGACATCGTTGGACATGGCCGGATGCTCGATTACACTGAGCTTAATGGATGACGAACTGATGCGGCTTTGGGATGCGCCTGTCCACACCGCCGCTTTACGCTGGGGTTGTTAACAAAACACCGACAAGGGCGCAAATCATTAATTGGGTGGTTTTAGCGCCCGCATCAACATGACCACGGCTACGCTCTTCCAAAAAAGCCGCCCGGCCTTTGGTGGCGAGCATGTCGCGGGTAGATTCGGCGCCCGCAACGGCCACATCAGAGACATTTTCGAGCAGAGTGGCACATGCCGTGGCATTTGCCGCCGCCAACTGCAAAGTGTCGGCGACTGGCCCTAATACATCCAACAGGGTTTTTTCACCCACATCCGACCTGCCCCGCTGCTTGACCGCTTCCACGGCTTGAGAAAAAATTGTGGCGAAGCCTTGCTGGGTTAATGGCTGTTCACGCGCGGCTTTAGCCATAGCAACAAAGAGCGTTCCGAACAAAGAGCCTGACGCACCACCTATTGTCGACATTAATGTCATACCGATTTTTTTCCAGGCCGCAGGCCAATCAAGGCCCGCCAGCTCATCACGCTGGGCCATCAGCGCATTAATGCCGCGTTGCAGATTAATGACATGGTCGCCATCACCGATAGCCTGATCCAGGGCGGTCACTTCTTCAGCATTAGTTTCGATAGCCGTAGCAATTGCTTCGACTAAACGAGGTAATAAGGCAGGTGTAAAATTCATGACAGACTCCTTGGCTCAGGGCTATGGGTATATCTATTGCTTAATTTGGCAATTTTTCGCTTTCTAGGGCTTCAACCAATTGCTTCGCGGGCAAATAACCAGGGTAAATATTACCTTTTTCCGTGACAATCATCGGGGTGCCCTTGACTTCAAAAGCTTCGGCCAACTTCATGTGTTCATCAACTGGATTAGCGCACGTTTTAGCCGGCACTTTTTGGTCTTTTTTAGCCGATGTCAAAGCTGCGTTGCGGTCATCGGCACACCAAACGGAGACTGCTTTGTTATATGAGTCAGAACCTTTGCCTGCCCTAGGGAAGAACAAATACTGGATAGTAATGCCTTCGGCAAGGTATTGGTCAATTTCCGAATGCAACTTACGGCAGTAGCCACAATCAATGTCAGTGAAAATAGACACGGTATATTTGGGTATCTTAGGCTTAAAGATAATCATATTATCCTGACCCATTTTTTCAAGCGCCGCCAGTCGGGTCGCCGCTAATTTTTTTTCTGTTAAATCAGTACGCGAATCAACATCAATCAAGCGGCCCTGAAACAAATATTTACCGTCCTCAGTGGCATAAATAATAGTGGAGCCAACCACAACTTCATAGATACCTTTGACTTCAGACGGTTTGACAGAATCAATTTTGACTTCCGGCATAGACTTGGCAAAAGCTTTTTTAATGGCGTTTTCATCGGCGTTAGCATTCGGTAATGCTAGCCCCATCAGTGACAACGCGGCAATCGTGAAGATTTTTTTCATGGTGTTCTCGTAGTTGCTTAAATAAAATTGATGATAATTGGGACTTAGAGTATTAGTTTTTGTTCACCCTGCAACATTTGCCGACTTATCGGATTAGTAATAATTGCTTAGTTATGGCATTAACCGCTGCACGTCCAATACCATTGCCAAACTCATTAAAGACACCAGCAAAGCAATACCAATTTGCTGAAAAACAAGCTGTATCTTTTCTGAAACAGGACTGCCTTTAATGCCTTCTACCGCAAAAAACAATAGATGGCCACCGTCAAGCACCGGTATTGGCATTAGATTCAATACCCCTAAGCTAACGCTGATTAACGCTAAAAATTTCAAAAAATGCACCAACCCCATGCTGGCAGACTGTCCTGCATACTGGGCAATGCTAATCGGGCCGCTTAAATTCTCAACAGATGCTTTTCCTATTAACATCTTACCCATCATTTTCAAGGTGGTAATCGAATAATAGTAAGTGTTTTCTAACGCAACGGGGATTGCGGCCAAAGGTGACAACGAATAATCAACGCTAATTGATTTGATAAAATCTTCAGGCATGTAAACTGCCGCGCCAATTTTACCTTCTGTCTGCTGACCCGCAGACACCGCTTTGGGCGTAATAATCACTGGCAGGGCAACACCTTCGCGATCTATTACTAGCTTTATGGCCGTATCAGGATGCGCCTTTATTATCTCAACCCATTGCATCCAATCAGTTATAGGGTTTCCATCGGCACTGACAATCAAATCGCCCTTTTTCAATCCCGCCGCCAATGCCGCACTATCAGGCAATACCTGGCCAATAATAGGTTTTAACTTAGGCGACCACGGTTTAAAGCCCATTCGCTTATACAAATGCCCAGGGCTTTCCACATCACTTTCAGTGATGGCCATCATTCGGATGTTTTGCTGATCATCCAAACTTTTAACTTTAACAGCGAAGTCCTGTTCACCATCCAGAGCCGCCGCAATTAAGACGCCCATTGCTTCAGTCCAGGTCGGGGTCGGTTTGTCATTTACTGAAACAATCTCATCGCCTTCGGCAAAGCCCGCAGCCGCCGCTAAAGTGCCCTGTTCAACTGGGCCCAATATAGGCCTTATACCGGTTTCACCGATAACCAACACGCTCCAGAACAAAACCACCGCCAACAACAAATTAAACACTGGGCCAGCGGCAACTATAGCCGTCCTTACCAACAGCGGTTGCCTGTTAAACGCAAAAGGCAAATCCTCCGGTTTGACCTCGCCTTCCCGCTCGTCAACCATTTTGACATAACCGCCAAGCGGGACGGCAGACAGCACATATTCGGTGGCATCGGGGGTTTGTTTATAAGCCCATAAAACTTTGCCAAAACCAATAGAAAATCTAAGGACTTTCACACCTGTTTTACGCGCCACCCAAAAATGCCCAAACTCATGGAACGCAACCAGGACGGCAATGGCAATAACGAAGTAAAACAAGGTATGCAACATGTCGATTAACCCTTCAACTCGGCAATGAGCTGCTTAGAAACACCCCTAGCCTCTTGATCAGTATGTAAGATAGTCTCAAGGCTGTCAGCTGGTTTGGCTGCAAACGCGGACATGCAACGTTCAATAATGGTGGGGATGTCAGTGAAACATATTTCTTCATTCAAAAATGCCTCCACCGCAATTTCATTGGCTGCATTTAATACCGTAGGCAATATGCCGCCGACATTTATGGCTTCGTAAGCCAAACGCAAACAAGGGAAACGCTCAAGATTAGGCGCCTCAAAATCCATTCGTGCGACCGTAAAAATATTCAACGGCTCTGCACCAGACTCAAAGCGCTCAGGCCATGCTAAAGAATGGGCGATTGGGATGCGCATATCAGGATTGCCCATTTGGGCAAGGACTGTGCCATCGACATAATCCACCATGGAATGGATAACACTTTGTGGATGAATGACAACTTGGATTTGCTCAGGCTTCATGTTGAATAACAAGCAGGCCTCTATCATTTCCAAGCCTTTATTCATCATCGTCGCTGAATCTACGGAAATTTTTTTGCCCATATCCCAGTTGGGGTGGGCTACCGCTTGGGCGGGGGTCACATGGGCCAGTTGCTCTAGCGGCATCTCCCGGAAGGGCCCGCCCGACGCCGTTAATAAGATACGGCGCACTGGTTTTGCCTGCACACCGGTTTTATAGCCCGCAGGCATACATTGGAAAATTGCATTATGCTCGCTATCAATAGGGAGCAATTGCGCCCCTGAGGCGCTAACTGCCTGCATAAAAATATCACCGGACATCACTAAGGCTTCTTTGTTGGCCAGCAACACTGTCTTACCCGCTTTTGCGGCCGCCAAGCTAGGCAACAATCCGGCTGCACCAACAATAGCGGCCATCACAGAATCCACATTATCAAGTGTGGCAACCTGTTCCAAGGCCTCAGTGCCCGACAATACCTTAATGCCAGCAATTGTTGAATCTGCCAGCCGGCCTTTAAAATCCAGAGCCTTCGCCTCATCGACGACAACGACATACTCAGGGTGATGCTCTAAGCACTGTTTATATAATGTATCAATATTGTTATTGGCTGTTAATGCGATAACTTTATATTTTTCACGGTGCCTGCCCACAACATCCAGTGTACTGACACCAATAGACCCGGTGGCACCGAGTATGCAAATACCTTTCATTCAACCGCCTTATAGATCAACAAGATGCCCGCGTAAAAAAAGGGCGCGGCCGCAACAATACTATCTATCCTATCAAGTATGCCGCCGTGCCCAGGCAATAAAGAACCGCTGTCTTTCACACCACGCTGACGTTTAACGACACTGAAAAACAAATCGCCGTAAATGGAGATAAGCACGGTCAGCACGGACAACAAAATAAAATCTGAGGCGATCAGAAAATTAAACCCATAGATCAGGCTTAATGTGGCCGCACAAAGGCCACCCGCCAGTAACGCGCCATACATTCCCGCAACCGTTTTGCCGGGGCTAATCTCAGGCGCCAATTTAGTGGTGCCGAATTTTTTACCGACAAAATATGCTGAAATGTCGGCTGCCCAAATCAGCACCAAGAAGTACATAATCATTTCGGCACCGTAAAATGCCTTTAACCTGGACAAAAACATCCACGCGGCAAGCAGCACAAACCAACCAATTAACATTTTAAAAACAGGCTTAACCGTCATCTGTAAGACACCTGTCGGCGTTTTTCTGATTATCAGCATCACCAGTATCCAAAACAATATCGGTGCGATGACAAGCCACTCCAGCGCACCTGAATAAGACCTCACATCAGTCCAATCAAAAATTGAGGCCACCAGTTCAAGAATCTGGGTCCAGAAATGGATGCCCAACATAGGCAAAATTAACAGCAACAAAAACACACTGCGTTTCCATAGTGCGCTTACCCCCACCAAATTACCCCATTCCCATGCCGCAGCCAGCGTAATTAGCCCTAAAAACAAAGAAAAATACTCCGAAGATAACTTAAACACTGCTAATGCTATCAGGGAGGCCAGGATTAATGCCGTTATAATTCGCTGTGCTAACATTTTTGAATAGGTAATTAGGTAAAAGTTATAAGGTGACTAATTTATTGAGAATCTGTTCCCCAGTATGGCCAAAGCGACGTTGCCGCCCTTTAAAGCTATCAATCGCTGAATCAAGCGCCTGCTGATCAAAGTCTGGCCACAATAGGGGAGTGAAATATAATTCAGTATAAGCCAATTGCCATAACATAAAGTTACTGACGCGTTGTTCACCGCCAGTCCTAACAAATAAATCAGGTTCAGGAAGACCCGCCGTGGACAAATGCTGGTTAATCAGTTGCTCAGTGATTTTTTGCTCTTTAAGTTCGCCTGTGGCCATTTTATCCAAAACCTGCTGGAACGCTTGGCACATGTCCCAATGGCCGCCATAATTTGCCGCTATCACTAACGTCAATGCGGTATTGTTTTGTGTTTGTGCTTCGCCTTGAGCCATTTTTTGCTGTAATTTTTCCGAAAATGCGCTTCTGTCGCCAATAAAACGCAACCGGATGTTGTTACGGTCTAGCTTGTCGATTTCGCGCTGTAAAGTCGTCATAAAAAGCGCCATCAGCAAAGAGACTTCTTCTTTAGGTCGCCGCCAGTTTTCGCTACTAAAAGCAAACAAGGTCAGCACCTCTATTTTTTTAGCCGCGCAACTCTCGACGATTTTCCTAACCGCCTTAACGCCCGCCTGATGTCCAAAGGCTCTTGGCATCAACCTTTTTTCCGCCCAACGCCCGTTGCCATCCATGATAATGGCGATATGACGTGGCATAGACTCATCTGACAGCGGGGTAGAATCATCTTTGGACATAGGCATCGGACTATATCGACAACAAATCGGCTTCTTTTGCTTCCAGCAATTTCTCTATGTCTTTGACATATTGATCAGTTAATTTCTGGATTTTTTCTTCTGCCGCGCGCGCCTCATCTTCAGAAATAAGTTTTTCTTTTAATGCGTCTTTTATTTCCGAATTGGCGTCACGGCGAATATTTCTAATGGCCACACGGCCATTTTCTGCTTCGTGCTTAACCACTTTAACCAAACTGCGGCGACGTTCTTCGGTAAGCGCAGGCAATGGGATACGGATAGTCATACCATTAGTTGCCGGATTTAAGCCCAAATCAGATTTTAAAATAGCTTTTTCAATTGCCTGCACCATAGCTTTTTCCCAAGGGGTAATAGTTAAGGTACGGGCATCTTCAACGGCAATATTAGCCACCTGGGACAAAGCGGATTCGCTGCCATAATAAGAGACGCTAATTTGATCCAATAAGCTCGGATGCGCCCGCCCCGTTCTTATTTTTGAAAACTCGTGCTTTAACGCTTCTATGCTTTTGCCCATCCGGGTCGCTGCATCTTGTTGAATATCATTAATCATTATCTATTCCTCATTCAATCAAAGAGCCTATGTCTTCGCCCATCATTAAACGCATAACCGCGCCTTGTTCAAACACGTTCATGACCCGCATGGGCATATTATTTTCTTTACACAAAACCAGTGCGGTGGTGTCCATAACATTAAGGCGCTGATCAAGCGCTTGGTCATAAGTTAACCGTGGATAAAATTGCGCATCTTTCACTTTTTCAGGATCGGCGGAATAAACACCTTTAACTTTAGTCGCTTTAATCATCAGCTCCGCATTTATTTCAATCGCCCGAAGGCTTGCGGCTGAATCAGTCGTAAAAAATGGATTGCCAGTACCCGCAGCAAAAATAACTACGCGGCCTTTTTCCAGGTGTCTAATTGCCCTACGGCGGATATAGTCTTCACACACTTGATTAATTTTAAGTGCCGACATAACCCTAACCTGCAAACCTAAATGCTCAAGCGCATCTTGCATAGCCAACGCATTGATGACCGTGGCCAACATGCCCATTTGATCGCCGGTCACCCTATCTAGGCCTTCGGCGGCTTTTTCGGCGCCACGCAAAATATTACCGCCACCGATAACCAGACCAATCTGTATACCGACTTCACACAACTCTTTTATTTCATTAGCAAGCCGTTTAACAATGTCAGCGTCGATACTGCCGCCTGTCTGACTCATTAACGCTTCACCGCTTAATTTAAGTAAAATTCTCTGGCAAATCAGCTTAGTCATAATATTATCGGGGGGATATTTGCATGGATTGAATAGCCTTGGTATTAAAAAAACACCTGCCGCTTAGCTACCTCTTACTTGCGCCATAACTTCTTCGGCAAAGTTTTCTTCCTTTTTCTCTATGCCTTCGCCCACTTCAAAACGGCTGAACCGAATGACCGCATTACCTTTTGATGCGACTAGCTTACCAACCGTAACCTTATCGTCTTTGATAAAGGGCTGGCCTAACAAGGTCACTTCAGCAAGGAATTTACTGACACGCCCAATGACCATTTTCTCAATGATATCAGCCGACTTGCCGCTTTCTGCGGCTTGGGCAGCAAATATTTCTTTCTCTTTTTCAATCGTTTCTGCGGACACTTGCTCATCAGAAACACAAATTGGTTTACTCGCGGCAATATGCATCGCAACATCTTTACCCAGTTCAGTATCAGAGGCCGCCAATTCGACAATAACGCCTATTTTATTGCCATGCAAATAGCAGGCGGTGCCGCCTTCAACAGTCTGGTATTTTTCAAAACGTCTGATAGTGATGTTTTCACCCAATTTTGAAATCAAGCCACGGCGCATTTCATCGACTGTCACGCCGTCTTCCAATGGCATGGCCAGCAATTGTTCTTCAGTTTGAATGTCAGCGTTCAACAAGCCGTGGGCAACGCTATTAACGAAACTGACAAAATCATCTGCTTTAGCAACAAAATCAGTTTCGCAGTTAATATCAATAATTGCCACCGCTTTGCCGTCATCGCTGACTTTTACGCCGATAATGCCTTCAGCCGCAATACGGCCAGATTTTTTATCCGCTTTAGCAAGACCCGATTTACGCATGTTCTCAATGGCTAGCTCCATGTCGCCTTCAGCTTCCACGAGGGCTTTTTTACACTCCATCATGCCCGAACCCGTCCGTTCGCGCAGCTCCTTAACCATTCCCGCACTAATATTGATAGTCATCGTCTGTTTTTCCTCAAGTTATTGTCACTATAAAAACGCCCCCATTAAGGAGGCGTTCTTTATTATCTTAATTTAACCACTCAGCTACAGACCATCGCCTGCAAATATCAACACAACATTTATTCTGCTGGTTCTTCAACAAAATCGTCCGCCTCTGTTTTGGCCGACAGGCCTAATGTGGCGGCTTTAGCTTCTTGAACTGCGGCAGAAGCGCTTTCACAGTAAAGCTTTACGGCACGGATTGAGTCGTCATTACCAGGAATAATATAATCAATCTTATCAGGTGAATTATTGGAATCCACCACGCCTACGACTGGAATGCCCAATTTCTTGGCTTCCATAATGGCATTTTTTTCGTAGCCCACATCCAGAATAAAAATGACGTCAGGCACGCCTTTCATGTCCTTAATCCCGCCTAAACTACGTTCCAGCTTTTCTAGCTCACGCTCCATACCTAACGCTTCTTTTTTAGCGAAACGTTGGTAGAGCGTACCGTCCGCTTTCATGGCTTCCAGCTCTTTAAGGCGGTTGATTGATTTTTTGATGGTTTTAAAATTAGTCAGCATACCACCTAACCAGCGGTGGTTGACGTAAGGCATGCCACAACGCAGCGCTTCTTCTGCGACCACTTTGCGGGCTGCTTTTTTTGTGCCTACAAACAAAATGGTGCCTTTGTTGGCCGCCATTTGACTCAAATAGTTCATTGCGTCATTAAACATTGGAAGTGTTTTTTCCAAATCAATGATATGGATTTTGTTGCGGGCCCCGAACAAATACATGCCCATTTTCGGATTCCAATAACGGGTTTGGTGGCCAAAGTGGACACCCGCTTCAATCATTTGACGCATGGATACTGCTGCCATTAACTTCTCCTAAGATAAAATCGGAATATCATTCCGAAGGGTTACGCCTCCGCTTATCCCGCCTGACAACCAACCGCAAAAACTGCGGACAGCACCCTATCAGACGTGACGACAAACGTGAGTATTGATACAAAAATGAACTTACCTTTATACCACAACAACCCTTTCCTAACAACAGGGACATTAACATAAACCTTATTGCAACACCCAATATCCACATCAGCTATGCACCCTACCCCGCGCTTAAAATAACCTCATTCCCCAAAAAGCCGTTTAAAAATTGCCTGCCCATCTACAATAATGTTGCTCTCCCATCCACAAACATGACTCTTTAAAAACACGCCATAAAACGCCAGGATAGTCATTTCGAACGCCATGTTTTATACTCCAAACCACACCCTTTTAGCGCATCTGCCAGGTAAAACCGCCTTGAATCCAACTTATCAACAACTGATAACGGCTATTAACCAATGGGATTACGAATATTACGTACTCGACAATCCCAGCGTTAGCGACGCCCAATATGACCAAGCTTTCCGGAAACTTCTGGAGTTAGAGGCCGCGCATCCTGAGTGGGTCACAGCAGAATCCCCCTCGCAGCGGGTAGGTGCAAAACCGATAGCCGAATTCCAGAAAATAGAACATCGGGTAAAAATGCTATCCTTGGCGAACGCATTTTCTCTGGAAGAAACCTTCAGCTTTTTCGAGAAAGCCGCTAAAGAATTGGACATTCCGCCAGAATCGCTGGATATTTTCAGCGAACCTAAACTAGACGGCCTCGCCATCAGCATCCATTATGAAGAAGGCTTATTCCGTTATGCCGCGACCCGTGGCGATGGTCAAGTCGGCGAAGATGTTAGCCATAATATAAAAACCATCCGCTCGATACCACTTAAGCTGGCAACTGACCATCCACCAAAAATACTGGAAGTGCGCGGTGAAGCCTTAATGCCTAAGGCCGCCTTTACTAGACTTAACGCGCTTGCCCAGCAAAACAATAGCAAAACATTTGTCAACCCCAGAAATGCCGCCGCCGGGACTATCCGGCAAATGAACCCTAAAATAGCCGCCGAACGGGATCTACAGTTCATCCCTTACGGCATCGGCGATTATCAAGGCGAACGGGAATTTACGCTGCACTCGGAAATTATTGCCTATCTGGCGACGGTGGGTTTTAGAAAAAACCTGCACTGCCAATCTTTTCCGGGCAGTTTTGCGCAATTCACCCGCAACTACCAACACATGGAACAGTTAAGGCCAACCTTGCCCATGGAAATAGACGGCATTGTCTACAAACTAGACTCATTGGCTTTACAAAACACACTTGGCTTTATAGCCCGCTCGCCTAAATGGGCAATAGCCAGAAAATTTCCCGCCGAGCAAGTCGTCACCCAATTGCTCGACGTTGACTTTCAGGTGGGCCGCACCGGTGTGCTAACCCCCGTCGCCCGCTTGGAACCCGTTTTTGTCGGTGGTGTAACTGTCAGCAACGCCACGTTGCATAATATGGATGAAATCGAACGGCTAGGTTTGTGTATAGGAGACAGCATTGAAATACAACGGGCTGGCGATGTGATCCCTAAAGTAGTTAAAGTGATCGGCCCTGGCGAACACCGGAAACCTATCATCATGCCTAAGCTATGCCCTGTGTGCGCCGCTGAAGTCAGGCAGGGCGCTGGCCAAGCGGCTTTCCGCTGTACCGGTGGCCTGACCTGCGCCGCCCAAGCCGCCGAACGCATCCACCATTATGCTTCGCGCAAATTCATGAACATCACCAATTTGGGCGGCAAACTGATTGAAGCGCTACACAGCAAAGGTATGCTTAACACCATAGCCGATATTTACCGGCTTAAAATTGACGACATTGCCAACCTTGAAGGACAGGGCGAAAAGAGCGCCCAAAATGTGCTTGACTCAATCGAAGCGTCCAAGACCACCAAACTGGGCACTTTCTTAGGCGCTTTGGGCATCCACGAAATCGGCGAAGAAAGCGCCAAAAATATCGCCAAATATTTCAAAAACTATCAGGCTATCGCCGCCGCTTCTTTTGAAGAATTGCTGCAAGTGCCTGACATTGGCCCGGTCATGGCGAAAAATATTGTCGATTTTTTTAGTGACCCCAAAAACCAAGCGATTGTTGCCGATATAATGGCTGCGGGCGTCACGTGGCCGGACGAGGAAAACGCCCCAGCCCCAACACAAAAGCTGGCTGGCCAAACTTGGGTTTTAACCGGCACGTTACAGATGCCACGCGCACAGGTGAAAGAAATCTTAGAAAATTTGGGGGCAAAGGTAGCCGGTTCAGTCTCAAAAAAAACCACCTGCGTGCTGGCTGGCCAGGATGCGGGCTCCAAATTAGCTAAGGCAGAAGAATTGGGCGTTAAAGTGATCGATGAAGCGATATTTTTAGCTGAGTTTTGCTGACGCCACCCCTCGTTTACATCCACATCAACCTTTTAAAAAACTTATGACAACCACTTTATTTTCACCGATTAAATTAGGTGCTTGCCATCTACCTAACCGCATTGTCATGGCGCCGTTGACCCGGATGCGTGCACCGGAAAACATCCCGACCGAGCTAATGGCAACCTACTACCGGCAACGCGCCAGCGCTGGGCTAATCATTTCTGAAGCCACCCCCATTTCGCCGCAAGGTATTGGCTATCCGGCGATCCCTTGCATCTATACTGACCAGCAAATCACCGGCTGGCAACACATTACAGAAGCCGTGCATGCAGAAAACGGGCGCATTTTTTTGCAGCTTTGGCATGTCGGGCGCATTTCCCACCCAGATTTTCATCAGGGCGAACTGCCGGTTGCACCGTCCGCCATTGCAGCAAAAGGCTATGCGGTTACGCCAACAGGCATGCAGCCTTTTGTGCAGCCCCGCGCGTTAACAACTGAAGAAATCCCGGCGATTGTCAGCCACTACCGCAAAGCCGCAGAAAATGCCTGGGCCGCAAATTTTGATGGCGTGGAAATCCATGGCGCGAATGGCTACTTGCTGGATCAGTTTTTACGTGACGGCACAAACCAGCGCACGGATAACTATGGCGGTAGCATCGAAAACCGTTGCCGTTTAATATTGGAAGTCACCGAAGCGGTTATTGCTGCTTGTGGCGCTGGACAGGTTGGCATCCGTTTGTCGCCAAGCGGCACTTTTAATGACATGGTCGACAGCAACCCTGAAGCGTTGTTTACCTATCTGCTAAACCAACTCAGCGGGTTAAACCTTGCCTATCTACATATTGTTGACGCGTTGGAAGGGGATATTCGGCACGGCGCAAAAGTGGTGGATCTGGCGGTTTTACGCAAAACCTATCAAGGCAATTTGATCGTTTGCGGCGGTTATGATTATGAACATGCGCAACACGCCATTGCTGAAAACTTGGCTGATGCCGTGGCATTTGGGCAATTGTATATCGCCAACCCTGACCTGGTGGAACGGTTCAAATCAAACGCACCATTAAACACGCCCGATCCGGCTACTTTTTATGGCGGTAATGAAGCAGGCTATACCGATTATCCTGTTTGGCGGCCCGCAGCCTAACAAAAGACGGCAAACTTCAAAGCCGCTTGCATCACCGCCGATGCAAACGGCTTGAACAAAAACTATAACTTAGCCAGCACTTCGGCAACCGTCTTGCCCATCGCCGCAGGTGTCGGGCAAATAATCACGCCCAACTCCTTAAGGATGGCGACTTTTTCTGCCGCGCTTTCACCCGCCGAGGAAATTATCGCGCCCGCATGACCCATGCGCCGACCTTCAGGGGCGGTCAGCCCAGCAATATAAGCGACCACCGGCTTAGTCATTTCTCTGGCATATAATCCCGCCTCCACTTCTTGCGGGCCGCCGATTTCGCCAATCATCAGCACCACTTTAGTTTCCGGATCCTGCTCGAATTTTTCCAAAATGTCACGGTGCGAGCTGCCGTTAATCGGGTCGCCGCCAATGCCTACCGAACTGGAAATACCGATACCCAAACGCTTCATCTGGTCGGCTGCCTCGTACCCTAATGTACCGGAACGACCCACAATACCCACATTGCCTTGCATATAAATATGTCCCGGCATAATACCGAGCATCGCCCGTCCTGGACTAATGGTGCCAGCACAATTAGGGCCAGTTAAAAACATACGCTTTTCCATGGGGAAACGGCGCAAAAAATTTTTTACTGTCATCATGTCTTGGGTAGGGATACCGTCGGTAATGGCAACACAGTATTTTATGCCGGCATCAGCGGCTTCCATGATGGAATCGGCGGCAAACGCAGGCGGCACGAACACGATACTGGCTTCAGCACGGACTTGTTGCACGGCTTCTTTAACCGTGTTGAACACAGGCCGACCCAAATGAGTTTGTCCGCCTTTACCGGGCGTGACGCCACCAACGACATTGGAGCCATAGTTGATCATATCCTGGGCATGAAAACTGCCTATCTTGCCGGTAAAGCCTTGGACGATGATACGGGTGGTTTCGTTAATTAAAATAGCCATGATGTTCCTTAAGCCCCTGTTGTGGAAAGTGCGGCGACTTTGTTACGCGCCTGTACGGCTTTTTCAGCCGCTTCCGCCAGAGTTTCCGCAGTAATGATCGGCAAGCCACTTTCCCTGATAATGCGCTGGCCTTCTTCAACATTTGTACCTGATAACCGGACAATCAGCGGGATTTTCATGTCAATTTTTCTGACCGCCTGCACCACGCCTTCAGCAATCCAGTCACAACGGTTGATACCCGCAAAAATATTGACCAGCATAGCTTTGACGTTTTTATCCGCCAACACCAGACGGAAAGCTTTTTCAGTGCGCTCAGCTGACGCGCCGCCGCCCACGTCAAGGAAGTTGGCCGGTTCGCCACCCGCCAGTTTAATCATGTCCATGGTCGCCATTGCCAAGCCTGCGCCGTTAATCATGCAGCCAATGTCGCCATCGAGGCCAACATAGCTCAAGCCACGGTCAGCAGCGGCGGTTTCACGCGGGTCTTCCTGAGTTTTATCACGCAACTCGGAAATTTTTTGCTGCCGGAACAAAGCGTTTTCATCAAAACCCATTTTTGCATCCAACGCCAGCAACTCACCGTTACGGGTCATCACCAACGGGTTGATCTCCAGCATGCTGGCATCCAGATCACGCAAGGCGCGGTAACAACCTTTAATGGTCTTAACGGCATGGCTCATTATTTCGGCATCCAGACCTAAGGCAAAAGCCATCTCACGTGCCTGATAAGCCTGCAAGCCGACGGAGGGTTCAATATAAATTTTAGTGATTGCTTCAGGGTTGGTGATGGCGAGCTCTTCGATGTCCATACCACCTTGCGCCGAACCAACCATCACAATGCGCTCGGCGCTACGGTCAACCAAAAAGCAGAAATACATTTCTTTGACAATATCGGTGCCAGCTTCGACATACAATCTGCCGCAGACTTTTCCGGCCGGGCCAGTCTGATGCGTCACCAGGCGCTTGCCTAACAACGCCTCAGCCGCCGCTTCAACTTCATCATGCGTTTTACAGATTTTAATACCGCCCGCCTTACCGCGGGCGCCTGAATGGATCTGCGCCTTAACCGCCCAAACCGTGCCGCCAATTTCGCGGGCCCGTTGCACGGCATCTTCAGGGCTGTAAGCCAACCCCCCTTCAGCGATTTTTACACCATAACCGCTTAATAATTCTTTCGCTTGATATTCATGAATATCCACCGCGTCTCCTTCGTCAATTACTTAAAGTTTTACGTCACAAAGCACAAGCAGCACAGGCGAGACTTTCGCTATAGCTTATCAATCTCTGCGCCCTAATTTTTAGTTTTTGCGGCAATGGCTTCAGCCGCCCTCACCACATTGTTAGCCATCCGTTCTGACGCCGCATCTATTAACCGGCCATCCAACGCCGCCGCGCCCTTTCCTTGCGCCGCCGCTTCCTGCAACGCGACAAGAATCCGTTGTGCTTTTTCTACTTCAGCCGCTGGCGGGGTAAAAATTTCGTTAGCCAAAGTCACTTGCGAGGGATGGATCGCCCATTTGCCTTCACAGCCTAATGCTGCAGCACGTCTGGCCGCCAGCTTGAAACCTTCGGGGTCTTTAAAATCGCCAAAAGGCCCATCGACAGGGCGTAACCCATACGCGCGGCAAGCGACTGTCATGCGGCTAATGGCAAAGTGCCACTGGTCACCTGGATAGTCAGGGTTTAAGCCGCCGATATTAGTCGTCCGTGCGCGGTTGCTGGCGGCATAATCGGCCACGCCAAAATGTAGCGCCTCCAAACGACCGGATGCACCTTGGCGGGCAATGTCTTCAACATTCGCCATGCCCAGCGCGGTTTCAATCAATGCTTCGATGCCGATTTTATTTTTCAAGCCTTGCTGCATTTCCAATTGGTTAAGCATCGCCTCAACCATATACACATCGGAGTACACGCCGACTTTGGGGATTAAAATGGTGTCGATTTTACTACCCGCCTGTTCAACCAGATCGACCATATCACGCACCATGTATTGGGTGTCCAAGCCATTGATGCGCACGGAAACAGTGATGCCATGGCCGTGCCAATCCAAGTCATTGATAGTTTCAATAATGTTTTTGCGGGCACGCAATTTATCGTCGGGAGCCACCGCATCTTCAAGATCCAAAAAAACGAAATCCGCACCACTTTTCAGGGCTTTTTCAAACATTTCAGGATTTGAACCCGGAACCGCCAATTCACAGCGTTGGACGCGTTGCACCGACGCTGTATATAAAGTGTGACTCATCAATATTCCTCATGTCATTGATAACGCGCTGATCTTCCAGTGCGGGGGATTTGCTTGGGAAACCCAAAGCTAAAATAAATCGACCATTCTACTTTTAGAGCGGTTAATGTCAATTTTTAGTAAAAAATCAAATCTTGCCGATTAGTAACGGCTATGTCATTATTGCCAGTTTTTTGGGCTTTAGCTTTTTGCTCTAGCTGTTTTAACTAATCATTCAATCACTTAACCCATAGAGGCACATCATGGCTGGTCGTAACCACCTTTATATCCCTGGCCCTACCAACGTTCCTAATGAAATTCTTAACGCAATGCACGTTGCGATGGAAGATCATCGCTCGCCAATCTTCCCAAAGTTACTGACCCCATTGCTGCAAGACCTGAAAAAAATCTTCAGGACTGAAACCGGACAAGCTTTTATTTTTCCTGCCACCGGCACTGCGGGTTGGGAAATCGCCTTGACCAACACGTTAAATCCTGGTGATAAGGTGTTGATTTACCGTTTCGGTCAATTCAGCCACCTCTGGGCAGAAATGGCAAAGCGCTTAGGCTTTGATGTCGAAATCCATCAAGAAGCCTGGGGCAAAGGCATCCCTTTAGACAAACTGGAAGCGCGTTTAAAAGAAGACAGCAACCATGAAATCAAAGCCGTCCTAGCAACGCACAACGAAACCGCCACTGGCGTGACAAGTGACATCAGCGGTGTGCGTAAAGCAATGGATGCGGCAGGCCACCCTGCCCTAATGTTCGTGGACGGTGTCAGCTCGATTGCCAGCATCGATTTCCGCATGGACGAATGGGGTGTGGACGGGGCGATTAGCGGCTCACAAAAAGGCTTTATGCTGCCAGCTGGCGGCGCCTTTGTCGCATTCAGCCAAAAAGCCTTGCGGGCAGTGGAAACCTCCACTTATCCACGTTGCTTCTTGGACTTAAAAGACCAAATGAACGCCAACAAAGACGGTTACACACCTTACACGCCTAACCTGCCACTGTTATACGGCTTGCGCAAGGCATTGGATTTATTGTTGGAAGAAGGCATAGAAAATGTCTACGCCCGCCATCACCGTTTGGCCGAAGGAACCCGCAAAGCCGTTGCCGCTTGGGGGTTGACACTATGCGCCCAACCTGGCTTTGAATCTGACACCGTCTCAGCGATTGTCGTTCCTGAAGGCAAAGATGCACGCACCGTCATCAGCACCGCATTTAGCAAATACAATATTTCATTGGGTGCCGGCTTGTCAGAAGTGGCAGGCAAAGTTTTCCGTATCGGCCACGTTGGCGATATGAATGATGTTTCAATGCTGGGCGCAATTGCCGGTGTCGAAATGGCTTTGTTGGATAGCGGCATTGATATTAAGCCTGGCAGCGGTGTAGCTGCGGCGATTGAGTATTATCGCGCTACGGCTTAATAATTCCTTTACAACTTCTTTCCGGTCAGGTTACGCCTTCTTCAGGTTACGCCTTCTGCGGAATCTGACCGGCAGTTATTATTGTTGTGGGATATCGTCCAAGACCATCCTAACTTACAACCTATAATCCTGTGGAGCCTCGCCTATGAACAAACCCAAAGTCATCGTCACCCGCCGCTGGCCCGTTGAAGTGGAATCCCAGCTTAGGGCGCTTTACGATGTGCAACTGAACGAATCAGACATCCCGATGAGCGCCGATGAGCTAAAAATCGCCATGCAAACCGCTGATGCGCTGTTGCCGACAGTGACCGATCCGATAACCGCTGACATCATCCGTGTTGAAAATCGGCGCGTTAAAGTCATTGGCAATTTTGGCGTGGGTTATAACAATATCGACATCAACGTTGCCAAGGAACACGGTTTAACCGTTACCAACACCCCGCATGTCTTGACCGATTGCACCGCCGATATTGCCATGCTATTGCTGCTGATGTCCGCCCGCCGCGCCGCCGAAGGTGAACGGCTGATCCTCAACAAGCAATGGACAGGCTGGGCCCCAACCCAACTGCTAGGGCAGAAAGTGACAGGAAAAACCTTGGGGCTCATCGGCTTTGGCCGCATTGCCCAAGCAATGGCGAGAAAAGCCCATCATGGCTTTGGCATGAAAATCCTGTTTTATGTGCCTTCCGCACCCGACCCTGCAATTGTTGAAGAATTGCAAGCCGTCCGTTGTGAAAGCGTTGAAGAGCTATTGACAGAAGCGCATTTTGTCTCATTGCATTGTCCGGGCGGGGCCGCCACCAAGCATTTGCTTAATGAGCAGCGCCTGAAATTAATGCGCCCGTCCGCCCATCTCATCAACACCGCACGCGGTGATGTGGTCGACAGCAACGCACTGATTAACGCCTTGAAAAACCGCTGGATTGCCGGAGCGGGCTTGGATGTCTATGAAGGCGAACCCAATCTTAACCCCGGTTTTTTGGGGCTGGAAAATATCACTCTATTGCCGCACTTGGGCAGTGCCAGCGAGGAAACGCGCGTGGCAATGGGCAATAGGGTGCTGGCCAATATCGCCGCATTTTTTTCAGGTCTTGAGCCAGAAGACAGAGTGGTTTAAGCTCTGAAGCGACAATCAAAGCGCCACACTTAGGCTATTGGCCACCTGCCACAACCTAGGCCGCGCCTCCGGGACAAACAAAAATAGTCCAGAAAAACAAATAGCTTTATCCTAAAAATACAACCCGTCCTCATTGGAGTAAATATCATGCCCTACACACCAGAACTAGTAGAAGAACTGAACATCTTGGTCCGCTACAACTTAAACACTACACAAGAAGGGATAAAAGTCCATAAAAGCACTGCAACCCCAGAAATCGTCGCTGCAACGGAACGCTTATATAACAAAGGGCTGATCACCCAAGAAGATGGGGGATATTTGACCGCCATGGGCCATGAGGCTGCAGAACAGGCCCAGACTGTCTTAAACTTGCTTAAACCTGCTTGAATGGCTTAAGTGACAGCGGAGTCAAAAAACATGTTTCTTGACTCCAAAATATCATTACCATTTTTACCACCACCAAATGGTAAAACCAAAGCCGACAAAGATTTTAATCCTTGTCGGCTCACAAAAAGCACCTACTTTTCTGCTTTTGGCTAAAACAATACCGGGTTTACCGAAACGCTCCTCGTCTACCTAAAATAAAAACACCAGCCTATGTCTTGTTAATTTAGTTATAAAACCAAAAATGTTTTATAACCTACCATCTGCCCGCCATACCATTACCCAGATAAGAACCGGCCGCCGCGCCTAATCCAGTGGCTATCGGATCGCCACTACCTAATTGATAACCGAACACACTCCCTACAACACCACCGGCAAGCCCTTGTGTGGAGCGGGGGTCCTGATAGCTCTGATGCTGTGGCTCAACGTAGCGGGGAGGCTGCGGGTAATGCCGAACCTCTTCTCGGTAGTAAGGGCGTGGCTGCGGATAATACTTGACCACTTTACGTACATAGGGCCGCGGCTGCGGATAATACCGCACAACTTCACGATAGTGGGGATAGTGATGATGATGGTGGTGGTGTCTCCAGTGATCATTATCAGCAAAAACAAAAGGTGATGCGGCACAAAGCATCCCAGTCATCATTAATTGGATTATAAAAAGCATTTTTTTCATAATAACCTTCCTAAAAGTTAAATAATTTTGGGTCGGTACAGATGATAGAGTAGCCAACATTAATCAGACCTTAACCAAGAAGTCGTTGTTATACGCGAAACAAGAATAGGGCGGAGGGAAGCCCAATTTTGTCCCGACTTAATTTGGACAGCAATGGTAGTCAATACTGAAAAAATATAGGTGATATCCGAGTTTTATTAATGCCATCAGTATTTGCACTAATTTTCAAAAAAGTTTAAGCTCCTTAGAATTATGCTAACACGTTGAAAAATAACTAAAAAATCTCCAATCAATTATTCAGTATGGACTAAAGGAATCAATCATGAATACGCATCCATTAATTAAAGTTTGGGATCTTCCACTTAGAGCTTTCCATTGGCTATTAGTAATCAGCTTCTTCATAGCCTATCTGACAGAAGATGAATTATTAACAGTTCATGTCTGGGCTGGTTACTTAGTGTTTGGTTTATTAATGTTCCGCTTGATATGGGGATTTATCGGTAACGAATACGCCAGATTCTCGAATTTCTTATGTACGCCATCAGAATCTTACCGCTATATTAAAGATGTAATCGCATCAACAGCCAAACGCTATGTCGGCCATAATCCTGCGGGGGCTGGAATGATTGTGTTGTTGCTAACCAGTTTACTACTAACCACACTAACTGGGATTGCCGTGTATGGCGCGGATAAAAACGCAGGGCCGTTAGCTTTTATAGGCGCTGATTATGAAAAATTTTGGGAAGAAATACATGAGTTGTTTGCTAATTTTTCATTATTGCTAGTTTTTGTCCATATTGCAGGCGTTGCTATCGAAAGTTATGTGAACCGTGAAAACCTAACAAGATCAATGGTGTATGGCTATAAAAAAGCAAACGATGAAAGCTTATAGTGCGGGACACAAGGTGGGCGGATTTTAGTCCTATGTACCCCTCGCTAACCCACCAGCTGAAAGCAGGTAGTTGTTAAGTTAACCTTGGCGAACATCCGTAAAAATGCCGATGCCTCTAATTTGAAGAACGGACTGGATACCTGATTGATAGAAAATCTGTTTACACAAAATTCAGAAGTAGTGGTAAATACTCATAAGTGACAGCGGAGCCAAAAAACATGTTTTTTTGATTCCAAAATATCATTACCATTTTTACCACTACCATTCAGGAACATCCTCAGCCACCCACTTTATAAGTGATTTATATGGCTAAAGTGTCCATCAGATCAATCATAAATTCCATCTCTTCATCTTCAACTTTAGCCCAAGCTTCAAAACCTAAACTTTTTAGAACCCCTTTGCCTTTATCATCCTGATCCATGGAGACTAACAAGCCTTGTATCTCATCCCTTTTATCAGCAAATTTAGGCCCTATCATTAAGGAATGGTTAATGACACTAATTTGGCTACGCACTAAAACCTTTAGTTTGCTTTTAATTATGTGAGATAAATCATCATAGGCTTCAGCCAAAAAAATACCTACATCGACATTTCCTTGGAGTAAATTTTTTGCCACCAACACATAAGTGTCATAGACAACAATATCCGTATTGCTCGCATCTAAATCAGCGGGTTCCAACATTATCATGCCCATCATGCGGACATCGGGGTCTTCGGTTACGGCAACCTTCGTCCCCGGCATTAGATTCGCCACATCGTCAACAAGACTATCAGCATTAACCGCAATAATCGCTTCATCAGAAACCCCCACAGCCTTAACTAAAGGCAAAAAACCTTTTTCACGAACCAGCATTGCAGCATCAAAGGGATTGGCATAAATCAGATCGACATTGCCGCGCTTAATAGCCTCTCGTTGGCTTTGAAAACTACTGTACATTTCTAAATGAATAGACTGCCCTGTTTGTTTTTGAAGCCAAGTATTAAAAATATACCACCCAGATAAATGATCTGGCGAAAAATCTGGACTGACTGTAAATTGATATGGCATATCATGTCCCTGTTTTTTTATAATAAAATGGTTAAAGCAATGTTGGATAAAGCTTCATGCACTCTTCCACTTTAGCCCTAGAAGGTTTTCTCCGCACCGATGTGTAACTGACCACCTTACCCTGTCTTATATTAGGAATCACGGTTGCTTTAACCCAATAAAAACCACCATCTTTACGCAAGTTTTTAACGTAACCTTGCCAATGTTTACCAGCATTTACCGTATCCCATAGATCCTTAAAAGCCACAGACGGCATGTCCGGATGCCGCAAAATCGAATGGGGCGCATCAAGCAATTCATCCTCTGTATAACCAGACATTTCAACAAATGCTTTATTGACATGCGTAATTATGCCGTCTTTATCGGTCGTTGACACAATCAGCTTACCATCAGGATAGGGGGTTTCAATATCGGTATATAAAACCACCCGACTTATACCGCCATATAAGTCCAAAATAGTCTCCTTGTAGTCTCCGACTACATCCCCTGGTTTCATGTCATGAATCATAGCTGCTGTCTCTCAATTAAAATGCACGGCCTATAAAAATTCCGCTATGCTCGTCGCTGCACGTTTTACATCAAGAAAAATCAAACCTAATTTGGCATTGGGTTTTGCTAAAACCGTTAACACTGATTCTGCACCTGCGTAGGTCATGAGCACATAACCATTAGCACCCTTAATCAATACCTGCTCCAATGTCCCCCTTGCCAACTCTTGAGCTGTTCTGTCACCCAAAGAAAGCATTGCGGCACTCATCGCCCCCACTCTATCCTCATCCATGGTCGCTGGCAATACTGATGCTATCATCAAACCATCAGTCGATATAATTCCCGATGCCTCAATATCAGCTGAAGTACCGTTAAGCTCTGTCAACACAGAAGTCAACATATTTGCACGCATATTTAGTTTCCTCTTCTCTCTTTATTAATAGTGTGTAACCATAAAATTAACTATTTTTTTGTTGCATAGCGAATCGTTAGCGCCCAAACCAAGGAAACAAATTCTGGCTGATTGAAATGGGGTATACCATAAACTGCAATGACAAATCGGTTATTGGAGATAAATAACGGCCAAAAACCAACCTCACTGTTTCCAAACACATCAACTATAGACCATGCATGGCTTTTCAAGCCCATGTTATTTATTAGCAAACCTGAACGCCGCTCATGGACTGTCGCAATTTCTGCGCTTAAAGCAGACAACTCTTCGGCAACTTCATGCGGAACACCGTGTGTGGCAAGATAAAAGCCCTGGTTATCGGCAAGCAAAACTTTGCCATTTTCTGTAACCTTGCCTAACAAACCAGGCAAAATATCTTCCAATGGACCATTAGGATATTCGACTGCTGAATCCAGCCCTTGTATCCAATGCAATTTTTGGCAATGGTGTAAAGACTCCAAACATTTCTGTTCATCCTCTTGATCCATTAAATACTGTAAATTCTCGATAGTAAGCGCAGGGGTCTGTAATTGTTGGAGTAATTTTCTCAAAAATTGGCGAGGCTTATCGGTCTCCAAAGAAGAGACCGCATAATATGCACCGGCAGGTGTGGGATATAAATACAGGCCTTCAGTTAGCGAATATTTACTACTCATCAACTATCCCTCTAAGCCTGGATCTAGTGAATATAACAATGCTTGAACCAATAAAGAAACATCACTTTTCACGCGTGCGTCAACTGCAAAAACGGGGGGCTTTAATCCCATTTCCCGTAGCTGGATATGATAATCTTCAATGGTTGGTTTGCTACTCAAATCCATTTGCGTGATCCCTATGGCAACAGTAGTGTCAACAATAAACTTGTCAAACGCATCCAAAAAAAACCTCATATCCTGAAAAGGGTCTGCCCGCGTATTATCAAGCAACAATACTAAACCAATCCCTCCGGTCACCAAGATATCCCACATAAAATCAAAACGTTCCTGCCCAGGTGTGCCATATAGATGTAACTTTTCACCGTCGGCCAAGTTCATGATGCCATAATCCATTGCAACCGTAGTCGAGGATTTACGCGACTTTGTCATATCACTAGCGGAAGCGTCCGTTTTTACCGGTGGCACATCACTGATTGAATTAATCGCCGTAGTCTTCCCCGCACCTACAGGTCCTGTAAAAATAATTTTATACTGACTCATGATAATTTGTTCCGCTAAGCTTTCTTTCCACGCAATGTACTGAGAATACGACCCAGCAAGCCTTGGTTTTTGTTTGGTTTAATTTCGGGTGATTGCACTAACACATCAGCTTCTCTTTTTACTTGCCCCGCCAACCCTAAAGCGCAGGCAGCGCTAATGAACACAAAAACATATTGTGGCTTGATATTAAGGACTTCCGCCACATTGGCCAATGTTCTTGGGCCTTGGATCAGCAACGCTGAAATACGCAGGGCATGAGGTGTAACCAGTATTCGGGTAAAATTAGGCCAATGTTTGAGATAAACGGGCTGACTGATGTCTATGGAAGCGGGATACCTACCCTTCGATGCCCAGCAAGCAATTTTCCAAAGAAACGCATCCATACTTTGAAACCTTTCCAATTTTCTATCGGCCGTAGATGAGTCTTGGCTTAATGGCGTTATTGACATTTTAGAGCCAAGCGTGGCATTAATGGACAAACCAGAAAATGATCTTAATTGATTTTCATCAACATCAAGCCATATTTCTTGGCTGTGGGGGAAAATAATGAGGGGATTCCATCCTGAGTTTAATTGCCTGACTTGGCCTTTTGAATGACATATCTTGTATGCAGACTCCACATAACCCTGAAAGTATTCTTTAGTGTTATAACTTGCCCTGGCAAATTGCTTTGGATCATTAACATCAATGCCTGGAACATTACCAATAAATGCACCAAAACCCTTTTCATCTAACTGCATTGCGGCCTGATGTTTCGAAGTCTTTTTCTGTTCGTCGGTATTAAGGACAAATTTCTTCAGGACCGGCTTTTCATCTACTTGATCAGCCTTTTTAGCCACTGCTTGAGTATCCAAGTTATCATTGCCCTTATCGCCAACAACAGCATCCTGCCTTTTAATTGGCGTAGCCGGTTTGTCAAGCAATGCCTTTGCTTTAGATAAAGCGGCTAACATATCATCTATTTTTACTGGCTTTTTTACCATAAGAACGTTTTCAATCATACGTTCATGCAGCGATAAAACTATAGCCGGCTTCTGCGTTTGTTTTTCCAAATGTGCAGTGATTAATGCCTCTCCATTAACTCCATCTAAATCAAAAATATCAATATCTTCATTGCCTTGATCAACAACAACGGCAAGGCCCTTGCAAGGGCCTTGCAAATACATGGACATCATTTTATAGCTGCGCCCATCCATTCCATGCAGTGCAACTTTTAGTGGGCGTTTAGTTTTATCCATTGTTATTCCGTCCTTTAAAGTAGTCGTTTAACTGCCCCCACTCATCCACCATGTTAACCTCTAACTGCGCCAGTTCAGCGAACATCCGATTGAAACCTAATGAATCACGGGTCGATTGATATAACACCAGCAACTCATGTTGCAACTCACTTCTTCCCGGATCACTCACAACTGCCCTTTCAAGCACCAGCTTAGCTTCTTCCAGTTGGCTATACTCAATGTGGTCGCGTGCCAATTCCAAAGGATCATAATCCATGTTTTCGAGCGGCTGCTCGATTTGCCGAACCATGTTATTAACACCTAACAATCCTCTGGTAAAAATTGAATACTGGTTAGCAGGCAACCGGTGCACCTCGTCTTGGTCGTTCTTTAAATAACTCTTAAGCAGTTGGAATTGATCGGAACTAAGTTGGGATTTTGCGCCTATAACAACTCTCCAGCTAATCGCTTCACCACGTTTATTTAAGACTACTAGAAAATCAACAATGGCAGCAAAAAGCTGCTCGCTCTTATGTGCTTTAAAACAATAAAAGATGCGTTGCAAATGGGCAGTCAACCGTTTTGGCTTTCTGGCAACATTAAAAACCAGCTTTCCTAAAAAATCCGTACAGCCGACTGCATCTTGAAACCAAAAAAAATCTTCATCGTCACACGAAAAAAAAGACATCCGGTCTATAGATCGGGTGTCACTTTCATCGCCACACGTAATCAAGTTGGTATTAATATTCATTAATAATTATTCTTAGCTGAATCAGATAATAGACTTAAATTATCATTTTACAAGGCAGTTGACTAATAAAATATATCCACAAACTGTACAGCATATAAAATAATCAAGGCTAAACGGATGATTAACTATAAAATACACGATTTATTTAATTCACCAATTTAATCACGGGATCATTATGAAACAGCAAACCATAAGCCTAATTGAAGATTATTACAACGCTTTCAATAGCGGCAACATGGACATTTTCTTAAGCCTGCTAACCGATGATGTTATACATGACATTAATCAAGGTAAGCGGGAAGTAGGCAAAGCGGCATTTTCGCAATTTATGGCCTGCATGAACAATAACTACAGGGAGCAACTTATTGACATGGTAATTATGGCAACTGCTGATGGAAGTAGGGCGGCAGCCGAATTTGTCGTTCTAGGCGAGTACATTAAAACCGATGAAGGCTTGCCAGCCGCACAAGGGCAAAAATACCGCCTGCCTGCGGGCGCCTTTTTTGAGGTCCGCGACAATAAAGTTGCCCGCATCACAAACTATTATAATTTACAGGACTGGATTGCCCAGGTCGGCGAATAATTGCCGACCCGTAAATTTGCATGACAATCCTCGATAACCATTTACCAACCAATGGGGCAGAAAAATGGACATAAAAAAAATTGCTTTATATTTTTTCATCTTAATTCCAACCACCGTTTTTGCGGCAGCTAACAGTGATGAAATTGAATGGAACACTACGTTAAAAAACCGCTATTTTTCTGATCAACCCATTGAAGAATCGAATGCCGTTATCGAGCTTGATGCGCCTTATCGTGCAGAAGACCCTGCTCTAGTGCCACTAAAAATCATCAGTAAAGTAAAGCAGACCCCAGACAGTTATATAAAAAAAATCTTGGTGCTCGTTGACAAAAACCCCCTTCCTTTTGTTTGGGAATTTGAATTTACTCCAGAAAGTGGCAAAGCTGATTTAGCCATGCGGATAAGGGTCAACACTTACAGTTATATCCGTGCAATCGCACAAATGAATAATGGCAAGCTTTTTATGTCGAAAAAGTTTGTAAAAGCAAGCGGCGGGTGTTCAACACCTATTAGTGCCGACATGGACGCATCAATGAAACGCTTAGGCAAAATGAAATTTAAGCTAGATAGCGACATGTCTGCCGCCCAGCCAACGCTAGTGCAATTGCTGATAAGCCACCCAAACGTAACGGGCATGCAAATGGATCAGGTAACCCGCTTCTTAAAGAAATCACATTTTATTGAAAATATAAAAATTTCTTTTAATAACAAGCCAGTACTAACGGCAAAAACAGATATTGCTATTAGTTCCGACCCTAATTTCAGGTTTTACTTTATCCCGGAAAAAGCAGGCGAACTCAAAGCCGAATTTACTGACACATCGTGTGAAAGCGCTATCGCTAGAGATGCTTGTAAAAAAGGCCAGACCTATACTGAAACTTATCAGGTTAATCCCTAAGCTAGGAGGTTAACCTGATATTTGGAATATGATAATTAACCGTAATTTTATTTTACAAAACAGGCCTTTTCAGCAGATTCTTCAGCTTCTTTAAGCCTTGCCCTCAAACTTTTGGATTGTGCAGGATCGCGAAAAGCCCGGCCGCTTTCACCTGGCGTGCCCTTTAAGTAACTGAATGTCTTAGCTGCGTCATAATCGCTAAAAGTTAGCTTTTCTGCAATCTTATCAATTTTGCAACCGCACGCATACTGAGTGATATACGTTAAACCACCATGTTGGGCAACACAATTTAAAACATATTCAACCCGATCACGGGTAGGGTAATCGTTGACAAATGCCGTTTCTTCAACCGGTTGCTCAGGCGCTGTTGCACAACCTGCAATGGCCACCAGAAAAAAAACGCCTAAAATTGATGCTACTTTTTTGTTTCCCATTAACAATGCCTTATTTACAAAAATATAAAATGATCAGATAAATAAAAAGCCATTAGGGCTTTGACAGTGGTAAACACAAATGCTTAAGTGACAGCGGAGTCAAAAAACATATTTTTTGATTCCAAAATATCATTAACATTTTTACCGCCACCGGTTTTTTTATTCTTCCACGGCAACATCAACAATCTGCTTTAATATCCCGTTTATTTTAAACGAAAATTGATTTAAATCTTTATTGTTTGTGTCTGTAGATAATAGACGTGTTGCAATAATTGTCTTCCCCTGCTTTTTATACATAAAGACTGAGCAAGGCATATCGCGGATAGTTTCTGGCGCAACTAACAATAGCGTTTTGGCATAGGTTAAATTGCAAAACTGAACGGTATCATAATCAGGGAAACCCTTCACACCTCGATCGCGTATTACCTTGCCTACACGGCTATGTCCAGTTATTCTAAAATTATTGTCCGCTATAGCGCCTTCCAGCTCAGCCAGCACATCATCATAAGGCTTTTCTGTTTCCACCTGATAATATTGCACATATTCCCTTTGAGGAATTAATGCACAACCCACAAACCCTAACACACTTGCAACAACAAAACGTCCCATATTTTTTTTTGGCCAACCAATGCTAGCGCCATATCGTGACATAAAATTTTAACTTCTTAAGCAGTTAACTTGCATTCTATAATTACTTTTTCACGTCCGGTTTAATATCAACCAGCCAAGACAATGGCACACATTGCAGTCCGACACAATAAATACAAGCAAAATTTAGCCTTATGAGCAACTCAACAAAAGTATGTGGCGTTATTCTTTCGGGCGGGCGCGCCACTCGCATGGATAACCAAGATAAAGGTTTAGTAGAATATAAAGGGCGGCCATTAGTGAGCTATGCAATAGCTGCCATGCGTCCCGTTGTCGACCAATTAATAATAAATGCTAACCGTAATCTCGATCAGTACCAATTATTTAATTTACCTGTAGTTACTGACCAAACCAGCAGTTTTGACGGCCCTTTAGCGGGCATATCAACCGCAATGTGCTATACAAAAGCAAAAGTTCTGCTTGTTATGCCTTGTGATTTACCATTAATTCGGCCTGAGCATTTGCAAAAATTGCTATCAACATGCATTGAACAAAATACTGATATTGCCGTTGCTTACGACGGAAGGGAAATACATCCGGTGCTATTAGCAATAAAAACAAGCTTGCAGATGGATTTACAGAATTATTTAGACAGTGGCAAGCGTAAAGTTGGCCTTTGGCTGACGCACAAAAAAACGCTAAACGTTGACTTCAGCACTGAACCAGATATTTTCACCAACATTAACACCATAAAGGAGTTATCAGCATTAGAGGGAAGATTCTGTTGATGCTTAATCAAAACCCATTTTGTCACCACATCAAAACTTTTTGGCACAATAATTCAGTTACAAAGCAAAATCCGAAACTTTATTGGCAACCATACCCAATCAGTTTTACTTCAGTAATAAAAAAGCCCTAACGACAACTGTCGTTAGGGCTTTTTTAAGTTTTATCAGGCCTCAAAAACTACCGCTGTACGCAATTTCTTCATGGCGGTTTGCTCCAATTGCCTAATCCGTTCTGCAGACACGTTATAGCGCTCGGCCAGCTCATGTAATGTGGCTTTTTTTTCAGCCAGCCAGCGGCTTACAACGATATCCTTACTGCGTTCATCTAAGGTCTCCATTGCATCGGCGAGCAAATCCTGACCGTACCCGTCCCAATCGGCATTTTCCATCAACACGGCAGGGTCGGCACCATGTTGCTGCAAATAAGTTGCTGGGGCGATATAGCTTTCATCGTCTGATTCGTCAGCAGAAATATCAAATGACATGTCCCGGTTGCCCAGGCGTTTTTCCATTTCATATACGCTGCTCAACTCAACATTGAGATCATTGGCGATAGCCGCTGCCTCATCGCCGGATAACCACCCTAAATCTTCCTTGGATTTCCGCAGATTAAAAAACAGTTTGCGTTGTGCCTTTGTAGTGGCGACTTTAACAATCCCCCAGTTTTTAATCACATATTCGTGAATTTCTGCTTTAATCCAATGCACGGCAAAAGTAATCAAACGTACACCCATATCAGGATCAAAACGCTTAACGGCCTTCATCAAGCCGACATTGCCTTCCTGAATAATATCTGGCATCGACAACCCGTAGCCGCTATAGCCTCTGGCAACATGGACGACAAACCGCAAATTGCTCATAACTAACTGCCTGGCGGCTTCTAAATTACCTTCATCTTTGAATTTTACAGCTAATTCATGTTCTTGCTCAGCCGTAAGTTTAGGCATCTGCCTGACAAGATTCAAATAAGCATCAAATGTGCCAACCGACAAATTAACGGGTAACGTTAAAGCATTATTCATGACATTTCCCCTTGGAGTAAAATTTATATAAATATTAGCACTCTCAAGCAAAGAGTGCTAACAATTTTGTGTTTTATCCCTTTTATTCGGGTCGGGTATACTGAAGCTGATAACTAAGCACCGCCCACGACCCTAATCCACCTAATGCAGAAGAAATACCTATGAGCTTAAAAAAATCCGCGACGCTGAAAAATAACAAGTGGAAACCGCCTCCGTATAAGCCAGACAATGCCTCAACTGGCTGCCTTAGTAACAGCATCATAACGCTGACAATAAACCATGCCAACAGGCCTGCAAACATTCCCATCCACAAGCCAGCGTATAAAAAAGGCTTCTGAATAAATCCATTAGTCGCACCAACCAATTTGGCAATAATCACTTCTTCATGACGATTATGAAGCTCCTGACGTATGGTGTTACCCGCAATAAACAGCACAGCAAAACCTAATAGGGTATTCAGCAAGCACGCCCCACGCTCTGCCACGGCCACAATAGACTGTAGCCGTTCGACCCATTGCATATCCATTTGGGCAAGATCGACCTCGACAAGCCGCTGGAACTCTTGCCGTAAATTTTCCAGTTCCTTTTTGTCTTCCAATGTATTTTTGGGCAATACTTGGATAACAACTGGCAACGGATTGGTTTTCAGTGCAGTGATGGCTGAGCCAAAACCACTATAGGTTTTAAATTCTGCCAGCGCCTGATCTTTACTAATCAGGGTGACTTGTTGAATAGCGGGATTTTTCCTGATAGTGCTGGCTAATTTATTGGCATGTGCATCAGTAATTTCATCTTTAAGAAACAGTGATATTTGGGCGCTGGTTTCTATATTGGCGGTAAGTTGATGAAGATTATTGAGCAGCAGATAAAAACCACTGGCAAGAGAAATGGTTATCGCAAGCACCATGATAGTCATTATCGAATTAAACGGCGAATCAACAAGACGGCCAAGGCTAGAAAACAGCGCCTGTCCCTGGCCATCGCAATGGGCACATAATTTATCGAGTAAATCCCCACCGACACGGCGGGTTTGCCGCGTCACTTGCGAAGGTGTTTTCACATACCTGACTTCCTTAGTTTGTTTGCGTTTTTTAAAGCCTTTCATTGTGTTAAGCCGAAACCAATTGACCATTAGCCAGTTTTAGGACGCGATGATTCATTTTTTCAATCAATGAAATATCATGGGAGGCTATCAGTACAGTAACCCCGACTTGTTGGAAACTCACAAATAAACGCATGATTTCAGTGGCGAGCTCAGGGTCAAGATTGCCCGTCGGCTCGTCAGCAATAATAATCGGGGGCTTGTTTACGAAAGCGCGGGCAATACCCACCCGCTGCTGCTCCCCACCCGACAACGCAATCGGAAATTTCCTTTCTTTACCCGACAAGCCTACCTTGTCCAGAACCGCCCTCACCTTGCGCACAATCTCTTGATGCCTAATGCCCGCTATCACTAAGGGTAATGCGACATTGTCAAATACCGTCCTATCTTGCAGCAGTTTATAATCTTGATAGATAAACCCCATTTTCCTCCGTAAAAAAGGGATCTGGCTTTCCTTGGCCGCACTAAGGTTTTCTCCATCAAGAAAAATCTGGCCGCGCGTACAACGTTCCATGACAGCAATCAGTTTCAATAACGTGCTTTTCCCCGCACCAGAATGCCCCGTGAGAAAAGCAATTTCACCGTGCCGCAAATGAAAACTAATATCCCGGAGCACTTCGCCGCTTTCAGGATAACGTTTACTGACATTATCAAACTTTAACATACGCTTTTTTAATCTTTAATAAACAAAGCATCGACAAACGTTTCGGCATCAAAATCCTGCAAATCATCAATACCTTCGCCTATACCTATGTAACGGATTGGAATTCCTGACTGTTTTGCCAACGCAAAAATAACCCCGCCTTTTGCCGTACCATCAAGCTTAGTTAACACCAGCCCTGTTAACTCAACCGTCTCATTAAATAATTTCGCCTGAGATAACGCATTTTGCCCAGTGCCTGCATCCAATACGAGCAACACTTCATGCGGCGCAGTTTCATCAAGCTTACCCATAATCCGCTTCACTTTTTTCAACTCATCCATCAGATTTGATTTAGTATGCAAGCGTCCGGCTGTGTCGGCGATTAACACGTCAACACCTTTGGCTTGGGCTGACTGCACGGCATCATAAATGACCGATGCCGAATCAGCGCCAGTATGCTGTGCGACGACATGAATGTTATTGCGCCCCCCCCAAGCCTGCAATTGCTCAACCGCAGCCGCCCTAAACGTATCTCCCGCAGCTAACATAACGCTATGACCCTGTGCCTGTAGGCGCTTGGCCAATTTGCCTATAGTGGTGGTTTTACCTGCCCCATTAACACCAACCACCAGAATCACAAATGGGTTGTCTTGTTTAGGGATTAGCAACGGCTGATCACAAGGCTTGAGTATGCCGAGCAACTCCTGTTTTAGCGCCGCAGATAATGCGTCGCCATCTTCCAACTGATGCCGCTCAAGACGTTGGGTCAGGTTAGCAATAATTTCTGTCGTGACGTTAATACCTATGTCAGCCATTAACAAATGCGCTTCTAAATCTTCTAGCAGATCATCGTTAATTTCTTTCTGGCCTAGGGTCAGGTTTGACAATACATCCGTCAAACCTGATCGGGTACGCCTTAACTGCGATTTTAAACGTAAAAACAACGACTCCGGCGCAGGCTCGACATACGGAACAAATTCGGGGGCGGTTGGAACAGTGGCTATGGGTGCACTAACAGGCCCTACAAATCCATACCTGCTATAAAAACTGATGACGATCAGTGGCAACATCATCAAGGCTGCAACCGCATGATGCGCCACTGATATTCCGAGGGGCATAGCCAAAATATAACTGATGATGCCCAAACCGATTTGCACAAACAGCAATATGCTTAACCATACGCCTGCTTTCCTTGCCGACTTCGGCGCGGTTGCCGTCATTGTGCTTAATGTCAGTGACGTCAATACAATAAAGCAAAGCAACGCCCCAACCCTGTGCAACCAATTTATCGCGACCTGCGCGTTGAATGAAACATCGCCGCTATAACCTGTTAATACGTCATATGCCATGTCCACAACATTCAGTGCGGCCAAGTAATCGGCATCGGGCCACCATTGTCCATTACATAAAGGAAAATCGGTGCAGGCCAACGCCGCATGGTTGACACTTTCCCAGCCGCCCAGCAAAATTTGCAGAAACAAAACCAGCATCGCCAATCTAGGAAGGATCAAAGAATCTATACGGCCTGCTATTACTGAAACAGCCGGATCGCTTCGTAGATATAGCCAGAATAACAGCCAAAAAACCATCATTCCCAACACCATATTAAGCACTGCAACCGTTGGCAGCACCAGCATGTCAGGCAACCACGCAATTAGCAAGGCTTGAAAAACCACTAAAAACAGCAAGCCCAATGATATAGCCCTTGCCGTCCGGCGATAGCTTTGCCCGCGCCAACCAAGCGCAACCAGCAATAAAATTAAAACCCCCAAGCCAGCAACAAGATAACGGTAAAGCACGTTTTTATTTGCATCAAAAAGCACATACGCCTGTTCAAGCATTGGCGGTAATTTTTCATAAGACTTGTCGCTTATGATTATTTTTCCATAACAGTCCGCCCAATCAGGGCAACCCGACAGGGCATCGGATAACCGGACATAGCAGCCTAACATACTGATTAATAAAGCAAAAACGACGCTAAACTGGGTTATTTTTCTAAACATTTTTTTATTATTATCCAATTTGTGAAATTCTTAACAGGTGCATTAAATCACTTTTTACGTTGTACGGATCAAATCCCGGCTCATATTGCATCATCAGATTACCCATTGGATCCATTAAAAAAAGCATACCGTCGGGTATGTCGCCTTTCCTAATTTTAGCAATTTTTTTAACCAGACCAGCGCTGGGCTTAACTCTGATAAGATCAGAATGGAGCGCAAATTCAGGATTTTCCTGACCAATTAATTTTGCCGCCAACGCATCGTCAATTTTGTGTTCTTCACCTAACAAATCTGAATACAACGCCGCACCCTCCTCGGCGTCTGTTTTGCGCAACCGCCACAACAACGTGTCTTTTAGCCACCATTGGTTTGCCATGTCAGCCGACACCTCTTTAAAAACGATGACGACCCGGCGAGTACGGGGCAATTCCTTATTCAACATTAACCGCAGCTGCTTAGTTTTAAGCAATGCCTCAAGACACACTTTATTGCAAGACGAGTTGGGGACGACATTAACTAGCAACCAATGCCCCGGAAGCTCACCCATATTTTTTCTTGAAAAGGTATCGAACCCCACAAAATCGTTATGTCCCGTTGCTATAACCGGGGTTATCAATTGGCCTTTATTTGTGCTTCCTTTTAATACTTCCGGATTCTCTTTTAATCCCCAAGCGATTAAAAAAGGGATGACTGACATCCCAAAAATAACCAAAATTAATAATCGATTTTTCTTCTGCTGATTAATCATTGTGTTTTTTAAAACTGTACCAAAAAATCAGTATTGTTAAAGTAAGTGCCAATGCAAACCACTGAATTGCGTAGGCTATATGTTGTTCAGGCTGCATGATGGATGCTGTTTGCCAATCCCGCTGGAAACCTCCAGGCAAATTTTTATCCAGCTCCACCTGAAAGGCTAACAAAGGATAACCCAGTCTTTTTGCCAATATCTGGGTATCCACCACTTGAACGACCGATGGCCAACCTTCTGTAGGGATGTCTGCACCTGCCAATTTTACACCGACACTAGGAAAAGCATTAATCCGCCCAGTCAAGATTGTTTCCTCGCCGCCCACGTCAACAGACGGCAGCATAGCCCTATTACCCATCAAAGGTATCCACCCCCTATTGACCAAAACTGCACTGGTTTTTCCTTTTAATAAAAAAGGGGTCATCACAAAATAACCTGCTTTACCACCACTGATCTGATTATCAATTAAAAACTGATGGCGACTATCATAATGCCCCATCACTTGCGCTTTTTTATAACGCAATGTTTCCATGTCTTCTTCCATGAAGTCATTCAGCGTTATCATTTCTGCAACGGATGCCTGTGCCTGCATCGCAAAATAGTGGCGTTTTTCCTCCGCCCGCCCCAATTGCCAATTCCCTAAAGCAAGCAACACCATCATAAAAACCACATAAACCACGACCGGAATAATTTTAAATTTCATCAGAATGTATCACCACTCAAGCGTCCTTTTTCTCATCAATCTATTGGCAATCTGTCCCAAATAACCGAAAATACGAAAACCTCTTTCGATTCTACCCATTATGATCATCAAAAGCATCGCCATTATTGTTTTTTTACTGATAATTTCCAGCCTCGGCTTCGCCTTATACAACCTGGTTAAATATAAAGATCAGGTACATTCGGAAAAAACCCTCAAAGCACTGACAACACGCATTACTTTATCAGTCATATTATTTATTTTCTTTTTTATCGCCTTAGCGAGCGGCATCCTTAAACCACATGGCATAGGAAGTCGCCTGCATCAATCATCATCGGCACAACCTGTTAACAACCGCTAAGCCAAATCGATAAACAAAAAAAAAGCACTGCTAATTGGCAGTGCTTTTTAAGCCGCTAGTTTTTTAATTACATCAAGTAAACAAAAATAAACAAACCTAACCACACCACGTCAACAAAATGCCAATACCACGCCGCCGCTTCAAAAGCAAAATGGTTTTCTGGCTTAAAGTGGCCTTTAGTGCTGCGGAACAACACCACACTCAGAATAATTGCGCCTATGCAGACATGGAATCCATGAAAGCCAGTCAACATAAAGAAAGTGGAGCCGTAAATACCTGAGCCTAAAGTCAAACCCATTTCGGTATATGCTTCATGGTATTCAATCGCCTGAAACGCCACAAATAAGAAGCCTAATGCCACGGTTGCGATTAAGCCTTTAATTAACTGGTCACGATTTTTTGCCAACAACCCATGATGCGCCCAAGTACAGGTCACACCACTCGTCAGCAGAATCAAGGTATTAAGAAACGGCAATCCCCATGCACTCATCGGCTCGAACTCACCGCCAACATTACCCGGCCCATTAGTCGGCCAAGTTGCCTCAAAAGAAGGCCATAGCAGTTCTTTTGTTGCCGCACCGACGCCCTCACCGCCTAACCAAGGCACCGATAAATTCCGCGTATACCAAAGCGTACCGAAAAACACCGCAAAAAACATAATTTCGGAAAAAATGAACCACATCATTCCCATACGATAAGAAATGCCGACTTGTTTACTGTACATGCCAGATTCGCTTTCCGTGGCTTGTAATGTAAACCACCCAGCAAGCATAACAATAAAGATAGCAAGACCCACATACATCATCGTTGCACCGGCAGCGGAACCGTTCAGATAATTTGCAAAGCCTGCCAGTGTAATGACTAATCCAGCGGTCGCCATGACAGGCCAAGTCGCTTTATGTGGTATGTAATAAGCGTCATGTGAAGACATAATTTTTCCCCTTTATTTATTCACTGATTTTTCAGTATTATCAAAAAATGTATAAGCAAGTGTTATCGTTTTATATTGGGGTGGTAAATCCGGATTAACCACAAAACGCACTGGCATAAGCTTACCTTCCCGCGCTTTAAACGTTTGTTCCGTAAAACAAAAACACTCAGTTTTTTTAAAATATTCAGCGGCTAATCCAGGAGAAATACTTGGAATGGCCTGGGCAACCATTGGTTTATCGGTTTTATTTTCCGCATAAAAATTCACGGTGTAATACTGGCCCGGATGAATTTTCAGCTTGTTCGTTTCCGCTCGAAATACCATGGGAGCCGATTCGTTTAATGACGTGATGAATTCTACGGTGATTTCCCTGTTTTTATCGATGGGAAAAACCACTTCTTTCACTGCAGTTGATTCAACCTTGCCGTTAAGACCGGTTATGTCACATAGCACATCGTAAATTGGCACTAAGGCGTAACCAAAACCAAACATCCCCACAACCACAAATAGTAAGGTGCGAATCAATTTGGTGTTTTTTTGCTTAATATCCAAACTCATCAAGAAATTGCCTGCATAACGGCGGTGACATAAATGCCAATGGCAATCCCCGCCAAAACTAAAGCCGTTACGGTATTTTTCGTTTTTATGTTCATATTCCCACCTGATGCGTCACATAAATAAGTGACGCATCTTAAAACTCACACTTAATATTAGATATGTTCAGTCGGTATCACAGTAGGTGGCGTCGTAAACGTGTGATAAGGCGGTGGCGATGGCAAAGTCCATTCTAAGCCATGCTTATGCGCATCTTCCCACACTTCATCAGTTACTTTTTCACCTGTCCCACCTTTAATAGTATCAATTACGATATATAAAAACAGCAACTGGCTAGCACCAAAAATAAAGCCGCCAATACTCGAGATCATATTCCAATCGGCAAACTGTACCGCATAGTCGGGAATCCGGCGCGGCATACCGGCCAAACCTAAGAAGTGCTGAGGAAAAAATAAGATATTAACGGATACAGCTGATAACCAAAAATGTAGTTGGCCAATTTTTTCGTTGTACATGTGCCCTGTCCATTTAGGCAGCCAATAATAACCGGCCGCCATTAAGATGAACACGGATGCAGGGACCAAGGTGTAGTGAAAATGGGCAACAATAAAATAAGTGTCGTGATACTGAAAATCTGAAGGTGCGATAGACATCATCAGACCGGTGAAGCCACCTAACGTGAACAAGACCACAAAAGCAATTGAGAACAACATTGGCGTTTCAAATGTCATCGATCCTTTCCACATGGTCGCTGTCCAGTTAAAAACTTTAACACCAGTGGGGATCGCAATTAACATAGTGGCATACATAAAGTATAACTCACCAGCCATTGGCATACCCACAGTAAACATGTGATGCGCCCAAACGATAAATGACAAAAAAGCAATCGATGCTGTTGCATAAACCATTGAACTATAACCGAATAATGGTTTACGGGCAAAGACAGGGATAATAGTCGAAGCCACCCCAAAGGTAGGCAAGATCATAATATAAACTTCTGGATGGCCAAAGAACCAGAAAATATGTTGATACAAGACAGGGTCGCCACCACCTGCGGCATCAAAAAAACTGGTGCCGAAAAACTTGTCAGTCAACAACATCGTGACAGCACCGGCAAATACGGGCATTACAGCGATTAACAAAAACGCAGTGATCAACCAAGTCCAAACAAACAACGGCATTTTCATTAAGGTCATGCCAGGGGCACGCATATTGAAAATAGTGGCGATAATGTTAATTGCCCCCATGATTGACGAAATACCCAGCAAATGCACTGAAAAAATCGCAAAAGGCAAAGCCTTACCTGTTTGTAACACCAACGGCGGATAAAGTGTCCAACCGCCAGCAGGTGCGCCTCCTTCCATGAATAAAGTGCTTGCCAACAGCAACACACCAGCAACCAGCACCCAAAAACTCATATTGTTCATGCGTGGCAACGCCATGTCCGGCGCACCAATCATCATAGGGATCATCCAATTGGCTAAACCTACAAAAGCGGGCATAACCGCACCAAACACCATGACTAGGGCGTGCATAGTCGTCATGGAGTTAAAAAACTGCGGCTGCACAAACTGCATACCCGGTTCGAACAATTCGGCACGGATAATCATTGCCATGATGCCACCGACAAAAAACATTGCCAAAGCAAACAACAAATACAAGGTGCCAATATCTTTATGGTTGGTGGTGATAATCCATCTTAACAGCCCCTTTTCAGGGCCATGATCGTGGTGTTCATGATCATCGTGATGATCATCATGTTCAGCTATTACAGCAGACATAGTTTATACCTCAAAAATACTTAAAAAAGAGTTAGCTGATGAAGAAGGCCATAGATTTAATCTTCGTCATCGTCCTGTGCTGCGGGCAACGCGGCTTGCAATTTCTGGATAGCTGAGGGCTGGATAGCATCACCAACCGCATTACCCAAGCCATTACGCGTAAAAGCAACAACAGCGGCAAAATCAGTGGCCGACAGTGTGTGGCCGAAACCTGGCATCATGCCTTTACCATTCAACATCAAGCCAACTTGGGCATTCAGGTCACCGGTAACAACCGCGCTACCTGTTAAAGCAGGAAACATCGGCGGCATACCTTGCCCTTCTGCTTGATGGCACGATGCGCAATTACTGCCGTAGACAGACTTACCTAAGCTGACCAATTCGTCTTTGGGCATATCAACAATCGGTTCTGCTTTTTCAGAGGTGGACATAGGCACTGCTTTACTTGCAGTATCTGCCCCCTGAGGCAACAACTCCTGCACCGATTTAGGTTGTATTTCATCACCTACACTATTGCCTAAGGCATTACGGGTGTAGCTAATCACTTGCGCCAACTCATCGGCTTTCAACATTTTACCGAAAGCAGGCATACCGCCTTTTCCGTTTATAATTAAGTTGGCTTGAACTTTAATATCACCCTTAACGACCGCGCTACCAGTAATGGCAGGAAACGCACCAGGAACACCCTTACCATCCGGCAAATGGCAAGTAGAACAGTTTTTGCTGTATACCGCAGCGCCTTTGCTAACCAACTCGTCATGGCTTTGGTCGCTCAAGTCAGGGCCTTTCTTTGCTTCCGCTTGCGTCTTCTTAACCCAAGCATCGTAGTCGGGCTGCTCCATCGCAATCACTACGATAGGCATAAAGCCATGATCTTTACCGCATAACTCAGTACATTGCCCACGATAAGTGCCTGCCTTTTCGACATTAGTCCAAGCTTCATTGATAAAGCCAGGAATAGCATCTTTTTTCCAACCAAGCTCCGGCACCCACCACGAATGGAGCACATCAGCCGCAGTAAACACAAACCGAATTTTCTTTTTAGTTGGGATGACCAATGGATGGTCAACATTTAATAAATAATGAGGGACGGAACGGGGGTCTATTCCTGAACCAACTTGGCGGGCTTTATTGCTTGCCTCATCTAAACTGCTAAAAAAATGAATTCCGTTATCTAGGTATTCATATTCCCACTTCCATTGCCACCCGGTCACCTTAATCGACATATCAGAATCTTGGACATCATCCAACTCCAACAACGTCTTTGTCGCAGGTATTGCCATACCCACTAAAATTAGTGTCGGGATAATAGTCCAGATAATTTCAACGGTGGTGTTTTCGTGGAATTGCGCCGCTTGGTGGCCTCGAGATTTACGATGATGGTAAATCGAGTAAAACATGGCGCCAAACACGGCAACGCCTATGAATACACAGATCCACAAAATCAGCATGTGCAGGTCGTAAATGTCATTACTGACTTTTGTGACCCCTTGCATTAAGTTGAGCTTATAATCCGCTTGCGCTGTCTCAAGGCCTATAGCCATCAAGACCCAGCTTGCGAATAGTTGCTTTGATTTGTTCACGGAGCAGCCCCTTCTTCGATAGTGGTGAAACTCTTGTTTGCTTTTATCAAAGGAATGATTTCAAGCGACGCAAAAGCGAACACTGTTTTTATAAAAATAATCACAAATAAAGTGGGCAATTCTAACTCATCACGCCCCGCTATGCCAATTGTACTGGCAATGATTTTATCGGCAAAAAACCCTCTAAAAATTCATCCCAGCCCCATTAATTTTAAAATCTGCGCCATTTCATTTTATATATTTGTTTTTGAACTACACTTTAAAATCAAAATGCTTTCGGCTTTGCAATCTTTGCAAAAGGTTTCACCTTAAAAAAAAGGGCGCTTAACCATTTGCCCAACCTTTCGGCTGCGATCACGGCCACCAAAAGCTTCATCGAAAAAACCTTAGAATATAGTTACATGCTTATCGGGAGATTTTATTAGCCATTTAATTTCGGGGGCTAACGGCAGATTGCTTTTGAGGGGACGCCGGACCAACCAGGCAACCGGGTGATTTTCCAATACCATTAAGCTGAGAGTGTAAATGCGGACTTAACTTGTACCCCGCAATATATCCGTTGTTTGCAAAATAACAAAACGGCGCTATTTTAAAGGCCAGTTAACCTTTTGCTGGGCTTGCAGAAATTTTGAGCGGCCCCTAAAAACTTAACCTTTAAACCTTAACACTGCATTCTTAAATCTTCGGCCATAATTGGCAACGCTCATTTTGAAGAACTTGCGCAATCTATTTACCATTGATGACTATTATCAAGTGCTTGATTAAAGCGGCCACTATTTTGACCGGTGCTGAATGAATATTGGTGCATGACAATAAACACATCATTTTACTGAATACTCTACCGGTGAGTTGGGAATATTTGCAACCCAACTCGGCGGATTAAGTATAATCGCAAACTTTATAACCCAAATAATTATGGAGAAAAAACGTGTCCAAACTTGACGATTTATTACAAGAAGTTGTTTCCAATGTTGACGGCGCATTAGGCTGTGCAGTTGTCGACTTAAACTCTGGCCTGTTGATGGGCGTCGCCCATAATGTGCCTTATTTTACGTCTTCTTATCTGGAAGCGGTGGCAGCAGCAGCTGTGGACATGTTGCGCGGTAAAAATGTCCGCGCAGTTGAGTCTTTGCTATCAAGCCAACGTGGCAAGCCTGTGGAAAAAACCATTCAAGAAGTGCAGATGACTACTGAAAAGACCTTGCATTTTATGGCCTTGGTTAAAGACAAACCAGATTACCTAGTAGTGTTAATTACTAGCAAAGCAACTAACCTAGGTATGGGTTGGGCAGCTGTGCGCAACAACATGACTAAAATCGCACCTTTATGCCCTTAGTCTGAACGAAACGTAAAAACAGCCAGCTCTCAGGAGAGGCAACTAAACACTGCCTCTCCACACTTGCAATTCAAACACTTAACCGCCATGCCAACGATAGAACTAATCGGCGCAATCGACGGACAACAGCATTATCAAGCGGATTATATTGCTGGGCTTTTATCTACAAACAGACAAAAACTAGCTGTTGGGACCGCGTTTACCGGACGCCCGGACACCTGTATTTATGCCAACGAACGTGATGTCGTAAAAATTCGCGCCGAACTTGATTTAAGTCATGATAAAGCACGGAAATGGACAACTAAAGTTTTAGAAAAAGAACAACAATTGGCGGTCCATCACCCCCACAAGACATGGTTTGTCGTTAACAACCAAAGCGCTGATACTGTTCTGGTCGGTAGTATTTGTCCTCGCCTAAAAGCCCTGAATATTGAACTGAAGCCCACCCCCGCCACTCATGCGGCCCGCGAGCAATACCTTAATATTTTAGCCGCCATGTTTGAAAAGTATTTATTACTAGCCAAAACATCCGGCCACAAACTCGACGAAGGCTTGTCCAACTTTGCAGTAGACGACACTGGTAACGTCTATTATCTGGATGATGAATATTATACTTGGGATAATTTTGTCGCTTTTTCCGTCATGCTAGGCGTCTTTATCCGCACTTATGAATGGCTAGATAGAGCCTTTATGACACAATTAACCGCCATTTTAATTGAATTGATTGACGGTATTTTTGAAGACCCGCATTGCCGCACCATCATAAGCACCCAACTACAATCGCTGTTTATGCCCTCAGAACAAAAAGAGCAGCTACTAAAAAAAACGCTTACAGGGCTAGCGCAATCGCCTATCACATCAGCCGTACACCTTGCCAACAAAAAAAAGCTCAACGCCCGCAAGAATAACAACAACCGCTATTATGCGATCATGGCAGATATACACGCCAATGACGCAGCACTAGACTGTATACTTAATTTTTATCGTGAACAAAAAATCACCCAAGGAATCATCTTAGGCGATATTGTCGGTTACGGGCCTGAGCCGACTTACTGCATAGAACGGTTGCAAGAATCCACCTTTGAAATCATCAAAGGCAACCACGACCATGCGGTTGCGACCGGCAACACTAGCCGTGGCTTTTCTGGCAATGCCCAAATAGTGATTGAATGGACTATTGGGCAATTAACGCCACTGCACCGTGACTGGCTAGGCGGCCTTCCTGCCTATTCACACAACCAACACTGGCTGGCTGTACATGGCGCACCGATTGATCCGGCATTTTTCTATGGCTACGTTTACCAAATGACGGCCGCAGAAAACCTAGATCACTTACAACAAAGAGCCATCCCTTTATGCCTGCACGGACACTCGCATACGCCCGGGGTTTATGCGCGGGACCGACGCCAATCCGACCATTATCTTGCCGAAGCCAACGTAAGCTTAAGCGCTTACAAGCATAGCTTGGTTTGCCCAGGCTCTGTTGGCCAGCCTCGAAATGGCCGCCAAGAGGCGCAATGTGCCGTTTACGACCGTGAAAAACAAGAAGTGGCCTTCGTAGCCCTGCCCTATTGCGTTGACTCTGTCATCGAAAAAATGCAACATCACGGCTTACCAGAAAAATTATGGCAACGCTTACAAACAGGAAAGTAAAATGACACGGCACACAATCAAATATATTGGTTTTAACCCGAAGCAACAAGAGGCGATTTCTGCCATTCTGGACTTAGCTGACTCGTCATTAACCTGTACTTGGCTCATTACTGACGCAACGGACAGCGATGTGCTTATGATTAATTTAGATGCCGACAACGGCCAGCAAATTTTTACGGAACAACTGCAAATCCATCCGGCTTATCGTATTGTCATGGTTGCCGAACATTCTGAAATAGAAACAGACAAACACTGGTTTTTATCAAAAAAGCCTTATGGCCCGCCTAGTTTAAAAGAGCTCATCAAACTGCTCAATGACATTGCAGAGATATTAACCGAAAAAGCTGCAATAGCAGAAACGATTCAAGCACCTGAAGCAACCGAAGCAACCGAAGCAACTACAATAGCGGAAGTAATCTTAACAAATACTTCGCCAGAAGAAAGTGCCGGCAACAGCACTGTAGCCGAAAAACAGCGGGGTATGGACAGCGATGCAGCCAATCCCACCGCACCTAAAAGCGCCGCGCCATTGACGCGTCCATTGCATGCTAAAAACTATTTTTTTGGCACTCTCCTGCAAGCCAAAAAAGACAATGATTGCCGGGCAATAAAACTAAATAAATTGCCAACCCTTTATCTATCCCCGACAGAAAACAACTACCATTTTTCTGGCTCACCAGCTGAATTGCAGATTTACTACACCGCGACACCACAATATCTTAGGGAAGCTATTATTACCAAGTTAAAGCTAGCGAAAATACTAAAAAGCGGACAGACGGCCAATGCCCAACCGCTAGACGCATTGATTGCGGAGGCCATTATTGAAGTTTCCCAAGGACGACTGCTTGAAGGACATTCCGCCGAGCAAACAGTGAGGCTGACACAAATACCGGACACCTCGAAAATTCCCGCACTTACCGCTTATAGCGCCATCACCGATGTTATCAGCCAACAACCCTGCAATTTATTTCAGCTTGCCGAGCTTTTGCAAACACCATTGTCGTCCATTTTTGAATTTTATAACGTTCTTTATCTCTTAGGCTATTTAACCCCAGACACAACAACGGCCACTGAAACACTTACAATAACCAAGCCTAAAACAACCAAGCAATTAGGTTTTTTAAAAGATTTTTTTAAAAAAAACATCTTTTAAAAATTTTTGTTAACGACAGCAACCTGGCCGTTGATTTTTAAGCCGTTTTTTCGAAACCCCGCTTAGCAAGAATATAAAACATTGGCTATGCCACTACAGCAACTGAAAAAGTCCGGGCGTCCGAAAACAACTTGGCTTAAATCATTGCAATACCTTTCCTATAACCCAACAATTAGACACACAAAACAAACATTTGACATTAAAAGAAACCATCTGTACGATGACTCGTTTGCGTAAATAGCGTTAGAACGGCTACTGTTTTCTCCACCGCACTTGCACTATTTATAAAGCACTGTCCAGCAGTGCTTTTTATTGTCTTATTTAAAATAGTTGACGAAAAACAATGCCAGCAATCACCCTTCCTGATGGTTCTCAGCGCGAATACACACAAGCTGTTACGGTAATGGATGTCGCCTTGTCCATTGGCCCAGGACTTGCCAAAGCCACTTTGGCAGGTAAGGTCAATGGCCAGCTAGTGGATGCCAGCACACTTATTGCTCAAGATGCCGCCCTACAAATTATCACGGCGAAAGATGATGACGGCATAAATGTCATCCGTCATTCAACCGCCCATTTACTGGCTCAAGCAGTTAAACAATTATTTCCAGATGCACAAGTCACTATAGGCCCAGTCATTGAAAACGGGTTTTACTATGACTTTGCCTATCAACGGCCTTTTACGACCGATGATCTGGCTGCCATCGAAGCAAAAATGCAGCAACTCGCTGCCGAAGATCATGTAATCACCCGCACAGTCTTATCTAGGGATGCGGCCATAAAATTCTTTAGGGATCAAGGCGAAAAATACAAAGCTGAAATCATAGAATCAATTCCGGCTGACCAGGATTTGTCCTTGTACGGACAAGGTGGGTTCACTGACTTATGCCGCGGCCCCCATGTCCCAAGCACCGGCAAGCTAAGTGCATTTAAGTTAATGAAAATTGCAGGCGCTTACTGGCGTGGCGACTCTAATAACGAGATGTTGCAGCGCATTTATGGCACGGCGTGGGGCGACAAAAAAGAATTACAGGCTTATTTGCATCGCTTAGAAGAAGCGGAAAAGCGTGACCACCGCAAACTGGCTAAGACCCTGGACTTGTTTCATAGCCAGGAGGAAGCGCCAGGCATGGTGTTCTGGCATGAAAAAGGCTGGATTATCTATCAGCAAATTGAGCAGTATATTCGCGACAAACTCCGCGTTAATGGCTATGGTGAAGTAAAAACACCACAAGTTGTTGACCGGTCATTGTGGGAAAAATCAGGCCATTGGGAAAAGTTTGGCAACATGATTTTCACGACGCATTCCGAGCACCGTGATTACGCGATTAAGCCAATGAATTGCCCCTGCCATGTGCAGATATATAACCAAGGCATAAAAAGTTATCGTGACTTGCCTATCCGTCTAGCCGAGTTCGGCTCCTGTCACCGTAATGAACCATCCGGCACCCTGCATGGCTTAATGCGGGTCAGGAACTTTGTTCAGGATGACGCCCATATCTTTTGCACGGAAGCACAGATTCAAACCGAAGTGTCGACTTTTATTGACATGCTATTTGATGTTTATAAAGACTTTGGTTTTAATGAAGTCATCATTAAATTATCAACCCGCCCTGAAAATAGGGTCGGCGACGATGCTGTCTGGGACAAGGCCGAAAATGCTTTAGAACTGGCTTTAAACAACAAAGGCCTAAAATGGGATCTACAACCAGGTGAAGGCGCTTTTTACGGCCCGAAAATCGAATTTTCACTAAAGGATTGTATTGGACGGGTCTGGCAATGCGGCACTATTCAGGTGGACTTTTCTATGCCGAACCGCTTAGATGCAACCTACATAGCTGAAGATGGTTCAAAACAAGTGCCTGTAATGCTACATCGCGCCATACTGGGTTCGCTAGAGCGCTTCATCGGCATTTTAATTGAGCAACATGCCGGCACATTCCCCGTTTGGTTATCGCCTGTGCAGGCAGTTGTCCTAACTATCGCAGATCGCCATAACGATTATGCGCTTAAGACCATGCGAGACCTTGAACAACAAGGCTTCAGAGTAAAAATAGACTTGAGAAATGAAAAAATCGGGTTTAAAATCCGCGAACACTCTATGCAGCGCGTACCGTATCTTGTCATTATCGGTGATAAAGAATTAGAAGAGCAAACAATCACAGTGCGCACGCAAAAAGGTGGTGATTTAGGTAGTCTGGCAATCAGCATATTTACCGAACGGTTAAAAAAAGAGATTGCCGATAGAAAACAATAATTTTGGAGGATTAAGGTATCGCTGCTAAAAAAGATGAAACGCGCATTAACGACATAATTACCGCTAGACGGGTAAGAGTAACAGGCGCAGAAGGGGAATCGTTGGGTATTATCTCATTGGATGAAGCTAAACAGATTGCTTATGCCGCCGACTTGGACTTGGTGGAAATATCGCCGAATGCCGATCCTCCCGTTTGTAGGATAATGAACTATGGCAAATTTCAGTTTGAACAAAACAAAAAACTGCAAGTCGCCAAAAAGAAACAAAAACAAATTCAGGTTAAAGAAATCAAATTCCGACCTGGGACAGATGAAGGCGATTATCAAGTTAAACTAAAAAGTTTAACTAAATTTCTTAATGACGGGGATAAAACCAAAATTACCGTCAGATACCGTGGGCGAGAAATGGCGCATCGGGAAATCGGTATGGATCAACTCAAACGTATCGAAAAAGATCTGGAAGAAATAGCCATTGTTGAACAGTTTCCAAAAATGGAAGGTCGGCAAATGGTTATGGTTATGGCGCCTAAAAAGAAAAAATAATCCTGCCATAAATATTTAAGGCACATCATCATCATTGTGTGCCATTTCATTTCCATGTCCGGTTGAAAAAAGCAAACGCCCCCCGCGTAAAACGGTGTGCAACCCTTATAGCTTCATCATGAAGCTGTTCTACAACACATTGGATGTGCTGTTAAGCATCAGAGCCTATGATGCGATAATTCTTCAGGGCCGTGCATTTTGCCTTGCTGGGTTTATCTCAGGGATTTTTTACTATTACTTATTGGAGCAAACAAATGCCAAAAATAAAAACAAACCGCGGAGCAGCTAAACGTCTTCGACGTACGGGTAACGGTGGTTTTAAGTGTGGTGCGTCTCATCGTCGCCATATCTTGACCAAAAAATCGACTAAAAGAAAAAGACAGTTACGCAAACCTACCTCAGTGCATCCATCAGATGTACGGATGGCGGCACGCATGTTGCCATATAGCTAACAGGGAGAGAAGCAATGCCTAGAGTAAAACGTGGCGTAACTGCCAGAGCCAGACACAAGAAAATTTTAAAACAGGCTAAAGGTTACTACGGTGCCCGCAGCCGGGTTTATCGCGTAGCCAAACAAGCGGTCATCAAAGCCGGACAGTATGCCTACCGTGACCGCAAACAAAGAAAACGTCAATTCCGCGCTTTGTGGATAGTCCGGATTAATGCTGCGGCCCGTATGTATGGAATTTCTTACAGCCGTTTAATTAACGGCTTGAGCAATGCTAATGTCGCAATCGACCGTAAAGTCCTGGCCGATATTGCCGTACGTGATATTGAAGCTTTCGGAGAAATTGCAAAAATCGCCAAAGCTAATCAAAGCCCACTTCAATAACAACCCGTTATTGAAGTGTCAGATTGTCCTGTCCACGATTATTAAATTTTGGGCAGGAATTAGATTTTTGAAAATCTAATTCCGTTAAAATCCCATCCAACTCATACTAAGCGAGCTGATCTGTGTCCGACACCTTAGAAGACATCCTCGCGCAAGGCTTACAAGCGCTTGCAGCAGCACAAGACCTGAATCAACTGGATCAGGTTCGTGTTCACTATCTCGGTAAAAAGGGCTTATTTACTGAACAGATGAAGGCTTTAGGTTCGATGGAACCTGAACATCGCCGTTCCGTCGGACAAGTCATTAATCAAGCTAAAAATTCCTTTCAAGAACAACTTGAAACCAGAAAAAATACGCTTGAACACGATGAATTAAGCGCCCGACTAGCGAGCGAAGGCATCGATGTGACATTACCTGGACGCGGGCAATCAGTTGCAGGCCTGCATCCCGTAACGGCTACGCTAAGACGTATCAACAAAATTTTTTCCAGTGTGGGTTTTAAAGTGGTTGAAGGCCCTGAAATCGAAGATGATTATCATAATTTCGAAGCCTTGAATATCCCCGCCCACCATCCGGCACGGGCGATGCATGACACTTTTTATTTTGATGCCCACACGGTATTAAGGACGCATACTTCACCCGTACAAATCCGGGTCATGGAATCTGAAGCGCCACCGCTAAAAGTTATCGCGCCAGGCCGTGTTTATCGCTGTGATTCCGATATTACCCACACACCGATGTTCCACCAGGTAGAAGGCTTTCTGGTTGATACTGACGTCAGTTTTGCCGACTTAAAAGGCGTGGTCTACGAGTTCTTACGCACTTTTTTTGAAAAAGACATACAAGTACGTTTTAGGCCATCGTATTTCCCTTTCACCGAACCATCGGCGGAAGTCGATATAGAATGCGTGATGTGTAATGGCAATGGCTGCCGTGTTTGCAGCCACACCGGTTGGCTGGAAGTGATGGGCTGCGGCATGATTCATCCCGAAGTCTTCAAGGCAGTCAATATCGATAGTGAGCAGTACAGCGGTTTTGCTTTCGGCATGGGCGTAGAGCGCCTCGCCATGTTGCGCTATGGCATTAATGATTTACGATTATTTTTTGAAAATGATCTTAAATTTTTAGAACAATTTAATTAAGCGGGGACGTTTGAATCATGCAAATTAGTGAAGCTTGGTTAAGAGAACACGTCAATCCAGCTATCAATACAGAAGAGCTCGTCGCACAATTGACCATGGCAGGCCTTGAAGTTGATTCTGTCCAGCCTGCAGGTGCCGTGTTTAGCGGCGTCGTCATTGGTGAAGTGGTGGCTATGGGACAGCATCCCGATGCCGATCGCCTACGCGTTTGCCAAGTGGCCGTAGGCGAAGCTGAGCCGTTGCAAATTGTCTGCGGCGCCAGCAATGTGCGGGTTGGCCTGAAAATCCCTGCGGCACTATGCGGCGCCGTACTGCCGGGCGATTTTAAAATCAAAAAATCCAAACTGCGCGGTGTGGAATCGTTCGGCATGTTATGTTCAGAAAAGGAACTAGGGCTGGCCGCTGAAGCCAACGGTTTAATGGAACTGGCGGCAGACGCGCCTGTCGGTGTTGATATACGCGAATACCTATCGCTTAACGATGCGCTTATTGAAGTTGATTTAACGCCTAACCGTGCCGATTGCTTGAGTGTTGAAGGCATAGCCCGCGAAGTTGCCATCCTCAATCAAATGGACTGTGCGGCAACCCAAATTGAACCGGTTGCTGTTACCCATCAGGATTCATTAACAGTTAACGTAGAAACTACTACCGCCTGCCCCCGCTATCTAGGGCGATTGATTAAAGACGTAAACCCTAAAGCGGAAACACCATTATGGATGCAGGAACGTCTGCGCCGTTCCGGTTTGCGCAGCCTCGGGCCTATCGTTGATGTCACCAATTATGTACTGATAGAACTAGGCCAGCCCTTACATGCGTTTGATGCAGACAAAATAGACGGCGGCATCACGGTACGTTATGCCCGGACAGACGAAACCCTAGCTTTGTTAAACGGCCAGACGATAAAGCTAGACAACGACAGCCTAATCATTGCCGACGACCAACAAACACTCGCCCTTGCCGGTATCATGGGGGGCAATGATTCGGCGGTTAGTGGTGACACCCACACCCTCTTTCTGGAATGCGCTTTTTTTGCGCCGCAAAGCATTGCAGGCAAAGCCCGGCAATTTGGCTTACATACCGATTCATCGCACCGTTTTGAACGTGGTGTTGATGCAACTTTGCAAAACCGAGCAATTGAGCGGGCCAGCCAATTAATTATAGATATCGCCGGCGGAAGTGCCGGTGCCATCACAGAGCTAACAACCGACTCCGCTTTGCCTCAACGGGCAACCATATTGCTTAGAAAACAACGTGTCGCAAAAATGCTAGGCATAACGCTGGACGATGAAAAAATTATTGATATTTTTCATCGTCTAGGAATGTCAGTACAAACACACGCTGACGGCTGGTCGGTCACCCCCCCTGGTTTTCGTTTTGACATAGCGATTGAAGCCGATTTAATTGAAGAAATTGCGCGTATCTATGGCTATAACAAACTGCCTAGCAGCCGCTTGCTAATGCGTTCAGAATTAAACCCCGCCACCGAAGCGGTATTGGATATAGAACGTGTTAAAGATCTATTAGTCGATAGAGGTTATCAGGAAGCAATCACTTACAGCTTTGTTGACAAAGACATCCAAAAAATAGTCGCACCTGCTGACGAAGTGATTAGTTTAAAAAACCCCATTTCATCGGAAATGGCAGTTATGCGCACTACCTTATGGTGCGGGCTGCTGAAAGCCGCTTTACACAACACCAACCGCCAGCAAAGCCGAGTGCGCCTGTTTGAAACTGGCTTACGTTTTGTTAAAAAAGACGGGCAAACCCACCAGCAAAAAATGTTAGCTGGTTTGGTGTTAGGCAGCGCCTACAACGAACAATGGGGTGAGAAAACCCGCAAGATTGATTTTTTTGACGTCAAAGCCGATGTAGAGGCAATGTTTGGCTTGACAGCTTGCGGCGTACAATTCGCACAGGCCAACCAACCGGCATTGCACCCTGGACAAACCGCTGAAATTTTATCAGCGACGGGCGCCAGCATAGGCTGGTTAGGCATGCTCCATCCGACCCTGGAAAAACAGCTGGGGTTTGACAATCAGATTTTCCTGTTTGAACTGGATCAAAATCTGCTTCTGAATAAAACCATACCGTTATTCAAACCATTGTCAAAATACCCCTCAGTGCGCCGTGACCTAGCCCTAATTGTTAAAGAAGAAATCACCGCAGAACAATTACTTGCCTGTATTAACGGCAGTAAAGAACCGACCCTGCAAGATGCCATTATTTTTGACATTTATCGCGGCAAAGGTGTTGATGATGGCTATAAAAGCGTCGCACTAGGCTTGATTCTGCAAAACCACACCCAAACACTAACAGATGCTGAAATAGATTCTATTATCAACAGCTTGTTAAACATCTTGATCGAAAAAATTAGTGCGAAACTGAGGGATTAATACATGGCATTAACAAAAGCGGACTTTGCTGAAGAGTTGCTTGACGAACTAGGCTTAAACAAACGTGAAGCCAAAGAAATCGTCGAATTTTTTTTTGAAGAAATAAAAAGCTCGCTAGAACAAGGGCGACAAGTAAAAATTTCTGGCTTTGGAAAATTTGAACTACGCGATAAAAACAGCCGCCCAGGCAGAAACCCCAAGACCGGCGAAGAAATCCCCATAACTGCCAGACGCGTGGTTACCTTCAGATCTGGCCAAAAACTTAAAGCCAGAGTGGAAACATATACCGGAGTCGAGTAAGTGATTATAAATTTTTTCGGTACAAAACGACTGTGCGTCTTTCACCCTCTGGGACGCAAGTAAGGACGGGCATTCGTAGCCCTAAAACTTTTGAGAATGTACTCAAATAACGGTAAACACCCTGCCCTATCACAAAAATGACGGATTGCTTATGTCAAACAAACAAACAAACCGTCGATGATATGGCCGGGATATTGACGGTGCAGATAGAATTTTTCAAATTAAGCTGGCAAATGTAGTATAATAGCCAGCTCTTTTAAGGGGGTATGCGAATAACCCTTTCAACAACATGTTCTGTTTCAATATGCCGGGGCGTAGCGCAGCTTGGTAGCGTACTTGTCTGGGGGACAAGTGGTCGCAGGTTCAAATCCTGTCGTCCCGACCAATTGAATCAATGAGTTATAAACCAGTATTTTTGCTAAAATTCAAAAATGACCGTTTCGGGATAGCAATCGGGATAGCATTTGAAAGTTATTGCCGTTTTTCATACACTCCAATCCACCCGCAACACCTGCCGATATTTCAGGCAAAAAAAACCGCCAGTGAAGGCGGTCAAAGATTTTGCCGTGCTGTTCCGAATATATCGCTTTCACCGTCCCATTTTTCCATCAAACCCTTACCAGCTATGGGGTTAGGCGTTCCATTTTTGCTGTCAATAATCAAACAATTTATCCATTGCCCGCTTTTTCCGTAACTTCTCAGGTGAATCTGAGCCAATGCTAAAGGCTAACAGCCGTTGTCGTTGGTTCAGGCTATTGGTGGGTAATATCATTCTCACACCTCGCAACAATCTTCTTTAGCCAGGCTTGGGTTTTTTGATACTTTTGTGACAGAGCCGCCAAGCTTTCACCGTTTTTGTAATCGCTAGCGATCTGCCCGTGCAATTCGGTTACCCGTTCGTAGCACAAATTCTTTAGATAAATGGCCTGTCCGCCATGTTTAGCGGCAAGGTTCTCGATAGTTTCAC
>DIUY01000002.1 GCA_002422395.1 Methylococcaceae bacterium UBA6146 | reverse complement strand
GCAACAGCTCGATAGAAATGGCATCGGGCGACCGCACAAAAGCCATGTGTCCGTCACGCGGCGGCCGATTAATGACCACGCCTACGTCCATTAATTTCTGGCAGGTTTCATAAATATTATCAACCTCAAAAGCGAAATGGCCGAAGTTGCGCCCACCGGTATAATTTTCGGCATCCCAGTTATAGGTCAGTTCAAGTAAGGGGGCTTGGGTTGCTTGCGCCTGCTCGGCATCCAGCGGGGCGCACAGATAAACCAGTGTAAAACGACCGCTTTCACTGCTCATGCGGTGACTTTCTATTAATCCCAATTTGTTACAGTAAAAATCCAACGATTCGTCCAGATTATGCACCCGAACCATAGCATGTAGATAACGCATGACACTTACTCCTCAATTTTTTAATTGCTGGTGTCGAAAACAATCGGCCAGATGATCGTTAACCATACCTGTAGCCTGCATGTACGCATAGCAAATAGTGCTGCCGACAAATTTAAATCCGCGTTTTTTCAGATCCTTGCTCATGGCATCAGAGTGCGGCGTAGTGGTAGGGACTTCTTTCATGCTGACCCAGGCGTTCTGCAAGGGCCTGTTATCGACAAAAGACCAAATATAGCAGGCAAAACTACCAAATTCTTGCTGAACCTTTAAAAAGGCTTGCGCATTACTGACCGCCGCAAGAATTTTTAAGCGATTTCTGATAATTTGCGGGTTCGTTAATAAGGCATTGATTTTGGTATCGTCATAACCCGCAACAACTTCCACATCAAAATTATCGAAAGCATTCCGATAGCCTTCACGCCTTTTTAAAACCGTAGCCCAGCTTAACCCCGCCTGCGCACCTTCAAGTATAAGAAACTCAAACAGTACGCGATCATCATGGACAGGGACGCCCCATTCGTGGTCGTGATAATGCTCTTCAAGCGGACTGGCAAGCGCCCAAGGACATTTGTTCATGATTATTACTCTGGCAAGGCTTGCTGCCTTAATTGTTTAACTCTGCGTTTTGCTTGCAATGCCTTAGCCGCGTCAGCGCCGATATGGGCTTCACCGCGCTGTCTGGCTAATGCCATCTGCTTTTCCCGTTCCATGAAGCGGACTTTCTGCTCAGCGGTGACTTTATCGTAACAATACGGACAGCTTACGCCTTGCTGATAATGTTCGTTGCTTTTATCAGCTTCGGTGATCGGCAGGCGACAGGCGTTACATTGATCGTAGTTGCCTTTTTCAAGCTGATGATTGACGGTGACACGCTCATCAAAGACAAAGCATTCGCCTTCCCAGAGGGTTTCTTGCGGGGGGACTTCTTCCAGGTATTTTAAAATGCCACCTTTAAGGTGATAAACCTCGCCAAAGCCCTGTTCCTTCAAAAAGGCCGTGGATTTTTCACAACGTATGCCGCCGGTACAAAACATGGCGACTTTTTTGTGCGTTTCAGGATTAAGATTTGCCTTAACGAAGTGCGGAAATTCGCGGAAACTTGTCGTGTTAGGGTTAATGGCATTTTTAAACGTGCCAACCTGATATTCATAGTCATTACGTGTATCAACCAGAATCACTTCTGGATCAGAGATCAATTTATTCCAGTCTTTCGCGCTGACATAAGTGCCGACAACGCGTTTAGGATCAATGCCTTCCACGCCCATCGTGACGATTTCTTTTTTGAGTTTAACCTTAGCGCGGTTGAAGGGCAGATGATCGGTGAACGATTCCTTGTAATCAATATCAGCCAGGCGCGGGTCGCGGTGAAACCACGCCAGCAGGCTATCTATGGCGCTACGTGATCCGGCCACCGTACCGTTGATGCCTTCACTGGCCAGCAGCAAGGTGCCGCGTAGGTCATGGCTTTCCATGACATCAAGGAGCGGTTGACGTAAGTCTTGAAAGTTATCCAGAGTGACGAATTTGTACAGCGTACAAACGACTATTTGGGGCATGGTGGTTTCCCTATTGCAAGCCGGAACGTAAATCCGGGGCAAAATTAAGTGATTATACTTGAACAACTATTGTAAATAACGAGTTTGCCGTAATTTTGAAAGAATGCAACACACAGTGCAAACACTCTCTCCACAAAAAAATCATCCTGCCTAACTTTAGCCCTCACTTTAAAGCATCATCCATTGCATCAAGTACGCGGCGGCCTAGTTATTATGCCGTCGTCTCTGCGGTATAATTTTAAGCTTATAACCATAATGTCATTACCAATATGCCCCCTATCCTACTTGGCTTTTTAGACAAACATCACAGTGTTGCTGGCGGCAACTTTAACCGTTGGCTGGTGCCGCCCTCCGCGTTGGCAATACATTTATGTATCGGAATGGCTTACGGTTTTTCGGTTTTCTGGCTGCCTTTATCGAAGGCTATCGGCATTAAGGAACCCATAGCGTGCGAACCTGACATTGGCTTTTTCCAAGAATTATTCGTTACCTATTGCGACTGGAAAATTTCCACGCTAGGTTGGATGTACACGCTATTTTTTGTTTTTCTAGGATCGTCTGCGGCACTCTGGGGTGGGTGGCTGGAAAAAGTCGGCCCTCGTAAGGCTGCGGTTGTAAGCGCCTTGTGCTGGTGCGGCGGAATGCTATTTTCAGCATTGGGTATTTATTTGCACCAATTTTGGATGATGTTACTGGGGTCTGGCGTGATAGGTGGGATCGGCTTGGGGCTAGGCTATATTTCCCCTGTTTCAACATTGATCAAATGGTTTCCAGACCGCCGTGGGATGGCGACTGGCATGGCAATTATGGGGTTCGGCGGCGGCGCTATGATTGGCTCACCACTGGCAACTGGGCTAATGGAACACTTTGCCACGGCCACTGACGTCGGTGTGACACAAACATTTGTCGTTATGGCAATGATTTACTTTATTTTTATGTTGGCCGGTGCGTTGAGTTATCGCATACCTGCCAGCAACTGGAAGCCAAAAAATTGGACACCAATAATCGACGGAAGCACCAACAAAATGATTACCCTACGCCATATCCACGTTAAGAATGTGTTCAGGATCAAACAATTTTGGCTGTTATGGGGCGTATTGTGCATGAATGTCAGCGCTGGTATAGGAGTCATCGGCATGTCTTCACCGATGTTACAGGAAGTGTTTGGCGGGCAGTTGATTGGTATAGATAAAACATATAACGAACTGGACAAACCGCAACTTGCGGCAATCGCCGCAGTAGCAGCGGGTTTTACCGCATTGCTGAGTTTGTTCAATATTGGCGGGCGGTTTTTATGGGCCAGCTTATCTGACAAATTAGGCCGAAAAATGACTTTCATCACCTTTTTCGTTTTAGGAGGCCTACTGTTCATCAGCATCCCCAACAGCGCCGCGGCAAATGACAAATTATTATTTGTTGGCGCCCTCTGCGTTATTTTAAGCATGTACGGCGGTGGCTTTTCGACAATACCCGCTTATCTGGCAGATTTGTTCGGCACTCAGATGGTAGGCGCCATTCACGGCCGTTTGCTGACTGCTTGGGCTACTGCCGGGATATTAGGGCCTGTCATTGTCAATTACATGCGCGAATACCAGCTGGGCTTAGGAATCCCGCGTGAACAAGTTTATAACCAAACCATGATGATTTTAGCCGGAATGCTAGTAATTGGGCTTATCTGTAACCTGTCGATTAAACCTATTGCCGACAAGTGGTTTATGACGGACGAATTAGCGGAAAAAAATCTATTGGAAGCCCATACTGAACCGGAGCATTTCGCCCGAATTGGCAAGCCGACCCATCCCGCGATGGTCTGGCTAGCGTGGGCATCAGTAACTGTTCCACTTGGTTGGGGTATGTATAACACGCTGCTAAAGGCAATTAAGTTTTTCTCTTGAGCCACGCGTTTTTTAGAAACACACATAAAGGGCGTGAAAATAACTTTTCACGCCCTGCAATTGCAAAGACGCCATTGTTTGCGCCTCTGCGGGGTGGATCAATTAAATGCAGTGCCTGGTGTGGCAGGTAAAACCGGCATTTTTTGTTTAGGGAACTCGCCAGTCAACGCATTCAGGAACGCGACAATATCGGCAACTTCTTCTTTTGACAAATCTTTGCCCAACTGAAGCTTACCCATCAGTTTAACCGCTTGATCCAAGGTTTGGACTGAGCCATTGTGAAAATACGGGGCAGTTAAAGCAATGTTACGTAAAGTAGGCACTTTAAACATGTGTTCATCTTCAGCTTTTTTGGTGACTTCAGCCAGGCCTTTATCTTTTTTGAAATGATATTGCGCTTCGAAATAAGCGTTGGTGTTTACTGGGAACATCTGGAACGTGCCTGCGCCGTTAAATGCTGGGCCACTATGGCAACTGGTACAGCCTAATTCCACGGCCTTTTCCATACCACGCACCTGTTGTTCGGTTAATGCTGACTTATCGCCCGCCGCATATTTGTCATAAGGACTGTTTGGCGTAATCAAAGTCCGCTCATAAGCCGCAATCGCCTTAGTGACATTGTCTTTGGAAATTGAATCTTTGCCGAAAGCTTTTTCAAAAGCCTGTTGGTAGCCTTCAATTGCTTTTAAACGCGCCACCACATCATCCCAGCTTTTCATACCCATTTCGATAGGGTTAGTGACAGGCCCTGCGGCTTGCTCTTCTAAGCTTGCAGCCCGGCCATCCCAGAATTGCACCGCATTAAACGCAGAATTCCATACAGTCGGCGAACTACGGCCCCCTGTTTGGCCATTAACGCCCATTGAATTGGGCCGGTTGTCTTCACCGCCTAACATGGTGTTATGGCAAGACGCACAAGAAACCGTGCCCGTAGAAGACAGGCGCGGGTCGTGATAAAGCATTTGCCCTAGCTCGACCTTTTCCGCCGTAGTTGGATTCTCGGCAGGTGCTGGGGCTTCTGTAGGCAACGCTTCCAAGGCCCAAGCAACCGATACCGAACCAGCCAATGCCAAAGCAGTGGCCAGTGTACGAATTTTAAACATACCATCCTCCAAGTTTTTATTAGTTATTAATGCAAGAGCGACTTAGTGTCTTTCCGGGTATTAAGGTAAATCGCCCGACAACGCCTATACCCATTTGGATTGTAAAATATTAAACAGGGTAGGTACAATGAAATTCAGGTGGAAACACCAAAGCGGTAATTTAACCTTAGGTACGCGCTGGCATAGAAATTAAAGCCGGGCTGCAAACTATGTTCTTTTTTGATAATAAAAAGGTTTAAGAAGTTGGCCTATGAGATTTGGCGATATTACCTCATCAATGCCATAACGGGCAGGCCACTGTTGTTTGGGCAAATAGAACGTGCCAAAAATTTTATCTACCCAAGGCAACATCGCCGCATAGTTTTTATTGGCGTATTCCGCGCCATCGTGGGTATGATGCCAATGATGGAAGGCCGGAGTCGATACCAGCCACTCCAACCAGCCAAACCGCCAGCGTAGATTGGCGTGGACAAAAAAACCCCAAAGCGTACCCACCATGATAACTAATAACGGAACTATATCCGTTTGATTGGCCATAGGCTGTGCCAAACCCAATAGATACATAGGCACGAAACCACAGAGACGGGGAAAAACCATGTCAAACGGATGGGCACGGGTATTTACCAACCAGTCAATTTGTTCTGCACTATGATGAATCGCATGAAAACGCCACAGCATTGGAATTTCGTGCATCCAGCGATGCCCCCAATAAAAACCGAATTCCCCAACGACCATCGCCGCCGCAAAACGCGCCCACAGTGGCAAGTCTGCCACCCATTCATGAAGACCGCTAGGCACAACGTAATGCAACCCCCACGCCAGCGAGGCCATTGGCACGACCAATATCCGCACCGGCAATAGGCTACTGATAAAATAATAGCCCAGATCAGTCATGACCCCTTTACGGAAGACTTTCTGCGGATGCCGAGACCAAAGCCTTTCCAGCGGCACAAAAATCGCGGTAAGCAACACCAGCCAGACACACAAGCGGAGAATATCCAACGCGAATGGAAGAAAATGCTGTTGCAGTAATCGGAATGTTTCCATGGTGGTGATCAACAAGGGGGGGGGGCAGAACGCTCTTCGAGGCTTGGCTTGGCTTCGCCCTGCCTCGAATCAAAGTAAAGAGTAGGTTTAAGCGCGGGGATTTCGTCTACCGGTAGCCAGCATCATGGCCAACAAACCTATACCTAACAGCGCGTAGGATTCCGGTTCCGGAACAGTCAGCGTCACACCATCAAGCAGTACGAATGGAGGTAAGCCATTCGGAGTACCAAGGGCGAGGAAGCGGAGCGTCTGGGTCGTACTATCGGCAAAGAAATCCATACTCTGGGTCATCCAGCCCGAAAAGCCCTGGTCTGGAAGATTGAAGATTGCGGTTGCCTGGGTCGATGCGCCAAAGCTAACTTGGACTTGCTCGGTAGTTGGGCCACGAAAGTTTTTCTGCTGAGCGGCCGCCCATTCGAACTCGAGGTGGTATTTTTGGCCTATGGTCAGGCCGGTAATAATTTGCGAGATACCATTCCCTCTGAGCGTTGAGTCCGCATCTAAGGCGACAAAGTTACCGCCGCTAGGGCTGGCCGCAGTCAGGCCATTAGCCACATTGCCGCCACCTGTACCAGGCCCCCAAAGATTGAAGGTGGTGCTACCCCACCGTTGGCTCTGCGAGCCAGTCGTACTATTAGCCCCCTCAGCGAATAGGAAGCCGTAGGTGCCGCTTGATCCGGCCCCCACGTCCCAACCTGTGAGAGCCGTGTAGCCGCCCGTTCCGGAATTGCCAAGCTGAGACGGGGCACCATTATAGCCGCCGGTGTAGGTTTCGAAGTTACCGTTGCTTACCAGATTTACACTCGCCGCCTGCGCAGAAAAACAAAGCGTTGACAAAGCAAGGGCCATGATGCCGACACTTACAATATTACCTGCATTCATATTTTTATAACCTTGTATCGTAGGATTGAAAAACACCACCAAAGTAACATCAGCTTGAGAGCCATTAATCGCTAACGATGATGTGGGCAGAAAATTAAAAAAACAAAAGCAACAATCACGCCATTTATTTATTTTTCATTAAATTGCCATTTATTATAATGAGTTAGTTAATATTTTTCTGATAACCCGTTAGGTCAGAAAGCAAATCATGTAAATTATATCGACACTATTTCTCATTTTCAGCCAAAAGATTTACACCCTTAAAGATTAAGAGTACTATTCTTTGAACCGCTTACGATCTAAACAATACAGTTACCCCCCTACACTAGAAACCAATTACTCAACCATCCAACGCTTTCAATATCTCTTCACGAACCTCATTCTGTTTAACCATATCCGTGATAAGCTTGTTCTCCAAGTCGGTAACATAAAACATATCTTCCGCACGGCTGCCTATAGTGGTGATTTTAGCGTTATGTAGGTTGATATGTTGTGCAACAAACGCTTGGCCTATTTTTGACAAAAGCCCGGCATGATCCGTCGTTATAAGTTCGATAATGGTGTGCCTGCCAAGCGGGTCGGCCTGAAACTCGACACTGGTCGGAATCGGGAAATGCTTGGCTTGCCTTGATTGACGATGGATGTTTTTGTGCGACTTTATGGCCCGTTTCAACAAATTATGGCGTAGCGACTGGCAAATATGCGCTTGCCTGCATCTGTCATTGATAGGCTCCCCCGACTGCTCAAGCACCTGAAAACTGTTAAGCACATAATCATCTAGGGTCGTCATGATCCGCGCATCCAAGATAGTCAGCCCTAACTGGTCAAACGTAGCGGTGCTCAAAGAAAAGATCGGGCCTTTGTTTTTAGTGTAAATAAAGATTTCTGCGCTGCCACGCTGGGTTTGTGAACGCAGCAACACCAGTGGCAAGTCTGCTTCACTGGCCGTGGTGATCGCCGCAGTGTGCCAGGCTATTTCATCCGCCGAATAGCGCAAAAAGTAATCGTCAGTCACATAACGCCAGGCGCTATCAATGACCGCTTCGGGGATATCTGATTTTAGCAGCTCGTCTTTAGCTTCTTTTTTGCTTTCCAGCACACGTTCGGCCAAAGTTGCCGGATTTTTCAACCCTCGGCGCAACGCACTATGGGTGGCAGTGTAAAGCTCCTTAAGCAGGGCATCTTTCCAGGAGTTCCACAACTCAGGATTAGTTGCGCGGATATCCGCCACGGTTAACAGATACAGATAATTTAAGTATTCAACACTGCCAACCGCTTGGGCGAATTCATGGATGACATCCGCGTCACCGATGTCTTTGCGTTGCGCTGTCATTGACATGATCAGATGGTTGCGGACCAGCCAGGCAATCAAATTGGTGTCGTGTGCAGATAGGCTGTGCTGAATGCAAAAATTGCGTGCAATGTCTTCACCGATAGCCGAATGGTCGCCATTCCTGCCTTTGGCAATATCATGGAACAAGGCGGCGATATATAAGATTTCCGGCTTTGCAATCAGCATAAAAACAGTGGTGCAAAAAGGCAGTTCATCGCGGTGTTCCTTTAGCGAGAAACGGCGCAAATTACGGACAACAAATAAGGTGTGCTCGTCCACAGTATAAATATGGAACAAATCGTACTGCATCCGGGCAACGATATTGGCAAAACAAGGCAAATAAGCCGCCAAAATGCCGTAACGGTTCATTCGCCTTAATTGATGGGTAAGGCCTTGCGGTTGCCGTAACAGTTCTATAAACAAATGATTGGCGGCTTTATTTTGCCGGAACGCGTCATCAACCAGATGCAAGTTTTTCCGGATTAACCGGATGGTGGTCGCCCTAATGCCCTTGAGTCCGGGATTTTTTTGGAGCATTAAGAAAACATCCAACAACGCCAGCGGTTGGCGCTTAAAAACTTGCCCGTCCACCGCTTCAATATAGCCGTTAATGGCGACAAAATTTTCATTCAGGGGCAACGGCTTACAGCCTGTTTCGCCACAGACAAAACGCTCATTGAACAATTGCAGCAACATTTCATTAAGACGCTCAAGCCCAAGCACCGTCTTAAAATAAAACTGCATAAAGCGCTCAACATCTTGGTTGTATTCCTGATGCCCATCGCTAAAGCCAAACTGCCGGGCCAAATCGCGCTGGTAATCAAAAATCAGCCGATTTTCACCGCGCTGGGTCAATAGATGCAGAGCATAACGGATACGCCACAGCACATCGCGGGCGGCCATCAGTTCAGCATATTCTGATTCAGGCAAAAACTCGTATTTAATCAGCTCCTTGAGTGTCGACGAATTGTAATGGCGCTTAAATACCCAAGCGATAACCTGCATGTCCCGCAAACCGCCTGGCCCTTCCTTAATGTTAGGTTCAAGGTTGTAGGCGGTATCGTGAAACTTGGCGTAACGCTCCTGCTGTTCCTCCATTTTGGCGATAAAGAACTGGTCTGACGGCCAAATCTTGTCAGGTACGGTCTGTTGCTTAAGTGCCTCATACAATGCGGGGCAACCGCTGATTAACCGTATCTCCATCAAACTGGTCATGATGGTTTGGTCGGCTACCGCAAGCTCTATACAGCCTTTGACCGTATGGACACTTTGGCCGAGTTTTAAGCCAATATCCCATAGAAAGGTAAAAAAATTGCCCAGTTGCTCCTGATATGGGCCAGTCTCATCAGAATCCAGCAAAACGACAATGTCAATGTCAGAATAGGGGAACAGCTCACGCCTGCCGTAACCGCCAACCGCAATCAGGCTGATTTTTTTTGCGTGCCCGCCAAGAAAATGCCGCCAACACACAATTAGGACATCATCAATAAAATTGGACTTTTCTTTAAGCAATTCTGAAACGGACTGCTGCGGGTCAAATTTTCCGGCCAATTCACACGCTTTCTGCTTTAGCAGCTGCTTGAATTGTTGCAGGCTGTCATTTTGGGTGAACAATATGTCGTAATTAGGCAATTGGGTCACATCTCTTCCTGGCGTAACGTCAAAATCTCATGGCCTGTAGCCGTCACCAAAACGGTATGCTCCCACTGTGCCGACAAACTGCGGTCTTTAGTCACCGCCGTCCAACCGTCGGGCAACACCTTAACATGACGTTTCCCCAAGTTAATCATCGGCTCAATAGTTAAAATCATACCCGCCTCAAGCACCTCACCGGTGCCGGGCTTGCCGTAATGCAAAACTTGCGGCTCTTCATGAAATTTTTTGCCTATACCATGGCCGCAAAACTCCCTAACCACTGAATAACGGTTGCTTTCGGCATGTTGTTGGATGGCGTGGCCTATATCCCCCAACGTAGCGCCGGGCTTGACTTGGTCGATACCACGGAACATCGACTCCTGGGTAATTTTTACCAAGCGTTTGGCATGCTGGCTGACTTCACCCACACAAAACATCTTGCTGGTGTCGCCGTGGTAATCATCCTTAATGACCGTAATATCGACATTCACAATGTCGCCGGACTTCAGTTTCTTATTGCTGGGGATACCGTGGCAAACCTGATAATTGACAGAAGTGCAGATGGATTTTGGGAAGCCATGATAATTGAGCGGGGCCGGTATTGCCTGTTGCACGTCAACAATATAATCGTGGCAGATTTGATCCAGCTCCTCAGTGGTCACACCGGGGACAACGAACGGGGCCACCATTTCCAACACCTCGGCGGCCAATTTTCCGGCCACACGCATTTTTTCAATTTCACTTTCGGATTTAATAATTATGCTCATGAAGAAGGCTAAAAGTACAAAGCTAAAGGCGCGACGGAAGTAGTGCGCCCGTATAAGTTTAATGAGTTTAACAGTTAGCAAGCATACCGACAAACAGGATCGCGGGGCTTAAACTGGGCGCAACACAGCGGGACTGGATAGCCCAAGAAAATAGGCAGGCAACGTCCGGTAAGCTCAGGGAGAGCGGGCATCCTAACCACGGGGAAAAGCGCACGGCAAGTGACCTGCCCGTTAATTGTCAAAAATAACTTCCCCAGAACGTGTCCAACTGTGCGTGCCGGGTCTATCTAAGCATGGGCGTTGAGCACATCATCTGGAAATTTTGCGCCCGTCCTTCTACAGGCGCCACCACAGGAGCGGTCTAAGGGCAGACGAACGGAAAATTTATCGGCAAGTTATTCATGGCAATATCCTAAACTGCATTTTTTCGCACATTTAAATTCAGACCATGTAAAATTGCCGCGATATATTTAGTCATTTTAGGATAGTGAACGTGTTTAGAGGAACGACCATACTTTCTGTGCGCCGAGGCGACAAGGTAGTTATTGGCGGTGACGGTCAAGTCACCTTGGGCAATACCGTCATGAAAGGTAACGCCCGCAAAGTGCGCCGTTTATATCATGATAAAGTTATCGCCGGCTTTGCAGGCGCCACCGCCGATGCCTTTACCTTGTTTGAGCATTTTGAAGGCAAGCTGGAAAAACATCGTGGCCATTTGACCCGCGCCGCCGTGGAAATGGCCAAAGATTGGCGCACCGACCGCGCTTTGCGCAAGCTGGAAGCCTTGCTGGTGATAGCGGATGCCAAAACCTCGTTGATCCTTTCCGGTACGGGCGATGTCATTGAACCTGAATACGATTTGATGGCAATCGGCTCAGGCGGGGCTTTTGCCCAAGCCGCCGCCCGCGCCTTGTTGGAAAACACGGATTTAAGTGCGCGTGAGATTGTCGAAAGGTCGTTAAATATCGCCGCCGACATTTGCATTTACACCAATCACAATCTTCGCATAGAAGAATTAGACGCTGAGCCAAACGAGTGAACGCATGACACAGATGACCCCCAAAGAGATTGTAAGTGAACTGGACAAACACATTATCGGTCAGGCCAGCGCCAAACGTTCCGTTGCTATCGCGCTTAGAAACCGCTGGCGCCGACAACAAGTCGAGCCAAGCTTACGCAATGAAATCACCCCCAAAAACATCCTGATGATCGGGCCTACCGGCGTCGGCAAAACCGAAATCGCCCGCCGTCTGGCACGGCTTGCCAATGCGCCGTTTATTAAAATCGAAGCCACCAAATTTACCGAAGTCGGTTATGTGGGCCGCGATGTTGAATCCATCATCCGTGATTTAGTCGACACGGCAATCAAAATGACCCGTATGACGGAGATGGATAAGGTACAAAACCGCGCTTTCGATGCCGCTGAAGACCGCATCTTGGATATTTTGCTGCCAGGTGCAGATGGCGGGATGCTCTCTGACACCCAAGAATCCACACGCCAAAAAATGCGCAAAAAACTACGTGAAGGCCAGCTGGATGACAAAGAAATAGAAATTGACGTGCACGTCGCGCCGATGGGCGTGGAAATTATGGCCCCCCCTGGCATGGAAGAAATGACCAACCAATTGCAGGGCATGTTTCAAAGCATGGGTTCGGAAAGGACGCGTCCGCGCAAAATGAAAATTGGTAAGGCCATGAAAGTGTTACAGGAAGAAGAAGCCGCTAAATTGGTCAATGATGAAGATATTAAGTTACGCGCCGTAGAAGCCGTCGAACAGAATGGCATTGTCTTCCTCGATGAAATCGACAAAATCTGCAAACGTGCCGAACTCGGCGGTGGTGGCGGTGAAGTTTCCCGCGAGGGTGTGCAACGCGATTTGTTGCCGCTGGTTGAAGGCAGCACCGTCAGCACCAAATACGGCATGATTAAAACCGACCATATCCTGTTCATCGCGTCAGGCGCATTCCACGTTGCCAAACCTTCGGATTTAATCCCTGAATTACAAGGGCGTTTTCCAATCCGTGTTGAGTTGGATGCCCTGTCAGCGGATGATTTTGTGCGTATCCTGACTGAACCCAACGCCTCACTGACTGAGCAATATGCGGCCTTATTGGCCACTGAAGGCGTCTCGCTAAGCTTTGCCGCCGACGGCGTCAAACGTATTGCCGAAATGGGCTGGGAAGTGAATGAAAAAACTGAAAATATTGGTGCAAGACGTTTACATACTTTGCTGGAGCGGTTATTGGAAGAAATCTCTTATAACGCGCCCGATTTGATGGAAAAAACCATTGTGATTGATGCCGCTTATGTCGAACAGCATCTGGGCGAATTTGTCCATGATGAAGATTTAAGCCGTTATATTTTATAATCTTATGCGCCTATCCCCCACACCCTGCAACAGCCTGCCGACTGAGATCAAGCACCATCAGCTTTCTAACAAGCTTGAAATCAGTTTTGATGATGGCAGTGTATTCTTGCTGCCCGGCGAATACCTGCGTGTCTACACGCCTTCCGCCGAAGCAGTAGGCCATGCGCCAGGCCAGGAAGTCCTGCAAACCGGCAAGGAGGATGTCACCATTAAAGAGATAATACCCGTAGGCAATTATGCTATCCGGCCAATATTTAGCGACGGCCACGATTCCGGCCTTTACACTTGGGATATGTTATATACCTTAGGTGCCGGCTACCACACCTTATGGCCTGAGTATCTCGCCAGACTGGCCGCGGCCGGCTACGAACGCAAACACTCACCCAAACAGAGCAATCATGACTAACGAGAACACCACCCATTTTGGTTTTAAACAAGTCCCCAAAGAAGACAAAGTCAAACTGGTGCGCGGCGTCTTTGATTCCGTCGCTGGCCAATACGACATCATGAACGATCTGATGTCATTAGGGATACATCGGCTCTGGAAACGCGTCGCCGTGCAACTGAGCAACGTCCGCAAAGGTGAAAAAGTGCTTGATTTGGCAGGCGGCACCGGTGATTTGACGGCATTGTTTGAACATCGTGTCGGGCAAGATGGCCAAGTCGTGTTGGCTGACATCAATTCCGAGATGTTACGCACCGGACGTAACCGGTTGATCGACAAAGGCTTGGTCGGCAATATCCGTTATGCCCAAGTGAATGCAGAATGCCTGCCGTTTGCCGACAACACGTTTGATTGTGTCTGCATCGGTTTTGGCCTGCGCAATGTCACCGACAAAGACGCGGCCTTACGTTCCATGCACCGCGTGTTGAAACCCGGCGGCAGGGTCATTGTGCTGGAGTTTTCCCACCCAACCGATAAAATCACTGAAAAAGTCTACGACTTTTACTCGTTCAAATTATTGCCGAAAATCGGCAAAGTCGTTGCCAAAGACGAAGATAGTTACCGCTACTTGGCTGAATCTATCCGTATGCACCCTAAGCAAGACGATCTGAAAAAGATGATGGAAAAAGCTGGCTTGGAGCGTTGTGAATATTTCAACATGACCCAAGGCATCGTCGCTGTGCATCGCGGCTATAAAATCTGACATGCTGATCAAACCGTTGCTGCTTGGCCTATTGGAAACTGCGCTCCGCAAGTATCTTGCCCTCGATAAAAATAGTGGTGTTTTTCTGGCGCCCTTAAAAGGCAAGACCATTGCGGTTACGATAACGCCTTTCAATGAAACTGTTTATCTCTGCCCTACATCCGATGCCATCCAGCTATTGGATCAGTGCCCGGACAGGCCCGACACACATCTGACCGGCTCATTACCGGCGCTGGGATTAATGGGGCTAAACTCAAAACCGATGCGCGCGCTGTTTTCCGGCGACGTTAAAATCGAAGGCGATATGCAGACAGGGCGAAAATTTCAGGAATTGTTCGCCAAGCTGGACATTAATCTGGAAGATAAACTGGCGCGTTACACGGGTGAGCGCATTGCCCATAACATCAGCCAGTTTTTTAGCGCGGGACAGACTTGGGGCAAAGAATCCATTGACACTTTTGCGCTCAATGCATCGGAATACCTTCAGGAAGAAACCCGTGAATTGCCCCCCGCACCAGAACTGGACATTTTCTACGCCCAAGTTGACGAGCTCCGCACTGACTTTGACCGCCTGTGTCGTCGGATTGAACGGCTGGAAACCCGCCTGGCTAAGAAATTGATTTAAAAGCGTTAGTCTATTTGGCAATCATTAGCCCGCCCCGCCCGCCCTTCGACAAGCTCTGGGCGAACGGAACGGGTCTTAAGCCAATAGTATTGGCTTGCAAACTCCCCCTAGATGCCGACTATCAATCAAGCGCCAACCACAATGTTTATAGCATGACTGGATCGAAGATTTACCTTAATGTGCCTTATAACCAAAAGGATGCTGCAAAAGCACTCGGCGCGAAATGGGATGCCGCCAATAAAAAATGGTATGTCCCGGCCGGTAAGGACGTCACGCTTTTTGGGCAATGGCAGCCGCAATCCGTAACCTTAGAGCCGCCCTTAAAAAGCGCCAATCAGCCAAAATCCGGCGCTGCATCCAGCAATATCAAAGCTTCCGCTAATAACGCCGATTCTGGTGTGACCACCCACCCAACAGATAAAAACTTTGCGGCCTACAACGGTGATGAGCCGCCATGGGATTAATGCGGCCAGAAAACACCTATCGGTCCACAAAACCCAATCACATAAGCTTCATACAATGACAGCATTAAAATACTTGTCCGGTTATTCGGCAACAGTGACTGATCAAGTGCAAAGGTTGATCGACAACGGTAAATTGGCTGATGTCTTGCTAAAAAAATATCCGGTTTCCCATGATATCAAAACGGATAAGGCCCTCTATATCTATACTGTAGACATGAAAAACCGATTTCTTAAGCAATCCAATCCACTCAGCAAAGTGGTTTTCGATGACAAAATTGACGTGATTCATCAGGCGCTGGGGCTACATACGTTTGTGTCCAGAGTCCAGGGCAATAACTTAAAAGCCAAAAATGAAATCCGGATAGGGTCAATCTTTAAAACGGCTTCGCCCGAATTCCTGAAAATGATTGTCGTGCATGAGCTGGCCCATTTACGGGAAAAACAGCACAACAAAGCGTTCTATAAATTATGCGAGTACATGGAACCGGAATACCACCAGTTGGAATTTGACCTACGGCTTTACCTGACGCATCTCCATCTCGTCGGAAAACTTTACTGAAGCCAATAAAATTACCTTCCTACGCCATGCAATTGGAACGTCATATTTTTGTAACCGAAGCCCCAAGGCATTTTAGGCACCATGTTATACTTGAAAAATTAAACTGGTGCGAATGCATGGCAATATTGATGGTCATATTATTATCCCCACCGATAATCGGCGCTAACCACACTCACTCTTCAACTTAAAGGCACACAGTGATCCGTCCTAAATTAGTCCTCCGTCTAATTCATATCAATTGGGTTTTGGTCAGTCACGGTCTTGATGAAATCGTTTTAAAAACGCATCTGTTCCGGCCCATCCGCTTTCTGGCGTTTTTTTCCCCTTATTACTGGTTAAGCCGTAAGTCCGACCCTAGAGCCGTCAGGATCAGAGAAGCGCTCGAAGACTTAGGCCCGATTTATGTCAAATTCGGCCAGGCATTATCAACCCGCAAAGACTTATTACCTGAAGACATTGCCGATGAGCTGGTAAAACTCCAAGATAAAGTGCCGCCCTTTAAAACTGAACTTGCCCAAGCCATCATCGAAAAAGAATTGGGCATGTCCATCGCTGAAGCCTTTGCTGAATTTAACCCTGAGCCGCTAGCTTCAGCGTCAGTCGCACAAGTCCATGGCGCCGTCTTGCACAGCGGCGAGCAAGTCGTTGTTAAAGTGCTGCGCCCAGATATTGAAGAACGTATCCAATCCGACATGGGGCTGATTTATGAACTGGCGCGGTTTGCGGAAAGGTTCTGGCCGGACGCCAGACGCTTGCGTCCCATGGAAGTCGTCGCCGAATTTGAAAAAACCACGCTCGATGAACTGGACTTGGTTCGGGAAGCCGCCAATGCCGCAAAAATCCGCCGTAATTTTGAAAACTCCGACATCATCTATATCCCGGAAGTCCATTGGCCGTTAACACGCCAGAAAGTTATGGTCATGGAACGGATACACGGCATCCCAGTGGGGGAAATCGAACAGCTTAGGGCGGGTGGGGCAGATTTTAAACTGCTTGCCGAGCGCGGCGTGGAAATCTTTTTCACCCAAGTGTTCAGGGACAATTTCTTTCATGCCGACATGCATCCGGGCAATATTTTTGTCGATTTGCCGGCCAAATATATCGCCATAGACTTTGGCATTGTCGGCACGTTGTCATTATCCGACCAACATTATCTGGCGGAAAATTTCCTGGCTTTTTTCAACCGCGATTACCGTAAAGTTGCCCAGATGCACGTTGAATCGGGCTGGGTGCCGCGTTCAACCCGCATAGAAGAATTTGAATCGGCCATCCGTAGCGTTTGCGAACCTATCTTTGAAAAACCCTTGCGTGATATTTCCTTTGGCCAATTACTACTGCGCTTATTCCAAACCGCGCGGCGGTTTGATATGCACGTACAACCACAGTTAGTGCTGCTACAAAAAACCTTGCTTAACATCGAAGGTCTAGGCCGCCAGCTTTATCCAGAACTGGATTTGTGGCAAACCGCCAAACCCTTTCTTGAAGGCTGGTTTAAAGAACGCATGGGGCCTAAAGCAAAAATCAACAAATTGCTTAAGCAATTCCCAGAATTTGCCGAGCAATTCCCAGAAGTCCCTTCCCTGCTTTACAAAGCCTTGGACAACGCCGCCCATGCCCAACACCATTCGGAGCTACAAAGCCGTGAGCTGGCTCTATTACGCCAGCAGTTAGACGCTAACCAACGCACTACGGCCTGGGCTATCGTCATCAGTGCGGCGTTAATCAGCATCGCGATTATCTTGCAATAAATTGCCTTATACTGTTCAATCTACGTTCAGGTTATAATGCGCGGCATTTCCATAGCCGTTTTATGCTTTTTACCCTAGGCGTCTGGCATTCAAGTTCAGCAAAGAAAAATCAGGCGGCCTTATTAATTTAGGATAATTTACCCGAAAATATGACCCAAAAACTTTATATTCAAACCAACGGTTGCCAGATGAACGAGTATGATTCTGACAAAATGCGCGACGTGCTCCATGCTTCACATGGTTTTGAATTGATTGATGACCCTAAGTTGGCAGACGTCCTGCTGCTTAACACCTGTTCTATCCGTGAAAAGGCCCAAGAGAAAGTGTTTTCAGCTTTGGGCAAGTGGCGCATCATTAAAGACAAGCGCCCCGACGTTATCATCGGCGTCGGCGGTTGTGTCGCCAGCCAAGAAGGTGCGGATATCCAAAAACGCGCACCGTTTGTCGATATAGTCTTCGGCCCGCAAACCCTGCATCGCCTGCCGCAATTACTTGACCAAGCACGCCATAAACAGCAACCGGTCGTTGATGTTTCATTTCCTCAAATCGAAAAATTCGACGCCCTGCCAGAGCCCCGTGCCGAAGGCCCTAAAGCGTTTGTGTCCGTCATGGAAGGTTGCAGCAAATATTGCACATTTTGTGTGGTGCCCTATACACGCGGTGAGGAAATCAGCCGTCCGCTGGATGATGTGCTGGCTGAAATCGGGTCATTAGCCAAACAAGGGGTGCGGGAAGTCAATTTATTAGGGCAAAATGTCAATGCTTATCGCGGCATTATGGATGATGGCGACATTGCTGATTTTTCCTTATTGCTACATTATGTTGCGGCTGTTGAAGGTATAGACCGGATCCGCTTTACCACATCGCATCCCGTTGAATTTACCGACAGCTTGGTTGAAGCCTTCGCCGAAATCCCGAAACTAGTCAACCACCTGCACTTGCCAGTGCAAAGCGGTAGCGACCATATCTTAAAAATGATGAAACGCGGCCACACCCGCGCTGATTACATCGAAACTATCCGCAAACTACGGACAGTGCGCCCGGATATTTGCCTGTCATCTGATTTTATCATCGGGTTTCCTGGCGAAACCGATGCTGAATTTGAAGAGACCATGGCTTTTATCGAAGAAGTTGGCTTTGATTTGTCATTCAGCTTTATTTACAGCCAACGTCCTGGCACACCGGCCGCTGACCTACCCGATGATGTGCCCGCTGAAGTCAAAAAACAGCGTCTGGAACGTTTTCAAAACCGTATCAACGAAATGACTGCCGCCATTTCAGAAAGCATGATTGGTACTGTGCAAACTGTTTTGGTCGAAGGGCAATCCAAAAAGAATCCGTTGCAAATGCAGGGACGGACTGAAAATAACCGTGTTGTGAACTTTATCGGACACCCGCGCCTGGCAGGGCAGTTTGTCGATGTGTTGATTGCCGAAGCCTTGCCCAATTCCTTACGCGGGCGGCTGGCCGAGTCTTCTGCCGATAAAATCAGCGCGGCTTATTAAAATGGTTTCCCAAGAAATTGCTTTACTCCCTGATGACAGCAGCAGATTGTCCAATTTTTGCGGCCAGCTTGATGCGCACTTGCGGCAAATAGAGGCCCGCCTCCAAGTTGAAATTGCTAACCGGGGCAACCAATTTAAGGTCACCGGGCCTGATAGCTCGGTAAAAGCAGCTTGTGTGTTGATGCAGAACTTATTTGCCAGCACCGCTAAAGAACAACTCACCGCCGAAGCAATCCATCTTGCCATGCAGGATGCGTCTATCGACGAGCTGTTAGAAATGCCAGAAACACAAGCCCACCTTAATGTCAGCATAAAAACAAAATGCGGGCTGATTAAAGGCCGTGGCGCAAACCAGCAGGAATACTTGCGCAAAATAGTCACGCATGACATCAATTTTGGCGTGGGCCCGGCGGGCACTGGCAAAACTTTTCTCGCAGTCGCCTGTGCCATTGAAGCCTTACAAAATGAAAAGGTCAGAAAAATAATCCTGGTGCGCCCGGCGGTTGAAGCGGGTGAAAAACTGGGTTTTCTGCCCGGCGATATGGCGCAAAAAGTCGACCCTTATTTACGGCCTTTGTATGACGCCTTATACGACATGCTTGGCAACGAGCGCGTGGAAAAAATGATCGACCGGGGAGTTATTGAAGTTGCACCGTTAGCCTTCATGCGCGGCCGGACACTGAATGATGCGTTTATCATTCTCGATGAAGCGCAAAACACCACGGTCGAGCAAATCAAAATGTTTCTGACACGCGTAGGCTTTGGCTCCACTGCCGTAGTGACCGGCGACATCACCCAAATTGACCTGCCCTCAGAAAAAATGTCCGGTTTGCGCCACGTCCTTGAGGTTTTAAAAGACATTGAAGGCATCAGCTTCACATTTTTTAATCACCGCGACGTCGTTAGACACCCCTTAGTGCAACGTATTGTTTCCGCTTACGAAGCATATGACAAAAAGACCAAGGCAGAATGAACCAGCTTGATATACAAACTGTTTTTGCTTCGGCCAGACAACCTGAACAACAACATTTCCAACACTGGGTTGATGCCGTCCTAGACGGTATTAACCGAGACACTGAGATTGTTATCCGCATTGTCGACGAACAAGAAAGCGCATCACTCAACAGACAGTACCGGCACAAACATGGCCCAACCAATATCCTCAGCTTCCCGTTTGAAATGCCCGCCATAGAAGGGCTTGAACTGAACTTGCTAGGTGATTTAGTGGTCTGCGCCCCCGTGTTGGAAAAAGAAGCACGGGAACAAAACAAACACTTGGCAGACCACTGGGCGCACATTATTGTCCATGGTGTGCTGCATTTATTAGGCTACGACCATATTGACGAAACGGAAGCAGAACTTATGGAAAGCAAAGAAATAGCGATTTTACAGACATTAAATATAACCAATCCCTACCACAGGTAAAAAAATGAGCGACGACATCCCCCCCAGTAGACACTCCCCACACAAAAGCTGGGTTGAAAAAATCAGTCATTTGCTGACTGGGGAGCCACAGGATATAACTGATCTACTTGAAATATTACGGGAAGCCCGTGAAAACAAATTGCTGGACAACGATGCCCTGGCAATGATTGAAGGTGTATTGCAAGTCTCGCAAATGCGTGTCAGGGACATCATGATACCGCGCGTACAAATGGTGGTCTTACCACAAGAAGCCGAGCTGGAAGCGATATTGCCGCTTGTTATAGAGTTCGGCCATTCGCGTTATCCCGTCATTGAAGATGACCGCTGCAAAGTTGTTGGTGTTTTGCTGGCTAAGGATTTGCTGGCGCGGGTGCTACAAAACAAATCACTCACCGTCCAACAAATCATGCGCCCCGCCTGTGTGGTTCCGGAAAGCAAACGCCTGAATGTGTTGCTTAAAGAATTGCGCACCAAAGGCAATCACATGGCGATTGTCGTCGATGAGTACGGCCAGGCCGCAGGCCTAGTCACCATTGAAGATGTGTTAGAACAAATTGTCGGCGACATTGAAGATGAACACGACGAACATGAAGATAAAGACTATATTTTTCAACGTAATGCCCACGAATACATCATTAAGGCATTGACGCCGATAGAAACGTTTGACGACTATTTTTCAACCCAGCTGGCAACTGACGAATACGACACCATTGGCGGGTTTATTGTCAGCCAGCTCGAACACATGCCCACAAAAGGCGAAAAATTAGTGGTTGATAATCTGCGCTTTGAAATCATCAGGGCGGACAGCCGACGTGTGCATTTACTAAAACTGAAGATAACCAATTAAATCCCATGAATAATAAAACCGTATTGGTCACTGGTGGCGCCGGCTATATCGGCAGTCACGCCTGCGTCGAACTGCTTGAGGGCGGTTTTAATGTTGTCGTAGTCGATAACCTGTGTAACAGCAAAATTGAATCATTGTCCCGTGTCCGGCAAATAACGGGCAAACCACTCACTTTTTATCAAGCGGATATAGGCGACAAAGCGGCGTTAGCGGAAATTTTTGCCCAAGAGCCTATTAGCACTGTGATGCACTTTGCCGGCTTAAAAGCCGTGGGCGAATCCTGTGAAAAACCTGCCTTGTACTACCACAATAACGTTTGCGGGACTTTAACTCTTGCCGAAGCAATGGCGGAGGCGAATGTCAAGCAACTGGTGTTCAGTTCTTCGGCCACAGTTTATGGCGAATCAGAAAGCCCGCAATATAAAGAAAATTTTCCGCTAGGTGCAATTAACCCCTACGGCCGCTCTAAAGTGATGATTGAGGATATTTTTCGGGACTTATCAGCGGCAGATAGCCTCAATCAGACCGAATCGCCGTGGAAAGTTGCGTTACTGCGTTATTTTAATCCGATAGGTGCCCACCAAAGCGGCCTGATAGGTGAAGACCCTAATGGCATCCCTAACAATTTGATGCCTTATGTGTCGCAAGTCGCCATCGGCAAACTGGCGCAACTGTCAGTTTTTGGTGACGACTATCCAACACCAGACGGCACCGGCATCCGGGACTATATCCATGTTGTTGACTTGGTAAAAGGCCATATCAAGGCATTGGCCGCCCTCGAAAGCCCCGCTTTCGCACAGGGTGGCTGCAAAGCTTATAACCTTGGCACCGGACAGGGCTATAGCGTACTGGAAATTATCCGTGCCTTTGAACGTGTTTGTGGGCATCCCATCAACTATAAAATCGCCCCGCGCCGTGCCGGTGACTTAGCCGAATGTTTTGCCAATCCTGAATTAGCGCTACAAGCGCTTGGTTGGAAAGCAGAAAAGAATTTGGATGATATGGTGGCCGATGCCTGGAACTGGCAGACCAAAAATCCTCAAGGCTATCTTTAGCAACCAGCAAGCCTGCCAATGATTTTAAGTTTAGCAGGCATCAGCCTAATGACTGTTTGCCATGCCTAACGTTAAATACGTTAAACTTTAATCGCAATAAAACAGACGAAATTAAACCACTGGAAATAAGTGTCACTGCGTGCAAATCCGGCACGTTCAAGTAACGCATAGTTTTCATCAAGACGATAGGGAATCAGCACATTTTCGAGCGCCTCACGCTTGCGCTGATTCTCAACATCGGTATAACCACTTTGGGATTTTTTAAACTGTAAATAGTGGTCTATGTACAGACGGTTAAAGACGGCATCTTTAGCGAGGATTTTCTCTGATAACAATAAAATACCGCCAGGTTTAAGTGCCGCATAAATGGTTTTCAGCAACTGTTCCCTACCTAGGGGACGCACAAATTGTAATGCCCAATTCAAAATAACCGCATGACAATCCGGCAAGACGGCAAGACGGCTCAAATCAGCAAGCTGTAAAGACACGCGTCCAGCATTTATTTGCCCGACCAATTTAGCCCGCGCCTTGTCCAGCATCGGATCTGAGTTGTCTAGGCCGATAAATCGGGTGTCTGCGGGACAATCCGCATGCTCTGTAAGATGCTTTATAGTTGTCCCCGTAGAACAGCCCAAATCACAAACGACCCCCCCGCGTTCAGGTAAAAAGTCCATAATAAGATCGGCTTGGATACGCTGGATTTCATTATAAAAAGGCACACTTCTTGAAACCATATTATCAAACACGGAGGCGACGCGTTCATCAAAAGAAAAATCTTGAACCCGATCCGCTTCTTGAAAAAGCGTGTCTTGCTGACCCATAGTTTGCCGCTGCTTAATTGTCTTTCCGCCACTGTTTTCCATATCAGCGGCGATTAAATAACTCGACCAAATGGGCTAACCGTGTAGCCCGTTCAGGTGAAAGCTGTTCCCATTGGAAACGCCACTGCCAGTTACCTTCGGTTGTGCCGGGAGTGTTCATTCGGTGCTCGGAACCCAGCTCCAAAATATCCTGCATTGGAATAACCGCCAAATTAGCAACCGACGCTAAAGCTGCTTGGATAAGTGCACAATGCAATGGGGTGGCGGGGCTACCCAAATAATCGTAGATATAATTCCGTTCTTGGTCAGTCAGTTGATTTGTCCAGCCCAGCGTGGTGTCGTTATCATGTGTACCTGTATAGACAACGCAATTTTTATCATAATTATCGGGGAGATAAGGGTTGTCACGATCACCACCAAAGGCAAACTGCAAAATTTTCATGCCGGGCAAGTTGAACTCATCCCTTAGCTCAATGACTTCATCGGTGATAATGCCTAAATCTTCCGCAACTAAGGAAATCTGGCCAAATTCTGCCTGAATTGCACTTAATAGCGCGTTGCCTGGTGCTTTGACCCATTCGCCAATCTGGGCAGTCGGTTCATGTGCAGGTATTTCCCACGCCGCTTCCAATCCACGAAAATGATCAATACGCAGAATATCAAACTGCTCAAGCTGTGTTTGCATCCGTTCCAGCCACCATGCAAACCCTGTGTTTTTCAAATAAGTCCAGTCATAATGGGGATTGCCCCAGCGCTGACCTGTTGCAGAAAAATAATCGGGCGGCACCCCAGCGACAACGGACATTTCACCTGTTTCGTCGAGTTTGAAAGCTTCACGGTTCGCCCAGACATCGGAACTGTCATAAGAAACAAAAATGGGGATATCACCAAACAACAAAACATCCTTCCCGTTTGCATAAGCTTTTAACGCCATCCATTGTTTAAGAAAAACATATTGTTCAAACTTGATGGCATCTATTTCATCCTTAAGACGGTAGCTTACCGCCTTAAGGGCTTTGGCGTCCCGCCCTTTGAATGGCGCTGGCCATTGATTCCAACATTGTTCGTTAAATTCGCGCCGGAGGGCGATAAACAAAGAAAAATCATCAAGCCAAAATGCTTTTGTTTGGCAAAAAAGGGCATAATCATCTTTGTCCTGTTGTTCGGCGTGATCTAAAAAACCGAAAAAAGCCTGCGATATGAGGCAAGTTTTATTAAATTTAGGTGTGCCCTGACACTCCTCACAGTTTGCCGATAACGGCAGCCAACCTTTATTAACCAACCAATCGATATTAATCAATTCGGGATTTCCAGCGTGGGCCGATAAACACTGATAAGGCGACCCATCAGCATGGGGCATCGCCAAGGGCAAAGTTTGCCACACACCCATACCCGCATTATGCAAAAAATCCACAAAATAATAAGCATTTTGTCCCAAATCACCACACCTGCCCGTACCCGGCAAAGACGTGATGTGCAAAAGGACACCTGCACGACGTTTATTTAAAATAGTATTCACTTATCATCTCAAAATTATTCTTCAATACCCGAAGCATTCCATCTCCCAGCGCCGGATCACCAGCCTCAAGAAAGCAGGTGGCCTAAAAACAGATGAACGGCAACCTATTGATTGATTTTGTTTTCAGAAAAACAGATATGGCGGCTCATGTCAGCGGCGACAACAGAAGCTTTATTAGCGGACATAATGTAATCGCTGCCCCAACATATCCGGGGTGACCAATACAACCCCCCCTTCACTTACATAAAAACGTTTTTCATCATCCGCTCTGTCCTCGCCAATAACCGTGCCTTCCGGAACAATGCAATCCCGTTCGATAATGGCTTTTGTGATACGGCAATGGCGGCCAATAGTCGCTTCAGGCAGTACAATGGTATCCTGCAATGTAGTGTAAGAATTCACCCTGACATTAGAAAACAACAGGGAATGGCGGATTTGCGACCCAGAAACAATGCACCCGCCCGAAACCATTGAATCAACCGCAAAGCCACGCCGCTCATCGTTATCAAAAACAAACTTAGCGGGTGGGGTTTGTGCCTGATAAGTCCAGATAGGCCAAGTTTTATCATATAGGTTCAAATCAGGGTTTACTCCAATCAGTTCCATATTAGCGGCCCAATAGGCATCTATCGTGCCGACATCGCGCCAGTAACTTTGTTGCCCTTGCAAATCCAAAAATGGGTAGGCATTAACAACATATTTATCGATCACGGAAGGGATAATGTCTTTACCAAAATCGTGGCTTGAGCCTTTCATATCAGCGTCTTTAAGTAACTGCTCAAACAAGAAACCGGCATTGAAAATGTAGATGCCCATAGAAGCTAGCGCGGTGTCAGTCCGTCCAGGCATAACGGGCGGATTTTTAGGCTTTTCGACAAACGCCCTGACCCGCCGGTTATCATCAATGTCTATCACTCCAAAAGCGGTCGCATCTTCTAGCGAGACTTCCAGGCACCCTATGGTCAAGTCGGCATTTTTTTCAACATGGTCGGCCAGCATGGCGGCATAATCCATCTTATAAATATGGTCTCCGGCCAGGATCAGAATATGTTCGGGCTTACGGCGGCGCAAAATGTCGATATTTTGAAATACGGCATCCGCCGTGCCTTTATACCAAGAGTCTTCCCCATGGCGCTGCTGAGCGGGCAACAAATCAACATATTCCCCGAATTCACCGCGTAAAAACCCCCAACCTTGCTGAATGTGCCTAATTAAAGTGTCAGCCTTGTATTGGGTCAAAACACCTATTTTACGGATACCCGAATTAACACAATTAGAAAGCGGAAAATCAATGATCCGGAACTTGCCGCCAAACGGCACCGCTGGCTTAGCACGCCATTCTGTCATATTCATTAACCGTGAACCCCGCCCACCGGCCAATATCAGCGCGATAGTGTTTCGGGTCAGATGCTGGATGTTAAGTTCATGCTTTTTGGTATCGGGTGCTGACATTTTTCATCTCCAGATGGAATTGATTCACAATTATTGTTTTATTTTGGTAACATTCATCAGACATTATTCTACTAAATTGAGGGCAAAGCAAAGTGAAAAAGCAATCGACCGTCATACTGGACGCTGATTCTACAAAAATAATAACCGCTAAGCACCATGATCCTTTTTCAGTGTTAGGTCGCCATCAAAAGCACAATAAAATCCACATCAAAGTCTATTTGCCGTTTGCCGAAACCGTCAGCCTTAGCGACAGCAAAAAAGCGTTCACAAGAATTGATGGCACAGACTTTTTTGACTATATCGCCAATGAAGGTGAATTGCCAGCACATTATAAGTTGTCCTGGGTGGACAAGGAGGGCAACAGCCATGAGACTTATGACCCTTATGACTTTCCTCCCCAACTGCCTGAATTTGATCAGCATTTATTTGGTGAAGGCAAACACTGGCATATTTATCAAAAACTGGGCGCACATTTGCATACCATTGATGGTATCGAAGGGGTTTTATTTGCCGTGTGGGCGCCTAACTCAGGACGCGTGAGTGTGGTGGGTGATTTTAACCGCTGGGATGGCCGTTGTAATCCGATGCGCAGCCTGGGCGGCAGCGGCATTTGGGAACTGTTTATTCCGGGTCTGCAAGCAGGCTGTTTATACAAGTTTGAAATACTGAACCGCAACAGCAACCAAGTCCTTTTAAAAACCGACCCTTACGGCCAACAGTTTGAATTTCGCCCCAGCACGTCTTCAATGGTCGTCCCAAAAAATAGCTATGTCTGGCAAGACCTACAATGGCTGGCCGAGCGTACCGATAAAAACTGGCTGTATGAACCTATGGCCATTTATGAGGTGCATTTAGGTTCGTGGCGGCGGGATAGCCAAGGCAATTTCCTTAATTACCGGGTGCTTGCGGTCGAACTTGTTGACTATGCAAAAAAAATGGGCTTTACCCACATCGAATTGCTACCAGTCACCGAACATCCCTTAGATGCCTCTTGGGGTTACCAAACCACCGGTTATTTCGCACCGACTAGCCGTCATGGCACACCGGACGACTTCCGTTATTTTGTTGATGCCTGTCACCAGAACGGTATCGGTGTGATTCTTGACTGGGTGCCCGCCCATTTCCCTAAAGATGCGTTCGCCCTGGCCCGTTTTGACGGCAGCGCCCTCTATGAACATGAAGACCCGCGCAAAGGCGAGCATCGTGACTGGGGCACTCTAATTTATAACTACGGCCGTAATGAAGTCAAAAACTTTTTATTGGCTAGCGCCATATTTTGGCTCGAAGAGTTTCATCTTGACGGGCTAAGGGTCGATGCTGTCGCTTCGATGCTCTATCTGGATTATTCGCGCAAACATAATGACTGGATCCCCAACAAATACGGTGGCAACGAGAACCTTGAAGCCATTGATTTCTTAAGGGAACTCAACATTGTCACGCACAGCCAGCACCCTGGCACAGTGATGATGGCAGAAGAGTCAACCGCTTGGCCACAAGTGACCCGCCCAACTTGGACAGGCGGCTTGGGATTCTCGATGAAATGGAATATGGGCTGGATGCACGACACATTAGCTTATATGAGCCAAGACCCTGTGCATCGCAAGCATCACCATGACCAACTCACCTTTGGTTTGCTCTACGCGTTCACAGAAAACTTTGCCCTGCCTTTTTCCCATGATGAAGTCGTCCATGGCAAAGGCTCTTTAGTCAACAAAATGCCTGGCGACCAATGGCAACGCTTTGCCAACTTGCGCCTGCTTTACACATTCATGTACACCTATCCAGGTAAAAAACTGCTATTTATGGGCTGTGAATTTGGCCAAGGCACCGAGTGGAATTTCAATAAGGCATTGGACTGGTATATGCTCGATTATCCGCACCATCAAGGCATACAAACGCTAATAAAAGACCTGAACCATCTCTATAAATCGCAACCTGCTTTATATAAGCACGATTTTGACCCTCTGGGTTTTGAGTGGATAGATTGCCATGACGTCCAACAATCCATCATCAGTTATCGGCGTAAACACGAGCTTGACGACTTAATCGTCATCCTCAACTTTACACCGGTGACCCGTGAAAATTATAGGATTGGCGTCCCTAAAGAAGGCGTCTACACAGAGATTTTCAACTCCGATTCCGCCTATTATGGCGGCACCAATGCCGGTAATGGCTTTGCAGTATCGGAGCCGCGTGCATGGATGAACCTGCCCCATTCCGTCAACCTCACCATACCACCTTTAGGCGCTGTGATCTTAAAGTTATAAATGATCGCAACTATCGCAACTAAGGAAGACTTATGAAAAAAATACTTTTTGTGACTAGCGAAGCGCATCCGCTGATCAAAACCGGTGGCCTCGCTGATGTGTCGGGCAGCTTACCCAAAGCGCTGGCCGAATTAGGTCAAGACATACGTTTGATCATACCCAACTACCAAGCCGTAAAAATCAGTGGCAATGTCCGCACGTTATGTTCGCTGCGCGTTGACAACCGGACAGTCAATATCCTTGAAACACAAATGCCGGATAGCCCAATCACGGTCTGGCTGGTTGATTTCCCTGATTTTTTCAATTATCCGGGCAACCCTTACAGTGATGGGAATGGCAACGCTTGGCCTAATAATGCCGAACGTTTCGCCCTGTTTTGCAAGGTTGCCGTTGAAGTTGCAATGAACCGGACAGACCACGACTGGAAGCCCGATATTGTCCACTGTAATGATTGGCAAAGCGGCTTGGTGCCGGCGCTGTTATCGTTGGAAAAACACCGCCCGGCAACCATTTTCACCATACACAACATGGCTTATCAGGGGCTGTTTCCGGCCAGCCAAATAGCGGCATTAAACTTGCCTGGCCAATTATGGCATGCCAACGGCCTGGAGTTTTTTAATATGCTGTCTTTTATGAAAGGCGGCTTAGTTTATGCTGACCATATCACCACAGTCAGCCCAACCTATGCGTTGGAAATTCAAACACCGGAATTTGGATATGGCCTCGAAGGGTTGCTGTCGCATAGAAAAGACACATTAAGCGGCATCATCAACGGCATTGACCTTGAGCAATGGAATCCCGCAACGGACCGTTATATTAACCATCCTTACCAAGCAAAATCGCTCGACAAAAAATACGCCAACAAGGCCGAATTACAAGAACGCACCGGGCTTCCGACCGATAACAAGTGCGCCCTATTTGGGCTAATCAGCCGACTGGTTGAACAAAAAGGTATCGACATGGTGCTTGAATGCCTTCCTGACATACTGGCCATGCCTATCCAATTTGTCCTCCTAGGCGCCGGCAACAGCGAATTCGAACAGCACTTGCTGCAACTGCAAACCCTATATCCCGATAAAATAGCCGTGACCATTGGCTATGACGAATCGCTCGCGCATCTTATCGAAGCGGGGTCGGACATTTTTCTGATGCCTTCGCGCTTTGAACCCTGCGGCTTAAATCAGATGTATAGCCAACGTTATGGCACTGTTCCGGTTGTGCGCAAAACAGGAGGGCTTGCCGACACGGTCGTGGACAGCACGCCGGAAACACTGGCCAATAACACCGCCACCGGGGTTGTTTTTACCGAAGCCAGCGCTGGGGCATTGTTGGAAGCGGTCAAACGTACGCTGCTTTTATACAACAATGCCAAGGCATGGAAAAAAATGCAAGTTAACGCAATGGCCAAGGATTTCTCGTGGCAACATAGCGCCGAACAATATTTGGAATTGTATCGGGGCATTTGACCGGATTCGCAGTGGGCGGCCCCGTCACCGCCCACTGCCAACGTATTCAACACGTTATTTTCTGGCTTCAATCAGCTTAATCATATCGCTGCTATGGTCATCCACATGCACCAACTGGAAAGCACATGCCTGCACACTTTTAACGGTGGTGCGATTGATATTCGCCCCCAACAAACCGACAACTGCGGGATTAACCAGCCTCATAAACCAAGCAAGCACGGGCCGTGAACTTAACACATGCTCCAGCAACAACACTTGCCCGCCCGGCTTGCAAACCCGATAAACTTCCTTCAACCCTTTCATGGGCAACGGCACCGAACAAAAAACAAAAGACGCAATAACCGTATCAAAACTGTTGTCGGCAAAAGGTAACGACTGCACATCCATTAACTCAAGCTCGACAGCCACCTGCTTTCTGCTTTTCTTATCTAGCGCCTGTTTAAGCATCTGCGGGCTAAAATCAATCGCAGTGATCCGGGCATTAGCAGGATAATAATCAAAGCTTTTCCCCGTCCCCACCCCAACTTCGAGAATATGATAACCGTCAACTTTCGCCCATAGCTTTTTGCGCCAGGGCTTGAAAAACATACCCTCCATCGCCGCTTCCAGCACCTCAAAATAAGGCGCAATCCGGTCGTATCGTCTTTTAATTGCTGCGCTGTCTGATTTCATAGCGGTAGCGGCTGTATTTATTTCATCATTTGTTTTTTAAACAGCGTGTCCAACTTACGGTTGGTTTGCTGGTTATACTGATTTGAACGGTCAATAACTGGCACACTTGGCACCACCGCAGGCACTACCACCGGCTGTACCATAGGGACTGCAACAACAGGCCCGGCTTTCGGGCAGGTATCAAGACGAAACACATCGTTGTAGCTCGTATCAATGTCAAAATCGTCCCAGATATACAATGGATAGGCGACAGGTTTGGTGGGGATAGGCAAACTGACTAAATCAGCAACGCCCACGCTCATCCGTCCAACCATATTCAGCAAGCCTTTGAACGCCCCGCCTGTCAAACCATAAAAGATGTTGCTGTCATTCGTTGTGTTAATCATGTTTTTTGGCAATTCCAGGATGTTTGTCGTCATGTTGGTCAGCGTGCGCAACGCTTTCTCACTGATTTTTTGGCCATAACTGCAATGAGTCTGACTTACGTCAGCCTGGCTTATCGGGGCATAGCCACCTATCAATCCGGTAAACAAGAGGGTAACGAAAAAACGGTTGTATTTGTCCATCTCAAATCCTGCGGGTATGTTAATGATGAAGTTAGTATAGCAGAGCTATGGTTATTTACTTTCCCAATGCCTTGGCAAAAGCATTAGCCATAGAACCTTGCGGCTGCACCGGTTGTTTAGGTTGTTTGGCAGGCCTTTGCGGCACACGCGCAGAACCCGGATCGGCGGCGGTGTCCGTTGCCGTTTTCATCGTCAGAGAAATACGTTTACGCGCGACATCCACTTCCAGCACTTTAACTTTGACCATATTCCCCGTTTTCACGGCATCGCGCGGGTCTTTGATAAAAGTGTCGGATAAGTGGGAGATATGCACCAGGCCATCCTGATGTACGCCAATATCAACAAACGCACCAAAATTGGCGACATTGGTCACCACGCCGGAAAGCGTCATGCCAGGTTCAAGATCGGTGATTTTCTCAACACCGGCTTTAAATTCCACACTTTTAAATTCCGGCCTCGGATCACGCCCGGGTTTTTCCAACTCTTGCAAAATGTCGGTCACCGTCGGCACACCGAAATGCCCGTCAGTATAGTTTGCAGGATTTAACTGGCGCAAAAACTGGCCTTGGCCGATAAGGTCACGGATGGATTTTCCGGTGTCTTTAATGATCGCTTACACCACCGGATAAGCTTCGGGGTGCACTGCTGACGCGTCCAGGGGATTATCGCCATTCATGACACGCAAAAAACCGGCCGCCTGTTCGTAGGCCTTATCACCCAAACGCGGCACTTTCTTCAATTGTTTGCGATTGGCAAACGCCCCATGTTCATTCCGGTAATTGACAATATTTTCACTGACACTGGCCGATAACCCGGACACTTGTTTCAGCAAGGCAACCGACGCCGTATTGACATCGACACCCACCGCATTCACGCAATCCTCAACCACACCATCAAGCCCACGGGCTAACTGGAGTTGATTGACGTCATGCTGGTATTGCCCCACCCCTATGGATTTTGGCTCAATTTTAACCAGCTCTGCCAACGGGTCTTGCAGGCGTCTGGCAATAGACACCGCGCCACGCAACGACACATCCAACTCAGGAAATTCTTTGGCGGCAAATTCGGATGCCGAATAAACTGACGCGCCCGCTTCTGAAACGATAATCTTTTTAAATTTCAATGCACCGTGCCGCTTCATCACCTCAGCAACTAACTGGTCGGTTTCCCTAGATGCGGTGCCATTGCCGATACTGACCAAATCAACGTTATGTTGCGCTATCAGTTTTGCCAGCTGGGCAATGGATTCGTCCCACTGTTTGCGTGGCGGATGGGGATAAATAGTGTCGGTCGCCAGCAACTTACCGGTCGCATCCACAATGGCCACTTTAACGCCAGTACGGATGCCCGGATCCAAGCCCATTGTAACTTTTGCGCCCGCCGGGGCCGCTAATAGCAAATCCCGCAAATTACTGGCAAACACCCGGATGGCTTCCAGCTCGGCAACTTCCCGCAATTGCTGCTTCAAATCCAGCTCAATACGCGTGAACAACTTGATTTTCCAGGCAAAACGCGCGGTTTCAGCAAGCCACGCATCGGCGGGGCTACTATTGTCAGTGACATTTAAGTGCCGGGCGACCCACTGGGCGCACAGTGCATGCCCCGCTTTTTCGTCAGCTTCTGGCTTAAGGGTTAAGGCCAACATATCTTCATTACGCCCGCGTAACAAGGCTAAAGCACGATGTGAGGGGATTTTGCTGATGTTTTCCTGATAATCGAAATAATCTTTGAATTTTTCTGCCTGCGCCTCCTTGCCCGCCATCACCGTCGCATGGACAATGCCTTTTTGCCAGACCCGCCCGCGTAAATCAGCCAATAACCCGGCGTCTTCAGCCAAACGCTCCATGATGATTTGCCGCGCCCCTTCAAGTGCGGTGGCGGCATCCGCCACCCCCTTAGCGTTGTCAATATAATCGGCGGCAATTTGTACGGGAATTAATGAGCGGTCATCGAGCAACACGTCCGCCAGCGGCTCCAGTCCGGCTTCGCGGGCACACTGCGCTTTCGTGCGCCGCTTGGGCTTATACGGCAGATACAAATCTTCCAACAAAGTCTTGGTGTCAGCCGCATTGATAGCCTGGGCAAGTTGTGGCGTCAGTTTGCCTTGTCCGCCAATACTATCGAGAATGCTCAGCCGCCGGCCGTTAAGTTCACGCAAATACCCCAACCGTTCTTCGAGAAAACGCAATTGGGTGTCATCAAGACCTCCGGTCACCTCTTTACGGTAACGCGCAATAAACGGGACAGTCGCCCCCTCATCAAGCAATAAAACAGCGGCGCTTACTTGTTTTTCAGTAACGGATAATTCTTCGGCAATACGTTGGATAACGTCCATTTATTACTCTACTTCAGCAAAAAAACAGGCATTGTAGCAAATTCACGATGCTGGTTTTCAACATAAAGGCGTACTGCCCTTTATATGTTATTCCAACTGGCGGGCAGCGGTTTAGACGGGGGGAGCGCAAGCTTTGATCCTGTGCTAGAACAGACCAAGGCTTGCACCCCACACCTTACAACTGCAAGTAGTGGGTTAAACGTGGTGGTTGGAGCACAAGCCTTGGCTTGTACTGAGGCTAACAAGGTTTGCACTCAAGCTTATTAACGTGCAGCTACAGATTTAACCCACCACCCATGGCTTTCCGCCCTTTTGTGGCGGGTCTTGCTGGCAGATTGATCAGCGGAAAAATTTGCTGGAATGGTTAATTTGAACTGTTTATTGACCACTGCGCATCCTTGAAGGACATGCAGTGGCACGGTTTTTTTGACGGATAAAACAGCCCAATAACAGTTATGGGCTTACCCTCACACCCCTAAGGCTGCAAATAAGTGTGGAACGCCTTTATTGGCCCTAAAGCGCTATCTCTGCCATTTTTGCCCACCGCCGGCACTTGCAAAAACAGATCCTTTGCCAGCTCAGGATGCTGCGGGCTCGGGCTTTCCTCATGACCATGAGGTATCGCCAACTCCGGATGGTCAAACGGTGCGCGTTCCCAACGCACCCTCTCATCAGTCAGTGATTTCAAAAAAGCCACCAAATCGGCTTTTTCTTGTGCGCTGATTGTTTGTGGAAACACCACCGTGGCGAAATGGTGGGGATTCTTAAAGTTGCCGCCGCGAAAATAAAAATCAACCACTTGCTCCAATGTAAGCAGACTGCCATTGTGCATATAAGGCCCGGTCAGCTCGACATTACGCAAGGATGGCACTTTAAACGCACCGTTGACAGCGACCATAGCCCGCCCATCATTCCTTTTTTCCAATTCCGCCAAAAGTACGGGGGCTTTCGGCACCTTCGCATAGATAGAACGGTCACCGCAGCCGCCGACAATAGAAGTGTCGCCGATAAGTTCGCTTTTTAGATAATCTTGGGAAAACGCGTTATCCAAATCGCAGGAATTGACAATCACTGGATCTATCAAAGGCTTACCCGTCAACAAAAACTGCAGGTATTGCTGACTAAAAGACAACGGATTACCAAACGGGTCACGGCCTCCTATGCCCGGATCGGCGCTGACAGGTGTGACGCTGGTGTTAAAATACCCCTCGTCCAACAGTCCCTGCGCGACACCTTTCGCACCAAAAGCGCCATTGATGGTTTTGCGGTTTACCAAACGCAGTGATGAAAAAGCATCCGAGAGGGTATAAATGCTTGGATGCGCCGCACCAGAAAAAGTGGGGCCTTTATGGCATTCAAGACAATGGGCATCAAGAAAAATTTTCAGGCCATTTCTCTGCTGCTCATCCAAGCCCTTCGGCATTTGTGGGAACCCTGAAAGTCGCGGGGTATCGAAAGGGGTTTGGTCAGAAACCAAAGTTTGCTGATAAAGCTGCAACGCCAAGCCAAAAAACATCGGGAAATTGGCTTCCATCTGCGTGTACGGTGTGGCGTCTAAAGCGGCAGGTTTGCCAAATTCGCCCGCACCTGTCCAGTAACGGGAGGCAAAGGCCGTTTTTATCATCGTTTCGTAGGAAGTGCCAAGCCCTTTGCCTGACAAGTCGCGCAGACCGGCAAGCACACTATCCGCGTGATGGACGCTTTGAGTTTCTAATGGACGGCGGGGCAGCACTTTGCGGGCAATATCAGACAGGTTGCGCTGTTTGCAAGACATTTCTGACGTGTTGACCGGTGGCGCCACGGCTTGCGATGCCAGCGAGGAGTTTTCCAAGCGCAATAGCTGTTTGCTGACAACGCCATCTTGCCCAACCACCCAAACGCCGGCGTTTACATCACGCGCACCATACTGCGAAACCCCGTTAAAAATATTGTTGGCACGCCCATCCCAAAAATTGCGGAAATTAAAGCCGGCGTTAATCACGCTAGGCGCTTGCCGAGACTGGACTTGGCGCGTGTTTAAATCGCCTAGATGAAAAATGGCATCCATTTTCGGGGTGCAATCATCCTGAGTGCCCTCGCCTTGCCGTCTGTTAAAGCGCGCCAAAAACACACCGGCTGACGAAACCACATCATCGGTGTCAAACAGCACCGATGATTCTTTATCAGTCGGATCGCTCAGTTGATGTAACGGAAAATCGCTAGCCTTCAACATGTAATTGGTGCCGCCATCACTACCCGATGCAGCTGCTTCAAAAGTCCGTGTGGTCGGCTTTAGCCTTCTAAGCTTTCCAGGCGACAGCTGGTTTTTAATACGGCCATCGGCCCCTGCATGAAAATGGCAAGATGCGCAGGCCATACCGTCACTGCCCACATTGACATCCCAAAACAATGCCTTGCCTAACTGAATGGCGGCGGCTTTGTCAATAACAATCGGCGCATCACCATCAAGTAAACCCGGTACCGGAGGGGCGACGACACCTTTTAAGGAAGGTGGTGTATTTCCATGCGCTACGGCTTCACCCGTCATTAGCGCGGCAAACAACCACACGGCGCCCGACGCGACAATGACACGAAAAGAGTTGGCCGAACCCGTATTTAAACCGTGACCTGTATTCATAAAATGACCTGTAAATTATTATTTTGACTATATTTTGTACTTTAGGACGGATGGGTTCAGTTTTATGCCGCTTAAGGCGAGGCGGTTGCGGTTCACTGGCACATTCTGCCGCCAAATGACCCGCATAAATTAAGAAATTTCCACCGCCCATCCCCTTTGCGGTGGAAACCGCCTTTAGAGCCTAGCCAACATCACTTATTCCGCAACAGGAGCTGGCGTCCGTGTGACATTAACATCAACATTATATTTTAGGGTAGTGTCGACGCCCGCATCAGGGTTAAAACCACCTACCACAAACATATAATTGCCATTGCGCGGCGCTACAAAACTCACTTCCAATTGGCCTGGAACGCCATCTTTTATAGGTTTCATGCTTCTTATTGTTTTAGTATTGCCATCTGCGTCATACCCATGAACAATATAGCGCATAACGATGTTGCCCAGTTTTTCGCCGCTCGTGTCATCGGTAGCGCCAAATTTAGCAAAATTTGCATTTTGCGGATAAAAATGGTCGACGACATAGGTGTCAGAGGCCGTGTCAGCTACGCCACGATACCAAACTGTGATGCCCGGATGGACACCCGCATCAGCTGCCGCCATTCTGATTGTCACAGTCTCCCCACGTCTGGCGCGGACAGTCCCCCAGTCAGAATGGTGTGTCCAACCCATATCACCAAAGGCAGGGTCGCGCCAGCCCTTACTTTTCACTGAAAAAACATCATCGGTTGCTTTAGGGGTAAACGTGAAAATGCTTGAAGGTTTTGTCGCCGCCTGGCTCGCAGAAGCCGCCAACAAGCCTACTGCAACTAAAGAAATAAAAGAGGCCATATATTTGCTATTTGCTTTCATTAACTGTTTTCCTTATAAAACGTGGGAAGAAGATATGGTTTTTTTTTAATGATTAAATTTAGAACACCCGCTATCCATATAACAGGCGTACAACACCAGAGTGCTGCAAAAACAAATTAAGCACTTATTATGCCATATTTTTTTAACCTTAAAATACATCATGTTGTGCTATGAACTTAGGTACAAACCCATTGAACTATGTGATATGACACAGTTTATAGTTAATAATATGCTAAATCACTCACTTATTGCTTAAGCGCCCATAAAAATAGCCTTAACTCAACAAGGTCACTTTTATCTGGCATCAATCAAAGAAATAGGGATTAGCTTCCGCCGAAAACGCCAAGAAAACTAAAAACCATTAAAATCATCTTATTGCCAGATGCCCCCAAAACATGCTGCGGCATTGGGTTTGCCCTAATCTGTGTCATATCACCTATTTTTGGTGGTGGTAAACATTCAAATACCTAAGTGACAGAGAAATCAAAAAACATGTTTTTTGATTTCAAAATATCATTACCCTTTTTACCACCACCCTATTTTTTAGGTCTCGCTTTACCAAGAAACCACTCATAGCCACTTTAATGTTATCGGCTTTATTGGGTGGTTTTGGGGTACGAAAATAAGTTTTGCACCCACTGTTTTGCCCCGTAATAAAAGCCCGTTTTCGCCCATAGCTTTTATGGGATAATCGGTTAAGTCATTATGAATAAGCTTTTCGGCATAAAACGACGGCGCGTCCTTTGAGGACGGGCCGTCGTAGCCCTAAAACTTTTGAGTATGTACTTAAAACCCTTAACTTGTACGGAACTGACCGCTATGACTTATCCCACCATTGAAGCTTTTGTCGGCAACACCCCTTTAGTACGGCTGCAACGTTTGCCGGGCAACACCCGCAACACTATTTTGGTTAAGCTGGAAGGCAATAACCCCGCAGGCTCGGTAAAAGACCGCCCGGCACTCAGCATGATCAACCACGCCGAAGCCAGGGGCGACATCAAGCCCGGCGACCGGCTCATCGAAGCGACTAGCGGCAACACCGGCATCGCGCTGGCAATGGCGGCAGCTATCAAAGGCTATAAAATGACGTTGATTATGCCGGACAACATGAGCGAAGAACGCCGCGCCTCGATGAAAGCCTACGGCGCGGAAATTATCCTGACACCCGCCGCAGGCAGCATGGAAGCGGCGATTGATTTGGCCAGAAGTATGGAAGCGGCGGGTGAAGGCAAAATCCTCGACCAATTCGCCAATCCTGACAACCCCCGCGCCCATTACGAAGGCACCGGCCCTGAAATTTGGCGTGACACACGGGGACAGATCACGCATTTTGTCAGCTCAATGGGTACGACCGGCACGATTATGGGCACATCAAAATTCCTCAAAGAACAAAACCCAGCCATTCAGATTATCGGCGTGCAACCGGAAGGCGAGTCTAAAATCCCCGGCATCAGACGCTGGCCGAAAGAATATTTGCCTAAAATTTACCAAGCGGAGCGGGTTGACCGGATTATTGATGTCGGTCAGGCTACGGCAGAAACGACCACCCGCGCCTTAGCCGCAAAAGAAGGCATTTTTGCCGGCATTTCCTCGGGCGGTGCCGTGGCTGCGGCATTGACCTTAGCGGCAGAACTGGAAGACGCCGTCATCGTCGTGATTGCCTGTGACCGTGGCGACCGCTATTTGTCAACCGGCGTTTTTCCTGGTTGAAAACATTTTACACAGTGGCTGGATATAACGACTGCCAGTCCTTGAAGGGCTGGCAGTCGTTATGTCGCCAAAATTATTTCATGCCTCTTGTGGTTTTGGTGGACATTTTTTTACGGATCAGCACCTTGTTGATGGGGCGTTCTTTTTCGGCAATCACCTAACCCAATGCCCAAATTATTTTTGTTCTTGGTTTTTGTCCTAGCCTGCCCCGTTGCCCACGCGCTGCCGGAATTCACTCTAGGCATCGGCTCAATCACCACGCCGCGCTGGAACGTGCAGGGCATCCACATTGGCCTGACTGATCCCGCCCAAGCCCCGCAAAAACTGGTGTTGACCATCGACAAACTCAGCCTGCCCAAGCCCTTCCATGACCTGACGCTAGTCAATATCCGTTGTGATGATTTCAGTTGGCAGGGCAAAGAGTTGATGTGCAGGCAAGGGCTGGCTAACTTGCAATCCAAATACTGGCAATCACCGAACGCCCGCTTCACTTTAACCATAAAGCAAGACCACAGCACCCTCAAGCTAAGCGACTTGCAACTGGCGGGCGGAACCATAACAGTCAACGCCGTGCAACAAGGCGATGATTGGCAAATGCAGGCCAACGTTAAAGCCGTGGACAGCACGCGTTTGCAACCCCTGTTACCCACAACGCTTGAATTAACCGAGGGGCTCATCAGCATCAACTTGAAGGCCTCAGGCAATAATACGCAAACGGCAGCCCTGACGCTAAGTGCCGACATTAATGGCCTGACCGGACAAACTAAAGATGGCCGCTTTGCCACGGAAAAACTAACGGTGGCGACCAAACTAAAAGCCCGTGACGATAATGGGTTATGGCATTGGCAAAGTGAAACCCGCTTAAAAAAAGGGGCGCTGTATGCCGAGCCCATTTATCTGGAAACAGACCGCCAAAACATCAGCCTGACGGCCACTGGCGACTGGCATATCGCCCAACAAAGCGTGGCCATCACATCAGCACAACTACGCCACCCGCAGATTGCCACGTTAAAAGGCAATGCCCTAATTCGCTACAAAAAAAAACTGGACATAGCAAAAGCGCAGCTATCCCTGCACAGCGCAGATTTACAACAGCTATCCGCCATTTATTTAAAACCCTTATTTGAGCAAACGGCACTGGACGGCCTCTCGGCGGCCGGCCAGTTAAAAGCCGACTTAACCATTAGGGCAAACGCCTTATCGGCATTGACGGCAACCGTCAATAAGCTGGCCATCCATGATACGGCCTCGCGCATCAGCCTTGAAGACGGCGCTGGCACCGTGTTCTGGTCTGACGATAACGCATTCGCCACCCCCTCACACGTTGCTTGGCAAACATTAAAACTTGGCCCGTTGCCAATAGGCGCATCGGCATTGGCATTTTTAACCCGGGCAAAAACGCTTCGGCTACTAAAAAAAACCACCCTCCCCTTTTTAGGCGGTACAATCGACATCGACCAATTTGGCTGGCAAGCAAAAGCCGCGCAAGAGCCGGACGTTTATTTTGTCGGCAAATTAACTGACGTATCGCTGAAGCAATTATCGCAGACCTTAAATTGGACACCGTTATCAGGCAGTATCGGCGGTACAATCCCCAAAGTTGAATACCGCAACAAAACCCTGAGCTTGGACGGTGAAATAGACATCCATGCGTTTGACGGTGTCGTTAAAATCACCAACCTCGCGTCATCGGGATTGTTCAGCGCATTCCCAAAACTGTATGGCGAGCTGGAAATTGACCGGATAGACTTGGACCTGCTCACCCAAAAACTTAAGTTTGGCGGCATTACCGGCAAATTATCAGGCTTTGTCAGGCAGCTCTATCTTGAAAACTGGCGTCCAGTAACATTTTTTGCCTGGCTAGGCACACCGGATGACGATGATTCCAAGCATCGTATCAGCCAGAAAGCGGTGAAAAATATTGCCAGCATCGGCGGCGGCGCGGCGGCTGATCTGCTTTCAAAAGGCTTTTTAAGCATCTTTGAAACTTTCGGCTACGACAAAATTGGCTTGGGCTGTTATTTGCACGAGGGTGTCTGTCAATTGTCTGGCGTGGAAGCCGCGCCACAGGGTTATGTGATCATCAAAGGCGGCGGCCTGCCACGGATTGATGTGATCGGCTATAATCCCCGCGTTGACTGGGCGGTGCTGATGGAACGGTTAGGCCGTATTTCGACTACCGATGAAGTGATTATTAAATGATGGGGCGTTTAAAAGGCTATTTATGGAATTGGCAAACAAATCAGACGAAGAAATTCTCGCTAATCGCCATAGTTTGGAAAAATGCTGTGCCGGACAAGAGGGTGAATTTGTGGCGGAAATGGTTCTTGTGGAGAAAAGCTCAAGATATTTAGTCAATCATGCTCTGGTTTATTAATCCAGACATTAATTCAATGCACTTGGAACCGGGTTTCTTGGCAATGTCCGCAACCGTTAAGAACTCCCCAACGAAGCCCAACAGAACCCTCACTTACACAACCTGGAGAACATCATGAAAAAATTATCCCTTTTGGGTGCATTATTACTGACGGCCTGTGTCACGATTAACATCTACTTCCCCGCCGCCGCCGCTGAAAAAGCCGCCGATGAAATCATCAAAGACATCCAGAGCATCACGCCGGAAAAAACCGAACCTAAAGCCAGCTTGTCTGATTGGCAGATTGCCGCGTTCCGGCTGCTTGATGAAGCCATTAACGTAGTCGTCCCCGCTGCCCAAGCCGCTGATGCGAACCTATCAATTGATAGCCCAGATATCAGGCAATTGCGGGCCAGCATGGAAAGCCGTTTTGCCGCGCTAAAACCCTATTATGGGCTAGGTTATATCGGCATTCGGGCCGATGGGCTGTTGACCGTCCGAAGCACCGCAAATGTGCCTCTTAAAGACCGCAATCAAGTCACTAAACTGATAACCTCAGAAAACACAGACCGACAAAACCTTTATCAGGCGATTGCCAATGCCAACGGCCACCCTGAATGGACGGCACAAATAAAATCAACCTTCGCCAGCCGCTGGGTAAGCAATGCCCAGCCGGGCTGGTGGTATCAAACCGCTAATGGAACCTGGAAACAACGATAAGCATGGCCCGTACACGATCAAGAAGAAAACCCCTACCCGAAACACCGGTTAAAGTCACCATAGAATCATTGGCCCATGACGGGCGCGGCGTCGCGCATGTCGACGGCAAAGTGATCTTTATTGATGAAGCCTTGCCGGGCGAAGAAGTCGAATTTATCTACACCGAAAGCCGCAAGGATTATGCCGAAGGCAAAGTGGCCTCACTGCTCAGCCGTAGCCCCATCCGCGTCGATGCGCCCTGTGCGCATTTCGGCGTCTGCGGCGGCTGTAGCTTTCAGCATGTCGAATCGTCCGCACAAATCCACATCAAGGAAGAATTGCTGGTCGAACAGTTCAGACGCATTGGTAAAGTTGAAATCCCTGAAATTTGGGAACCACTGAAAGGCCCGCATTGGGGCTACCGCCGGAAAGCGCGGATGGGGGTCAAGTATGTCGCTAAAAAAGACCGCGTTTTGGTTGGCTTTAGGGAGCGGCGGCATCCGTATCTGGCGGAAATTGACAGCTGCATCGTCATGCACCCGACAGTCGGCACCCAGTTGCTGGCCTTGGGTGAGCTGATAGGCGGCCTGACCATCCGCGACAAAATCCCGCAGATTGAAGTGGCTATCGGTGACAGCCAGTGTGTGCTGTCCATCCGTGTGCTGGAACCGCCCACCGCCGAAGACCAAGCACGGATGCGGGCGTTTGGCCATGAACATAACATGAGCTTGCGCCTGCAATCCAAAGGCCCTGACACCATCGTGCCGCTGGCTGGCGAGCCGGAAATCATCCCGACCTACGCCCTCCCCGACCACGGCATCGAATTCAAATTCAGGCCGGCGATGTTCACCCAAGTCAATTACGAAATTAACCGGCTGATGATTAACCGTGTGCTGGAAACGCTGGCGTTAAACGAAAACGACACTGTACTCGATTTGTTTTGCGGCTTAGGCAACTTTACCCTGCCAATGGCGAAAAAAGCACGGCTCGTGGTAGGTATCGAAGGCGACCAGCCCTTGGTCAACCACGCCAAAGAAAATGCCCGCCATAACGGCATAGACAATGTGGAGTTTTACGCCGCCGACTTAAGCAAGGACATCAGCGACCAACCTTGGGCGATGCGGAAATACAATAAAATCATGCTCGACCCGTCCCGTGCCGGTGCATCGGAAGTGCTGCACCATTTTAAAAAATGGCTGCCTGAACAGATTGTTTATGTGTCCTGCAACCCGTCAACGCTCGCCCGCGATGCCGGCATACTGGTCAATGAACTGGGCTACAAGCTGGTTAAAGCGGGCGTGATGGATATGTTCCCGCAAACAGGGCATGTCGAATCTATCGCCTTGTTTACGCGGTAAACCAAGTAGGTACGCTGCGCGGGTGATGGGTTAAATCTGTGAATAGATAAATCTTAAACCGTTAAGCTTTTATGTAGGGTACCCTACGACGAATTGAAAAAACCGAAAACATGACCGCTTAAAAACATATACGCCCGCCCTGCCCCAAACCCTTTTTAAATTTTAAACATCCAAACAACATGAGCAAAGAATATAACGCCGCAGCGATAGAAGTCTTAAGCGGCCTGGAGCCAGTGCGCAAACGCCCTGGCATGTACACGGACACCACTCGGCCCAACCATCTCGTGCAAGAAGTCGTCGATAACAGCGTCGATGAAGCTATGGCTGGCCATGCCAACACCATTGAAGTCGTCTTGTGCAAAGACGGCGCGGTGCAAGTGCGCGACAACGGACGGGGCATGCCGGTGGACATCCATCCTGAACAAGGCATGCCCGGCGTCGAAGTCATCCTGACCCAACTCCATGCCGGCGGCAAATTCTCCAACCAGAACTACCAGTTTTCCGGCGGCCTGCACGGTGTCGGTGTATCGGTCGTCAATGCTTTGTCAGCACGGCTGGAAGTGGAAGTCAAACGTAACGGCAAGGTTTACCTGATGACGTTTGCCGATGGCGAAAAACTCACCGAACTGACCGAAACCGGTGCCGTTGGCAAAAACAACACCGGCACAGCGGTCAAATTCTGGCCTAACGAAAAATATTTTGATTCCAACAAAGTTTCGGTCTCAAGGCTTAAGCACAACCTGCGTGCCAAGGCCGTGTTATGCCCTGGCCTGAAAATCACCCTAAAAGTCGAGCAAACCGAAGAAGAGCATGTTTGGCACTATCAAGACGGTTTAAAAGAATATCTGCTCGACCGCATCGGCGACATTGAATTTTTCCCCGAACAACCGTTTATGGGCAACAGCGCGGCCAACCATGAAGCGGTGGAATGGGGTATCGTCTGGGCGCTCGAAAACGGCCCGGAAACCCTTGCCGAAAGCTATGTCAACCTGATCCCCACCGCACAAGGCGGCACGCATGTGAACGGCTTGCGGGCGGGTTTGACCGAAGCCGTGCGCGAATTTTGCGAAATCAGGAACATCCTGCCGCGCGGCGTAAAAGTCGCCCCCGAAGACGTCTGGGAAAACTGCCATTTTGTCTTGTCGGTCAAGCTGCAAGACCCGCAGTTTTCAGGGCAAACCAAAGAACGCTTAAGCTCGCGCGAATGCGTGGCGTTTGTGTCCGGCATCGCCAAGGACAGCTTTAGCCTGTGGCTAAACCAGCACCCGACCGAAGGCGAAAAAATTGCCGACATCATTATCAACAGCGCACAAAAACGCCTGCGTTCCAACAAAAAAATAATCCGCAAAAAAATCACCCAAGGCCCTGCGTTGCCTGGCAAACTCGCCGATTGTTCCGCGCAAGACATCAACCGCACCGAACTGTTTTTAGTGGAAGGCGATTCGGCGGGCGGTTCCGCCAAGCAAGCCCGCGAGCGTGATTTTCAGGCCATCATGCCGTTACGCGGCAAAATCCTCAACACTTGGGAAGTCGAATCCAGCCAAGTCATGGCCTCGCAAGAAGTCCATGACATCGCCGTCGCGTTGGGCATAGAGCCTGGTTCTGACGACTTGCAACACCTGCGCTACGGCAAAGTCTGCATCCTGGCCGACGCCGATTCCGACGGCAACCACATTGCCACGCTAATTTGCGCGTTGTTTTACCAGCATTTCAACGCCTTGGTGAGGGCCGGGCACGTCTTCGTCGCCATGCCGCCGCTATATCGGATTGATATCGGCAAGCGGGTGTTTTATGCGCTGGACGAATCTGAACGGCTAGGTGTGTTGGACCGGATTAAAGCCGAGAAACTCAAAGGCCAAATCAATGTGCAACGCTTTAAAGGCTTAGGCGAGATGAACCCCTCGCAACTGCGCGAAACCACAATGAACCCCGACACCCGCAGACTGGTGCAGCTGACCGTCACCGAAAACGATGAAACCAGCAGCCAACTGGATTTGTTGCTGGCAAAAAAACGCTCGCAAGACAGGAAAAACTGGCTGGAGACCAAAGGGAATTTGGCGGATATTGTTTGATTTAAAAACCTTAGCGGGACACCAAACCCGTTCCTGCATTCTGGCGTGAAAACGAGGTTATTTTCACCTACTATTTTCACCTACATGGTCAAACTGGACTAAAATTTACCTCTTAAGTGCATACTCAAAAGTTTTAGGGCTACGACTGCCGGCCTTACTTGCGCCCCAGTTGGGGAAGGACGCGCAGTCGTTTGATACCGAAAAACTTATTCATAATCACTTATCCATATAAACAATACACCCCCGATGGAATGGGCGTATCGTGCAAATCACTGACCGCTTAACAACATAGACGTAAAGTGACCCATCTTATAGGAACAATTAAGAATGGTATTTAACAACAAACCGCATGACAATTTTCCTGACAACACCATTCTGGTTGTCGATGACCAACCGGAAAACCTGAGCGTCATCGGTGAATTGCTGCGCCCATCTTACCGGATACGCGCCGCCAACTCAGGAGCCGCCGCACTTCGGGTGGCCACCACCGCCCCACGCCCTGACCTGATCCTGCTTGATGTCATGATGCCTGATATGGATGGCTATCAGGTGCTGGAAAAGCTAAAAGAAAATCCTACCACCACGGATATCCCCGTCATTTTTGTCACCGCTTTGGACGCCGAACAAGATGAGGAGCATGGCTTTAAACTGGGTGCGGTTGACTACATCACCAAACCCATCAAGCCCGTTGTCCTGCTTGCACGGGTGCATGCCCAGCTAGAACTCAAACACGTCCGTGACTGGCTGGCAGACCAGAACACCTTCCTTGAAGCCGAAGTCATGCGGCGCATACACGATAACCTGCTGGTCCAAGATGTCAGCTTATGCGCATTGGCGGGGCTGGCGGAAGCACGTGACACCGACACCGGCAACCATATATTCCGGACCCAAAACTATGTGGGCATTTTAGGCCAGCAATTGCAGCAAATGCATGGCCGCTATGCCGCCGAACTTACCGACACGCTATTGGCAATGATTGTCAGTGCCGCGCCTTTGCATGACATTGGCAAAATTGGCATCCCTGACCACATCCTGCTCAAACCAGGCAAGCACACCAAGGAAGAATTTGAGATCATGAAAACGCATGCCCGGCTTGGCGGTGTGGCCATCGAGAAAGCCATACAACGGGCGCTTAAACACCATGGGTTACCGCAAAATGAGCTTAACCTGCCCGCGCTGGACTTTCTCAATGTGGCGAGGGAAATAGCGACTTTCCACCATGAAAAATGGGATGGGTCGGGTTATCCCGACCAACTGTCCGGCGAGGCTATCCCACTGTCCGCACGGCTAATGGCGCTCGCCGATGTGTTTGACGCGCTGGTGTCAGCCCGCATTTACAAACCTGCGTTGCCCTTTGACCAAGCCCGTGACCTCATTATTGCCGGAAAAGGCCGTCATTTCGACCCTAACATAGTCGAGGCATTTGTTGCCCGCTACTGCGAATTCACCGAGATTGCCCGGCTTTACCAAGACGAGGCTATCAATGTATAACCCCCTTCCCGCTGCCGCCGTGCTTTTTACACGGCGCTTCACATCGGTTGCGGCCAGGCCTTTTTCGCCCGTTGCCCACCTGTGCATTGCCCTGCCCGCACTCTTGCTCGCCTGCCTGCTGCCAAGTGGCTGCACTGACCCATTGGAAACCTACCAACCCCAATACGGTGACCAGCCGCGCGAAACCGCAACCAAACGGAACTACCTGCTGGGCGTCCACCCCCTACACAATCCGGTGCGTTTGTTTGAAGTCTACGGCCCTTTGGCCGATTTGCTCAGCGCCCGTATCCCAAACGCCAACTTTACCTTGGAAGCCTCATATAATTACGCAGAGTTTGACAAAAAACTCTATGGCGGCCATTTTGACCTTGCGTTGCCCAATCCCTACCAAACCATTAATGCGTTGGCCCACGGTTACCAAGTGTTTGGAAAAATGGCTGACGACGCGTCTTTTCGCGGCATTATCCTGGTGCGCAAAGACAGCGGCATACGCACCATAGCCGACCTGAAAGGCAAGGCCGTGAGCTTTCCGGCGGCGACCGCACTGGCCGCCACCATGATGCCGCAACAATACCTCCACGACCACGGCTTGCCGATGACCGCCTATGAATCCCGCTACGTTGGCTCGCAAGAGTCCGCCATCATGAATGTTTACCTCGGTAGCACCGCCGCCGGAGCCACTTGGCCACCGCCTTGGTCGGCTTTCCAAAAAAGCCACCCAGACCAGGCCGCGCAATTGACCGTACAGTGGCAAACCAAACCGTTGCCCAATAACGGTTTGGTTGCCCGCGATGATTTCCCCCCGGAACTGCTCAAACAAGTCTCCGACATAGTGTTTAACCTGCAAAACAGTGCAGAAGGCAAAGCAATACTGGCCCGCATCCCCCTTTCGCATTTTGAACCCGCCACCGCAAAAACTTATGTCCCCGTGCGTTTGTTTGTTGCGCATTTCGATAAAACTGTCCGCCGCTTAAAGGAGTAGCATGACACCTGGACTCTATAGGCGTTTTCGTAACCTGCCCATCCGCCGCCAGTTGGTCAGCATTGTCGTGTCAGGGATGCTGTTGCTGATAATCCCGACAATTGCTTTCCTAAGCCTCAGGCAAGAAGCCTTCCTGCAACAGCAAAGCCGCGAATCGGCCATCGGGCTGGTGAACACCTTGACAGCCAGTAGCGCCTCTTGGGTTATGGCCAATGATGTGGCAGGGCTTCAGGAAATCATCCAATCGATAGCGCATGGGCCTAAAGTCAACTATGCCATGCTGACCACGCCCGAAGGTAAAGTATTGGCGCACAGCCAACCGGCGCATATCGGCCAATATCTTCAAGATGCGGTCAGCCTTAGCTTGCAAAAGGCTGACCCGCAACCCGTCATCCTGTCAGAAAGCAAGCTTGCCGTCGATGTGGCGGCACCGGTGTTGGCCGGCAGCCGCCTGCTGGGGTGGGCTCGCATCGGCATGGACAGAAAACATCTGGTCAGCGCCATCAATGAACTGGTCTATGAAACCGTCCTATCCTCGCTACTGGCGATCATCTTAATCACTTGCTTAGTTTGTCTCGTAATAACTTCGATGACCCGTGGGCTGAAACGGCTATTGGACGCTGTGGCACTGATAGCCGAGGGTGAGCGCGGGTTCCGGCTGGCATTTAAGTACGATGATGAAATCGACCGATTGGCGAAGCAATTTAATTTTATGGTCTCCACACTGGAGCAGAACGAAGCCGCACGGGAACAGGCCGCGCAGCAATTGCGCACCGCATCACTGTATGCCCGCAGCCTGATTGAAGCCAGCCTGGACCCCTTACTGACCATCAGCACAAACGGTAAAATCACTGACGTCAACATTGCCACCGAACAAATCACGGGAAGACCGCGTGATGAATTGATCGGCAGCGACTTCTGCCAGTATTTCACCGAACCCGACCTGGCTCTTGCGGGTTATAGGCAGGTTTTTTCACAAGGCTCGGTGACCGACTATCCATTAGCCATCCGGCATTTTTCTGGTGCGGTCACCGAAGTGCAGTTTAACGCCAGCATTTACCACGATGCGGCAAACAATGTCGTCGGCATCTTCGCCGCCGCCCGCGATATTACCGAGCGTAAGCGCAACGAAGAGCAGTTGCACAAATTGTCCCAAGCTGTCGAACAAAGCCCGGAAAGCATCGTCATCACCAACACCGATGCCCAAATCGAATACGTCAACCAGGCTTTCACCGAAGCGACCGGTTATAGCTTGGCGGAAGCGATTGGTCAAAACCCCCGCATCCTTCAGTCTGGCCTGACCCCAAAAGAAACGTATGATCAACTATGGGCAACCTTGGCGCGCGGCGGGCAGTGGAGTGGCGAGCTGTGCAACAAACGCAAAAACGGCGAAATTTATTTTGAATTCGCCCGTATTGCCCCGATCCATCAACCCGACGGCAGCATCAGCCATTATCTGGCGGTCAAAGAGGACATCACCGAGAAAAAACGTTTAAACGAGGAGCTGGACAACTACCGCGCACATCTGGAAGAACTAGTGGAGCAACGCACGCTACAACTGGAGCAGGCCAGACATGAAGCCGAACAGGCCAACCAGGCCAAAAGTTTGTTTCTGGCAAATATGAGCCATGAAATCAGAACCCCGATGAACGCGATTGTCGGCCTGACCCATTTGCTGCAACGCGGCACCCAAGACATCAACCAGCTCGACAAACTGCAAAAGGTGGCTTCCTCCGCACAGCATCTGCTGACCATTATCAACGATGTTCTTGACATTGCTAAAATTGAAGCCGGTAAATTCGCGTTGGAAAGTGCCGATTTTGACTTGGAACCCGTTATAAAGCATGTTGCCGACTTGGTATTGGATAAGGTGAAAGAAAAGCATTTGGAGCTGATTTTGGACACCGGAACATTGCCTGACTACCAACTACGTGGTGACCAAACCCGTTTGACCCAAGCATTGCTGAATTATCTAAGCAATGCCGTGAAGTTCACCGAACAAGGCAGCATTATCTTGCGTGTCCGAGTCATCGAAGAAAACAGCCGCGACGTGCTGATGCGTTTTGAAGTTCAGGATAGCGGCATTGGCATCGACCCTAAAACGATTTCCAGGCTGTTCGGCTCTTTTGAACAAGCCGATAGCTCGACTACCCGCCGTTATGGCGGCACCGGCTTAGGTTTGAGCATCACCAAAAGCCTAGCCAAGCTAATGGGGGGCGAGGTTGGCGCAAACAACAACAAAACGTTAAACGGCAGCACCTTCTGGCTAACCGCCCGTTTCACCAAATCCTTAGCCACCGTGACCCGCAAACCGGTGGCTGACTTGGCAAACCAACGGGTGCTGGTCACTGATGACAGCCCCGAGGCGTGCATGATCTTGGGCAATCTGCTTGAGTCCATGCGACTGCACGTCACCACGGCCCATTCAGGGGCCGACGCCTTGGCGGCGGTTACCAGGGCGGATAATGCGGGCAAACCCTTTGACCTAGTGGTGCTGGACTTGATGATGCCGGAAATGGACGGTATCGAGACCGCCAATCGCCTGCATGACCTGCCGTTAACCCGGCATCCCAAACAGCTGCTGGTAACCGCCTACGATGAGCCTAACTTGCTGGAAATCGCCCGGCATGCCGGATTTGATGCGGTGCTGATAAAGCCGATCACCCCCTCCACCCTCCTTAACACACTCACTCGCTTGACAGCGCCATCCCCAGACGAACCCGCCACGGTGACCCTCATATCGGGTGCGGAAGCAATCTTGATCCATGATTATCAAGGGATAAAACTGCTGCTGTGCGAGGACAATCCAATCAATCAGGAAGTGGCCCTAGCCTTATTGCAGGAAGTCGGTTTTAGCACCGATTTGGCAGAGAACGGTGTGGTGGCCGTGGCAAAAGCCAGGCAAACCGCTTACGACCTGATTTTAATGGACATGCAGATGCCAGTTATGGATGGTTTGGAAGCCACCCGTCTCATCCGCGCGTTACCAGGACGTGAATCGGTGCCGATTTTGGCAATGACTGCCAATGTCTTCAGCGAAGACCGGCAACATTGCTTGGATGCCGGGATGAACGACCATATAGCCAAGCCGGTCAATCCCGAAGATTTTTTTGCCGCTTTGCTAAAATGGCTGCCCCATCTGGAAATAGCCCGCCCAAAAACAAGCCAAACAGAACCGGCCACTGAGGAGCTGCGCTTACGCCAATGGCTAAGTGCCATCCCTGGCCTTAACATTGAAACAGGGCTGAAAATAACGCGCCAGAATACAGAAAAATATATTGCCTTATTGCGGATGTATCTTGCCCATCATGCCGATGATGTGGCGCAGCTACACCAATGCCTGGCGGCGGGCGAAACGCAGCGGGCCGATTTGCTCATCCACAGCGTCAAAGGGGCGGCAGGGACATTAGGCGCATACCGGGTTTATCAGGCCGCAGCATTGCTTAACCAGGCCATCCGCGAAGGCGGTGGCCACGATGAGATTAAACGTTATCTTGCTGACTTCGAAACCGGACACCAGGAATTATTGGCGGCCATCCGCACCTTACCGGCGGCCGCAAAAACAGCGCCCGCCCCCATCAACTGGGATAAAGTGCGCAGTGAGATGCACAAACTTGAAGCCTTACTGGCCATCAGCGATATTGATGCCGAAACCGCCATGCGTGATGCCACCCCGTTGTTACGGGCGGCCTTAGGCGAACAGGCAAAAGTGCTCCAGCGTCAAATTGAAGGTTTTGATTACGAACAGGCATTGGTCACCCTGCGCAACCTACGCAGCCATCTTCCAAATTCTGATGCCCAGGCCACAGAACCGCGACAAACCGGAGATGAAAACTGATGTCGCCGCACCCTAGCTATCGCCCATCATTATGGATTACGTTGTGGATATTGCTAGGCCTGGCGGCATCCCAAATGCTTGCTTGGTCTTTAATCAGCGCCAATCCTAATCTCCAGCAGGCCATCACCGGCTATGTGCCGCTGCATACGCTGCTGGAAACAATATCCATCGTCATCTCCACATGCGTGTTTGCCGTGGGCTGGAGCGCCTACGATAACCAACAGACAGACAGCTTTACCTTGCTTGCCAGTGTTTTTCTCGGTGTGGCGCTGCTCGACTTTCTGCATGTTTTGTCCTTTCGGGATATGCCGGCTTTCATCACCGCCAGCGATCCTGAAAAGGCAATTAATTTCTGGCTGGAGGCGCGTTTGTTGGCGGCATTGGGTTTACTTGCCATATCGGCGGGGATAGGGTTTAAGACGCACAGGCCTTTGTTACGCTGGTTGCTGTTGGCAACCGTGTCGCTAACCGTTTTTTTCCTGGCTTGGCTGGGGTTGCTGCATAACCAGTGGCTACCACGGACGTTTATCCCAAGCGTCGGATTAACGCCCTTCAAGATCCATTTCGAATATGCGCTGATTGCACTTTATGTCACGGCGGCCATAAATTTTCTGCAAAAAATGCGTGCTATCCAGAGTTATGATGTCGTCGGTTTATTTGCCGCAACTTGCATCATGGCCATGAGCGAAGTGTTTTTTACGTTATATGCCGATGTTGCTGACATTTATAATCTGATCGGCCATATTTACAAAGTGATTGCCTATGGTTTCATTTATAAGAGTATTTTTGTCGATGCCATCAAGAAACCCTATCAGCGGCTTTATGAAGCAAAAAACCTGCTGCAAGTCATCATTGATTCTGTCCCTATCCGGATTTTCTGGAAAGATCTCTCGTTGCGCTACCTAGGCTGCAACACGCTGTTTGCAAGCGATGCCGGCGTAACGTCAGACCAAGAGCTGATCGGCAAAGACGACACCCAATTAGGCTGGAAAGACCTAGCCCAGCAGTATCAAAACGACGACCGCTTGGTTATCTCCACCACTACGCCCAAATTGGGTTTTGAAGAACCGCAAACCACACCTGACGGCAAACAAATCTGGTTACGCACCTCCAAAGTGCCACTTTATGATTGGAAAAACCAGAAAGCCGGTGTGCTGGGGATTTATGACGACATTACCCAACGCAAACAGGAAGAGCTGGAACTGGAAAGCTACCGTGCGCATCTGGAAGAACTGGTGGCGGAACGCACCGAAGCCTTGCGGGAAACCGAGGAACGCAGCCGCTTATTGTTGGAGGCCAGCGCCAATGGCATGTACGGCATCGGTGAAGAGGGGACATTCATTTTTATTAACCCGGCAGGGGCGCAATTGCTGGGTTATGAGCCAGAAGCCCTAATCGGCAAACCAGTGCATACCACTGTGCACCATACCCGCGCTGACGGTTCGCCTTGTTTTGCCGAGACCTGCCCGTTGCTATCCACCATGCGCTCAGGCCTAGCCGTCCGTAATGAGGACGACTTGTTCTGGCGGGCCGATGGGCAACCCCTGCCTGTGGCGACCGCCACCCAAGCCATGTTTAAAAACAGCCGGATTATCGGCGCCGTGGTGAGCTTTATTGACATCCGCCAACGCAAAATGTTGGATGAAGCCCGCGAAAAGGCATTGGCGGAAGCCCAATATCTGGCACACACCAAAGCTGAATTTCTTGCCAACATGAGCCACGAAATACGCACCCCGTTGAATGGCGTGCTGGGCTTTGCCGAAATCGGCTACCGGAACAGCGCCGAAAACAGCAAAGGGCAAGAAACTTTTGCCAAAATCATAACATCCGGAAAATTGTTGCAAGGCATTATCAACGACATTCTGGATTTATCGAAAATTGAGGCCAACAAACTGTATCTGGAAAACGTGCCGGTCAAACTGGTCGATATAATTAAAGAGATTATCGACTTGTTTAAGGGGCAGGCCCGCGCTAAAGGCTTGGCATTAAAAGTGAAAAAACCCAATGACTTGCCAACCGCCTGCTTGGGCGACCCTTTGCGCATCAAGCAAATTCTGATGAATTTGCTCGCCAATGCCATTAAATTCACCGAACAGGGCGACATCACTTTGGTGCTGGCACTGGACGGCGGACATCTCGTATTTCAGGTCACTGATACCGGTATCGGTATGAGCCAAGAACAGCTGGCCCGATTGTTCGGCGCGTTTGAACAGGCCGACAGCAGCATTACGCGGAAATACGGCGGTACGGGGCTAGGGTTGGCCATTACCCGCCGCATAGTGGAAATGATGGGGGGTGAAATCCACGTCAACAGCACGGCAGGTGTCGGCAGTGAATTTACAATACGCCTGCCTTACCATGCCGTAGACCCCACACAACTGGTCGAAGAACCCGTCCCACAAATGAGCCGGTCAGGGCCACGGTTGGCCGGGTTGTCCATTCTTATCGCCGAGGACAATGAGGTCAACCAAGCGGTGTTAAGCGACATGTTAAGTGCCGAAGGCGCCAAAGTGGCCATTACCAACAACGGCAAAAGCGCTGTTGAACGGGTCATGGCGGACGGCGCCGAACACTATGACGTGGTGCTCATGGACGTGCAAATGCCGCAAATGGACGGCTATCAGGCCACCCGCCTTATTCTGGAGTTTGCACCCGATTTGCCTATTGTCGGACAAACCGCCAATGCCTTTGCCGAAGACAAAGCCCTATGCCTGGCCGCCGGCATGGTTGACCATTTGGTGAAGCCCCTTTCTGTGGACACTTTGGTGTCCGTCATACTGCGGCACGTACAGGGGATAGGGGGCAATCTTCCTTAGCTGGCAAAATAAAATCTTTTAACACACTCATCGTAGGGCCCGCCCCTTACCTTGGCGGGGAAGGTCAGGTTATTATGGATACCCCCTGATTCGTTTATAAAAAATTTGCGGTTAAACCGCCGCCGCCAATTTAAACAAAATCCAAACGGCAAAGCCATGTATGCGTAAACCTCAGCATCAGCAAGTGTTTCTCTAGCCTGTAATCTCTGCTAACATTCCGAGCCATCAGGCTTGCCCTACGGCGGTCTGGTTAGAAAAATATTAGGCCCCACAGACCCGCCTCAATGTGCGACCTAATCAACTACTATCAATGAGGTGATATTTTGGAGATACATAATGGACAAATTGACAGCACTCTCGTTAAGCATTGGTGTTCTTGCTGGCGTTGCAACATTCTTGGCAGTAGGGCCGCTTAGCGGCGTGTTTTTTATCTGGGCGGCAACCATCGCTTGGGCGACTTACTTTTTTCTGGGCGCCACCAAAGAAGCGTTGGTGAACACTATCGTATGCAGCATTTTCGGCGTGGTCATGGCATGGATAACCGCTGTTTTACTGACTGAAGTTTCTCCTGAAGCAACCTTGGGCTTCCCTTTCATGGCGGCGTTCACGGTCGCTATCGCTGTTGTGGTGATGTGCCTTGCCGCAAATATCCCACAACTGGCAACCATCCCTGCCAGTGTTTTAGGTTATTCATCAACTTTTGCCTATTTGTTGCAAACACCTGACAAATTGACCCAAGATGTGTTGTTGGGCGTTTCTTTGCAAAATCCCCTGCTGGTCATCTCCATTTCTATCGTAGTTGGCACTTATTTTGGCCAATTCTCGGCACAACTGGCTGCCAAATGGACTAAAGCATAATCTTCTCTTAATTAGTCCGAAGGGGCGGGCATTTCGCCTTCATCCCTTCGGGCATCTGCGGAATTTTTGGCATCCCGAAACATAGTCCACACCTAAGCGCCAGCCTTTTTTGCACACAGCCTTAACCCAAAAAAATAAGGTGTCCGAATGCATAGTTTATTATCCCTGATCGCCCTGCTCAGTATTTTGTATGCCGTTTATGTCATTGCCAGACAAACATCACAATTAAGCTACATCCGGCGTTATCGCTTCCATCCGGCAATCCGCCAAAAACTTAAAAAAAAACATCCCACCCTCACCGAACCTCAATTGGATTGCGTGTTCCTTGCCTTGCGGGATTATTTTTACTGTTGCAACCGCGCCAAGCACCGGATGGTTTCCATGCCCTCGCAAGTGGTTGACGATGCGTGGCATGAGTTCATTTTGTTCACCCGCAGTTACGGGCAATTTTGCCAAAAAGCCTTTGGCCGTTTTTTACACCATACGCCCGCCGAGGCCATGACGCGGCCCACGCTGGCACAAGACGGCATAAAGCGGGCTTGGCGTTTGGCCTGCGTTAAAGAAAAGCTCAATCCCCTAACGCCCACCCGCTTACCGCTATTGTTCTCGATAGATGCCCAACTGGCGATTATCAATGGTTTTATTTACCATTTGCACTGTATGCCTGGGGACAACGGCTATTGCGCCAGCCATATCGGTTGCGGCGGCGGCTGTAGCGGCGATAGTGACTTTGACATGAGCGGGGACAGTGACGGCGGCGCTGATGGCGGCTGTAGTGGCGGTTGCGGAGGCGGTGATTAAGCCCAAGCCATTGGAAAATGGGGCCATTAAACAAACTATGCCGCCACCTCTTAATTCTCCCTAATAACGCTTACCTAGTCCTTCCCAGTCCTTCATGTATAAGACACACTTGGCAAATCTGAGCTACGATTTTAAAACCCTGCGCAACCTAATGGCGAAGGCCACACCGCCACGGTCGGGCGATTATCTTGCGGGCGTGGCGGCGGCCAACAACCTTGAGCGGGTCGCCGCCCAATGGGTGTTGGCGGATGTGCCGCTAAAACAATTCATTAACGAGGCGCTGGTGCCTTATGAGCAAGACGAAGTCACGCGCCTGATTATCGACGGCCATGACAGAGCGGCGTTCGCGCCGGTCAGCCATTTGACGGTGGGTGATTTCCGTAACTGGCTACTCAGTGAGCACGCCACCAGCGAAATTTTAACCGCCCTCGCCCCCGGCCTGACACCGGAAATGGTGGCGGCAGTGTCGAAAATCATGCGCATCCAGGACTTGATCCTAGTGGCAAAAAAATGCCGCGTGGTCACCCGTTTCCGTGGCACGATTGGCTTGGAAAACCGCCTGTCCACCCGCTTGCAGCCCAACCACCCTACCGACAACCCGGCGGGCGTCGCCGCCAGTGTTTTGGACGGTTTGCTATACGGTTGCGGCGATGCGGTCATCGGCATCAACCCCGCATCTGACAACTTGGAAGCCACGGCACGTCTGCTGCACCTGCTGAATGATGTCATCGAACGTTACCAAATACCAACTCAGTCATGTGTGCTGGCGCATGTGACCACCACACTGAAAGCCATTGCCCAAGGCGCACCCGTGGATTTGGTGTTCCAGTCCATTGCCGGTACGCAAAAAGCCAATGACAGTTTCGGCATTAACCTCGATTTATTGCAGGAAGCCCACCTTGCCGCCTTGGAACTGGGGCGCGGCACGGTAGGCAATAACTGCATGTACTTTGAGACCGGCCAAGGCAGCGCGTTGTCCGCCAACGCCCACGAAGGCATGGATCAGCAAACTTGTGAGGCACGGGCTTATGCGGTCGCCCGCAAATTTAGGCCGCTGCTAGTCAATACTGTGGTGGGTTTTATTGGCCCTGAATACCTGTACGACGGCAAGCAGATTATCCGCGCCGGTCTGGAAGACCATTTTTGCGGCAAATTATTGGGTCTGCCGATGGGCTGCGATGTGTGCTACACCAACCACGCTGAAGCCGATCAGGACGATATGGACATGTTGCTGACGCAGTTCGCCGTGGCGGGCGGCACCTTTATTATGGGCGTTCCGGGGGCGGATGATGTGATGCTCAACTACCAATCGACATCTTTCCATGACGCCCTGTACATACGCCAAGTGCTAGGCTTAAGGCCCGCGCCAGAATTTGAGCAATGGCTGCAACAGCACCAACTGTTTGATGCGCATAACCGATTATTGCAACAACGTGAAATACCGGCCTTATTTAAACCGGCTTTGCAAAAACTAAGTGGACACAGCAATGGGCAACATTAGCAAACCAACAGCAGCTTCAGAAGACCCTTGGCAAGCCTTAAGCCAATTCACGCCCGCGCGTATTGCGTTAGGCCATGCGGGCATGAGCCTGCCAACCCGTGCCTGTCTGGATTTCCAGCTGGCCCATGCGCTGGCCCGCGATGCGGTCAATATCCCGCTGGATTTTATCGCCCTGTCCGGGCATATCCAAGCGCAAGGCTATCAAACCCTAAACTTGCAAACCCAGGCGGAAAATCAGCGCGTTTATTTGCAACGCCCTGATTTAGGGCGGTTATTAAGTGCGTCTGCGGTCGATTGTTTACAACGCAATGCCTGCCCTAACGCGGACGCCGTGGTTGTGGTGGCTGACGGCTTATCGTCTAAAGCTATCGAACACCATGCCGAACCGCTGTTAAGTTTATTGCTGCCCCAATTGCAAACAAACGGCTATGCCCTGCCGCCTGTGTGTCTGGTAAAGCACGGGCGGGTGGCGATAGGTGATGCCATCGCCGGGCATTATGCCGCCCGCTTGTGCATCGTCTTAATTGGTGAACGCCCCGGCTTAAGCTCGCCCGACAGTATGGGCATTTATTTCACCTATCAAGCCAAACCAGGCGTCAGCACCGATGCTGACCGCAATTGCATTTCCAATATCCACTGTAACGGCCTGAGTTATCGGGAGGCATTGAAAAAATTGCTGTTTTTAATTGATGCGGCGGAAAAATTACAGCTTTCAGGCGTTAATTTAAAAGACGAAACGACAGACGACGATCTGGAAAATCTGCCGCAACAGGCTAATTTCTTGCTGGATTGAATAATTAAGCAGACGTTTTTAGGCGGCGGGTGACGGATAGCAAATAATTTCGATGCCATAACGACTGCCAGTCCTTGAAGGACTGGCAGTCGTGACACCCTCCCAACTACGATTAGTTACGCCTTTACTGGACAGCGGAAGAATTCTTAGTGAACACGGCGGTGCAATTGTGGTTTCCTTTCAAGGTGTCGATGGTGATAACCTTGTCAAACCCCCAGCAATCCCCGCGCCAGCCGGTAAACGAATAGCCTGCCGCCGGTGCCGCAGTCAATTCTATAGTGCCCGCCGCCGGTTGCTTCAAAAAACAGCTCGAACCGCACGCAATCCCCGCCGGCACACTGGTGACTTTGCCCGAACCAATGCGCCTGATTCTGGTTTTGGAAACCTTCCTGTCTAAAGAATAAGAGCTAAAAGCCTTCTCAATAAAAACCACGCTGGACGAACCCGTATAAGGCACGTCGCTAATAGCGGCCATCGCTTCAATCTTCCTGACCACATCCATGCCGTCTATCACCTTGCCAAACACCGCATAACCGGGATTGGCGACGCCGGCATAATCCAAATTGAAATTGTCTTTAAGGTTGATATAAAACTGCGAAGTCGCCGAATTGGGGTCATTTGTGCGGGCCATCGCGATAGTGCCGGTCAAATTACTTAAGCCGTTAGTGGATTCATTGACAATTGGCGTACGCGTGGTTTTCTGCTTGCCGTCCGCTTTGTTAAATCCGCCCCCCTGCACCACAAAACCTTTAATGGCGCGATGTATCAACGTGCTGCCATAAAACCCGCTTTTGACATAATCGAGGAAATTATTTGCGCTAATGGGCGCTTTCGCAAAATCAAGCTTCACGGTGATGGTGCCGACATTGGTCTGCAACTCGACAATCGCTGGTGGCGTTGCGCCAACTGCCAGTTGGCTGGCTGACGAAAAAAACAACAATGATAAAAAAATGTATGACTTGCGCATGATGGATCCGGTGATTGAATAAATTTAATTTGGCTAAAATAAATGGGCATTATCGGCAAGCGGGCAGGATTTGGCCAATAAAAATATTCTGGATTAAGATCCGGCAGGTTTTAAAAACCTGCCGGATCCAGGGCGATTTTGATCCGTTATTTTTGTGCTAACTAACCAAAATAACGCGTTTTAGGTGGCATGAGATACCATAAAACAAACGCGACAAGAAATAAGGCGGGGACATCGCCTAGCAAGTTTATCCGGTCGGTTTCATCAACAATGGCGTAATAGAACATCACACCGCCGTGGACAATGTTTGACCATACGGTGAACCAAATTAAGCTGGCATTGGCTAATGGGTCTTTGGCGGCTTGATACAAGAACACCCCCAAGGTGGCGTAAACGCCCATGATCATGTGCTCGTATTCGGGTTGAGCCGGCGTCCAGCCCCAACCTGCCGGCCATATCCACATCATCATTAACGGCACGCCGACGACGTAAATGGCGCCGATCACTTTTAACGCGGTTTTTAAATAAGTTGATTTTTGTTCGGGTTGCATACAATTTCCTCCAGATGGCAGTCAAATTAATCGCTGAAATGCAATTGTAACCCGTTTCGTACTACTTTTAGTTTCAAATGAATTCAAACGGTTATTAAAGCCATAAGCCGACAATTAACCTGTGATGACATTCTGCGGGTTGCACAAAATTTTACAGAATTATTAATATATTCTAATATATTAATAATCAGGCGGGCTAATAATTGCTTACCTCCCTGTGATCTGGATATTGGCAATGCCTGCTGAAACTTTAACAGTCAAATCATAACCACTATCCACCATTGCTGGCCTACTGTGTAAAGTATAGGATGGATAACATGAGCAAAAATATTTCTTTTAGCCTTTATATGGCGCAACATATTTTATATATCAATGGCATACAAAAATGCCTCAACCATAGCACCGTCTTTAACCATAAAAAACCTACAGAATGCGCTTTTGGCAAAATGTTTTATTCTGAAATAAAACCAAATATGGATATATTTTCAATTGAAAAACAAGATGTTATAAATATTTTGGAAAAAACCCATATTGCTTTCCACGAAACGGCTTTTGATATCACTGAAAACAACCCAGATATTGAAAACGCCAAACAAACCGCTTGGCTACATTCAACTAAATTGATCAATTTGCTTAACGCTTTGGAAAAAATATCCGGTTAATTCAAGCGGAAAAAACTTTATCGCTTCCCACTACGCAAAACCCCAACCAACCAAACCGCTTCTTCCCTATCCATAAAAGGTTGCCAAGGCGGCATTGCCGTGCCTTGGCGGCCTTCCAAAATCGTCGTCACCAACAACCCGTCCGGTTTTCCGGCGAGCTTGTCCGGCAATAACGCAGGCCCCATACCACCTTGCAAGGTTAGCCCATGACAAGCCCCGCAATCGTTTTTAAGTAGGTTGCGCAGTTCAGTTTGCCGTGCTGGCGTTGGTTCTGCCTGGCTGGCGTGGATAACGGTAGCGGTAATTAAAAATCCAGTTAGCAACAATTTTTTTATCATGGGTTTTTCGGTGATAGTTGAAACCGGAAGAGTGCATGACGACTGCACGTCCTCAAAGGACGGGCAGTCGTGACGGCGTTATGGTTTCAACTTAGCATAATATGCCGCGACATTGGCAATATCATTGTCGGTCAATGAACCTGCAATCGCATTCATAATGTCTGATTTGCGGGTTTTGTCGCGGTATTGTTTGAGCGCGGTTTGCAGGTAGTCGGCGTCGCGTCCGGCCAGCGGCGGAAAAGGCGCTTCGGCGGAGGGCGTTTTGATGCCGTGGCATTGCGAACACACGGCGGCAGCCCGCGCTTGTCCGGCATAGATACTGGTGGCATGGGCGGTGTGTGCCGTTAATGCCAATGGCAGCCCTGCTAAAAGTAGCCAGCGGTTCATTTCTTTGCTCCTGGCAAGCCACCATCACGCGCCGCTAAATCATCAGGCGACAGGCCACGGGTCATGTATCTGACACGGCCATGCGAAAAAATCCCCGCTGGGCTTTCCATGCCGACCGAAGCGACTTTTTCCAAGCTGGTGGAATCGTATACCACGACTTCATCGCCGTTATAGCCGGCGCTGACGTACAGGAATTTACCGTCCGCGCTATATTCGGGAAAGTAAGCGTGACCGCCGACATCCAAGGTTTTGACGACTTCCAATGATTTTTTGTCAATCAATTGGATAGTGCGGGCGCGGCGGTCTTTGCTGATGATATCCACTGCGATGTATGGCGCGTTGGCATGGGCGGCGGGCGATTCGGTGCCACCTGCGACGGGTATTTGTTTGACCACTTCCATTTTGTCCAAATCCCAAACGCTAACGACAGTTTTGTCGCAATCGCCAAAGTTAGTGCCAAAGCCTAAGGTGCGGCCATCTACGACGACTGCCGAACCACCACCCACATGCGGCACACAACCCGCTTCGAGTTTTTTGATGATTTTGCGGTCTTGCAAATCTATCGCGGCGACGATGCTGTCATCGTAAGACGCGATCATCAATTTTTGCCCACCGTGCGTCAGGAATGCGTCATGCAAATGGCGTCCCACGTCGGTGATGCGGGTGACGGGGAAATCGTCTTTTAAATCAACGACCCAGACTTGTCCGGCATTTTCCAAGGCGATAGCGAAAATATCGGCGAACGGTGTGCCAATGACCATGCCTGAATCGGATGAAACTTGTTTGCCGTCGGGGTCTATGCCTTCGAGCTCAAAAGTTTTTAATGGCTCCAGCGTGTCGGCATTCAAGATAACGGCGTTATGCGGCACGAAGGAGCCCGCCATGATGTATTTGCCGTCACGCGACACGCCCATGCCGGGGCCATTCCAGCCGGTTTTGATGCTGCGCACGGCTTGCATGGAGTATAAATCGACTTTAAAAATTTCCGCCGTGTCGGTTTTAACGTAAGCCCAACGCGGATTGGCGGGGTTGTAGTCGATGATGTGCGCGGCAGTTCCGGTTGGCACTTCGCCGATTTTTTGGTGGGTTTTGCTGTTGATGAAAATCGCCCGTGAGCCTTCACCGCGCCCATATTTGCCCCGTGCCGCCACGCCGATGACATCATCCATGTTGTCGATAGCGTAAGTCGGTTTGCTTGGCAACTTACTTTCATCGGCGACATAAACTTTCAGCGACGCTTTCATGTCATCAATGGTAAACGCCGGATTAGGCAATTTAGGGGTGCTTTGTAAATGGCTGACTAGGCCACGAATGTCATCATCCGGTAACCGTCCATAAAACGGGGGCATCAACGTATCAAAACTGCCCGCCATGACAATCGTGCGCAACGCGGTTGGGCTGCGGCCTTTTAGCGTGTCAGCGTTGAGGGCAGGCGCCAAATAACCGCCATGATCAGAACCATGGCAACTGGCGCAGTTGTTTTGGTAAAGTTGGTGCATTTTTTGGGCTTCGTCGGCTATTGCAAAATTTCCCAACGGCAGCAACATTGCCGTTAAAACGGATAGGGGTAGCGATTTTGTTATTTTCATTATGACAAACTCCAGTTGGTATTGACTCAATACTATATGATGATGGATAAAATCTCAAGCGCGTTTATGGCCTATGCCACTGTCTGTGCAATACAGGATTAAAAATGCGCGTTGGATTAACCATAGTCACCATATTATTATCGTTGCAGGGTGTTTTTCGAAACCATTATTTAAATAGAGGGAGTAACGTATGACAAAAGATCAAGATAAACAAACCGAATCTAAAAAGCATTACAAACACACGTTAAAAGCCCTACAAATCGAGCTGGTCAAGTTACAGAAGCATATTATCAAGGACAACGATAAAGTTCTGATTATCTTCGAAGGCCGTGATGCAGGCGGCAAGGATGGCACGATAAAACGGATAGTTGAATATCTCAGCCCGCGCGAGGTGCGCACGGTGGCGTTAGGCCCACCATCTGACCGTGACAAAAGCTGCTGGTATTTCCAGCGTTATGTGCAGCATCTTCCCGCCGCCCAAGAATTGGTGTTGTTTAACCGCAGTTGGTACAACCGCGCCGGCGTGGAACGGGTGATGGGCTTTTGCACTGAAGATGAATACTATGAGTTTCTGGAAACCGTACCCAGCTTTGAAGAAATGCTGGTGCGCTCAGGCATTAAGGTATTGAAATATTTTTTGGATATAAGTAAGGAAGAACAAAAGGAACGGCTGAAAGAACGGGAACGCGATCCGCTGAAACAATGGAAGATAAGCCCTATTGATAAAGCCGCGCAAAAACACTGGGATGACTACAGCGTCGCGCGGAATATCATGTTCGCAAGGACCCATCACATCAACACCCCCTGGACTGTTGTCAGGGCCGATGACAAGCATTCCGCCCGTATCAACGTCATCAAGGACATCTTGTTCCGGCTTGACTACACCGACAAGGAAGAATCATTGGTGCTTCCTGATGCTGATATTGTCTTCAATTATGCCGAAAGTTATTTGGATCAGGGCATGATCGCACCTTGAAGCGCCCTGCCTACAGTTAAGCTATTTTAAACTGGGGTCTAACGGCTTTAGACGTTGCTGTATTAGCCTTTCGCCAATAACAAAAACGTCTGAAGCCGTTTTACTCCTGCTTAACTGCATAAGTATCTACACAAGTCTAAACATCGTCATTCCGGCAGGGATTGCCGGAATCCAGAAGCCAAGGATGGCAATGTTTGAAATTTCTAAACGTTTTTGGATGAAAAAATGCCGAGTTTCGGATGCATTTCACATCCATGTGACCTAGATTCCGGCAATCCCTGCCGGAATGACGTCTCAAAAACTTGTGTAGATACCTATGGCTTAACTGTGGGCAGTGACCTTGGACCAAGGTGGTATTGAAAACAGCTCAGGCTTAACCATTAATTTTAACCGGAGCGTTAGATATGAATGAACTGGAAAACTTCAAATCACTAGGCATCGCCTTAGCGATAGGTTTGCTTATCGGCTTGGAGCGGGGATGGCATACGCGCAACCGGGATGAAGGGATGCGGGTTGCAGGGTTGCGGACTTATGGTCTGATTAGTTTGCTCGGGGGGCTGTGGGGCATTTTGGCGAAGGAAGTGACCCCCCTGTTAATGGGGTTTGGGTTTCTGGGGCTTACATTGGTTTTGCTGGTGGCTTACCGTGAAAGCCTCGATAAATTTGAAGACTTCAGCATCACCAGCATTATTGCCTCACTGGCCACTTTCGCGCTGGGGACACTCACTGTGTTTGGCCATATCACGGTTGCCTGTTCAACTGCGGTGGTGATTACGTCACTACTGGGGTTTAAGCCGTTACTGCACGGCTGGATGACAAAACTGAATCAGCAAGAACTAGAAGCGACTTTGCAATTGTTGCTGATTTCGGTGGTGATCCTCCCGATACTGCCGGATAAAGGCTACGGGCCGTGGGCCACTTTCAATCCCTACCATATTTGGTGGATGGTGGTGTTAATCGCGGGCATTTCTTACCTGGGGTATTTTGCCATTAAGCTAATGGGTGACCGTCATGGCCCAGTGTTAACCGGGGCATTCGGCGGCTTAGTCTCGTCAACGGCGGTCACGATTAATTTGTCGCGGTTGTCAAGCCATTACCCCAATAATGAGCGGGTGTTGGCGGCAGGCATTTTAACCGCCTGCGCCACGATGTTTGCCCGCACCTTATTGTTGACTTGGATCATCAACCCGGCCTTGTTCCGTTTCCTTCTGCCAGCGTTGCTGGTTATGAGCCTGTTTACTTATCTGAGCGCTTTTTTACTGTGGCGGAGCGCACACGAATTCCGCACCGGTGAGGAATTAAACCTTGAAAATCCCTTCCAAATAGGTATGGCATTAAAGTTTGGCGCTTTTTTAGTCGTCATATTATTGTTGTCCAATGTGCTGAAAATGTATTTCGGTGACATCGGAGCTTATTTCTTAGCCGCCACGGCAGGCCTCGCGGATGTGGACCCCATCACCCTGACCATGGCCCGCATGAGCCAACAATCGTTGAATCTGGCGGTGGCGGCCAAAGCCATTTTGATTGCCGCATCGGTCAATTCCGGCGTCAAAAGCATTTTTTCGGGTGCTATCGGTGGGCTGATTTTGGCACGCTGGGTTGCAGGGACGTTAGCGGTGGCGGTTAGCGCCGGATTACTGGTCACTTGGTCTGGCTATTGGTTTTAGGGGGATCAAGGCCGGCGGCATACTGATTGAACCCTATACAGCGCAAGCCCCGTGTCGGCCTCATTCAGTTATTAACGGCATAGCCTATCGCTTGCCACGCCACATCCGCCAACAGCTCCAGCTCGGCTTCGGTGATGACATAAGGCGGCATAAAATAAATCACATTACCCAAAGGCCGCAGCAACACGCCTTTCGTCAACGCAAATTGGTGCATTTTAAACCCGCGCCGCTCCTGCCACGGATACGGTTCGCGGGTGGCTTTGTTTTTGACCAATTCTATCGCCACTATCATGCCCGTTTGCCGCACTTCGGCAACGTTAAGATGGTCATTAAACCGCGCCGCCACTTTCGCCATCACCTTAGCAAGCCGCTTATTTTTTTCGATGATCCCCTGCTGTTGAAAAATACCTATCGTCGCCAACCCGGCCCTACACGCCAGCGCGTTGCCCGTATAGCTGTGCGAATGCAAAAACGCCGTCAGTTTGGTGTAATCATCGTAAAACGCCTGATAAATGCGGTCAGTCGTCAGCACCGCCGACAGCGGCAGATACCCCCCCGTCAAGCCTTTGGACAAGCACATAAAATCAGGGCTGATGGCGGCCTGTTCACAGGCGAATAACGTACCTGTACGCCCAAAACCGACGGCGACCTCATCGGCGATTAGATGCACGTTGTAGTTATCGCAGGCGGCACGTAAGCATTTTAAATAAACCGGATCATACATCCGCATACTGCCAGCGCATTGCACCAATGGCTCGATAATGACCGCGCAAACGCTATCGGCATGTTGTGCCAAGGCGTGTTCCATCAGCGCAAAACGGCGCGTGGAATAATCTGCCCACGATTCGCCCGGTTCGCGAAAATAACAATCCGGGCCTGGCACGGTGATGACATCCATCAGCAATGGCGCGTAAGTTTTCTTGTACAGCGCGACATTGCCGACCGCCAAGGCTCCCAGCGTTTCGCCGTGGTAGCTGTTTTCCAGCGTGATGAATTTGGTTTTTTGCGTTTGCCCCAGGTTGCGCCAGTAATGGAAGCTCATTTTCAGCGCGACTTCAACCGCCGCCGAACCGTTGTCGGCATAAAAGCAGCGGTTAAGCCCCGGCGGCGTGATTTCAACCAGTTTTTCCGCCAGTTTGATGCCAGATTCGTGCGTGAATCCCGCGAAGATCACATGCTCCAGCGTGTCTAGCTGGTCTTTAAGCGCGGCATTGATGACCGGATTAGCATGGCCGAATAAATTAACCCACCATGAGCTGATTGCATCCAAATAACGGTTGCCATCAAAATCTTCCAGCCAAACGCCCTGCCCTTTTTTAATGGGAATTATCGGCACGTGTTCGTGGTCTTTCATTTGTGTGCAGGGATGCCACAACACGGCAAGGTCACGGTCGGCAAGGTTTTGGTTGGTCATGTTCATGAAATGCTGGAAATGCCCACGGCTTTGCGCAATTCTTTGATGAACGGCACGGTGATTGCCCGGGCTTTTGCCGCGCCTTCCTGCAATTGCTCTTCGATGTGCGCGGGTGATCCTAGCAACGCTTCGTAGCGTTCGCGTGCGGGCGTGATGTGGTTGTTGATGTGTTCAAACAAGACTTGTTTCATTTCACCCCAGCCTATGCCTTCGGCGTAACGCTTGCGTATTTCAGCCACCTCATGCGGCGTGGCGAACGCCTGGTAAATGCTGAACAGCGTACAGCCTTCGGTGTCTTTAGGTTGTCCTGGCTCCAGCGAATTGGTCTTGATTTTATTGATAAGTTTGCGCAGTTTCTTTTCCGGCTCAAACAACGGGATGGTGTTGTTGTAGCTTTTGCTCATTTTCCGGCCATCCAGCCCAGACAGCGTTGCGCCGTGTTCATCGACGACCGCTTCCGGCAAGACAAAATGCTCGCCATAAATATGGTTAAAACGTCCGGCGAGGTCGCGCGCCATTTCGATGTGTTGGATCTGGTCTTTACCGACGGGGATTTTATTGGCCTTAAACATCAAAATATCGGCAGCCATCAAAATGGGGTAGCTGAACAAGCCCATTGTGATGCCTTTGTCGGGGTCTTTCTCATCGCTTTCTTCATTTTCGGCGACGGCGGCTTTATAAGCGTGGGCGCGGTTCATCAGCCCTTTGGCGGCGACGCAAGTGAGCATCCAAGTCAGTTCCATAATTTCCGGCACGTCCGATTGCCGGTAAAACACCGCATTCGAGGTGTCCAGCCCCAAAGCCAGCCAGGTTGCGGCGATTTCCAGACTTGATTGGCGGACTTTTTCGGGTTCTTGGCATTTAATCAGCGCGTGGTAATCGGCAAGAAAGTAAAACGGCGCCACATTATCATCTTTGCTGGCGGCGATTGCGGGGCGGATAGCCCCGACATAATTGCCCAGATGTGGCGTGCCGGTGGTGGTGATGCCTGTCAAAACAATGGCTTTAGTCATGGGAGTATTCAAAAATCCGGTTGATGTTTAGAAGTGGCGACATATTACCTAAGTTGCGGCGAATATTCAGCATGGACGTCGTATTTGCGGTATCTTTTAGCGGCCCACTACCCACAGTTAAGCTATTTTGACTGGAGTCCAACGGCTTCAGACGTTGCTGTATCAGCCTTTCGCCAATAACAAAAACGTTTGAAGCCGTTTTACTCCTGCTTAACTGTGGGCAGTGGAGTTACGGCTAAAAGATACCTTAACTGGCAAAAATTCAACGCTTGCTATATGACAATGTGTAGCGGATAAAGCAGAAACAGACAACTAAAAATGGCTAACGCACCTTAACTACCATTCGGAATGACACAAACAGGACTGAATCATGATGTATTCCTCAATACGCGATAATCACGCACATGGCACTGTTGGTGATTTTTTAAAAGAACACATAAAGTCCCAATCAAATGTTTCCATTGTTTCAGCTTATTTCACACTATTTGCCTATCAGCAGCTAAAAGAAAACCTAAATAACATCAAGGAATTGCGTTTTCTGTTTGGCGAGCCCACTTTCATTAAATCTCTTGACCCCGATAAAACGAACGTTAGGGAATTTAAAATTGAAGATGACATGCTGGTTGTTGCTACCGAACAGGTCATCGGCCAAAAAGCCCTTGCCCGCCAGTGTTCGCAATGGCTGCGTGAGAAAGCACAAATCCGCTCGATGGTTAAACCCAACTTTTTGCACGGCAAGCTTTATCACATCACCCAGCCTAGCGGCATAGAAAAAGCCATTGCTGGCAGTTCAAATTTTACCGTCAATGGATTAGGTCTAGGTGGCAGCAAGAATATTGAACTCAATCTTGTGATTGATAGTGACCGAGACAGACGAGAGTTGAAACAGTGGTTTGATGAACTATGGAACGATAAAACAGGGCTGGTCGAAGATGTTAAAACGCAAGTACTAACGTATTTTGAACAGCTGTATTGTGAAAATTCGCCCGAATTTATTTATTTTAAAACGCTTTACCATATTTTTGGCAGCTATCTTGATGAGCAGAATCAAGCAGGGCTGCTTAATGAAAAAACAGGGTTTTTTGATGCTGAAATATGGAACACCCTTTATGATTTTCAAAAAGATGGCGTAAAGGGGGCTATTAACAAAATCAATAAGCACAATGGTTGCATCATTGCCGATAGCGTTGGTTTAGGAAAAACCTTTGAAGCACTCGCAATTATCAAATACTTCGAATTACTCAATTACAGGGTATTAGTCATCTGTCCTAAAAAACTAGCGGGCAATTGGACAATTTATCAGGCAGGACAAAATCACGCGCTTAATCCTTTTAAAACGGATCGATTTAACTATACCCTTTTATATCATACTGATATAGGTCGTTTGGCCGGAAAGTCTAATGCCAATAGCATTGATCTGGGCAATTTTAATTGGCGCGTTTATGACTTGATTGTAATAGACGAGTCGCATAACTTCAGAGGTAATCCCCTAGAAAAAACTAACCACGATGGCACGGTCAAAAGTAATCGCGCTCAGTGGTTAATGGAGAAAGTGATTAAATCAGGCAATAAAACCAAGGTGCTGATGTTATCGGCAACCCCTGTTAATAACACCTTGCGAGACTTACGGAATCAGATTGCTTTTATTACTGAAGGCAAAGAAGATGCACTGTTTGAGTGTTGCAAAATCAAAAACATCTCTCAGTTACTTAAAAATACCCAAGCCCATTTTTCCTCGTGGGCAACCGATAACGCTATTAATAAAACCAGTAACAGTATGAAGCCGCTACTGGATAAACTCGATTCAGGGCTTTTTGTGTTGCTTGACGAATTAACGATTGCCCGCTCCAGAAAACACATTGTTAATTTTTATGGCAGCGATTCAACGGTTAAATTTCCAAAACGGCTAAAGCCGCATTCAGTCTATCCTGGCATTGACTTAGACGCTAAGTTTCCCAGCTATGAATCGCTAAACCAACAGATACTTAAATACAAGCTGTCTGTCTTTACCCCGTCTAGCTATGTAAAAAAAGAAAGCCAAGCCAAATATGAAGTGCTGGCAGGCAAACAGATTAGTGCTTTTACTCAGGCTGACAGGGAAAATGTTCTGATCGGTATGATGAAAGTCAATTACTTAAAACGTCTGGAAAGTTCGATTAAATCGTTTGAAATTTCCATCAACAGGACACTGGAAAAAATCACTACATTAGAAGAGAAAATAGCCCAATTTCAAACAAGCAACACACAAACAGCCTATCTGGAAAACTTTATTCCCGATGAGGATGGTATTGACGATTCCAGCGATGATGCTGAGTTGTGGCAAGTTGGCAAAAAGTTAAAATTTGATCTGGCTGATCTCGAATTAGACCGATGGCTTGTTGATTTACAGAGCGACAAAGCAGCGCTCACTCTCATACATAAAATCGCGCTAAAAATCACACCGAATAAAGATGCAAAACTGCACGAACTCAAAACCTTAATTACCGCTAAAATCAACCAGCCTATCAATACCGGCAATAAAAAAATCCTGATTTTTACAGCTTTTGCCGATACTGCCAGCTATCTCTACAACAGCCTTAAGCCCTGGTACACACAGGAATTCAGTTTAGACTGCGCGTTAGTTTGCGGTAGCACAACTCAAACGACATTAGGAAAAAATGACTACGACAGCATTCTGGTCAATTTTTCGCCTCTCTCCAAAAACCGCGCAAAAATGACATCGGTTAAGGAAACCAAAACCATTGATTTGCTAATAGCCACAGACTGCATCAGCGAAGGTCAAAATTTGCAGGACTGCGACACCCTGATTAACTACGATATACATTGGAATCCAGTGCGAATCATTCAGCGTTTTGGACGAATTGACCGCTTAGGCAGCAATAATGAGACTATCCAGTTAATCAACTTCTGGCCAACGCCTGACCTTGATAATTACCTTAACCTTAAACAACGGGTTGAATCCAGAATGGCACTGGTGGATATAACCGCTACGGGTGACGACAATATACTTAATGCCGAACCACGGCACGAACTGGTAGAAGACGAGTTTAATTACCGCAATCTGCAATTAAAAAAACTCAAAGACGAAGTGCTAGACCTTGAAGACATGGACGAAGGCTTGTCGTTGACCGATTTTACGATGGACGATTTCAGGATAGAGTTATCGAATTTCTTGGACACCCATAAAAAACATCTGCATGATTCGCCGCTGGGTCTTTACGCCGTTGTGCCAGCACCCACTGGCGGGTATGCAGACGTTTACGATGACAGGGTATTTTCTGGAACAGCGCAAGGTGGTATTAAACCAGGGGTTATTTTTTGTTTAAAACAAAAACAAGAGACGGAAGGCAATGCCGCAATCAATCCGCTTGCGCCCTACTTTCTAGCCTATATCAGAACAGATGGCACTGTGCGTTATAACTACACCCATGCCAAGCCTATCTTGGAAATCTATCGACTATTATGCCAAGGCCTCACTTCACCCTATGAAAAGCTGTGTGAGCTATTCAATACCGAAACGGACTATGGCGAAAAAATGGCAGATTACACTGAGCTACTTAAAACGGCAGCGGATGAAATAATCAGTGTGTATAAAAAACGCAATGCCCACAAACTCAGTTCCGAGCGTGGCGCATTGATCGCACCGCTCAAACAGCAACTGGATAATCTCAATCAATTTGAACTGGTGACTTGGCTGATAGTGAAATAAAGGAGGTCAGGCTCTGCCTGTTAATCAAGCAATAATCATGCAGAGCCTGACCTCCATTGAGAAACAACGATGTTGAAAAAACAAGCTCATCGGCCTGCGCATCTTTTCCTGGATGACACACCCTATTTCATTACCGCCAGCACACATGAAAAACGCCCGCTACTAAACGATACGATAAAAATACAACTGCTGGAGCTAATGCGACAAGAATATGAACGCTGTCAATGGCGATTTGATCATTGGGTCATTCTAAATAATCATTACCACATTATGGTACACAGCCATAAAGGCGAGGATTTAAGCAAAATAATAGGGCGCGTACATTTTAAATCAGGTCAAATAATACGAAAAAATCATGCTGGCTATAAACACATCTGGTTGAATTATTGGGATTATTGCCCGCGTGATGAAAAAGATTATCTGGTACGCCTGAATTACTTGCTGATTAATCCGGTAAAACACGGCTACACAAATAACTTATACGATTATCCGTTTTCAAGTTTTCATAAGTGCGTAGTCAAAACAGGCCGTGAACAATTGATGAAGCAATTTAAAGACCATACCGAACATAAAAATCTAATACTCCCGGAAGATGATTTTTGACATAAAAGGAAGTCAGGCTTTGCCTGACAAACAAGCAACCAGTCAGGCAGAACCTGACCTCCTAAGCTCTCCATCCAACCATAAAAAATGCAATGGCACAAACACACAGTAAACAGAAAATACAATCCGCACTGGCAGCCTTTCAAACCGGAAACCTGAGCCAAAACGCCATTGCCCTTTTTGAAACACTAGGCTACAACACGACCAGACAACAGCCCTTTGAGCAAAAAACCTACGCCTACTTTAACGAATATTATGTAAGCGATAACAGCAACTTCAACGCCGAAACCGCCAAAGTTACCCAATGGCAATCTATCGACCTGTTATTCCAGCTTTCCAAAGATGAAGTCTCCGATCAACATAATATATTCGGCACCCATCAAGTTGAGCAGACAATCATTGAATCCTATCTGTTTTTTGCCCTTGAACTCGGAGGTCAGGCTTTGCCTGACAGTCAGGCAAAGCCTGACCTCCACTATACCCGAACGGACTTGGCGCAAATTTCCCGCGAGATAAATAAAGTCTTTTCAATGCCTGTTATGGTCTTATTCAAACATGGCGACAGCATGACCCTTTCCCTCATTAACCGTCGGCAGCATAAAAAAGACGCGCAAAAAGATGTACTGGAAAAAATTACGCTGATTAAAGATATTGCCCTGGAAAATCCACATCGTGCGCATATTGACATCCTTTCTGACCTGTCTTTTACCGAAATCAAACGTGTTTACAAAGTCAGTAATTTTGTCGAACTGCATAACGCCTGGCAAAAGGTACTTGATACCAAAGAACTCAATAAGAAATTCTATAAAGAATTATCGCAATGGTATTTTTGGGCAATAAAAGAAGTCGTATTTCCTATGGCCTCTTTTGATGCCGATGATTTATTTAACGAAACACAAAACGATAAAGTCCGGGAGCATAACGCTAAAAATCTCATTCGACTGCTGACCCGTATTTTGTTTGTCTGGTTTATCAAAGAAAAAAACCTAATACCTGACGAATTATTTGATGAAAACTACATCAAGACACACCTGATTAAAGACTTTGATCCACATAAAGAAAAAAACTACAACGCTACAACTCAACGGAGCGAATATTACCGCGCCATTTTGCAAAACCTGTTTTTCGCCACGCTCAATCAAACCGCAGGCAAGCGGGAATTTCGCAAAGACAAACAGCATCGAAATGTCACTAACTTGATGCGTTATGAAAGCTATTTTAAAGACCCGCAAGCCTTTTTAAAGCTCGTCGAAACCACCGTTCCTTTCATGAACGGTGGCTTGTTTGAATGTCTCGACAAACCCGACCCGCAGCTGAAAGGCAAGCAAGGCGGCGATGTGATTCTTTACGAAGACGGCTTTTCAGACCGCCCGGACAATCTTCTGCGCGTACCTGACTACATTTTTTTTGATGGCGATCAACATGCCGATTTAAGCGACGAATTAGGCGATAAAAAACAAAAGGATGTTCCCATCAAAGGGCTGATTAACATCCTCAACGCCTATAAATTTACCGTCACCGAAAACACGCCGATTGAAGAGGACATCGCCCTTGACCCTGAATTATTAGGACAAGTGTTTGAAAACCTGCTGGCCAGTTACAACCCGGAAACCAAAACCACCGCACGTAAACAAACCGGCAGTTTCTACACCCCGCGCGAAATTGTCGATTACATGGTCGATGAATCGCTGATAGCCTATCTTGCTGGAGGTCAGGCTTTGCCTGATTCAGGCGAAGCCTGCGCTCCAAAAATAGATAACTTGCGCTCTTTGCTAAGTTACAACAATTTGCTAAACCCTTTTACTGAAACCGAAACCACGCAACTCATTAATGCCATCGACACCTGCAAAATACTCGACCCCGCGTGTGGTTCCGGCGCGTTCCCCATGGGCATACTGCATAAGCTCGTACATTGCCTGCACAAACTCGATCCCGACAACAAACAATGGCAAGCCGTGCAACGCGCCAAAATTTTACACGACACCCAAGCGGCGATGAGCATTGAAGACAACAAGGAACTTAGCGACAAACTCAAAGAACTCAATAATACCTTTGATAAAAACGTCAACCATCCCGACTACGCCAGAAAACTATTTTTAATCGAAAACTGCATTTACGGTGTCGATATTCAACCGATTGCGATACAAATCAGCAAACTGCGATTTTTTATTTCCTTGGTCGTCGATCAAATTGTCAATCCCGATAAAAACAATTTCGGCATCTTACCCTTGCCTAATTTAGAAACCAAATTTGTCGCCGCCAATACATTGATAGGCATTGACAGACCCCAAGCCCAAAGCAGCGTATTTGCCAACCCTGACGTCAACACCCTTGAAGAGCAACTAAAAGACGTGCGCCATCGCCTGTTCAGTGCCAAAACACCGGCAACCAAACGTAAATTACGCGAAGCAGATAAAAATTTGCGGGAAAAAATGGGTGATTTATTGACCGATAGCGGTTGGGATAACAACACCGCCCGCCAACTTGCGGCTTGGGATCCGTATGATCAAAATACCGGTAGCCCGTTTTTTGATGCGGAATGGATGTTTGGACTTTCAAAAGGGTTTGATGTGGTGATTGGGAATCCGCCTTATGGAGTATCAATTAAAGATAAATATAGAACGGATGTTGTTAAGCATTTAGGCAATGTTCCAGATTATGAAATTTATTATTATTTTATTGAGGCCGCTCATATTCTTTTGAAAGACGGCGGTGTGAATTCTTTCATTATTCCTAATACCTTTTTGTTTAACGTTTTTGCAGAAAAGTATAGAAAAAAACTTATACAAAATTGGTCTATCGAATGTGTGATTGATTGTACTGCTTTCAAAATATTTGATGCAGCGACTATTTTTAACGCAATTACTGTATTCGTTAAAGATGAAAACGGAAATAGTAAAATTGGCTATAAACCTACCAACGATACATTGGATTTTTCAGAGTTATCGAGCAGAAAAACAATGTTTTTATCAAAAGACGACATTTTAGATAACAACAAAAATTGGGGGTTATTGTTTAAACTTGGCGGCTCTGTATTGCAGATTATTTCTAAGATAAAAAAATCGAGTTTAGCTTTAAACGAGTTATTTCCAGAATATAGCCAAGGATTAATCGCCTACGATAAATATCAAGGACAATCTAAAGAAACAATAAAAAACAGGATTTATCACTATAGTAGCAATGAAAAAGAAAGTTTAAGGAAATTTCTTTGGGGAGAGGATGTCATTAAATATTGCGTTAGTTGGAATGGTAAGGAATGGATAGATTACTGTGATGGAATTGCAAATCCTAGACAGCCAAAATTTTTTAAAGGCAACCGAATTCTTATCCGCGAAATAACCAATCCTTCTATTTTCGCCGCTTATACTGATGAGGAGCTTTATCATGACCCATCGATAATTGTTGTTCTTAACAATGATTGTGATAGCGCAAAATTCTTATTAGCAATTTTAAATTCACGTTTAGCTTCTTTTTATCATTTCAATTCGTCACCTAAAGCAACGAAAGGAGCTTTTCCAAAAATACTGGTTACGGATATTAAAAATTTTCCTATTCCCAAACTATCTTCCGACCAGCAACAACCCTTTATCGAATTAGTCGATAAAATCTTAGCCCTAAAAAAGCAAAACCCCGCCGCCGACACCAAAGCTTTAGAAGCGCAAATCGACACGCTGGTTTATGCCTTGTATGAATTGACGGCGGAGGAAATAAGCATCATTGAAGGGAAATCGGAGTAAAACGGCTTCAGCCGTTTGTCTGCCCCACCGCCCAACGTCTAAAGCCGTTGGACTCCAATTGAAATCAACCAAGCGTTTCAAGTATTAAAGGACGAATAGGAATGAAGTTATTTTTAGATGCTTGCACAACCATCTTCAGCTTTACCGACAATGTCTAAACTAAACCCCCAACAACAAGCCGCCGTTAAAGCCATCGACCACCCGTTACTGGTGTTGGCGGGCGCGGGCAGTGGCAAGACGCGCGTCATCACCGAAAAAATCGCTTATCTGGTTAAACAGGGACTCCCGGCGCGGCATATTGCGGCGGTCACCTTCACCAATAAGGCGGCGCGGGAGATGCAGAGCCGGGTCAACAAACTGCTTGATGACAAATTAAGCCGTGGCTTGCGGGTGTCCACTTTCCATTCCTTGGGGCTGGAGATTCTGCGCAAGGAACATAAAACCTTGGCCTATAAAGCCGCACTGACGCTGTTTGATGAGCAAGACAAGCAAACTTTGCTGAAAAACTTGGTCAGCCATGATGCCAAGCTGGGTGATGCCGATCAGGTTGACCGCTACGCCCAGCAAATCGGGCAGTGGAAAAACGCCTTTGTCACGCCGGAACAAGCGTTGGCAACCTCAGCCGCTGACTTGCTGCCGATAGCCATGCTGTATGCCGACTATATCCGCAGCCTGAAAGCCTACAATGCCGTCGATTTTGACGATTTGATCCTGTTGCCGGTGTTGCTGTTCCAACAGCATCCCGCCGTGCTGGAAAAATGGCAAAACAAGATCCGTTACTTGTTGGTGGATGAATACCAAGACACCAACATCACCCAGTACCAACTGGTCAAATTGCTGGCGGGTAACTTGGGGCGCTTTACCGTGGTGGGTGATGATGACCAGTCCATTTATGCGTGGCGCGGCGCACAACCGGAAAACTTGGCGCAATTGCAAAAAGACTACGCCCGCTTGCAAGTCATCAAACTGGAGCAGAATTACCGCTCGACCGGGCGCATCTTAAAAGTTGCCAACCAGCTGATCGCCAACAACCCCCACGCCTTCGAAAAACGGTTGTGGAGCGAGTTGGGCTACGGCGATCCGCTGCGGGTGTTAAGCCATAAGGATGAACTGGTTGAAGCCCAGCAAATCGTTTCGGAAATCATCCACCATAAGTTCAAAACCGGCAGCCGTTATCAGGACTACGCGATTTTATATCGCGGCAACCATCAGTCACGGTTGTTTGAGAAAGGTTTGCGGGAGAATAATGTCCCGTATTTCATCAGCGGCAGCACGTCGTTTTTCGCTTATACCGAAATCAAGGATGTCTTGGCTTACTTGCGGTTGTTTGTCAATCACGACGACGATGCGGCCTTTTTGCGCATAGTCAACACGCCCCGCCGCGAAATTGGCCCGACCACGCTGGAAAAGCTCGGTGATTACGCCAATGAGCGGCATATCAGCCTGTTTGCCGCCAGCACCGAATTGGGGCTGGCGCAACGGCTCCCAGAAAAAGCCATGCACCGGCTGGAAAAGTTCCGCGATTGGGTGACCGACACCGCAGACCGTATCGAACGCGGCGACACCTTTGCCGTCATTGAAAAAATGATCGACCAAATCGGTTACGACCAATGGGCGCGGGAAAACAGCAAAACCAAAGAATCCGCCGAACGCAAGATGAAGAACGTCTACGAGCTGGTTGACTGGCTTAAGCGCATTGCCGATAAAGAGGCCGGCGAGCAACCGCTATCCGCCATTGTCGCCAAAATCATGCTGATGGACATACTAGAGCGCAACCAAGAAGAAGACATTGCCGACCAGGTCAGCCTGATGACTTTGCATGCCGCCAAAGGTTTGGAGTTTCCGCATGTGTTCCTGATCGGCATGGAAGAAAATATTTTGCCCCATCAAAACAGCATCGACACCGGCAATATCGAAGAAGAACGCCGCCTTGCTTATGTAGGCATCACCCGCGCCCAACGCACGCTGACGTTCAGCTATTGCACGCACCGCAAACGCTACGGGGAAGTGTCCGAATGCGAGCCGAGCCGGTTTTTAAATGAATTGCCGGAAGATGATTTGGAATGGGTTAACAAGAAGCAACTGCCGCCGGAAGTGGTTAAGGAGCGGGGCAAGGCCAGTTTGGCGCAGTTGAAGACGCTGTTAGGGTAAGGCCATAAACGTTGTTTAAGGAGCTGGACACGAAAATTTAACGCCCGAAAAGCCCATCAGAATTTTGTGCCTGACGCGCCACTAAGGCGATAAACTTATCGGCGGAAACGGGGGCGCTAAAATAATATCCCTGAAGCCCATCACAATGTTTTTGCTTGAACATGTCCAGCTGCTGTTCGGATTCAACCCCTTCGGCAATCGTTTTTAAGTTTAAGCTTTTAGCCAAGCCGATAATTGCATCAACTATATTTTCACTGTCTTTATTGCTGACCATGTTTAGGGTAAACGATTGGTCTATTTTAAGTTTATGTAATGAAAACTGTTGTAAATAACTTAGCGATGAGTAGCCCGTGCCAAAATCATCAATCGACAATTTAACCCCAAGTTCAGTTAATTGGTGGGTTATCTCCACGCCCATTGGCGCATTCTGCATGGCGATACTTTCAGTCAGTTCCAGTTCAAGGTATTGCGGTGGCAGGTGATAGCATTCCAGCGTTTGCTTCACTTTCCCGTATAGCGAATCGGCTCTAAATTGCGCCAACGAAAGATTAACGGCAATCGTTAATGGGAACCCTGCATCATGCCACTGCCGGGCTTGGGCGACGGCCTGTTCTAGCACCCAATCACCAATGGGCAAGATTAAGCCACATTCTTCGGCTATGGGGATAAATTCAGCCGGGGCAATCATGCCCCATTCAGGGTGTTGCCAACGCAACAAGGCTTCGGCACCGTTAATTTGCCCAGTTTGGGTGTCCACTTGGGGCTGAAAATAAACCTTGAATTCATTGCGGGGGATTGCCTGCCTCAGACAGCTTTCAATGGCCATGCGCCGTTGGGTCTGTTCTTGCATGGCTGAAGTGAAGAATTGATATTGATTTCGGCCATTTTCTTTAGCTTGATAAAGCGCAGTGTCAGCATTTTTGTACAAATCTTCGTAACATTCGCCATTATCAGGATACAGGCTGATGCCTATTGAGGGCGTAATATGTAGCTGATAATTATGGTAAAAAATGGTTTCAGACAAGAGGGAAATTATTTTGTTGGCAACAACAGCCGCACCATTCCAATGGGTGTCGGCAAGCAACACCACAAATTCATCCCCCCCTAAACGGGCGACCGTGTCTTCTTCCCGAACACAGGCAAGCAAACGCCGACCCACTTCAACCAACACTTGGTCACCGATAGAGTGGCCTAACGAATCATTGATGTTTTTAAAATGGTCCAAATCTATAAATAACAGCGCAAAAGATTTTTGGTGCCGCTCCGCAACAATTATTTCGTAATCCATCCGTGATTTAAGCAACAGGCGATTTGCCAGGTTAGTTAAGGGATCATAATGCGCTAGGTGTTCAATATGCTGTTCTACGGCTTTATGCTGGGAAATGTCCGTGAATGTCGCAATATAATGAACAATTTCGCCGCTTTCACTGCGGACCACGCTAATGGTTAACCATTCAGGAAAGACCGTCCCATTTTTATGACGGTTCCACAACTCGCCTTGCCAAAAGTTGTCTGTCAATAAACTCTCCCACATGGCGCGATAAAATTCTTTATCTTGCCGCCCGGATGCAAGAACTTTGGGGTTTTTGCCCAAAACTTCTTGTTCCTCATAGCCTGTTACAACCGTGAACGCCCGATTGACAGAAAGAATTTCGTTGTTTTTATCGGTAATAACAATGGCCTCTTGGCTTTGGCTAAACACTTTTGCGGACAACACCAATTGTTCTTCGGCGATTTTGCGGGCGGCTTCATGCATGTATGAGTCTAACGCGAAGGACAAGTCAAGACTCAATTCCGCCAATAACTTCAAGACTTCCTCGTCAAAAAAATCCTTCAAATTACTGTATACGTTAAGCACAACATAAGGCTGTTGGTTTAGCACAACAGGCACAGAACAACCGGCGCCCCAAGAAAAGCTCCTTTCGGAATTGTCGTGCCAAGGTGATGTGCTGGCGTTGGTTTGAAAGTCATTGACCGCAACGATACGGTTTTCACGATAGGCAACGCCGCTAGGCCCTTGGCCGGCTGGCACATCAGGGTCAACAGAAATGACCAGATTAGCCAAATAATCCTGGCGTTCACCGGCGGCCGCAACCGGAACGATAAGCCGGGACGCATCAGGGTGGCCTATCCAAGCGAGTTTAACATGGTGCAAACTTGCCGTGACCGTACAAACGGCAGCAAACAAATCCGCTTCATTATTAATTTGTACAATGGCATGGTTGATTTTGCTCAGACAGGCGTAAAAATTACTCAGTCGGGTAATTTTTTCTTCCTGTGCTTTACGCTGGGTAATATCGTGCCCGATCCCAATCAACCCTAACAAATGCCCCTCACTGTTTTTGAAAGGGGTTTTAAGGGTTTCCAATAATAGTTGCTTACCATCTGGCAAGGTGATGCTTTGTTCGTTAACAAGAGGGCTTCCTTGAGCCAATATGGCCGCATCCTGCTGCCTAAAAATTTCTGCCGTTACAGGGTCGACAAAGTCGTAGTCGGTATGGCCAATAATGCTTTCAAGCGGTTGGTTAAGGTAATTTACAACGGCCTGATTGCAAAGCAAATATTCGCCAGCCGTATTTTTATAGAAAATATAATCGGGGATATTGTTAATTAAACTGAGCAACAAATTCCGCTCATCCCGTAAATCCCGTTCTATAGATTTGCGCCCGCTAATATCAAGGCAAATGGAAACAAAGTAGTCAGGATTGTTACGATAAAGTTGTAGGCAGACTTCAACGGGGTAGCATGTGCCATTTTTACGCTGATGAACCGCTTCAAATATCACTTGCTGTTGTTTGCCGTGTAGCAGCGGCTTGATTAATTCATTGAACGACACGAAGTCACAATCGGCTTTAATATCAAGCGGCGTCATGCTTTTAAGTTCATTTAGGCTATACCCTAAATTTTTTAGGCCGCCTTGGTTAACAAGCTCAAAGTGTAGCGTTTTACCATTAATGATGTAGATTTCATTAGTCGATTGTTCCAGAATATTACCTAACTGTAGGTTTTTCTGTTCCGTCAACCGGGATTCAGTGATGTCTTCAACCATTCGGAGTTGATGCCGGGAAAGTGGCCCCGCCTTGAGTGGCACACACGATAATTTAACCCAAACAATTGTATTGTCAGGACGGATATAACGCTTTGTTATTTTGAAATCCGTTATTTTTTGCGCATTCAAAAGCGCATTCTTGGCCGAATTTTCTTCGATGTCTTCAGGATGGGTAATGCGCATCCAGTCGCTACCGATCAGCTCGTCTTTACCACGCCCGACAATCTCTTCGAACTTGGGGTTAATGTCTTGAAAATGCCCGGTCAACGGATTGACTACGGCAATACCTAGGGGCGCCTGTTCAAAAATGGTCCTAAAGCGCTGCTCGCTCGCCTGCAATTCCTGTGTTTTTAACTCAACTAAGCGGTCTAATTCTGCGTTTAGCTGGCTTAATTGTGCTTTAGTTTCTTTATGATAACGGACTTCATCCTCCAACTTTTTATTGGCCTGCAATAAACTCGACGGGCTAGGGATGCGCAAAGCTTTGGGGATAAGCGGCCAAAGCATCACCGCTGTCATTAAAGAAACAAGTGCGGTAAATGCCTCTGCCAGGGCGTTCAGGCCGTAAACCGGATACCAGATAGTGACGATTGATAAAACATGCGTGATGCCACAGGCAAAGATAAAGACGCTGAACAAAAGCAGCATCCATTTAAAAGTAATATCGTTGCGTTTATAAACAAAAAACCCCAAAGCAAGCGGTATTGAAAAATAAGACAGTGCCGTAACTAAATTGGCAATAACCATCAGCCACAGCAAAGCAGGGTCCCAAAGAAAGCAAAAGCCGTGTGGCATCATTTGTTTGGTGGCAAATAAAAAATCAATCACGTCTCGCATAAATATCTATCTGTAGAGGCTATCGCAATGGTTTAAAACAAGGCGGGCAGAAACCCGCACCTGCAACTGGGCCGTATAATGCGTTTGGCTAACCTTTATTTGCTAGCGAGTAATAGCCGTCAGTGCCTGGCCTTTAAAACGGACGCCTCCCCAACCTTGCCGCATAAAATTCCTGATATTTTGATGCCCCGTACCCTCCGGGTCGTTTAACACCTCTTGGCGATAGTAATCGCCAAACAAGCCTAAGGTTTGCTGCGGATCTAATTGATGGAGCAACGCGAAGGCAAAAATCCGGCATGAGCCTTCATTGGTGCCAGCTGCATTCAGCAAATCGCCATTGCTAAATTCCGTCGGCTGGTAATGGTAGTTTTCGTCAATGATAGCGATGGTTTCAGCAAAACTGACGGGGACATTGTTTTTTATTTTTTCAAGAAACAAAGGCAAAGCCATAAATAAGTGTTCCATTAAATTTAACGTAACCAGCCTGAGATGCGCTTGAATTCAGGATGGGCGGAATCTCTGAGCCACTCAAACAGCACGGACTCATAATTGGTGATCGTGATGCCACGCTGCTGTAACCGTTGCAAAGCATAAAATTTATGCTCGGCCTTGCGCGAGCAGACCGCATCTTCGACGATATACACTTCATAGCCGCTAAAAGCCAGCTCTAGTGCCGTTTGTAACACACAGACATGGGCTTCTTGACCGACCAGGACAATTTGTTTGCACCCTGAACCCAAAAGCGCGTCTTGAAAGCCGCTAGCTGCACAGCAGGAAAACCCGGTTTTGTCAAAAACCTGCGTGGTTTCCGGTAACTTCTGGGCAATAGCCGGGTCGGTGGCGCCTAGGCCTTTGGGGTATTGTTCCGTCAATAATACGGGGACAGCTAAACTAGCGGCCGCTTCGAGCAGGCTGGAAGTGTTGGCAAGCATCAGTTCGGCCTCTGTTTGAGGCATAACGGCGGTTAGTTTGGTCTGTAAATCGACAACAACTAACAGGCTGTTGTCTGCCGACAGGAGATTTGCGTGTGTGTTCATAATCAGATAATTGAGTGTGGGGAAAGTGTGCTTTTAGTATTTGCTAGTGGAAGCCTAAGCCTTCTTCATGATGCGGGCTTTTTCACGCTGCCAGTCGCGATCTTTGGACGAAGCGCGTTTGTCATGCAACTGTTTGCCTTTCGCCAGACCGATCTCCAGCTTGGCCCGACCATTTTTCCAATACATTGATAGCGGTATTATGGTGTAACCCTTACGCTCGACGGCGCCGATCAGTTTGTTGAGTTCATGCCGGTTCAGGAGCAATTTTTTAGAACGCACGGCATCGGGGTTGACATGCGTCGATGCCGACAACAAGGGGGAAATATGTGCGCCGGACAAAAAAGCTTCGCCGCGCCTAATGACCACATAGCTCTCTTTTAGCTGCACCCGCCCAGACCGTAAGCTTTTAACTTCCCAACCCTCTAAAACTAGCCCGGCTTCAAAACGTTCTTCAATAAAGTATTCATGCGTCGCTTGCCGATTAACGGCAATCGTATTGTTTTGCTGTGTTTTATTTTTTTTCGACTTTTTTTCGGCCATGATCTGTTAGGGGTGATTTTTAAACTGACGTAAAGGTATAATCTTGTTATTTTACCTGATATTACTACTAAATGAGTTTTTGAGGCTCTCAAATGACGGATACAAACAAATCACAACATGGTGAATGGTCATCGCGTATGGCCTTTATTATGGCCGCAACCGGCTCGGCAGTAGGTCTAGGCAATATCTGGAAATTCCCTTACATCACCGGAGAGAATGGCGGTGGCGCGTTTGTGTTCGTTTATTTGTTGTGTGTGGCGCTAATAGGCATCCCTATCATGATGGCCGAAGTGATGCTGGGCCGGCGAGGCCGTAAAAACCCGGTTGACACGCTGGCTGCATTAGCCCAAGAAGCCGGAGCGGACAAAAACTGGCGTTATTTAGGCGGTGTGGGAATTGTTGCCGGCTTTCTGATTTTGTCTTATTACAGTGTGGTTGCCGGCTGGGCGAGCGCTTATGTTTTAAAAGCCTTTACGGGCAGTTTTTCTGGCGCGGATGCAACGGCAACCAAAGCTATTTTTGATGATTTTATTGCCAGCCCCATGCGCTTAATTTTCTGGCACACCCTATTCATGCTCGCAACCATGATAATTGTTGCCCGTGGCATTTATGACGGCATGGAAAAAGCGGTGCGCTTTATGATACCGGCGCTCTTTGGGGTCATGGTGCTGTTGCTGGCTTATAGCATGACCACCAGCGGCTATTTTCAAGGGCTTAAGTTTTTGTTTTATCCTGACTTTAGCAAACTGAGCGCCAACTCAATCTTGGTTGCCATGGGGCAAGCGTTTTTCTCATTAGGGATTGGTATGGGTTCGGTGCTGATTTATGGTGCTTATTTGCCCAAAAACATCTCTATCACCAACGCGTCAATAATCATTGCTGTCGCCGATACGGTGTTTGCTTTATTGGCCGGCCTGGTCATTTTTCCCTTGGTGTTTAGCTACGGGTTGCAACCTAATTTAGGGGCCGGGTTAATTTTTGAGACCTTGCCAATCGCCTTTGGCAATATGCCGGGCGGCTGGCTGTTTGGGCTATTATTTTTTATCATGCTGGTGTTTGCCGCGCTGTCCTCCTCCATCGCATTGATCGAACCGGCAGTCACTTGGTTGATCGAATGCAAAAACATGAGCCGTGAGCAGGCGTGTATCCGCTCAGGATTGGCGGTTTGGGTGCTGGGTTTTGGCAGTGTGTTTTCCTTTAACAGCGGGTCGGAATTCAAAATTTTTGGCAACACCTTCTTTGAATTGATCGACTATTTAACATCCAATTTAATGCTGCCTATCGGCAGTTTGGCAATCGCATTATTTGCCGGCTGGGTTATGAGGCAACAACACAGCGGACAGGAGCTTGCCATGCCTGATCAAAAAAGCTTTCAAGTCTGGCAATTTCTAATCAAATACATTGCGCCTTCAGCCGTGTTTCTTGTCTTTTTGGATGTGCTCGGAGTGCTATAACAATGACTATCGTGCAAAAGAGCGCCTTGGTTAAATTTTCGGCGCAACAAATGTTTGATCTGGTCAACGACATCGAAGCTTATCCGCAATTCCTGCCTTGGTGTAGCGGCAGCCGCATTATTAAACGCGAAACTGATTTCGTCGAAGCGGAACTGTTAATTTCTAAAGGCGGTTTTAAAAAAGCTTTTTCAACCCGCAACCGGATTGATAGCGGTGGAAAAATAACGGTTTCGTTACTGGATGGTCCTTTTTCGTATCTCGAAGGGGTCTGGAATTTTATGCCCCTGCGCGAAGATGCCAGCAAAATCTCCCTGGATCTGGAATTTGAAATGTCAGGAAAACTTGCCAGCTTGGCTTTTGGTGCCGTGTTCAACCAAATCTGCAACACGATGGTCAGTTCATTTACCCAACGCGCCAAACAAATTTATGCCTGAGACGTTGATTGATATTGAAGTTGCTTACGCTACGGCTGGGCAACAAGTAATTGTCACGGTGAAATTACCTGAAGGCAGCGATGTAGAAACCGCAATAACGGCCTCTAGGTTGCTGGAGCGTTTTCCTGAAATTGCCAAATCGGCTTTAAACGTGGGTATTTTCGCTAACGTCTGCAAACTGGGCCAGCCATTAAAACAGGCTGACAGAGTGGAAATTTATCGCGCCTTGCATCACGATCCTAAAGAGGCAAGACGACAACGGGCGATAAAAAAATAACGGGGCTAATGTGGTAGGCCGCTTGCGTCAACTTAGCATTGCCTGATTTTTACTGCCCCACGCTGAATCTTACAGATTACCCAATGCCAAGCTGCAGCGCTTTGGCACGGGCATAATCAGCTAAGGCATCGAACATTTCTGCGTTTATAGCCTTATCGCCCCTAAGCGCATCCAATCGGGAAAAATACTGCCCGATAGTAATCCCCCCCCCCGCTCGGCAATTTGTTAAACGGTCAATACAAAACATCTGCCATTTTTGTAATTCGTCAGCATTTAATGTTTCAGGATAATTGCGGGCGCGGTATCTAAACAGCATCTCCGGCAGACGGCTGTCAGTAAAGTTAAATATCGCTTTTGCCAGCTGTCCGGGAGATAAGCCCCTGATCTTTGCCATTATTTGTTTATCGGCATCAGAAAAAAAACCGCCCCTATAAATAGCCAAATCTGGGTCAATGTCTTGTCCCGAAGCCGCTACACCACCAAAAACGGCAGATAATTTTTCAGACAAGCCAGCCGCTTTTTTAATTTTTTCCATATGCGCCTGACATATCGTCAAGTCGATTTCCAGTCGCCTAGCATCCTCCGGCCTAATCACCGATACCGGCGCTAATACTGGGCTTTTATTAATATGGACCGTTTTTAGTGGTATCCTTGCCACACCATCGGGTAAGTTATCGGCCGCTGTAAAGATTCTTTGTTGAATTTCTTCCACAGATAATGACAGCATTGGTTTAGGATCAACCGATAAATCATAAACGATGACACCGTTGCTATTGGTTGGATGCTTGCAAATCGGCAACACTATCGCCAAACAATTTGTTACTGTGGGATATTTGCCTGACACATGCACAACAGGATTAAAACTGCCCAGCTGTAGCAAATTGAGCGCTTCAGATTTCGCGCGGTGCCGCCAAAGGAACTGATAAAGTTTCGGTTGCGCCTGCTTGACAAGTTTAGCTAGGCTTATCGTTGCATAGACGTCAGAAAGCGCGTCATGTGCCGCCTCGTGACTGATGCCGTTTGCTTTCGTCAGTTGCTCCAGCCTAAAACTTGGCTTACCGTCGTCATTCAAAGGCCATTGCACACCATCAGGCCGCAATGCCCGTGCAGCCCTGGCAATATCAATCAAGTCCCAACGGGAATTACCAAATTGCCATTCCCGTGCATAAGGGTCGTAAAAGTTACGGTAAAGGCTGTTACGGGTAAATTCGTCATCAAAACGAAGGCTGTTATAGCCTAATGTGCAGGTGTTAGGCTGGGCAATTTGTTCGTGAATCAGACGTATAAATTCCGCTTCACAGACCCCCTTTTGATCGAGCAATTGCGGCATAATGCCGGTGATGGCACAGGAATCGGGATGAGGAAGAATATCAGCGGGGAGCTTGCCATAAACAACAAGAGGGGCTTCGATGATGTTGAAATCATTATCAGTACGGACACCCGCAAATTGTACTGGCCTGTCTTTTTGTGGATCAGTCCCAGATGTTTCGTAGTCATGCCAGTACAACGTTTGCTGGCCATGACTACGTTCATTTATTTTATTCAATAGCAACCAACGCTTTTAAAACATCGGTGCGGCTGATGATGCCAACAAATTCACCTTCCCGAAAAACAGGAAAACTTCTAACTGACGAAGGCTGAAATTTTTCCGCCAAGTCCACAATGCTGGATTCAGCATCCACGCTAATTGTATCAGTGGTCATGTAATCACCAACTTTGCCACTCATGCCCTGGTTATAAACGCTTTCCAGAAAAACTTTCATCCCATCTTTTTCAGAAAACATGCCCAATAAATGGCCTCGTTGGTCAACAACAGGCGCACATGTAATGTGATGGTCTAATAATTTTTTGATGGCATCAATGACATTAGTGTCCGGCGTTAGCGTGACCAGTCTTTTTGTCATGTAATCAGAAACTATAATTTTTGCCAGCATGATAAATCCTCGATGTTAATTATTATAATAAAAGGGTGCTGCTGTCATCTATCATCGCTTGAAACATTTAAGCCTGTCAAACCTTGCCTTCAGCTTCCAGCTTTTTTCTTTTATCACATTTTTCCACACAAATACAATTAGCATTATTCACCCCCCCACAAGATCCTTTAATGGAGCGTCTGCCAAATATCACGCCTATCGCCATAATAGTTATAACAACAAGCATAAAAATAAAGGTTACTACAAAATAACTCATGATATCACCTCAATATATAGACAATTACAGTGGATTAACGTTGCACCAAGATAGCCTGCCAGTTACATTATCAATAAAAACAATAAGCTTCATAAGATGTTGTTGCAACACCTCCCTAAACTCTATCTGAAACCATTTGCTTTTAAGCAAAAAAACCACAAGCTGTTTTAATAAAAAAAGGGGCATGGCTTTAAACCATGCCCCTTTTTTTATTAAATTATGAGCATAATACGTTAAAACTGAATAAAACTATTAGTCGCCTCTCCCTAGTGTTTCAATTTGCGTCACAAAACCATTCTCAAAACGTAAGTATTGCCGTAAACGGTTAGATCCAAAATTGTAAACCCATTCTTCAACAAAAATCTCTATTTCTCTATACTGATTTTGCCCGTAATTTAACCGGCCTTTAGGATGGCGACGGGTAATGCCAACAGAATCACTAACACCCCGCCTTTCAATATGTCTATCGATAGATTCAGGAGTTCCGCATAAAGTGGAAACTTTTGTTTTATGGTCACCTAATTTAATTAATTGACGCTCGCATCTTAAAGCAAAGGCTGGTTGAGAAAACGGCAAACAAAGCAATAACATCATTAAGCTAAACCATTTCATAACATAGCCTCCTTTGAATCCGAATAGAGGGTTATAGCGCTTTTCTTAAACAAGAAAAGCATCATCCGTTTAGCCACTAATTAGCCGTTCTCTCCCTTTACAGGGAGAGAAGATGAATATAGCTATTTAACCACCAAAGTCATCGAGCATAATATTCTCTGGCTCGACCCCGTTATCCAATAACATTTTGATGACGGCTGAGTTCATCATTGGCGGCCCACACATGTAAAACTCACAATCTTCAGGCGCAGGATGGTTCTTCAAATATTCTTCATAAAGCACATTATGAATAAATCCTGTATAACCTTCCCAGTTGTCATCGGGCAATGGATCGGATAACGCAACATGCCATTCAAAATTTTCATTTTCCCTAGCCAACATATCGAAATCTTCGACATAGAACATTTCGCGCTTGCTACGCGCACCGTACCAGAACGTCATTTTACGTTTTGACTTCAACCGGCGTAATTGATCGAAAATATGCGAACGCATCGGCGCCATACCGGCCCCGCCACCAACAAACACCATTTCAGCATCAGTCTCTTTAGCAAAGAATTCGCCATAAGGGCCAGAAACTATACATTTGTCACCAGGCTTCAAGCTAAAAATATAAGAAGACATGATCCCGGGTGGCACATTCTCTGGTGCACGGGGCGGCGGGGTAGCAATACGCACGTTAAGCATGATTTCTTTTTCTTCAGGATAAGAAGCCATGGAATAGGCACGCAAGGCAGGTTCTTTAACATCGGACACATAACGCCACAAGTTAAATTTGTCCCAATCGTCACGGAACCGTTCTTCTACATCAAATTCGCTGTATTTAACAACATGCGGAGGACATTCGATCTGGATATACCCACCAGCACGGTAATTGATAGCTTCACCTTCGGGTAATTCCAAGACCAATTCTTTAATAAATGTAGCAACGTTATTGTTGGACTTTACGGTACATTCCCATTTTTTAACACCAAAAACACTGTCTTCAACTTCGATATTCATATCGTGCTTGACAGATACCTGGCAGGAAAGACGCTCACCTTCAGCGGCCTCACGCTTAGTGATATGACTTAATTCAGTCGGCAAGATTTCGCCGCCACCAGAATGAATTTTCACTTTACATTGACCGCAAGTGCCACCGCCACCGCAAGCCGAAGAAACAAACAAGCCGTTGTCCGCCAAAGCGGTTAATAATTTTGATCCCACTGGTACATGGATTTTCTTTTCATCATTGATCAGAATCTCAACATCTCCCTCTGCGACCAGTTTACTTTTAGCACCGATAATTACAAATACCAGTGCAATCACGAAAGCCGTGAAAATAATAATGCCTAAGATAATTTCCAGCATTACGATACCTTCCTAAAGTTGGATTCCAGAGAAAGCCATGAAGCCTAGCGACATCAGACCCGCAGTAATAAACGTGATACCTAAACCTTGTAAACCAGCAGGTATGTCACTGTATTTGAGTTTTTCACGCACGCCGGCCATGACAGTGATCGCCAATGCCCAGCCTAATCCGCTTCCGACACCATAAGTGACGCTTTCGCCAAAGTTATAATCACGCTCAATCATGAACAAGCTACCGCCAAGAATCGCGCAGTTTACGGTGATTAGCGGTAAAAACACACCTAAAGCGTGATACAACGCAGGGAAAAACTTGTCTAAAATCATTTCTAAGATTTGTACTAGCGCTGCAATCATGCCAATACAGCTCAATAACGCTAAAAAGCTTAAATCGACGCCTTTAATGCCCAACCACGCTAACGCATCCTCTTTTAATAGGGCATGATAGACCAAGTTGTTGGCAGGTACGGTGATAGCTTGCACCACCATAACCGCTATGCCCAAACCCATTGCCGTAGCAATCTTTTTAGAAACCGCAATAAAGGTGCACATGCCCAAGAAAAAGGACAGTGCAAGGTTTTCAATAAAGACCGCTTTTACAAATAAACTAATATAAGCTTCCATTAGTGATGCCCTCCTTCACCGTGAGCTATCGGCATAATTTTAAATTCCACCTTTTCATTTTGTTCTGGTTTCCATTGACGGACACCCCAGATAATCAGGCCGATAATGAAGAACGCGCTTGGTGGCAACAGCATCAATCCATTCGGGTCATACCAACCGCCATCTTTTGTCAATTGGAAAACTTCAAATCCTAATAGCTTCCCTGAACCTAGAGTCTCTCTAAAAAAAGCCACGATAATCAATATCAAGCTATAACCTAAGCCATTACCGATGCCGTCCATAAAGCTTTCTAACGGGGGGTTTTTCATCGCGTAACCTTCAGCCCGACCCATAACGATACAGTTGGTGATAATTAAACCAACGAATACGGACAACTGTTTACTGACATCATAAGCAAAGGCTTTCAGTATTTGGTCAACGACAATAACCAGCGAGGCAATAATCGTCATCTGCACGATAATCCGTATACTGCTTGGGATGTGGTTTCTGATAGCACTGATCGCTGCACTGGAAAATGCAGTGACTAGCGTTAACGCCAGAGCCATAATCAGCGATGTGGACATTTGCGAGGTGACCGCTAATGCCGAACAAATACCCAAAACCTGTAAAGTGATCGGGTTATTGCTGATTAAGGGTTCAACTAATACTTTTTTTGTTTCATCATTTAATAATACTGCGCTCATGATCGGGCTCCTTTAACCGTTCTTACCTTTTTCAAATACGGCGCAAAACCTTCTTTGCTCATCCAGTATCTGACTAAGTTGGATACGCCAGTACTAGTTAAGGTTGCGCCTGCAAGACCATCAACCTGATATTGGGCACCCGGTTTGGCATTATCGACAACACCTTTAATCAGCGTTATTGCCGGCTCACCTATATCAGCTTCTTCAATCAAACCTTTTTCCATAGATGGCTGGTCTGATTCCGCATAAACCTTCTTGCCTTTCCACAAGGCACGCCAGTTTGGATTGACGACTTCGCCACCCAGTCCCGGAGTTTCGGCCTGGTCGTAAAAGTTAATGCTTTGTATGGTCTGGCCATCAGCATCTAAAGACAAGAAACCGTATAAGGTTGACCACAAACCATAACCGTTGATTGGCAGAATAATTGACTTAATCGCGCCGCCCTCTTTAACCAAGAAAACTTTGGCATATTTGGCTTTGATGCGGATATGCGCAATGTCCTTCTCTTTTGGGATAGCTATGCTCTGTGCAGGGTCTTTCGCCGCTTTACGCTGATCGTAGTCTGCGGCATTAATGCTTTCAATATAATCGCCAGTTTCCAAATCAACAATTTTTGCTTCAATTTTCTCTGCAAAAGCGGCTTCAATATTGCTGCCTTCTTCAAGCAAACCTGCCACATCGAGGATATTTTGCTTCATATCCATCTCTTTGTTATTGATTTGCAATGGTTTCAACGCAACGGCTGCAAATGAAACCAAAACCGCGCAAACCAAACAAAGGGATACCGCAATTGCAATAGTTTTTTCTAAACTATCATTACCTAGGGCAAGAACCTTTTCAGCATATGCTTTAGCTTTTTGATAATTTTCGTTTTTTTCAAGGGCAGCACAAAGTTTTGCAGTATGCTGGCATTGCTTTTTTTCATTAGGCATGACGTTTTATCCTTCTTCTAATGTTGGCCTGAATGACAAAGTAGTCGATGGTCGGTGCGAACATGTTGGAAAATAAAATCGCCAACATAATACCTTCCGGAAAGGCCGGATTAACCACTCTGATTAACACTGTCATAACACCTACCAACGCACCAAAAACCCAACGCCCCGTATTAGTCATTGCAGCACTAACAGGGTCTGTCGCCATATAAACCATACCAAAAGCAAAACCGCCAACGGTCAAATGCCAATACCAAGGAAATGCGAACATCGGATTGCTGTCACTGCCAATAGTGTTGAACAATAAAGAGGTTGCAACCATCCCTATAAAAACGCCTGCCATAATGCGGTATGAAGCAACACGGGTGTACAACAAAAATGCCGCGCCAATCATAATGGCCAATGTCGAAGTTTCCCCCAAACAACCGGGCTCAAAACCAAAGAACGTCTGCATCCAGCTATAGTGTTCAGTCACTGCGGCCAAACCACCGTTTGCAGCCAAACCCAAAGGTGTGGCGGCAGTATAGCCATCGACAGCAACCCAAACCGAATCACCCGAAATAGACGCAGGATAGGCAAAATATAAAAATGCCCGTCCAGTTAACGCGGGGTTTAAAAAGTTTTTACCCGTGCCGCCGAAAACTTCCTTACCAATCACAATACCGAATGAAATACCCAGAGCAACTTGCCATAGAGGCATGTCGGGCGGCATGATTAAGGTATAAAGCATTGACGATACCAAGAAGCCTTCATTGACTTCATGTCCACGGACGGTAGCGAACAGCACTTCCCAAACACCACCTATTGCAAGCGTGGTGATATAAATCGGCAGGAAATACAATGCGCCATGAACCGTATTTGATAATGGGTTCATCGGGTTATAACCGAACACCATCATCGGGATGCTGCGCCAGCCTTCGGCTTTGTCCAAACCCATCGCTTCCATTGCCAAGTTGGCCTGGTAGCCGGTGTTGTACATCGCCATCAGGATACAAAACGCCGTGGCAATCACCACGAAAGTCATGGTCCGTTTCAGGTCATTGCCGTCACGAACATGGGTAGTGCCGCGTGTTACATCAGCGGGTGTATAAATGAAAGTATCCACCATCTCATATAGACCGTAATACTTTTCAAAGCGCCCGCCTTTTGTAAAATGCGGCTCTATGCTATCTAAAAAATCTCTAGCCGACATTATCCTTCCTTCTCAATTTTAGTTAAATTCGCTCTCAGCACAGGGGCAAAATCATGCTTGCCTGGGTCTACAAATGTAAATAAAGAGACATCTTCTTCATCAAGCTCCAAACAGCCTAACAATTGCGCCTGATCGCTATCACCCACTACCAGCGCTTTTAGTAAAGGCGTCGGCAAAATATCCATGGGCATGACAGTTTCATAAATGCCAACCGGAACTATCGCGCGGTTACTGCCATTTTTATCGGTTGTTAACGGAAATTTACGGTCTGTTTTACGGTCACGGCTTGAAAGATAAACATCCAATGCCGAATATTTGTCTTTACCAGGCAGAATCCAGCCAAACAATTCACGCGCACGGCCTTCTTCCAGTGCGGATATTTGATTACTATAACAACCTAAGTAAGAAGCCCAATCAGCGGCTTGGTGTCCGTACAACACTGACCCGGAAATAACCCGGCTTTCAATGCCTTCTTGCAATTCATCCGCAACCAAATCATCCGTATTGGCGCCAACGCGCGTACGCACTAATCTTGGATTTTTTACAGTAGGTCCCGCTAAGGACACAACCCTAGCAACATTTAATTTACCTGTGGTAAACAATGCGCCAATAGCCATGACCGCCTGATAGTCTAGATGCCAAACAAATTTATCGATATTGACCGGATCAATAAAATGGATATGGGTGCTTGGCAAACCGGCAGGATGGGGGCCGGCAAATTCTGCAACTGTCACTGGCGCATTGCCTACAGCAATATCCGCACCAGCCGCTTTGCAAACATAGGTTTTGCCTTCAGTGAGCTTGCTTACGACAGCAAGGCCATTGATAAAGTCTTGGCCACGCTCTTTGATAATGACAGCAGGATCAGCCGCTAAAGGATTGGTGTCCATTGCCGTAACAAACACCGAACTCGGCTTGCTATCGACGTTGGGAATTTTGCCATAGGGCCGGGTACGCAACACTGTCCATAAACCCGAAACCAATAGATTTTCTTTGACTTTATCATGCGTCAGAGCCGCCAGTTCAGATTCGTCATACCGTGTAAACAGTATTTCTTCAGAACCGTCCAACTCAATAACAACAGATTGTAAAACCCGCTTAGCCCCACGATTGATAGATTTAATAACCCCCGCACCGGGGGCGGTAAATACGCATCCTGGGTTTTTCTTGTCGCTGAAAAGTATTTGGCCTAATTTGACCTTATCCCCTTCACTGACCATCATGCTCGGCTTCATGCCGATATAATCGATCCCCAAAATTGCTACAGATTGAATGTTATTGCCATTCTCAATAACTTGTTTAGGACTACCGGTTATCGGTAGATCCAAACCTTTTTTAATAGTAAATTGCATAGTCGAGGCCTACTCTCCCTACAAGTTGCAGCGAAACCACCCGCCTGCTTTACCAAGGTAAAAATCAGACGGCTCTTTAAGACGTAAAACGTTCGCATTACATCACAGAAAGAATGTTTTCTCAACTTTGGGGAAATGCTTTAGAGAGTCTTCGTAAAATTTCATCGCTGTCCTTACAAGAGGAGCAAAGCGACTTAAAAATTTGACTATAACCGCCTAAAAAACTTAACCTGGCGGCCAGCCCATTTGCCGACCGCCAAGCAGGTGCAGATGCAGATGGTAAACTTCTTGTCCGCCTTTTTTGTTGCAGTTAACCAAAGTCCTGTAACCGTCTTCAGACAAGCCCTCTTGTTCTGCAAGCTTCACAGCCGCCTGTAACAACTGGCCCGCCAACTGGCCGTCATCCAGGTCATTCAAGGTCGCAATATGCCGCTTCGGGATAACAAGGATGTGCACAGGTGCTTGAGGATTAATATCCCTAAACGCTAGAATACGGTCATCTTCGAACACCACATCCGGCTTAATGGCACCTGCGACCATTTTACAAAACAAACAATCAGTCATGATTTCACCTTGGACTTGAGTTTCAGATGGCGGTTAATTGACGATAAACCGCCCAACAACAGTTATGGGCTTACCATATTGCCAAACTTCACATTTAAACAAAGGGCTTATACCTTTAAATTTCTTTTCGGCCATTAAAGGCATGGGATAAAGTGCTGCTATCAATAAATTCAAGCTCCCCACCCATCGGGACACCATGCGCTATCCGGCTAGCTTGCACCCCGTGCTTTTTGGCCAACTCACCGATAAAATAAGCAGTTGCCTCGCCTTCCACCGTTGAGTTAGTTGCCAATATCAGCTCTTTGATTTGCCTTGTTGCCAGCCGCTGCTCCAATTGATCAAGCCCCAGCTCATCCGGCCCTATCCCGTCTAACGGCGACAACCGCCCATGCAAGACAAAATAACGCCCTTTAAATACAGTCGCCTGATCAATCACCCAAGCATCAGCAGGGCTTTCCACTATACAAACAGCTGCATCGTCGCGAGAACCATCAGCGCATATTTCACACAGCTTAGATTCGGTCAGAGTACGGCAATGCTCGCAATAACCCAGTTTATCAATGGCGCGTAACAATGTTTCGGCCAATATTTTTGCCCCATTACGATCCCGTTGCAGCAAATAAAATGCCATTCGCTGAGCGGTTTTAGGCCCTACACCTGGCAGACAGCATAAGTTTTGTATCAGCTGCCCCAATAAACCTTTTTTGGGCATGTTAAAAAGGCATTTGGAATCCGGGCGGCAAAGGAAGTCCGGCAGTTATCTCAGACATTTTTTCTTTTTTCACTTTTGCCACCTTATTGACCGCATCATTGATAGCGGCCGCAACCAAATCTTCGAGCATGTCTTTGTCTTCACCCAACAACGAATCGTCAATGGTGACTTTCCTGGCTTCGCGCTTGCCGGTCATGATGATAGTGACTAAGCCGCCGCCAGATTCGCCCTGCACTTGTATGGCCGCAATTTCTTCCTGCGCTTTTTTTAAGTCTTCTTGCATTTTTTGGGCTTGCTGCATGAGATTACCCAGTGGATTTTTCATTTTCACTCCTTTATTTGTTGTACCGGCCCTATCGTGCCGGGTATGATCCGGGCATCGAAATGCTCTTTTAAAGCCTGAATGTTTTGATCTGAATTAATGGCGTCGACAGCCGTCTGCTGCTTCTCCTCACGCTCTTTAGTCAACTTGACTGCGGGCGTATCAACAACCGTTGTTTTTTCGGTGTTAATCATCAGCTTTAAAGGTGCGCCATAATAATCACGCAAGGCTTTTTGTAGTTTCTCCTCGGTCACCGCACTGCGCAGCTGTTTATGCCCAGAGTCCAACAACAAAGTACAGGCGTGGTTATCAATAGCTTCCAGCACACAATTGTTTGCCAGTTCCCTAGTCATTCCTCCCAGCTTCATTGCCAAAATCATCTCCGCCCAATTATTGGCATCGTTCTTAAAGGCTGTTTCTTGAATGCTTTTTTCAGTTACGATAACAGAAGGTTCATTAAACTCGGGTCGATGGATGCTTTGGTCACCAGGTTTTGGCTTGACGCTTGCCGTGCCTGATGGCGGCGTAGCATCGACCTCCGTCGGTTTAAAGGTCAGCATACGCAACATAAGCATTTCAAAGCCACTACGCGGATCAGGCGCCAAGTCCAGATCCTTTTGCCCGACCAAACCAATCTGATAATAAAGCTGCACCTCAGCGGGCGTAAACCGCGCTGACAAAGCGGCTATCATATCGGCATCAAAATCATCAGATACCGCCGATGGAACTTGCTGAACCAACGCAATACGGTGGAGAACTAACAACAACTGCTGCAACACCTGCTTAAAATCAGCCGCTAAATCAGCTGTTTCAGTGATTTTATCGAAAATCGCCACCGCATCGCTTTGGGCCAATGCAGCCAATAAATCTTCGACCGGCTGCACGGCCACCGTACCTAACATCGCCATGACATCGTTGGCCGTCACTTGCCCGTTGCCAAAAACTATGGCCTGATCCAGCAAACTTAAGGCATCCCGCATACTGCCTTCGGCCGCCCGCGCCAATAACTTTAACGCCGCAGCTTCTGAAACAATATTTTCTTGCTCGAGGATAAACGCCATTTGCGTAAAAATCTCATTGGGCAGCAAACACTTAAGATTAAACTGCAAACAACGGGACAATACGGTGACAGGGATTTTATGCGGATCAGTGGTGGCTAACAGAAACTTGACATGCGGCGGCGGCTCTTCCAGGGTTTTTAGCAAAGCATTAAAGCTATGCCCTGAAAGCATATGGACTTCGTCAATCAGATAGACTTTATAGCGGCCTTGATTAGGCGCGTATTGGGCGTTATCAAGCAAATCGCGGGTATCTTCAACCTTAGTGCGCGATGCGGCATCAACTTCAATTAAATCTAAAAACCGGCCTTCGTCGAGCTCACGACACGCCAGGCATTCACCACAAGGGTTAAAATCACGCCGATTTTCACAATTGATGGCTTTCGCCAAGATTCTTGCGATAGTTGTTTTGCCTACGCCGCGAGTTCCGGTGAATAAATAGGCGTGGTGCAAACGGTTATGCTGCAAAGCGTTAGTTAACGACTTGACGACATGCGCTTGTCCGACAACTTCTGTGAAATTATGGGGACGCCATTTTCTGGCGAGAACCTGATAATTCATTGCAGGCTCATAAGAGGATTATAAAATTTGGGCGGTAACCGCACCAGCCACATCCCGGCACACGATCCTGCTGCTACCGTTGCTCCCTTCCGGACCTGGCGGGGTTTACAGCGTATCGTTGCGGGAGGACCGACGCGATCACCATTATGTTTCAGCCTGTATGGGCTAAAGGACGCGTATTATCGTTGAATATTTTTAATATTACAACCTAAAAATAGCCCCTACCCCCTTTAAAAATAAGTGGCCTTCAGTTAAGGCGGCTTGCTGATCCACCAAGACTGTAAAGATAAATCCATCTGGATAGCTGATTTTAGGTTTCATGCCCATTACCATCCCGCTTTATCTCTTGCCTACAGGAGTTTTTCATACCGGTATTTGCAGCCTCCGTAGTGTAAAATATCGCCACTTAACACAAATTTCGCCTATTTTTTAGAATTATATAATTAAATCAATAGGCTATATAAACAAAAAATAAGGTGGCAAATCGTGCTTAGCAAATCGGACCTAAATGATAATGTGTAAACAAGAAAAATCACTCACCATGACGGTGTTGATGACACCGGATATGGCCAATTTTTCCGGCAATGTCCACGGAGGCTCTTTATTAAAATTGCTGGATCAGGTCGCTTATGCGTGCGCGGCAAAATACTGCAAGAATTATGTCGTGACGGCGGCGCTAGATCAGGTTTTCTTTAAACAACAAGTCAATGTCGGCGAGCTGGTGACTTTTCAGGCCCGCGTCAATCATGTCGGACGTTCGTCTATGGAAATTGGCGTCAAAGTGTTTGCCGAACATTTGCGCACTTATGAAAAAAGATATACCACATCTTGTTATTTTACGATGGTGGCGATTGATGAAAACGGCAAATCCGTTGAAGTGCCACGCTTACAACTGGAAACCGAAGCCGAAAAAAAGCTGTTTGCCGCAGCAGAAATGCGCAAAAAAATGCGTCAGGACAGTCTAGAAAAAATTCGTGGCTTGCAGATTGATATAGAGGATGAGTTTTAAGTGGGACTACAAGAAAATTTTGAACAACTGCCATTAAAAGATTTTGCCGAGAAAGCCTATCTGGATTATTCCATGTACGTTATTCTCGACCGCGCCTTACCGCATATCGGTGATGGCCTAAAACCGGTGCAGCGGCGCATTGTTTATGCCATGTCCGAGCTGGGTCTGACCGCGCTGGCCAAGTATAAAAAATCGGCAAGAACTGTCGGCGACGTGTTGGGCAAATACCATCCACATGGCGATTCCGCCTGTTATGAGGCGATGGTTTTGATGGCCCAAGCATTTTCTTACCGTTATCCGTTGATTGACGGGCAAGGCAACTGGGGCTCGCCGGACGACCCTAAATCCTTTGCCGCGATGCGTTACACCGAATCGCGCTTGACCGCTTATGCACAAACCCTGCTGAACGAGCTGGGGCAAGGCACCGTTGAATGGTCGGACAATTTCGACGGCACTTTGAAAGAGCCGGAACTGCTGCCTGCCCGCTTGCCCAATATTTTGCTGAACGGCACGATGGGCATTGCCGTCGGCATGGCAACCGACATACCGCCGCATAATCTCAAGGAAGTCGCCAAGGCCTGTATACAGTTGCTGGATGAGCCTGACAGCAACCTCGATGATTTGTTGGCACATATAAAAGGCCCGGATTACCCGACCGATGCGGAAATCATCACGCCCTCCGAAGAGATACAGAAAATTTACAGCACCGGTGGCGGCTCGATAAAAATGCGTGCCAAATACGAGTTGGAAGAGGGTGTTATCGTCATCACTGCGCTGCCTCATCAAGTGTCCGGCAACAAATTGATGGAGCAGATTGCCGCGCAAATGCTCGCGAAAAAACTGCCGATGATCGAAGACCTGCGTGATGAATCAGATCATGAAAACCCCACCCGCCTGTTAATAATCCCTAAATCCAAACGCCTTGATGTGGAAGCAGTGATGTCGCATTTATTTGTGACCACCGAGCTGGAAAAAAGCTACCGCGTCAATCTGAATATGATAGGCCTAGATGGGCGGCCTAAGGTAAAAGGCCTGCGCGAAATATTGACCGAATGGCTCAGCTTCCGGACCGAAACCGTGCGCCGCCGTTTGCAGCATCGGCTCGATAAGGTGTTGGCACGCCTGCATATCCTGGACGGCCTACTGATTGCCTACCTTAATATTGATGAAGTCATTGCGATTATCCGCACTGAAGACCATCCTAAACCGGTGCTGATGGAGCGCTTTGGCATTAGTGACACGCAAGCCGAAGCGATACTTGAATTAAAATTAAGGCATCTTGCAAAGCTGGAGGAAATGAAGATACGCGGCGAACAGGATGCGCTGGCAATAGAACGTGCCGGACTGGAAAAAATTCTCGCTTCAAAGGAATTGTTGAACTGTTTGATTCGGGATGAACTTGCCGCCGATGCGGAAAAATTCGGTGATGATCGCCGGTCGCCGCTAGTTGCGCGAAACGCCGCACAGGCCTTAGCAACCACCGCATTAATCAGCAATGAACCGCTGACAGCGATTTTATCTGAAAAGGGCTGGATCAGAGCCGCCAAAGGCCATGACATTGATGTCGCCAGCTTGAGTTACCGTTCGGGTGACGGCTTTAAAGATGCCGTCAAGTGCCGGTCAACCCAACCCATTTATATCCTCGACTCGACTGGTCGGGCTTACAGCACATCGGCGCATGACCTGCCGTCTGCGAGGACCCAGGGCGAGCCATTGACCGCCCGGCTTAATCCGCCGGTCGGCGCTGTTTTTACGCACCTGCTCGCTGGAAACCCAGATGACTGGTATCTGGTGGCCAGCCATTTAGGCTATGGCTTTAGGGTTCAACTTAAAGAATTGCTGACCAAAAACAAGGCGGGCAAAACCCTGATCACGTTAGCCGATAACGCCAAGCTACTAAAACCCTCTCCTGTGCAAAATGACGCTGACTTACTTGCTGTCGCAACATTACAAGGCCGCTTATTGATTTTCCCTGTGCATGAGTTACCGGCCTTGGCACGCGGCAAAGGCAACAAACTCATTCAGATGACCGCTGCTGATCTGGCAACCGGCAAGGACTGCCTTGTTGCGGCCATAGTGATGTCCGGGCAGTCACCGTTAAAAGTGCTGTCAGGCAAACAGTTTTTAACCTTAAAAGCCGCTGATATAGCCCAATATTCAAGTAATCGTGGCAAACGTGGCCATAGTCTGCCCAGAGGCTTTCAACGGGTTGACGGCCTGGCGGTTGAGCAATCATTAACATAAGCTTGAAGCTTGGCATGCCATAACCATTTTTGCACACCCACCTGTTTTCAATTTAGCCCTAAAACAACCCAAAAAACCAGATATGTCGTTAAAATCCTATAGCCGCAACCAGCTTTCCCGATGGGGGCACTGGAGCCTTAAAAACCCCGTCCTAGTCTTGTCAACCGTTGTGCTAATCACTTTTTTTGCATGGCAATACACCGCCGCCAATTTAAGCATCAACACCGACACCGCCGAGCTGGTCGCCCCCGAGGCGCCTTTCCAGCAAAACCGGCGCAAGTTTGAAAAAGCATTTTCACAAGACATGCACACATTGTTGCTGGTGGTTGAGTCGGATACGCCGGAGCTGACCAAAGCGGCAACCAAGCGGCTGGCCCGTTTGCTGCAAACGGATAAGGATAATTTTGAATCCGTTTATTTGCCTAATGAAAACGCCTTTTTTCATCAGAATGGTTTGTTGTACCTCGACTTTGATGAATTACAAGGCTTGTCAGGCACCTTGTCGCAGGCCCAACCGTTTATTGGCAGGATTGCCCAAACCCCTAACCTGACGGGATTTTTTTCAACATTTGAAGACGCCTTAACCAACACGGACAACACCCGTGAATTGCCTGTTGATTTGCCGGCGCTACTGGAAAAAGTGTCACTGGCATTGCATGGGTCAATTAATGGCGATAATGCCTTGCTGTCTTGGGAGGGGTTGATTACCGACAAGAAACCTTACACGACTGACAGTGGTTTCATTATTGCCCTGCCAAAATTTGATTATGCCAAAATCCGCCCGGCCGAAAACGCGATTAACGCAATCCACAAAGCCACTGCGCAAATCCAAAGCTCCACTTTGCCCCAGGTGAAAGTCTCGATCACCGGCGAGGTGGGGCTTGAAGATGATGAATTGTCGGGCATGAGCACCGGCACGTTTAACGCCAGCATTTTTTCGGTTGCCTTGGTGTTATTTATTTTATTGCTGGCTTACCGCTCGATTTTTTTGACTATAGCAACGCTGGTGACATTAGCGCTGGGGATGGTTTTGTGTGGCACCTTCGCTGCGGTTGCCGTAAAGGAACTTAACCTGATTTCTATTGCCTTTGCGGTGTCAAATATTGGTTTAGGGGTGGAATATGCCATTCACTTTTGTTTGCGCTATCGTGATTATGCCCACACCCACTGTGACAAAAACAGGGCGTTACATAGCGCATTAATAGCCACCGCCCCCTCCCTGCTATTGTGTGCGGGAACCACCGCCATCGGGCTTTACGCATTTATACCGACCGACTACGAAGGCGTGTCCGAATTAGGTTTATTGGCGGGCACCAGCCTATTCATTTGCCTTATCGTCACCTTGACGGTCTTGCCGGTGCTGCTAAAATTGCTGCCCGCACCCACCGCGTACCGGCCCACCGCAAAGCCTGGGCAGTTGGCGGCAATGCCAGAAAAAATGGCTGCTTTCACCCTGCATTTTGCCAAACCAATCATCTTAGCGACAGTGATGCTCGCGATTGTCTCCGGCGTATTGGTTGCCCATGTAAAAACAGATTTTAATCCGATTAATCTGCGTGACCCCAACACCGAGTCGGTCATTGCTTTCAAAAACTTGATGAAAAACAAAGACACCACGCCGATGACAGTCAGCGTTCTGGCCAACAATAAAAGCCAGGCAAAAGCCTTGCAACAACAGCTTGGCGCATTAAAAACGGTTGATAAGACTGTCAGTCTGTTAGATTTTTTGCCTACTGGGCAAGACGACAAACTGGCTCTGATCGAAGAAATGGATATGGTTCTTGGCTTACATAACCAAGGCTTCCCTGAACTGGCAACCGAAACCAATACGACCGCCAGTATACATAAACTAATTCAGGCGATAGACGTTGTGCTGCCTAAAAAAACCGAAGCCCGCGAAATAGCGGCCTTGACGGCATTTAAAACAGAACTACAAGCCGTTCTGCTTGAGCATGACACCCTTCTACAACCTGACCGCCGTCTTTTTATGGAAAAAATCCAAACCACCCTGCTTGGCACCTTACCAGGCGTGATAAATGACTTGTTGGCAGGCCTTAATGCCGAAGCTGTTACGATGAATGAAATTCCCGCCGACATCAAAGAAAGATGGTTAAGTAAAGAAGGCTTTTATCGCATCCAGATATTTGCCAAGAAAGACCTGAACGATTTGGTCAATCTGGAAGAATTTATTACCGAAGTGCAGTCTATAGCACCGGAAACTACAGATTTGCCGATTATGTATTGGGAATCAATGAAAGAGGTATTAAACGCTTTTAAAGAAGCGATCACCATTGCTTTAATCACTATCGCACTAGTTTTGTATGGCATCCGCCGCAGTATCACCGACACCTTGCTGATTATGACCCCGCTGATGTTGGCTGGATTATTCACCATGGCCAGCGCCGTCATTACCGACACCCCCATTAATTTCGCCAACATCATTGCCTTACCGCTGTTGCTTGGGTTTGGTGTGGACAATGGCATCCACATGGTTGAAAAACTGCGGCACTCACTGTCAGAAAAACAGAACATTTATCAGTCCAGCACTGCCCGGGCCATGTTTTATGGTGCGCTGACCACCAGCTCCAGCTTTGCGGGCCTCGCATTTTCGCCCCATGAAGGCATTGCCAGCATGGGTTTGGTGATCACCATGGGAATTTTCTGGATAGTCAGCTGCACGTTTATTATTTTGCCGGCCTTGAGCAAATTGGTCTTGAACAACAAAGAAGCTGGGGTAATTATTCCGCATCAAGCCTAAACAACGCACCCGGAGCCTGTGCGGGTATTGGTCGGACTGGACTTGTTTAAATTAATGGCTGCCAGTGAGGCGGGCGATGCCAAAACAGCTCAGGTTCGACCATAACCCATAAAAGTTAAGCCGACTTTCAGGCAACACGAAATCCCCCTGATTTAATGGCACACTAACCGGAATTCCGGTTTGACAGCATTTTGCTAATCAGGACTTGCCAAGCACCAAAAATAACAGCCCACTTGCCCATCGAACCTCTGCAAATGCCTTTTACCAGCAACGCCACACCACCCGCCATCATGACCGTGAGCCAGCTTAACCGAGCCACGAGCCAGTTGCTTGGCGAGCACTTTATGTCCGTATTGGTTGAAGGTGAAATCTCCAATTTGAGCATACCCGCTTCAGGGCATTGGTACTTCACGCTCAAAGACACCAACGCCCAAGTGCGTTGCGCACTGTTCAAAAACCAGCAGCGCAGATATATGCCCAAACCAGAAAATGGCAGCCAAGTGATCGTCAAGGCACAGGTCAGCCTGTATGAACCACGTGGCGACTATCAACTTATCGTCGAGTCCATTGAAGCGGCAGGCGATGGTGCGTTACGCAAGGCATTTGATGCATTAAAACGCAAGCTGGCTGATGAGGGGCTGTTTGCTGAACGCCATAAACAGCAGATACCCGCCCTGCCTAACTGTATTGGCGTTATCACTTCGCCCACAGGCGCAGCGCTCAGGGACATACTGACAGTGTTGAAAAGACGCTTCCCTGCCATACCGGTTATTATTTACCCGGTTGCCGTGCAGGGTGACAACGCCAAAGGCGATATTGCCAAGACCATTGCCACTGCCAATGAAAACCCGCTCTGTGACGTGATTATCTTAGGGCGCGGCGGCGGTTCGCTGGAAGATTTATGGGCATTTAATGAAGAAACCGTTGCCCGGGCAATTTTTGCCAGCGCAATCCCGATTATTTCCGCAGTGGGTCATGAAACTGATTTCACCATCGCCGATTTTGTCGCGGACTTGCGGGCGCCAACCCCTTCGGCGGCAGCCGAACACGCCACCCCCGACAGCCAAGAATGGCGGGGGCAGTTTAGTGCGCTGGAAATCCGCCTGCGCCAGCACATCCAGCGCAACCTGAGGCAACAGCAGCAGAGTTTGGACTGGCTTAGCAAACGTCTGCAACAGCAACACCCTGGCCAAAAATTGGCGAGAAATGCCCAACGCATGGCTGAGCTGGAGTTGCGCCTTAAGCAAGGGATACTGTTAAAGCTACGTCATAGCCACAGCCTAATTGAGGCAAAAACGGCCTTAATCTGGCAGCACAACCCTGCCGTAACCCTCAGCAGCCATAAACAAAAACTGCTTTATTTACATCAGCGTTTGGTCAAAGCACAAACCCACAAACTGGAAACTCTGGACCAATGCTTGCTTAATTCCAGCCAAACTTTACAGGCCGTCAGTCCGTTAGCAACGCTAAACCGTGGCTACGCACTTGCCGTCCGTCCCGCTTCGGGGGAAATCATCCGCTCCACCGCGCAATTGGCTATCGGTGATGTTATCCAAACCCAGTTGGCCCAAGGCCGTTTCACCAGCCAAATCAGTACGATTGACCCGGCTTAAGGCGAAAAGGCCATTCCTGTATGACTTCATACCGGACATAATCCTGCACACGTCTGGATTCAACGAGACAAAACGATTCGGCACGCCAGATGACCCGTTCAAACACACTATCCGGCAATTGCCGCGCCTGTTTGGACAAAGTGATATGGGGGATATAAGGTCTGGGATCTGTTGCTAAACCGCAACTTGTCACCGCTGAATCCAGTGCGGCCACCAGCCTGACCAGCTCTTGTGCCGGATGCTGGCAGGTAAGGCAAATAACTTTAGGCTGGGGCCAATAACCCAAGCCGTCAAAAATCATCGTAAAAGGTTGTGCGGCAATATCGGCAACACGTTGTTTTATCAAGGACTCGATAACCGTATCAACATGCCCTAAAAACACCAGCGTCACATGGAAGTTTTCTGACCTCACCGGCTTGCAGCCGCCCACCTGAAGCGCTTGGCTTACCCTAACCAGTGTCTGTCGGGTTTCATCAGTCGGCCATAACGCCAAAAATAATCTTGAATGTTCAGCCACTTTGGCCTTTGTTGAAATAGCTTAAACGGGTAGTGGCTAAATTATAACTGTTTGTGAACCGAGATGTGGCACAGGGCCCGACGACTGCGCGCGTCCTTGGAGGCTCTGGGCAGTCGTGACGTAGCAGGTACGGTTTTGCTATTACCCATAAACGAAAAGGCCGACTTTATTTTTTCCAGAACTCGGGCACAAATAAAATGACGATAGAAAATATCTGCACCCGTCCAAGCAGCATTGCAAAAGCACATACACCCGTCTGAAAATCGCTGAGGCTGGCGTAATTGGTGGCAGGCCCCACCTGATTAAGACCTGGTCCCGCATTGTTGAAACAAGCAATAATCGCAGTGAAGGCAGAGACAAAATCCATGCCGCTTAACAACAGCGTGAACACTAAAATCACGATGCTGATAAAGTACAAAAAAATGAAACCAGTGACTGAGGTCACAATGGTGTTGCTAATGACTGTGTCGCCGATACGCACGGATTTGATCGCTGCCGGGTGGATGAATTTGAACAACTCCAAACGTGCCTGCTTCATTAGGATAATCGTCCGTATCATACGGATTCCGCCGCCAGTAGAGCCAGAGGACGCGGATAGGCAACTCAGGAACAACATCCACATGGGCACAAAAATGGGCCACTGGTTAAAGTCTTGGGTGGAAAAGCCACAATCTGTCGCAATCGTAATCAAATTGAATGACGCATGCCGCAAAGCGGTGAGAAAATCGGGGTAAGTGCCCGCGTCTTTCAGCACCATGGCAGCCACGACGCAACTGCCTAACACCAATATTAAAAAAGCCCTCGCTTCCATGTCGTCTATGTAAGGGTTAAAGGCACGCTTTTTAAGGGCGATAAAATGGGTGGCAAAATTAATCGCGGCAACTAACTCGAAAAGGCTCAACACCACTTCAATAGATAATGAATTAAAAAAGCCGATGCTGCTGTCATGGGTGGAAAACCCCCCCAAACTCATCGCCGCAAAGGCATGACATACGGCATCAAACCAGTCCATACCCGCCAAACGCAAGGCAATGATGCAAGCAACCGAAATGCCGGCATAAACCAGCCACAATGCCTTTGCCGTTTGGGCGATACGGGGCGGCAAATCCGACTCTTTGACGGATCCCGGCGTTTCTGCTTTATAGAGCTGCATGCCACCTATCCCTAAGATAGGCAAAATGGCCACCGCAAAAATGATAATCCCCATGCCCGCTATCCAATTCAACTCATGCCGCCATAAATTAATCGACATGGGCAAACCATCAAGACCCGTCAAAACTGTGGCGCCTGTCGTTGTCAAACCAGAAACGACCTCAAAATAGGCGTCAATAAAACTCATTTGGGGGAAATAAAACAACAGCGGTAATGTGCAAAACACAGGCATCAAAGACCAAGTCATCGACACCAGCAAAAACCCCGCTTGCCTGGACACTTTTTTCGGGGTCTTGAGGGTTGGGAAAAACATTAACGCGCCAGCAATCAACGTGACAACCGAACCCAACAGGAACGCCGAGGCCGCACCATCGCCGGCTATTTCTGAGGTCAACAGGCAGGTGGCCATTAAGCCACTAAACCCCATGGTAACTACGCCAAAAATATGGATGATGGTAAGAACGACGTTCATAAGCTAAAAACTAAGGCGCAAGAATCAACATAAAGTTTGTTTATATCGCACTAAATAGGTTGGAAAACTTTTTCAATGCTAGCAACCAATTTCTTATTTATCGCAAACATAACCACATGGTCGTTTTCTTTAAATACCGTATCGTGATGTACCGACATGACTTGATGGTTACGGATCAAGGCACCGAGCACGATGCCTTCGGGAAGGTTAATGGTGTTTACCTGGCGGCCAACCACAGAATGCGTGCCATGGCTATGGGCAATGGCTTCTATCGCCTCTGCCGTGCCGCCGCATAAGGAACTCACCTGCGCCACATCACCCCGGCGCACATGCTTGAGGATACTGCCTAACGTTTCCTGATTGGGCAACACAGTCACATCAATACCCCGATTCGGCAATAGCTTGCTGTAGGAAACATGATTGAGCAAACAAATGGTTTTCCGTGCGCCTAAGCTTTTAGCCAAGGAGGCCGAAATGATGTTGACGCCATCATTGTTGGTGATTGCACAAAACAAGTCCGCATGTTCGACACCCTCATCGAGCAATAGCGCCTCATCGGCACAATCGCCTAGTAGCACCCGCGTATTTTCAAGGTAGCCCGTGATTTTTTGGACGCGTTTCGGCTCTTTTTCAATGATGGTCACTTGATGGCCTTCTTCCAGCGCTTTTGCCAAACGTTTGCCGACATGCCCCCCGCCGGCAACAATGATGCGCTTTAGCGGCGGTTCCAGCTTGTTGAGTTCTTTCAAAACGCGCCGCACCTCTTTGCGCGGCGCGACAAAAAAAACCTCATCATCAGTCTCGATAACCGCTTGGCCATTGACCACGATGGGCCGGCCATGCCTAAAAATAGCGGCAATACGGACTTTGCCATCAGTAAAGCGCTCTTTTAGCGCGTTAACCTTCCGGCCTGTTAAAAAACCATCGTTGACCACTTTAACCGAGAACAGCCGCACCAGTCCGCCAGCAAAATCAGAAATATGCAGGACGCCAGGAAATTCAATTAAATTGCGGATGGATTCCATGACGATTTGCTCAGGGCTAATGACAAAATCAACCGGAATTCCCTCCGCGCTGAACAGCTGCGGGTGCGTCAAATAGTCGATTGCCCGTACCCGGGCAATGGTTTTTGGACGGTTATATAGCGTATTGACAATAAGGCAGGCCAGCATATTAGTTTCATCGCGGTCAGTTACGGCGATCACTATATCAGTGCCGTCAACGCCCGCTTGTTCGAGAACGCTAGGATGCGCGGCATTACCGGTTACCGTGGCAATATCAATGCGTTCTTTTAATGCCTCAAGCAATTCCGGTTTGAAATCAACGACAACAATATCGTTTTCTTCACTGGCCAGCGCTTCGGCAACTGATGAGCCGGTGACGCCAGCACCAAGAATGAGGATTTTCAATATGTTAACCCGCCTTTATTATTCTAATTGAGACCATAAAAACCACGCTTTAAACCAGCTTATTCATCAAGCTCCTCGGCCAATGCTTTTTTGCGCCCATAATTTGGCGCAACACTGATCAACAGCGTTATAAAGGTCGCGACATAGGGAACAGCCTGGACTGACAATACCGCTATCCACAATCTGCCGCTTAAGTTGTCAAAATGCTCCAAAGAGCTCATCGCGTAAATGCCTAAACCCAACAAGGCAAGCAAAACCAATTCCTGCCTGATGACCATTAAGCCAGCAAACAACGGCCCTTGTTTTTCATATTTAGGCGTCCGCATAAAAGGCTTGCCGGACGTAAATAGCCCCTGCACGGTGCCTTTGGCGACAGTATGAGTCAGCGATAGCCCGGCCAAGGCCGCGCCTAAAGACTGCCAAACGGAACACGGGACACGCGCCTGATAAAGCCATAAACCCCGCAACACCTTAAAGCTGAACAAGCCAATCGTCGGTAACAAGAAAGCATTGATGGGTAGCTCGCTATGAATCGGATCAGTCACAATCACCGCAGTCAATAACAAACTAGTTGAGGTGAACAACAAGGCCAATGCATCAGAAAACCACGGCAACCAACCGGCGACAAAATAATAACGTTGCGCGGCCGTAAGCGGCGATTTCTTAGACGGCAAAAAACTACGCCAATGCGCCTTGATGATCTGCATCGCCCCGTAAACCCAACGGAAACGCTGGGTCATATAGCCTGAAAAGGTGTCTGGCATCAGCCCGCGTCCGAACGAATCCTTAACATAAACCGAATCGTAACCCGCTTCATACAAACGCAAACCCAGCTCGCTGTCTTCACAAATACACCATTCAGCCCAATTGCCCACTTCCAGCAGAGCGGATTTTCTGATCATCGTCATCGTGCCATGTTGGATGATGGCGTTGTATTCATTACGCTGCACCATACCGATATTAAAAAACCCGGCATATTCCCAATAACAGAAATTTTTGAAAGTGCTTTGGCTGCGGTCACGGTAATCCTGGGGCGATTGCACAAAACCGACATTTTCATTATCAAAATACGGCACCATCGCGTTCAACCAGTTAGGGTCAAGGATATAGTCGCTGTCGATAACAGCGATAATTTCCGCATCAGGGGCGGTCTGCTCCAAAGCGTGGTTTATCGCTCCGGCCTTAAAACCCGGCCAGTTTTCCAAATGGAAAAAACGGAACATCGGCCCCAAACGCTCACAATCATCACGCACCGGCTCCCAAACTGCCGGATCTTTGGTGTTGTTGTCCATGACCAACACTTCCAGATTCGGGTAATCGACTTTTGCCAGCGCTTCTAAGGTCTTGCGCACCATCATGGGCGGCTCGTTATGGATGGGCAAGTGCAATGAGACTTTGGGATATTTAAAATCTGCCGATGGTGTGAGCGGCTGGAAAGTGCGGGCGGTTTTTTTATGCCAGATGACTTCGGCAATTTCCAATGACTCTATCAGCAAAATAGTGCCGGCCAATATCTGCATTAAAATCAATATGATCCAAAAAACTATGGTCAGTGGGGTTTGGTATTGCTGGGCGCCAATTGAAACCGACCAGAAAATGGTCGAAGCGGCAAGATTGGTTATCAGGCCAAAAAACAACATGCCAGGCAATTTCAAGCTACGGCGGGTGAATAAAAACAACGCCATTAACACAATGCTGAAAACAGCCGCACCCATTGCCCAGTGTTCCCAACTAGGCAACGTTATCACATCACCATCCATCGGATATTTGGCTTGCCTGTCGGCATTGAATATGCCCCAATAAGCGCCGGCTGAACCTTCAAGGGATTGTTTCCAAGGCTGGTCAAACGCTTCGACAATGTAGTAGGTGACCTTTTCCTGATCCGCCCGGTTTAAAAACTCGCGCAATACTTTGGCCTGGTTAGATACCGATGCGGTGGCATGTTTGGCAGGTTGGCCATCCGATGGCCAACCGATTTCAGTGATGATGACGGGCTTATTCGGATAAGCTTTCTTAATGTCATGATAACGGTCAAAAATATAATCAACCGCATCTTCGGCGGCAATCCCTTCCCAGTAAGGCAGGATATGCACGGCGATAAAATCAACTTCAGCGGCCAATTTTGGATGTTTAAGCCATTCCGCCCACGTTTCTGAGGTGCTGACAGGCCGCCAACTACGCTTTTTTACTTCGCGGATATACTCGATTAATGCGTCTTCAGAAATATCCGCACGCAACATCACTTCGTTACCGACCATCACCCGAATAATTTTAGGGTTATTCTGGCGGCTAACGTTAATTAAGGTTTCTATTTCTTGGCGGTTTTTTTCCAGATTGCCGTCAATCCACGCGCCTAAGGTGATATTAAGATTATGTTTTGCGGCTATTTCAGGGATTTTGTGCTGGCCTCTTAACATACTGTAAGTACGGACAGCATGGACTTTATTTTCTAGCAGGGCCAAATCTTGGTCAATATCCGCCTCGTTGATAAAAATATTTTTTCTGGGATCGTCGCCCTTGCGCGTAGGATCATACGTGACCCCCATCGTGGTTTTTGTCCAAGTTTGCAACTGCAAGGGGTTATTCACATAACTCCAAATGCTGAAATTAACAATGACCAGCAACGCGAGTGCAATTAAAGTGGCTATCTTTTTTATCATCAGGGGAAACTCAAAGATTTTCGTTTATACGAAATAGTGTAGGGTTATGGGGGGGTTCAGTTAATGTTTAACTATAAGAATCAGGATTTTTTAAGCCCATTAGTGGTGTGCCCTGTAGTTGCGTGTACAGGCGGTTTAACCGCGCATTTTACACGGGTTCTAAAACTAATAAGAAATTATTTGAAGGGCGCTCAAGACCCGCCCCCATCAGTGCCAATGCAGCCGTTATCCAAACATTGATTAACTTCCACGGTGATATGCGACAATTTGTTATGGCCGCAAAAGCCTTGGACATCGTTCAGCAAGTCTTTGTAATGCTGGGGTATCTTTGGCGCATGCGACACCACTGAAACAATCACGGCAAAATGGCCGGGACTGACGCGCCAAATATGCAAATCAGCAATACGGTTGTCGGCCTCGCTTTCTATGGCTTCTTGTATAGCCGTTTTGTAGCGTGCCGCAACACTCTCATCCACTAGCACCGGACTCGTTTCCCGCATCAATGCATAAGACCAGCGGATAATAACCAGCCCGCCGACAATCCCCATGCAAGGGTCTAGCCAGCCCAAGCCATAATATTTGCCCGTCAACAGGGCAACAATTGCCAGCACTGACGTCAGCGCATCCGCCAAAACATGCAAATATGCCGCTTTTAAATTGTGGTCATGATGATGGTGTGAATCCCCATGATGATGGCTGTCTTTAAGCAACAAGGCGCAGATGACATTAATCAGCAAGCCAAAACACGCCACCATAATGGCTTCATCAAACTGGATTATGTGCGGATGTAAAAAACGTTCCCCCGATTCAACCAGCATCATCAAAGCCACCACACCCAATGCGATTGAACTGGCAAACCCACCGAGCACCCCTACTTTTCCGGGACTGAAAGCAAACGTCCCATCATGGGCATGGACACGGGAATAACGGTAGGCAAACAGCGTTATCATAAACGCCGCGACATGGGTGGCCATGTGCCAGCCGTCAGCAAGCAAGGCCATTGATCCAAAGACAGTACCCGCCGCTATCTCCAACCCCATGGTCAAAAATGTAATGGCAAGCACTTGCCAAGTGCGCCGCTCGCCTTTCTTGTTGATTACCGCAAAATCATGGGGGTGTTGGAGTTCTTTCAGAATCTGGCTGTGCATGGCATCCCTCTGGATCCGAACGATTTTGAGTCAATTTGTTGGTGCCTTAAAAAACGGCTTGGACAGCTATCCAAACCAACAAGGCTGAAAAATTCAACGGGACAATACCGCCTGATTGCCATTAAGTTAATGGAACAGGCATAAAATAATTTCGATGCCAGCACGACTGCGAGCCGTGCTTGACGGATTATTTTGTACCGGTTCCTTAGCTGTTATCGGCTAGTAGCCCCCCCCAAGCACGTAATGACGAATCAGATGTAGGTGCGGACTCATTCGCACAGCGCGGATAAATCCGCACCTACACTATTGCGCTTCCCATCAAAATTGCATTGGCGAACTACTAGGCTCATGAGAGCCTCACACACCATGAACAACGTAAATTCCCAGCAGTATAAGCCATGACCCCTTGCGATTATTGGTAATGATACTGGTTTTGTTGTTGTTGCTGCTGCTTAAGCTTTTGTTTTTGTTTGTTGAGTTGTTTTTGGGGGTTATTTTGCTGCTGCTGAAGATAATTGCCCGGCTGTTGCGGATAACCTTGCTGTTGTGGGTAACCCTGCTGCTGCGGGTAGCCTTGCTGTTGTGGGTAACCTTGCTGTTGTTGCTGCTGGTTGCCCGCATTATTATTGGCAACAATCGCCAGTTCTACACGGCGGTTCTGGGCGCGGTTTGCCTCGCTGGTGTTAGGCACTTTTGGCATGGATTCCCCCATACCCTGCGTAGAAAGACGCGAATAATTGACATTATGTTGAGATAAATAGCTTGACACACTGGCGGCACGTTCTTCAGACAGTTTCTGATTATAACTGTCAGATCCGGTATCATCAGTATGCCCGGTTATGGTGATTTTAGAATCTGGATATTGGTTTAGCACATTGGCAACCGAATCCAGCGCCGCTTGTGCTTGTGGCGTTAATGTCGCCAAATCAAAGCCGAACGTAATACTGCTAGGCATGGTTAAATTAAGCGTGTTTTCCGCAGTCCGCTGCACCTGAATGCCGGTGCCTTGCAGTGATTGCTGCATCTCTTGTTCCTGACTGTCCATATAAGCGCCAATTGCCGCACCAACAGCACCGCCGGCCAATGCGCCCAGACCCGCATTTTTAAGGTCGTTACCGCCAAATAAAGTACCGGCGCCAGCCCCGACCACTGCACCAATCCCTGCGCCTTTACCGGTATTGCTGATGGATGATTGCCCTGTGTAAGGGTCGGTCGCACACGCACTCAAAAGAACTGAACTTACCGCTATCATGACTATTTTTTTCATTGTGGATATCCTTTAATTAATATGGAAAAAAGCTCCAGAGCAACTGCCGTTAAAACCTAAAACGTTAACACTTGTTATTAGTGTCACATACACCATTTCTTATCGGCTGCTGCCAGCCTTTTAAAGCGCTGGCCGCTGGTGTTGTTGCCGAAATCATTTCATAATTATTCCTAATCAGGGACATTTATGTCTTCAATCCAATCACGCCAAATTGACATCAACAGCGCCATTAGCGTAGGGCCTAAAAACAGGCCCAATAAACCAAACGTTTCCATGCCACCAAAAATGCCTAACAGCGTCCAAATAAAAGGGAGCTTGACAGCGCCACCGATTAACGCGGGGCGCACATAATTATCGGCTATCAACGTCAAAACCATCCCATAGGCAAACAACCCGCCGGCCGCCACAAAATGCCCTTCAGCAGCCAATACCAAGGAACAGGCACCAAAAATAAGCTTTGCCGCAAACGGAATCATAGCAAAAATACCCGTTAATGCGCCCAAAATTGCAGGGTGGCTTAAGCCTGCAAACGCATAGCCCGCACCCATCAGCAAACCTTTGCCTAAACCAATCAGCAACATGCCGTTAACAGTCGCACGCACTGCTGACGCGGCATGTAGTGCGTAACGGGTGCCCACTTCGTCACCAAACAATTTTCGGCAACTAGCCAGCACTTGCCGCGCTAAGCCGTCGCCATGCTGGTACACAAACAACAACATCAATAAAATCATTAAAAAGCTGATAAAACGGTGCAAAAGTTGCCCAGCGAAATCTTTAGTGTACGTGACCACATTGCCAGTTCCAAGCCAATGTAAAGATGCTTTTGCCGCTTCTGAGCTACCCAACGCGCTGATCCAGCTCTCTTTCGCCCACTGCCCCATCATCGGTAACCGTTCTAGCCATTCAGGCGGTGAAATGCCAACGTTTTGCGCATCTGTCAGAAATTGCCCTAACGACTGTGCCTCATCAAGCAACCGAATCAAACCATAGCCTAACGGGGCAAGAATAACCGTACCGATAAGCAAAGTAAGCACCAATGCACCCCACGTCACTTTGCCATGTAATTCCTTGGTGATTAATAGCCGCTGGTAAACAGGCCACGTCGCAATAGCCAGCACCACGGCCCATGCCAATAGCGGAAGAAACCCGTGCAAAACCCAGGCACCCAACAACAATAAAACAAAAACGCCAATGAAACGCGCCCGCACTTCCAAATTATTTGCCATGACTTGTCGGTTGGTTGGTGAAAAACGTCCGGCATTCTAGCATTTAAGTGATTGGCAAAGTAGAACCGCTGAAAAACGCAGTTATCACTTAACACGCACCGCCGCCAGCGACCGATGCTCAACAAGCGCCGTCAACAATAAATAAATCAGCATCAGCGCAGTGGACAGCAGCCAGGGTTGTAAAGCGCTGTAAACCTGTAGCGGACCCTTGGCAAAATACAGGCCAACGCCCAGCACGACATAACCGACCACCCGTTTGACATCGTAAGCGACCGGATAATAGACCCGCCCCAACAAATATGACAACAACGCCATACTGGCATAGCAGGCGAGCGTGGCCCATGCCGAACCGACATAGCCCAGCGTGGGAATCCACCAGACATTGAGGGCGACCGTCAAGGCCGCGCCAAATAACGACACCCACGCGCCCATTGCGGTGCGGTCGGTCAGTTTGTACCAAATCGACAAGTTGACATAAATCCCCAGGCACAGATTCGCCAGCAACAATATCGGCACGACTTCCAGGCCGGCACGAAACTCCTCGCCGACAAAATACTTGAAGAAATCAATGTAGAGCGTCACCAATAAAAAAATGAACACACAAAAAATGACAAAAAACTTCAGCACCAGCGCATAAACCGGACGTGCGTCGCTTTTATCCGCATAAGCAAAGAAAAACGGTTCGGCGGCGTAGCGGAACGCTTGGATGAACAGCGACATCAATACCGACAATTTGTAACACGCGCCATAAATCCCCAGCATTTTCATATTGGTTTGCAGGTCGTAAGGGAGCAGGTATTTAAGCAGCGCCCGGTCCAGCATCTCATTGATAATACCGGCAAAACCAATCACCACCATCGGCGATGAATAGCGCAGCATACGGGCAAACAGCTGGCGGTCAAAACCCCAGGCCATACCCAGCAACTGCGGTGCAAGCAGTATGAACTTACAAATACTGGCGATTAAATTGGCGATAAAAATATAGCCCAAGCCTATTGAAGGCCGGTAAATGACGGCCAGCCATTCGGCGGGGTTTTCAGCGTAAAGCTTGGGGCAATAGACGATAAAGAACAGGCTTAACAAAATGGTAATCAATATTTCAATCACCTTTATGCCAGCAAACCGGAATGCCCTGTTCTCCGCCCGCAAGCGGGCAAAAGGAATGGCTGAGGCCGCATCCAACGTCAATATAATGGTAAACCACAGCACATATTCGGGGTGGTCGGCATAGTTGAGCGCTGCCGATAACGGGGTATTGATTAGCGTGACACCCAGAAAAAAGCCTAAATTGAGCAGCACGACAAAAATCAACGCCGTCGAATAAGCGACATCCTTGCCCTGCCCCTCCTTATCACGAAACCTAAAATAGCCGGTCTCAAACCCGAACAGCAACAACACCGAAAAAAATCCCGCATAGGCATAAAATTCGGAAACCACGCCATATTCCGCCGCCGAAAAATAATAGGTATAAAGCGGCACCAGCAGATAGTTGAGGAAGCGCCCGAAAATACTGCTAAGGCCGTAAATCGCCGTTTGCGATGCCAGTTTTTTTAGTATGCCCATAAGGTCAGTGTATGTCCGTTGAAAAATAGGGTGGTGATTGAGCCGTGACTGTTTGGGGTTGTATTAATCGCCCATAAGTTTTCGCGTAGCCAAACCCTCCAGATTTCCAAAACCTGGAGGGTTTTAGTGCACACATTTTTAGGACAACAATAGCTTAGCCATCACCAACCCGACCCGTCATCATCATTATAAGGTTGGCTTTTGACATTATCAGGAAGCTTCGGCGTTTTCGCCGACCGTAACAGCAACAAGGCGCCGCCCAACACAAACAACAACGCCACAATAAATAAGATTATCCACATCCCCCACCCCACGCTTATTTGCCAAAGCTTGGTTTGCTGTCAAACTAGGCGAACCATTAAAACAATTGAGTATGACATGAACTATTGGCTAATGAAATCCGAACCCGACACCTTCAGCATTGACGACTTGTACAACAAACCCGACCATACCGAACATTGGGACGGCGTGCGCAATTATCAGGCACGCAACATGATGCGCGATGAAATGAAACGGGGCGACCAAGTGTTTTTTTACCATTCCAACTGCGCCGAGCCGGGCATCGTCGGCATTATGGAAGTAGTGAAGGAAGGCTACCCCGATTTTTCTGCATTTGATCCCGATGACAAACATTTCGACCCCAAAAGCGATCCGGCTAAGCCCCGTTGGATGATGGTTGACGTCAGATATGTCAGGACATTAACCCGCACGATTACGTTAAAAGAATTGAAAGCTAAAGAAGAATTGGCGGGGCTGGCTTTGGTTAGGCAGGGCAACCGGTTGTCGATTATGCCGGTGAGCGGGGAGCAATGGGATTTTATCCTTGCGTTGGAATAATGCCGCTGTAGGGTGTGCAGTGCACACCACGCACCTTTGTCACTTGCGCAAATAAGGCGTACACAGCACACACCCACAACAAAATGTCCAAGCAAATGACCACACCAACTTGTTTATTGTTTGCCTAATGTCGATTTTGCGCTACCTTTTAATAAGCTAACGGCAAAATTGAGGTTCATTAAGTTGATAATAATAGCAGCTTAATCAGTTGGCGTTAGCCGACACGCCATGCTGTTTTAATGGCGCAATCCATCAATCATTCTCAAGGAGTGCGGTTATGTTTACCGCCATACCCAAAAAACCGTCTTATTACCTCACCGCCCTATTGTTATTTGTGTTCAACAGTGCCGCCTTTGCTGGCGAGACCACGCGGGTTAGTGTGTCTTCCGGAGGGAAGCAAGCTAATAGTAAATATAGCTATTATTCCTCTAGCAGTATCAATACCGATGGCCGCTATGTGGCGTTTTATTCCGACGCATCCAATCTGGTTACCGGGGACACCAATGATTCAGACGACATATTTGTCCATGATCACCTGACGCAGCAAACCACGCGAGTCAGCATCTCTCCCAACGGGGAGCAAGGGAATGATTGGAGTAGTTATAAACCCAGCATTAGCGCCGATGGCCGTTATGTGGCGTTTGCATCTGCGGCTACCAACTTGGTCGCCGAGGATACCAATGGTAATTTAGATATTTTCGTCCATGACCGCCAAACACATCAAACCACGCGAGTCAGCATCACTTCGGGCGGGAGGCAAGGGAATGGTGATAGTTGGGAACCCGGCATTAGTGCTGATGGCCGCTATGTGGCATTTCGTTCTGGTGCTTCCAACTTAGTCGCCGGAGATACCAACGGATATGAGGATATATTCGTCCATGACCGCTTGACACGGCAGACCGCACGGGTCAGCGTCGCTTCGGGCGGTGAGCAATGGAATTACCCAAGTCATGGAATCCCTAGTATCAGTGCCGATGGCCGCTATGTGACGTTTACATCCATAGCCTCCAACCTGGTCGCCGAGGATTACAATAGTATCGGCGATATCTTCGTTCATGACCGCTTGAAGCATCAAACCACGCGGGTTAGCATATCTTCGGGTGGAAGAGATGGAAATAATTGGTCTGAACACCCCAGTATCAGTGCCGATGGCCGCTATGTGGCGTTTGCATCTTCGGCTTCCAATCTGGTCGCTGGGGACACCAACGGACATGAGGATATATTTGTCTATGATCGCCTAATGTATCAAACCACGCGGGTCAGCGTGTCTTCGAGTGGGAGACAAGGAAATGATTGGACTGAACACCCCAGCATCAGTGCCGATGGCCGCTATGTGGCATTTGTATCTTATGCCTCCAACATGGTCACAGAAGATACCAATGGTGTAGGCGACATCTTCATCCACGATCGCCAGACGCAGCAAACCGCACAGGTCAGCATCGCTTCGGGCGGGAAGAGAGGAAATGGCCTGAGTACTTATCCTAGTATCAGTGCCGATGGCCGCTATTTGGCGTTTACCTCTTATGCCAACAACCTAGTTCCTGGGGATACCAATAAAACAAACGATATCTTCATCCGCGACCGCAAGCTCCTTAAAACCTACCAAACTGACCTGCAAATAGCAGCCACCCTGCAACCCGCATCATTAGTGCGCAATAGCAAAGGCACCTACCAATACACCATCACCAATAACGGCCCCGATGTTGTCAAGAGCGTGCGCGTCGTGCATTCGGCATCAAACGGGCGTGTTGTCCGTTTCCGCCCCAGCCAAGGCGAGTGCCGACGTTATGCTACAGTGAGTTTATGCGGCCTAGGCAATCTCCTGCCCGGCAACAGCATGAAGCTAACTGTCATTGTAAAAGCCCTCCACCATCCGTTAAGCCAACAAATCAGCGTGTCCCCTAATGCTATCGAAGATACCGTGCCGGACAACAACAGCATCAACATCGAAACGCCGGTGACGCCGTAATTCACCTACCCACGGCGCTTTGCCTAAACAAGGGCAAAGCGCCTATGGACAAGTCAGCGCATCCCGCCCGAAAACAACCGATAGGCCGGATTGTCGGTTTGCTCTGCGTAGACAAAGCCGGAATCATGCAGGCATTGTTCAAAAACTTGCTGTTCTGCTTGGGGCATTTGCATGCCCATCAATACTTTTCCGAACGCCGCGCCATGATTGCGGTAATGGAACAGGCTGATGTTCCAGCGTCCGCCGAGTTCGGTTAAAAACTTTAACAAAGCACCTGGGCGTTCTGGGAACTCAATGCTGTAGATGATTTCATTCAACTCACGCGGCGCGTGGCCGCCGACCATGTAACGGATATGTTCCTTGGCCAATTCGTTAGCGGTCATATCAGTGACCTGAAAGCCTTGCTGCTGTAGTTGTAAAATCAGCGTCGCCCGGTCGGATTCCAGTCCGCTGCTGGAGATGCCGACAAAAACCTGCGCCATCTTGGCGTCAAAATAGCGGTAGTTGAATTCAGTGATGCTGCGCCCACCCAGCAAATTGCAGAATTTTAAAAAACTACCCGGCGTTTCGGGGATGCTGACCGCCAACAAAATTTCGCGGTGCTCGCCGACTTGGGCGCGTTCGGCGACATAGCGCAGACGGTCGAAGTTGATATTGGCGCCGCTGTCTATGGCAATCAACGTTTGCTTAGTCACCCGCTCGCGCTCGACATATTTTTTTAAGCCAGCCGTCGCCAACGCACCAGCAGGCTCGGCAATCGAGCGCGTATCATCAAAAATATCCTTGATTGCCGCACAGATTTCGTCGGTGCTGACCGTGATGACTTCATCGACATAGCTTTGCGCCAACCGGAACGGCTCTTCCCCGACTTGCTTGACGGCAACCCCATCGGCAAACAAACCGACCTGGTCAAGCACCACACGGTTGCCCGCCTGTAATGCGCGGTTAAGGCAATCGGCGTCATCCGGTTCCACGCCAATAATTTTCACGTCAGGGCGGACAAATTTTGTGTAAACCGCAATACCGGCAATCAGCCCGCCGCCGCCAACCGGCACAAAAATCGCATCTAGCCCGCCCGTCTGCTGCCTAAGGATTTCCATGGCAACCGTACCCTGCCCTGCAATCACGTCGGGGTCATCGTAAGGATGGATAAAGACAAGCCCTTTTTCTTTGGCCAATTCATTGGCGTAGACATAAGCATCGCTGTAAGAATCGCCAAACAGCACAATCTCCGCACCCATGTTTTTGACGGATTTGATTTTAATTTCCGGCGTGGTGGTGGGCATGACAATCAAGGCTTTTATATCCAAGCGCTTAGCCGCCAACGCCACACCTTGGGCATGATTGCCGGCCGATGCGGCAATAACCCCTTGGCTACGCTGTTGCTTATCCAAGGTCGCCATTTTGTTATACGCGCCCCGTAACTTAAACGAAAACACCGACTGCAAATCCTCCCGTTTTAAAAACACGCTATTGCCCAGACGCTCTGACAATAAAGGCGCGTAATCCAGCGGGGTTTCTATGGCGACATCGTAAACTTTGGCGCGTAATATCTTTTCTATGTATTTTTGGGGCATGTTAAAAATCGGCTGAAGAATCCTAGGTTCTGCGGTATTATCGCACACCCTTCACACTCTTTATTAACCACCGGAGAACTATAAAAATGACCCAAGATGAATTGAAACAAAAAGTCGCGCAGGCCGCTGTGCCTTATGTGAAAGACGTGGGCATCATCGGCGTGGGCACTGGCTCCACCATCAGATACTTCATTGATGCGTTGGCTGATTTTCGGGGCGATATTGAAGGGGCTGTGTCCAGTTCCGAATCAAGCTCTGAGCACTTAAGAAAAGTCGGCATACCCGTATTGGATCTGAATGCGGTCGGCACCTTGGAAGTCTATGTTGATGGCGCCGATGAAATCAACCCATTGAAACAATTGATTAAAGGCGGCGGCGCGGCATTGACCCGCGAGAAAATCATTGCCGCAGCGAGCAAGAAATTTGTTTGTATTGCCGATGGTTCCAAACGCGTGGACGTGCTGGGCGCTTTCCCGTTGCCTATTGAAGTGATTCCAATGGCAAGAAGCTATGTCGCAAGGGAATTGGTTAAATTAGGCGGCCAGCCGGTCTGGCGGGAAAACTGTGTGACCGATAACCATAATCACATTATTGATGTCCATAATCTAAATATTGTGGAGCCTATCAAGCTGGAGCAAACCATCAACAATATAGTCGGCGTGGTGTGCGTGGGGCTGTTTGCAATGCGCCCTGCCGATGTGGTTTTGGTCAGCAAAGGTGATGAGATAGTCACGTTTTAATGCCCCGCTGTCGGCGAGATAAGGGGAATGCCTCTATCTCGCCCTTCAATTCTCTTGAAGATTAAGGCGTCTTGGAGTTTCTGGACGTTTTGTTGGCCGAAGCGATAGACCCGCTGCCTTATTTGAGTTGCAACTCCATATAACCCACACGAATTGACTAAGGTAACCCCTAAATGTTAACTAAAAAAATGTTCATCAACATGGCTGGTTTGTTACTGGCTTTTGGTTCAACGCAAGCCCTCTCAGATACGCCTAATTTTTTTGAATGTAAGGGGCATGATGTCTCTTTAACATTCAGTACGCCAGGTATTGCCAGCTCGACCCACATTAACCTTAATTTGGGCAAGAAAAACTATACCGCCGGCAAAAGGGACATCGAAACCCAAGCAACAACAATGGGTGACGTCAAGACGATGACATTGAAGTTTGTGCCTGATGTTGAAATCAAAAAGGCATCATTTATTATTCCGGCAATTAACTTAGGCGAAAATTTAGCAGGGGAATATATCGGCCAGGCAACATTTAAAAGCCAGTTAGCCCTTACCACGATTGCCACACCTTTTATCGCCACGCCCTACATAGGCGTTATCAACAAATCCAGATATATCGACCTAACTTGCACTGCATCGCTAGTTTTTTAACATCGCAGGAGGCGGGAACCCTTGGTCTCGATTATCGAGGCCAAGGGTTCCTGCGTCCTATGACAATTATGTTAAAAAATTTATGATCGGTCACTTAATTTACAGATTCCCCCCTGCCCGCCGAAAATCCAAGTGGAATAGCAAAGTTTTAGTGTCCCGTTATGCCATTGATGCTTAAGCAGGACAGGGAGCTAGAAGGGACACTTATAATTTACTTATAATTTACAAAGTGTTTGCCATTTCCCCTGGTCTGCTCCATTTACCCCCCTCCCCCAAAAAAACCAAAACGCTGGATACCGAATAGCAACAGGGCCTAGGTGTTTATACTCATAGTTTTTTTGTTTTCCATCTGCTTAAATTAAGTTCGGCTTGGTATTAACTTATATCTTTATGTTTTTAATAAGAGCTTCGGCCCTTAGATTTTTTAAGATTGAAACCAGTCCCGTTAAACCTGCCGCAACTCCAGAGCCACACCTCAGATCGAAGGCCTTAACAAGCCCTTTTCATTTACTCTATTCAACGTGTAAGGAAAACCACTATGAAAATAAATCCGACGCTCTACCGTCCGCTTATGCTTGCTTTTGCGGCAAGCACTTTAGGACTATCCCAACCGCTGTTTGCAGATTACCGGATCATTGACCTTGGCACTTTGGGCGGCGCCAATGCCAACGCCAACGCCATCAATGACCGTGGGCAAGTGGTTGGCAGCAGCCAAACGTCCACAGATGAAAGCCATGCCTTCCTTTGGAAAAAGGGCGGCATGACAGATATTGGCACCCTAGGAGGCGCTTATTCTGATGCCGTGGGCATCAATAATCGAGGGGAGGTGATAGGGACTAGCGATACGGCAACCGATATATCACCTAGACGTTACCCTCACGCGTTCCTATGGAAAAAGGGGACAATGAACGACCTAGGGGCAGTAAGCGAAACGGGGGTTTCCTCCGCCGCAGCGATTAATGGCCGGGGACAAGTCGTTGGCTCTAGCAGTAAGAGTTTTATTAACGAAATTACAAAGGCCATCCTCTGGGACAAAGGCGCCATAATCGACCTCGGAAATCTGGGTGGGGTCTCAGCCTACGCCACCGGAATTAACGAACGCGGCCAAGTGGCCGGCAATGGCAGCAACACGAATCTTGAACACAGCGTAAATCGTGCTTTTCTGTGGGACAAAGGGACGATGATCGACCTCGGTACTTTGGGCGGAGCTGATGCCAACGCCAACGCCATCAATGACCGAGGCCAGGTAGTCGGCTCCAGCCGAACTTCCGAACATGAACACCATGCCTTCCTGTGGCACAATGGAAATAGGAGGGATCTTGGCACATTAGGGGGTGATTATTCCTATGCCGTGGACATCAATAACCACAGCCAGGTAATTGGCAACAGCGAAACTGCCGTTCCCGACGAAGGCCACGCGTTCCTGTGGCACAAAGGCGAGATGACTGACTTAGGGACTTTGGGCGGATGCTGTTCAACCGCGACAGCCATTAATGACCGCGGGCAAGTGATTGGCGTTAGCACAACGTCGACAGGTGAAGAACATGCCTTCTTGTGGAAACATGGCGAGATGGTCGACCTGGGGACTTTGGAGGTGGACAGTTTTTCAAGAGCCAGCGCTATCAATGCCCTAGGCCAAGTTGTCGGTAGCAGCCGAACGTCCCTGTTCGGTGAAAACCATGCCGTTTTGTGGGAAAATTCATGTTGGAAGGACAATAACTCCGCTCGTCCCCTCCATGATGACAAGCAGGGAATCGGTAATGGCCGATGCGAAGATTGAAAAAAGCGGGGATCAAGGAAAATTCGACACACGCTTTAGCGTGGTGTTAAACGTCTGTTCTCTGTACTGTCAAACTTGCGCACTATAAGGTTTCGGACACCTAAAAAATAACTCTTCCTGGTTAAATTTTGCTTTTTTAAATCAATCACTACAAACAACATCCCCACAAACCCGCCAGAAATGGCGACCGCTTTATCATGCCAATTTGGCTATGATGAAATGTCAACAGAATTTAAACAATTACAAAAAAAAGGGGGCTAAAAGCCCCCTTGAATGAGCGCACCTCAAACTTGTCCGGCAGGTTTGTTTTTGTTGATATTGGTTTTTACTGTTTTAGCATCAACAACCACTTCCGTTTTTTCCTGCTTTAAAACGTTTGCCATATCAGACCCTTCATTGCCATCTCTTGGCGGTTTTGGGTCTTTCCCCGCCATCAATGCGTCAATTTGATCTTTGTCGATGGTTTCCCATTTCATCAAAGCGTCAGCCATTTTATGAAGAATACCTATGTTTTCTTGCAAAATAGTCTCTGCACGCTGGTAATTGCGGTCAATCACGGCTCTTATTTCATCATCAATCTGGTGGGCGACATTGTCAGAGACTTTGCTGCCTTGTGAACCGGGATAACCCATAAAAGGCTGACCGCTTTCTTCGCCGTAAACTAATGGCCCCAGCTTGTCTGAAAAGCCCCAGCGCGTGACCATGTTGCGGGCCAATTCGGTCGCCCGCTCAATATCGTTGGACGCCCCTGTTGTGACCCGGTCACCACCATAAATCATCAGTTCGGCAATACGGCCACCAAACAGACTGGCTATTTGACTTTCCAATTTGCGTTTGCTGGCACTGTATTGGTCTTGTTCAGGTAAGAACATCGTAATACCCAAAGCCCGGCCTCTCGGCATGATGCTCACTTTATAGACAGGGTCGTGATCAGGCGACATCTGGCCAACAATACAGTGGCCGGCTTCATGATAAGCCGTCAGTAGTTTGTCATCTTCGGTCATCACCATGGTATGCCGTTCAGCGCCCATTAAAATCTTGTCTTTGGCCCTTTCAAGATCGCTCATAGCCACTTCTTTTTTGTTGCTACGCGCGGCAAGCAAGGCGGCTTCATTGACTATATTGGCAAGCTCTGCGCCAGAAAAACCCGGCGTTCCCCTCGCAATGTATTTCAATTCCACATCCGCTGCGACGGGCACTTTCTTAATATGCACATTAAGGATTTGTTCACGTCCACGCACATCGGGCAAGCCGACATTCACCTGACGGTCAAAGCGGCCCGGCCTCAGTAAGGCTTTGTCGAGGACATCGGCGCGGTTGGTTGCGGCAATCACGATGACGCCTTCATTACCGCTAAAACCGTCCATTTCAACCAATAATTGGTTAAGAGTTTGTTCGCGTTCTTCGTTGCCCATAGAGGCGCCGCTACGCTGCCGGCCCACCGCATCAATCTCGTCAATAAAGATGATGCACGGCGCGTGTTCTTTGGCTTGGGCAAACATATCCCTCACCCGCGAGGCACCGACACCGACAAACATCTCAACAAAATCAGACCCCGAAATGGTGAAGAACTTAACACCCGCCTCACCCGCTATCGCCCTGGCAATCAGCGTCTTACCGGTGCCAGGAGGCCCCACCATCAAGATGCCACGCGGTATCTGACCGCCCAGTTTCTGGAATTTCTGTGGGTCGGCAAGAAAGTCAACCAATTCGGCAACGTCTTCTTTCGCCTCTTCGCAACCGGCGACATCAGCAAATGTGGCTGTCTTTTTATCTTCTTCAAGCATTTTGGCTTTACTTTTGCCAAAATTGCTGCCGCCCAAACCACCGTTGCCTTGCATCCTGCGCATGTAAATAATCCATACAACTATCAACAATAGCATTGGAAACCAGGCGATAAATATCTGCATAAACAATGATTGTTTTACCGGCGGTGTAGTTCTTATCTGCACCTTGGCATTGAGCAAATCATCAATTAAATGGGGGTCGCCGGGGTTGAAGGTCTCGTATTCTATCCCTGACGATGAACGGACTTTTATAAGCTGGCCGTTGATTTCAACACGATCAATCTGACCATTTTTCACTTTTCCAATAAAATCAGAATAAGCCAAAGACTCCTGCAACACCGGCGTCGAATTTAATCTGTTATATATTAGAAAACCACCCGTAAAAACAATTCCCCAAAGCAGCGCGGTCACTATATATTTTTTCATTTTTATCTCCTGATCTTTTAAAGATCATCCGTTTGCGTTACGACAGCATCTATTTTTCTGCAAAATCCGACATCTCTACGCTACCATGTCGATTGTTTATTAAAATACTAGGTTTTCAAGAAAATAATATTCTTTTTAAATTCAAATGTCTTTTAGATAATTTGATTCTTACAAAACCGTCACAAACCAACGTCATAAGAAATAGCTCAATTGCTGGCCATAATTGAGTTTGATTTTATCAAGCGCTATCGCTTGAATCTGCCTAATCCGCTCCCGCGTCAAGTTAAGTTCGGTGCCAATTTCCTGTAATGTCATTTCCTTGTCTGAATCAACCCCAAAATGGCTACAAATGACTTTTGCCTCGCGCGGGGTCAGCGTCCCAATCGCCTTGCCCAGCAAATCCTCCAGATTAGAAGCGGCAATCATCTGAAACGGGTGGGTGAAAATCTGTTGTTCTAGAAAATCAATCGGGGCAAATGTATTGTCTTCGTCATCATCCACTTCTAATGATATGGCTGACTGGGAAATGGACAGGATTGTGTTTATCTCGTTATCAGACAGCAGGGTATAATTAGCCAATTCTTTAACGGATGGCTCTTTTCCTGTTTTAGCAATAATTTCATCTCTAGCCCGATAGACCTTGTTGACATTTGCAACTTGCCCACAAGGCACCCTCACCACACGCTCACTACGCGACAACGCCCTGGAAATGGCTTGTCTTATCCAATAGCCGGCATACGTTGAGAATTGGAAACCCAAACGGTAGTCAAACCTGTCAACGGCTTTTAACAGGCCGGTTTGGCCTTCCTGCACCAGATCCTCAAAATCTAAAAAACCACCTTTATATTGATTAGCAATAAATAAGACCAACTTAGTGTTAGCGACCGCCAGCTGTTGCCTTGCTTTTAGCCAAAGCTGCTCGGCAACAACCATTTCAGCAAAATGGCTTTTCATTTCAGCGCCAGACAGAAACAGAAATTGCTTGTCCGCCCCTGCAAGTTGTACCGCATTGAAAAAATCAGCTTGTTTTGATTTTTTTACGCCCGGGTTTCTTAACCCTTTTAAGCGCTTGACGATTAAACCAGTATCGTTGGCATTTTGCCTATACCCTCTTAACTTGTAGGCATGGACAATCAGCTCGACCAACCGGGTCAAATCACTAAAAGAAAAAGGGAATTGTTGTAAGGCCGTCGTGAGCGCACACTTATTTCCAGCATATCCGATGCCCCCCATGCCTTCGTCAGTAAAAGTTTGCAACAAAATATCATAGTGTTTTTTTATATTCGCCAACACCGCCGCCAATTCCGCTTTGCTTGCCGCTACCTCATCGTCTTTTCCGTTAATAAAACAATCCTGTTGATATTCATCAAGCAGCCATAATGCGGTCACCGGAAAAGCACATAAGGCATTTATAATCTTATTTTTTTCAGCCATTAAATTATGAAAAACCTGATTATTTCCAGATTCGGCAATATTTTGTGGGACTGTATTATTAGCCGTTGTTACGGTTACTTTTTTATTTGACAACTGTTCAGTTAAATAGGCCATCACACCACATCCTCGCAACAGAGCGCCTTAAAATACAATTAACCAAGTACGTTTGAGTTATCTCGCAATAAGACAAAGCACGGATTAATTAGTTTTGGACAAGGGCTATAAAATTATCCGCTTAGCCTTCATCCGCCTTTTAATTTTAACCAAAATGTAACAATTCGCCCCCGCACTGTCAACATATAATTATACAAAACCTGAACAACATTAAAGAAAATTGGACAGACGCTTATTAAGCGCCTAGTTGCGCAAGAAGCCAAGTGCGGCAGGGTCACTAAGCCCCCCCCCCACCAACCCCAAGCCCTCTCAGCAGCTTTGCCAAACAAGCCCAAAGCAATGGTTTAAGATGATTTGCTGACTTTAACGCGAATATGCTTGTTCGTTTTTCGAACAGGTTATAATGGCCCGCTAGCTAAACACGGGTAGTTTGTAGGATTGCGGTGCACTTTAAGGGGCTGAGATGAAAAACTATGATCATATTTTATTGGCGGCTGACTTTTTCCAAGAAGATCAGGTTGTTATAAACAAAGCAAGAAGCTTGGCCGATAAATATCAGGCAAAGCTAAGCGTGGTTCATGTGGTGGACAGCATACCCATCACCGATGCAGGCTATGGGGGCGACATCCCATTCGACCTCGACTTGACAACAGAATTAATGGCGATAGCCAAAAAAAAACTGCTTGCGCTGGCTAGGCAATTGGCTATCAATGACGACAATGTATGGCTGGAGATAGGTAGCCCGAAGACAGAAATTGTCAGAATTGCCAACGAAATCCAAGTTGATTTAATTGTGCTTGGCTCACACGGTCGGCATGGCCTTGCCTTGTTGCTGGGATCGACGGCCAACGGTGTGCTGCACCATGCCCAATGCGATGTTTTAGCAGTGCGCTTGCAAGATAATTAGAAACAATAATTCCCTGAAAAAGGGAGGGGGGAGAAATGATTGGACACATTGAAAGTTACGATGCCGACACCCAAACGGGGGTCATAAAGAGCGAAGGTCGTTTTTTTGCTTTTCATTTGGATGACTGGATGGCGCAAGTGCCCCCGGATCAAGGCGATGATGTCAATTTTGAGGTCAAAGAAGAAAATGCCGCACACCACATTGATTTGGTTGGCGCTTATCTGGAAAAGCCCAAAGCTGTGAAATATAAATATGTCGCGGCTCTCTTAGCATTGCTCCTGGGCTTTGCCGGGGCACATCGGCTTTATTTAGGTTATTACAAGATTGCCCTTGCCCAACTCGCTTTCACGTTAATAACACAAGGATATGGCGTACTCTGGGGGTTTATCGAAGCGGTGCTGTTATTTGGCGGACAAATGAATAAAGACGCCAAAGGGCGGCCATTAAAATAGCGCCACCAATCTGTATACGGCTGGCCGCACACACGAAAGCCAGCCTGTAGCGGCCAAAATGGCCATGACCGACAAGCCCCTCCCAAACTGTCATCGGCCACCAACCAAACAACGGCAGACCACTATGCGATTGTCTTTAAACATACAAATTTTTCTCGGCGTAGCGGCGGGCGTGCTGCTTGGTTTGATGTTCGTGGCATTAGGCCCAGATTCGCCAGCAACCCAGCAAGGCCTATTTCTAAGCGGGCTGGCCGGCAATATCTTCATCGATTTGCTCAAAATGATATTGGTGCCTTTGGTGTTCACCTCGATTGCAGTAGGCGTCGCCAATTTACGCGTACATCAGCAAATGCACCGTGTCTGGATTTCGACACTGGCATTCTTTGTGCTGTCAATGGCAGTGGCCATGCTCTTAGGGCTAGCTGCATCCAACCTGTTTGAGCCTGGAAAAAACTTGAGCCTGGATTTGTTCCATGATGCCATGCGTGGTTTTTCAGCCAAACAAATGAGTTTTTCCGAATTCACCACCAGCTTCTTTCATGGCTTATTTATGAACCCGTTTACCGCACTCGCGCAAGGCAACGTACTGGCCATCGTGATTTTTGCGCTGTTTTTAGGGATTGCCCTTGTCATCGGCGGCGAGCGTTACCGCAACATCCTGGTGTTGTTGCAAGAAGGGCTTGAAATCACACTGCGCATGGTGGGCTGGATTATGCGCCTTGCGCCTCTAGGGATTATGGCGCTACTCGCCCAATTAGTGGCAAAACAAGATATGGCATTATTAACCAGCCTTGCCAAATTTGTCGCCGTTGTGCTGGGCAGCACGTTGCTGCATGGTTTTATTGTGCTGCCGCTGATCCTGTACATCATTACACGCGTCCCACCCTTGCGTTTTTTCAAGGGTGCCCGCGAAGCGCTGGTCACCGCTTTCGCCACCAGTTCGAGTTCAGCGACCTTGCCTGTCACCTTGCGTTGTGTAGAGCAGCATTTGCACGTCAAACCCGACATCGCCGGCTTTGTCATACCGTTAGGTGCGACCATGAACATGGACGGCACTGCATTGTATGAGGCATCAGCCGCTTTATTCATTGCCAACTTAGTGGGCGTGGAGCTTGATCTTGCCCAGCAACTGATTGTTTTTTTCACCGCCATGCTGGCCGCTGTCGGTGCCCCCGGCATCCCCAATGCGGGCATGGTGACAATGGTCATGGTGTTGCAATCGGTGGGCCTGCCGGCGGAAGCTATCGCCATCCTATTGCCGATAGACCGGCTTTTGGATGCGTTCCGTACAATGGTGAATGTTGAAGGGGATATGATTGGCAGCCTGGTAGTGCAAAAACTGGCCAGACTAGAAAACACCGGCCACCCAAGCCATTAAAACCCCTTGCGGCCAACGGCCCCGTTCCAAATTATGGGTATGTAACTTGCCTAAAATAGAAATATCCCCCACGCGAGGATTATGCCTAAACATGACCGCTTAAGCATGGATAGCTTGAGCTAGGTGGTTTGGCTTTGGACACTGGCGTAAACGAAGGTTTGAGGTCGAACGATGGGGTGTTTTTATAGAGTCCGGTAACAAAACAGGACCGCACAATAAAAATTAAAGGCCGCTTATACGGAAAGCTAATAGGGTAATCAAACAGGGTAAATAAAAACGAGACTAAGAACTTTAAATTAAAGCTCCGCTTATTTGACGAAAAAACGTGGGATCTAAAAACTATTGGGGTGAACGACGGGGCTCGAACCCGCGACAACAGGAATCACAATCCTGCACTCTACCAACTGAGCTACGCTCACCATAATATTTGGTATACAAGAAATGGCGCGCTTGGCAGGACTCGAACCTGCGACCCCCAGCTTAGAAGGCTGGTGCTCTATCCGGTTGAGCTACAAGCGCAAAATGGTCGGAGTAGAGGGATTCGAACCCCCGACATTCTGCTCCCAAAGCAGACGCGCTACCAGACTGCGCTATACTCCGACAAACTCCGTTAATGGCTTGCAAACTTTTTTAACCACCCTTGAAGAGCTGCATATAATAATCAGCAATCCGTATACGGTCAAGTTTTTTTTAGACTCCCAAACAACCCTGCTTTAGGATTGCATCCAAACACAGGCAATCAAAACAAAGGTAGTGGTAAACATTCAAATGCTTAAGTGGCAGCGGAATCAAAAAACATGTTTTTTGATTCCAAAATATCATTACCATTTTTACCACCACCAAAACAAATACCTCCCGCTTACCCGAATCATTTACAATCTTGCCATGAAAAAAAACACCGAACCCAACAAATCGCTATTCAATGGCTTTTCCGAACCAGACCGCCTGCAAATAGAGCAAGCGCTGGCGATAATTGCCCGCATCCCTGATGACCCGCACTATTACCGGCCAAAAGGGACTGAAGTGGCGGCTATTTTATTGGATTTTAATGTCGATCTAAAAACCATACTCGCGGCCATTTTAAGCGACCCACGGGTGGCACAATTAAGCCCGCAACCCGACATTAAAATACAGTTTGGCGAAACTGTCGCCGCCCTCATCAAAGATGTCAACTGGCTAAACACCTTTAGAATTTATTCGCTGGACATGACCGAGCAGCCTAGCCAAACGGAAAATTTGCGCCGTATGCTGTTATCTATGACCCAAGATGTCCGTTCGGTATTAATAAAATTGGCTTATCGCGTCAGGCGTTTGCAGGTCTTGCCCAAAGAATCCTATGAAATGCGCCGGTTTATTTCCCAAGAAACACTGGATATTTACGCGCCGCTCGCCAACCGCATGGGCATACATCAGCTCAAATGGGAACTGGAGGACATGGCCTTCCGCTATTTAAAACCCCAATCCTATCGGCGCATAGCCAAATCATTAAACGACAAACGCATAGAGCGCGAAAACAGCATTAGCCGCTTTATCGCCTTACTCAAACAAACACTGGATGCGGAAAATATTGCCGCCGAAGTGTATGGCCGCCCTAAACACATCTATAGCATTTGGAAAAAAATGCAGCGCAAACAACTGGATATAGATGAACTTTATGATTTGCTGGCGGTGCGCGTAATAGTCGATAACTTAGGGGCATGCTATGGTGTATTGGGAATTGTCCATGCAACTTGGCAGTATATCCCCAAAGAATTTGACGATTACATTGCCAACCCCAAAGAAAATGGTTACCAATCGTTACACACAGTGATCCTTGACCCTGACGGCAAACGCATTGAAGTGCAAATACGCACCCGGAAAATGCACGAATTTGCGGAGCTGGGCATGGCGGCGCATTGGGCTTATAAGGAAGGCGGCAGATACGATGCGGCTATAGAAAAAAGCATTGCCTCACTGCGCAAGCTATTAGCAGAAAAGCAAGACGACGCCGTGCTGGAGGAAAGTTTCCGTAACGAACTATTTTCCGACCGGGTTTATGTTTTGACGCCTAAAGGCCAGTTGATTGATCTGGTCAAAGGCTCGACTGTGCTGGATTTCGCTTATGCCATCCATACAGAAATTGGCCACCGCTGCCGTGGCGCCAAAGTCAATGGCCGCATAGCCCCGCTCACTTACGCGCTTAAATCTGGCGAACAAGTTGAAATTTTAACCGTTAAAGACGGTTCGCCAAACCGCAACTGGGTAGACCCCAATCTAGGCTATCTAAAATCAGCGATAGCCATCGGTAAAGTCAAAAGCTGGTTCAAAAACCAGCAACAAAACCAGAACATAGACGCCGGCAAAAGCATCTTGGACAAGGAACTGCAACGCTTAGGGATCAAACCACCCAACCTGCACATTCTAGCCAAGCACTTTAAACAGCCCGACCCCGATAAATTGCTGGAAGCAATAGGCCGTAGCGACATCAGCTTGCGCCAGATTGCGGCTTTTTTTAAAATCCCGGAGCTTGAAGAAACTAAAATAATCAATAATCCACCCAAAAAAGTCGCCAATAAATCAGCTATTTTTGTCAACGGTGTCGATAATGTGCTGACCAGTTTTGCCAGCTGCTGCACACCGGTTCAGGGCGATGATATTATCGGTTACATCTCGCGTAAAAAAGGCGTGATTATTCACCGCAAAAGTTGCCCGAACATTCTGCAACTTAGCCCTGAAAAACAGATACGCTTAGTCCCTGTAGAGTGGGGTGAAGCCAAATCCAGCCATGCAGTACCCGTAAGCATAGAGGCTTTCAGCGCACAAACTTTATTGTCCGACGTGACACAGATTTTAGCGCAGACAAAAATTCATATCATCAATGCCATGCTGGACACTCACCCCGACTTTTCGGCGACCCTCAACTTAACCATACAAGTTGAAAACACCGACCAATTAAGCCAAGTTCTCAATAAAATCAGCTGCATACCTGAAGTTATCGATGTTAAAAGAAAAACCTAAAAAAATACGTTAAAATGCTGCCAGTTGAGGCCAGTGGCAACCCTGTTGTTTCCCATCGGCTTACCTTTTTTCTAACCAGCCGTTTTTAAATAGGTTTTTAGATAAACCCCAGGGGGAATTGCGCAAAAATCAGTTTTAATACAGTCTCGCGTATACGGAAAATATTTGTTTTTCCACCTAACAAATCATGTTGTATAAGAGCCTGTTTATAATAAACACCCGTTCAAGAACCGTAATGTCCCTAGCAAGGTCTCCAAAAAAACGCCAGCATTAATGAATATTATGGGTTTTGTTTATTTTTTTTGCCGCCAAACAAAAAAATGCTTGGCGATTATTGCCTTGACAATGCATTCTCAAGGTTTATGGGCCGTGTGCGATACCAGCTTCGATGACTTAATCGATCTGCCATTTGAGCAGTTGTTGGAAACCGACGTAAGCGTTGCCTCTAAAGTGTCCAATGACCCTGACAAGCAGCCGGTTTCGGTCACCGTCGTGACGCGTGAGCAATTGCAGTTAAGCGCCGCACGCACGTTAAACGAAGCCTTGATGGTCTATGTGCCCGGTTTTTTCACGGTAGAAGACCAGGATGACACCATTGCCGCCTTTCGTGGCTTAGCGGCCGACAACAACTCTAAAGTGATGATGTTGCTGAATGGCCATAACCTTAATGCCGAATGGTTTATGGGGCCACCGGATGCCATCCTTAACAGCAACAATTTTGACTGGATAGAGCGCATCGAAGTGATCCGTGGGCCAGGCTCGGTGACACTTGGGCAAGGCGCGTTACTTGGGGTCATTAATATCATCACCCGCAAAGCCGAACAGCTGGCCCCAGGCTGCCATAAATCCAAACTCAACCTACTAAGCGGCGCCGGCTTGAACAACGCCTGGCAAGGCGGCGCGGAATGGGCCTTTAATGACCAAGACTATGACGCCTATCTGCATGTCAATGAAAGCAATTATGGCGGGCAAGCCTTACGCGCTGAAGGTTGGGCTGAAAACAAGGCATTTTTAGGCTCTTCGGGTGGCGTAGTTGCAGATGCCGGACACCGTTTAAAACGTTCTGACAACCTTAGCATATTTGGCCATGCCCGTTACCGGCAGCTAAGCTTTGATTTGTTACACACCGATCAAACCCGTGATTTGTATAATTTTTATTTTGACCGCAACCAACTTGAGCAAGCGGTCACTTTTATGGGGCTATCCCATCACTGGGACATCAATCAAAACATGGCATTAGAAAGCAAGGTGGATGCTACGGTTGACGATTACACGTTGTACTCGGTCAAAGGCGGCATCACCGGCGGCACTCAAGAAAACCGCTACGGGTTGCAGGAAGTGTTGCGGTTAAAGGATTTATGGCAAGGCAACACGCTGGCCTTAGGGGCGGAATTCCATTTTTACGATTTTGGCAACACCAATTCAAATGGCGACAATTTCATCCTTAATGTGGCGTCGCCGGAAAACTTAGCCAAAATGGATCAAATAAAGCAAAGCAACACCTACGTCTATCCAGGCAGCATAAATGTCTACAGCCTGTTTATCGAAGACAATTACCAGTTCAACCCGTGGCTCACGCTCTTTGGCGGCTTACGTTATGACCAGCATGAGTATTGGGGCGATAATGTGTCGCCCCGCCTCGGTGCTTTTGTGTACCCTTGGCAAGATGGCCAGTTCCGGCTTTCTTATCAGGAAGGGTTCCGAGGCCCAGTAGGGTTAAATTATAGCGGCGGCTTCAGGCAAGATGGTTTTTTAAGCGAAAGCAATTTTAATAAAATTGCCGCTGCACAAATACCTGGGGTTGGTAATTTACCGGCCACCCAACCGGAAAAGTTGCAAGCTTGGGAACTGGCGTTCAGCCAGCGCCTTAACCCCAACTGGCAGTTTGAAAATGTGGTGTTTTACAACGTGGCCAATAACATCATTAATGCCGCATCAATCCGTGGCAATGAGTTAGGCGTCACGCTGCCGCCTATTGGCAGTGATGTCCCAGGAAGCGTGAATAATTATTGGTATTTTAAAAATAATACTGGCAACATCGAGCAACTGGGCTTGGAGGCTAGCTTGCGTTATGTTGCGGAACCTTTCAATGTCACCGCCAGCCACGCTTTTGTCGAAATGCTATCGGCCAGCACCCAAAATATTGGCAGCATGTACGTCACCAGCACAGATCAATTGCGGGCCGTCCCGCAGAATGTGACACGGTTAAATATAATTTGGCGACCGTTACAACAAGTGTCATTGGGGGTGAACTATCTGTATTACAGCGAATGGTATGCGTCAAATGGACTACAAGCTGAAGGCGGACATTTGTTAAACGCCAGCGCCATCTATTCGCCATGGGAACGTTTGGAACTGACGTTGAACGTAAAAAATATCCTTGGCGAAAACAACTTGTATCCAATGAACAATAACGCTGGTGGGGACATATCACCGGGTACGCCGGCTCTTGAAACCACCACTTTTTGGTTAAAGGCCCGCTTAAGTGTCTATTAGAAACTTATGTTAAAATTTGCGGTAAAAACAGCTAGTGTTGGCCAATAATATCTGCAAGACAGCGGCCCTTCTAACCGAAAACTGTGGGCATTGGGCATTACGCCTACTGCTCGCCCTGCTATTAGGCACCTGCTTAACGCCGCTTGTCTTTGCCAACAACAGCAAAGAGGCTCAAGTCAAGGCCAGCTACATTTACAATTTTGCAAAATTTGTAAAATGGCCTGCCACCAACATCACTCCGAATACCATGCCGTTTTATATATGCATCGAAGGCGCCCACGCTTTATCAGGCAATATCCAGCAGCTACAAGACCGGCAACTTGACGGCCATAAAATTGAAATCCGTAATTTTGCCGAAGCCGCTGAACCTAGCCAATGCAATATTCTCTTTATCGGCGATAGCGAACAGCGCTCCCTTGGCGAATTATTGCAACAAGTCTCATCGACCCCCGTATTGACCATCAGCGACCTCCCCGATTTTGCCGACCATGGCGGCATGATTGGCATGAAAGTGCAGAATAACCGTGTGCGTTTTGATATTAACTTGGGCGCAGCCCAAAAAGCTGCACTTGAAATTAACAGCCAACTGCTAAAACTGGCGTTGCGGGTTATATTATGATTTCGGCACCGAAAGCAAAAACCTCCACTCCTCAACGCCAACGGACGCTAGCGCAAAAATTATCGCTGATTTTATTGTTGGCCATCGGGTTGGCAATGACCTTGACTGCTGGCGTGTTCATTACCGGAGCGGCAGTTAAAATTTATCACGACACGCATAAGCAACTGATAACTCTGGCAACCATTATCAGCCGCAATAGCCAAGCCGCACTGTTGTTTGATGACAAGGAGAACGCCGAAACAACATTAAGCGCATTGCAAGTCAATCCGGAAATCACCGATGCACAAGTCTACGACTCAAATAACGAGCTGTTTGCCCATTACTCAGCGCCTTTGATGCATAAAGAGGAACGCCTGAATAACCACATAAATCGAATTTTGCATGCCTTTCTCCCAGTGCATTTGCAAGTGGAGCAGCCTATTGTCCAAGGCGATGAAATAATTGGCCGCATTGTGATTTATGCGGACATTTACAACACCTGGCTACGCTTAGGCGGCAACCTGATGATTGCCGTCCTTTTATCACTCGCCAGCATGGCTGTTGCCATTCGGCTTGGCGTCTATCTAAGCCGCGCCATCACCAACCCAATCGTAGCGCTGACCACCGCAGCCAACCAAGCCAGCAAAAACAAATTCTATGCCCCCCTTGAAACCCGCAGCGGCTATAAGGAAGTGGACAACCTGATTGGCAACTTTAATTTCATGCTAAAAGAAATCCGTTTCCGCGACAATAAACTACGGCGCCAACAAGAGCATCTGGAACGCCAAGTGGGTGAACGCACCGCCGAGTTAAGCTTAGCCAAAGAAGCGGCGGAACTGGCAAACCTTGCCAAAAGTGACTTTCTAGCCAACATGAGCCACGAAATCCGCACCCCTATGAATGCGGTCATTGGCGCCAGTTATCTGCTTACGCAAACCCTACTGACAAAAATACAATGCAACTATCTGGACATAATCAACTCATCTACTGCAAACCTTCTGCGTATCATCAACGAAACCCTTGATTTTTCTAAGATTGAGGCCAAAAAAATCGACCTAGAACAAACTGACTTCACTCTCGATACGGTTTTGGCTGACACGCTCAACTTATTCCCCTGTGGCGTATCAGGAAAAAATCTTGAACTTATCCTTGTCTGCCATCCTTCAGTGCCCCAAAATCTGGTCGGCGATTCATTGCGCCTTGGCCAGATATTAACCAACCTGATCGGCAATGCACTGAAATTCACCGATTCGGGAGAAATTGTGGTTCGGCTTGATGTGCTCCACGAGACCGCTACAGACGTTAAACTGCGGTTCGCTGTGCACGACACCGGTATCGGCATGACTGACCAACAAACCAGCCTGATCTTTAACCCTTTTTCGCAAGCCGACAGTTCCACCACCAGGCGCTTCGGCGGCACCGGCTTAGGACTTGCCATCAGCAAGCACTTGGTTGAATTAATGGGCGGGGAACTTGCCGTGCGTAGCAAATTTGGACAAGGCAGTGAATTTTTCTTCAGCCTTTGCTTCGGCAAAAGTGCCCATATCCCCCGACTAACAGGGTTTGACGCCATTGATCTTGGCCATAAGCGGATTTTGGTAGTCGATGACAGCATCAGTAACTGCGATGCATTGCAAACCCTATTGACACACTTTAACTTTGTTGTCACCGTAGCAAATTCTGGGCCACACGCCATAAAAGCACTAAAACAGGCCGCAGCCAGACAGGACGAGTTTTATGATCTGCTCTTGATAGACTGGAAAATGCCCGGCATGGATGGCATCGAAATATTACGCCACATCCATGCCGACCCGCATCTGCCCAAAATTCCAAGCCTGCTTATGCTGAGTGTTTCTGACAGCGAAAATCTCTTTAGCCATATAGACAACCAAGAACTCGACGGCATACTATTTAAGCCATTAACCCAGTCGGCGCTGCTTAATAAAATCATGGCCGCACTGACATACCTGCCCCTTTCGTCACCCCAAAATCTATTGCCTTTTTTTCAAACCGCCCAAGAACAGCGCCCGCTAAAAGGGCATGTCCTGCTGGTTGAAGACAACCTTATTAATCAACGGGTGGCACAAGAAATACTCCAAAAAGCGGGGCTTGTCATAACCACTGCGGCCAACGGACAAGAAGCCACCCAAAAAGTCGAAACCACCCCTTTTGACTTAGTACTAATGGACATAGATATGCCCGTAATGGACGGGTACGAAGCCGCTACGATCATCCGCCGCCAATACAGTCTAACGCAGCTGCCCATTGTTGCCATGACCGCCAACACCTCACCGGCCCACAGGGAAAAAAGGATAGCGGCCGGCATGAACAACTACATTTCCAAGCCCATTAACGTATCCATTTTGTACCAGCTTTTGGCCGAATTTCTGCCAGAAACAGCGGCACATGCTACCCAACCAACTGCGGGCGACACGTCAAAACTTATGCAACTGGCAAATCACGCCGACATTCTACCCAAAGCCATTGGCGGAATTGACTTAAGCGCCGGCTTGGCGCGCTTGCAGCAAAACCACACACTTTACCGTAAGCTTTTGCTAAAGTTCTATTATGGACACCGTAACACGTCCGGCAATATTGAAATTGCCCTAAGCGAAGGCAACACCGATAATGCCAGGCACATCGTTCACGCCATTACAGGAGTGGCGGGAAATTTAGGCATGACCGCGCTATTTAATGCGGGGAAAAATTTGGAAACAGCCCTGCAACGCAGGGAAACAAGGCCCAGGTCACTGGAAACCTTCCAACAAGAACTTGGCCTGATAATGAGTGGATTGGCGCAATTAAAGGCGCATCCCGCCAACCACAAAGCCAAACCCGAATTTGATGCGGCCGCATTAGCACCATTACTCGAAACATTGGCGGGCTACTTGGACGAAGGCAATCTACGGGCACTGGACTTGTTGCCTACTATCAAGACATACCTAGGCGGGACAATGCCTGCACAGATTGACAAGCTAGGGGGACAAATCAACAATTTTGCCTTTGAAGACGCCTCCCTCACCCTACTTTCCATAGCCAATGGCTTGAAAGAAAAACCACTATTATTAAAGGCATAATATGACGGAAAATGGCCGCGCCAAGCTACTCATCATCGATGACGAACCCACTAACCTGCACATATTAGGCAATATATTACGGCCCAAATATGACGTAATTGCCGCCCTTAGCGGCAAACAAGCGCTCAAAAGGGCTATCATGACAGCCCCCGATTTAATTCTGCTTGATATTCGCATGGACGGCATGGATGGCTACGAGGTTTGTCGGCACTTAAAAGAAACCGCAGAAACTTGCGCTATCCCAGTTATTTTTGTCACCGCCCTGACTGACGAAGACGATGAGGTGAAAGGCTTGGAACTGGGCGCTGTGGACTACATCACAAAACCTTACCGGCCCCACATAATCCAAGCGCGGGTGCGCATCCATCTGGAACTGGTGCAGCAACGCGCCCTGCTCAACCAGCTTTCGACTCAGGATTGCCTAACAGGAATATCTAACCGGCGGGGTCTTGAAAACTTCCTTGAGCAGCAATGGCGGCGTGCGATCCGATATAGCGAAGAACTCGCGATTATTTTTATGGATATTGACCATTTCAAACAGTACAACGACAACTACGGCCATGTTGCAGGCGATCAGTGCCTGAGGGAAGTGGCCGGCGTCCTGGCCAATACATTAACCCGTGGCACTGACCTCATCGCCCGCTATGGTGGCGAGGAATTTGTTTGTGTATTACCCAAAAGTGACCTCAAAAACGCCCTGCAAGTCGCTCAAAAGCTACAGTCAGCAATACTGTCCCGCGCACTGCCGCATAAATTTTCCAGCGTCCACGACTGTGTCACCTTAAGTTTCGGCGTAACTGCCAGCAACCCCGCCTTAACCAAACAGACGCCTTCCGAGTTGCTTATCGCGGCGGACAAGATGTTATATCAAGCAAAGCAACAAGGTAGAAACAGGATAGTTTCGATAGCCCAATCAGATAGTTTGCAAGAATCTAAATAACTGGATCTGGCCGCTAGTGTGCACAATACAGGGCCAGTTAATGTGGGTATACATATAAATAGCTTTTTAATATCGTAGGAACAGCCACTAACTTAGGATTTGGTCAATATTAACTTCCCGATTGTAAGACCCGGCAACACTGTCTATCCGGCTGACAATTTCATCTGATGCAAGCTCCAGGCCGTGCTTGTAATATTGGCTGGCACGGTCTTTATCCCCTTGTGCAAACAACAAATCACCCAACAATTGATAAGCCTGCACAGTAGGTTCAATCACGATGCTTTTAGCAAGATAATCCTGGGCTTTTTCAATATCAGCAGATTTGCCGCTCAACTTACCCAACACCATCAACAATACGGCATCATTAGGATGCAAATCTAACCACCGTTCCGCCAACTCCAATTGTTTTAACACGTCAGCCGACGGGATACAGCCATACAAAACCAACAAAGTGGCATCCCAGTTTACCGCCAGCGCATTTGCCAGTTCGTCCTCAACTTCAGCGCCTACCCCAGCATTAATCATGGCAGCAAAATAAATCGCTGAAATACCGGGCATTTTTTTTATAAATCCCGGAATATTTGCCCAAAGATTCTTAATGGCCTCAGCGTCACCGGATTCTGCCGTCTGCTTAAGCAATTTGCTGAACGCTTCTATCTCCAACAACTTTATTTCTGCTTCCATCAATACTTTATTCTCATGCAAAGATGGCAACAATTTACGGATGGCTTCCCAATCACCAATATGTTGGTAGGTTTGATGGAGCAATTTTAAGACGCTGGCATGGGAGGGTTGTATGGAATGGAGTTTAGTGAGCGTTGCCAAGGCCTCTTCAAACTGGTTGCCGGACAAATGCAACTCTGCTTGCGTCAAGCCAATGGCGACACCTGAATGGGGCGACTGCTCAGCCGCTTTTTGTAAATATTCATCACGTTTGTCAAAAGCCCCTCGCCCTTGAGCGGCTTTGGCGGCAGTCAGATAATGCAATAATGGTGCGCCACTATGCGAAGCATGTTTAATCAGGACATTCTCGGCTTTTTCAAAATTACCTTCAGCTGAGTCAACCAATCCGGCAATTAGCGCTTCTTGGGAACGGTTAAATTTTACATGTTTGCCACGCTTTTTAAGGCGCCCTGGCAGGCCAACCAACCAACCCGTCACCCGAAAAAAATAATAAAAAACAAAGAAGCTAATGACTAAAGCCGCCGCAAATACTGACAGCGTTGTCTCCACCGACCAATGCCCAATACCGATTAAGACATAGCCAGGATTGTCAAAGCCTTGTAGCCAGCTATAAAGAAAAACCGCAACACTCACAGTGACCGCAAGAGCGATTAAAAAATAAACTATTTTTTTCATTGTCAATGCTCTATTTATTCAACTTCAAGCTCTACGGCGTCGGGCTGATCCGTTGGAGCCATTTTGGTCTCAACGGGCGGGACAACGGGTGACGGTGGCGTCGGCTGCTTGGATTGCACACTGGTCGGCGGCTGATTTGTAGATATCGGCTCACTCGCCTTATCCGTTTCTATCCGTAGCTTGGTGATGTCCCTAAGCATCTTTAACGACTGGCTAATATCAGGGTAATGGCTGCGGATTTTAATAGCCGCGAGCTTGTCCGCTTCGGCAATAAGATTTCTGCTATCATCATTTTTAGTGAAATGCTGGCCAACCCATTGCTTGGCATCGTCCAAACCAGAGTGATAAAGCGCCTCGTTATGCTGGACCAGGGCGATTTTCGCCATTTCCAACTTCACCCTTAGTTGCTCGCGGATAAATTGCGCTTCCTCAGGGCTTATAATTTCTTTAATCGGCTGGTCGGTATGCCTGATGGTGACGATGCCTTCAAGTTTATCGGCGGCCATATCCAACAGGTCATGGCTTTCGGTATCACCGTCGGCATGGTCGTGCGTCTCGGTGGACGGCGTTAAGGCTTTCCCAGAATAAGGCAAAATCAGCGCCAACTTATCCACTTGGCTTTCCAAGCTATCAATACGGGCATACATGCCGACAATATCTGGGACAGCCACACCGCGCAGCAGGTCAAGCTCTTTGGCGATTTGCTCGCGCACGGTGAAAGCCGCCGCGTCAGCGCTTTCGCGTAAACGTTGGTCCGCCGCTTCTAAAGCTTCGCGGGTTGTATTAATGTCGCCTGTCAAATGCAGCCGTTCATTAGCGACCGTCAGTAAATATTCAGCATCGGCAACTAACCAATCGCCGCGCGTTTTGCCAAGTTGGCGCTGAACTTTTTGGATAGCTTCGTTTAATTCTTTACGTGTGCTGTCAAGTTTCTCATTATGTAACTTTGAGAATTCGGCGAGGGTTTTGGTGAAATGGGAATCCTTACTGGTGATATTGTTTTCCAGTGCGGCCAACTGCGACTGGATCGCCACCAGCTGTTTTTGATAATCGGCAACTTGTTTGTTCAATTCACCTTTCACTTCACCGCCTAGCCCTTCCTGGCGCTCCCGCAGCTGGGTAAACAAGTAAAAACCGGCCCCTGCAAGGCTCACAACAATGAGCAGAATAATAATGCCAAACCAGAGCCCACTACGCGACCGACGGGCGGTTTTATTATTGCCCACTGCTTGTTCTTGTTGTTCGCTCAATTCTGCCACGCTCTTCCCCCTGTTAAACACGTTGTTACGGCCTCAAGAATTGCCACATCAGAAGGGTTCTTTGTCACCATAATGCGGCTAAATCCCTTCTCGGCGGCGATTTTTCTGATTCTATCGCTAATCACTACCAGAGGTAATGCCAGCATTTTTTGATGGTGTCGCTTAGCCACTAGCAGCAACAAATTCTGCACTGCCTCGCCGCTTGTTATCGTAATGGCATTCAGCATATTGGCCGCCAGTAACGCGTCGGCTTTTGCGCTATCCACAACGGGCAACACCCTTTTATAAACCGCCAAATAGTCAACTTGTGCGTCTCTATTGCGCAAAACAGCCGCCAGTTCTTCACGTCCGCCTTCGCCCCTGATAATTAAAAAAGCTTGGTGAGCCACCTGCTGCATGGTCGGCGTTGCCAACAATGCTTCGCTGCTGTACCCCTGTTCTGGCACTAAATCAACGCGTAAACCGTTCTGTACCAAGGCTTCAGCAGTTGCCTGACCGACTGCGGCGACACGCACCGATTGCGCTATTTTTATTTTCCCACCATTCGCCCGCACCGCAAAATTTACCGCATTGGCACTGATAAAAACAAGCCAATGAAATCTCTCCAGATCGGACAGGGCATCTTTTATGTGCCCCATATCATCAGCGCCGACAATAGCCAGCGTTGGCAAACGCACCGCCACACCGCCCTGCGCAGCAATTAACGCGCTCAGCTTATCGGCCTGATGCGCAGGGCGCGTCACCAAAATATGCGCCCCATTTAACATAGTGTTCAATTAAGCAGCGCTTGCAGAATCTGGTCTGCGCCTTGTGCCAGCAAATCTTCGGCGACACTGCGGCCAAGCGCTTCGGCTTGCTCTAAAGGCCCTGTGCATTCACTTTGGTACAAAACACTGCCATCGGGATCACCGACTAAGCCACGCATGAATAGCAGCCCTTCGCGCAGCTCGGCAAAACCGGCAATAGGCACTTGGCAACCGCCGTTTAAACGCGCGTTCATCGCCCGCTCGGCAGCGACACAGATACCGGTCACGTTATCGTGTAACTGGCTTACTAGGGCGTTGATTTCCACATCATCACTACGGCATTCTATGCCTATAGCGCCCTGCCCTATTGCTGGGAGGCTAATCGTAGTGGCTAACGATTGCGTAATGCTCGCCGCCATACCCAAGCGTTTCAAACCTGCTGAAGCCAAGATAATGGCGTCATAATCGCCGGCATCCAACTTAGCCAAACGGGTGTTGACATTGCCGCGTAATGGGATGATTTGTGCATGGGGCAGACGTTTTTTTATCTGGCATTGCCTGCGTAGACTGGATGTGCCGATTCTGGCATTGGGCGGCAAATCGCTAAAAGCTTGATAACGCCTTGAAACAAAGGCATCGGTGGGATCTTCGCGGGTTAATATGGCCGCAAGATGCAGCCCTTCCGGCAATTCTACCGGAACATCTTTCATCGAATGCACCGCAATATCGGCCATGCCAGCCAACATTCCCTGCTCCAGCTCCTTGACAAACAAGCCTTTGCCGCCAATTTTTGCCAACGGCGCGTCAAGGATTTTGTCGCCTTGCGTGACCATTTTAACCAATTCGGCCCGGTATTCTGGAAATGCTTGCGTCAAACGATATGCAACATGCTCTGCCTGCCATAACGCCAAAGGGCTTTGACGGGTAGCAATGCGAATGATTTTCTCAGCCAAAAGATAACCTGCTTTGTCAAAAAATAGTTGGCTATTGTAACCTTATTTGAGTGAATAACATCGTGTAAATATGCCTACAATTACACTTATCAGTTGAATTTACACCAGTATTCTTGTAGCTTGACACTCCTAAAACGCTTTTGTTTCCCTATCCACGCCCTAACCCGAATAAGAAATCACTGTGCAAAACCAACACCAAATCGACCACTTAAAAACCATCGTCCAAACCTTGCTGGACGAAGCCCAAAAACAGGGCGCCAACGCCGCTGAAGCGGGTTTGAGCCAAGAAAACGGGCTATCGGTGACCGCCCGTCTCGGCGATGTGGAGACCATAGAACATCATTGCGACCAAGGCCTGGGCATAACTGTCTACTTTGGGCAACGCAAAGGCTCTGCCAGTACCAGCGATTTGTCGCCTGAATCCATAAAAGAAACCGTTAGCGCCGCCTGTAGCATTGCCCGTTACACTAGCGAAGATGAATATGCCGGTTTGCCGGAAAAATCCTGGTTGGCAACTGAATTCCCCGATTTGGATGTCAACCATCCTTGGGCTATTGATGCCAATGCAGCGATTGCGCTGGCTATTGAATGCGAAGATGCGGCACGCTCTTACCATGCTGACATCAGCAATTCCGAAGGCGCTTCCGTCAATACCCACCAAGGTATCCGCGTGTTAGGCAACACGCTGGGGTTTTTGCAGGGTTATGCCTCCACAAGGCATTCCTTAAGCTGCTCGGTGCTGGCGCAACGCGGCGACAGTATGCAGCGCGACTACTGGTACACCGTCGCAAGAAATGCCCGCAATCTGGAAGCGGCGGTGGACGTCGGCCATAAAGCCGCCGAACGCGCCATCAGACGCTTGCAGGGGCGTAGCTTAAGTCCACGCCAAAGCCCTGTACTGTATTCTGCGGAAGTTGCCTCTGGCTTATTGGCTTCATTTATTGGCGCCATCAGCGGCGGCAATTTGTACCGTAAATCCTCCTTTTTACTGGATGCGCTCGATACGCAGGTTTTCCCTGAATTTATCCATATCCACGAACAGCCCTTTTTAAGCGCGGCGTTAGGTAGTGCCGCTTATGATGGTGAAGGGGTTGCCACACAAACACGTGATATTGTCAGCGGCGGCATTTTGCGCGGCTATGTGTTGAGCACCTATTCCGCTCGTAAACTCGGCCTGCGTAGCACTGGCAATGCCGGCGGCGTGCACAATTTGACCATAGAACCTGGGCAATATGGCTACCAAGACATGCTAAAACAGCTCGGTACCGGTTTGTTGGTCACAGAATTGATGGGGCAAGGCGTTAATATGGTCACCGGCGATTATTCGCGCGGTGCCGCCGGTTTTTGGGTGGAAAATGGCCAAATCCAATATCCGGTTGAAGAGATCACCATTGCCGGCAATCTGAAAGATATGCTTAAAAACATCGTAGCTATCGGCAATGATGTGGATTACCGAGGCAATATCAGGACGGGTTCAATACTGATCGGGCAAATGTCGATAGCGGGCGAATAGACGGCACGGTAGGGGCGACCTCGTAGCGGCGATAATCGCAGCCACGAAGGGCGCACCTACAATAACTTATGCACCCACAACCCAGCCCTGCCTAACCATCAGCCACAACAAACCGCCGGCAAATATGCCTGCCAACACGTCATCCAGCATGATGCCTAAACCGCCATGGACTTGTTTATCAACCCATTTAATCGGCCAGGGCTTAACAATGTCGAACATCCTAAACAATACAAACCCAAGCAGCAGATTTTGCCAGTTAAAAGGGACTAGCCACATCGTTATCAAAAATCCGGCGATTTCATCCCAGACAATGCCACCAAAATCATGCTCACCGAGCTTTTCTGTCGCCACCTCACAAAACCACACGCCAACACCTGTAATAAATAGCGTCAACACACTATAGACAAGCAAGTCAGCTTGTGCCAACACCCAATAAAGCGGGATAGCGGCAACCGTACCCATCGTGCCCGGCGCTTTTTTCGCCAACCCTGAACCAAAACCAAACGCCAAAAATAGCACCGGATCGCGTAGGATTTGCCGTGCCGTCAGCTGGTTTTTACCGACGGTATTAAGAAAAATGTTCATAACCTTTCGCCTTTAAAAGTTGGATAGCGCCTGATTTATTTAGGCGTAAACCAGGGGTTGCTTCAATCACCCCGATTTTTCGGCAACTAGCCGGCACCCATGCTGACTTTTGGGGACTTACAGTAAAGCAAAGCTCGTAATCGTCGCCCGCAACCAGCGGCATATGCCAGTCGCCAGTATCATTGATATAGGCCAGCACTTCAGCCGATAATGGCAATGCCTCCCAATCAATGCAAGCACCGACGCGGCTCTGTTCAAGAATATGCCCTAGGTCGCTGGCAAGGCCGTCTGACAAGTCGATACACGCATGGGCAAGGCCGCGTAACACCAGCCCTTCTTCAACGCGCGGCAGGGGGGCGTTAAAACGTGCCAAAGCCATTTTCGGATCAGCACACTGATAGCCTTGGGTTATTTTTAGCCCCAACCCCGCATCACCGAGGTTTCCGCTCAGATAAACAAAATCGCCCGGTTTGGCTGCTGACCGCAACAGTGCCTTGCCGGATGGCACCAAACCCATTGCCTGGACGGTTAAGGTCAACGCACCTGAAGTGGTGTCGCCGCCGATTAAATCGACGTCATAATGTTTAGCCAATGCCAAAAAGCCTTTGGCAAATGCAGCCAGCCAGCGTTCATCAACATTTGGCAAGGTTAATGCCAATGTGGCTGAAATGGGGTTTGCGCCCATACTGGCAAGATCGCTCAAATTAACGGCCAACAACTTATGGCCTAACTGCCTAGGGTCTGTGCCGACAAAAAAATGCACATTTTCAACCATTGTGTCAGTCGTGACCGCCAACTCATAGCCTTCAGGGATTGCCAATAACGCGCAATCATCACCGATACCTAGGCGGGTTGACGGATTAGCCACTGTTTGCTGGGTGAAAAATCGTTGGATAAGGCCGAATTCAGAAAGAGCCATAATTTTTAAAAATGAAGCGGATTTTTATTCAGCCACTTTTTTGGCGTTAATTTCCACCGCCCGTTTTTGCTGGGCGATTTTATCGAGAATACCATTAACATATTTATGGCTACCGTCGGCGCCGAAGCACTTAGCGAGATTAACGCTTTCGTTGATAACCACACGGTAAGGCATATTCAGGCGATACAGCAATTCATAAGCGCCCAGCCTTAATATTGCCCGTTCGACCGGGTCAATGGCATCAACGGGCCGGTCAACAAATTCACCCAGAGCCTGGTCTATCACATCGAGATTTGTCGGCACACCATGAAACAGCTCATTAAAATAACTTTTCTGGGCATCTTTCAGCCACTCTTCCTCGATAAACTGCTGCTCAATCAGACTGAGGTTCTGACCTGTCATCTGCCATTGGTACAATGCTTGTACAGCCGCTTTACGCGCATTAGTTCGGGCTAGACTCATTAAATTTCCAAATTTTTAAACAAACTGACCATTTCAATAGCTGACAGCGCCGCTTCCGCCCCTTTATTGCCCGCTTTAGTGCCGGCGCGTTCTATCGCCTGCTCTATAGTATCGACGGTCAACACGCCAAAACTAACCGGCACATCATATTGCAATGAAATATGGGCGATACCTTTAACGCATTCGCCTGCGACATATTCAAAATGTGGCGTGCCGCCTCGTATCACCGCGCCCAACGCGATAATCGCATCGTATTTTTTACTGGCGGCAACGCGTTGCACCACCATCGGCAATTCAAACGCACCTGGCGCTTTGACCAGATGAATATCGCCCTTATCCGCACCATGACGCACCAACGCATCAATCGCGCCGGCTTCCAGCTGCTCGACGATAAAACTGTTAAAACGGGACGCGACGAGGCAAAACTTGCCACCTTGCGCTGAAAAATTTCCTTCAAAGGTTTTTACTTTCGACATTATGTTTCTCTGTGGGTTTTGTGTTTTCTGAGTTGGGTAGAAAAATGCTTACCCCAACCGATTATTTCATTTCGCTGATTAATTTATTCCACTGCGCTTTATGCTCAAATTTTAAAGCCTTATCGTCTTCCAGCAGTTTGACGTAATTCTCAATGAACTCAAAAGTGTCATCAAGCAAGCGCACACATACTTTAGGGTGGGCATTATGCCATTAACAATCAATTGGCAACCATGCACATTTTTTATGCGTTGGGTTTCCGCCGTAATTTTTTCTGCTTCGTTTTTATGGGCATCAACAGTAGAAAGAATGTAATAACGCGATACAGGCGTGGTTTGAAACTTACTATAAGCATCTTGAACTTTCTGCAAAGTTATCGGTATGCCGTATTTGACTTCCACAGCTTCAAAAGCACGGTTTTTATCGTCAATAATTTCAATGTCACCAATGCGACCGCTGCTTTTGTCTGATGAGGTATGGCTTTCTATGGGTAAAAGAATTTTATTTTCAAAACGTTTGGTTTCATTTATCAGGCATTGGTAGGCAGCATAAATAGCCAGTACAGGAAGTCTTGATGCACCCTCAGCTTGATAACGGCTATCAAAATGGCGTTGCAATAAATCTAAGATAGAGGCAATCGATAGGACGATAGGTCTAGCCAAATCAATCTCTTGCTGGTTGCGTTTGATAATGAGGCCTTGAAAAATATAGCTTAAATAGGCTTCACATGGAGCGTTTTGTTGAATGTTGTCGAGAATCTCAAGAAATACGGGTTTTAAATCTTTCGGAGAAATAGCACCAGAGTAGTTTTGGTCATAAGGCACTTTTTGTTCTAAGGCACGGGTCAACCAACCGCTATCGGACATTGCCGGAAATTTACAGGCTTTCATGAAAGGCGTTATAAATTTGGTATCAAATGTTCTGCCTGAATAGCCGCCTGAAATGCTAACTTGATGTTTACGAATATCTTGTTCAGGGTTAAATATTTTGTAAACTAAACTGGTAATCAATACCGTCAGCACGGCTTTAGCTTGTTCGGAATATTTTAAAACGGTATTTAATAAAGTCTGTTCGCTTTCAGTCAGATCGGACGTGATGGTGTCTTTAGAACCCAGTAAAGACATCGCATGCTCGTATTGTGAAAGTAAAAATTCGGCGGGATTTTGTTCAGACATTTATAACAACTGGGTTTTAATCGCGGCAGCGATTTCTTGAATCATTGGAATACAAACAGAATTGCCAATTTGTCGGTAACGTTCTGAGGTATTGCCAATCATTTTGAATTCATCAGGGAAGCCCATAATCCGGTAGCATTCTTTGATGGTCAGTTTCCGCACTGTACCTTGGTGATAAATCCAAAACCGTCCTGAAGTTTCTTGGGAGGGCAAAGCGGGATGCAAGCCTTCTGTTGAATAAATTCGGTTGGGTTGTTTGTGGACGCGTGACAGATGTTCCGTGCCTGGCCTTACTCCCGCTTTTCTGATGGATTTATTACGGTAGCCAATGAATATCAAGCCACTGTCTTGCACTTTATAATCGGTCAATAACGTATAAGGCTCATCCAAATATTCAAACGCCGCGTTTTCTTCCAGAAAATCCTTTAGGACTGGCTTAGGCTTAGTTTGTAAGCGGGAAAAATCGAAGGCTTTGCTTTGATGTCCAATAATGATGATCCGCTCACGGTTTTGTGGCACACCAAAGTCAGAAGCGTTCAAGACCTTAGCCGAAACCACATAGCCCAATTCTTCCAAATCTTTGATGATGATTTTTAGGGTGTTGCCGTTATCGTGATGAACCAAATGTTTGACGTTTTCCAGAAAAACAACTTTGGGTTTTTTTAAGGCGATAATTTGGAACACGTTATAAATCAAAGTGCCACGTGTATCTTCAAAGCCTTTCATTTTGCCGGAGATACTAAATGGCTGGCAGGGAAACCCGGCAGCCAGCACATCATGTTGAGGTACAAGGTCTACATCGAGCGTGGTAATGTCGCCAAACGGTACGTCACCAAAATTCAGCTGATAGGTTTTTTGGGCATGGGGATTGTTTTCGCACGTAAAGACGCATTGACCATTAACCGCTTGCAACGGGATTCTAAAGCCACCAATACCTGCAAATAAATCGATAAAGGTAAATTCCGGTTTGATTGGCGGTGGAAATGGCGCACAAAATTCCGTCAACAAAGAAAGTTGCTGTGGGCAAGCCCAATTAACGGTGCGGATATCGGTAAGCATCACTTTAGATTATGTCAAACCATTCAACCGACATGCTCCGCCACTTCCAGATCAAAACCGGACAGCGCGACATATTTTTTCTGGGCACCCAGCACTTTTAGCTTACGCACCCCCAAATCAGCGAGTATTCTCGCGCCGGTTCCTGTCGTGCGCCAGTCAGCAACCTCGGCCTCATTAGCGGAACCGGCAACACCGTTATCCTGCAATTGATAACTATGGATCAGTTCAGCAAGCGCCTTGTTATTTTCACTCTGGCGGATAATCACCAGCACCCCGCAACCTGCTTCGGCTATTTTTTGCATCGCCAGCCGGATTGGCACATTACAGTCACTACGCTTGGACGAAAACACATCATCGAGCAAATTCCGCGCATGCACTCTGGCCAAAACCGGCTCATCGCCGGAAACTTGCCCCATCACCAGCGCCAGATGCACGTTGTTGTCGTTTCTGTCCTGGTACGCATAAAGCCGGAAATCGCCAAATTCTGTCGGATAAGCACATTCACTGATACGTTCCAAGGTATTTTCGTGCTGGATCCGGTAATGGATCAAATCGGCAATCGTACCGATTTTTAGCTTATGCTGTTCGGCAAATAATTCCAGATCAGGCCGTCTTGCCATCGAGCCGTCTTCATTGAGTATCTCAACAATGACCGCAGCCGGTTCGACACCAGCCAGCCTCGCCAAATCACAGCCTGCTTCAGTATGCCCGGCACGGTTCAGCACTCCGCCGGATTGCGCCATTAATGGAAATATATGCCCAGGCTGCACTAAGTCATCAGGCTTGGCGTCAACTGCAACAGCACATTGCACGGTACACGCACGGTCAGCAGCCGAAATACCGGTAGTCACGCCAGTGGCTGCTTCGATGGACACGGTAAAATTAGTCGAATGCGGGGTTTTGTTTTCATTCACCATCAACGGCAAACGCAATTGCTGGCAACGCTCCGGCGTCAAGGTCAGACAGATTAGGCCGCGTCCGTAACGCGCCATAAAATTAATGTCTTCGGGACGGGTGAAGGCGGCGGCCATGACCAAATCGCCTTCATTCTCACGGTCTTCATCATCCATGATGATGACCATTTTGCCCTGCCGTAAATCGTCTATGATTTCTTCAATCGTATTCACTTGTACCCTCAGGGTCAGTTAAAAAATCCGCTGTTTTGCAACAATTGTTCGGTGATGCCACTACAAGGTTTAGCCGCCGCCTCGCCTTTCATCAAGCGTTCCATATAGCGTGCCAACACATCGGCCTCCAGATTGACCGTAGCACCAACAACCGCACCGCCTAAGGTCGTTTCGTTAAGCGTATGCGGGACGATATTGACGCCGAACACGGCGCCGTTGACCTCGTTGACGGTCAGGCTGATACCGTTGATGCAGATAGAGCCTTTTTCGGCGATATATTTAGCCAAGCTGTCCGGCGCCTTGATATTAAAACGCACTGAGCGCCCGTCCGGTTTTCTTTCAATGACCTTGCCGACACCATCGACATGGCCGCTGACGATATGCCCGCCCATGCGTGTCGTCGGCGTCAAGGCCAATTCCAGGTTGACTGGCGTGCCGGTTGCCGCTTGGCTGAGCGTGGTTCTGGACCAGGTTTCGTTGGAGACATCGGCGCAAAAATAATGGCTGCCCAGTTCTATTGCCGTTAAACAAACGCCATTGACGGCGATGCTGTCGCCTAATTGCGCGTCATTAAGCGGCAACTTGCCCGTGTCAATTTTTAAACGGAAATCACCTAATTTGCGTTCGATAGTGGAGATTTTGCCAATGGCTTGGATGATGCCTGTGAACATGGTGATCCCTAATAAATGTCTTCAACAGAATAAAAACTCAAAACATCAGTCGCCGTGATGTCCATAATATCGAGAACGTCCGGCCTTTTATCGACAAGCCGCTTAATGATGTCCTTTGTCAAATCCTTATCTGCATGATGGATAGCCCTATGGCAATAGGGACAAAGGCTAAAAATATTTTCTATCGTATCAAGTTTTTTGGGGATTATTTTTTGTAATGCCATCGGGATTAAATGGTGCGCTTCAAGATAAGGTAAATTTGTATGCCTTGAATTAAAAAGGTTATGTGAAGGATTGTATTCACATTTGTATTTTTCGATTTCAATTCTTTGCAGCGCCAGATTCCTATCTCTTGAAAACACGTCCTTGGCTTGCAGCTTGTTAATTTTTATTACGTCCAATTCGTCTAATGAATCTTGAAACACATTTTCGGTTTCATCATAGACGACGATGACATTTTCATCGCGCCATTGCGCTTCTGTCATGCCACCAATCCACAAGGCATTGTCACGCACAAACATAAACCAGACAGAATGCGCTTCCGGTTTAAAACCCGCCCTTTGGGATAAGTACAGGCGCAATTCTGTCTTATTAGGTTTTGGAAAAACAAGGTTCAGATTTATTTCTTGACCGTCAGGATAAAGTCTGAATGCCTTTCCGGCTTTTTCTTTATTCGACGCAACATTACCAACGTGAAGGTTTTCCTTGCCAAAAAAATTAATCAACAATTCGGCTTCTGAATCGGTGGCAGTAATCTGGGAATCAAAATATTCGCGATCTGTAACAAGCGAATAAGAACCAATTTGGGCATTGAATTTTAATTTTTGATTGGCGCCAAATTGCATAGCTTTATTTCCATTAAATGATTAAATATTTTTTCGGCAATTTTGGTAACAACAGGCAAGGCCACCGAATTGCCAAATTGCCTGTATGCCGCCGCTTTACTGGCAGGAATCCTGAACGATTCGGGATAGCCTTGCAATCGGGCGCATTCTCTGGGCGTCAACATGCGCGGGTTTTTGTTTTGCTGGGGAACCAGGCATTCCTTGCCGTCTTTCCAGTATCGCGCCACCAAGGTGTTGGCTGGTTTCTCAATATCGGCGCAAAAAGCCGTAAATCCCGCTCCTCTTGCCAGATTAGTTGCTGTCCGCCGTTGATGCCCAGCCCATAATTTATCGGAAATGGTGAAAGTTTCGGGTACGTTGGGGTCAAGTATTGTCTTTAACGGAATCGGTTTGCCTTGAAAATCAGGAAACTCAAATTTAACCGGGCTATCGCGTAAACAAACGATGTAGCATCTTTCGCGTTTTTGCGGCACAACAGTTTGCGCGTTGATAACCGCATAACTGAACGAATAGCCAAGTTCTTCAATAGCTTTTTTGATGACGGCAAAGGTATTGCCTTTGTCATGACGCACCAAATTTTTGACATTCTCCAGAAAAATGACCGCCGGGCGTTTTGCCGCCACAATCCGCATCACGTCAAAAAACAACGTGCCTTGGGTTTCGCAAGCAAAACCGTGGGCAGTGTTAAGCGAAGTCCTTGCTGATACCCCCGCTAAACTGAACGGCTGGCAAGGAAAACCCGCACACAAAACATCGTGTTCGGGTATGTCGTTTTCATAAATCTTCGTGATGTCGCCTGCGGGGAATTCACCAAAATTGTCAAAGTAAGTTGTTTGCGAATCTTTATTCCATTCGCTGGAAAAAACACACGTTCCGCCAACGGATTGCATGGCAAGCCTGAAGCCTCCTATTCCGGCGAACAAATCAATAAATTTGAATTTACCCGTTTCAGACTGTGGGAATTCACAATCTGCTGCGGGAAAATAATTGTGTTCTAATTTGTACATCTTAAAAGTCACTTTAGTTATCACACATTATGTTTAGATTGCTTACCACCTCGACTTCGACCGCAATGTCCTCCAACCGCTTCCTATTGGCTCAAAAAGCCCTTAAATTACAAAGGGCTTACTTGCGGCTCTAAAATCAACCGCAAATCCCCGCCCACCTGCCGAACATCCCGCAATTTCAATTCCTTCTTATCCGCCATCGTCAACAAGCCCGGCAGATGAAACAAGCCACGCCCTTCATCGCCCAGCACACAAGGCGCCATGTAAACTATCAGTTCATCAATCAGACTTTCAGCGAGCAAGGCGCCGTTAAGAATGGCGCCGCTTTCAACCAAAACTTCGTTGATTTGCTGTGCCGCCAAAAAGCGCATCACCTCATGCAAATCAAGTTGGCCGTTTTTTTCGGCCAGTTGATAAACTTCAAATCCCGTCTGTTGCAATGCCTGTTGTTTTGCTGCATCGTCCGAGCAGGTCAAAATTAAGCTGCGTTCTGGCAGTCTAGCCATTTGCGCCGTCACCGGCATGTTTAGGTGGGTGTCCAAGACAACGCGTATAGGTTGTAAGACATCGAAGCCGACCCGTGCGTTCAAAGCTGGGTCATCGGCCAGCACCGTGTTAATGCCCGTTAAAATTGCCGAACTTTCAGCCCGCAAGCGCTGCACATCGGCGCGGGCTTGCGTTGATGTAATCCATTTGCTTTCGCCGGATGCCAGCGCTGTCCGACCATCCAAACTCATCGCCAATTTGCTGCGCACAAACGGACGGTTTTGTGTCATCCGCTTGATAAAGCCACGGTTTAATGCGCGGGCATCGTCTTCCAATATGCCGACTATCACTTCAATTCCGGCGCTTTTGAGCTTGTCCAAGCCACGGCCCGAAACCAGCGGATTAGGGTCTTGCATCGCCACCACCACACGGCTGACACCCGCCCTTATCAACGCATCGCAACACGGTGGGGTTTTACCGTGATGGCTGCACGGCTCCAATGTGACATACGCCGTTGCGCCTTTAGCATCCCGCACTGTTTTTAACGCCTCAACCTCCGCATGGCCGTAGCCCGCTTTGGCATGCCAGCCCTCGCCAATTACACTGTCATCCTTGACCAGCACACAGCCTACGCGCGGGTTAGGGTCTGTCGTATAACGGCCTTTTTTTGCCAGCTGAATGGCGCGGGCCATAAAAAAACAGTCTCTTCGCGTCGCGTCCGTCATGTTATTTGTTCTGCAAATGCGCGATCATTTCGGTAAATTCGCTGACATCCTGAAAACTCCGGTAAACGGATGCAAACCGCACAAAAGCGACATGATCCAGCACACTCAGCTCTTTCATGACCATTTCGCCAAGTTCCTGGGCGGCGATTTCCCGTTCGCCTTTTGCTATCAGCTCTTTCTTTATCTTAGCAAGCGAGGCTTCAATCGCGTCACTCTCCACCGGCCTTTTTTCCAGCGCCTTAAGCATCCCCGAACGTAGTTTTTTTTCATCAAACGGTTCGCGGATACCATCACGTTTGATAACGCGCGGCATGGTCAGTTCTGCCATTTCAAATGTCGTAAAGCGTTCTTTACAAACATTACATTCACGCCGCCTGCGCACCTGATCACCTTCATTTGCCAATCTGGAATCAAGAACCCGGGTATCCTGCGCCGCACAAAAAGGACATCGCATAAAAGAGCCACCGCTTTTGTATACCGAAAAATCGGCCTTAAAAGTCAAAACCGTTAATTTTATACCACTCTTCAACTGATAACTATTTATTTTGCCTTCATTAAAATGTCCAAAATTCTAATCCCTTCCCCCATTATGGCAGTTTGCTTTTTACACGTGTGCCTAATAAATGATCAAACCAAGGCCAAGTGACACACCAGTTAGCTGTGCAATCCCCCAAATGATGGTCATAATGCCAGCGTAAATGCTGTCTCGCCCAGACGGGGTCAAGATGGGCTTTGCGATGCTTGTAATAATACGTTGCCAGAGACCCATAAACCGTGCAGGTAAATAAGGGCAATGGCAAAAACAGTGGCGCATGCAGCACGACAATAGCCGTTAAGACTAACAATTCCTTGGTTTGCGTATTCCATGCCATAAGGTCTATTGTTTTGTATCCTAAGTCCAGCATCATATTTTGGGCGCAAACAACATGATGCTCATGTAAGTGATACGCCCAGAAACCGCTTGGGCGCTTTCCCAACCCATGCAGGATATATTTGTGCATCAGCCACTCCCCTGCATTGGCATACAGCAAGCCCAGCAAAAATTGGCTGGCCAAAACAAAAAACATTAGCCTCGCCCGCCGCGCTTAAATATCTAGCCAGTTTTGCGGTTTTAAATAACGTTCATACAACATCGCTTCCGGTGTGCCGAATTCTGGCCGCCAGTTGTATTTCCAATGGGCGACCGGCGGCATGGACATCAGAATCGATTCCGTCCTGCCGCCTGATTGCAGACCAAACAAAGTGCCACGATCATAAACTAGATTAAATTCAACATAACGTCCACGCCGATAAAGTTGGAACTCGCGTTCCCTATCACTGTACGGGGTGTCCTTGCGTTTTTGCATTATCGGCAAATAAGCCTTTGTATAGTGGTTGCCGACGCTTTGCATAAATTCAAAACATTTATCAAACTCCCAGCCATTCAAGTCATCAAAAAACAAGCCTCCAACGCCACGGGTTTCATTGCGGTGGGCAAGGAAAAAATACTCGTCACACCATTTCTTATAAGCTGGATAAACGGCTTCCCCAAAAGGCTCACAAGCGCTCCGCGCGGTTTCGTGCCAATGCACCACATCCTCTTGAAAAGGATAAAACGGGGTTAAATCAAACCCGCCACCAAACCACCAAACTGCCGACTCACCAGGTTTTTCGGCAATTAAAAAACGCACATTGGCATGTGACGTGGGGACGTAGGGGTTTCTAGGATGGATAACTAAAGACACACCCATCGCATGGAATTGCCGATTGGCGATTTCTGGCCTTTTAGCCGTAGCAGAAGGCGGCAAGCTCACGCCCGACACCGAGGAAAAATTAACGCCGCCCTGCTCAATCACCTGGCCATCAGCCAATACACGGGTTCGCCCGCCGCCGCCTTCAGCACGTTCCCATATGTCTTCAATAAACCGCAACTCAGGCTCTTCGGCCTCTAAAGCGGCGCAAATTTGATCCTGAAGATTAAGCAGGTAATTTTTTATTTTGGTGATGTCATCGTTTTTCATGTGTTTGCCCAACCTTCTTTTATTTTAAAAATGCCCTTAACTTTTTAGCCACCAACAAAAAACCTACTTTCTGTCGTCAGCTTTGTTTTTTTGTTTAGGTGGTGGTAAAAATGGTGATGATATTTTGGAATTAAAAAATACGTTTTTTGACTCTGCTGTCACTTTAACATTTGAATGTTTACCATTAACCCTTGTTTATAGCCTATATTCGCCTTTAGCCCCCGGGAAATTGTTTTGCAACTTTTCCGTAAGGATTTATGCCCTATCTCGACTTATGTAATAAATCGATAATCGAATCTAATCATATCGTTTCGCCTATGGCAAAAGTCACATTAACATCGTTTCATACCGTTAAAAGCCCGCTTGATCCTTAAGCCTCATTTATTTTGACCCGCCACACACTAAAATATATCGGCACGGATTAAAAACCTTTATTATTTTGTGTGATTAAGCTTGTAAATATAAAATGAAAAATAAAATTATGACTATACTTTTTCCAAAGCAACGCTGCCCTTATCACGGTTACTGAAATGACTGATCCCGATAAACTTATTAAGTATGCTAAAGATTTTTCCGGTTTAACCCCAGAATTGGAGGCCTATCTAAAAGAAATTGCACCGGAGATAACCCCCCACTTACAAACTGTCACAAACTCTTTTTACACCCACTTAAACACCATACCTAGTGCGGCCAAATATCTGGATGGGCGCATTGACAAACTAAAAAACACGCATCTAAACTGGCTAACCAGCTTATTTACTAGAAATATTGACGCTGAATTTGCCCAAAACATGTATAAGGTAGGCGAGACGCATTTTAAAATCAGCCTGCCTGTTGAGTTTATGGTGGGAGCCATGGCATTACTCAATGATGAATTCACCCGCCTTGTCTTTAAAGTTTTTGACGATGACCCGGCTAAATGCGCAAAAATATTACGTGCTATTGATGCCGTTAGCGCGTTATCCTTAATGTTAATGTTAATGAAGATGGAACGATGTTATCGTGAATCCACTATTGCCGAAGAGCTCGAAAGATTCCTTACTATTTCGGGTATGAGCAGAACTCTCTTTACCAACCTTGCCAACGCTTACCATTAAACCCAAGGGAAATTCCATTATGCACTCTTTACTTTTAGAACTAAACCAACAATCCGCCACTATTAAGGCATCGGCCATCATATCAAAAGACGGTGTAGTTATGGCGGCCGCTTTGCCACACGATATGGATGAAGATAGTATCGGCGCCATTAGCGCCGCACTATACTCGACAAGCGCCCGGAGCATCCAAGACCTTGTCGGCGGAGTTGTGGAACAAATAATGGTTAAAGGTTCATATGGCCATATTTTAATGACCCATGTAGGGAAAGAAGCCGTTTTAACCGTTATCACTAAAACCCATGAAGAGCTTGAGCTCATTTGTTTGGAATTAAAACGGACAGCCGAAAAACTCATTCCCCATATTTAGTGAAAAAAACAGAATTGGCAACAAAAAGGGTTATGAGTGTAGTGTGTCCGAATGGAGATAATACCCCCTCCAGCTTCACGGCATAAATACCTGCACAAGTCCCCCTAAGAAAATGGCATTATTAACAGGCCTTCCATTAAACATATTTTTGAACTTTCTAATTATGCTAAAGTCCCATAGCTGTTCGCCTTCGACGGCGTTCAAATCAGTCGAGCTTCCCCCCTTTGTTATCGGCTGATTTTTCTCCTTAAGCCCCAATATCTTATCAAGGTATTGGGGCTTTCTTTTTTCGCCCAACTGGAAAAGTCGCTGATACCGAGTCGATGCTGACTTAATCTGGGTTCGGGACAAATGGAGGGTAAGCGCAACCCCATCACCCGCTTATCTCGCACCCAAGTGAGTGTAACCACATCAGCTATATAGAAGTTACACATTGACGACAGCCTGAAATTTTGGGTTGAGATGCGCCAGAGTGGGCATCAATAATCCTCGTTGCACTTCGTTGAGCAATAAAAAACCCGCCAAGCCAGATAGCTTGCGGGTTTTTGTACTTCATTGGCTCTTATTGAGCCCGAGGCTCTATACAATGCCGCCTTCCAACACTTGATATAAAAGGATTCCTTCTTTTCCACTTTAAAATATACCGCCAAAAATACCGCCACAAGCGCAATATTGCCCCTAGTTCGGACCATTTTAAATATTCCAATCCCGCACCCAAAGCGAATATATTATTATCCGCCCGATTGTTAACTAATAGTAGCGCCAGTGCCTAGGTTCTTCCCTATAACTCATAATGAGGGTAGCAAGAGTACGCGCTTTTTGTGTAGTAAGTCATTGATTTTATTACTGAACACTGAACAAAATTTGGTAAAAATATAACAAGTTTGATACAGATAGCCGTTTTTCATCGATGTTCAGTAATAAAACTAATTTTTTACTATGCCTATAGTTTCTAAATAAGAAACTATAGGCCGGTTTTTTATCTGGCTTATTTAGCTAAATCAAAATAGATTGTGTGTGTATCCGTAAAGCTTGGGGAGTTTGGGGAGATAACGCTGTAGCCTGCGAATTACAAGGCTTTGATGCTCCCCAAGAGGGATATTTTTTTGGGGAATTACTTGTTATTTTGGGGAGCTGCTCCCCAAACTTGGAAAGTGGGCACAAAAAAACCGGCAGCGCCGGTTTTAATGTTGGCCAATTTTGCTATTGGCTTGGCCAATGCCTCACTTGAGGGTCACTATTTCATTTTAGCCCCAAAAAGTTCTTTATTGTCAGTGGTAGGTGGCGGCCTTTTTGACCTGGGTGCAGAAAGGGCGATAAATTTGTATGCTTCGATGATGTCGCGGCATACCGCAAAAATATTTTGGTCAAGGACAATAACAGGTTCATAGCCTTCAGATTCTAAAGCAGTTTTAAAATGTTCGGCTTGATCTTCAGTTTTAGCAATCAACATAATGCCACCCTATTGTTAAGCGCCGGACGATTTAACCATGCCTTTTGGCGTTAATGCCTTCGCTCCTGCATCCAGCCTGACTTTCATATTGTAGGCATCGGTCATAAAATCTTTTTCGGTTTCAAAACTGATTCCACCGCCGCCCGCTTGGGATAACCTGCCGACTTCGATGGTTTCAATATTACTGCCCAATAAAAACCATGCAGTCGGGCTATCCAATCGCGGCTCTACGATCACTTCGATTCGTGCCATGTCGCTGTTTGGGATAGCAGACGCGGAAGCCGTAGTATTGGTGAGCGTTGCAAGCAATTGCAACGCGGTAATTTCCAGTTCTGGCGGCACCAGCAACCAACGTGGACGGACACCCAAATAAGCGACGCCGGAAATGTCACGCGCCTTGCGTAACACAATAACGGCCTTCGCCAATGCTGTAGCATCTAAAGCGCTTGATGAGCCAGTTAATAAGTTTTCTCTACTGGCCTCGAATAACGGCGCATTATCCGCCATCAGTGGGTTGTTGTTAAAAATTGAAAACACCAAATCCGCTTCAGTTCTACGGGCGGCAGCCCCCAGTTTTTTTGGCGTGTCGGTCAACGCGCTTAAGTCATCATTGATTAACGCTTGACGGCTAAAGGCAATCGCCCTTTGGTAAGTGGCGATCTTGTACGATTCTTTATTGTCTGTCAGGCCAGAAAATCGGACTTCCCCTAACTCTTGGACTTCGGTAAGTGTCTCAAAAGCGGACAATGCCACCCTGGATTGCATTTTAAAATCTTGTATATCAACAAAATTAACGAACTTATCATGATTCTGTTCAACTAATTCAAATCCCATAACCAGTGATTTGTTAGCGACATTTTCCAAAATATAAGGCAAGTCGCTGTGGCTCATGGCGCGTTTTATTAACACCGCTGGAGTTCCTGAGCTGTTATGGTCTCCCCTATCCCTTAACAATATCCGGCTGATTTCATGGATTGACGAGCTTGAAAAATCTTGTGCAGCCGGATGAGGCTTCTCCAGCTTAATGCCGGAACGGATTAATAGCCCGTCAATAATTGCTTCATGGACATGGCGCTGGCCATAACCGCCAAATGAAATATCGCTAGTGTCGCATCGGCTGGTTTCGCTATCTATCTTAGCCGCCCATTGGTCAATCATGATGTTTCTGGCTTCTTGGGTTGATATGCCGCGCTCGATAAGGCTATTAATTGTTGCTTCATCAGTCCGTGATTGCAGGCCAAAATTACGTATGTCACGCGCCCGCCCGCGTTCGGCTTCCATAGCCCGTTGCATTTGTTTGTCGTTCATATCAATATTGCTATCCTGCGAATCATTATTGCCCTTGGTGTCAGTGGTTTGCGTGGATTCTGTAGTTTGTGTGGTCATGGTTTTTCCTCTAAAAAAGCCCGCGTTAGGGTCGGCGTGGATAGATACGATGGATACTTCATAGGGTTTGAATTGCGTGACGGTAACGGTGGTTTCACCGCCTTGCACATGTTCGGTGTGGGCTAACCATTCATAACCGATGGAAAAATTGCGGACGATGCCATTTTGGATGTCGTCGAACAATTCACGCGCCCGTTGCGATGTGCCAAAGCGGATGACGGCGCGGAGCTTGCCGTCTTCAATACGCGGATGCTCAACAATGCCGACATTCACGCGGTCGCTTTGGTGGGCTTCGATTAAGGGCAAGGGGAAACGGCTAAAATCGACTGAACCTAGTTTGTGTTGCAGTATTTCAACAAAATCGCCACGTTTTACAGGCATTTCGGTCGATAGCACGGCGGGTACGGTCAACGTTTCCGTGTTGGCCTGTTTGCGCTCAAAGGTTGCTGGGCAGGTGCGGGTGACGGTCATTGTTCTGGAGTTAAAATTTGCAATAACGCCAGTCTATATGCCCTAAGCTGAATAAAAACGGCTTGGTTGATTCATTTCTCCAGTATCTTATAAATGCCAGTCTTATCCGTTGGCACTTTACCGCCCAAACCAAACAAAACAGCATAGAGCGGCTTTTCTTCGCCAATATAAGGATAACGGTGTATCCGGTCAGCAATAACAACTGCTTTTTCCCAAGTCGTGCCTGGATATTGCCTAGCTATTTCTCGAATCACGTCATTGCGCCGTTCCAGTTTACGGCGGGTGTTAAGGGATGAAACACCCGGCGCACGTAACCCCAAGGCGCGGCATAATGTTTTGCATTCGCCGTTTTTAAATTGGTTCAAGCCGGATAACAGCCAATCCCTAATATCTGGGGGTATCGGTGCGCCGTAATCCAGTGCGGTTTCCAAACGGTCTAGGTTATTTCTGTCCATTCCAACCCTACACATCAGCGACAATGATAAATGTCACCGGAAAAACCAGCACCCGGTAGCTTATTCCATTAACAGTGCGTTTCACGTCCGGCCTTGCCTTGCCCGTCTTGGTATTGTTTTCAACGCATTTTAGGACGTTACGCTCCAATAGCCGCCGCCAAAGCGTGGCTTTTGATATTAAAAACGGCTCACCTTGCGAATCACTCAGCCGCTTTACGATGCTGAATGCTTTTTCTGGTTCAAGCCAAACTTCATTCACGGCTGGGTTATTGGGCGCAAGGTTAAGCAAACCGGTGGCAAAACCGGCACTTTGGCGGATGTCCTCTGGTGGTGCTGGCAGCCGGTAGCGTTGCATGTGGCCTGAGTCAAGCTCAACGGTGACCTGTTCATCCAAAATGGTTTCAGTGACCGCGCCGGAACCCGTCAAATAATGCCAGCGACCGTCCAACTCACGCCAACCGGTATGCCGATAAACAAAAGAAGTGGCAACATCACCGCTTAGCGTTTGGATAGCGGCGCGGGCATTGTCTTTGTTGCCGTTGCCTGGGGCATACACTAAGCGGTTGCCCCATTGAAAAACCCAATTCATGGCGGGGAATTGGTTCACCGGAACTTTAATAGGGGGCAAGAGTTTGCCGGTGCTGGTTTTGCCAATTATGACAAAATAACGGTTCTCGATAATGCCATCATCGGTGACGATTTCGGATTCTATCAGTGCCACACCGTTTAAAAACAACGGTATCGTGATTTCTGTCCTAAGCGGGGCCACCTGTTCGTTACCCTTGCTTTTACCGCTTTGGTCACGGGCAGGGTGGTATTTGACCAGCAGATAATTTTCAATCCCTAAAAGGCCAATTCGCCTATCGGCGAACCGGTCGGGTTCGCCCGCCTGATTGACAGGTTGTGCAGATTTTACAATAGCGACAATATTACTTTTTTTGTCGGTGGGTTTGTCGGTCATACGCCGCCCTCCATAGCGGCGTAATCGTTAAAATCCCCCGCTATTGGCGGAATTGCCAAAAAACCGCCTACGGCACGGGCGGCGGCTTTAGCTGCGGTCAGTCCGGGATTACCTTGTGTGCTGTCATTGTCGGCGCAAATGACCAGCTTCACGTTGGGTCTTGCTTGGCGTATCGCTTTGGCGACTGCCAGCAAATTGCCTGCACTCATGGCGCAATAGGCTTGCAGGCCGGTGGCTTCGTGCAGGGTTGCCGCCGTTGCGTAACCTTCCGCTATAATCCTTTCCGTGGTTGGTTTGCCAATGACATGAAAGCAGCCACCCGTGTGCCCTCCCGCTATAAAATCCTTGTCACGGCCTAACAACCGCTCAAATTCTGGAAAAATTGCCTGCACATTCCAAAAGACCGCCTCAGTGTCCACCAAGGGTACAAGCAACACGTCCTTTACTGTGACGGTTATCCAAACATTATCTTGCTTAATACGCTTAGACCAAACGGGCAGCAGCCTTAAACGATGGGCATCTACCTGTTTTCTGAGCAAATAAGGGTGGTTACGGCCTTTAATTTCTTTGGCTTGTTCCCATAACTTAAAAGCCCTGGCGGCGGCTTGTTGCTGTTTGGCTTGCAGTTGTTGTGCGCTCTGGCGTTTACGGGCTTCCATTTGCTGGCGTTCGGCCTGTGTCAAGGGCTTGGCCTGCCCGTCCGCTTTCCAGTTGGTTTTGATTCCGGCTTTAAAATCTTCAAAATACCCCGCTGGTTTGATCCCGTCCAAATGCAGTTTATATGCCCCGTTCAATGAGCCGTGTTTATGGCCGGCGATATGGAAACGGTGCAGCTTGCCGTCAGCGCGGATGCTGTCCGGCGTTTCTATGCCCGCTTCGCGCATGGCGGCGCGGAAAGCGTCGATAATCTCAGTTGTGCTGTTCATGCGCCCCTTCCCTTTCCCGTTGGTAATACGCTTCCAACAAGATTTGTGCATCCCTGATTTCTAGATGGATTGCCCTGGCGACCAGCCACAATGTATTGCCTTTCAGACCGTCTGTCTCCCCCGTTTCAATTGCCATATCAAGCAAGTCCGCTATCGCGGCGGCACGCTCCAAGGATGGGTTGATCGTGTCAACTAAGTTGAAAAACTCACCGTCCATACCTGCGTTGATGCGGTGTCTAAATGGGGTGTTAAAGGCATTCATGCTGCACCTCCAACAATGGCGGATATTTGTTGCTCGATAGAGTACAAGTGGTCATCGCTCCAACCGGAAACGTGGCGCACATGCAAACATTCATGGAATAGCCGGAATGCTTCCGCGTCCAGCTTGATAAGGCCGCCTAAGCTATGCGGAAAGGGTTTGTCGGTCCGGTAGGCGCTGATAAAGGCATCGGCTAAGAATTGACCGGAAAACCCGCCATCGGCTACACGCTTAAGCAACAAATCAGTTTCTAGCGGTAACGAGGTTAAGCCTCGCGCTACGTTTTGCTGCCTGATTGCTTCATCGGGTGAAACGCGGCGCGGCGGGTTGATTTTAAAGCCGCGGGTGCTTGGGGTTTGCCCTGGATTTTGGGCGGTTTTTGGTTGTGACGTGTTCATGATGGTATTCCTAGAATAAATGGAGTACCGGCCACATGACGCCAATCATGGAGCCGGACTGAACAGGTTGGCGTACAGGCTTCTAGGAACCTGCCCGCTTTGCAGCGGCCTATCCAGCCCGACATAATAATGAAGTGCTTAGATATTTTTACGCATAAAAAAACCGCATTGATAGCGGCTATGCGCCTAGATATTCCGGAACGCCAATCCCGTGCCGCCAATGTGGGCGACGGATACAGAATAGCCACACGGCAACAAACCGTCAAGCCTAATTTAAGCGGGTCAGTGAGTATCAGGCTTTTTCTGGATTTACGGGGATTGGATAAGCGGCTGATCATTCAACCCCCTTCGCTTCGATTGAAGCCAACAATGCCCGTATTTCCGCCACTGGGAAAACACGGGTGCGAGGGGATAATAAAATGCCTTCTGGATACTTGCCGCTCTTCCTGCCATTTTCCCAACTGGTGCTGGATATTCCCAGTGCAGCAAGTATTGAGGGCTTACGGCAAAAGCCTTCGGCGGGTAAAGGTGCGGGCTTGTAGGTGAGTTTTTGGCGGGGGGTTCTTGGGTTTTTATTGGTATTGGTTGTCATCGTTCGGCCTATGTAAAATTAAACACATAGGCATTGTGATAATAAATTTAGCCTTCGTCTAAGGACAAATTAGCCGCTAAAATGTCCTTACTGAACACTTATACTGGGGGCTTTCACGTCATCATATAAGCCAGGGAACTCCTTTTGCATCCGTTTTATTTCCCGTTGCAACCCTTTGTCACATGCTGGTTGGCTATGGAAATGAAATTCTTCACAAATCATTTTCGATGCTTCATTAGGTTTTATGCCACTTCGAAAATATCGAACATACCTATAAAAAACCTCATTTCCATATTTTCTAAATGGTTCGTCATCATTTTTGATAAGCATGATTTTTGCCACTTCCGTCCAGCGTTTCTCAGCTTTTACGCTTTTTTTTTCCACAGCTTTCTTTAACATATTGTTCTGCGACTATTGATTGATGTAATAAGTTGACACCTAATATTAATTGATAGAGTTCGCTTAAGGTAACTGGTATGTCGATTTTAGGATCAAGCTTGGCCTCGTATTCTTGTTTGGCCTTTCTAATTTCTTCCAACGGTTCAGCATCGATGCAAAATGCCTCGGCTATAGCGTTATTTATGAGGAATTGCGCATTAGCATAACCATTAGGTTCTGGATTCCGCTTTTCCTTAAACTCCTTATTAATTGCCTCTAATTTATCAAGTAGTAATTCGACCTGAAGCAAGTCATCTTGGTATTGGCTCATTGACACCCCGTTAAAGTGCATCCGTTACAAAGGATTGACCGGAAGCGGGGTAACGAATCCCGCTTATTGCCCCGTCAGGCTATCCGGTCATGGCAATTATATCCCCTTGGCTTTTAATGCACCTTATTGGCCTATCTAATTATTGCGTTTAACCGCTAATTGTTCACGCACTCCCCGATATGCTCCCCAATCTCCCCAACAACTCCCCAAATATTTTTAGACTTTGGGGAGCATTAAACCTAGGTATATCAAGCCTTATAACTCTATCTCCCCAAACTCCCCAAGAAATATTATATATAGCCTTAACTATTTTGTTTTTGTAGGCTTATTACCCCACATAGCCCAAAATTGAATTGGTATGGCACAGATAAGCCCCGCGATCTGGTGCGTGCTGTTTGAGGGTGCGGGGAAATAATGAATGGGTTGTTGCTGTACCGGACAGGGTGGGTGGTGATGCTTATCCGGTTTTTTTAAATGGAATGATGGACGCGCCGGCCTTTAAGCCGTCCAGATAGTCTGCCCACGACTGCATCATCTTTCGGCGTTCGGGCAGGTGTGCCGTCCGGTTATAGGCTCGACCGTTGGGGTCTTTCACCGCGTGGGCTAGTTGATGTTCGATAAAGTCGGGTCGAAAACCTAGCACCTCATCAAGCACTGTTCTGGCTAATGCCCTAAAGCCGTGGACGGTCATTTCTTCCTTGCCGATACCCATTCGCCGCAAGGCCGCCAATAACGCCACGTCTGACAATGCCCTAGAACCGTTCGGGGTTCTGGCACTGGGGAATACAAAACGCCCGTTTCCTGTGAGCGGCTGCAAGTCAGTTAGGATTTTAACCGCTTGGCTCGATAACGGAACGATATGGTCTGTTTTTGTCTTGGTGACCAGATACCGCCATTCCTTGGCTTCAAGGTCGATATGCTCCCATTCTGCTTGTCTGAGTTCGCCCGGCCTGACAAACACTAATGGCGCAAGCTGTAAGGCGGATCTCACGACAAATGTGCCTGTGTAACTGTCAATGGCGCGTAACAGTTCGGCGGCTTGCTTAGGTTCTGTCACGGCTGAAAAATGCCCCGCTTTGGCTTGCATTAATGATCCGCGTAAATCAGGTGTTATGTCCCGTTCTATCCGTCCGGTGGCAACGGCATAACGGAAAACCTGCCCGCATATCTGCAAGGCTCTGTGCGCGGTCTCTATGGCGTTTCTGGCTTCTATCCGCCTTAATGCCGATAACAGTTCAACGGCTTTTATGTCTGTTATGGGTTTACTTCCAAGGTAGGGGAAAAGATCTCGATGAAATAAGCCAATGACACGTTTTTTATGGGGTTCTGATTTGTCGGGCATTTTCCTTTCGTACCATTCGTTAGCAATCACTTCAAAGCTATTTGCCGCGCTTTCGGCTTTTGATTGCTTAACGACTTTTTTGTTTTCGTTAGGGTCGATACCGCCATCAATTTGCTTTTTGGCGGTATTTCGCTTTTCCCTCGCTTCCTTAAGCGAGGTTGTCGGGTAGATTCCTAACGCCAATGTTTTACGCTTGCCGTTGAATCGGTAGTTGTACCTAAAATACTTTGAGCCATTGGGATTTACCAGCAAGTACATTCCCTTTTCGTCTTGCAGCTTATAAGGCTTATTTTGTGGTTTAGCATTCTTGCAGGCGGTATCAGATAAGGGCATGGCGGTATGTCAATAATCCTCGTTGCACTTCGTTGAGCAATAAAAAACCCGCCAAGCCAGATAGCTTGCGGGTTTTTGTACTTCATTGGCTCTTATTGAGCCTGCGTTTGGCGCCCCGAGGCGGATTTGAACCACCGGCCTGTCCCTTAGGAGGGGACCGCTCTATCCTGCTGAGCTATCGGGGCAAATTATAATAAAATTTTACCATAACTTAAACGGTTGTTATTGGCTTTTAATCACTATGTAAAAGTTGCATGTGCTTGCAAAAAGCACGTTTAATGGCGACGGCCGTTTCTGCCAGCGGAGGCATCTTCAAACTTAACCTTTAAAGGTTTTCCACAATAGAGGTTGCCATCAAGTGCTAAGATCGCGGCTCTAGCTTCATGACCTTCCATACCGATAAAGCCAAAACCTCGACATTTACCGCTAAATATATCTGACACCAGCTCAATAGAGCGGACTTTGCCATATTCTGAGAATAAGGCTTGAACTGTCGCTTCAGTAGCGTCGCTGGGTAAGTTTCCTACAAAAATTCGTTTCAAATGACATGTCCTAAATTCAGGGAGTGAGTTGATTGGCCGGAGGAAGCCGGCATACCCAACCCTGCCAGTTATATTCGATAGGATTGGGACTGAAAAATAACTTTGACGCTTACGCGGCGGTTACATTTAGTGCTTGCGGGCCTTTGGCGCCTGATTCGACTTCGTATTTCACCGCTTGGCCTTCAGCCAAAGTGCGGTAACCACCATCACTTGCGATAGCGGAAAAATGCACAAATACATCAGCACTACCATCGCTAGGGGAAATAAAACCGAACCCTTTAGATTCGTTAAACCATTTAACAGTTCCTGTTGCCATATAAATACCTCAACACCTAGGGGCGGCAACCCCATGGCTTATAAATAAAATGTGTGGAATTGCAAATCGAACAGGGCACGAAGGAAAAAAGCGGATGGAATTTCTAAGAAGTGCTGATTAACATGCAAAATGTAAGCAGATATTCCGTAAGCAACGAATTATTTTCTACTAACTCGCTATTATAAAGCCAAGCGCCAAATATAGCCATTAAACTCTTCATTTGTAAAAAGTTTACCCGGTAGCTTTGGGACTTCCTTGTCACAAGAACCGGCTTAACACATAAACCAGAGATGCCCGCCGCTCATGATTTGAGTTATAAGCCTGAAACTGCATGCGTTATTCCCATATGTATGATAGGCCTTGGCTTAGACGGCCTAAAATAGCTTTTGGAGCAAAAAAACAAACCGCCCCGTTATGGGTAGATGACCTTAGGCTTGAAGTAAGCCGCCGGATATTTTTCGTCAAATTCGTCTTTTTCTCGCGCTTGTTCAGCCAAGGCTTCATCAATATAAACCACTTGCGGTTCAAAATTTGCGGCAGGGTATTTAGGGTCAAACTCATTTTCTGCTTGCGCTGCGGCAACTTCTTTATCCATATAGATAACAGTAGGCTGAAAATCGGCAGCAGGATATTTTTCACTGCCAGCCCAAGTGATAAGCGGATTTAGCGCAAAACCTGCAACAACAACCCACATCATAATATTTTTTTTCATAGTCGGTTAATCTCCAGAAATTATAAGTCGGCCTTGTGATGGCTGAAAAATTTTTAGAGTATCAAATATTTCAGGGTAATTCGCAACCATTTTTACCAGAAAAAAGATAACTTAAAGTAGTGTTTTAATATCAGGATAATTATCTTTGAGCTGGGACCTAAACCCTTCAATCAACATTTCATTATGGCGTCCATTACGCGCGATAGGCACATCAATTTCGCTAACAACACGCATAGGCGAGGCCGATAAAAACACCAGCCGGTCGGCAAGGGAAATCGCTTCGCGCAAATCGTGCGTGACAAACAAAACCGTATGGGGGCGCTCTTGCCAGAGTTTCAGCAATAGTTCCCTAACTTGCCTAGCGGTTGGCGCGTCCAAGGACACAAACGGTTCATCCATGAGCAATATGTCAGGATTGACCGCAAAAGCACGGATTATGGCAATGCGTCGGCTCATACCAAGCGATAAGCGTTCTGGGTAAAAATGCTGGACTTCAGTAAGCTGCATGGCATCAAGCAAGATATCGATAATGTCCGGCGATTGCCGCTGATCCAACACCAGTTCAATATTTTCACGCACGGTACGCCAAGGCAGCAGGCGCGGATTCTGAAAGATATAACCTATTTTAGGCTTCGTGTGTTGTGAGCCCAACATGATGTCACCGGTGTAAGCCGTATCAAGGCCCGCAAGGCAATTAAGCAAAGTCGTTTTGCCGCAACCCGACTGACCCAACAAACAAACAAACTCACCCGACTTCAGTGATAACTTCAGATTGCCAATGACAGGTGCCGAATGCCCCCAGTAGCTTTTGTTAGTGATGCTGATTTGAATGTCGGTCACCTTCGCCACCGCAGTGATTTTTTATCCAGTGGTTTTAAAACAATGAGCTCCAGCAATTGGATGACCCCAACAAAAGCGATGGTATAGGCCAGAATACTGGCGACATCAAACAGTTGAAAAAACAAATGCAGCTGATAGCCCATGCCGTTGCTGCGCCCTAATAGCTCCACCACCAAAATGATTTTCCAGATCAGCGCCAAACCCGAACGGGTCGCACCCATAACAAACGGGTGCAGTTGCGGCCAGATAACATGCACCAAGGTTTTGCGTTTGCTGAAATGGTAACAACGGGCCATTTCCAGTAAGTCCTGATCCAATGCACGAGTCCCTTCGCGGATAGTGACGATGACATTAGGCAACTTGTTGATGACGACCGCGAATATTGCCGCCGATTCCACCAGACCGAACCAAACGTAGCATAAAATAATGGTGACCAGTGCGGGCACGTTCAAAAAGAGGATTAACCAATTATCAAAAAATGCGTCAAGTTTTTTATTGCGTCCAAGAATAATTCCGATGGCGCAGCCTAAGCTCATAGAAACAGCAAAGCTGACGATCAACCTGAGCAATGTTGCGCCTAAGTGATAGGGCAATTGGCCTGAAATGCACGCTTGCCAGAACACCCGCATGACGGTGTCAGGTGTAGGCAAGGTAGTGTTATCCACATAGCTTGCCACACCTTGCCAAAGGGCTAAAAAAGCCAGCAATGACAAATACGGCAATATTTTTTTGGAAAAAATCAAAATCAGCGGCGCTTAATCAATCGTCCAGAATGTACCCGCTGACAGTTTTTCAGACACGCCAGTCAGTTGATGGTTACTCAAGGTATACAGCAATGAATACAACTCTGTTGCCGCCTCCTGTTGCGGCTTGCCCCACTGGCCGATAGCCCCGTCACAATAACCCCGGCGCAAGTTATTCTGGGTTAGTGCATCATCGGCTTTAGTTAGCGGAAGGGCTTTTTGCCACGCAGCATCTTCTGTGCATAAACGGTTTTTAGCCTGCTTGCTGGCCTTAAAAAAGCTATTGACTGCTTGTTTATGTGCGTTTGCCCAACTTTCTTTAAACACATAACCCACGCTAGGGACAGCTTCCGTAACCCCCAAACCTTGCAAAATCCCTTTGCCATTAATTAGCGGCTTATAACCTTGGGCTTCCAGCCGGGCAGCAAAATGCCAGTAAGTAAGTACGGCATCGACTCGGTTTTGTTTGATTTGCTCACTGATTAACGGCGGTGCGCCAAAAACCTTCTCCACTGCGGTGGACAAGTCCAGTTGTTGCTTGTGCGCCAGTGCTTGCAGCAATAGCCAGTTTTTATCCAACTCCCCCCCTGCAATCCCCAAACGTTTGCCTTTAAGGTCGGCTAAAGAATGGATGGCGCTATTTTGGGGCACGACCAGCGCACCGGAAGCCGTCGAATAGGGGTAAAAGGTAAAATCCGCCCCCGTTGCGCGTAGTTTGGAAACCCATAACCAATCGGAAACAATCATATCGACCGCCCCCGATTGCAAGGCGATTTTACCGGCTTCGGCGTTTGCCAATGGGTGTATGTCAAGCTGGAAATCGGCTGCCAGATCATTAGGTATCGCCGACAATTCCCAGTCTACCGTACCAAACGCCTGCACACCGATGCGGATAGTGGTTTTTTCTGCCGCCCATAGTTGGGCGGAAACCAACAAACTTAAAGCAATATAAAAAAATTTAAATTTCATAATGTTGATTAATCCTGTTGGGTTTTTGAGGAGGCCGTTTTATTACCTACTAACAACGGTAATGCCAAAATAATCAAGCATCCTAACCAAGTCAGCAATTGCCGGTTAGTCACCGTATAGTTGAACGCAATGCCTAATCGGTTACTAAATTCAGGATGGTCAAGAATGAGGTCACGGCTTGCAAAAAAGGCGTATGTCTCGCCGACAATTAGCGCCCCCCCCGTAACCAGCAAAGCATACCCCATAATTTTACCTTGAGATGCTTTGTCATTGACATAGCCTATCAAATCGTTAAGTTCAAAGGCCGCAAATGACTTAGTGCCCCCTGTAAAATAACGGGCAAGCATCAGCCCGACCATCCCGATGACCGGAATAGTGGCGGCCTCAATAGGAAAACTGATATAACGCCCATTGATCGCCAAGGAAAAGGTTTTAAAAACCGCATAGCCCGTAAAGAGCATATAAATGGTGTACAGCCCCATTGCAAGTTTGGGAGTGGCTGTTTGTCCAGTTAATAAACCGTAGCCTCGCTGGAAAACCAATCCGCCCAGTACGGCGTTTAAGGCAACGATAATCACCACCCATAAGCGTTGCCAATCACTGTAACTGGTATACCACAACAATTCTATTTGATTGACCCAAAGCACCGTCAGCACTTGTAAAAACACCAAAAGCGCTGTTCTGGTAAGCGTTGGTAAGTTTTGCAAAGGCTTCCAGCACGCCGCTACAGCGATAAGAAAAAAACTAACTGACGCAAACAAGCTTTTGTACCAACTAGGATTTTCATAAACCTTGCCAGTGAGAGGGAAAACTTCCTTCCTATCAATCGAAAACAGCCCCCAATTAGCACCGACCACACCTTCCAGCTCGCTTTTCCATGATTGGTTAATAGCTTCGACAATGTTGTAATCAAAACCGTTGGCATTGGCAACTTGAATCAGGCCACGGATAAATTTGGCCTCGTTGACTACGCTAGGCACTGCCCACCCACGTTGCCGACCTTCGCTTGGCCAACCGGACTCGCCGATTAATATGGGTTTATTGGGCGCTATGGCATTGGCCTCCTGTTGCACATGTTGGTAAATACGGGCAATGTGTGCAGGCGCTTGGGCAACAGCAATCGGCTCATCTTCCCAATATGGCAGGATATGGATGGTAATAAAATCCACTTCTTTAATAAGTTCGGGATATTTCATGTACATCGACCAAACATCGGCATAAGACACCGGCTGCTTAACGGCTTTTTTTACTTCGCGGATGTACTTGATTAATTCTTCCGGTTCGAGATCACCGCGCAACAACACTTCATTGCCGACAATAACCCGTTTGACGACATCAGGATTGGCATTAGCAGAGCGTATCAATTCATCGATTTCTTTGTTATTGCCCTTCGCCTCCCCCCCTAACCACGCCCCTTGAATCAAGGCCAACCCGTACTTGCGCACCAATGCCGGTATCACAGGCATTGTGCCTTCGGCGCTGGCGTAGGTTCGGATCGAATGGGTTTTTTCACTCATCAATTGCAAGTCCGCCTCAATTTGAGCCGGCGTAGGAAATACACCAGCCATAGGGCTTTGCCCTTCCCGAAACGGTGCAAAAGACAGGCTATTGAGCTTGCCTTCTGGTACGTCCTGACCCGCCTCTTGTGGCAAATTTGCCAACCAAGCCACAGCGCTGTTCAGCAAAATAATCAAGACAACAGTTGAAACAATTTTCATAGTGCAAGTTAGACTCAAAAGTTTGAGGGATGGGAAACAGCTTGCCGCCATTATCAGCAGTAAAACTGAAAAAAATCTGAATGCGTATGCTGTCTAAAAAAAGCTATTTCAAGGGACTTTACAGTTAAGGCTAAAGAAGCCACCAGGCCAAGACACTTATAAGAACATGTTCAATATCTTGGGGTTCTTGATGAGCCTTATGTTTTCCTCTATCGGCTAAAGTGGGTGTAAAAAAATGTTTTTTACACCTTGGCTTAAGCCATTTTTAACCGGAAACTAATGAGTGACCGTAAAATAAGGCGGCATGCTGTGGATATAAGCCATATACATCGCATCGGCCATAGACCACAACACATCTAGCTTAAATTTAAGGATTTGCACCATGCGGTCTTGTTGCTCACGGGTTTTATACCAGTCCAGCGTAATGGCCAAACCATGCGCCACATCACGCCTGGCTTCGGTCAAGCGTTTGCGGAAATAGACATAGCCTTCCTGTTCAACCCAAGGGTAATGCTCCGGCCAATTATCCAGACGTTGCTGGTGGATTTTGGGGGCAAACAACTCGGTTAATGACGAGCTGGCGGCCTCATGCCATTCGGCGCGGCGGGCAAAATTGACATAAGCATCCACCGCAAAACGCACACCCGGCAAAACATATTGCTCAGAAGTGACTTCCTCACGTGTTAAGCCAACTGCCATGCCTAGCTGTATCCAAGCCTCAATACCACCAGGGTCGCCGGGGTGGCCGTCATGGTCAAGGATACGCTGTATCCACAGCGCACGGGTTTCGCGGTCTGGGCAATTGGCGAGAATATTGGCGTCCTTCAACGGGATGCAAACTTGGTAGTAATAGCGGTTGGCCACCCAGCCTTGGATCTGCTTTTTAGTCAATTTACCTTCATTCATCAAAATATGGTATGGATGATGGATGTGGTAGTATTTTTCCATGCCGCGTAGGGCTGCTTCAAACTCGTCTTTGCTCCAAGCCTTATTGCCAGAACAGCTCATAGGGGGGGCTCCTTATAATTGTTTTTAAACCAACAAGCGGTTTTAGTGGGATTTATGTGTTTGGTGGCTAGCGTGCATCATCAACCATCTGGATGATTTTTTCTTCAACATCCGTGGCCACTTGTATCAGCGTGGCATCCTGAGACAGCGCCGCGAGCATCGGCAATGGTTTAATAAGCCCAATCTTGGTTTTGCCTCGTTCGGTAAAAACAGAAATACGGCACGGTAGCGCCATATTTAAGCGCATATCGGCGGCCAGCACGTTTGCCGCTTGCACCGGATTACAGACCTCAAAAATCTTACACTCTTCCGCAAAGGCAATGCCTTTATTGCGAAGAGCCGCCCCCAAGTCGTGGACGTGCAGCACGCCAAAACCATGATGGGCAACCGCCACCGCGAGATCGTCCGCCGCTTGGTTGAGTGGTTTGTCCGTTTCAACTAAGTAATACATAGTGTCACCTCCAGAGATTCAAAAATCAGTTCCAGTTTTTAACCACATTCCCCCCACCAGAGCATTTGGGCTTATAAATCAATTTCTAAGCCATCATAAGCCACTTCAATACCGGCAGCATCAAGTGCCTTACGCTGCTCAGAATCATTATCCAAAATAGGATTGGTGTTGTTGATGTGGATTAATATCTTACGGGCTTTTGCCACATTATTAAGCACGTCTATCATGCCCCCGGGTCCTGATTGCGGCAAGTGACCGATTTCACGGGCTTTTTTATGGCTAATGTGCTGGATGCACATTTCGTCATCCGTCCAAAATGTGCCGTCCACCAATAAGCAATCAACATCTTGCATGGCGTTCATGACATGCGGTTCGATTTCACCAAGACCTGGCGAGTAAAACACTTTTTTGCCCGTCGAAATTTGTTCAATAACCACACCGATGTTATCACCCTCATGGGGGTCATGGCGATGTGGGGAATAAGGCGGGGCCTTGCTCTTTAACGCTTGGGTGTAAAAACGTAAGTCGTCAATTTCCGGAATGGCAAAGCTGCTCCCATCAACGGGGATGGGGTGATGATTGACGGTACAATAATGCGCCAACATATTAAACAAAGGAAAACCCGTCGTCAGATCCTGCCTGACCATCTCGGTGCAATAAACCTCCAGCGGCTTTCCCTCGCGTAACATCAGCATGCCCGTGGTATGGTCAATCTGGCTATCAATCAACATGATGGCTTTAATGCCCGTGTCCCGTACCCCTTCTTTTGGCTGAATTGCCGGAAAAGCCTCCAGTTGCGCACGAATATCCGGCGAAGTGTTAAACAATAGCCAGTTTTTATTATCCGTGCTCACTGCAATGGATGATTGGGTACGCGCCGTGCCGTTCATTTTGCCGTGACGCAGGCGGTGGCAATTATGGCAATTGCAATTCCATTGCGGAAAACCGCCACCGGCACCGGAACCGAGAACTCTGATTTTCATGAACAAACCCTGCGAAGTCGAAAAAGCTAAAATAATACGGGATTAATACGCGCCAAGCAAAGCCGATCCAAAAAAATGGACAAAAAAAAGGGGTTCTTAACGAACCCCTTTTATTGCCAACCGGAAAAATTAACGGTTGTAGATATACATAGTGACTTCAAAACCGAAACGCAGGTCTGTGTAACTTGGTGTTTCCCATTTCATAATCATAACCTCCAAAAAAGTTTTTATAATACGCGCTAGCTTGATCAAGTAAGCCAACTTGAAGTATACGATGAACCTTTTTTTTACGCAAATTTAGATATTGTGGATTGGCGACCGCCATCTCTTTGGAGTAACTGGCGGTCACGCCGCTTCTTGTGGTGTTACCCACAATTAAAATTAGTGTCCGTATCCAGTAAATTTGGTTTGAACTATTTGGCCCGATTTAGATCACACCGTGCGTCACAAATTAAGTGGCGAAAGGTTGCCGATTTCTTTTAAATTCAATGGCAACATATACTTGATATAAGGTAGAATGATTTTCTTAGGGGGCGACATGGCTTCGACGTGGGTAGCAAAACCTTAAGTGCATGCCGAGGACTGTAAATCTCGTAAAATATACAGAAAAAAAGTATTCGCAAACGACGAAAACTACTCAATGGCTCTAGCTGCTTAAACACAGCACCATTCCTTTGACCATCTGTGCTTATGCGGGTGGAGTCCAGTTCGCTGGACGCTCAGAGGTCATTTACATAAGATCGCGCTGAAACCTGTCCGGTGTGGATGCGCTAAAACCTTACGGAATCGCTGCTGGTTTTCTTGGCTCGTCGGGTAGCCATCAGCTAAATCAAAAGAACGAGACAAGCATGTAGACCTTGGGGCGGAGTACTTGCGGACGCGGGTTCAATCCCCGCCGCCTCCACCAAATTGTAAAATCAAGCCGTATCATACAGTATCAGAACCCGCAAGCCGCAAGGCTTGGCGGGTTTTTTATTGTTCCAAGCAGTGGCGTCAAGTATCATGAAATACCAATACATTTGTAGGTATGTTTGTTGGTATCTGTCTCCAAGGCAAAGCCGATACCAACAAAACCACCCTAACCCTTGATGAGGGCGCCATGCTGTCAGATATAACAATCCGCCAAATAAAACCCTTAAGCAAACAACAAAAACTCTTTGATGGTGTGACGGCCTGTTCTTGTTGGTAACGCCACAAGGCGGAAAGTTTTGGCGGTTTGCTTATCGTTTTTGCGGAAAACAAAAAACCTTATCTATCGGTGAATATCCTCACCCTTAAAGATGCCCGCACCAAGCAAGAAGAGGCGAAAACCCAACTGGCCAACGGCATAGACCCCTCAGCCGCCAAAATTGCCGCTAAAAAAGCCAAGCAAGGCGCGGCGGCCAACTGTTTCGAAGTGATTGCCCGCGAATGGCACAATAAACACATGAGCAACAAAAGCGAAGGCCACGGAACAAGGACTATGCGGCTATTGGAACAAGACGTATTCCCTTGGCTTGGCAAACTGCCCATTATAGATATCGAAGCCCCTGATGTATTGGCGGCGCTCAAACGCATAGAGCAGCGGGGCGCGGTAGAAACCGCCCACCGAGCAGCCCAAACATGCGGGCAAGTGTTCAGGCATGCCATAGCCACGGGACGCGCCAACCGTAACCCCATCCCCGATCTTAAAGGCGCATTAACCCCCACTAAACAAGCCCATCACGCAGCCATTACCGACCCCGTACAAATTGGCGCATTAATGTTGCAATGGTGGGCAGATTATCTGGACAGTTTGAAAGCGGGCGGCGTTATTGTGCCGTTTCAAATGAAAACCGCTTAACCGCCACCCCCCATCACACCGAGTAAACCGCACCTAGCCCGACGGGGCGAACGTGGGCAACCTTTCACCCACTGGCGCGGTTTTCCTGAGGCATTGGAATTGGATGAGGTATGGTTTTTTGTCAAACGCCGTGCCAATAAGCGTTGGTTATGGGTTGCGCTTTGCCGCCAGACCCGGCAGGTCGTCGCCTATGTTATCGGCGACCGTAGCGAAAAAAGCTGCCAATCGCTTTGGCGTGCCATCCCTGAAGGCTATAAAAAAGCCCGCAGCTACAGCGATTTTTGGGGCGCTTATCAAAAAGTGTCCCCGAAAGAAACGCATCGTAGCGTCGGTAAAGACTCGGGGCAAACCAATCATGTTGAACGATGGGACAACACGCTTCGCCAGTGGTTAGCCCGCTATACACGCAAAACTTTGTCTTTTTCAAAGTCTGATGAATACCATGCTTGGGTCACCCATCTTTTTATCCGAAAATAGTGTTGAACCTATCATTTTGATTTTTACCATTACCGAAAATTCCTAAAAGCGTTCTATTGCTAGGATAGCCTATACCCAAAGATACCAACTTATGAACCCCAAAACCCATAATCAAATCGTTAGTTTTATTTGGAGCGTTGCCGATGATGTACTCCGTGATGTTTTCGTAAGGGGCAAATACCGTGACATTATCTTGCCCTTTACTGTCTTAAGGCGTTTGGATGTTCTCTTAGTGCCAACAAAAGAAAAAGTGTTACAAGCCAATGCCTTTTTAATTAGCCAACAAATTGACAACAAAGCTGCTTTGGCAGGCCAATCAGGTTATAGTTTTTGGAACACCTCCAAATACACAATGGGCAATTCAAAAACGGATGAAGCCCAACCGGAATTTTCCTACACTTCCCTGCTAACCGATGCCGACAACATAGACACCAACCTAGAAGCCTATCTCGATGGCTTCAGCCCCAATATTCAAGACATCATCAGCAAATTCAAATTACGCAATCAGTTAGAAACGCTCAAAGAAGCGGGTTTAACACATTTGTTGATAGAAAAGCTATGTGACCCAGCAATCAACCTAAGCCCCAATCAAGCCACCAACAGCAAAGGCGACATATTGCCGCCCTTGACCAACCTAGGCATGGGCTATGTGTTTGAAGAATTGATAAGAAAATTTAACGAAGACAATAACGAAGAAGCGGGTGAACATTTTACCCCGCGTGAAATCATCAAATTGATGACCCATATTTTGTTCACCCCAGTAAAAGAGCAAATATCCAAAGGGGTTTACAATATTTACGATCCTGCTTGTGGTAGTGGTGGGATGCTCACCGAAGCGGAGCATTACGCCCAAAAGCTAACGGACAATAACGCAGAATTCATGCTCTATGGGCAAGAAGTCAACCCAGAAACCTACGCCATTTGCACCAGCGACATGCTCATTAAAGGCGAGAAAACGGAAAATATCGCTTACGGCTCTACCTTGCAAAGAGATGGTTTTCCCGATAAACAGTTCGACTTCATGCTGTCCAATCCCCCGTATGGCAAAACCTGGAAAATAGACGAAGATGCCATCGTTACCGATAGAGGCAAAAAAGCAAATCAAGTCATCAAAGACCCGCGTTTTCAAATCGGCTTGCCGTCCATATCCGACGGGCAATTGCTGTTCCTGATGAACATGGTCAGCAAAATGAAACACAACACCGAACTAGGCAGCCGTATTGCCACCGTCCACAACGGTTCGGCTTTGTTTACAGGGGATGCAGGTGGCGGCGAAAGTGAAATACGCAAACACATCATTGAAAACGATTGGCTGGAATGTATCATCGCCTTACCCAAAAATATTTTTTATAACACAGGCATTCCTACCTATATATGGATTGTATCCAATAGAAAAGCCGCCCGCCGCAAAGGCCAAGTGCAACTCATTAACGCCATAGATATTTACGAAAAATTGCGTAAAAACCTAGGGCAAAAAAATTGTGAAATGAAGCCCGCCCAAATCGATGCCATTACTAAACTGTACATGGACTTTGTAGAAACCGACATTTCCAAAATTTACCCCAATAGCCACTTTGGTTACAACAAAATCACTGTTGAACGGCCTTTACGCCTATCGGCACAATTTACCGCCGAAGCCATAGCCAGCTTGCGGTTTGATAAAAACCTCTATGAAGAAATGGCATGGGCATACAGCCAATTTGGCGACGACCTCTATAAAAACCTAGCCAAATACCAAGACAAAATCGAAGCCTATCTAAATAAGCATGAGATCAAACTCAAGCCCGCCGACAAAACCAAATTGTTCAGCATCGGGCATTGGCAAAATGGCCTAGCCTTGATGCAAGCCGCGCAAAAATTAGCCGATACAATCGGCAATCAGCAATTTGATGACTACAACCGCTTTCTGCCATTACTGAACAAAACCGTTAAAGATTTAGACCTAAACCTGGATGCCAAAGGGCTGAAAAGCATCATTGATGCCATTACCTGGAAAAATGAAGACGCAGAACGGGTCATCAAGAAAACGCTAGCAGACGGCACTATCCACTACGAAGCCGACAGCGAATTGCGCGACACCGAAAACGTGCCGCTAGACCAAGACATCCAAGCCTATTTTGAACGTGAAGTATTGCAACACATCCCCGATGCCTGGATAGACGAAAGCAAAACCGTAACAGGCTACGAAATTTCCTTTACCCGCTATTTTTACAACTATGTGCCGCCCCGCAGCCTAGAAGAAATCACCGCCGAAATTTTTGCTCTTGAACAAGAAACCGATGGCTTGTTACATGCCATAGTGAGCGGCTAATGGAATTACAAACCCAATTCACTTACGTTTCAGGGCTAATCGTTGCCGCCAAGCAACGCGCCTATCAAGCCGTCAACCAAGAATTGGTGACGCTGTATTGGACGATTGGTGAATACCTGCACCAACAAGTCAGTAGTAACGCCTGGGGAAAAGCGGTCATAACAGAACTGGCGGCCTTTATTGCCCAAACCGAACCCAATAGTAAAGGCTTTAGCGCACAAAACCTATGGCGCATGAAGCAGTTTTACGAAACCTATAAAGACCAGCCAAAACTCGCCGCACTGTGGCGAGAATTGTCGTGGTCACATCATCGCCTCATCATGCCGTGCAAAACCGCACAAGAACGGGAATTTTACTTGCGGCTGACCCTAAAAAAGCGGCTATCAACCAGAGAGCTGGAACGGCAAATCAATACCGCCACTTACGAGCGCGTCATGCTGGGCAACACTAAAACCGCTAGCTTGGCGACGGCGTTACCGCAAGACATCAGCAACGTGTTTAAAGACACCTACGTTTTAGAATTGCTGCACTTGCCCGACACCCACGCCGAAAAAGACTTAAAACACCAAATCAGCCGCAACATCAGCCAATTTTTGCTGGAATTTGGCTGGGATTTTGCCTTTATGGGCGAAGAATATCCCCTGCAAGTCGGTAATCAGGATTTTGCCATCGACTTACTGTTTTACCACCGTAAACTCACTTGCTTAGTGGCGATAGAACTAAAAATTGAACGCTTTAAACCTGAACACCTAGGCCAGCTAAACTTTTATCTGGAAGCCCTAGACCGCGACATAAAAACCGCCACCGAAAACCCTTCCATCGGTATTTTATTATGCAAAAGCAAGGATGATACCGTGGTGGAATACACCCTTAGCCGCAGCTTATCGCCAACACTGGTCGCCGATTACGAAACCAAACTGCCCAACAAAGCCTTGTTACAATACAAATGGGAAGAGATTTTGCAAAGTTTGAATGTGGGAGAGAGTGACTGACATGGCGCAATTACAACCATACGAGCAATACCGCCCGATAGATTATGACTATGTTAAGCAACTGCCTATTGGTTGGCGGTTATTGCCGAATATTGCTATTTTTCAGGAACGGATTGAACGCGGACATAGCAATGAAGAGCTGCTTTCTGTAACGATTGGCAAAGGTGTTATAAAACAAAGCGATTTGGATAAAAAAGATTCTTCAACGTTAGATAAATCCAAATATTTATTGGTTTATCCTGATGATTTGGTTTACAGCATGAGGTTTAGGCAAGGTGCGTCAGGTCACAGCAATTACAAAGGCATCGTAAGCCCTGCCTGTACCGTCTTGAAACCCAGAAAAGGCGTAAAGTTAAATTCCCGTTATTATCACTACATGATTCGCACGGGCTTTTATAAAAACTATGCTGAACGTTACGCTTATGGCATTGCGGATGGACAAATGCCTTTACGCTATGCTGACTTCAAACGCATGTACAGCATTGTCCCGCCATTGGACACTCAAAACCGCATTGTCGAATATTTGGACAAAAAGAATAACGAAATAGACCGATTTATTCGGAATAAGGAAAGGTTGATTGCGTTATTGGGGGAAGAGAAAAAAAAGAAACTATTTGATGCTGTAACAAAAGGGATAGATGTAAAAGTTAGTTTTAAGTTAAGCAAAATAAAATGGCTTCCAGAAATTCCAGTTAAATGGGACGAGAAAAAATTAAAATTCACTGTAAAAAAAATATCAGGTGGAATAACACCAAGTATGGACAATATTAGTTTTTGGAATGGTGATATTCCTTGGGTAACATCTAAGGATATGAAATCAGAAATAATTTCTGACTCTGAAATGAAAATCACAAAAAAAGCTTTGCAACAAACTGCTATAAAAATGATTCCGACTGACTCCATATTATTAGTAGTCCGTTCGGGAATACTACAACATAGCCTTCCTGCTTGTTTAAACAGCGTATCTATTACTATAAATCAAGATTTAAAAGCAATCGTAGTAAATAAAGACATCTATTTACCTCATTATTTTAGAATGCTTTTGAAAGGAATAGAGTTGAATATTTTGCAGGAATGTAGAAAAGCTGTTGCAACAGTAGAAAGTATTGAAATGAGTGACTTTACAAATTTTCTCTTACCAATACCACCAATTGATGAACAGAATGAAATTATTGGATATATAAACAGAACCTATGAAATTATAAATTCTGCCATTTCCAAAGCCCAACAAGAAATTGCCTCTATAAAAGAATACCGCGAAGCCTTAATCACTGATTTGGTCACAGGCAAACGCTGCCTTCCTCCATCAATCCCGGAATAGACCATGCCTAACATTACGCACTTGGATCAACTGGATTTAACTAAAAATTATTCTTACGCCGACTATATCACTTGGCAATTTACCGATGCGGTGGAGTTAATCAAAGGCAAAATCATGCTGATGTCGCCTGCGCCCAGCGTTGAACACCAACGGATTGAACGGAAATTGTTGTTGGCGATTGGCGGCTATTTGCAACATAAAAGCTGCGAGGTGTTTCCCGCGCCTTTTGATGTGCGTTTATATGACCGGAAAAAATCCTTATTGGCTAGCCAAGACATTCATACCGTGGTGCAGCCGGATTTATGCGTCATTTGTCGGCCTGAATTGTTGGATGCTCAAGGCTGTAACGGTGCGCCTGATTGGATTGTTGAGATATTATCCAAAGGCAATTCTAAGCGGGAACTAAAAACCAAATATGCCTTGTATGAAGAAAGCGGCGTGACTGAATATTGGCTGGTTTATCCCGAACAACGCGCCATCCATCAATTTGTGTTAAATGCCCAAGGGGTTTATGAGCTTAAAGCCATGTACACTGACGATGACCACGCCATCCCTTTTTTATTTCCAGAACTTGCCATTGATGTCACTGGCTTGTTTACCCCCGTGCGCGAATAACGCCTGAGTAGTGGGTGAAATCTGTAATGAATCTTCAGTTGGCTGGAGTACAAACCTAGGTTTGTACTCCGAGCGGTCACAAATTTCACCCACTACCAACGCCTGATAGCATGAAAATTAACCCAAAATAAAGCCCTGTCATTATGAAATTTACCGATACCTCAGAAAAAGGCTTCCAGCAATTTATCACCCGTTATTTGGTCAACGACCAGCAATTTATTGAAACCCGCCCCAGTGAATTTGACCGTGAATTTTGCCTGAATCCAAAACAGCTTTTAGGGTTTATCGCCGCCACCCAGCCAGAGGCTTATGCGATGATCCAAGCCAAAGGTGAGCGGGCGTTTTTAGTGCGCTTGGATGAAAAAATCAAAACGTTGGGCGTGATTGAAGTTTTGCGTAAGGGCGTAAAGCATTTGGATAAATCCATTGATTTGTTTTACCGTAAACCTGCTTCAGTTTTTAATGCCAAGGATTCCGAACGTTATGCCGCCAACCTATTTTCGGTGACGCAGGAATTAAAATACAGCCCAAGCCATGACAAGCGTTTGGATTTAGCCGTGTCGGTCAATGGCATTCCTGTTTTGACCTGTGAATTAAAAAATCCCTTAAGCGGGCAAACGGTTAAAAAAGGCATTCAGCAATACCATAATGACCGTGACCCGAAAGACAAGCTCTTGTCCTTTGCCCGCTGCATGGTGCATTTTGCCGCCGACACCGAGCAGGTGTTCATGTGTTCGGAACTGAAAGGCAAGGCTTCGTTTTTTATTCCCTTCAATAAAGGTTTAAACGATGGCAAGCCCTTGCCGCCGTTTGGCGCGGGCAATCCAGTCAACCCCAATGGCCTTAAAACCCATTATTTGTGGGAAACTGTATTAAGCAAAGAGTCCTTAAGCAATATTATTGATAAGTTTGCCCAAGTCATTGAAGAAACCAACGAGGATACGGGCAAAAAAACTAAGAAAATGGTATTTCCGCGTTACCACCAATTAACGGCAGTCAGGCAAATTTTGGCACACGCCAAACAACATGGCTTAGGGCAAAAGTATTTAATCCAGCATTCGGCAGGTTCAGGTAAATCGAAATCCATTGCGTGGCTTGCCCATCAATTGCACGGTTTATTTGACCTAACGGGCGAAAACCATTTGTTTGATTCCGTGATTGTCGTCACCGACCGGACGGTTTTAGATAGGCAACTCAGTGAAGAAATTGCCCAATTTGCTTATCCAAAAAGCATCGTGACCGCGATTACCAGCACAGGTGGCAGCAAAACCAATAATTTGCGCGAAGCCATTGCCAATAAAAAGAAAGTCATCATTTGCACGATCCAGACTTTTCCCCATTTGCTGAAAGAAATGGATGATTTAAGCGCGTTGAAATTCGCCATCGTCATCGACGAAGCACACAGCAGCCAGAGTGGTGATACATCAGGAAAAATGAATGCGGTATTGGCAGATAAACAGGCCGATGAGGAAGACGAGGAAGAGCAAACCTTAGAAGACAAAATCAACGACCTGATTAAAAGCCGCAAAATGATAAAAAACGGCTCTTACTTCGCCTTTACCGCCACGCCTAAAAACAAAACCTTGGAAACGTTTGGTGTGCCAAGACCTTATGTGCAAGACGGTGAAGTAAAAACCGCCTTCGATGCGTTTCATTTATATCCCATGAAACAAGCCATTGAGGAAGAGTTCATCTTGGATGTTTTGCAAAATTACACCACTTATCGGTCATTTTATAAGCTGATTAAATCGGTGGAAGAAAACCCAGAGTTTGAAACCCAACAAGCGCAAAGAAAATTGAAAGCGCATGTTGAGGGCCATGAATTTGCCATTGGCGAGAAAGCCAAAATAATGATTGGCCATTTTCACCGTGACGTAAGGCATTTAATCAATGGCGAGGCCAAAGCCATGATTGTCACTAAAAGTATTGCCTCCGCGATTAAATACAAACACGCTTTTGATGATTATCTAAAAGAAATAAAATCGCCCTACAAGGCCATTGTCGCCTTTTCTGGCAACCCGGAATATAAAGGCACTAAGTTTGATGAAGTGTCGATGAATAATTTCGACAGCCATAAAAACGATATTCCCAAAAATTTTAAGAAAAAAGAGTATCGCTTTTTAATTGTCGCCAATAAATACCAAACAGGTTTTGACCAACCGCTATTGCATACGATGTATGTGGATAAAAAATTGCGCGGCGTTCAGGCGGTGCAAACGCTATCACGCTTAAATAGGGCGTTTAAGCCGTACAAAAAAGATACTTTTGTGCTGGATTTTTACAATACAGCGGAAGAGATAAAAGAAGCTTTTGATCCGTATTTTACGGCCACCTATTTGAGTGAAGAAACTGACCCGAATAAGCTCAATGACTTGGTTGACGCATTAGCGGGCTTTGAAATTTACGATGAAGAAACCGTAAAGGATTTTTTTGCAAACTATTCGAGTAATGCCGCTAGGGAAATTTTAGACCCTATTGTTGATGCGTCTTCGACACTGTTTAACGATTTGCCACTAGATGAAAAAATTGATTTTAAATCTAAGGCCAAGTCTTTTTTAAGGGTTTACAGTTATTTGGCAAGGCTACTGGATTTCAATAATGTGTATTGGGAACAGTTATGGCAGTATTTGAAATACTTGTTACCAAAACTGACCATAGAAAGCGGCGAAGACCTTGCCCAAGGTATTATTGATGCTATTGATATGGACAGTTACCGACCTTCTAAACAAAGCACGGATAAAATCAGCTTGGATGACGGAACAGGCGTTGTTGATCCTATTCCGGTAGGCGTGGGCAGTGGCATAAGTGAACCAGAATTGGATACGCTAGAAAATATCCTCGCCGCATTTAATCAGCGTTTTGGCGATATTGAATGGACTGATAAAGATAAAGTAGACGAAATATTGACTCAGCAAATACCTGAAAATATGAAAAAGGATCAAAAACTTATAGACAATATAATCTTTTCTGACAAGGATAATGCAAAAGATTTGTCAAACAAAAAGCTGAACGACTTAATGCAACAGTATTTATTTACGCAAACTGAAATATATAGAAAATTCCTCAATGACCAAGACTTTAAAAGACGCTACGAGGATTTTATTTTTGATACCCTTTCGCAACAAGGGCAGCAAACAAGAATAAACTTGTAATGTAATTACAAAATAATGAGCCATTATTTTTCATGAAACCAAACTGCGTAATATATTGGTGCTTTGGTGTTAGCAGGCGATTTTTTACACATGATTTTCAGAAGGTGGTAATCAAGGATTGAGCCGAACTTTTGATCCGTTGGCTAAGTATTCAATCCAGCTTTAGGAATTGAATACATACAAGCAAAATTGGGTGATTTTCTGGTAATTCGCCTGAATTGTTTTTATGGAAAACAAACCTTGCCGCAGGATGATATTTTTCTTTAGTAACACTGATAGCAACACCACTAAGAACTTAACTTATATATTCCAATAAAAAACAAGGTAGATAACGACCAAGCTCACCGGCGGCAATGGAGCGCAGCGGAATTGCCGTCCGGTGTAGCGCCTTGTTAGCTGTTAAAATGTAATAACCTTGTTGCTGTCAACGACCCACTCTGCCAATTCAGGCATTGTAGACTTTTCCGCTCCATCAAAATACGGATGGTTTTTGTAGATTCCACATCTAGCCATACAGGTTCCACAGACCTTCACCGGCACGCCCTTGGAAATAAGGTCTTTGAGGATTTGGGACAAGTCTTGGTCGTAGCCTTCCGGCGGTTTACACACATCGCGGGCCATATCAACCGAATCGTTCATAAGGAACAATCTGACTTCTTGCCCTGATTCGAGTAATTTGCCAGCTAAACGCAAACCGTTCCATGTCACATCGGTGTTGTCGTATGGCTCCCTGTTGAAGATTATGAGCACTTTCATTTGTTTCTCCTTTCGTGATTGGTCTGACGGCTAACAAGAGCATTAAGTTCCCGCCGCCCTGCCAGGCGGCTGCAACTGCCGTATTTAGGATTGCCCCGCAGGAAGCTGATGTTTGGGTAATTTCAAACCTCATATTATAACTTGGCTGTCAATGTGTAACTTCTACCTTAATTCTTTTACTTGGCAAAGATGAACAGATTATGAATCTATTGTATCAAATAAAGAAACAATAAATCTATTTATAGTGCCATTGTCAACAATACAGGCATGATATATAGTTGATTTGCAGTTTGGACAACCCTTTTTAACTTCATACGAGGACTTACTCATGAACGACTTATCGAAAGACATTTTAGTGGGGCTGGTGTTTGTCACTGGCTTGCTGGGCTTTGTGTCCGGCGAATTTATCATCTCATCCACGTTATTCGCAACAGCGGCTGTTGCCAGCAACATAAACCTAAACCGTAAACGGGACAAAACAGGGCGTTTCTCATGCGAATAACCCCTTACTTAAACCCTTTAGCCAAGCAACTTGAAAGCCTCCGGGGCTACCGCCCCGGAGGCTTTTTGCCCTAACGCGCTGCCATTTCCTCCGTCTAAACCCCGCTTAAAGCAACAACCTGACTACACACCGCTTTAAAACATAAAACACGCGCCAAGATTTACTGGGGTTAAGCCCGTTCGCGCTGGCGATAGAATTCTCTGACAAACAAATCCAACTCGCGCCTTTCAATCGCATCACGCAAACCTTGCATCAGGCTCAGGTAATAATACAAATTGTGGATGGTGTTGAGCCTGGAACCAAGCATTTCCTGGCATTTGTCCAAGTGCCGCAAATACGCACGGGAAAAGTTTTGGCAGGTATAGCAGCCACAACCCTCATCTAATGGGCGGCTGTCGAATTCGTATTGGCTGTTGCGGATTTTGATGACCCCAAAGCGGGTGAACAAATGGCCATTGCGGGCATTGCGGGTCGGCATGACGCAATCGAACATATCTATGCCCCGCTGCACCGCTTCCACCAAATCTTCCGGCGTACCGACGCCCATCAGATAACGCGGCTTATCAACCGGCATTTTCTGATGCACCACATCCAACGTCGCCATCATTTCTTCTTTAGGCTCGCCAACCGACAAGCCGCCTATCGCATAGCCGTCAAAACCAATATCGACCAAGCCTTCAACGGATTCTTGGCGCAATGCTTCGTACATGCCACCTTGGACAATACCAAACAGGGCATTCGGGTTGTCGCCATGCGCCACCTTGCTCCGCGCCGCCCAACGTAGCGATAGGCGCATGGAATCGGCGGCTTCGGCCACCGTCGCCGGATACGGTGTGCATTCGTCAAAAATCATGACAATATCCGAGCCTAAATCCCGTTGCACTTGCATGGATTCTTCCGGCCCCATAAAAATCTTGCTGCCATTGATAGGCGATTGGAAAGTCACGCCTTGCTCGGTAATTTTTCGCAACGCGCCTAAGCTGAACACCTGAAAACCACCGGAATCAGTCAAAATGGGTTTCGGCCAGCGTATGAAATCATGCAAATCACCATGCGCTTTGATGACACCCGTGGTCGGGCGTAGCATCAGATGAAAAGTGTTGCCGAGGATGATTTGCGCCCCGATGCCGGTCAAATCTTCTGGCGTCAATGATTTGACAGCCCCATAAGTGCCCACGGGCATAAAAATAGGCGTTTCGACCACGCCACGGGCAAAAGTAAGCCGCCCACGGCGGGCGTGGCCATCAGTGTTGAGTAGATTGAATTCCATGGATAAGGGTTAGGTAATTGTGTTTGGAGGTTAAAAGGGATGTTACAAACAGTAATGTGCCGGGAACTGCCGAATTTTAAGTTAGCTGTTATTTTACCGTCTCTGCCAACGGGCCATTGCCATTAACTGAATAAGTCTACGCATGGTAATCTAGCGCATCAAACACTTAAGCTGAATTGCATGGGCTAAATGTTAGGCCGGATAAATATTTCATAAAAAGGCAAATAGAATATAGGCACTAGCAATTACTTATATGCCAATTTAACTTTCTGTATTTTAAACACATAACGAGTAACTCGGCTACGAGCGGCACAAAGGCACACAAATTCCCCTACACATCAAGTTCTTTAGGATCGTGCCGTAACTTTTAATGATATGTATTAATAAATTTCACTGCCATTATTGCCGATAACCCACAATAACAACCATTATGAATCGCTACTTTTTTTTTGCCACAGCGTTGTATTTGCTCTTTGTCATCTACGGCAGCCTTGTCCCCCTTGAATTCAGAAACTTACCTATAGAAACGGCGTTAAACCAATTTAAAAACATTCGCTATCTTGACTTAGGTGCGGCATCTAGAGCCGATTGGATAGCGAATATTTTGCTTTACATACCCCTGGCCTTTGGTGTATCCGCCCTGTTTAACAAAATACGTAACCCACTGCCCCGTGTATTGTTAGCAGCCGGCGTATTCACGTTTTGCCTTGCATTAGCGGTGGTTATCGAGTTTTCCCAGCAATTTTTTCCACCCCGCACGGTATCCTTAAATGATTTGCTTGCCGAAGCCCTAGGGTCAGCCATAGGAGTTCTAAGCTGGCAATTTTTCGGCGCCTACTTTTCTAAATTGTATTCTCATCTGTTATACGGTGGCTTGCCATCGGTGCGGGCGGCGATAATCTTTTATTTGCTGAGTTATATTGCTCTCAGCCTGTTTCCATTTGATTTTGTGACATCTTTTGCCGAATTGGATGCGAAATTAGCCACGAACGCCGATATGGTCACTTTCCCCTTCGCTATGCCCAATATCGATCTGGTGCATTTCTTCATTAAGTTACTGCTAGAAATATTGATAATAGCGCCTTTAGGTTTCTTGTTTTGTTATTTACCTTATTTGCAGCATCGCACCCTAATATGCGTATTAGTCGGCTTTTTCCTTGGCATTGTAATTGAAACCGTACAAATATTTTTGTTATCCGGTTCGGGGCAAGGCGTTTCTGTACTGACGCGCATGCTCGGCATGGGTATGGGAGCGTTCTTATTTGCCTGGGTCAAACAGCAAAATTTTATTGCAATAATGCACTTGCTAAAGCGCATCGCGTGGTTCGCCATGCTGCCATATTTGGTTTTCGTGCTGGCAATTAATGGCGGGCTTACCACCGCTTGGTTGACACCCGAACAAGCGATGGAAAAACTCACACAAACCCATTTTTTACCGTTATATTATTTTTATTACTCATCTGAAAGCACTGCACTAGTCAGCCTGTTAAGTAATATAGGCGTGTATTTGCCCGTCGGTTTGTTTTTCTGGGTAGGCTCATTTAGCATGGATCAAAAACCCAGACAGCTAACCCCGCGTTGGTTTTATGCTGGCCTACTTGCCACCGCCTTAGCAATTGCAGTCGAAATCGGGAAATTATTTTTAGCGGGCAAACATGCCGACCCTAGTGACGTGTGGTTGGCTTTTATCGCCGCATCGGCTTGTTATGCGATTATGGATCGAGTGTCAGGCCTGCTAAGTAGCGAAAATAAACCGCCTAAGCCACCAACAATCGAACTGCCATCCCAAACACACATTACGCAACCTAAAAGAGCAGACCTACCAACACTGCCGTCGGACACCAATAAGAATTGGCGTGCCGTAAGCTTTTTGTTATGGATGGTTATTGCGGCCACGTTGTTTAATTATCCTGTGGCAAAGCTCAGTTTAGGGCTTTTTCTACTTGCTTACACAGCGTTATTAATACGTTTCCCTTACCTTTGGCTACTGGTTATCCCCAGTTTATTACCCGTGATGGATTTTGCCCCGTGGACAGGCCGGTTTTTCTTTGATGAATTCGATTTGCTGATTCTGGCAACTTTAGCCGTTTATTTTTGGCGAAAACCCAAGGCACAGGCATACCGGCTATTAGGTTTACCCACAAATTGGCTATTGTCTTTATTCATTACCCTATACGGCATAAGTTTACTAAAAGGCTCATTACCTTTAGACACTATTGATGCCAATGCATTTAGCAATTATTACAGCAAATACAATAGCTTGAGAATTGGCAAAGGCGTATTTTTGGCCGTATTTTTATTACCATTATTGCAGCAATCCGTAAGCCGCTACCGTAATGCGCCACTTTATCTAGGTTATGGCGTGTTGCTGGGATTAGTCGGCGTTATCGCCGCCGCCTGCTGGGAGCGACTTTTATTTCCAGGCCTACTTAACTTTACCAGTGATTTTCGGATTATCGCGCTGTTCTCCAGCATGCACACAGGCGGCGGTCATATTGATGCCTATTTGGCATTAACTTTGCCTTTTATTGCCCTGTTATTTCTTTATTCATCACTGCCTTTGCTGACCGTCCCATTAGGTATGGGCCTATTTATTACGGGACTATATGTCTTACTAGTCACTTTTTCGCGTGGCCCTTATCTGGCGGCCGGCATTGAATTCATTATCTTAATTATCGGCTTGCTATGGTGTTTTAAAAATAAATTTGCAACCAATTGGTATAAATTTTTATTAGTGCCGGTACTGCTAACTCTCATTCCTTTAATTGCCATACCCGTATTTAAAGGCCAGTTTATTCAAGACCGTTTTAAAACTGTAAGCCAAGATACGAATATACGTCTAGCGCACTGGCGTGACGCGCTGGCAATGCGTGATGACAACCTGCTGACTAATTTGCTGGGTATGGGTCTTGGTAGTTATCCCAGAACCTATTTGTGGAGGAATAGTGAAAACGTCATACCCGCGATGTATCGGTTTGCTAATGAACAGGGCAATCCCTACTTAAAACTAAGCTCAGGCGATTCGCTGTACATAAGCCAGTATGTGAACGTAGAGCCACACTCGTCATACCGTTTAAGCATGGATTTACGCAGCGCCCAAGAGGCCGTCACGTTAACAACACCCATTTGTGAGAAATCGCTACTGTATTCATTCAGATGCAGTTGGAACACCCTCACCGAAAAAGCGCCCGCCGGGCAATGGCGGCATATTGAGCAAACAATCAATAGTGGAGAAGTCAGTGAATCCTTAGGGCAGATATTGAGTAAATTGACGAGACGTCCAGTGCAACTAAGTTTATTCAACAATGCGAAAAATCTGATAGTCGATGTTGATAACGTTAGCTTAACCGATGCCTCGGATACAAACCTAATCGCCAATGGCGATTTTGCGCATGGCCTCGACCATTGGTTTTTCTCCACTGACAACCATTTACCTTGGCATATCAAAAACCTGTGGGTACATATTCTGTTTGATCAAGGTTGGTTAGGCGTCTGTGCATTTTTTCTGTTATTCGCCAATGCCATTTACAGTTGCAGCCTAAAGCTCAGGCAACACAATGTTTTTGCCGCCATTTTATTAGCTTCTTTCAGCGGCTTTATGGTCGTCGGCCTGGTCGATAGCCCCTTTGACGCGCCACGTCTGACCTTTTTGTTTTTTTTACTGCTATTTTTTGCCTTAATGCAGCCATCCATTACCCGTACAAACGCGGTTAATGGATGACAATTAGGCATCAACAACTAAAGTTGAGGCGTTCGTGATAGCGTGTTGACGCCGTGACGGATAAAATGGCCGCCCAACCTGACACCCATAGTCAAGCCGTTCGTGCTGAGCCTATCGAAGCATAGGCGGCAGGCCGATTTTAAGGAAAACATCATGCAACAAAAATTAGCGGTAACCCATGTAGAAATCCATGAACTGATGCAGCGGCGCTGGAGCCCTAGGGCTTTTGACCCGGCCCGGAAAGTGGCCCATGACGATTTAATTGCCCTGTTAGAGGCCGCACGCTGGGCGCCTTCCTGTTTTAATGACCAGCCGTGGCGCTTTGTGGTGTGCAATAAGGCCGTTGATGAAACCAACTGGCAGAATGCCTTCACCACGCTGGCTGAAAAAAACCAGTTATGGGCAAAAAATGCGCCTGTGTTAATCCTTGCCGTGGCAATGAACAACTTTAACCACAACGGCAAACCTAACCGTCTGGCAATGTATGACACCGGGGCCGCCAGTGTCAGCCTGTGCCTGCAAGCCGTTGCCTTAGGCTTAATCGTGCATCAGATGGGCGGTTTTGATGCGGAAAAGGCCCGTGAAGCTTTTAATCTTCCGGTCGAGTGTACGCCAATGGCCATGATGGCGGTTGGTTATCAAGGGGAGGCAAAGTTGCTAAGCGATGATTTTAAGGCAGCCGAGTTGGCGGCCCGAACCCGTGCAGAATTAAGCGAGCGGTTTTATTTTGGGCAATGGGGGCATGGCGTCGAGCCTTGATTGCCACCCAAATGCGCCTGGCCTAGCTTGCGGGAATGTACACCCCACCCTTGGTTGGCCAGGCTTGTTGCGCCCACTGGAACGGCGGGCAAGAAACATCGCCCAGTTTTGATAACCTCCAAAGCCCGCACCATTGCCTTTAGGGCCGACCTAACTTGGCGACCAATGCCCTTAATTCAGGTGCCATTGTGGTCTGACGGATATAAACCGCATAAACCTGGCGGCTAATTTCAGGCCCGCATAGATAGCGGTGGCCAAGGTTGCCTGCCTCCTTGGGCAGGGTATATTCCGGCATTAAGGCCACCCCGATGCCCGCTTGCACCATACGCAAAATCCATTCCTCGCTGTTACTGCGGTATGCCGCATAAAGATTGAGTTCTTGGCGTTGGCAGATAACTTTCAAATCTTCCCTGAGTTCGCAATTAAGCCTATCTAAATAAGGCTCAGATTGGAGATCTTTAAGATCAACTTTTTCCATTTGATTAAAACGGTGCGACGCATTAAAAACAACCACATAGCGTTCTTCGTAGAGCAACGCCGATTGATAAGGCAATGCCGGAGGCTGGGGCGGCGCACTAATAACCAGATCAAGCGCCCCTGAATCGAGCTGCTGCAACAGCAACGCTTCGCTACCGACAATCAATTCCATCTCAATATTCGGATAATCTTGCTGATACCCAGCCAGACTAGGGCTTAGGCATTGTGCGCCTATAGTTTCCATTAAGCCAACACGCAGGGGGATAGTGTTTAAACGGGCAAAACGGATTGCCTCAGCCTTGGTTGCCTGAAGATCCTTGTAAGTTTTCCTAAGGTGGGGTTCCAGCATACGGCCCAAGGGGGTCAACTGACAACCGGAGTGTGTTCTTGTGAACAATGCGCCGCCCATTTCTTCTTCCAGTTTTTTTATCGCCTGTGTTAAAGACGGCTGCGAAACATAAGAAATTTGCGCCGCGTGAGTGATGGTGCCTTGGTCGCAAACAGCCAAGAAATAGCGGATTTGCTGCATTTCCATAAGAATTGGCCTTTTTGTATAGGAAGAACCTATTGTTCCATAGAAAGCCGATATTATACAAACGCGTGGTTTTCATCATACGATGCTGTTAATTTACCAAACAATAATATACGAAAGTTATAAAATTATTTGGCGCGTGATCCGTTTGGATCACGCACACGCCCCGCAATCACCGCCAAACTTATACCCTTACCCTCAGGAGGCACAATGTCGTATTCGCCGTCAAACCCAGACCTTACCTTATCCGGTATGCTGGAAAAATATCCCCGCCGCCGGGTGTTGTTGTTTAAGGCTATGGAAGAAATTATGAAAAGCTTTTCGCCTTTCAGCAAGGAAACCCGCCAACTGCTGTTCGCTTACACTTCAGATTTAAACCAATGCAGTTTGTGCTACGATTTTCATAAAGCCGCTTCGGTGGCTTCTGGCATTGATGAGTCGGTGTTTGCCGAGTTGAAAACAGACATTAATAGCGCAAAAATCGATGACAAATTGAAACCGATATTTACGTTTATAAAAAAACTCACCCTAACACCCGGCAAAATCACCCCTGAAGACGCACAACCGATTTTTGCCGCAGGCTGGGATGAACATGCATATTTTGCTTGCGTTTCCATCTGTGCTATTGCCAATTGCATGAACCGTTTGGTCAGCGCTTTAAGCGTTGATGCAGACCCCGCTGAACTTAACCATTCGGATAGGCTTCTGCTGACCTTGGGTTGTGCCGGTTGAACCCCAACGGCCCCTATACTTAATTGAGGTTTACATCACCGCCCTCAATAACAAAAAAGAGATTTTAATCATGAAAAAGCACACTTCGTCGCCCCCATCAATCAACTCCATGGCTTGCGTATATCGTGCTTTATATCTATTTGGGTTAATGCTGCTCACTTTGCCGTCCCCCGTTCATGCACACCGGGGAGCAAGTGGTGAAGTCGATGCCTGTAACATCGTGGTAGGTCATGAGCGTGTGCACTTTACGGCCTACACCCCAGGTTTTTCCAATAACAAAGAATATTGCCAGGCAATTCCGAATGTGGGCTTGACTAATCTGGTGTTTGATTATGAAGGCAAAAGCCTGCGTAATTTAACCGTCGAATTTGAAGTCACCAAAGAGCCTGAAGGAATCCGGATTTTTTACCAGGAACCAACCAAAATAAAATCCGGCACGGTTAATGGCGTGGTCGACTTCAGCGAATTTGGCCCAGGCAATTACCTCGCCCATGTCGCGATAGTGCATCAGGGCAAAAGCATCGATAGCCACATCCCTTTTTCAGTCGGTATCGAAGAAGAATCCTCCAGCAATTTTCCGACAAAAACGTTATTCCTGCTGGCCTGTGTCGCAGCAATTGCTTATTTGATCAAACACGCTTCCAGCAAAACAAACAATAGACCCTCTGATGTTTAAAAGCCCTCTGAATAAATTGGCTGAGATTTTGTGTTGAGGCTGTTAATCCTACCAGACAAATCGGTGGGCAAAACCGCCTGCCCACCCTACACGGCACACCAGATCAGGATGGGACACAATAGGTTAAGCGCATAAATATTGCACCCAACACCGATAACGCCGTAAGATGTTTTATTGAAAGTCACGTTTATCAAGCCCAATGATGCTGCCATAGCATCCGCCAGCAATGATGGCCCGGCACTTTCAATTCAACACTATTTTTATAAAAAAGGGGGGGAAGGCATGGAAACATATTTATCCATTATTGAAAACAATCTAAATCACTCTGCAATCTATATAGTAGCGGTCACCATAGCTATCAGCCTGTTGATTTGCCTTTTGGCAGTTATGGGTTCAAGGCGCAAAGCGTTGAAACAAATTGCTGCTTTAGAAAAAGCCCAAGCCATGCATGAGCAAGCGCAAGCCCAATTAAGCGAAGACTTACAGGCAACCCAAGAGCAACTGCAACACCTGAAAAACGAGCTGGCCATTAAAGACAGCCATATCACGCAACTAGAACAAGAAAAACAAGCCGCACAACGTCAGGCAGAGCGGGCCACAATACTTGAAGAGGAAATCAGCCAACACCGGCACAAGCTGGCAGAAATGCTTGACACGCTGGCAAAAGATTTCACCCTTGAAGCGGCCGTATACGACAGTGCCGATGCAGAACAAGAAAACCTATTGTGGCAACGGCATGACGCTGCACTGGCGCAATTGGGCCAGCGGCTACAAGCAGAAGAACAACGCCGCAAAACATTGGAATTGACCCAACAGGCAGCGCAAACACAACTTACCGAAAAAGAAACTTCTTTACAGGAACTGCGCCAGGCACTTGACGCCCAAATAGTTCAATTCGCTAACCTTAAAAAGGACTTTACTGAACAGCAAACCCTTATGCAGGCGCAACTGGACGGCAGCGAAGCAGAACTGGCCAAACTCCAAGCAAAAAACCGTTCCAACAAAGCCGCTATAAGCAAGCTAGAAACAGGCCGTATGCAGGTCTTTAATGACTTAAACCTGGCTGCACAAAAGATACGCCGACTGGAAATGGCATTAACGGACAAAACCAATACTATTGGGCCGATAAAACAAGAACCCATAGCGGAACAACATACCGTGCCAGACACCATTGCACCAAATCCAGAACCACTTGGCATCCAAACTGACAGCCCAGCCGGACAAGCGCCGGAACACGACGATCCACCCGTAACGGCAGAAAGCCCTGTG
>DIUY01000020.1 GCA_002422395.1 Methylococcaceae bacterium UBA6146 | reverse complement strand
CCGAACCTTGATAAAAACTAAAACTCCAAAACCGCCACTGGGTGGCGCGTCCCTTTGACTGGCTTGTTAGGCTCGGCAACGTAACCAAGACCAAACGACTTACCAAGCAGAGACGCTAATTATTGAGCAGGTATAGCAAGACATGCTGCAATTCTCTTAAATTAAGATTGAGAGTGTCCTGAATTTTGTGTAAACGGGATTTAATTATCGGTTGGGCACCCTGTCTTCAAACTGAATGCTAAACCGATTTAATGCGGCTTTCCAGTCATGCAAAGGCATAGTCCATTTTTTACTGATATTCATCAGCGCCAGATAGAACAATTTCGACAAGGCGTCATCGCTGGGAAATGGGCCGCGGTTCTTGGTGATTTTCCGCAAACCCATGTTCACCGACTCGATGGCATTGGTGGTGTAAATGATGCGGCGTATCTCCGGCGGATAATCAAAGAAGGGGATGATCCGATCCCAATTGCGCCGCCAAATCTGGGCAATCGGTGGGTATGCCCCGTTCCACTGCGCCTCGAATTCTGCCAGTTTCTGCCCAGCCTCAGCGACGGTGGCGGACTGGTAAATCCGCTTGAGATCACCGGCGATCTGTTTGCGCATTTTCCAGCCGACACAGTTCAGGCTGTTGCGGGCCAAGTGGACGATGCACAGTTGGACGGCGGCGTGTGGACAGACGGTTTCAACCGCTTCGGGAAAGCCTTTCAGGCCATCAACACACGACTGCATGGATGCAGGAGGTAGGGCAACGCAGGAGCGGGTTGCCGAGGCGATGAAAATGTCTTGGACGCCGCGGTTTTTCAGGTCTGCCACCACCTGCAACCAGAATTTGGCGCCTTCAGTTTGGGCAATCCATAAGCCCAGCACTTCCTTTTCGCCGTTCATGCTGATGCCAATCGCCAGATAAACGGCCTTGACGCGCACCGCACCGGTATCGCGCACGTTGACGTGGATGCAATCGGGATAAACGATGGGGTAAACCGGGTCGAGCGGCCGCAATTGCCAAGTTTTCACTTCCCCAACCACCGCGTCCGTCACGGAGGAAATCAGGCCCGACGACACTTCAGTGCCATACAGCTCTTCCAGGTGGCTCTGAATTTCCCTGACAGTCAGGCCTCGGGCGTAGAGCGAAATGATCTTATCGTCAAAGCCCGCCCAACGGGATTGGTGTTTGCCAATGATTTGCGGCTCGAACTGCCCATGCCGATCACGGGGAATCTCAATCGGCAATGCGCCAAAATCGCCTTTCAGGGTTTTCCGGCTTTTGCCGTCGCGGGTGTTGCCGCTGGGGTTGCTGACGGCTTCATGCTTGCCATGACCCAGGTGTCCGGTCATTTCAGCTTCTAAAGCCCGCCCCACTAATGCCTTGGTCAGTTGTTTCAGTAGGCCATTGGCACCCAGCAGGTCTTCGGGTTTTTGATAGCCTGATAACAAGCTGTCGATCAGTTCGGTTGGAATTGATTTTGGTACGGTCATGGTTACCCCTCAAAGTAAGGGCAGTTCCCTGCCTAATGACCGTTTACACAAAAATTCTTACACCCTCATAAATTTTAGTTTACGTCCCCAAAGCCCAACAAGCCGGTCAAAGTGACGTGCCGCCTGTTGGCGATTTTAAAGTTCTGTTTTTATCAAGGTTTGGCTGCTTCGCTTGGCTTTCGTTAGCGGCGCGCCCCTTACCGTAACGTTAGGTGAAAATGTTGTCAAGCACCGGCAACCGTTGGGCAGGTGCGCTAAGGAGAACGGGGACGGTCAGGCATCGGGCGTGGTGGTGCTAGCGCCGTAGCCTAACACGGGCTTTTCCCCTAAAGTCAAGCACCCCCTTATTCTTGCTATCCAATACCTATAAAGGACAACGAGCCTTCCTGCACTTTGCCGCGCTACCGCGTCGTACCTCCCCGCACACGCGGCAAAGTGCAGGAAGGCCTCAAACGGGATGGCGGGGTATCCGACAGCCACGCCGGACGGTTGCGGTCTTATGTGCCGACAAAAACAAATTGCTCAGTTTCAAACAGTTGCATAGCCCACAAAGGCTGGAAGTAAGACTTCCGAATCAACCGGAGCAATGAACGAACCATACGCTTAGAAAAGATGACCGCCAAAGCGGGGTCTTTTGTCCAAAGGAAAAATTCAGGGGAACCCAAGGGCACACCTTCAGAAGCCGAACAGCCCGCCAAATACTCAGCGTTACCGTTAGCAATCACATAGCCTAGCCTCATAAAAACACCTCGATTAAGTTAAAAAAATAAACAAGCAACCAAAAACACTTTAACGTCACGTAACGTTAAACAACACATCAAAAAGGGGGCGGCGCGGCCAGCCGCTCATCAAAAGAAAACCAAGCGCAGGTTTCCTGCTTAAACGTGAAAACGGAAGCGGCCAACGCGGAATAGTCCAAAGACAAGAAAACGGACAGCTCAAACAAAGCGGCCTTGGCGTCATCAGCCGAAAGGATATAACGCTCAACATCCGGCAATTTATGGCGGGACGACCAATAACGCTTTTTGTTAAACTCAGTCTGCCCAAGCTGTTTGGCGACATATTTACTGACATACTTGGCAAGCCCAGCCCTACGCTTATGAACGGTAAGCCCTTGGCGCATGGCGACATCGACATTGCCGCAGCCCTTGCCGCCACCACAGCAAGCCAACCAGATTTTACGGATATGCTTGACATTGATACGCCCCGCAATGGCGGCGTGTAAGTGAAAATTGCCTTTCTTGTGGCGTTCGAGGACGGCGACATAAACCAGAGAACCCCCCATACGCTTGCAAAGCCGACTGAACCTATCCCAAGCGGAAGCCCAATCCTGAACCGTCCAAAAGGCCGCAGGGTCTTTTTCCCGCCTAGTCAAGGTAAGCATTAAGCATACGGTCACAGCCCATCGACTTGACAAGGTGGCGCATACGCCGCTTGGAGCGGTTAATAGATGAAACAATATTATTCCCGTCCTGCTCACCCTGAACGCGCCTACCCGAAAGACGCGGCGCATCCATACAACCGGCAATACGGTTAAGGTCAGACCTTAAAAGCGTGACCTCGTAACCGCCGGATTCAAACGCTTGAACTTTAGCCACATAATGAAAAGGTTTATGGGGATTATGCCCAGGACGGCAAAACCAGCCCTTAGGCTCACGTTCAGGCGGAAGCCCACGTTTAACAGGAACAAAGGAGGGGGAAGAGAGGGAAAGGGACAGTTCCGTTAAGTGTCCATTAATCAAGTCTAGGGCTACGCCCCCAACACCGGGGCGGCAATCAGGACAAAAAAGCGGCTTAAGGAACGGGGCGGGCGAAAAAATACCGCTTTTTTGGGCAGAAACGACCGCAACGGGTGCGGCGACGGAAGACGGTTTTTTGTTATCGCTTATGACATTTTGAGATAAAGGCACACAACCACCATAAGGCGGCTATTGACCAATGCGGGAAAGACAGATAGAGTTTTTCGCATTGACGGCAAGCCACGCGTACAAAGTTTGAGAAAGGCCGTCAGTCGCGCCGTGGTAGTGTTGGTAGCACTAGCCATGATGTGGCTACACTAAACCGGACACACCCTTTAAAATATTGTGAAAAGAGTGCGGCCCTAATATGAGCCAAGAAAAAGCCAAAACCTATAGCGCCGAATTTAGAGGGCCAGCCGTCAAGCTGGCCAATGAAAGCGATAAGCCCATTGCCCAAACCGCCAGAGAGCTAGGTGTTAACGAAAACACCCTGCATACCTGGATCAATAAATACAGCCGGCCGCTTGAGCGGGATAAAACCTTCCGTACTGACGAACATTTATACGACGACACAAGCGCCTCAAGAAAGAAAATGCCCGATTGATGGAGGGGCGTGATTTATTACTTGTGCCCTGCGGGTAAAAAAGGCGGCAGCGTACCCTTCGACTCGCTCAGGACAGGCTTTGCCAAGGGGCAACGGTCGACCGCACGGATGCAGGAGGTAGGGCAACGCAGGAGCGGTTGCCGAAAAGTGCGCCCGGATTAAGCAACATACGCCTGAATTCCCTGTCGATTCGATGTGCCGTTTTATACCCTCAGGGGCACAAGTGCAGGTCTCGCGTAGCGCCTATTACGCCTGGCTACAACGCCCTCAAACAGCGACAGAAAAGGAGGATGTCGGACTGGCACCTATTATCCATAGCCCCTTTAGGAAGAGCCGGGCCACTTACGGCGCCCGGCGTATCAAGAAGGCGTTATTCGATCAGCGGCGCACCGTCAGCCGTCGCCGAACCAGTCGATTGATGGATCAGGAAAATTTGGCGTGCAAAACCAAGCGTAAGCTTAAAGCGGCCACCGGTTCCAAACATGACAAGCCTATATCACCGAACCTTCTGGATCGTGGCTTTAATGTGGGCCAACCCGATCAGGTCTATGTTGGCGATATTACCTATATTCACACCCAAGAAGGCCGGTTGTGTTTGGCTGTCGTGATTGACCTGTGTTCACGGCAAGTGGCCGGTTGGTCAATGGCGGAACATATGCGCGCCCAGCTCGTCAACGATGCCCTGTCAATGGCTATTTGGAAGCGTAAACCCGACAAAGGTTTGTTGTGGCATACTGATCGGGGCAGCCAATATGCTTCGGAAAGCCACCGTGCGCTGTTAAGGCAACACAGTATCAGCCGGAGTATGGGCCGTAAGGGCAATTGCCGGGATAATGCCGTATCAGAAAGCTTCTTCCATACGCTCAAAACCGAACTGACACACCATGAGACTTATCAAACCCGTTCTACGGCAAAACAGGCTGTGTTTGAATATATTGGGGTCTTTTTACAACAGGGAGCGGCGGCATTCAGCCAATGGTGTGTGTCGCCTGTAGACTACGAATTGCAGCAAATGGCTGCTTAACCATGTGTCCGGGAAAGTGTTGACACATCAATGTGCAATGGCCGGACGCCAATGGACACTTTGCCGGATGGGAAACAGATTTGGCGCCAGAAAAGTCTGAACCCAATCTAATATGGCAGACACCCTCAAAACTGGTAACTGTCAGATCAAGTCTGAGCTAGTACATTCCAAGTTAAAAATTTTCGATGATTCTCTATTCTTGATAACGCTCCCTCATTTACTTTAAACTTATCGCGGGCAAATTTTATTCCAACTTAACTGAGTGGAAATCATCCATGTCATCTTCCAACCCATCCATCGCTATTTTTTATGCATTTGCCGCTAATTTGGGTATTGCGGCAGCAAAAACTTTTGCCGCATTCTGGACAGGTTCCGGCTCCCTATTAGCCGAAGCGATTCACTCGTATGCCGATTGTGGAAACCAGGTTTTACTGCTAATCGGTATGAAGCGGTCTGAAAAAGAAGCGACCCGCAAACATCCCATGGGCTTCGGGCGGGAATCTTATATCTGGTCCATGATGGTGGCTTTCATCTTGTTTTCTGTGGGCGGCGTCTTTTCCATTTATGAAGGCTGGTTGCGATATATGCACCCGCATACCGTGGAAAATGAAGGTGTTGCATTGCTCGTCTTGCTGATTGCCTTAGGTTTAGAATATTTTTCTTTAAAAAAAGCGCTGGCGGTAATTCAAGCAGAGAAAGGCGCGCGCTCGTTGTGGCAATGGTTTAAAGAGACCCAGTCCAGCGAATTGATGGTGGTTACCGGTGAAGATATGGCAGCCTTGGCAGGACTTGGGATTGCGCTGGTAATGCTAGCTTTGACAATGATTACCGGCAATACCGCCTATGATGCGGCAGGTTCGATTTTAATCGGCGTTTTATTGATTACGGTTGCCGTTGTGGTGGGTACAGAAGTGCATTCCTTACTGCTCGGTGAGGCGGCTGAAGATATTAGTGATGACGTACAGCACTATCTGGAGAGCCAGCCCTTTGTGCTACAGGTACTGAATGTGTGGGCGATCAATCATGGCAATAATGTCATGGTTACCATTAAAGCCGAACTCCAACCCGATATGGCCGTTGTGAATGCGGTGAATGAAATTAATGCAATGGAACGGCAAATAAAGCAAACACATGCGCGGGTTAAATGGATATTCTTTGAGATTGATAACGCTGATTAAGTTATTTTTCGTTTACTTGCCTGGCTTTCTTGACCCATTAAGTCCCAACAGGTAATGAATAAAGCCGCAATAATGGGGCCTAGAACAAATCCTGTTAAGGAAAACCAGGCTAATCCGCCCAAAGTGGATACCAGTACCAGATAATCCGACATTTTACTGTCTTTACCTACTAGCTTTGGGCGCAGAAAATTATCAATCATACTGATGAAAAAAATACCGACTACCAAAACGATAACCGCATTTAATGTATGACCTTGTAAAAATAAAATGAGCGCAGCGGGGGCCCAAATCAGTGTGCTGCCTATCGGTAATAAAGATAAAACCGTCATTAACATACCCCATAAAAATGCGGCGGGAATGCCGACAAACCAAAATAAAAAGCCCCCCATACTGCCTTGAACCACTGCAACGATTAATCCGCCTTTAACAGTCGCCCTAGCTACGCTGGTGAATCGCGCAAATAATTCTTTTTCAATTCCGTCACCTATAGGGATTAGAGAGATGAGTTTTCTTATCAATTGATGACCATCCCGCAATAGAAAAAACAGAATGTAGAAAGTTAAGGCAAATTGAACGATCAGATTTAACAGGTTCTGGGTCAATGCGGGGACTTGTTGGGCGACATATTTTATGGCTTGTGCAAAGGCATTCCCTGCTGCAGCGCTTATCTGGTCAACGCTTAATGCTTCCATATGTGAAAACTTATTGAATGTTGGCAAAAGCAGCGCGATAGTTTCTTGAAAATAAATTTGGGGATTAATTTCCCCGCCTTGAATTTTTTGATAAAGGCTTGTACTTTCCTCGGTAATCATCAAAGTGATGGTCAGCAAAGGGATAACAAAAACCAGAATAATCATCATCATGGTTAAAAGCAACGGCAGTATTTCCGAATTTTTAAAATATTGCCTAATCCGCTGATAAACAGGATCAAAAACGACTGCCAGAATGATGGCCCAAAAACAGGCTAACAAATAATCTTTAATCAATAGGAAAAATGACAGCGTTACTAACAATACAAAGGTCAGAAAAAGAATATAAGGGGTATTTTTTTGCATTGTAAACAAGATTAAGAAAATGAATCGGTTCGGCATCCTATCATAGCGATGATGAGTTTCCGAAATTGGTGGAATCTAGAGTGAATACTATGAATCCACCGCTATCAATTCAGGCGTAATTAATGATATTACGCCTGAAATTAAAAGGGGGGGTTGACACCCACGAGCAATGGTATCCTTATCAAGCGAGTGTTCTGACGCTCGCTTCCCGCTCCCACTGACGGGTCTTGGCTGCGGCAATAAAGCTAAAGCGATCTAGGGTACCGATGGCAATCACCCCTGCGTCGGGTTCGATTCCCGCTATTTTCAGCAAGGCTTCGCCACCCTTGTCAACGCCAATCGCTTTCAGATGACCGAAGGCATCACGTACGAAATCGATAGCGGCGGCTTCCTTGCCCAATAACGCGGCGGCTTGGTCGGAGAGAATGATGGCCACCGCGTCGAACAGTACTGACGGCGTCCCAGCTAATTGCCCGTCGACTTTCAACAGCGAGCCATCGGCGAGTTTCGCTTCGCCGATTTTAGCGGCAATCATTTTCACGTTTGCGCCGGCTTCAGTGACCGCCTGTTTGACAACCTCGATACTGGCCGCGTCCGAACCGTCCGCAATCAGTATCCCGACTGCACGGCCCTCAAGCGTGTCCTTCATCTTGCCGATCAGTTGCAGCGCAGGGGATAAGTCTAAGTCCTGAACTGTAACAGCTGTAGCGGGCGCTTGTGGTGGCTCGTTCATACCCAGACTGGCGGCAACCCGTTGGGCAAGATCCTCGTCAATATGGCGCAGGTGACCGACCATCGCTTCACGGATATGCGGATGCTCGACTTTCGATAATTCAAAGACCAACGCCGAGGCAATATGCGCCTGTTCGTAGACCGATTGGCTGAGATAAAACTGCCTAGCCTGACTGTAATGGTCGGCAAAGCTTTCCGCCCGAATCCTCCCCTTTACGCCGGTCTCGCCCAATGCCGCGCTGTAAAAGCCAGTTTCCGGTTGCTCGCGCGGGGAATCTGCTGCCAGGGTATTCGGTTCGTAGGCCACCCGGCCGGCCGGTTGTGTCATTTGCATATGACCGTCGCGCTGGTGATTGGCGAACGGGCACTGCGGCGCATTAACGGGTATCTGGTGAAAATTCGCCGAACCCAGACGGGATAACTGCGTGTCCTGATACGAAAACAGACGCCCCTGCAATAATGGATCGTTGGAGAAATCAATGCCGGGCACGACGTGGGACGGACAGAATGCCACCTGTTCAGTCTCCGCAAAAAAATTGTCCGGCCAGCGGTTGAGCACCATGCGCCCGATAACTTGCAACGGTACCCATTCTTCCGGTATCAGTTTGGTCGCATCGAGATGATCAAACGGGAAGGCATTGGCATCCTCTTGAGAGAACAGCTGGACCGCCAATTCCCATTCTGGGAAATCGCCGGCGGTAATCGCTTCAAATAAATCACGGCGATGAAAGTCGGGATCGGCTCCGGCAATCTTGACCGCCTCGTCCCAGAGAGTCGATTGTAAACCGAGTTTCGGCCGCCAGTGAAATTTCACGAAAGTCGATTCGCCGGCGTCATTGATTAAGCGAAACGAATGAATACCGAAGCCTTCGATCATGCGTAGCGAGCGCGGTAAGGTGCGGTCCGACATCACCCACATCACCATATGCATGGCTTCCGGTGTCAGTGAAATAAAGTCCCAGAAGGTGTCATGCGCCGACGCTGCCTGAGGAAAACCACGGTCAGGTTCCATTTTAACGGCATGAATCAGATCGGGAAATTTGATGGCATCCTGGATAAAGAACACAGGGATATTATTGCCGACCAAATCCCAATTGCCCTCTTTCGTGTAAAACTTGACGGCGAAGCCGCGAACATCACGCGGGGTATCGGCAGAACCTGACCCGCCTGCGACGGTTGAGATGCGCGTGAACAGCGGCGTTTGTTCACCCGCTTCGGTCAGCACTTTGGCGGTCGTGTATTTTTCCAGGGATTCGGTAAGCTCGAAGAATCCATGTGCGCCAGTACCCCGAGCGTGGACAATACGTTCAGGAATGCGCTCGTGGTCGAAATGGGTGATTTTTTCCCGCAGGATGAAATCTTCCAGCAGCGTCGGGCCTTTCGGATTGGCCTTCAGAGAATTTTGATTATCGGAAATCGGCAAACCCTGGTTCGTCGTCAACGTCGGCTGAGCGCCGGTCGCCGTCTGGTGCCACTCTCCGCCGTTGCCGATTGAAACGGCTATTTCTTCCCGCCCAGACTTTGCCGGTTTGCCCTTGATTGGTTGAGCCCCTGTGTTTGCTTTGGTCATTATGAATCTCCGTGATTTTGCGTGACGGCAATTTGCCGTCGCGACGCTGTGGGTAATGAACGCGTTGCTTTATTTAATGGCTTGCCATAGCGCGACAGCTTGTCGCGCAATCACGGCAAGCTTTTTCACAATCCGTCATTTCCAGGGTGGCACAGCTTTTGGCGCAGGCTTCACACACATCAGCACAAAGGCCGCAGTAATGTGCGACAAATTCCGAGCCGGACAATTGCAAGTCAGCCGAAGTCTGGCAGATCTGCGCACAGTTGATCATTAGCCGGAAATGGCTAGCTTCAACATGCTTACCGCCGGTTTCAAGGCAATGGTTCATGGCGGTCTGCAAGCAAGTCTGATAGCACTTGGTGCAGGCGTCAATGCAGGATTGCATAGGTTTAGTGTTCATAATTTTGCTCCTGGTTAAGATTAAAAACAGTGGTTAATTTATATTTGCTACCCTTTTTTATTCCGTAATGAGACCATTTCAGTCTCTCTGTTCCGGCGGCTTAAGTCTGTGCGTTGTCTCACACTAAAGTTAACTGGGTTCGGAGTAGCAACCTGTTTAAATGTGGGACTAAACAATTTTTGCATTTCAATGAGTTGTGGTTGGTGACGCTACCGCTATTAACTATACTTAACCGTCCTGTATTGAATTTCTACAGCCTACTAACCACTCACCAAAAGCGCCGAAATGTCCGCCAAACCCCAACCGCAACACAATCATCTTCTGGCGGCTTTGTCGTCTGACGTTCAAGGCCGTTTGTTCCCATATTTGGAGCTGGTGCCACTGCCATTGCACGCGCTCCTGTACGAATCCCGGCGTCCCATGCGTCATGTTTACTTTCCCACCGACTCTATAGTTTCGTTGCAGTATCTGATGGAAAACGGGGCATCGACCGCGATCTCCGTGGTGGGCAATGAGGGCTTGCTCGGCATCACGTTGTTTCTGGGCGGCGAGAGCACGCCAAGCCGCTCGCTGGTGCAAAGCGCCGGTTACGCCTATCGACTCCCGCGAGTGCGGGTGAAAGAGGAATTCAACCGCCACGGCCAGTTGCTGATGCTGATGCTGCGTTATACGCAAGCCTTAATCACGCAAATCTCCCAAACCGCAGTGTGCAACCGGCATCATGCGATTGACCAGCAGCTCTGCCGCTGGCTTCTGCTTTCCATGGATCGCCTGTCACATAACCACTTGACGATGACGCAGGAATTCATCAGCAACATGCTCGGTGTTCGCCGCGAAGGTGTCACCCAGGCCGCGTTGAAATTACAGCAGCTAGGCGTGATTTCATATTCGCGCGGATTGATCAAGGTGCTTGACCGGCCGCAACTTGAAACGCTGAGTTGCGAGTGCTACAGCGTGGTCAAGAAAGAAACCGATTTGCTGCTTAATTACCTGCCGCAGCGCTCGGTGATTGCAAATACCGACTCCATTCCCACGGCGACGCTTCGAACACCGTAGACAGTGAAATGTCTATAATAGAAGTTACGCATTGACGACAGCCTGAAAATCTGGATTCAAATGGCTTATGGTGGGCATTAAGTTGCCGATGACCCCCGCAATGACCCCGTTAAACAGGTTATGCAGGACGCTATAACAGCTATCTAAAGGCATGGCGATGGCCGGACATAGCCGGACAGGGCGGCGAACAGGTGATTTCGGAGGCGGTCTTGCTGCTCAATATGTCCGTGCCTGTCGTGCTGTTCGGTGAAGGTTTTCAGGCCGACGGCGGCCAGCTCGCCGTCATCGGGGATGTCGAGCCTCTGCACTTGCATTCACTTGCCTTTATCCACGGACACGGTGCGGTTGTTTATGCCCCTGCGGGTACTTTCGATGGCGAACAGCCAACCCCGCTGGCGTTTTTTCACCCGCTTCAGGTTGTCCACGCCGTTGTACCAGCTGTCGCCGGTGACGAAAGCGGGCTTCAGCCCCCAGGCCAGAGCTTCTTCCAGCCTATCGCGGAAGTAGTCGTTTGTGGTCTTGCCTTCCGGCTTGTACCCCCTCTGGGCATAGGTATCTACACAAGTCTAAACATCGTCATTCCGGCAGGGATTGCCGGAATCCAGAGCCAAGGATGGTAATCTCACAATACATAAGTGTTTGATTTAGCCACAATGCCAGACTATAGATTCACATCCCTGTGACCTAGATTCCGGCAATCCCTGCCGGAATGACAGCTAAAAACTTGTGTAGATACTTATGCCCTCTGGGGCATAAATCATAGACGTGGTTGTGACGGGCATATGCTGCCTATTGGTGTCGGTGTACCCACAGGGCATAAATAATATAAGTAATAGGGCGTGATCAGGTTGATGCCTTTCACGGAACGCGTGTGCTTGCCAGACCAGACACGCCGACGAAGACCAAGTATTGGCTATACTGTAGCGCACCGTCTATAACTAACTTAGGGCTTGCACGGCTTCGCCAAAATCAAAACAGCAATCATTTCCGATAAAGGCTTTTTATTATGCTCAAGGGTTTCGAGCGTCCCCTTGGTGGTTAGCGGCATTAGCCGCATAAGCAGGGGAGCGTAGCCTACGGCTAAAGCTTGCCTAACCATTCACCCCCAAGGTATTGACCGGCCAGCCACCACCTAACGCTTGGTAGAGTTGCACCATCGCCGCCAACACATCCAGCCGTGCCTGCACCTCGCTGTTTTGTGCGTTTAGTAGGCTGCGCTGGGTGTCAAGCAGGGTTTGGTAATTGATTAGGCCAACGTGGTAGCGTTCTTCGGAGAGCCGGTACGCCTGCCGTGCTTTGTCCACCGCATCCGCCAGTGCTTGCAGGCGGCGCCCCGAATGGTTGCGTATTGCGGCCGCATCTTCGACTTCTTTGAAGGCAGTCAACACTGTCTTGCGGTAAGTTTCCACCAGTTCGGCATTGCGGGCTTGGGCATTCTCTAGACCGCCTTCCAAGCGGCCGCCCTGAAACAAAGGTTGCGTCAAGCCGGCGGCAAGCGACAAAGCCGCGCCGGCCGGTTGCGGAGAAGCGAGGAGGGCATCCAGATTTAATTGCAGGGTGGGGTAAAAAGCCGCCCGTGCCACACCGATGTCGGCATTGGCGGCGATCAGTTGCATTTCCAGTTGCCGAACATCCGGCCTGCGCTCCAGCAAACTGGCTGGTTGCAGGGCGTTAGGCGACGGTAGCCGCATATCGGAAAACCGTTCGGCATTAACAACCATCTGCTGGGGTGGCTGTCCCAGCAATAGCGCCAACACATTTCCGGCTAGGATGACTTGCTGGCCCAACAAATGCAGATTGGCGCGGGCGGTGGCCTGTTCGGTTTTTTGTTGCGCCACGTCCAGCGCGGACACCGCCCCAGCCCGATAGCGGGCTTCGATAATTGCCAACACCTTATCGACATTTGCCAGAAACTCAGTGGCAATACGCTTGCGCTCATCCAACGCCAATAGGTTGAAATACGCTTGGCCGACATTAGCCATGACCACCAATTGCAAGGCATCACGGGCAAACACCTCGCCCAGCAAACGCGCGGCACCGGCATCCCGGCCAGCACGGTTGGCACCCCACAAATCGACCACATAAGCGACGGTAAACTGCCCTGCTTCTTGCCGATTGGCGCCGCTGTCCGTGTGGTTATCAGTGACATTGCCCTGCAACCCAAGCGACGGCCACAAGTTGGCGCCAGCAATTTTGGCTTGCGCCCGCGCCTGTAAAATCCGCTGGCGGGCGGCCGCCAGATCGTTGTTATAAGCCAGCGCTTGGGGCATGAGGCGGTTTAGTTTGGCACTGCCAAAAGCTTGCCACCAATGCGGGTCAACCACAGATTTTTGTGCCGCCAGATTGGCATTATGCCATTGGGCAGGTGTTGCCACGTCCGGGCGCTGAAAATCCGACACCAGATTGCAGGCGCTCAAAGTTAACAATACGGGGATAAGCGAAGAAATATTAGGGTTCATTGAGGTTGCTTGCTAAACCAAAAGGGGCAGGCCGGATACGCCACGCGCATTCGGCCTGCTTTATGTCAGCCGTAAATCAGTTGTTATGAAATTTTGCTTGGCTCGGAACTTTGCCAAGCGGGCAGTTGTTGGATATTTTTATACCAGCGTTGGATTTCCTGGTAACCGGCAAGTGGATAACGCGCCATTTCCGTCAAGTCCAAAAAAGACCCTACCGATAAGTCCGCTAGCGTCACATGGTCGCCAACCAGCCATTCGCGCCCTTTTAGATGGGCTTCCAACACGTCGGCAAAACGGCGGAAACTGTCTTCGCCTTTGGCAATTTCGTCAGTATCAGGTTCGCCAAGGTTTAGGGCTTTTTTCAAAATGTTTTCAAAGATGAAGATTCCGCAAGCCCTGCCAAAATGGGCGGTTTGCCAAAATTGCCAGCGGCTAACGTCAGCCCTGACAACTGGATCAGCAGGCCAGAGCGATGTTTCTGGCACTTTTGAACAGAGGTACTGCATGATGGCATTTGACTCCCACAACACAAACTCGCCATCCACTAAAGTTGGGATCATGTGGTTTGGATTTAACTGCAAAAAATCGCCCTTCAGATGTTCGCCTTTAAGCAAATCTAAGACTTTTAACTCACAATCGAGGCCTAAATGGTGCAATACGGCGACGACTCGGCGGGAATTGGGTGAGATAGGAAAATGGTATAGTTTCATGGTAGTCTCTTAAGTCAATGTTGAAGGTGTCACTTGCAATAAGCAAGCGACATTGATTTTTACATACAAACTTGTTTTTTACAAGTATCTGTCAAGATACTGGCCAGCGATAAAATACTTAATGAAACCAGAAGCCTCCCCTTACCGCTCATCCTGCCCACTCTCGAAAGCCTTGGATTTGGTCGGCGACAAATGGAGCCTCGTCATTGTCCGCGACATGTGCTTGGGCAAGAAAAGATATGGCGATTTCCAAAGCTCGCCAGAAGGCATACCCACCAACATCCTTGCCAATCGGCTGCGTCAGCTCGAAGAAAACGGCATCATCAAAAAACAGGCCTACCAAGACAAGCCAGTGCGCCATGAATATTTGCTGACAGCCAAGGGGGCTGATTTGTTGCCAATATTGCAACAGTTAGTGCTTTGGACGCAAAAGTATGATGCTGATTGCTGGACGCCGCCAGCAGGATTTTTGACGGCCAAGCCAGAAGACTTGTTGGTGGATTAGCTTGCCTAACCGGCTTCATGTTATGGCGGCAGCTTAGTTGGGATTGCCTGATAAGTGACCGTTCATAAATTCTTTAACATAATTATCGCGGCTAAGAGACCGCTCCTAAGATGTTAAAAACTCATGGATGACCACTGAATATTTAATTGGCTGAAATGCCCATAAGAATGACCGTCCGAAAATATGAGGCGAGGGCGGATATTTTGGTGAGTACCGCCCCTTCAAAAACAGTTCCGAACCATTACCCAATAAAATATATTCACTCCATATCAATGAAACACTTCGGTCAAGGCCTTGGTCTCTTTAAATAACTGCGGATAAGTTTCAGCACATTTATTCTTTTCATCGGCCATCCGTTCGGAATTCAACGCTAAATTTATTCCGCTTAGATTTATGCCAAATTTTGATTTGTCTTGAGGTGCTATTAGCGGCTCTGCCGCTAGGGCTAATGCCCTCTCTAAGACAATATCACCTAGGGCTTTTTTGAAATGGCCCGCCTCCCAATACCATTGGGTGACACTGCGAAGATCATCTTTACCAGGAATAGGCTCACACTGGCGGATGCCGTAACCGCTAAAATCGACAACCCGAATTTGAGGTGCACCAGGCAATTTTGAAAACCTTTCTGTTTCTGCCACGATTTCGTTTTTCCACTGCGCAAAGGACGGCAATAATCCTAGTTCTTCAAATAATATAAGTAGTTGGGCATGATATGGATAAATAATCACGATGACTTCACTGCCTACATCCACCGCCTTTTTCAACATTGCCCGTAAATACCCCAAATCCGTCCTATCGAATTTCCCCATAGCCTTCTTCCGGTAGTTTTTTGCATTGTCTTCCGCACGCTGCCGAAACAGCACAAAATAGCCTTCGTTTCTCGCCATTGCCTGATATTCCCTAAGGGGGTTAAAACCACGTCTGGTCATGGTTGCCGCTTCATTATCATTTTGAATGAGCAGCGTGCGCACGGCATCCTTAATAGAGGTGATTGAAAAAAGGCTGTCAAAATGCCAAGGCCAATGTTCCACAGGAAAATCCGTAGTAATTGCCGCAGTGACGGGCTGCGGGTTACTGCTTGAGTGACCGCCCGCGCTTATAAAATCGCCAAAATCAACAGCGATAAATAGCCTTTTGGGTTTTAGGCCCTTGTGTAAGAGATAGTCTAACTGACGGTTGGACAACGCAATCGATGTGCCTCTGATAGCCAAGTTGTACGCCGAAAATCCGCGCCGTATTAACGCCGGTGATTCAGGGTCGAAGCCTATTTCAGCGCGGGAATTGCCGAAAATCAAGGTGTCCGGATTTAAGTTGGCCGCTTGGGTCAGTTTAATTTCCTCCAAATATCTCGATAAATCGGGTTTGACGCTATTAATGCCGTCCCGTTTAAACCATCCATACAGGTTATAAGGGTCTATGCAGATGACAAAAACAGTGACTGTCATAGCCCCGCATAACATTGCGCCCACTAGCCAATTTAAAAAATTCTTGGCTTGTAAATTGATAAGGTTATTGGTGTCCATAGTTAAAATTGAAAATAAAGGAACTCGCTGGGCCGGTTTAACGATAGCAAGCACAGCGTTGCAATGAAACCTAATGCCAATGCCCATTGACGATTAGGCCGCCAGCACTTTTCCCCAGTAAATGCCGCCACCGTTTGGGCAGGGTGAAAGTTTAGCGCCGGCTCAAATAGCCGCATGATTTGTTGGGTGTTGGGAAGAAAAAATGCGATGCCGCCAGCCACCAAAACCCAACTCCAAGTTTCCAGAAAGCGAGCCCCGCCGCCCAGATAAAAATCAACTCCAGCCTGTTCCAGCAATAATTTCCCCCCCCCTAAATGCACGGCAAGCCCGTTTGGTATGCCAACGCCAAAGCCTCCAACTAAACCATTAATGATTTGCTCGGCTGCATTTAAATCGGCTGAGCGGAAAAATACCCATGAAAAACAGACTGATATAAAAGTAATGGCCGTTCCCGCTATTTTCCAGCTTGGCCTGTCAAGAGGAAAGTCCAGCTTATTAGCCATTGCCAACCAAGCATGGTTGACAACCAAATAAGTGCCGTGTAGCCCTCCCCAGAACACAAAAGTCCAACCGGCGCCATGCCATAAACCTCCCAGCAGCATGGTTATCATCAAATTGGCATAACGTCTTACCACCCCATATCGGTTGCCGCCTAAGCCTATGTAAAGGTAATCCCTCAAAAAACGGGATAAAGTCATGTGCCAACGCCGCCAAAATTCAATAATACTTGTCGATTTATAAGGCGAATTGAAGTTCAGCGGCAAACGGACGCCAAACAACCGGGACAACCCAATAGCCATATCTGAATAACCAGAAAAATCAAAGTAAATTTGAAAGGTATAGGCTAATACTCCGCCCCATGCGACTAACAGCGACGGTGCTTGGGGGTTATTAAAAAGATCATTTGCATAGGGGGCAATATTATCGGCAATCAATACCTTTTTGGCTAAACCGATAATAAAAATGGAAAGGCCCACAGCAACATTAAGCGCAGACAGCCGATAATTCTTACTATCAGCAAATTGGGGCATCATTTCTTTATGATGCAATACCGGGCCGGCGATCAAGTGCGGAAAATAAGTGACAAATAGTAAGTAATGGATAAAACGGTATTCCTTCACCTTGCCCTGATAGGTGTCAACCAAAAAGGCTATTTGCGTAAAAGTAAAAAACGAGATGCCAATGGGTAAAGCTATTTCCGTGATGCTGACAGGGTTGCCAGTAATTCCGCTGAATGCGGAAACAAAAAAAACGGCATATTTGTAATAACCCAGCAAAACCAAATTGCATACGACACTCATTATCAACCATCGTTTTTTAGCAAGTGATCCGGATTCGGCAATCCGCCAGCCGCAAAGATAGTTAAAAATAATAGAAGCCAAAAGCAATGGCAAATAGCGGTAATCCCACCAAGCGTAAAAAAACAGGGAGGCAAGCCCCAGCCAAGTAGCCGCTAAGATTTCACTCCGTTTGCCTAACCAGTAAAAGCCAATGAATACAATAGGTAGATAAAAACATAAAAAGCTAAATGAATTGAATAACATAAAAAATTAATTAGCAGTCGGACATGTAATGGGTGTTTATCCTAGACCCAAAGGGCAAGCGGGCTTTTAAGGTATCGTAGAGAACATAGCCCAACAATCCCCACCCTGATTGTTAAAATTTAACTTTTAGCCGCCAATTTGCTGTGGTGCATGGAATAAGCAAAATAAACAATCAAGCCGATTATCAGCCAGATAATAAACCGCAGCCAGGTGATCCCTGGCAAGAAGCCCATTAACGCGCTGCAAGACAGCATGCCTAAGATGGGCAAAAGCGGGCTAAACGGGGTACGGAATGGGCGCGGCATGTCGGGCTTGGTTATCCGCAAGACAATCGCCCCCAGACAGACTAAGACAAACGCCGCTAAGGTGCCAATGTTGACCAATTCTGCCAAATCGCCCAAGGGAATAAAGCCGGCAATCAACGCCATGATGATGCCGCACAAGACAATGACCCGCACCGGTGTTTGCGTTTCCGTATTGACTTTACTAAAAAATGGCGAAAACAAACCATCCAAAGACATGGCGAAAATAATCCGTGTCAAGGCGTAATACAAGACCAGCATGACGGTGGTCAGCCCGGCTATCACGCCGGTGGCAACTAAGGCGGATGCCGCGTTGAAGCCGATCAGTTTGAGCGCATGGGCAACCGGCGAGGAGACGTTAAGGTCTGTATAGGGCACCACGCCGGTGAGCAAGCCGGAAACAATGATATAAATTACGGTGCAAAAGGCCAATGACGCGATAATGCCAAACGGCAGATCCCGCTGTGGGTCTTTAGCTTCAGCGGTCGCGGTGGAAACCGCATCAAAACCGACATAGGCAAAAAACACCAGGGAAGCGCCGGCCAACACGCCGGTGGTTTTGCCGTCGGGCAAGGTCTGAAACCAACCGAACGGCATAAAAGGTTGCCAGTTTTCCGGATGGACATTAAAGGCTGCAATCCCGATAAATACGGCGATGGTGATGAGTTTGACAAACACCATGGCGTTGTTGGCTTTGGCGCTGTGCTTGACCCCCATGATCAATAGCCCCATCAGCAACAAAATAATGGTGGCGGCCGGCAAATTGACAATACCGCCGAGCTTAGGCGCCTTAGTCAGCATTTCGGGTAATGGCATCCCAATGGCTGACAAGGCATTGTTAAAGTAACCTGCCCAGCCGTTGGCGACGGCGGCAACTGAAATGCCATATTCCAAGAGCAAATCCCAGCCGATAATAAACGCAAACAATTCGCCAAAAGCGGCATAGCTATAACCGTAAGCGCTGCCACAGCCACCAACGGAAGCCGACAGTTCGGCATAGGAAAGGGCGGCAAAAGCGCAGGCCAAGCCGGCAAAAATAAATGACAAAACCACGGCCGGCCCTGCTTGTGTTGCTGCCGCTATACCGGTCAACACAAAAATGCCGGTGCCGATAATGGCGCCAATCCCCAGAAAAGCCAAATCCCATGCGGACAGGCAGCGCTTGAGGCCATGATTTTCTTCGGTGTCCGCAGTGATGTGTTTGGTGCGAAAAATTTGCAGCGACATAATTATGATCCTGATTAATAAATGACAAGTCGGATTATAACTTAGTGGCATCATAATATTAAGCTTAAAGCGGCGGGTGAATCGGCAACAAATTGATGTTTTAACTACGCTTTTTTATAATCTTGCATTGGCTTCTGGCATTATCGAAAATAGTCTAACTAGCGCAGGCATGATAAAATTACAGCCTATTTTGATTCCCCAATGTGTTGATAAAACAACACGTATTGTTAAACCTGACCCGAGAAATCCCCTTGATGAAAATTCGTATCTTCCTTGCCTATTCGCTATTGTCGATTGTTGGCGGGTCTGCTTATGCGACGACTTACCCATTGCCTGCAAATAGCGGTGATACCGTTGTCATGCAATACCCCGATGGGGTGGCGCTGACCCAGGCCGAACAAGACGAAACCTTGCTTGATGTCGCCAGACGGTTTTTGTTGGGACAAACTGAAGTGGTGAGGATTAACCCTGATATGGACCGTTGGCGGATTAAAAAAGGTGAAATTGTGCGTTTGCCCAACAAACGTATTTTGCCGGACACACCGCACAAAGGCATCACGCTTAACATTTCCGAATACCGCATGTATGTTTATCCGCCCGACCAGCCTGGCACGGTCATGTCGTTTGCGCATGGCATCGGTAGGCAAGACTGGAAAACGCCGCTGGGCCAAACTAAGGTTGCCCGCAAAATAAAAGACCCCTCTTGGCATCCGCCCGAATCCATCCGCCGTGAACATGCGGCGATGGGTGACCCATTACCTGTTGTTGTGCCGCCTGGCCCGCATAACCCGTTAGGTGCTTACGCGCTTTATTTGGCGTTGCCCGGCGAATACCGCATCCATGGCACTGACATCGATAAAATTTACGGCATTGGCATGCAAATAACGCATGGTTGTGTCCGGATGTATCCTGAAGATATTGAGAAGTTATATAACGTCACACCGGTAGGGACGCCTGTTTACATTGTCAAACAACCAATTAAGGTTGGCTGGTTGGATAACATGCTTTACATCGAAGCCCATCCTGATTTGGAGGGTGAAGAAATGAGCCAAGACGAACGTTATGCGGTGGCCTTAAACCTTATCCAAAAAGCCAATAACAATGAGTTGCCTGAGTTTGACCAAAAGGTGCTTAATGAAGTTTTAGCTAAGCTAGATGGCGAACCCATTGCCATTTATGAAAGGCTGCCCCCTATTGAAGAAACGTTAGACCTTCAACCAGCTGAGCCGTTGTCGGTTCAGCAAACGCCTGCAAAACCGATGGTTCCCCAAGCGTCGGCATCTATGGAACAGGCGGCCAACCAAAATCAGCGTAACCGTCAAGGCTCAGCAGGCGGGTATTACCGAGGGTTTTAGTTTTACCCGACCTTTGTCAAAATCAACGGCTAGGCACATTATTAATTAACGTCCCGATTGTAAAACCTGCCAAGTCTAGTTTGGCTTCGGGACGTTATTTTTAGCCAAATCCTAAGGGCAGAGCCATGAATAATTCCCAGTAAAATTTTCTGTCCGTGCCGAGCCTGTCGATGGACGGGAGGGAAACTCCAGGACGATGCGCCCGCCCGTTCGTGCTTCGACAGGCTCAGCAGAAACGGACGGGCGTATCCAAGAAAGTTATTTTTGACGAACCCCTAAGATAATTTCTTGTACTTAATCCGTGTGGGGTTATCTGCATCGGTGCCTAAACGGCGATGGCGGTCAACTTCGTAATCCTGATAATTGCCTTCAAACCAAACAACGTTGCTATCCCCTTCAAATGCCAGAATATGCGTGGCGATCCGGTCCAAAAACCAGCGGTCATGGGAAATGACCACGGCGCAGCCGGGAAATGCCAGCAAAGCTTCTTCCAAAGCCCGCAAAGTTTCCACATCCAAATCGTTGGTCGGCTCATCCAACAGCAATACGTTACCGCCGGATTTGAGCAGTTTTGCCAAATGCACGCGGTTACGCTCACCGCCGGACAACTCGCCGATGCGTTTTTGCTGGTCGCCGCCTTTAAAATTAAAGCGCCCCACATAAGACCGCGATGGGGTTTCGTATTTGCCCACTGTAATGACATCCAGCCCATCGGAAATTTCTTCCCAAACGGTTTTGCTGTCGTCCATGTCATCACGCAACTGGTCAACGTAAGACAGTTGCACGGTTTGGCCTAAGGTCAAGATGCCTGAATCCGGCTTTTCTACGCCCGCCATCATGCGGAACAAGGTCGTTTTACCCGCGCCGTTCGGGCCGATGATGCCGACGATGCCGCCGGGTGGCAGCTTAAAGCTCAAGTCGCTGATAAGCAGGCGGTCACCGAAGCCTTTGCTGATGTTATCAGCCTCGATAACCACGTCGCCCAGACGCGGGCCAGGCGGAATATAGATCTCTTGGGTTTCGTTGCGTTTTTGCACTTCTTGTGAAGACAGTTCGTCAAACCGCGCCAACCGCGCCTTACTCTTGGCATGGCGGCCTTTTTGATTGGAGCGCACCCACTCCAGCTCGGCTTTCATGGCTTTCTGGCGGGATGATTCTTGCTTTTCTTCCTGCTCCAGGCGTTTTTCCTTTTGCTCCAGCCAGCTGGAGTAATTGCCTTCCCACGGAATGCCCGCGCCCCTGTCCAGCTCCAGTATCCAACCCGCCACGTTGTCCAAGAAATAGCGGTCATGGGTCACCGCCACGACGGTGCCGGGATAATCGTGCAAAAACCGTTCTAGCCAAGCGACCGATTCGGCATCCAGATGGTTGGTCGGCTCGTCCAACAACAGCATGTCAGGGTTGGACAGCAACAACCGGCATAAGGCCACCCGCCGTTGTTCACCGCCCGACAATTTAGTGACATCGGCATCCCAATCCGGCAAGCGTAGGGCGTCAGCCGCGACTTCCAACTTGCGGTCGATATTATGTCCATCCATTGCATTGATAATATCCTCCAGCCGCGCCTGATCTGCCGCCAGTTTGTCGAAATCAGCATCGGGCTCGGCATAAGCCGCATACACGGCATCCAATTCGCTTAATGCCGTTTTAACATGGGCGACGGCTTCTTCAACATTACCACGCACTGTTTTAGTCGGATCTAAATGGGGCTCCTGCTGCAAATAGCCAATATTGATGCCTTTTAACGGAATGGCCTCGCCTTCGATTTCCTTATCAACACCGGCCATGATTCTTAATAAAGTGGATTTTCCCGAACCGTTTAAGCCCAGCACACCAATTTTTGCACCAGGAAAAAAAGACAGCGAGATGTCCTTGAGGATGTATTTTTTCGGGGGGACAATTTTACCAACCCGATTCATGGAATAAATATATTGAGCCATATTCTTTAAGTTTTTATTATTCAACAGTTGAAAATAAGGATAGCGCAGACAAGCTATTGCTATAGTAGCAAATCCTGCATTAATAACACGACCAGATTGTAAGGCTGTTACTGGTTGAAATAAAGCAGACCCCGCACAAGCTTGGTTGGTTTAAGAAGACTGTCATGTATTTGCTGGTAAACTATCAGGTGCAGATTTATTGTCAGCAATGCCGCCGCCTGGCGCAGATACCTAAATAACATGAAAAAACCGAAGAATTATTGCTTCCCTTTTCGTAAACAAAGCAACCGCCTATTATGAAGCAAAACTGCCACACCGCCCGTTACCTTGTTTATTTCTTGGCCGTATTTTTTTCATGCAGTCCCTATGCGGAATCAAAATTGCCTTCTACCGTAGCAAAAATAAAGCCCAGCATTGTTGCGGTGGGGACGTTTATGCCGGCACGCAACCCACGTGCGGTTTTTTTGGGCACGGGGTTTGTGGTCGGCAATGGCTCTTTAATTGTCACCAATGCCCATGTCATTCCCACCAACTTAGATGACCGGCATCGGGAACAGGTGTCGGTGTTTTATCGGAAAGGTGACGAAGATAAAGTCATCGCCACTGAACAGGTGGCTTTTGATGCCGAACATGATCTGGCTATTTTAAAAATTATCGGCACAGCCTTGCCGCCGCTTAAGCTAGGTGATGTGACGACTGTACACGAAGGCCAGCTTTATGCGTTCACCGGATTTCCTATAGGCATGGTCTTAGGACTTTATCCGGTCACGCATCGGGGCATAGTGTCCGCAATAACCCCTAATATCATACCCATGCTGCCATCAGAAAAACTTGACGTAAAAATGCTCCGTAAGCTGGCCAAGCCATTTAACGTTTTTCAGCTCGATGCCACCGCCTATCCAGGCAATAGCGGTAGCCCGTTATATAACCCCGACAACGGGGAAGTTATCGGCATTATCAACAAAGTGTTTATTCAAGAGAGTAAAGAACACGCTTTGTCAAACCCAAGCGGCATCACTTATGCCATTCCTGCGGACCATGTCAAAAAACTTTTAACAGATAATAATCTGCGTTGATTTTTAAGCTGTTTAATATAATTATTGCCATTTTATTACAATTCATAAGGAAATAACGTGATCCGAATATTTCGCCACTATATATCCAGCGCCTATCTTTGGTTGCTGATATTAGAATTTTGCGTATTTTTTAGTTCCATGTATCTTGGATATACCCTCCGCTTTTTATCGGTGACATCGTGGTATACCGGATCGGCCATAACGACCAGCAGCTTTGTTTTTTCCGGAGTGATGTCCATATCCTGCACAGGAATGGGCCTATATAGAAGGAGTTTGAGCCTGCAAGATTACAATCTGCTGGCGCGGACTTGCGCGAGTTTTTTTGTTACGGGCATTATTGTCGCCTTCTTTTATTATTTTTTTCCGGCTTGGCGCATTGGTCCGGGGGTGTTGGCGTATACGCTGGTGCTGGCTTTTTTGGGCATGATGCTGACCCGTTATCTGTTTTATAAATTCTCTAGCACCGATCGTTATAAAACCCGTGTGTTAGTTATTGGTAGCGGCCAACAGGCAGAGAAGATCGCCGCTATTAATGATTTATTTATCCATAGGGGCTTTACTATCGTCGGTTTTGTGGCCCTGCCTGATGAAACGCCAGTTGTTGATAAGGATAAGATCATCTGCGTGGACAAAAGCCTGAATCTGATTTCACAAGAGCATAACGTGGATGAAATTGTTCTGGCCCTTGATGACAAACACAAAGGGATTCCGCTCGATGACCTTTTGGACTGCAAAATGTCGGGGATAAGGATTATGAATATAATGAGTTTTTACGAACGGGAACAGGGGATTGTTTCACTGGACAATATCCAACCTAGGTGGCTTATTTATTGCGATGGTTTTGCCCAGGGCGGGTTACGGACAGTGGAAAAAAGGATTTTCGATTTACTCGCAAGCCTGATGCTTTTTGCCGTCGCCTGGCCTTTTATGTTCATGACGGCCTTGGCCATTTTTTTGGAAAGCGGCCTTAAAGGGCCGATATTCTATCGGCAAGTGCGGGTCGGGGAAAATAACAAAAACTTTGAGGTGCTTAAGTTTAGGAGCATGGCGACCGATGCGGAAAAAAATGGCGCACAGTGGGCACAGCCCGGCGACAAAAGAATCACCCAGGTCGGTAGGGTTATCAGAAAAACGCGGATAGATGAATTGCCACAGCTGTTCAACGTGTTAAAAGGTGACATGAGCTTTGTCGGCCCGCGGCCCGAACGGCCAGAATTCGTCGCGGGTTTTAATGAACGCATCCCTTTTTACTGTGAACGGCATCGGGTCAAACCGGGCATCACTGGCTGGGCGCAGTTATGCTACCCCTATGGCGCGAATGAAAATGACACCATCCAGAAACTTCAATACGATTTATATTATGTCAAAAACTACAGCCTATTCTTGGATGTGTCGATTATGCTCAATACCGTGGAAGTGGTTTTATGGGGCAAAGGCGCCCGGTGACAGCAACGGCTCCAGCCTACCGCACCAATGGCGAACACCCCTAGGGGCGGCTTTACTGGTTATTGCCCTTTCCATTAGCATTTTTTTTGATACCTGGTCTTCAATTGTCCATACTTGGACATATTCAAGCACCTTTACCTATGGCTTCTTAGTCGCCCCCGCCAGTGCCTGGTTGCTCTGGACACGGCGGGACTATTATCGCCAACTGTCACCGACATTGTCTTATCTGGGCTTAGCCGCCATTTTCGCGGCTGGCTTTGCTTGGCTGGCAGCCGATTTAAGCCATGTTTTAGTCGTCAAACAATTCGCCGTAGTGGCTATGTTGGTCAGTGCTTTTTGGGCGCTTTTAGGCACTCAAGCCGCCACCAAAATGTTATTCCCATTGACCTACCTGTTTTTTATGGTGCCTACGGGCGATGGGCTAATCCCCCCGTTGATAGAATTCACCACCTCTTTTACCGTTGCCATGCTGAGGCTAACAGGATTGCCTGTTTACCGTGAGGGCAATTTTTTTACTCTAACGTCAGGCAACTGGTCGGTTGTGGAAGCTTGTAGCGGAATCAACTATCTGATTGCATCGGTCACCTTAGGCTTTGTTTTTGCTTATTTAAACTACAACAGCTACTGGAAACGCGGGCTGTTTATGCTGTTAAGCATTATCGTGCCCATTATTGCCAATGGTTTCCGTGCGTATATGATTGTCATGATCGGCCACCTCAGCGATATGACATTAGCGGTTGGCGTTGACCATTTGATTTATGGCGGCTTGTTTTTTGGCTTGGTGATGCTGATATTATTTTATTTGGGGTCTTTTTGGCGTGACCCGGCGTTTAAGCCCCCTATTATCATGGCCGCCACAAAACCCGTAGCGGCATACACTAACCGACAAGCCTTGTTGATGTTGTCAACGATTAGCCTGCTATTTTTGGTCTGGCCACTCAACTCTAGCCGCTTGCTGACACAGCTTCCCGATAGCGGATTGCCAAGCAATTTAACAACTGTGGACTTGCCCGGCTGGCAGCGCGTAAATAACCCCGATTGGGCATGGCAACCAAGGATTGACGGCGCACTCGCCCAGCACACTGATTTTTATACCGATGGCTTAAAAATAGTAGGGCTATACCACGCCAATTTTGGCAAAGAGACCCAGGGGCATGAATTGGTCAATTCGCAAAACAACCTGCTGCAACCACACGACCTGATCACTTCACGGATAATCCATTCGGGTTCGGCAACCTTGATATCCGGCGTAAGCGTGGATGAGCAGGTCATAAAACATCAAGACCAAGACAGCCTGGTGCTGGCATGGTACCAAGTGGGGAACACCTTAACGGCAAATGCGTATCGGGCAAAATGGCAGCAGTTGCTCAAGCGCCTGACGGGCGACACGGCACCGGAATTAAAAGTCATTTTATGGACACAAACGGCACATAATGAAGCCGAAGAGGCCCTACCCGTATTACAACGCTTTTCTGCAAGCTGGATTGCCCACAATGGTCTGCTTGGCAAAAACAATCAGGCCAACCTTAAATAAAAATGCTGGTTTAAATAATCTGCACTGTCACGCCAGCACAATAAATCCATGCAACACTTTCTGATAAAAAACATCCAAATAGGCGGTGCAATCGCACCGCCTCCCCTTATAATAATAGCCGCGTTGCTTCCTTCCCCCCAACGCCTTAACTTTAAACGCGACCACGCGCCACTATGAACAATAACGCTAGCAACACATCCTTACCCGAAGTTTTTTCCCCCGACTTCTTGCTCGGCAATATCGGCGCACCGTTCATGATTGGCCTGGCAGTCGGTTATTTTGCCAAAAAAATGCTCCGCACAGCCCTGTTCTTGGGTGGTGCCGCTGTCGTCCTATTATTCGCTGGTGAATACTATGGCGTTGTGCAAATTACGGATGCCGAACTTCAAAATGTTGCCACAACCGCGACTCATGTTGCAAAATCATCGGGCGACTTTTTAGTCCAACGCTTATCCGGCATCACCAGTAAGGGGGTAACCGGTGCAGCTGGATTTTTCACCGGCTTTAAATTGGGCTAAATAACCCCATTTAGGCATAAAATTTATTAGGGGACGATACCGATGTTACGCAAAATCCTGATCGCCAATCGCGGCGAAATCGCCGTGCGCATCATCCGCGCCTGCGCTGAAATGGGCATCCGCTCGGCCGCCATTTATACCGAAGCCGACCGCTTTGCCCTGCACGTCAAAAAAGCCGATGAGTCGTATTGCATCGGCAGCGAGCCGGTGGCGGGCTATCTTAATATCTATAACTTGGTCAATTTGGCGGCGACGACGGGCTGTGACGCCATCCACCCCGGCTACGGATTTTTGTCCGAAAACGCCCAGTTTGCCAGAGCTTGCCAAGAGCGCGGCATTGTTTTCATTGGCCCCGACGCAGATGTCATCCGGCGTATGGGTGATAAGACCGAAGCCCGCAAAGCCATGATTGCCGCAGGGATTCCGGTCACCCCAGGCACGGACGGCAATCTGGACAGCGTTGAGGAAGCGCTTGTAGTTGCCGAAAAAATCGGCTATCCGGTCATGCTGAAAGCCACTTCTGGGGGGGGCGGACGCGGCATAAGGCGCTGCGACAGTGCCGAAGACCTGCAACGAAATTACCAGCGGGTGATTTCCGAAGCGACCAAAGCCTTTGGCAGTGCCGACGTGTTTTTGGAAAAGTGCATCGTCAACCCGCGCCATATTGAAGTGCAGGTGTTGGCCGACCAACACGGCAACACCATCCATTTGTACGAGCGTGATTGCTCGATACAACGGCGCAACCAGAAACTGATCGAAATCGCCCCGTCGCCGCAACTGGACGAAGCGCAACGGCAATACATCGGCGGCTTGTCGGTGTTGGCGGCAAAAGCGGTCGGCTACACCAACGCCGGTACGGTGGAATTTTTGCTTGATGACAACGACCGCTTTTATTTCATGGAGATGAACACCCGCGTCCAGGTCGAACACACCATCACCGAAACCATCACCGGTGTGGACATCGTTGAAGAACAAATCCGCATCGCCGCCGGTTTGCCGTTGCGCTTCAAGCAAGAGGAAATCGTCAAGCGCGGCTACGCCATACAATTTCGTGTCAATGCCGAAGACCCGCAAAACAGTTTTCTGCCCAGCTTCGGCAAAATTTCCCGCTATTACGCGCCAGGCGGGCCCGGCGTGCGCACCGACACGGCGATTTACACCGGCTACGACATCCCGCCGTTTTATGATTCCATGCTGGCTAAAGTCATCGTTAGCGCAATGACGTGGGAAGACGCCATCAAACGCGGCGAACGCGCCTTGCGTGACATGGGCCTGTTCGGGATAAAGACCACCATCCCCTATTATTTGCAAATATTAAAGCATCCGGAATTTCGCGCCGCCTGTTTTAACACCGGCTTTGTCGAAAAATATCCCGAACTGATCAACTACTCCAACAAACCCCGCCCGGAAATACTGGCAGGCGTAATCGCCGCCGTGTTGGCCGCCCATACTGGCTTGTGATAAGGAACCTACCATGCAAAAAGTTTATGTTACTGATGTCATCCTGCGTGATGCCCACCAATCGCTGATCGCCACGCGCCTGCGCACTGAAGACATGCTGCCCGGCTGCGCCTTGCTCGACGGCATCGGCTATTGGTCGTTGGAATGCTGGGGTGGCGCAACGTTTGACGCGTGCTTGCGGTTTTTAAAGGAAGACCCTTGGGAGCGCTTGAGCAAGCTGAAAGCGGCGCTGCCGAATACGCCGCTGCAAATGCTGGTGCGCGGGCAGAATCTGCTGGGCTACCGGCATTATGCCGATGATGTCGTGCGGGCGTTCATCCTGAAAGCTGCTGAAAATGGTATGGACGTGTTCCGCATTTTCGACGCGCTCAATGACGTGCGCAACCTGACAACCGCTATCAAAGCCGCCAAGGACAGCGGCAAACACGCGCAAGGCACGATTTGCTACACCACCGGCCCAGTACATAACGTTAAAAACTTCGTCAAGCTCGGCAAGAACCTCGCCAAACTCGACTGCGATTCCATTGCCATCAAAGACATGGCCGGTCTGCTGACGCCTTATGCCGCCAGCGAGTTAATCAAGGCCTTGCAAGATGCGGTGGATTTGCCCTTGCACCTGCACACCCACGCCACTTCGGGACTCGCGGAAATGTGCCAGTTGAAAGCGATTGAAGCCGGATGTAGCCACGTCGATACTGCTTTGTCATCTTGGGCGGGCGGCACTAGCCACCCGCCGACAGAAAGTTTGGTCGCGGCCCTGCGTGGCACGGGCTACGACACCGGCTTGGATTTGGACAAACTCCAAGCCGCCAACGCATACTTTGCGCAAGTCAGGAAAAAATACCACCGTTTTGAGAGCGAATTCACTGGCATCGACACCCAAGTGCATATCTTTCAAGTACCGGGCGGCATGATCTCCAATCTGGCCAACCAGCTTAAGGAACGCAACGCGCTGGACCGTATCGGCGAAGTTTATAAAGAAATCCCCGAAGTGCGTAAAGACTTAGGCTACCCGCCGCTGGTCACGCCGACCTCGCAAATCGTCGGCACCCAAGCGGTGCTGAACGTGCTGACCGGCAAGCGCTATGAAACCATCACCAACGAAGTCAAACGCTATCTGCAAGGCGGCTACGGCAAAGCGCCCGCCGCCGTCAACGGCGAATTGCAAAACCGCGCCATTGGCAAGGAAGAATTGATTGACTGCCGCCCCGCCGATTTGCTGAAACCAGAATTCGAGCATTTGCGCCAAGAAATCGGCCATCTTGCGCTGAATGACGAAGATGTGCTGAGTTATGCCATGTTCCCCGAAGTGGCAAGGCAATTCCTTGAACAACGCTCGATTGATGCGCTAGTGCCAGAACCCCTGGAACTTGAAACCATACCAGCCAGTAACGGCGTCAAAAAAGCCCCGACCGAATTTAACGTGGCGCTGCATGGCGAGTCCTACCATATCAAAGTCACTGGCGCCGGCCCCAAAAACCAAAGCCTGCGGCATTTCTATTTCACCGTCGATGGCATACCCGAAGATATAGTGGTCGAAACCCTGGATGAAATTGTCTTAGAAGGTGGTGCCCATGGTGCGGTCAAAAGCGCCATTGCCAGCAAACGCCCGCGCCCATCCACGCCTGGCGATGTGGTTGCCAGTATGCCTTGTAATATTCTGGAAGTGCTGGTCAAAGAAGGCCAACCCGTACTGGCCGGCGCCGGCGTGTTAATCACCGAAGCCATGAAAATGGAAACGGAGATCACCGCGCCGATAGGGGGCGTGGTTAAAGCCGTTTATGTCGCCAAGGGTGATTCGGTCAATCCTGATGAAGTGTTGATTGAGATTGCCGCAGCAAGTTGAAGTTTGGGGGGATGGTGGAAACCTACCGGTTGTTGGGCGGCTTAGGATAGGGTCATGAATAACTTCCCCATAAAATCTTCCACCCGCCCTCCGACAAGCTCATGACGAGAAATTTTCGGATGACACGTTTCCCGTCCGTGCTGAGCTTGTCGAAGCATGGGCGGGGGAGCGCGTTTATGGAGGTTATTTCATGCCCACTTATTAGCCCATTTAACTTTTACCCACAAAGATAAATGGGGTTAATCCGTGTTGATTGGACATTCAAGGAGTAGCGGCGGCTGCGCTTCTTGACACACTGGGGTTAACATCCGTTCAGCCAATTGCTTTCCTGCCTCAATTAGCGGGTGGATAACAAAAGTGGCGCCTAAATGGCAAAGTTCGCGTTCTTCGTCGCCAGAAAAACAAATGGTGCCGATTTGTCCATCAAAATGGCACGCTTTTAGCTGACTGATTGCCGACGCCCTAACTTCAAATTCAGGCATTGTAAGGATAATTCCCTTGATTCTTGCCAACGGCAGTTTTTCCCACAGCCCTGTGTCTTCAGCATCACCATAAACGACTCGCCTGCCATCGGCGAGCAATTGCTCCAACACGGTCGGGTCAGCATCCAGCCCTAAAACACGCATATCCTGCTGGCAAAATTCCAAATATGCAGAAACACCCGTGCGCCCCATGCCCACCACCAACCATTCAGTGACGCCTATACTACTCGGCAATCGGTCAGGGCGGTCAACTTGCCTTTCAAAACGGATTAAAAAGCCCTCCAAGAAAGAAAACAACCGATGGGAAAAATGGTTCAATGGGGCAGCGACCGCCAACGAAAGCGCCACCGCCAGCCCAATAATGGATTCCCAGACGGGGGGCAACAAATTCGCGGCAACGACGGCGTTTGAGGTGATCAACGCAAATTCGCTGTAAGTCGTAAGCGCCAACGAAGAAACAAAAGCCGTCCGTGCGCGTAGCCCAATCAGTATGAACAACGCGAAGAACAGCCCCCCTTGCAGGGGTAGCAAAGACAGCAGCACCAAGGCCTGCACAATCTGGTTGTGGTCTGGCAAATCAGTTAGCCCGATTTGTAGGAAAAAGGCGACCAGAAACGTTTCCTTCAAGCCCCACAACTTATGGGCCAAGTCGTCTATATTGGCGTGTCCGGCCAACATCACCCCCATAAGCAATGCCCCCAAGTCTCTGGAAATACCGACTTTTTCAGCCAACATGCCGCCTGCCAACGCCAGCGCCACCCCTAGCAACAGTTTCAATTCATGGTCATGGCTGGCGCTGAGCAGGCGATATGCCAAAGGCCGGAGCAAAGGTAACAGCAACAGGCCCAATGCCCAAATGGTTGGCTGCTTGCCGCTAGTAAACGCCAACAAACCAATGGCAACAATATCTTGCAGGATTAAAATGCTCAGGACATCTCGGCCATACATCGTGGAAAGCTCGCCATTATCTTCCAATACCTTGATGGCAAGCACCGTGCTGGAAAAAGCCAAGCTCACGCCCAACACCAGCCCGCCTGAGACATACCCGCCGAAAGCGAAAAAAATGATGACCGAAATTGCGGTTACAATCAGCAGATGCAAGCCTCCCACACTGAGCACCTCGCGTCTTAGCAACGACCGTAATTTCAGCTTTAGGCCCACGGTGAACAACAACAGCTCAATGCCAATGTCCGCCAGATGCGCCAGCGTTTCATCCGGTTGGACTCCTGCGGCATTTAAAATATAGCCTGCCAGCAAGTAGCCCACCAACGGTGGAAAATAGCAACGGCTGGCCATTAGCCCGGCAAGATACGCTGTGCCTATCCAAAGCAATTCCATATTAAAACCTGTGTCGTTAAAAATTGGCGTTGATTATAGGTATTTTTTGTTTGCAACTGACGAATTGATGCACAATTATATTTCTAAGCCGAGTAACGGCTTTCATCAACTAAATGTGCCACCTATAGGTAGCCAAATCCCGCTATGCGTTGGCAATAAGCAAGGTAAGTGTTTGGTCCCGCATTTAAATGGTATAAAACACCCTGAACTTAAGGAGCAAAAGCTATGGGACAAATATTGCACGGAACAGCCATTTATGCCCTTTGCCCAGCAAATGGGTGTGCTGACCGACTCTGTCCACTTGGTCGATGGCTTTCCCATGCCCGTGTGCAAAATTACCCGGGCCGCGTGCAGTGGCTTCAAAGATCAAGCCGGTTATGGCTACTGTGTGCGGCCAAAGACGAAAAGCATTACGGCTTTGAAGGCCATATTATTATCAGCTTCGATGGCGTGATTTGTGGTTATACGTTTGCAGCGGCCAATATTGATGAACGGGATGTGCTTCAGGATATGACGACGGGGCTTAAGGGCTTGCTGATTGGTGACAAAGGCTTTATCCGCCCCCTGTTAAAAGCGGAATTGGCGCAACAACAAATTGATTTACAAACACCTTTGCGAAAAAACATGACCGGCCCGCGCCCTAAACCCCTGCTGAAGCAACTCATGAAGGTCAGGCGATTGGTCGAAACGGTCATTGGTCAACTCGCGGAACGCTTTCATATTGAACGCGTTCATGCCCGTGATCTTTGGCATTTGGCTAACCGCTTTATTCGCAAATTATTGGCCCACACCATGGGCGTGTTTTTGAACAAATTATTCGGGAATCAACCTTTGCAGTTTGAGGCTTTGGTTGAAATTTAAAAGTCGAACATGGCGTATTACTTATAATTTTTTAGTATCTTCCTGCTCCCCACTCTTTCTTTGGCATCGGGCTTAAGTCCACCTAGGTGGCCGCCATACAACGGGGATTGCAATCCAGTATGGTGTCTTATGAGGCTCTGCGATTTTGTCGCAGGGTCTTTTGCTTTTTTAGGGCATGAACTCTGTCCATAACTTATTCTGCTCATATCGCCTTGGTAACGGGCACGCAAACTGAACTTTGAAAATGCGAGGGAGTTTCCCGCGTCCCGTTAACCAACTTGTTAGGCATGAAAATTTACATAACCGAGATGGGGCGATACAGGAACGCACCATCACATTGTGGGCGCTTACTCTACTAAAAAGGCGGCTGAATTTGCTGGCGATGCCATGAAATCATGGCGCGGAGAAAAATATGAGGCGCGAGTGATCGAGTGCGATATTGACACCGAGCTGCCAACTGATGTTTTGAAATGTATTAGTCTCGACTTTATCTGACACATCGACTTGAAAAGATGAGTGTCGAACCCTAAACCAAAACACAAAAGGTAACGCCCATGTTGCACACCAACAATCCCATTATCAAACATAAGGTAGGGCTGTTAAATCTGGCCCAAGAACTACAAAACGTATCCAGGGCATGTAAAGTGGTGGGCGTGCCGCGTGATACGTTTTATCGTTATCAGGAACTGGCCGCCGAAGGTGGTGTGGAGGTGCCAACCGATAAAAGCCGTAGGTCGCCGAACCTCAAGAACCGCGTGGACGAAAGCATTGGGGATGCGGTGAAAGCGTATGCAGTCGGGTTCCCAGCCCGCGGCCGCACCGCACCAGCAACGGACTGCGTAAACAGGGCGTGTTCATGT